>NZ_CP017603.1:2400000-3600000 GCF_001854185.1 Clostridium formicaceticum
AGAAGTGGAGAAGACAATAAACGACCTTATTCAAGAAGAAATCTATAAAATGATTGTAGAACAGGGGTATGAGGAGGATTATACAAAAGAATTTTGGGGTGAATACAAAGTAAAGCTTAAGGAAAACAATATTTTAAGCATGTTGATCTATATTAATTCTTACTCTAAGGGGGCGGCTCATGGACTAACTGCTGTCAAAGCAATTAATGTAGATTTGATAAGTGGAAAAACTTATGAATTACAGGATTTATTTGTAAAAAACGGTGTCTATATTGAAAAAATTAACGAAATCATAAAGGAAGAAATTGTTGAAAAGGACATACCACTTTTGGTAGAGTTCGAAACCATTGATAAAAAACAAGATTTTTATCTAACAGAGGATGCTGTAATTATTTTTTTCCAATTATATGAATATACTCCTTATGCTTATGGTATACCAGAGTTTTCAATTCCTTATGCAGTTTTAGCAGATTTGATCGACGAAAGTAGTCCTATGAAAGTTTTGATTGCCTAAGCTAGCCTTTAATAGAACATGGGGATAAAAATACTGTCTCCATGTTTCATGTTTTTCAAAAGCGTCATAAAGGTCATTCATAGAACTTATGGGGAATCAAAGAAGGAAAGTATACAATCAATATAGGATAGATACAATAATGAATATAGGATGATTAAAAATTCATTGAATCAATCCTACTTATACAATTTTTTAGTGATTTAAAAAATCAACGATGTAAAGAAAAAGTATTTAAAGCATATATTTAATTTTCACTATTACGTTAAACTATCGCACAATTTAAGTGATTAATCAAAGGAAGGTATGGCTATGGGTAAATCAAAACAAGAAACAAAGGTAATTATCGGCATGTCAGGAGGAGTAGATTCCTCAGTAGCAGCTTTATTATTAAAAGAAGAAGGATATCATGTTATTGGAATATTTATGAAGAATTGGGAGGAAACCGATGAATTTGGATATTGCACAGCCTCAGAAGATTATGAAGATGTAAGACGGGTATGCAATTATATAGATATTCCTTATTATACTGTAAATTTTGAAAAAGAATATTGGGACAAAGTTTTTACTTATTTTTTAGAAGAATATAAAAAAGGACGAACACCGAATCCAGATGTGATGTGCAATAAAGAAATAAAGTTTAAAGAATTTCTTCAACATGCTTTAAAGCTTGGAGCAGATTACCTTGCAACAGGACATTATGCACAGATTGCCTACAGTGAAGGAGAGTATAAACTTTTACGGGGAATTGACACAAATAAAGATCAAACTTATTTTCTAAATGCATTAGGACAATATCAACTCTCTAAAGCGATGTTTCCTATAGGAAATCTAACGAAAAAAGAGGTAAGAGATATTGCAGAGCAAAAAGGATTACCTACTGCTAAAAAGAAGGATAGCACAGGGATTTGTTTTATTGGTGAAAGAAACTTTAAAGAATTTTTAAGCAGGTATTTACCAGCTCAACCGGGAGAAATAAGAAGCTTATCCGGCGAGATAAAAGGTCGTCATGATGGTCTTATGTACTATACACTTGGTCAGAGAAAAGGTCTAGGTATAGGAGGAAGCGGTTCAGGAGAACCGTGGTTTGTAGCAGATAAAGACTTGAAAAATAATATATTATATGTTGTTCAAGGAGAAGAACATTCTGCCTTATATACTTATGGACTACTGGCAAGCGATCTACATTGGATAAGTGGAAAAGAAAAACCCCAAATCATAGAATGCACGGCAAAGTTTCGATATAGACAACAAGACCAAAGGGTTACGGTACATAGCACAGAGAATAATAGCTGTAAAGTAATTTTTCAAGAACCTCAAAAAGCTGTAACCCCTGGACAAGCAGTTGTTTTCTATGATGGCGAAGTTTGCTTAGGTGGAGCAATTATTGATAAGACATTACAAAAGCATGAAATAGAATGATAATTCTTTTGTTTTGCATCGTATAGTTTGGTAAAATAATACATATAGACAAGGGGGGGTATTATGAAGGTTCTTAAGAATGAAGAAATGAGAAAATTAGATGAAATTGCCATAAACACCTATAAAATTCCGGGAATAATTTTAATGGAGAATGCTGGTATCTCTGTAGTAGAAGAAATAGAAAAATCTTTAGCCTCAAAGGAAAATAAGAAAATCGCTGTTATCAGTGGTTTAGGAAACAATGGCGGAGATGGATTTGTGATAACAAGGCACTTGATGAATAAAGGCATACAAGTGATAACTTATATTGTAGGGGATACTTCTATGATCAAGGGAGATGCCAAAATTAATTTTGACATATTAGAGAAAATGAAGGCATTTATTGTGAAGTTAGAAAGCAGTGAAGATATTATACAGTTCCAAGAGGATTTACAGCAGTATAGCATTCTCGTGGATGCATTATTAGGAACTGGCTTACAGAGGACTGTAGAGGGAATAATGAGGGAAGTTATTCTAAAAATGAATGCTAGTAAAAAAGAAATTATAGCGGTTGATATACCCTCCGGTATCAATGGTAATGATGGAAAGGTACAGGGGGTAGCTGTTGAAGCAAAGAAAACAATAACCTTTCAGTTACCCAAAATAGGAAATATACTTTTTCCAGGAAGCTATTATGGGGGAGCGTTATTGGTAAAAAATATTGGTATTCCTAAAGAAGCAGTCAGCCTAATTCAATCTAAGATTCATTTGATTACAGAAGAAGTAGCTGCATCTGTTTTATCGAAAAGATATGGGGATACCCATAAGGGGAGTTACGGAAGAGCTTTTATCATAGCTGGGTCTGTTGGCATGTCTGGAGCAGCAATTTTGGCTTCAAAAACTGCCTTGAGGTGTGGTGCAGGACTTTTAAGAACAGCAGTACCGGAAAGTTTAATCCCTATCTTAGAAAATCAACTGATAGAAGGAATAACCGTTCCTGTAAAAGAGATGCTAGATAAAGGTATTATAAACTATTTAAAAGAAGAAAACGTTGTCGCAATAGGACCTGGTTGTGGTAGAAGCCAAGAATTTGAAGAAATATTACATACTGTAATAACAAGCGCAAGGCTTCCTTTAGTGATCGATGCAGATGGTTTAAATCTACTGGCAAATAACATTCACTTACTGAAGGATTTAAAGGCGCCTTGCATTATAACGCCTCATCCAGGAGAGATGTCCAGGTTAACAGGTTTATCTATTCAGGAAGTAAACGATCATAGGTTAGAGGTAGCAAAAAACTTCTCAGAAAAGTGGGGTGTTATCACACTATTAAAAGGAGCAAGAACGGTCATAACAGATCCACAAGGGCAGATTTTTATCAACAGAACAGGAAATCCTGGTATGGCTACCGCTGGTAGCGGAGATGTCCTTACGGGGATGATTACAGGACTTCTTTCTCAAGGCGTGGAGCCGCTGCAAGCTGCCATTGTCTCAGCCTACCTGCATGGCAAGGCAGGAGATAGAGCAGCAGAGGAATTGGGAGAGTATAGCATGTTGGCAGGAGATATCATAGATCAAGTACCCTTTGTGATTCAAGAAATTATAAGGGCGTAAATAGTAATTTTAAAACAGAGGAAAAATAAAAGCCTCTGTTTTTTTGTTTAACTTCTAAATATATGTATGAAAAAATAATTTATTATAATTAAAACACCAAAATCATATGGGTGGAATAGTATAGTATTACAGGAAATTTACTGTTTAAAATTAAAGAGGAGGAGATATCTTATGATGTATACACCTTACCCTGGCATATACCCCATTCCCTTTATGCCTATGTATGCAATGTTAGCTCATGCTTATGTACCGTATCAAACCTATGTGAATGCTTTTCCTTTAACAGAAGCTTTAATGAAGGGCACACTTTTTCCAGAACTATATCAACCTTATATTGAAAAGGATAAACGTTGGGAGGGAAGAAAATAATGAAGGAAAGAATGGTTTTGATGCGACAAATTCAGGATGTAGAATTTGCTTTAACTGAATTGCAGTTATATCTAGATACCCATCCCTTTGATCAGAAGGCTTTAATGGACTTCAACTGCTATAGTCAGCAGTTATTGATGTTAAAGCAACAATATGAAATGTCTTATGGCCCTTTATTAAACTATGGATTCTCACCCAGTCCGTATCCATGGAAGTGGTTAGATAGTCCATGGCCATGGGAAGAACAATTTTAATTTCGGAAGCATAAGGAGGAAAGTATATGTGGATTTATGAAAAAAAATTGCAATATCCAGTTAAAGTAACTTGTGGACCTAATCCTAAGTTAGCACAATACTTATTTACCCAGTATGGGGGGCCCGATGGAGAATTATCAGCAGCCTTAAGATATTTGAATCAAAGATATACCATTCCAACCAATGAGGCTAAGGGATTATTAACAGATATAGGTACCGAAGAACTAGCGCATGTTGAGGTAATTACAACTTTAATCTATCAGTTGACGAAGGATGCAACTGTTGAGGATTTTAAGGCTGTAGATATGGGCTCCTTTTATGCGATTCGTGACGGGGCATTATTCTATTCAGATTCTAATGGTGTCCCTTGGACAGCGTCCTATATTCAAGCGCATGCAGATCCCATTACAGACCTACATGAAGATATGGCAGCAGAACAAAAAGCTCGTGCTGTATATGAGCACTTACTGAATCTTACTGACGATCCTGGCGTGAAAGATGCTTTAAGATTTTTAAGAGAAAGAGAAGTTGTGCATTTCCAAAGATTTGGCGAAGCATTGAGAATTGTGCAAGAGTATATGCAGACGAAAAAAATTTTTTAAAAAATCATGATAGAATAAGGGTGTCAAAGGACTTGGCGTCCTTATTTTGTATTTAGAGGAAGAAAGTATTTGGATAGATGATTTATTTTATAAAATACTATAAATAAGACCCTATAGAATCTAGGAAGGAGAAAATCATGGTCACAAGATTATTTGTTATTGCAATTACGCCTAGTATTGCCATTGCCATAGCTTTATATCTGACAGATAGATATGACAGAGAACCTTTACCTTTACTTACAAAAGTGTTTGTACTAGGAGCTTTATCTGTTATTCCTGTTTTAATTGTGCAAAGACTTTTATTAAGTGTAAATATATTTACTGGTTTGTTGGGAATTGCTTTTGTTTCCTTTATTGTAGCTGGTTTAACGGAGGAATATTTCAAAAGAGCAGTAGTTTTATATAGTGCCTATCGCAGTAGGCATTTTAATGAAAAATTAGATGGTATCGTTTATTGCGCTTTTTCAGCTCTTGGCTTTGCTACTGTTGAAAACATTATGTATGTAGTTTTTAGGTTTAGTAGTAACTATTATGTAGGGATTATGCGGGGAATCTTATCGGTTCCAGCCCACATACTTTTTGCTGTAACAATGGGCTATTATCTTTCTTTAGCAAAGTATACAAAAGAGGAAGAAGTAAGAAGAAGGTATTTTGCAAAATCCTTAGTTACACCAACAATATTTCATGGGTTATTTAATTTTATTTTGATGGCACAGATTCCTATATTAATGATTTTATTTATTCCTTATGTTATTTATTTATGGAGATTAAATCTAATACGACTAAACAAATATACAAAGTACAGTAGAGATGAATTCAATCGAATTATAGAAGACGAGGAATAGTATAGAAAAAAACGACACAACGTCGTTTTTTTCTATCTATCACCAGCAATAATTCTGACAATATCTTTTAGGTCAGCATTTGCAGAAATGGTAAAGGTACCAGACTTTAACTTTAATAACAAATCTAATTCTTCAGCAGTTTTAATAAAATCATTGGTGTTTTCAATTAAGCCATTATCTAATAGGATTGTTGCAATTCCTGATGCAGGTGTCCCAGATGGAACAGTAATGACTTTATCTTCTGTTACTGTTACTTCTACCAAATCTTTTTCATCTGCGGCATCTTCTTCATTAGCTTCCGTATTCGCTTCCTCAGAAAATTTCTCGGCAAGTTCTTGTTGATGAACTTCTAAAAGAGGATCGATAGCTATAGCAGTGCTATTGGTGTTAAACCAGTCTCCTAAGCTGAAAACTACTACGCCAAACATAAGAGAAGCAATAATACCAGCTATAAAAACATCGCTAAAATCATGAAGCAAATCTTTAAGTTTTTCCATTATGTGTACCACCTTTAATTAAGTAATTATATACTAAGCATATCACAACTAAGATAAACTTTTCAATAAAAGTATGAATGTAAATATTAACACAATTATTTTAAAAGTGTTGAAATAAATTACATAATATTTGCTTTAGCAGTTATAATATGACTAAACTGATAATATACAATTAATAAAATCAACAAAAAAACAGTTAAGAACTATTTTAGGGGAGGGTAAATCATGTCAAGGCGCATTAAAAAAATTACAACAGTAGAGGATTTAGATAAAATAATAAAAAAGTCTAAGAAAAAGCCCGTTTTTATCTTCAAACACGATATTACTTTATCTGAGAGTGAAGAGGCGTATCAAGAATACATTGAGTTCATAGAAGAAAATGAAGAAGATATTCTATTTACTATGGTAGATGTTAGAGAATATGTGGAGGTTTCTGAGGCGATAGAGGAGATGTTGGAGATTAATCATGAGGCACCACAGCTTATATTGGTTATGGAGGAAGAAGTTGTATGGGATGATCAACAAAATAATATCACGCTAGATAATTTAATTGAGGTAGTAAACGAATTTATTTCTATATAAAGTAAATTTATTTAGTTGCTTTAAAAATTCCACAGTGTTAAAATAATTAAAGGGATTCGTTGCAAAGTAGAACAGGGGGACAAAGGATGAAAAAAGAAATTATCGAATGGATTAAAACCATTGTGTTATCATTAGTGATTGCATTAATTATAACAACCTTTATTAAACCAACCATCGTAAAAAACTATTCTATGGTACCAACATTAGATGAAAATAACTTCTTGATAGTGAATCGCTTGTTATATAAACAAGGAACACCCAAACGTGGAGATATTATCGTATTTAGATCTCCACTAAAAACAGCTGCTGGGAAGGACAAATTGTTGATTAAAAGAATTATTGCGCTACCAGGAGAGGAAATTGTTATAAGAGATGGCAATGTGTTTATTGATGGAGAATACCTTGAAGAACCTTATTTAGTAGAAGATTCTTATACGGAGGGTACAGTAGATTTGGTCATTCCAGAAGGAAAAATATTTGCAATGGGTGATAATCGTGAAAACAGTTTAGATAGCAGGGATGACATATTAGGACTCGTTGATATGGAGGACGTTATTGGAAAAGCTTTCTTGCGATTATATCCATTAAATAGAATGGGTTTTTTAACTACTTATGTGCCTGCTAAAAGCAATGCAATAACTGCATTAAATTAGCAAACATTTATAGAGATTTAGGCTTATAAAAATCTCCTAAACTGCAAAACATATAGTTACAAAAGTTAAGGAGGTTGTATAAAATGAAGGTAAGAGATATTATGACAAGTCATGTTTCAGCATCAAATGCAAATGCCAGCATTGATGAAATAGCAAGAAAGATGAAGGAATTAAATGTAGGTTCTATTCCTATATGTGATAATCAAAATCACGTTATAGGTATTGTTACTGATAGAGATATCGTCGTAAGAGGTATCGTAGATGGATTTAGAGTTTCTGATAATATAGAAAAAGTAATGTCAAAGGAACTGATTTTTGTTTCACCTGATACTCATACCCACGAAGCAGCAAGAATCATGGCTCAAAATCAAATTAGAAGATTGCCGGTTGTTGAGAATGGAAAGTTAGTAGGGCTTGTAGCTATAGGTGATTTAGCAGTTAGAAATATTTATGTGGATGATGCCGGTAAAGCTTTAAGCGATATTTCTTTACCCAGCCGTCCAATGATGTAATTCGATATTTTCTAAGATGTTCCCAGTACAGATACTGGGAATATTTTTTTTTGAATGATTTTATTGTCTTTTATGTTTATGAAAAAATTCCACAGGGTAAGAATATACTTAAGGTTTTTCTAAAATCTGTTTCTAAAAACAGAATTGTTTTTAATCATGTATTTTTTGCAGCATTAAAATAAAAAATAGGAGAAAGTAAATTTACCCAATTTAAATAGTTTGTAGAAATATTCATAGAAGTAAAAAGTCCTATGATAAAGATGAAAAAGGAGAGAGACTTATGTTAGAGAAACTAATGACGATAAAAAATAAAACTGGAATCCATGCTAGGCCTGCAGGCAAGTTAGTAAAGGAAGCTTCTAAATTTCAATCGGACATTGTTATCATAAAAAGTGATAGTGAATTTAATGCGAAAAGCATTATGAATGTGATGAGCATGGGAGCAAGAATGGGAGAAAAAGTAACTGTAAGAGTATCAGGTGAGGATGAAAAGGAAGCTTTTGATGCTATTGTAGATTTAATTGAAAGAGGTTTTGATGAATAATAATCTTTAATTTTATTAATAAAAAAGGTATATAATAGATTATAGAGAATAATATGAATAGGTCTAAAAAATTTCTATAGGGGGACACTTTCCATGGGAAGCAAAAAGCTGCAGAACCACATATCAATCATGATAAACGATCAAGGTCCATATAAATACGAAAGAGGTATTTCATTAGAAGAGATTGCAAGAGATTTTCAGCAAAATATGAAATACTTAATTGTTGCTGCTCTTGTGGATAATGAACTAAAAGAGCTAAAGAATACATTAGATGAAGATTGTGAAGTGAAGTTTATTCACCTATGCTCTTCTATTGGTTCTAGAATTTATCAAAGAAGTTTAACCTTTGTATTTATTAGAGCATGTGTGGAAATTTTTTCAAGCTGCAAGGTTTCTGTAGAACATTCTATCAGCAAAGGATTGTATTGTGAGGTTCATTATAAAAGACCAATAAATGAAGAAGATGCAAAACGAATTCAGCAACGAATGCAAGAAATTATTTGGGAAGATGTTGTCTTTGAAAAAAATAGGGTTCCGGTAGATGAAGCAAAGGATATTTTTAGGGATTATGAGCAAATGGGTAAGGTAAGATTGCTAAAGTATAGAGAAAAACCCTATATTAATATTTATCAATGTGGATGGTTGAAAAATTATTTTTATGGTTATATGGTTCCCTCTACAGGATATTTAAAAGATTTTAAATTACAGTACTATGCCCCTGGTATTGTTTTACAGTTCCCGAGGTTTGAAGATCAAGGAAAAATCCCAGATTTTCAAGAGCATCCGAAGTTATTTAAGGTATTTAGAGAATCAGAAAAATGGGGAGAAATTTTAGAAATTGACTATGTTGCATCTTTAAATGATCTTATTGTAACCCAAAGAGAGGGAGAGTTTATTAGAATTGCTGAAGCGCTACATGAAAAGAAAATTGCAGAATTAGCTGACAGTATTGCAGAAAATATTGAAGAAAAACGTGTTGTTTTGATTGCAGGGCCCTCCTCCTCGGGTAAAACAACCTTTGCGCAACGTTTGATGATTCAACTAAAGGTAAATGGTATTAAGCCCATGGCTATTTCTCTGGATGACTATTTTGTGGATCGTGAAAGCACGCCTTTGGATGAGGCTGGCAACTATGATTTTGAATCCCTTTATGCAATTGATTTAAAGCTTTTTAATAGAGACTTAGAAAGAATACTAAAAGGGGAAGAGGTGGAAATGCCTACCTTTAATTTTCATACAGGCAAAAGAGAATATCGTGGCCATAAAATCCAAATTAACGAAAATCAGCCTATAATATTAGAGGGAATTCATGCTTTAAATGATCAGTTAACTTCCTCTATTCCCAAAAATAATAAGTTCAAAATATATATCAGTGCTTTAACACAACTAAATATAGATGAACATAATAGAATTCCCACTACAGACACCAGGTTAATAAGACGAATTGTTAGGGATAGCAAGTTTCGATCGAATGATGCAGAAACTACTTTGGGCATGTGGCAATCTGTTAGACGGGGAGAAGAGAAAAATATTTTTCCTTTTCAAGAAGAGGCGGATGCCATGTTTAACTCTGCACTGTTTTATGAACTAAGCATACTAAAGAAATATGCGGAGCCTTTACTAAGACAGGTACATAATACCAGTATCTATTATTCAGAAGCAAAGAGATTATTAAAGTTTTTAAATTATTTTGTTGCGTTAGAGAATGAAGAAGACATACCTAAGACCTCTATTTTAAGGGAATTTATAGGAGGCAGTAGTTTTCATAAAGAAGAGAAAAAAGACGATTAAAAAGATGATTGGATAAAGATAGAGAAAAGTTTTCTCTATCTTTAAACTTTTTTTGATGAAAGCGTCTCATAGGAAAAATTTGTTCTAAATAGTGAGGTGAATAGAGTAAATAATAGTAAAATAGTTAGAGGGTTTTTGATGATTTACTAGAACTATAATAAGTATAGGTGATGAAAAAATGGAAAATGCATTAATCATAATTAGTTTTGCGCTTATTCTATTAGGTATTCTTGGAATTTTTATACCGGTTCTTCCAGGTCCCATTTTCGTATTGTTAGGGATTGTAGTGTATGGGTTTGTTACAGATTTTACTGTAATCTCTTTATATTGGATCGTATTATTTTCGATTCTAACTTTTGTTACTATCGTAATTGATTACTTAGCTTCTTTTTTAACAGCCAAAAGGTTTAATGTATCCTCTTGGGGCATGATTGGCATGTTTATCGGAGGTTTCTCAGGACTTGTTATTTTCAATGTGATAGGTTTGATTATTGGGCAAGTAGTTGGTCTAACAATGGGAGAACTTTTGTCTGGAAGAGCGTGGAAAGAGTCTATGAAGGCTGGAGGAGCTGGTGTCTTTGCTTATTTTGTTAGTCTCATAGTAAAGTTATTCGTAACGAGTATTATAGTAGGAATATTTATTTATCTTATACGATAAGGAGGAAAATTGTTGGCAAATAAGAAAGATTTATATAGAATCCATTTGATGCTATGCATAGCAGTAATTGGGGTTTCTTTTTCTGCCATCCTTATTAGGAGTACCACAGCCCCTTCTAATATTATCGCTATGTACAGGATGATGATTACCTTCCTTCTATTTCTTCCGGCTAGTTTGACTAAAGGAAGAAAAGAAATAAAGGAAATTTGCGGAAAACAGCTTTTGCTTTGTTGCTTCAGTGGAATATTCTTAGCACTTCATTTTATTACTTGGATGACTTCGTTGAAGTATACAACAGTAGCTTCATCCACTATACTAGTGGGATTACAGCCTATCTTCACGGCAGTTATCGGGTATTTTTTATATAAAGAAAAGCTAAGCAAAAAAGGATTTTTAGGGATGTTACTAACCATCAGTGGAAGTAGCATGATAGGATTTTTTAGTTTTCATGCAGGGGAAGGACATTTCTATGGGAATATTTTAGCTTTGTTAGGTGGTCTTTTTGGCGCACTATATATTATTATAGGTAGGGGAATAAGAAAAAAAATATCTACCTTAATTTATGGGTTTATTGTTTATGGTACTTGTACAGTGCTTTTAGTCATAATAAACCTAATGCTAAAGTTACCCTTTGTAGGTTATACCCATAAAGATTATATTTTGTTTTTAGCAATGGCAGTTTTATGCACAATTGGTGGACACACAATCTTTAATTGGTCTCTAAAATATATTGAAGCAAACAAGGTTTCCATTACTATGCTGGGAGAACCAGTAGGGGCTACGATTTTAGCAGTCTTGTTTTTAAAAGAGATCCCGAGCTTTTGGCAAGTTTTAAGTGGTATTTTAATACTAATAGGTTTATATATCTTTATGGGTATAGGTGAAGATAAGACAGTATCCTTAACTACATATAATGAAGGTTAACCATACGTAAATAACCTCTATGAATTTTATAGACGAAAAGCTAGATCTGGATTTTGGCTATTGAAGTTAAAGTATGAAGGGATATAGCTATAACTTTGTTAGCAAGAATGGTTTAGGAAGTGATAAAATGAAAAAAATCAATTCTTACGACTATAACTTACTAAAAAAAATAATCATTATATTAGGACTTTTTTTTATCATGAATACCTTTGTGCTTAGTATAGCTAATGTAGAAGGGGAGTCTATGTATCCCACTTTAAATCCAGCAGATCGGATTGTTTTTATAAAACTCCCTTATTTCCGTAAAAATATAAAAAGAGGAGATGTCGTGATATTTACACCTCCTGAAGAATTGGGTAGGGAAGGCGAGTTGTTTGTTAAAAGAGTAGCAGCCGTGGGAGAAGATATGTTTATGATAGAAGGTGGGATACTACAGATTAACAGTATAGAAGTCATGGAAGATTATATTTGTGAAGAAGATTATATTAACAAAGACTATTGTCATATAAAAGGTATTGTTCCACAAAATAAATTCTTTGTTTTAGGAGATAATAGAAATAACAGCAATGACAGTAGAAGGTTTTCCTGTATAGGAAAGCACCATATCAAAGGCAGAGTTGTGTTAAAAATATGGCCTTTACATGAAATAACAACCTTTAAAAACCCCCACCATTAAGAGATAAAATGAGACTTAAGGATAAATCCCCAGCATTTTGGCTGGGGTTTCTTGCGCGATAATGTAAATAAGCCAGAAAGGAATGAACTGGAATGAAGCTCAAAGAAGAAATTAAAAGCTATGGGAAATCTATTGGGGTAGACTTAATAGGTTTCACAAGTGCAGAACCCTTTGAAGATATGAGAAATATTTTAGAGAAAAGAAAAAAACGAAATCATCTTTCTGGATTTGAAGAACAGAATATAGAACTTCGTATTCATCCTAAAAAAACAATGGCAGATGCTAAATCTATTATTGTTATAGGGGTATCTTATTATAAAAGACATATCAAACAAGGAGAGATGAATAAACCACCATTTTCTGGCGTATTAGCCAGGACAGCATGGGGAAGGGACTATCACTATGTTTTGAAGGAAAAACTAGAAAAAATTGCTGCTTTTATTCAGGAAAGGATCGATGATTTTCGCTACAAAATTTTTGTAGATACAGGCCCTTTAGTAGACCGTCATGTGGCCTATAGAGCTGGACTGGGTTGGTATGGTTACAACGCTCTCCTTATTAATGAAAAATACGGTTCTTGGTTTTTTATAGGTTATATGATGAACAATGTAGCGTTTGAAGAAGATAAACCTTTAGAAAACAAAGCCTGTGAAGGATGCAACTTATGTATAAAAAATTGTCCTAAAGGTGCTCTTGAAGGTCCTTATGAATTTAATGCAAAAAAGTGCCTGTCTAATTTATTGCAACAAAAAGAGGAAATTTATGAGGAGGATAGGGGCATACTAGGAAAAAATCTCTATGGCTGTGATATTTGCCAAGATGTCTGTCCTCATAATAATAAAGCAACGGAAATGTCAGAAGACCATTTTTCTCCCCAAGCGGTTTCATCTGCACCGGATTTAATAGAGCTGCTTCATATGTCTAATAAGGCCTTTAAAAAAACCTATGGGTCAACTTCAGCAGGGTGGAGGGGGAAAAAAGTACTTCAGAGAAATGCCATCATTGCTATAGTGAATCATGGGGATAAAAAGGCACTACCTTATCTAATACCTTTATTAAAAGACAATAGACCAGAAATAAGAAGCTGTAGCATATGGGGAATATTTCAATTAGATCCTTTTTTAGCAAGAGAGATTTCCGAGGAAATGAAAAAGAAAGAGGAGGATCAAAAAGTGTTAGATACGATAGTCAGCTGCCTTAATAAAGCTTTTCCTTTTGAAAATTAGTCATCCCTCCCTAGGCGGTCGAAAAGATTTTCTTTCTTAATAGTAGAATATAACCTTCTTTTTGAATAGTATGTTAGTGAAGGTGATTCGCTGTAAAGGAGGACGTATATGAAAAAATACCCTGAGTTATCCTATAAACATGTAAAAAAATATTGCGTTATTGATAACTTTACATTTCAAACAACAGAAGAGGTAGATCCCTTAAAAGGAATTATAGGACAAAAAAAGGGAGAAGTCGCCATGACCTTTGGATTAGAAATAGATCATCCCAGCTATAATATTTATATTGGCGGTAATAAAGGAACGGGTAGAACCACTTATACAAGAGAAATTGTTGGAAAAGTCGCTAAATCAAAACCTCAGCCTGATGATTGGTGTTATGTGCATAGTTTTGAAAGTAAGGGTAAGGCTGTGGCGTTGAATTTGCCAGCGGGTAGAGGAGAAGCGTTTCAAAAAGATATAGATGAATTGATAGAAGATTTATTGATACAAGTACCACAGGCCTTCAACAGTGAAGATTATGATCAAAGAAAGAATGAAATTATTAGAGACTATCAAGATCAAAAAAATAAGCTATTGTTGCATTTAACAGAATTTGCAGAGAATAAAGGGTTTAGTATAAAGAGTACCAGCACTGGATTTGCGTTTGTTCCTATAAAAGATGGAGAAGAAATAAGTGATGAGGCATTGAAACAATTTGATAAAGAGGAGACGAAAAAACTAGAGGAGCAGCTTCAAGAAATCCAGAAAACTGCTATAGATATTCTTGTAAAACTAAAAAACCTAGAGCGTATTGCTAAAAAGAAATTATTACAACTGGAAATGAAGGTAGGACTATTTGTTGTAAAACCGCTAATTCATGAATTAGTAGAAAAATATCGCCAATGTCAGAAAATAGTGGATCATTTTTATAAGGTCGAAAAGGATTTAGTAGAAAATATTAGAGAATTTGTTAAGGAAGAAGAAGAGGAAGAAGTTGTCATAGCTGATAAAAAGGAAGTAGAAGCCTTTGTAAAAAAGTATAAGGTAAATCTATTAGTAAATAACAGCAAAACAGAAGGCGCACCTGTGGTGATTGAATTTAATCCTACAGTCAATAAATTGATTGGCAAAGTAGAGTACGAAAACATCAGTGGGGTGCTAAAAACTGATTTTCTTCATATTAAGCCAGGGGCAATCCACTTGGCTAATGGAGGTTATCTTATATTAGAGGCAAAGCAGCTGCTAAATCATCCTTATGCATGGGAAACTTTAAAGAGAATTCTTCACACAAAGGAAATCACCATAGAGAGCATGGGAAATCAGTTAGTAGATGTCACATCTTTAAAATTAGAACCTATCCCGATTGATTTAAAAATTGTTTTGATTGGCAGCGAAGAGTTATACCATTTATTGTATCGCTATGACGAAGACTTTCAAAAATATTTTAAAGTTTTTGTGGATTTCGATAGCGAGATGCAAAGAACTCCTGAGCATGAAAAAGAGATGGCGGCTTTTGTAAGTTCCTATGTAAGGTGTGCAGATATAAAGCATTTTGACGCCTCAGGGGTAGCTAGATTAATAGAATATAGCTCAAGGCTAACAGGAAACCAAAATAAGTTAACAACCAGATTTAATAAGATCATAGAAGTCATTATAGAAGCAAACCAATGGGCAAAGTTGGATAACAGTCTGCTGGTAACAGATAAACATGTGGATAAAGCTATTCATGAAAAGTGGCATCGGCTCAGTAAGTATCAAAATAAAGTTGAAGAAATGTTTGAAGCGGAGAAAATTTTAATTGATATTGAAGGAAAAAAAATTGGTGTCATTAACGGATTATCTGTCATCAGTTTAGGAGAATATACCTTCGGTAAGCCCAGTGTCATTACTGCTACTACTGCTGTGGGCAAAGAAGGGATTATTAATATTGAGAGGGAAGTAAATTTAAGTGGTGATATCTACGACAAAGGTGTAATGATTTTAACAGGATTTTTAATGCAGAATTTTGCTCAGGATACTGGTTTAAGTATATCATCACGTATTTGTTTTGAACAATCCTATGGAGGCGTAGATGGAGATAGTGCCTCTAGTGGAGAACTATATGCTTTGTTATCTAGTCTTGCTGGTATTCCAATAAAACAGCATATTGCTGTAACTGGTTCTATAAACCAAAGAGGATATATCCAACCGGTAGGAGGCGTTACAGAAAAAGTAGAAGGTTTTTACCGTTTATGTAAAAAGAGAGGACTTACAAAAACCCAAGGTGTAATCATTCCTTATCAAAATATTGAAAATTTAATGCTTTCCGATGAGGTAGTAGTGGCTATAAAAAAAGGTGATTTTCATATTTATGCGATAAAACATATCAACGAAGGAATAGAAATTATGACAGATGAAACCTATGAAAAAGTATATGAAGGAGTAAGAAAAAAATTAAAGTATTTTAATCAAGTGATTGCTATGGACTAACGTAAGCATTTTAAATAAGATAAATTAAGCTGATGCCTTCAACAACTTTCTGCCTCAAATTTTTGAGGATTTTTTTTAGAGAAAAAAATTATAAATTTTAAGGAGTAGGGAAAAATGAAAGTATTATAATTTTTTTCACAAAACAGAGATAAAGGTTATAGATATATGTCTTTATGCTGCAAATGCAAAGGAAGATGCATGGGTGTATATTTATACGGACATTAATTTATTGGAAATCGATCATTAGGAGGCGCTGTAATGTCAAATGTA
The DNA here is from genome assembly GCF_001854185.1 of Clostridium formicaceticum. Classification (NCBI taxonomy): domain Bacteria; kingdom Bacillati; phylum Bacillota; class Clostridia; order Peptostreptococcales; family Natronincolaceae; genus Andreesenella; species Andreesenella formicacetica. The sequence goes on from NZ_CP017603.1 coordinate 2,416,381, forward strand.
CATGAATTGAACTTTCTTAAAGAAAAAATTCAAGAGCTTAAAAATGATGGTGTGCATAGAAAACTTCCTATTTTAGAGGGGGCCAATGAGGCAGAAGTAATTTTAAATGGCAAAAAAGTCATCAATTTATCCTCTAATAATTACTTAGGGTTTGCCAATCACCCAAAACTAAAAAAAGCTTCTGTAGAAGCGATAGAAAAATATGGGGTTGGAGCTGGGGCAGTAAGAACCATTATAGGAAATATGGATATTCATGAGGAATTGGAGGATTTATTGGCACAGTTTAAAAGAGAAGAAGCTGTTATGGTATTTCAATCAGGTTTCAACTGTAATGCTGGCACGATTCAAGCAGTTACAGAAAAAGGTGATTTGATTGTTTCCGATGAATTAAATCATGCTAGCATTATCGACGGTGCAAGACTAACCAAAGCAGATAAAACTGTTTTTAAACATGCAGATATGAATCACTTGGAAGCGGTTTTAAAAGAAAATAGAGATAAATATAGAAATATCCTCATTATTACCGATGGTGTATTTAGCATGGATGGTGACATTGCTCCTTTACCAGAAATTGTTGCGTTAGCAGAAAAGTACAGTGCAATGACTTATGTTGATGATGCCCATGGTTCTGGCGTATTAGGTGAAAGTGGAAGAGGTACAATTGATCACTTTGGACTTCATGGAAGAGTAGATTTTACTATTGGTACTCTATCAAAGGCTATTGGTGTTATAGGAGGTTATGTAGCTGGTAGTCATACAATGAAGGATTGGTTAAGTCATCGAGGAAGACCTTTATTATTTAGTACTTCTCTGCCTCCAGCAGCAGTAGGAGCAATTATAGAAGCTGTAAAACTATTGATGAGCACAACTGAATATACCGATAGACTTTGGGAGAATGCAAAATACTTTAAACAAAAGATCAGTCAACTGGGCTTTAATATCGGCAAAAGTGCTACGCCTATTACACCAGTAATTATCGGAGAAGAAGGTTTAACGATGGAATTTAGCAAAAAATTGTTTGAAAATGGTGTTTTTGTATCAGGCATTGTATTTCCAACAGTGCCAAAGGGAACTGGTAGAACCCGGTGTATGGTGACAGCAGGTCATACAAAAGAACAATTAGATCGAGCTGTAGAAATTTTTAAAAAGGTTGGAGAAGAAATGAAAGTATTATAGAAAAGCTATAGATAAAACTCCAAGAAATTGCACATATTAAATTGGTAACAATTTATGATGGTGTAATTCTTTGGAGGTTTTTTTATGGGTAAAAGGTTTTTCAAAATGGTGATTTTCTTACAAATATTATGTATAGGTTTAATGGGATGCAGTCAGTTAGCAAAAAATCAAGAGGAAAGAAGGGTAGCAGTTGAAGTAACTACAGTTAAAAAAAGTAGTATAGCTGAAGAAATAACATTAGGTTCTAAACTTTTGCCAATAAACAATGTGATGATTTTCCCTAAAACTCCCGGGCTAGAAGTAACGGAATTAGCTGTTAATGTTGGGGATACAGTAAAAAAGGGTGATTTTTTATTTGAATTGGATAAAACCCCTGTTAGGCAACAAATTGAAATAGCCAGAAGATCCTATGAACAGGCGCAAAAAAATTATCGTAGTGTAAAACAACAGGTGGAAACATCACAGCAATCTATGTTTCCTGATATACCTGTAGGAATGCTTAAAGGTTATCAAAATTCTGCAATGATGTCTTCAGCTATGCTAGAAAATTCTTTGTTGACGGCAGAGGCACAATTAGAACAGGCTAGAACAGTATACGCCACCACCTTGGAAGGATTACAGGAAATGGAGTATTATGCGCCGATAGAAGGAACAGTTACACAAAATAATCTTCAAAAAAATCAAATGCTTCTTAATGCACAACCGGCATTAGTTATCAGCGATACAAGACAATTGAAAATTGATTTGTATGTATCTCAAAACTTATACCATAGTTTTTATACAGGTAAAGAAGTTCTACTCCAAATAGGAGATAATGAAGCTACAGGTAGGGTAGCAATTGTTAATGAAGTGGCAGATTTAAGAAGCAATCTGCATTATATACAAATCATTGTAGATAATCTAGCAGAACAGCTATTAGCAGGCTCTTTTTGTAAAATAAGTCTTCAGCGACAAAAAAAAGATAGTGTATCAGTTATTCCTAAAAAAGCAGTCTTTTTTGAAGAAAACGAACCCAAGGTTTATGTCATCACAGATCAGCAGGCTGTGAAAAAAGAAGTGCAATTAGGCATTGATGCAGGAGACTTAGTAGAGGTGATAAGTGGTGTAGAAGAGGGAGATGAAATTATTGTAAAGGGGCAACATTACATTGACGAAAATACTTTATTAATAATTGTAAGGGGTGATGAGGATGAAGATAGCTAAATGGGCTGTTACAAAACCCATATCCGTATTAATGGTTATAGCTATGATCCTCTTATTAGGTGCAGTATCCCTTGTAAAGCTTCCTATGGATTTATTGCCTAAGATGAATATTCCTATAGCAGTAATCAATACGCAGTATGTTGGTGCTGGACCCTATGAAATAGAAAACCTTGTTACAAAACCCATTGAAGAGGCAGTTGCTGCTGTTCATAATGTAAAAAACATTCATTCAAATTCTATGGAAGGCACCTCTATTGTAACGGTAGAACTTAATCAGGGGACAGATATGGATCTAGCAACCTTAGAGATTCGAGAAAAAATTGACCTAATTAAGGGCTATCTGCCAGAGGATGCCACACAACCCATTGTGCTTAAAATTGACCCCAACGCTTTACCTATTATGGTTTTTAGTGTAACAGGAGATCATTTAGAAAAACTACAGGAGGTAGTGGAATATAGAATTAAACCTCGATTAGAAAGATTGGAGGGAGTAGCTTCTGTAGGTGTAACAGGAGGAAGACAGAAGGTAGTAACGATAAAGGTTGATCCTATGCAATTGACGATGCAGGGTATAACGCAACAACAATTAGGTGCTTTGATAAGAGGAGAAAATATTAATCTTCCAGGTGGAGAAATTATAGAGGACACAAAAAGTTTAACAGTAAGGACAGTAGCAGAGTTTCAAACAATTGAAGAAATAAAGGCATTGCCTATTCCTTTACCGATAGGCACGACAATGAAACTAGAAGATTTGGCGGAGGTTACTTTTCAAGAGGAAAAGATAACACAAATCGCTAAAATCAATGGTATTCCTAGTATTCGCATTGCTTTACAAAAACAGCCTACATTTAACACCATCCAAGTAACCAATATGCTGCATGAAGAAGTGAAAAAACTACAAGATGAGCTAGAAAATATTGAACTTGTAACGGTGACGGATCAATCTTTATTTATTAGAAGGTCCATAAGTAATGTAGCAAAAACAGCAGCTTTTGGAGGATTGCTGGCGGTTTTAATATTATATTTATTTATGAAAAGTTTAAAAAACACCTTAGTGATTGCCCTGTCTATCCCTATCTCTATTATAGCCACCTTTACACTGATGTATTTTACTGGTCTTACCCTAAACCTACTATCTCTAGGCGGCTTTGCGCTGGGAATTGGAATGTTGGTGGATAATGGTATTGTTGTATTAGAAAATATTTATCGTTTTAGAGAAGAAGGATATTCTGCTGTAGAAGCTTCAATTCATGGTGCCCAGGAGGTGGCTATGGCGGTAGCTGCTTCCACCCTTACAACAATAGCTGTTTTTTTGCCTATTGTTTTTGTAGAGGGAATGACAGGAGAAATTTTCAAAGAATTGGCTTTAACAGTAACTTTTTCCTTATTAGCTTCTTTAGGCGTATCATTAACCCTTGTACCAATGTTGGCTTCTAAAATCGTCAAATCCAAGCCTTCTTCTTCCTATAAAATTTTTGATAGAATAGAAGAAATGTTTCAGAAAGTCAATGCTTTTTATAGCAATCTTCTAAAGTGGAGTCTATCCTATAGGAGGCTTATTTTAAGTATTACGATCTTTATTTTTTTGATTTCTATGATCTCCATCGCATGGGTAGGTGCTGAATATTTCCCAGAGTTTGATGAGGGAACCTTTATGATTCATATTACCCTACCTGAGGGCAGTAGCTTAAAAGAATCTGAAGCCATGGCAAATAAAGTAGAAAAAATTCTTGAGACTTATGAAGATATAGAAATAATTTTTACAAGTATAGGCGGTGGTGATAGTTATTTTGGCTACCAAAGTAGGAAAACAAACCGGGTGTCTATTGATGTAAGATTAAAATCTTTTAGAGAACGTCAAGAAAAAACACTTTATATAATCGATAAAGTTCGGAAAGATTTGGGTCAAATTGCTGGTGCAAACATAACTGTATCTAATCTTTCTTTTGTAGGCATGGGGTTTGGAGACGAGGCAGTGGAGGTAGAAATTCAGGGAGATAGTATAGAAATTCTTAGAGAAATATCTCAAGATTTTATTGAAATGATTAAAAAAGTTGAAGGAACAAGAGAAGTAACGTCAAACTTTACTGAAGGCAGGCCTCAGTTAGAACTTTATATCAATAGAGAAATAGCTGTTCCCTATGGGTTACAAACATTACAGATAGCCAATACAATACGGAACTTCGTGCATGGTATGATCGTAACAAGATTTAGAGTAAACGGTGAAGAACATGATGTGGTGATTCAAGGTAAAGATTACCTAAGAGAAGGGACTGGGAATTTTATGCAACTGCCAGTTCAAACGATGACAGGGGAAGTATTACCTTTAGAACACGTTACAAGCTACAGTATTTCTCAAGGACCTAATGCCATAAGGCGCTCTAATCAAGTACGGTCTATTACTATAAAAGCTGCTATTATGGACAGAGATTTAAATAGCATTATTAGGGATATTGAAAGTCAATTAAAGGGATATCCCCTAGCGGCAGGTTATAGCTATCAGTTTAGAGGACAAAAAGAAGCCCTGGAAGAAGCCTATTCAAGCCTTGCTTTAGCTGTGATTTTGGCTGTTTTACTGGTCTATATGGTATTGGCCATACAGTTTCAATCTTTACTTCACCCCTTGATCATTATGCTATCCGTTCCCTTAGCTTTTTCAGGAGGGGCATTAGGCTTGCTACTTCGAGGCATACCACTAAGTGTTCCAGCTATTATCGGTGTCATTGTTTTGTCAGGTATTGTCGTAAATAATGGCATTGTTTTGATTGACTATATCAACATTTTAAGAGAAAATAAAAAGGAAACGGAGGAAGCGATCTTGATAGCTGGTACCACTAGACTAAGACCTATCATGATGACGACTTTGACCACCATCTTGGGCTTGTTGCCATTAGCATTGGGGGTCAGTGAAGGGTCAGAAGTACAAATGCCTCTGGCAACTACCGTTATAGGCGGATTAGTACTATCTACCCCGCTTACTTTGATTGTATTACCAGTAATATATGCTATACTTGACGATCTTGGCATTGGTAAATTTCATCATAGGCAGGGATGACCTATGTATAAAACATTATACCTTACCGTATATATTTAAAAAAGAGATGAATAAACTAATCGTAGGGGACGTGAGAAAATGCTAGTAGGGGTTTGTTCAATAAAGGTTTTTATGTATGGAGTAAGCTCTTTGAAGGGAAAACGACAAATCATTAAAAGTATCATAGAAAGAGTAAAAGGAAAGTTTAATGTATCTATTGCAGAAGTTGGTGATCAAGATAAGTGGCAGATTGCTGAAATAGGTTTTTGTTGTATAACCAATAGCAGAAAGCATGCCGATGCAATGTTGAACAATGTCATACATTTTATAGAAATGGACGGAAGATTAGATATTACAGAATGTCAGGTAGAGATCCTATGATAAATAAAATACCAATGAGAAAACAGCAGGGAGGATAAGGATGAATAAAAGGACAAAAGAGATCATAGAAGCACTAAAAGAAGAATATCCTGATGCAAAATGTGAATTAAATTATGCTACACCATTTCAATTACTAGTGGCTACAATTATGTCAGCACAGACTACGGATGTAAAGGTCAATGAAATCACCAAAACCCTCTTTAAAGAATACCCAGATTTAGATAGTTTTCTCAGTTTATCTCAAAGTGAGTTAGAAAATAAGATAAAAAAGATAGGGTTGTATAGAAACAAAGCAAAAAATATTCTTACGATGTGTCATCAGTTAAAGGAGCATTTTGACGGAGAAGTGCCTACAACCTTAGAGGCATTAATATCTTTAGCAGGTGTGGGTAGAAAAACTGCAAATGTTGTTTTAAGCAATGCTTTTCATGTTCCTGCAATTGCGGTGGACACGCATGTTTTCAGGGTTTCTAATAGAATAGGCTTGGCTAAGGCGAAGGATGTACTGGAAACAGAAAAACAACTGCAAAGTATAGCTAATAAAGAGGATTGGAATTTGCTACATCATTTATTGATTTTTCACGGTAGAAGATGCTGTAATGCTAGAAAACCCAATTGTGCTCATTGTAAAATTCAGCAACACTGTAACTTTTATAAAGAATGAATGAAAAGTTTGATAAGCTGCCTAATTTTTTAGGTGGTTTTTTATTGGATAAAATAAATTTCGACATCTTTCTTTTTTATAAGAGGAAAATTGACCTCGGAGAGAGAATAAATCATTATATAAAGATAAGGATAGGTAGAAAGGATGTCGTACTATGGTATTTGTTCTAGATATTGGTACAAGAAGTATCGTGGGGCTTTTGGGGACATTGCAAGAGGAGAAGATCATCATACACCATGGCGTTATTGAGTTTCATAAAAAAAGAGTGATGTATGATGGTCAAATCCATGATATTGAGGGTGTAACAGAAGTGGTGCAAAGAGTAAAGGAAAAACTGGAGGAGGAAGCAGGCTTTTCTTTAAAAGAAGTTTCTGTAGCAGCTGCTGGTAGGGCATTGAAAACCTTTCAAACTACAGTAGAAAAGGAGTTAGACGAATATAAAGAAATTGATAGACATTTCATAAATAGTATTGAGATAGAAGGTATACAGAAAGCACAGAAGGGGTTAGAAGAACAAACTAAGGAATTAGTAAACTATTTTTGCGTGGGACATACCACCATAAATTATTATTTAAACGATGGAATCATCACCAATCCAGTAGGACATAGAGGAAAAAAACTTAAAGTAGATCTATTAGCCACCTTTCTACCAAGAATTGTTGTAGACAGTTTACATACCGTTATGAACAGGGTGGGATTAGAGGTGGCTTACCTTACCTTGGAACCAATTGCTGCGATTGAAGTAGCGGTTCCACAAAATCTACGTTTACTAAACATTGCACTAGTAGATATTGGCGCTGGCACTTCAGATATAGCTATTACAAAGGATGGTACAGTAACTGCCTATGGTATGACTTCTACTGCTGGGGATGAAATCACAGAAGAAATCGTAAAGACCTTTTTATTGGACTTTGATACTGCTGAAAACCTAAAATGCAACCTTTGTAAAGAAGAAATACAGAGATTTACTGATATTGTTGGTATTTCTTATGAAGTTAGTACAGAGGAAATATTAGGAAGGATTCAACCGGCGATTAAATTGGTAGCCAAGGAGATTGCAGACAATATACTTTTACAAAATGGGAAATCACCTAGTGTTATATTCTTAATAGGAGGAGGTAGCCAATTACCTGGTTTAAGTAAATTGATTGCTGAATATTTAGAGATGCCTCAGGAAAGAGTGGTTGTTAGAGGGATAGATATGATACAGAATTTACAGTGGGATACTGTCAGCATTACTGGACCTGAAGGTATTACCCCTATAGGAATATTAGCAAAGGCAATAAAAAGTAAGTCGACAGATTTTATAGAGGTGAAAATAAATAGCAAAAAAATTAGATTGTTTAAAACAGATAATTTAAAAGTAAGTGATGCATTGGCGGTGGTGAATTTTAATCCAAGAGGCCTTATACCCCAAAAAGGTGGAAACATGAAAATTTTAGTGAATAATCAAGAAAAAATCATATTTGGAGAGTACGGGGAACCAGCAAAAATTTTAGTAAACAATCGTCAGGCTCACTTAGATACAAATATAGAGGATCGTGACGAGATTGTTATTCATCCTGCTACTGAGGGAAGAAAAGCCTCTAGCCAGTTGAAGGAGCTCATAAATCTTCAAGAAAATTTCCTTGTTAATTCTGAAACGGTTTATCGATATCAAGAGGTGAAAGTTAACGGTAAACCATCTTCACCAGAATATTATCTAGAAGAAGGAGATCAGTTAGTTTATCATGTAATAAAGAATATAAGGGATCTATGTAACTTTATGGCTATTGATTTTGCAGAACATGATATCTATATAGAAGGCAAAAAAGTGGAGGAATATAGTGAAATAGATAATGAAAAGCAGGTGATCATAGACAGAAAGAAAAACAATCAAGAGAAGAAGGACATGGAGATTATATATAATGGTGAGCCTTTGAGGATTCCTGCAACGCAAAAGGATTTAATTTTTGTAGATATATTCAACTATATTGACTTCGATCGAAGCGTGGTGCAAGGAAAACTAATACTAAAGCATAATGGAAAAGATGCTAATTATACAGACCCACTACAAGAGGGAGATAATATTTCAATCTATTGGGAGAACCTACAATAATAGTGAATATTTAAACTTTCCTCCTAATAAGATTAAAATATATTTCACATTTTTAAAGATTTACTAAAATTTATAAAATCATATTGTGCGTTATCAATTAGTAAAGTATAATTGCATCAGGGAGTGATATTATGGAGCCAGCTGTTGTACAATCTAAAAAGAAAAAAATCATATTATGGGTAATAGGGATGTTGTTTGTGACAAGCTTCATAGCGCTGTTCACCTTAGCTTTTTTTATCTTAAATAAAAATACGATTTATCCTCAAGTACTTATCGAAAGTGTTGATGTAAGCAATTTAACAAAACAAGAAGCACAGAGAAAAATACAAAATATGTATGAAAAGCAGCTAGAGGATTTTAAAGTAGATTTAGTCTATGAAAACTATAGCCGACAGTTGGCCTATAGGGATTTAGGTTATACCTATCTATATGAAGAAGCACTGGAGGAAGCCTATGGGTTAGGCAGAGAAGGCAATTTATTTAAAAGAATAAAGGAAATTTATTATTTAAGACAACAGCCAGTGATCATACCTTTAAAATTTACTTATGATGTAGAAGGTTTAGAAGATGTTCTCTTAACTGTCGAAGGTCACATAAACCAAGAAGTAAAGGATGCCACCATTAAACGTCAGAATGGGGCATTCCATACGACAAAAGAAGTAATCGGTATAAAAGTAGATAGAGAAGCATTAAAAGAAAAAATTATGGAGGGTATTGAAAGCCTTAACCAAGAAACTATTGTTATTCCTACAGAATACGTTACACCAAGGATTGTTGAAGAAAAACTGAAGAATATACGAGAAGTAATAGGAGAATTCAGTACCACCTTTAATCGTCAGCAGCAGGGAAGAAGTGAAAATATTTCTATAGCTTCCACTAGTATTAATGGAACGTTGTTGATGCCAACAGAGGAATTTTCTTTCAACCAAAAAACTGGACCGAGAGGTGTATCAGAAGGATATCAAGAAGCTCCTGTCATCGTAAACGGACAATTGGTGCCAGGTGTTGGCGGAGGCATTTGTCAGGTATCTACAACTTTATATAATGCTGTAGTACGGGCGAATTTGCAAGTAACCAATAGAAGAAATCATAGTTTACCGGTTGCCTATGTGCCACTGGGTCAGGATGCAACAGTATCCTATAACCATATAGACTTTAAGTTTGCTAATAATATGGAAAATCCCATTTATATAGAAAGTGCGATAACGGGAAGTAAAGTATTTGTAAAAATCTATGGAAAAAAAGAAGAAAATATGGTCATTACTTTAGCTTCAGAAGTGACAGAAAAAATAGAGCCAAAAACAGAGATTAAGCAAGATACCAATATGTATCTTGGAGAGAAAAAAGTTGAGAGAGAGTCTAAAAAAGGTTATAGAGTAACTACTTATAAAGTATATTCTCAAAATGGAAAAGAAATAAAAAGAGAAGTGATTTCTAGGGATTACTATACACCAGTCAATGGGGTTATTATCGAAGGAACAAAGCCTAAATCTGAAACAGAAAAAGTTTCACAAGAAAAATCATCGAAACAAGAGACACCACCTAAACAGGAAAACCCTCCTAAACAGGAGACACCACCTAAACAAGAAATACCGCCTGTGCAAGAGGATGTCATTACGATAGATGATAATCAACCAATTTAATAAATTGTTAAAAACCCTATCTCTTGATGGGGTTTTAGCATTTAAAATCCATAGATGTACATCCATATGTTATAATAATTGAAGAAGTAACTACATAGTGGAGGGGAATAATGGAACATTTACTTTATGACAAAAACGCCAGCTGTCCATGCTGCAGAAGACCATTTACTACAAAAAAAGTAAGGACGAGAGCATTAAAAATCTTGGCGAGAGATACAGATTTCTATGTACAATATAAGGATATTAATCCTATTCATTATCATATATGGATCTGCCCTAACTGCGGATTTAGTGCTACTGAAAGTGAATTTACAGAATTAAGCAAAGAGCAAAGAACCATATTACAGGATAATATTATGAAAAAATGGAAGTACAGGGATTATGGAGGTGTAAGAACGATAGAAGAAGCAGAAGGAACCTATAAGCTAGCAATTTTTGTTGCGCAGCTGTTAAAAAAGCCTAAAGGATATATAGGAACCCTATGCTTAAGATTGGCATGGCTTTATCGTGGGTGTGGTGATGAACGGGAAATACAGTTCCTACAACACGCTTTAAAATCTTTAGAGGTGTCTTATCAACAGGAATCTCTTCCTATAGGAGGGTTAGATGAAATATCGGCACTCTATTTGATCGGAGAATTATATAGAAAGCTAGGAAATCCTCAAGAAGCTATTCAATGGTATGCTAAGACACTAGAACATCCTGATATAAAGACAAAGCGACAAATTCAATTAATAGCTAGGGAGCAGTGGCGTATAGCAAGAGAAGCATATCAAGTAGAGAAAGAAGGGAATGCCAATGGATAATCTTTATTATTGTAATAGAAAAATTTTAGATTACTCTCTCTACATAGCATCTAGTGAAAAAGGCGTGCTGGCTATCGCCTTTGAAGAATTAGAAGAGGACTTTTTAAAAAGCCTTAAAAAGGACTTCTCTAGTTTTTCTATTATTTATGATGAAGATGCTAATCAGTTACCACTACAACAATTAGAAGAATACTTTCAAGGAGAGAGAGAGGTTTTCACCGTTTCTTTAGATTTAGTAGGAACAAATTTTCAAAAACAAGTATGGAGGGAGCTTCTTCGTATCCCTTATGGCAAAGTAGTTACTTATCAGGATATAGCGATAAAAATTGGAAACCCCAAGGCTGTAAGAGCTGTAGGGATGGCAAATAAAAAAAATAAAATTGCTATTATGGTACCATGCCATAGGGTGATTGGCTCCAATAAAAAACTGGTGGGTTACGATGGGGGATTGGATATAAAGGAAAAATTATTGACTTTAGAAGGTTTTCAGGTCATAGAAGAAAAAGTGATAAGAAAGTAAATAATTATTTTTGTGTTTTTCTCCTACAACAATGCATAAATTTATATTAAAGCTGTATTCTATGAAAGGTAGGAGGAGATAATATTGCAAGATTCATCTAATAATCCTATTATTTTTATTCCAGGACTTATGGGTTGCATGGGAAATGATATCATTGCTGGAACAGGTGATTGGAGCTTTGGGGTAGCACGCTGGGTTTATGATCCCTTTATAAAACAATTAGAAGAACTGAACTATCATATCAATGAAAACTTGTTTGTTTGTTACTACGATTGGCGACAAAAGAACACGAAAACAGTAGAAGTATACTTAAAACCTTTGTTAAAACAAGTAAAAGAGAAACATCCTAATAAAAAGATAGATTTTATCTGCCATAGCATGGGAGGAATTGTTGCAAGAACCTATATACAAAACAGGAGTTTTCAGTATGATGTAGATAAGTTAATTATGATAGCTACCCCCAACAGAGGTGCTATAGAGGCCTATTACTTATGGTCTACTGGTAACCTAATACCTAATAAAAAGAAAAGTCATTTTTATAATTTTCTTACAAAAGGTTATATATGGATGATATTAAGGTTAATGAATGTTTCTTTAGGCTTAGAAAATCTCGAAACAATTCATAGAACTTTTCCGGCGATTGAAGAGTTGATACCTTCCCTAGATTATGGAGAAATTTTATGCTATGAAGAGGGAAACGGAGAATGGAAGACAGTACCTAGATATTATATGAAATATAGGAATGATTTATTAGATCAGTTGAATGCAGATCTATATCTATTATCTCATAGAGTAAGAAAAACTTATTGGATTGCTGGATATAATTATTCTACTGCTGAATATTTAATGATTGACAGGAAGAAGTTGAGAGAATATGAAGAAAGTATTTTAGATGTAGTAGAGACACTGGATGGTGATGGTACAGTAGCAGTGAAAAGTGTAGAGCTAGAGGAATATGAACATTGTTATTTAGAAGCCAGCCATCGTAATATTGTAGCAAGCGCCTATCCTTATATAAATAAAATCTACACAAATCAAAGTATTGATTTGCCTAGAAGGGTTAGGACAGTAAAAGAAACTACATTACATATTTTGTTTACAGGAAAGTTAAATGTAATCGTAAAAAAAGAAGAAAAGATGATTATGTGTCTTCAAGAAGGTAATGTATCTACCCCCTATGTGCATATTTATGAAAAATATCCAGAAAACTATCAGTGGATTATATTAAAGGATGTACCTAAAGGAATGTACCAAATACAGGTAGATAATTATGAGGCAAAAGATATGCATATCATGGTAATGGGAGAAGGTTTGAAAGAAATAGAAAACGAAAAAGAAATAAAAGCGCATCAACGAGATTACCAATTCAACTTCCAAATCGATTAAAGCAATTCTGAAAACAACCTTCCAACATAGGAGAAAACTTAACATAATATCCTATAACAAAGCAACCTCTATGATGTTAAGGAGAAAAACGCAAAGGAGGCTTTGAAAATGAAAGCCGTAAAAAAAATGATCGTTTTGCTCTTTATCCTGTGGTTAATATTTATCGGGATAAAGCTCAAGGTGTCACAATTTTATAGTGAGGCTTCTAAGCTTCATTGGGACCATAGTGGTTTAGTCTTTAAACTAGAAAATGCAGAAAAGGGAATAAGTGAAAGGGTTGAAAGCTTGATTCATTCCTTTAATGAAGACAGGTGGAAGAAGGATAAGACTTTAGAAGCCTTTGAAGAGAAGACATTTACACTTTTAGATATAAAAATTGGTGATTCAGTTGAAACAGTAATAGAAATACTAGGACAGCCGGCAAGACAAGATGTTAGCCAGTATGGTTTTCAATGGTACATATATAATGAAGATTATACAAAGTATGTTCAAGTAGGAATTCAGCAGGGAAAGGTAGTGGGGCTGTATACAAATTCTTCTCTGTGGCAGTCTAACGAAAATCTTCAAATAGGAACAGATAGAAAAAGTGTGGAAACTCTCTTAGGGGAGCCTTTAGCGTATATCAAAAAAGGCAATGTGATTTACTATTTAACTGACCAAGAAGAAAGCCACACTTATTTAATAAACGATTATTATGCAACTATTTTTTATGATAGGCATCATGAGGATAAAGTAACCGCTATACAATTAATAGAAAAGTCTACAGAAGAGAGTTTACAAGGACTTTATGGAGAGGTTAATGAAGAACTAAGGGAAGTCTTTGAAAGACAGGTTTTTGACCTTGCTAACGCTGCTAGGGCAAGGTTTGGTTTGTCCCTCCTTCAGTGGGAAGAAAAGGCTGCTATGGCTGCAAGAAAGCATAGTAAGGATATGGCTGTGAACAATTATTTTGCTCATGAAAGTCCTCATGGCAGCGGGCCTTCTGATCGGATAGAAAGAGAAGGTGTTTCTTGGAGAAAATCAGGAGAAAATATTGCTGCTGGACAAACCTCTGCTATTTTCGCCCATGAAAATTGGATGAATTCCCTAGGACATAGAGAAAATATCTTAGGAGATTTTGAAAAGTTAGGGGTGGGGGTTTATTTTGGAGGAGAATATCATATTTATTATACACAGGAGTTTTATACACCTAGATAAAATGAGACCTAATTCAGGGGGAGTTTTTACTCTCTCTGAATTAAGTCTTATTTTATATATTATATGTTTAAAGTTTAACAAGATACCAAAAACAAGTTGCGACTTTAATCATATTTTGTTATCATAAAATTAACAAAATATTTCTAAAGCCTATGCTTGGTGCTTTGTAAGCTTAATAGGGAAAGTGGTGAAAGTCCACTACAGCCCCCGCTACTGTAAGTGAGGATGAAAACAGTAAATACCACTGGATTGTTCTGGGAAGGTACTGTGAGTAAAAGGAATCACGAGTCAGGAGACCTGCCAAATTTTGTAACAAACCTTCGGTGGGAGGGGTGCGTTAAATCAATAAAATTTTGATTTTTAGCCCTTATACGATGGTAAGGGCTTTTATTTATTCTATTAAAGAGGTGGCTACATGGAGAAAAATCTACTAACTTTAGTAACTGGTGGAGCAAGGAGCGGCAAAAGTAGTTTTGGAGAATCTATTCTTAAGGACATAGATGGACAAATATTGTATATTGCTACAGCTCAAGCTTTTGACGATGAAATGAAGGACCGGATAAAAAAGCATAGAGAAAGCCGTCCAAAAAATTGGGTTACATTGGAAGGATATAAAAATCTAGCTGAAGAAGTTCAGAGCTACAAAGGTAAGATAGCTGGGATTTTTTTAGACTGTATCACTATTATGGTCACTAATCTTATGTTTGAAGAGCCTATTGACTGGGATATCGTTTCAATGGATGAAGTGAATAGGGCAGAAAAAAATATTCTTGAAGAAATAAAGAATCTCACTTTGACTTTAAAAAATTTTCATGTGCCGGTGGTTTTTATTACCAATGAAATAGGACTAGGCATTGTACCAGAGAACAAGATCGCTAGAATCTTTAGAGATATAGCAGGAAGGGTAAATCAGTATATAGGAAAAGAAGTGAGCAATGTGTATTTTGTAACCTGTGGCATAGCAAATAAGATAAAATAGAAGGTGAGAGAGATGGTAGAGAAAAGGCTTGAAAAAGGATTAATACATATTTACACAGGAAATGGGAAAGGCAAAACAACGGCTGCTATAGGTCAAGGGGTTAGAACAGCCGGAGGAGGTTTTAAGGTATTGATGGTGCAGTTTCTAAAGGGAGATGATACGGGAGAGCTGCATAGTATTAAAAAGTTATCGCCTAACTTTGAATTAATACGGTTTGCTGCTACGAATAAGTTCTACTTCCGCTTAACGGAAGAGGAAAAAGTAGAAGTAAAAAAAAGCGTGTTGCAGGGTTTAGAAATGATTAAGAGATGCCTAAAGGCAGAAAGCTACAATTTAATTATTATGGATGAGATTATGGCGGTGATCTATAACAATGTTATAGATTTAGAGGAGGTACGAGAAATTCTCCTAAGTAAACCCCACTATATTGAAATGATTTTGACAGGAAGAAAAGCACCTGAACCTTTAATAGACTTAGCAGATTATGTGACTGAAATGACGATGATGAAGCACCCTTTTGAAAAAGGAATCGGTGCTAGGAAGGGAATCGAAAGCTAATGCAAAGATTTATACTGATTTTACAGTTTTTAACTAGAATAACGATTGCCAAAGATCTATCCTATGATGAGGATTTTAAAAAGGGAATTATCTATTTTCCACTGGTAGGTTTGGTGTTAGGAGGAATTTTAGCCGTTGCTTATAAAGGACTTTCATATGGCTTAAACGCCACTGTGGCAAGCATATTAGTGATCGCTCTATACGTTGCACTGACAGGAGGCCTGCACCTAGATGGACTAGGAGATACCTTTGATGGATTTTATAGCAGTCGTCCACGGGAAAGAATTTTAGAAATTATGAAGGATAGTCGATTAGGTACCAATGGTGTTATTGTAATTGTATTTGGTCTACTAATCAAAATATTTGGTTTAGCCGAAGTTTTACCGTCAAGGGGCTTAACAGCACTGATTTTGATGCCTGTTATGGGGAGACTAGCCATTGTGTATGGCTCTTATAATATAAGCTATGCTCGTAAAGAGGGTTTAGGCAATATATTTATCGATAAAATCACAAAGCAAGAGATTGCTGTAGCTACGTTGCTAACGGTGTTGTGTGCATTATTAGATAAAAACGCTTTATTCTTTATCCCTATTTTATGGTTGTTTTCTTATTTGTTTAAAAAATATAGTAAGCAGATTATTGGCGGCATGACGGGGGATACTTCAGGAGCCCTGTGTGAATTAACAGAAATCCTGTATATACTTTATCTATTGGTATTAACAAATATAAAACTATAGATATGTGTCTAGGAATTTTAATATACTAAGGTTTATATTTGCAGTCTTCGGCTACGTTTTTTAGCTAAGGCGAAACATAGAACGTGTATATTAAAATTCAAATTTAAAAGTGTGTACCTATATAGCATATTAAGTGTAGAGGTGAAGCCTATGACGGAATTATACTTAGTAAGGCATGGAGAAACAGAAGAAAATCGTAATAGCAGGTTTTGCGGTTGGACAGACGCGCCCCTAAATGAAGAGGGAAAACTACAGGCTCAGAAATTAATAGATGTCTTCAAAAACATAAGGATCGATGTTATCTATACCAGCGGTTTAAAACGGGCAGTAGAGACAGCTTCTTACACCAAGAAGGAGTGTCCTGTGTATCATTTGGAGGCTCTAAGGGAGTTAAACTTTGGTAAGGCTGAAGGACTAACCATAGAGGAAATCAAAGAAAGACATCCTAAGGTGTATGAGGGTTTAGAAAAGGATTATATCAAGGTGAAGTTTCCTTGTGGAGAAAGTTTGGAGGAAATGCACCATAGGGTGGCAGCTGCTGTTGATGAAATTTTAGATAAGGATAGAAATAAGAAAATCCTCTTGGTAGCGCATTCAGGTGTAATTCGTAGTGCTATCAGTCATTTGATTACAGGTGATATAAAGTATCACTGGAATTTTAAAGTAGGTCACTGTAGCATCAATAAGATTGAAAAGCATGGAGATTTTTGTGTGTTGACCTCTTTAAATGATACTTGTCATTTTAAATAACAAGGAGATAAAATGAGACTTAATTCATAAGGAGATGGTCAAAAGTTTGCACCTTAACTTTTGTGGCAGTCACTTAGTTTGTTTATCTAGAGGGAGTTTTTCCTCCCATGAGTTGTAGTGGAATTTCCTTCGAGGATGTAGTGCTTGATTTCTCACTTGTAGAAATGGGTGCCTTAGCAATACGTCGAAGGATAAAAGTATAGTAAACGGGATGATAGAAGTGGTTAATAGGAGAACAGAATTTAAAAAACTTAAGAGGTGAAAAGGATGAAAACAGGAAAAAGTATTATGCTACAAGGAACAGCATCTTCAGTAGGAAAAAGTTTATTAACAGCCGCCTTATGTAGAATTTTTCATCAAGAGGGATATCGGGTAGCTCCCTTTAAGTCGCAGAACATGGCTTTAAATTCCTTTATTACAGAGGAAGGCTTAGAGATGGGAAGAGCGCAGGTGTTTCAAGCAGAAGCAGCAGGTATTAAGCCATCAGCATCTATGAATCCTATATTGCTAAAACCCACAGGAGATCGACATGCTCAAGTAATTATTAAGGGAAAAGTATTTAAAAATATGACGGCTGTAGAGTATCATGAGTTTAAACCAGAATTAAGAGATATGATTCAAGAGGTATATCAGGAGCTTATTACAGCTAATGACATTGTTGTGATTGAAGGAGCAGGTAGTCCAGCTGAGATTAATTTACGGGACAAAGATATTGTCAATATGGGTATGGCAGAAATTGCTGATTGCCCTGTAATTCTTATCGGAGATATCGATAGGGGTGGTGTATTTGCATCTCTTTATGGAACCATTATGCTATTGACAGAAGAAGAACGAAAACGTGTAAAGGGTATATTTATTAACAAATTCAGAGGAGATACAAAAATTTTAGAACCTGGTCTAAAAATGCTCGAGGAACTTACAGGGGTACCTGTATTGGGGGTCATACCTTATGGAGATTTGAATATAGAAGATGAGGATAGCGTAACCGAACGTTTTAAGAAGGATATCAACAAAGAAGGCAAAGTGATGATAGAAGTTATTCAACTTCCTCATATCTCAAACTTTACAGACTTTCATGTTTTTGAGATTTTACCAGATGTTAACTTACGTTATGTAACAAGGGGCGAAACTGTAGGCAATCCAGATATACTTATCATACCTGGTTCAAAGAATACGATTGCTGATTTAAAATATTTAAGAGAAAGTGGTTTAGAAAAAGAAATTTTAAAAGCCCATAAAGAAGGAAGCTACATCATAGGTGTATGCGGTGGATATCAAATTTTAGGAGAGAAAATAGTAGATCCCCATGGTGTTGAAAGTAATCTTAAGGAAATAAAGGGCTTGGGATTATTGGAGGTAGAAACCACTTTTGAAGGTGAAAAAGTAACTACCCAAATTGAAGGAGAAATCGCTTTCGAAGACGATGATATTCTGTATAACTGCAAATCCACTGTCATCAAAGGCTATGAAATACACATGGGAAGAACAAAGTTAGAGGAAAATGTAAGACATCTGTTACAGATAACAAAAAAGTTAGGTCAAGAGGTTTCTTATCCAGATGGTGCTGTAAGCAAAGATGGAAAAGTGTTCGGTACATATATTCATGGTATTTTTGATGAAGTGAGCTTTACCCAGAAAATGATTGCAAATCTATTAGAGAAGAAAGGTTTTACATCTGCAATGAATGAAGAAAAAACCTTCCAAGACTTTAAAGAGCAGGAGTATGACAAATTAGCGGAATTAGTAAAACAAAGTATAGACTTAGAAAAAATTTATAAGATCATGGAGGGATAAAGGGTGAAACTCCTATTAAGTGCATACATATTGGATTTAATACTAGGAGACCCTCAAGGGTTTCCTCATCCTGTCCGTTATATTGGTAATCTTATTGCTTACTTAGAAAAAAAACTATTGAACTTAAAAAAGAGTACCCAACATCAATTCATCATGGGTATGTTCCTTAGTATTATTGTTATCGCAACTACCTATATCCTCACCTTAGTAATCATCACATTCGCTTATTCTTTACATGCTTATGTTGGTATTATTGTATCGGTCTTATTAGGATATACTGTATTGGCTACCAAAAGTTTAGATGTTGAGACGAGAAAGGTGTATAAAAAATTAGAAGGTGGAAGCATAGAAGATGCTCGTGTAGCTTTATCTTATATTGTTGGTAGGGATACGGAAGATTTGGATGAAAAAGAAATTACAAGAGCTACGATTGAGACCATTGGTGAAAATATTTCTGATGGCATCATTGCACCTATGTTTTATTTTTTTATAGGGGGGGTTCCTTTAGCGATGGCTTATAAAGCTGCTAATACTTTGGATTCTATGGTGGGCTATAAAAATGATAAGTATTTATATTTTGGTAGATTTTCTGCAAGATTTGATGATGTTGTGAACTATATTCCAGCAAGATTGACGGCACTCTTTATCATCATTGCTTCTCTTCTAAAGGGAAAAAACTATAGCCAATCCATAAAGACAGTTTTAAAGGATAGCGATAAACACAATAGTCCAAATGCAGGCTATCCTGAAGCGGCGGTAGCAGGAGCTCTAGAAATACAGCTTGGAGGAACCAATAAATATTTTGGTAAAGAGGTTTACAAGCCTACAATAGGCAATGCCGTAGATATATTAAATAAAAGCCATATCATTAAAACCATTGACTTGATGTATTGGACCTCTGCGGTAGCAATCCTATTTTTTACAATACTAAAACTAATAGTGGGGGGGTGGTCCTATGGCCCATGGTGGTAATATATTTGAAATACAGAGAAATTGCAATATTCATAAAGACGATCTTTTAGATTATAGTGCCAATATCAATCCTTTAGGGCTTCCGGGATCTTTGAAAGCAATGATTCTTCATAGTATAGAGGATCTTCAGCATTACCCTGATATTCATTATGAGGAATTAAAAACAGCTATTTCACAGTATTACTGCATTGATAAGAAGGATATTTTTGTGGGGAATGGTGCTGCCCAAATTATTTTTGATACCATTAACGCGCTAAACCCTAAAAAAACCATGATCTTGGCCCCTACTTTTAGCGAATATGAAAGAGCACTAAAGGTTTCTGGAAGTGTTATTATAGAACATCTATTAAAAGAAGAAGAAAACTTTGCTGTCAATGTTGAAGAGCTATTGAAAGTCATGGATGAGTCGATAGATTTGATGGTATTATGTAATCCCAATAATCCCACCAGTAGCTTGTTAAAAGCAGAAGAAATAAGAATGATATTAGAAAAAGCTGTAGAAAAAAATATCTGCTTAATGATGGATGAGGCTTTTATGGACTTTGTAGATGAAGAGCAACAATATAGCATGCTGCAGTATTATAAAGAATATGATAACCTAGTAATTGTTAGAGCCTTTACAAAATTTTATGGAATTCCAGGATTACGATTGGGGTTTGGCTTATGCAGCAACAAAAATTTAAAGGAAAAGATTTCCAAAAGGACAATTCCCTGGAGTTTGAATACATTTGCAGGATATTTTGGAAAAGTGCTATTAACAGAAAATAGTTATGTTG
Source organism: Clostridium formicaceticum (assembly GCF_001854185.1). Taxonomy (NCBI): domain Bacteria; kingdom Bacillati; phylum Bacillota; class Clostridia; order Peptostreptococcales; family Natronincolaceae; genus Andreesenella; species Andreesenella formicacetica. The sequence goes on from NZ_CP017603.1 coordinate 2,437,055, forward strand.
AAAAAACACATACATGGTTGAAGAATGAAAAAGAAAGATTTGTGGAAAAATTAAAAGAAATAGATGGATTAAAAATTTTTCCTCCCTCTGTTAATTTTATTCTTATAAAAATTTTGAAACCAGGCTTTGATGTTTTGCAGTTACAGGAAAAGTTGTTAGAAAAAAATGTTTTGATCAGAAACTGTAGTAATTTTGGCAACCTAGATAAAAGTTTTTTCAGAATTGCTATAAAAAATTCAGTGGATAATGATAAGTTTCTCGAGGCCTTAAGGGAGGCAATGAACAAATAAAAAACACTTGAACTTTCAAGTGTTTAAGAAGGCGTGCAGAAAGGACAGATACCATAAAAACAAAGGTGTTGATTCATGATTTGATAATTGGTTAAGCTTTCTACCCTCTTGGACAAATGCTTAAAGAATTCATTATCTAAGTCTTCTACTTTTTGACAATTGGTACACACAACATGGGGGTGACTTGCAGTATTTGAATCATATCTAAAGCTATTTTCCCCTATGTTAATCACTTGAATTAGTCCCAAACCTGAAAATAGCTCTAATGATTTATAGACAGTGGCTAGACTAATGGTTGGGTATGTAGGAGCAAGCTTTTTATAAATGGTCTCAGCATTAGGATGTTCATCGCTGTCTTTTACAGCCTGGTATATTGCAATACGCTGTGGCGTGATTTTACAGTTATTATCTTTTAATAACTTTACTAAAGTATCCATAACCCAATTCCCCCTAAAAATAAATACAAATTATTATTTAGTATCTTGTTTCCATTATAGAATAATGTTAATATTTTGTCAATCGAAAACCTAGTATTTTCTAAGTTTTAACCTAAAAACCGAGAAGTCTCCCTCCTCTTAGCTTTCCTTACTCACGCAGTGAGAGCGTAGGAGGGAGACTTCTCGGTTGTTTTTGCCTTGTAAGAGTGATATACTATAATCAGTAGTATAAAACTAAAGGTGGTAAAAACAATGAAGTTAGACAATAATAATCATTCAGTATTCTTGATGTATTATCATCTGGTATTGGTCATAAAATATAGGCGAAAAGCATTTGACGATGTAATATCGGAACGTGCAAAAGAAATATTCGAATACATCGCACCAAAATACAATATAGCGCTAATGGAATGGAATCATGATGAAGATCATGTTCATATACTGTTCAAAGCTCATCCAAACAGCGAATTGTCCAAGTTCATAAACACCTATAAAAGTGCAAGCTCAAGATTGCTAAAAAAAGAATACCCAGGGGTTCGTAAGAAACTCTGGAAAGAATATTTTTGGTCGAGAAGCTACTGTTTGTTGACGACAGGTGGTGCGCCAATTGAAGTCATTAAGAAATATATCGAAAGTCAAGGTGAGAAGCATTGAATAAAGCATTCAAATTTAGAATATATCCAACTAAAGAGCAAGAAGAATTATTATCCAAAACCTTTGGTTGTGTTCGTTTTGTCTATAATAAAATGCTTTCAGATCGGATTTCGCACTATAATGAGACAGGTGAAAGTTTGAACAACACGCCTGCTCAGTACAAAAAGGAATTTGAGTGGCTAAAAGAAGTAGACAGTTTAGCACTTGCTAATGCACAGCTCAATCTAAACAAAGCCTATAAAAATTTTTTTCGTGATAAATCCATTGGATTTCCGAAATTCAAATCAAGAAAAAACAATCATCGAAGCTATACAACCAATTGTGTAAATGGAAACATAAAGTTAGATGATGGTTATCTTACACTTCCAAAGCTTAAAGCAGTTAAAATCAAACAACACAGAATGGTGCCCGATGATTATAAACTAAAATCAGTAACGATTAGTAAAACACCGACAGGGAAATACTTTGCAAGCATTTTGTATGAATATGAAAAGCATATAGAACTTGCAAAACCTGAAAAGTTTGTAGGAATGGATTACTCTATGAAAGAGCTATTCATAACATCAGATGGCATATCGGCAGAATATCCACGTTACTACAGGTTATCACTTGAAAAACTGAAAAAAGAGCAAAGGAAACTATCAAAATGTGAAAAAGGCAGTAATAACAGAAACAAGCAACGACTTAAAGTTGCAAAATTTCATGAAAAAGTAGCTAATCAGCGAAAGGATTTCTTACACAAGACATCTAAGCAGATAACCAATGCATTTGATGGTGTGTGTATTGAAGACCTAAGCATGAAAGGTATGTCCCAAGCGCTAAACTTTGGTAAAAGTGTTTCGGATAACTCGTTTGGGACATTTGTGTCTATGCTTGATTACAAGCTTAAAGAGCAGGGGAAGCAACTTGTAAAGATTGATAAATGGTTCCCAAGCTCAAAGATGTGCAGTGCATGTGGTCAAATAAAGGATGCCTTATCACTTTCAGACCGTACATATCATTGTGAGCACTGTGGCTTAAGTCTTGATAGAGACTATAACGCAAGTATAAACATTAGAAACGAAGGTATGCGTATCTTATCAGCATAAATTATGAAAGAACCGTGGGGCACACGGGGATAGCTCACTTATGCTGTAGCCGTTAGGCTACTCGAACGAGAAGCCCCCACTTCTTCAAGTGGTGGGAGTATGTCACAGAAGTGCAGATATTAGTTCAAATCAAATATTTTTTAAAAATTATTTTGAAAAGTCATTCACAACCTAGAAAGGCTTTCGTGTGGATATTTTCTGTGATTTTTTGACTTCCTTATATGCTTATTAGGGTGGAAAAGTTATAGATAAAGTTAGTGCTAATGATACTGAAGTATGTATAGGAGCATCAAAACCAAAAATAAGGAGCTAAAAATGAAATGAAATATAAACTAGTTGTTTTAGATATGGATGGAACCTTGCTAAACAGCAAGCACCAAATAACCCAAGAAAATAAAAAGGCTTTAAAAGAAGCTATGGACCAGGGAATAAGTGTGGCCATTGCAACCGGCAGAATTTATACTTCTGCTGGGTTCTATGCAAGGCTCTTAGGAATTTCCACGCCAATTATTGCTTGCAATGGCGCACTGATAAAAGAAAGTTTAAAAGAAGAGGCTATTTATAGCAATCCTATCAAAAAAGAAGATGTATTGAAAGTAATTGATCTATGCAAGAAAAATAATATCTATTTTCAATTTTATGATGAAGAAAACTTCTATGTGGAGACCTTGAAGCATAGTGCACTAAAATATCAAGATTGGAATAAAGAACAAAAGGAAGAAGATCGGATAAAGATTCTACAGCTTGAAGATGCAATTACATATTTAAAGAGAAAAGATATAAAGGTATTGAAGATATCCATCATGGACGATGATCTTGAAAAACTAGAAAAAGTTAAAAACGCCATTAGTAAGATGAATACGATAGAAATTAACAAGTCATGGTATGATAATATAGAGGTAATGAACAAAGGGGTATCGAAAGGAAAAGCAATTGAAGCACTAGGAGGAATTTTAAATGTTTCTAGAGAAGAAATTATAGCCTTCGGAGATAATTATAATGATCTTTCTATGAAAGATTATGTTAAAACTTTTGTCGCTATGGGAAATGGAGAAACTTATGTAAAACAACAGGCAGATTATATCACTGCCAGCAATGATGAAAGTGGTATAGCTAAGGGAATTTACAATGTTGTTTTAGGGAAGATGGATTATTAGAAGGATGTGGTTTGTTTGGAAAAGAAAGTGGTATCCCTTGTTCGGTGTAGTGGGTATGATGACAAAATTCTTAAAGAAGCAATAGAAAAAACATTTTATCATTTGGGGGGCATAGAGAATTTTATCAATAAAGGCGATAAGGTCCTATTAAAGCTAAATTTATTAATGAAAAAAAAGCCTGAGGATGCCACCACAACCCACCCAATATTTGTAAAAGCATTGACTCAAGTATTAATAGCGTATGGCGCAGAGGTGGTGATTGGAGATAGTCCAGGGGGCCCTTTTAACACATCATTACTTAAAGGTGTATATAAAGCCTGTGGTATTGAGGAAGTAGCGACTAAAGTAGGCGCTAAATTAAATTACAATACCAATATATCGGAGATACAAAATGAAAAAGGGTTAATTTTGAAAAAGATAACAGCTATCGAAGTTTTGCAGAAAGTGGATAAGGTTATATCGGTTTCAAAATTAAAAACCCATGGCATGATGATGTTTACAGGGGCTGTGAAAAATATGTTTGGTGTGGTTGCGGGACTTGAAAAGGCGGAGTATCATGTAAGAATGCCTAACAACGATGATTTTTCCAATGCGCTAGTAGATATATGCTTAGCGGCTAACCCTATACTATCTTTTATGGACGGCATTATAGGCATGGAGGGGGCTGGACCTAGTGCAGGAAATCCTAGGGAGATAGGAGCTGTCCTTGCCTCCACCAGTCCATATCATTTGGATGTAGTAGCAACATCGATGATAGGAATAACACCTACAAAGGTACCGACGATTCAAAGATCTGTCGAAAGAGGACTATGTAAAGGGAGCTTTGAAGATATAGATTTGAAGGGTGAAAGCATCGAAAATTTTATTCTTAAAGATTTTGTTGTACCTGAAATAAGGAGTTTAGATCTGTTAGAAGGTAAGTTACCAAAATTTCTAAGAGATATACTGAATCATGCCCTACAGCCAAAGCCAGTTTTTATGCATAATATATGTGTAGGATGTAGAGATTGTGCTGAAAATTGTCCACCTAAAGTAATTGATATGATGAATAATAAACCTAATGTAAAGTTAGATGAATGTATAAGATGTTTTTGCTGTCAGGAATTATGTCCTGTTAAAGCGGTAAACATACAAAGGCCACTACTTATGAAGTTGTTAGCGAAATTATAAATTACGTAAATTCTCCACGTGCTTCGTTTTTCTAAGCTAGTTCTATGTATTAAGATAACAACTAGTGGGAACAAATATAATAAAAAACTAGTTGGAGGCAAAAATGAAAAATAGAAGAATTAATGAACCTATTGTCAGTATAACCCATAATCAATTGGAACAATTATCTATAGTAGAAGCCATAAATTTATTACCAATAGATGAAATCATAAAACAAGGAGACCGGGTGGTGATTACACCTAATTGGGTAAAGGCAAAACCTCCTTATACCGCTACTGTTGTAGGACCCCAAACTTTGCAAAAACTTATTCAGTATATAAAAACCAAGAATCCTGCAAGTATTATTGTAGCTACTGGTTCTGGTGGAGATGACACATTAAAAGTCTTTCAAGCAGTAGGCTACGATAAAATCATCCAAGAAGAAAATATAGAATTTGTTGATTTGAATTATGGTCCCTATATCGAACTGGAACTAGAACATGATATTATTAAAACCACAAAAATGAATAAGCTATTACAGGAAATAGATGTACTTATAAGTTTTACACAATTAAAACAACATGAAGAAGCCACAGTAAGTGCTTCTATAAAAAATATTGCACTAGGGTGGCCTCCTGCTGAAATCCATGGTTTTCCTAAAAAGAAACTAGGCATTCACGAAGATTTACACGGATTTATTGCAGCCATCACCAAAAAAATCCCTGTAGACTTAGCGATCGTGAGTTTAGATAAAACCATGATAGGGACAGGCCCTTCCAATGGCAAAGCAGTAAATACAGAAGGTTTGATGATAGCAGCTACAGATGCATTAGCAGCAGATGCTATAGGAGCTAGGTTATTAGGTTTTTTACCTCAAGCTGTCCAATACATCTATAAACTATACAAAGAAGGCGTAGGAGAAGTGGACCCTAAAAAAATGACAATAAAGGGACTTACTTTAGAAGAAGCAGAGAAACTATTTTCTAAAGCAGCCTATGGTCAAGAAATTGTTTTAGATCAAAATAATGTCATAAAAAATATTCATGGCACACAGTGAAGGATTATCTAATATTGTACATAAGACCAATGGTTTTTGGTCCACAGTGGCTGGAGATAACACATCCAGCTTCTAAAGTTATGATCTCTTGAACTTCTAAGACTTTTAGAAGTTCTTTTTTAAAATAAAGTAAATCCTCATAGGCAAGAGAATGAATAATAACAATTCTACTCACATCCACTTTATCTTTATCTTTTAAGAGTTCACTTAATAAGGTATGTAAAGTTTTTTCTCTTTTTCCTCTTGTTTTTTGATCAAGAAGAATTTTTCCTTCCACTACCTTAAGAATCGGTCTAATTTTTAGCATACTTCCAATAAAGCTTTGGATAGAGGAGCATCTACCACCTTTTTGTAAATACTGTAGTGTATCAATAGCAAAATATGTTCTCATCTTAGGAACCATTTCTCTAATTTTAGCTGCAATTTCTTGATGATCTAAGCCTTCCTCAACATAGTCTGAAGCTTTTAAAACCAATAAGCCTATGCCAGCTGACAGATTCAGAGAGTCTATAATCTCGATTTTCCCTTCGGGAAATTCTGAAGCAGCTATTTTGGCATTTTGTATGGTTGAAGACAGTTGAGAAGATAAACCAATATAGATAATACTTTTTCCTTTATCTATGTAAGGTTTAAAGATATTGTGAAAGTCTGCAGGTGTAGGAGCAGATGTCTTAGGAAGATCGCCAGTTTCATTAACTTTTTTATATAAATCCTCTGTTGAAATCTCCACACCGTCTTTATAGGTATCTTTTTCTCCAAAAACAACATATAAGGGTACAATAGCAATCTCTTTTTCTTTAAGAAGTTCTATAGGAAGATCGCTTGTACTATCAGTAATAATTTGTACAGGATGCATTTTTTTTCCTCCTAAACAAGTGGAATATATTCTATTATTATAACAAGAAGTGCAAATAAAAATAATAGCCATATTTGAATATATTTTTTTCTAATCAGATTATAGCATATTATCTAGGTAATGAGAATTGATAAAAGGAATCACTAAATGAAATAGAGGAATATAATGAAAAAGAGAAGGAGGTTGGTAGGATGGGAGAATGATTATTTTAGATCCTGGTCATGGTGGTGATGATAGAGGCAATCGAGGACCAACGGGCTATATAGAGGCTGATGGGGTTTTAGATATCGGTCTTAGGCTTAGAGATGGATTAATTCAAGAAGGCTATGATGTGAGAATGACGAGAGAAAAGGATGAAACAGTGACACTTTATGATAGGACAAAAATGGCTAACAGCTGGCAGGGAAGTTTGCTGCTAAGTCTTCATACGAATGCGGGGCCGGAAGGTGCAGATGGTATCGAAATCTTCTACACCTTAAATAATGAATGGCAAAATCAGCAACATCATCAAGAAGCAAAAAGAGCGGCAGAAGTTATTCAGAGAAGTCTAGTGGAAGCTACGGGATTAAGAGATAGAGGCGTTAAAACAAGGTTAGTAGACAATACTTCCTCTCCTATCTATGGAAGAGACTACTATGCGGTTATTAGAAGAAGCAATATGCCGGCATTAATTATAGAGATGGGTTTTCACTCTAATCCAAGGGAAGAAGCATTGTTAAAGACACCAGAATTCAGACAAAAATTAGCTGATGCTATAGTAAAAGGAATGAAGGAGGCATATCCTATGGGAGATTTACCAGCGTCAGAAAAGGTCCAAGCAGAAAAAAGAAAGATAGCACTAACAGTGCATAATAACACTGTAGAAGTAAATGGATTATTTTATGAAAACAGGAACTATGTACCGATAAAGTTTTTTGAGGAATTTGGTTATGAAGTAACTTGGGATGAAGTAAATAGTATAGTGAAAATTCGTTATAAAAAGTAGCAAAACAACTGGGATAACCCAGTTGTTTTTCAGTGATGATATATTGACAAGGCAGCTTATTCTATGTTTTAATTATATTTGCGATTCTTGTCATACCAATGTTTTTCTTATAGTGTGGGATAACAAGAATTACTAAGGTCAGTTCGTAACCATCCTGACCATAAAATGAGACTTAATTCAGGGGGAGTTTTTACCCTCCCTGAATTGTAGCCGAATTTACTTCGAAGATGTAGTGCTTGATCTCTCACTTCTTAAAGTGGGAATCTTAGCAATACACCGAAGGATAAACAAAACTATGGATTTGGAGGTAAGTGAATGAAAAAAACTAGGTTTATAACCCAAGCTGCTATGATTGCAGCCATCTATGTAGTGCTGGTGGAAGTTTTTAAGCCCTTTTCCTATGGTATGATTCAGGTTAGGGTAGCAGAAGCCTTGACAGTGCTGCCTTTCTTTACACCAGCGGCTATACCCGGACTAACGGTGGGTGTAATTGTATCTAATATTATTGGCCCTTATGGTTTACTGGACATTGTACTTGGAAGCTTAGCCACTTTAATTGCTGCATATCTTTCCTACAAAATGCCTAAAAAGCTATTGGTGCCTTTACCACCTATTTTGGTAAACGCAGTAATAATAGGTGCTATGCTATACTATATTTTCCTAGGGACACCGGATGAAGTGCCTTTGTTGGCAATCATGGGATGGGTTGGGCTAGGTCAATTGATCGCCTGCTATGGGTTAGGATATCCTTTGATAAAGATATTAGAAAAATATAAGGAAAAAGTATTTTAATAAGCTAAAAAACTACCTTCCTCAAATAATAGGGCGGTAGTTTTTTTATAGAGAGATTTTTATGAAATTTTTTACTATGCTAAGATTCCTGGCTTCTATATAAGTGGGTTTTGAATTAGGAGGAATAGCGTCTACGCCTAATTTCTAGACCTTTCGATCTGCTGAAGGGATTTGGCTACGGTGTGGTGTTTGACTTGTTTTTTTGTATATTCATCGTCATGAGAACACATCTTATAGTAACTGCCAAAAGTACAACTGTGCCACCTATAAAAGCCCATTTGTCTGGTTTTTCACCAATTAATAGTAAAACCCAAAGGGGATTCATGATGGGTTCGATTACCGTGATAAGAACAGCCTCCATAGCACTGACTTGTTTAATAGCAGCTACATATAATAGATAAGATAAACCCAGCTGAACAATGCCTAAAAATAGGATGCCACTAAAATCTTTTATAACCAGGGTAGAACGAAGCATAAAGGGAAGACCAGCAATTGCAGTAAAAATATTTCCTATAAGTAAGGATTCAAAGGGAGATTCATCCTTCTGTTTTCTTAGGAATAACACCATAGCAGCAAGACTCATACCACTGGCAATCGCTAATAGATTTCCTACAACATTTTGTGGTTGTAGATCATCAATAAAAAATAAGGCCATACCACTAAAAACAAAAAAAACTGTTATCCAATCCAAACGTGTAATTTTTTCTTTTAGAAACATGAAACTAAATAAAGCTACGTAGATAGGCGCAGTATACTGTAATAATATAGCATTTGCAGCAGTAGTCCATTTGTTGGCAGTTACAAAGAAAAGCATCATTCCCGCATAGGCTAATCCTCCTAAAATTTGCGCTTTGGACCAATTGAACTTAGGTTTTTCAATCATCAGCCAAACAAAGATAGCAGCAATACTACTTCTAAAGCCAGCAAGAGCAAAGGGATGCAAATGTATTGACTTGATAAATACACCACCTAAGCTTAGCAGAAAAGCACTAATCAGTAAATACACAACAGCTGTTCTTTGTGTACACTTACTTATCAAAAAATTCATCATGTATTCTCACCTTATTCTTATCATATTTTTTTAAGGTATTTACCAAGATTCATTAATTCTATTGTATATTTGAAAGCATAACATAGCAATCATTACTTTTACAAATTTTTCTTTATGGGATTATTATGAGATTATAAAGTTAGAAGTTATGATATAATAGATAAAAAACAAGTTTATTTATTGTTTTTAAATGGAGGGAAATAAAATGCCAAACTACGGAAACTATATTGTGGCTGGGGCTATTTTATTGATCATTTTAATATCTATACAATATTCAATCAATAAAGTTATTGTTTTATTAAAAGAAATTAAAGAGATTTTATTAACGATACAAAATAACCGTTATAAATAATTATAGCCTAACAGGGGAATAAATAGTTTGACATGGGAGTTTGTTTCCATTAGAATATTGAATAACATTATATTATTACAGCAAAACAATGGAGGGTAGTCAATGGACATAGATAAGAAAGTATGGGAAATCCTTTGCTCAGAGGAAGATATAAAAAAAAGGTTAAAAGAGCTAGGACAACAGCTATCCAATGATTATAGAGATAAAAAATTATATGTGGTGTCTCTATTGAAGGGGAGCTTTATTTTTACAGCAGACTTAGTGAGGGAAATAAATATTCCAGTTAAAATAAACTTTATAACTACTTCTAGTTATGGTCATGATTTAGAAACTAGCGGCTCTGTAGAGATTGTATCAGATATAACAGAAGACTTAACTGGTTATGATGTCTTAGTAGTAGATGATATTACGGATTCCGCTTTAACGATGAATTATGTTGTGGAACATTTGAAAAAGAAAAATCCCGCCAGTATTAAGAGTTGTGTATTGCTGGATAAGCCTGAAAGAAGAAAAGTTGAATTAGTACCAGATTATGTAGGCTTTACCATTCCCGATAAATTTGTTGTAGGTTATGGATTGAATTATGGAGACTACTATCGGAATATTCCTTATGTATTTATTGTAACTGAAAAAGATCGTTAAAAGCGCCTCCTTTTATGAGGCGCTTCTTTATCCTCTTAAACCCTCTAATAATTTTACCTTGTCAGCGGTTTTGGCATCTTTGGTTTTAATAATCTTTGCTGGCGTTCCAGCAACCACTGTATTCGGCGGCACATCCTTAGTTACAACAGAACCAGCAGCAACTACAGCGCCTTTACCAACTTTTACACCTTCTAGCACCACCGCATTTGCTCCAATAAACACTTCATCTTCTATAATGACAGGATCTTTGCTAGGAGGTTCTAAAACGCCAGCAATGACTGTTCCCGCTCCTATATGAACATTTTTACCAATCAAGCCTCGAGCACCGATGACGCAGTTCATATCAACCATACTATTTTCTCCAATTTTAGCACCAACATTTAGCACCGCTCCCATCATAATGACTGCATTTTTACCTATTTCAACCCCTTCTCTTATTAGGGCACCAGGTTCAATTCTTGCCTGAAGATGAAGAATTTCCATTAGTGGAATGGCAGAGTTTCTTCTATCATGTTCTAAGTAATAGTCTTGGATACTTTTTTTATTTTCGTCTAAAATCACAGCGATTTCTTCGTACTCGCCAATTAAGATCCAAAAATTTTCTTGTCCAAAAGCCTTGACCTTTTTTGATTCAATAGATTGAAGTTTGCCCTGAATATAAACCTTAACTGGGGTAGATTTTTTTGATTCTTTTATAAATTTTGCTATTGCTTCTGCCTCTGTCAAGTCAAAAGAACATTGTAGCTTTTCAACTTTATTACTCATTTGTAACCATTCCTTTCCTAGATTACATTTTCTCCCTTCAACAACAATATTTATCCTTCGGTATATTACTAAGACGCCTATTTTTTTCTAATGCCTTATAAGATACTTGATATTATTGAAAATCCTGTATTCTTTTATTATGTATATTAGTAGTTTCATTAAAAAATAACTGTCTTTAATATACTATGAAAAAATAAAAAAAGTGTGCTAAAATAACAAAATATAACATAAGACCAATGAAATAAGTTGTTTTAAAGAAAGAAAAACTATAAAATAGAATAGATAAACTAATTAGAGGAGGAAAAAACTTGGAATTATCTACAGAGATTAAAGAAATATTAGAAGAATTAAAGAATATTCGGAGGGATTTACATAAAATTCCTGAGTTAGGTCTAGAAGAGTACAAAACCTCTCAATATATCAAAGAATATTTACAGCAACTAAACATAAAGTATGAAGAAAATGTCTTGGAAACAGGCATCATTGCTTATTTTGAAGGCAGAGAACCAAAAAAAACCTATTGTTTTCGTGCTGATATAGATGCTTTAGGCATGCAAGAACAAAATCAACTTGAATATCAGTCAGTACATGTTGGAAAAATGCATGCATGTGGACATGATGGACACATCGCTATTGTTTTAGGTCTTGCTAAATTATTAACAAAGAATAAAGATAAATTAAAGGATAATATTGTTTTACTATTTCAACCGGCGGAGGAAGGTCCTGGTGGTGCATTACCTATCTTAGAGGGAGGATTCTTAAAAAAATATGGGGTTGAAGAAATCTATGGACTTCATCTTTTTCCAGGATTACAAGAAGGACAAATAGGACTTCGGCCGGGGGCAATGATGTCACAAAACGGGGAGTTTGATATCCTTATTAAAGGACAAAGTGCCCATGGGGCTATGCCCCATGTTGGTATAGATAGTGTTGTTGTTGCCAGTGAAATGGCTTTAGGCATGCAGTCTATTGTAAGTCGCAGCATAAACCCTATTGAACCGGCTGTTATTACCATAGGAAGAGTAGAAGCAGGGGAAAAACGCAATATCATAGCCGAAGAAGCTGTGTTAGAAGGAACTATACGAACCTTCAATCAAGAAACCTATGATTTAATTAAGAAAAGAATGATGGATTTTAAAAAAGGTCTTGAAGTGAATTATCAATGTAAAATTGATATAGTAATTCGGGATATGTATCCAGCGGTATATAATGATTCTCATCTAACAGAAATTTTTATTGAAGCTCAAAAGAAGTGTGGCATAGATGTAGAAATCATTGATCCAATTATGCTGGCAGAGGATTTTTCCTTCTACCAAAGAGAAATCCCGGGGCTTTTCTTTTTCTTAGGTACTAAAAACAAAGAAAAGGGCTTTACCTATCCACTGCATAATGGAAAGTTTAACTTTGATGAAAAAGTATTAGGTGATGGGCTACAAATTTTTGTTAATTTGCTAAAACATCGTGATATATTATAATTAAAGGATGTGGATACATGTTAGAAGAGAAGAAACTAAAATTAGCAGATGCCAATATTTTATACCTCATTGGAGCTATTCTTTTCTTTACTATGGGATTTTATTTTCAACACTTAAGTCTCAAGTGGGGGCTAATTATAACCCAATATGTCTTAGTACTGCTACCTCCTATCCTATACTTAAAAGTGAAGAGAATACCTATCAAAAAGACAATGCGTTTCAATAAAATTAGTGTAAAGCATGGGTTTTTGGTAATATTCATAACATTATTTATGTACCCTACTGCTGTTTTGGCAAATGCTATTTTTATGATGTTAATGAGTTTATTGGGTAATCTAAATATACCAGAATTACCTACAGCTACGAATCCAACAGAATATATCGTTTTATTATTTATTATTTCTATCTCAGCTGGGATTTGTGAAGAAGTGTTTTTTAGAGGATTTATACTTCCTGGCTATGAAAACTTAGGATCAAAAAAAGCTATTGTTATTTCTTCTATTTTATTTGGAATATTTCATTTCAATCTTTATAATCTATTTGGACCGATGGTATTAGGGCTGGTATTTTCCTATCTAGTAATTTTAACAGATTCTATCTATGCAGGGATGATTGGACATATTGTTAATAATGGTTTTGCTGTCACATTAGGTTATATCTTAAATAAGTTTGCTGGATTTTTAGAACAGGGTCAAGAAACATCTGTTGAAATTTCAACAACACTAGCTTTGTTAATGAATATAGCTGTTTTTGGTATTATTGCTATTGTTACTGGATTTTTTGCCTTTCGTTTAATAAAAATTATAAAAAAGGATAGGGAGAAACAAAAAATGTTTCTAGAAGAGAATAACTTACAGGAAGAAGACAAAAAATATATAATAACAAAGTACCCTGTATCCTTAAAGGATTTTATACCTTTGCTATTCGTATTGCCTTTATTTTTATTGATAGCTATAATACAAATAAGGGAAATTATTCGTTTAGGATAGAAAAAATTGTATATTTTTCCTATTTTTATAGCATAATAAAAATAGGGAGGGATACCGATGACGAAAAATCAGCCAAAGAAAGAATTTACCCCTGATCTAATGATGAAATATGAGATCGCTGAAGAGTTAGGTCTCATAGACAAAGTAAAAAAGCTAGGCTGGGGAGGTTTGACTGCTAAGGAGACTGGACGAATTGGTGGTCTTATGACAGTACGAAAAAAACAGTTGAAAAAAGTAGCTGAAGAGTAGTAAAATCAGTGCATAGGATAGAGGTAAACGTTAAAAAATAGTTGACAGTGATATTTCCCTATGTTAAACTGATAGTGAATGGGGATACATAGTGTCTTTGTTTAATTTAAATTAAGTTTTAGGAGGAATTTTTAAATGGAAAAAGGTACAGTTAAGTGGTTTAACGCTGAAAAAGGTTATGGATTTATCTCAAGAGAAAACGGTGACGATGTATTCGTACACTTTTCAGCAATTACAATGGATGGATTCAAAACATTAGAAGAAGGTCAAACAGTTGAGTTTGAGATCGTTCAAGGAGATAAAGGACCTCAAGCTACAAACGTAACTAGAGCATAATAATACAATATGTAGGTTAATCTTGTAGTCAAATCCCTCAGGGATTAAATATATAAGAATTTACCATGGATTTAAAACAGGTTGGTGCGCCAACTTGTTTTTTTTCATGTAATAAAAATTTTTTGAAGGATTAGTGAATCAACAAAAATATGGCATAATAAATAGTGTACAAAATAATGAAGAAAGAGGTGTGTTTATGAAAAACTGTGTTATTCGTGCTACTGCTGCCAATAATAATATTAGAGCTTTTATTGCTAATACAACCAATATGGTGGAGAAGGCTAGAAAAATTCATGAAGCATCTTCAGTAGCTATAGCTGCCCTTGGAAGGACAATGACAGCTACCTCTATGATGGGGTTAATGTTGAAAAGTGAAAATCATCAACTTACTGTAAAAATCAATGGTGGTGGAGAACTGGGAAGCATTGTAGTAGTAGGAGGTAGCCAAGGTAATGTAAAAGGGTATGTGGCTAACCCACAGATACAGAGTAGTTATATAAAGCCTGGAAAGTTAGATGTGGGAAAAGCTGTGGGGGTAAAAGGAGACATTACTGTTATTAAAGATTTAGGACTGAAGGACCCTTACATAGGAACTTCCGCTTTAGTATCGGGAGAAATAGCAGAGGATTTTGCCTCTTATTTTTTACATTCTGAGCAACAACCTTCTGCAGTAGCATTGGGGGTTTTGGTAGAAAGAGATTATACTGTAAAAGCAGCTGGTGGATTCATTATACAGGTACTGCCGAATATAGAAGAAGAAGTATTAGAAAAATTAGAAGAAAAACTTCTTTCTTTAGAGCCAATTACTGTTTTGATGGACCGGGGTATGAAAGAAGAGGATATTTTACAGCATGTTTTAGGAGGCCTATCACCGGAAATCGTAGAAAAATATGAAGTTGACTTTATTTGTGATTGTAATAAAAGTAGGTTTGAAAGAGCCTTAATCAGTATTGGCAAAAAAGAATTAACAGAAATTATAGAAGAAGATGAAGGAGCAGAGTTGGTTTGTCATTTTTGTAACGAAAAACATTATTTTAATAAAGAAGAATTAGAAAAATTGTTGGAAGAACTATAAAAATGCTTAAAAAATGAAGCTATTGCACCCTAAAGAGATATAAATAGTCATAATCTCCATAAATCATGGGAAATCACCTTTGAAATAATAAATGGGATAATGTATACTAAGTCTTGTCACTGTTGAGGGCGCATAGCTCAGCTGGGAGAGCACCTGCCTTACAAGCAGGGGGTCACAGGTTCAAGTCCTGTTGCGCCCACCAGCCCAGATAGCTCAGTCGGTAGAGCAGGGGACTGAAAATCCCCGTGTCGGTGGTTCGATTCCGCCTCTGGGCACCAATATAAAATTAAATAGGATAGATGCGGAAGTGGCTCAGTGGTAGAGCATCGCCTTGCCAAGGCGAGGGTCGCGGGTTCGAGTCCCGTCTTCCGCTCCAATATTAATTTTGGCGGCATAGCCAAGTGGTAAGGCAGAGGTCTGCAAAACCTTTATTCCCCAGTTCAAATCTGGGTGCCGCCTCCAATAAAAGATAAGATGGATGAGATGAAAATGAATTTTTAAAAGTTCATTTTTTTTTTATTTTATTGATAAGTTTAGTAAAAACTTCTCTTGAATTAAGTCTCATATAAAAAAGATTATTTTGAAATTTTTATAAAATTTCTAAAAATCTCTTGACAATACTTTGGTATATTGTTAGAATACAATACATAAATTAAATTCAAAATTGAATAACAATACTTATAAATGCAATGAAGGAGAACGGTATTTTGCTTGTAGCAGTTTCAGAGAGTCGGTGGTAGCTGCGAACCGATACTGTCGTGAAATACAAATCCCTCCTAAGCAGTTCCTCTGAAACCAGATTCAATAACTCCAGTAAGAGGTAAACGGTAAGCTCCGTTATAGGCAAGGGTTTGATAGAACCTAGTGAGTGGTCTCTACTGTGAGGTAGATTCAATTTAGGGTGGTAACGCGTGGAATAATTCCTCGTCCCTGTATAATTCAATTAATAATTATGCAGAGACGGGGATTTTTTATTAGATAAAGTTTTCAAAATTTTAGAAGAGTTAAAAGTTTTCCATGTAAATTAATTATTTATTAAAAAACTCTTGCATTATTGATTAAAATAGCTTACAATGATTTAAAAAATTTAAGTTATAATTAAAAGGAGGGTACACCATGGATAAACATGTGCTTTCCGTATTGGTGGAAAACCAACCGGGTGTATTAAGTAGAGTAGCGGGATTGTTCAGTAGAAGAGGATACAACATCGATAGTTTTACAGCAGGCGGTACAGAAGATGAAAGATTAACAAGAATGACGATTGTATTGCATGGAGATCACCAAGCTCTAGAGCAAATAAAAAAACAGTTAAGTAAGCTGATCGATGTAGTGAAAATTACAGAATTAAAACCCCAAGAAGCAGTTTACAGGGAATTGGCTTTAGTCAAGGTAACTGCAGATGAATCTACTAGAGCATCTATTTTAGAAGTGGTAGATATTTTTAGAGGAAAAGTAATTGATGTAGCCAGTGAGCACCTGACAGTTGAAATGACAGGAGATCATGATAAAGTTTTAGCTTTTATTGATATGATGAAGGGTTATGGCATCAAAGAAATTGTCCGTACAGGTATGACAGCCTTAGGACGATGGAGTAACTAAATAAAACAATATTAAATTATAAATTTGAGGAGGAATATAAAATGGCAAAATTGTATTATGAAAATGATTGTAACTTGGAATTATTAAAGGGAAAGACTGTAGCAATAATTGGATATGGTAGTCAAGGGCATGCCCATGCTTTAAATTTACATGAATCTGGTGTAAAAGTAATTGTAGGCTTATATACAGGTAGTAAATCTTGGCAGTTAGCAGAAGAAGCTGGATTAAAGGTTGCTGTAGCAGCTGAAGCAGCAGCACAAGCTGATGTGATTATGATTTTAATTAATGATGAAAAACAAGCTAAATTATATAAAGAAAGCATTGAGCCAAATTTAACAGCAGGAAAATACTTAGTTTTTGCTCACGGCTTCAATATTCACTATGGTCAAATTGTACCACCAGAAGATGTGAATGTATTTATGGTGGCACCTAAGGGACCAGGGCATACAGTAAGAATTCAATACCAAGAAGGTAAAGGTGTACCTTGCTTATTTGCTGTTTACCAAGATGTTACTGGTGATACGAAGGATATCGCACTAGCCTATGCAGCAGGTCTTGGTGGCGCTAGAGCTGGTATTCTTGAAACCACCTTCCAAGAAGAAACAGAAACTGATTTGTTTGGAGAGCAAGCAGTATTATGTGGTGGTGTATCAGAATTAATTAAAGCAGGTTTTGACACCTTAGTAGAAGCGGGATATCAACCAGAGGTAGCATATTTTGAGTGTCTTCACGAGATGAAACTTATTGTAGATATGATTAACCAAGGTGGATTAAGCTACATGAGATATTCTGTTAGTGATACAGCAGAATACGGTGATTATGTTGCAGGAAAGCGTGTTGTCACTGAAGATACAAGAAAAGAAATGAAGAAGATTTTAGGAGAAATTCAAGAAGGAATTTTTGCAAAGAACTGGATTCTAGAAAACCAAGCAAATCGTCCTGCTTTTAGTGCTAGAAGAAGGATGGAGCAAAACGGTCTAATCGAAGTAGTAGGTAAAGAATTGAGAAAGATGATGACTTGGTTAAAAAAATAAATTTGAAAAGGCTGGAGGGATGTAAATGGCAAAGCATATAAAAATATTTGATACAACTTTAAGAGATGGAGAACAATCACCGGGTTGTAGTATGAATCTCCAAGAAAAACTTGAGCTAGCTAAGCAGCTGGAAAGATTAAAAGTGGATGTGATCGAAGCAGGTTTTGCTATTGCATCCCCAGGAGATTTTGCTGCAGTAAAGGCAGTTGCACAAGCTATTAAAGATTGTAAGGTAGCTAGCTTAGCAAGAGCACTACCGGCGGATATAGAAAAAGCCTATGAAGCTGTAAAGTATGCTGAAGCCCCTAGGATACATACCTTCATAGCAACTTCCCCCATTCATATGAAATATAAACTAAAAGCTAGTGAAGAGGAAGTATTAGAACGTTCTAGAGCAATGGTGAAATATGCGAAAACACTTTGTAGCGACGTAGAGTTTTCTGCAGAAGATGCTTCAAGAACAGAAATAACTTTTCTTTACAAGGTTCTTGAGGCGGTGATTGAAGCAGGGGCAACGGTGGTGAATATTCCTGATACTGTAGGTTATACGACACCGGATGAATATTATACCCTCATACAAAATATTAGAAACAATGTAAAAAATATAGATAAGGCAGAGATCTCTGTGCATTGCCATAATGACCTAGGCTTAGCTGTAGCCAATACACTGGCTGCTGCTAGAGCTGGTGCTACTCAGTTGGAATGTACCATTAATGGTATTGGAGAAAGAGCTGGAAATGCAGCTTTAGAAGAAATCGCTATGGCACTAAATACAAGAAAAGATCTATATGACTTAACTACGAATATAGAAACCACAGAAATTTATCCTACCAGCCGTTTGGTAAGTAAGCTAACTGGTATGAAAATACAGCATAACAAGGCTATTGTAGGAGACAACGCCTTTGCCCATGAGTCGGGAATACATCAACATGGTATGCTAGCCCATAAAAACACTTATGAAATTATGACCCCTGAATCTATAGGGCTTACCAATAATAAGTTGGTTTTAGGAAAACATTCAGGACGCCATGCATTTGAAGAAAGATTGAATGTATTAGGCTATCACTTGGCAAAGGATCAGGTAAATAAGCTATTCCAGGAGTTTAAGGTTCTAGCAGATAAAAAGAAAATGATTTATGATAAAGACTTAGAAGCATTAGTAGAAGAAAAATCCGTAAGAATCAAAGAGTTTTGTAGATTAGGCCAATTTGTTATCAATAGTGGAAATACCATTACGCCGACAGCAACCGTTAGGCTGATAAGAAATGACGAAGAGATAGAAGAAGTTGCAACCGGTCACGGGCCTGTAGATGCTGCATTTAAAGCAATTGATAAGATCGTAGGAAATGGATTTTCACTAGAGGATTATGCTTTAAACTCTGTGACAGAAGGAGAAGATGCACAGGGAGAAGCATCTGTAAAAATAAAGATGCATGAGGAAATTTATCACGGAAGAGGTATTAGCACTGACGTAGTAGAAGCCAGTATCAAGGCTTATATCAACGCTATAAACAAAATGTTGAGTGAGCTAGAATGTCAAGAGGAGTGAAATTAAATGAACAATAAAATAGAAGTATTTGATTCCACTTTAAGAGACGGAGCTCAAGCTGAAGGTATTTCTTTTTCGGTAGAAGATAAGATAAAAATAGTAAAGGCATTAGATGCTTTGGGGATCAGCTACATTGAAGCTGGTAACCCCAGCTCTAATCCTAAAGACTTGGAGTTTTTTACCCACATGAAGAAGGAAAAGATTAAACATGCTAAGTTGACCGCCTTCGGCAGTACAAGAAGGGCTAATGTGACTGTGAAAGAGGATAGTAATGTTCAATCACTACTAGATGCTGATACGCCTGCAGTTGCAATATTTGGAAAAAGTTGGGATTTTCATGTTACGGATATTATCAAAACCACTTTAGAAGAAAACCTAGCCATGATTCAGGATACGATTGCCTTTTTAAAAGAAAAGGGAAAAGAAGTCATCTTTGACGCCGAACACTTTTTCGATGGCTATAAGGCAAATCCCACTTATGCTATGGCAGCCTTAGAGGCAGCGGTAAAAGGGGGAGCTGATTGGCTAGCTCTTTGTGAAACCAACGGGGGTGCTTTTCCCGATGAGATATATAAGATTACTAAGGAAGTTGTTGAAAGATTTCCTGTAAAGGTAGGGATTCATTGTCACAATGACGGTGGCATGGCGGTAGCCAACAGTATTATGGCAGTAGAAGCAGGAGCTACACAGGTGCAGGGAACTTATATTGGTTTTGGAGAACGATGTGGTAATGTAAACTTAAGTACTGTTATTGCTAACCTTCAGCTGAAGAGGGGAAAACACTGTATTCATGAAGATCAAATGACAAATCTTACCTCTACTGCTCGCTTGGTAGCGGAGGTTTCCAATGTAGCCATGAATGAAAGAGAGCCTTATATAGGTAACAGCGCCTTTGCACATAAAGGTGGCATGCACATTGACGGTGTCAATAAAGCTTCTAAATCCTTCGAACACATTGACCCTAGGAAGGTGGGCAATGAAAGACGTGTTTTGATGTCAGAGGTTTCTGGAAAAAGTACAGTACTCTCTAAAATACAAAAAATCAATCCTAATATAAAGAAAAACTCCCCAGAAACACAAAAGCTCATTGATCGTTTAAAGGAATTAGAGCATGAAGGCTACCAATTTGAGGGGGCAGAAAGTACTTTTGATCTAGTAATTCGAAAACATTTAGGGAAATACAAACCCTTTTTTGAACTGATCAACTATAAAATTATTGGTGAAAATCAGCCGGGTGGAGAAAATATAGCTTCAGCATTGGTGAAAATTAATGTGGAAGGCAAAGTGGAAATGACGGTGGCGGAAGGTGTTGGGCCAGTCCATGCTTTAGATAAAGCCCTTAGAAAAGCACTAGAGACCTTTTATCCACAACTAAAGGAAGTACACTTGACAGATTATAAAGTGAGGGTATTGGACACAACCATCGCTACTGCATCTAAAGTTCGAGTATTGATCGAGTCTACTGATGGTTATAACCTATGGACAACGGTGGGGGTTTCATCGGATATCATCGAAGCCAGTTGGATTGCTTTAGTAGATTCCATTGAATATAAATTAATTAAAGATATCGAAGATAAAATAAGGGCGTATATTTGATTTAGTAAAAAGGTGAACCGAGTTTACTAACAGGAGGATGAATAAATATGGGAATGACGATGACACAAAAAATATTAGCAGCTCATGCGGGACTAGAAGTCGTAAAAGCTGGTCAATTGATACAAGCAGATTTAGATTTGGTTTTAGGGAATGACGTTACAACGCCTGTAGCAGTAAAAGAATTTAAAAAAATTGGCGTAGAGGGTGTTTTTGATAAGAAGAAAGTAGCCATTGTGCCAGATCATTTTACCCCTAATAAGGATATTAAAAGTGCTGAACAGTGTAAAATGATTCGAGAATTTGCCTATGAAAAAGAAATTGAAAATTATTTTGAAATCGGAGAAATGGGTATTGAACATGGTTTGATTCCAGAAAAAGGATTAGTGGTACCTGGAGACGTGGTGATTGGTGCTGACTCCCATACATGTACCTACGGCGCTTTAGGGGCCTTCTCAACAGGTATTGGTAGTACAGATATGGCGGCTGGAATGGCTACAGGAAAATGTTGGTTCAAGGTACCATCAGCGATCAAGTTTGTCTTAAAAGGTAAGCTTTCTGAATGGGTAAGCGGTAAAGATGTTATTTTACACATTATAGGCATGATTGGGGTAGACGGTGCTCTTTATAAGTCTATGGAATTTGTAGGAGAAGGTGTTCAAAACCTATCTATGGATGATCGTTTTGCTATGGCAAACATGGCCATTGAAGCAGGTGGAAAAAATGGGATTTTTCCAGTAGACGATAAAACTTTGGCTTATGTAAAGGAACATTCAGCAAAGAACTATACGATTTATACTGCTGATGGAGATGCAGAGTACGATGCGGTATATGAGATTGACTTAAGTGCTATCCGACCTACTGTTGCATTCCCACATTTACCTGACAACACCCGTACCATTGATGAAGTTGGTGATGTGAAAATTGATCAAGTTGTGATTGGCTCTTGTACCAATGGCAGAATAGAGGATATGAGGGTAGCTGCCGGTATCCTAAAGGGTAAAAAGGTGGCAAAGGGTGTAAGAGTGATTGTATTCCCTGTTACACAGAAGGTTTATCTGCAAGCACTACGTGAAGGTTTAATTGAAGATCTTATTGAAGCAGGGGCAGTAGTAAGTACACCTACCTGTGGACCATGCCTTGGAGGACATATGGGGATTCTTGCAAAAGGTGAAAGAGCCATTGCTACGACAAATCGTAACTTTGTAGGAAGAATGGGTCATCCTGAGTCTGAGGTATACTTAGCAAGTCCAGCTGTAGCAGCAGCTTCAGCCTTAACAGGAAAAATTTCAAATCCAGAGGATATAGCTTAAAGGGGGCAAAAAGCATGAAGGCAAAGGGAAGTGTTTTTAAATACGGCAGTAATGTAGATACAGATGTTATTATTCCTGCAAGATATCTGAATACCTCTGATCCAGCGGAGTTAGCCAAATATTGTATGGAAGATATAGATGAAAATTTTGCTAAGAAAGTAAAGCAGGGAGACTTAATCGTAGCGGACAAAAACTTTGGTTGTGGGTCATCAAGAGAGCATGCACCTATTGCAATAAAAGCTTCAGGGGTATCTTGTGTCATCGCTACTACTTTTGCGAGGATTTTTTATAGAAATGCCATCAATATTGGTTTGCCAATTCTTGAATGTAAAGAAGCAGTAGAGAATATTGAAAATGGCGATGAAGTAGAAGTAGATTTCAATACAGGAATTATTTATAACCTAACAAAAAAACAATCTTACCAAGGCGAAGCTTTTCCAGAATTTATGCAAAATATTATGGCAGCTGACGGACTTATTCAATATATTAAAGGTAACTTAAAGAAATAAAGGACATGGAGGAATCAATATGAAGTTTAATATAGCAACTATTCCAGGGGATGGGATCGGACCAGAGGTAATAGAAGAAACAATATTCGTATTAAATAAAGTTGCAGAAATGCACGGTCATGAATTTTCCTTCCAGGAGGTATTAGCGGGAGGAATAGCTATCGACAAAACTGGAAAACCTCTTCCAGAGGAAACCGTGGAGATTTGCAAAAACAGTGATGCAGTTTTACTAGGGGCAGTGGGAGGCCCTAAGTGGGATACCCTTCCAGGAGATCAAAGACCAGAAAAGGCATTATTAGGATTAAGGGAAGTACTAGGTTTATATGCCAACCTTCGTCCAGCGGTTTTATATACTGCTCTTAAGGAAGCGTCGCCTTTAAGAAGTGATATTGTTGAAAAAGGTATCGATATATGCGTAGTAAGGGAATTGACCGGAGGAATTTACTTTGGTGAAAGAGGAAGAAAAAAAGAAGGCAAAATGGGTGAGGCGGCTTACGATACAGAAGCTTATAGCGTTGGAGAAGTAGAAAGAATTGCCCGAACTGCCTTTGAAATAGCTATGAAAAGAGATAAAAGGGTAACCAGTGTAGATAAAGCCAATATTCTAGAAAGTTCTAGATTGTGGCGCTCTGTAGTCATAGAGGTAGCAAAGGACTATCCAGAGGTTACTTTAGATCATATGTATGTAGACAATGCAGCTATGCAGCTAGTAAGATATCCTCAGCAATTTGATGTAATAGTTACCAGCAATATGTTTGGAGATATACTATCTGATGAAGCTAGTATGTTGACAGGGTCTATAGGCATGTTACCTTCAGCATCTCTTGCAGAGGGGAACCTAGGCATGTACGAACCTATCCATGGCTCAGCACCAGATATTGCAGGAGAAAACAAAGCAAATCCGATAGCAACCATTTTATCTGCTGCTATGATGCTTCGTCACTCTTTTCAACTAGATAAAGAGGCTCAAATAATAGAAGAGGCGGTAGTAAAGGTACTAGAG
The DNA here is from genome assembly GCF_001854185.1 of Clostridium formicaceticum. Lineage (NCBI taxonomy): Bacteria > Bacillati > Bacillota > Clostridia > Peptostreptococcales > Natronincolaceae > Andreesenella > Andreesenella formicacetica. Next base: position 2,461,054 of record NZ_CP017603.1, read on the forward strand.
AAAAATTATCGTACAGCAGATATTATGAGTAAAGGTATGACCTTAGTAGGAACAAAAGAAATGGGAAAACTAATTGTAGAAGAATTAAAGTAAGCTAACAGGCTTTAAAAAAATAAATGACGATTGAAGTAATAAAGGAGGCGGAAATAGGATGCAACTAACAGGTGCGGAAATTTTAATAGAATGCTTAAAGGAACAGGATGTAGACACTATTTTTGGCTATCCTGGGGGGGCAGTAATAAATATTTACGACGCTCTTTATAAACACCAAGATGAGATTCGACACATCTTAACTTCCCATGAACAAGGGGCATCTCATGCAGCTGATGGCTATGCTAGAGCAACAGGAAAAGTAGGGGTTTGCTTAGCGACTTCTGGTCCAGGAGCTACCAACTTAGTTACTGGAATTGCTACAGCTTATATGGACTCTGTTCCCATGGTAGCGATTACAGGGAATGTTCCATTAGCACTATTGGGAAAAGATAGTTTTCAAGAGGTGGATATAACAGGAATTACAATGCCTATAACAAAACATAACTTTATTGTGAAGAATGTTAAAGACTTAGCATCTACTGTTCGAAGAGCTTTCTATATTGCACAAGAAGGTAGACCTGGTCCTGTGTTGGTAGATATACCAAAGGACATAACAGCACAAATCACAGAATATATCAAAGAAGAGCCTATCGCAATAGAAAAGGTCACAGAATACATTACTGAAGAAGATATTAACAACGCTTTAGAACTTTTGCAAAATTCACAACAGCCTCTCATTTATGTGGGGGGAGGCGTAATCTGTGCGGATGCTAATGGTGATCTAGTAGCCTTTGCTGAAAAAGTTAAAGCACCTGTATGTTGCACCCTAATGGGTCTAGGAGGGTTTCCAGCTACCCATGAACTTTTTACTGGCATGATAGGTATGCATGGAACAAAATCTTCTAATTTAGCGGCTACAAAATGTGATCTGCTTATAGCCATAGGAGCGCGATTCAGTGATCGGGTGATTAGTAAAGTGGAGGCCTTTGCCCCTAATGCCCAAGTGCTTCATATTGATATTGATCCAGCTGAAATCAATAAAAACATTAGAAGTCATTATCATATTATTGGCGATGTGAAGGAAGTACTAAAACGATTAAACAAAAAATTAGCACCTCAAGAAAATCAACCTTGGATGGAGCAAGTAAAAACATGGAAAGAAAAGTATCCTTTGGGTTATAAAAAAGATGGAAGACTAAAACCTCAATATGTCATAGAAAAAATCTATGAAATGACAAAGGGAGAAGCCATTATCACAACAGAAGTAGGTCAAAATCAAATGTGGACAGCCCAGTATTATAAGTTTACAAAATCAAGAACCTTTATTTCTTCAGGGGGATTGGGGACGATGGGCTATGGCTTAGGCGCCTGTATAGGAGCAAAAATTGGAAACCCTGAAAAACTAGTCATCAATGTGGCTGGAGATGGCAGTTTTCAGATGAATTCCATTGAATTAGCTACAGCTATAAAATATAATTTGCCGATTATTGTGGTTATTTTAAATAATGGTGTTTTAGGTATGGTGAGACAATGGCAAGATTTATTCTATGATAAACGCTATGCTGAAACTGATTTGGATAGAGGCACAGATTTGATAAAACTAGTAGAGGCTTATGGAGCAAAGGGTTATCAGATTACTGAAGAAAGTCAGTTCGAAGAGGCCTTCCATAAGGCTTTAGAAAGCAATGTGCCAGTAGTACTTAATTGTATCATTGATAAAACAGAAAATGTATATCCTATGGTGCCTGCTGGTGCGCCGATAGAGAATGTAATTACTGAAGGATAACAAAAAAATCAACTAGAAAAAGTATTCTAGTTGATTTTTTAATTTAGCTGTAGGATAGGTTGACGTCATGGTATAGAGACATAGGCCTGTGATAAATATCACAGGCCTATGTCATTGACATTTAAGTATTAAAGTACTAAAATATTATTATAGACATAATTACCAATTACAAGAAATTTTAAAAAGATAAATGGAGGGATGAAGAATGAGTATGTTTTGTTTTCAATGTCAGGAGGCAGCCAAGGGATCAGGCTGTACTGCAAGAGGGGTATGTGGTAAAACCGATGAGGTTGCTAATTTACAAGATTTATTAATCTATGTATTGAAAGGCATCTCAATTTACAATCTAGAGGCTAAAAACTTAGAAATTAAGAATGAGGAAGTAGATAAATTCATAATGGAAAGTTTATTTGCTACGATTACAAACGCAAACTTTGATAAAAGTGTGTTTGTAGAAAGAATTAGAAAAGCGCTAGCTTTAAGGGAAGAAGTGAAGGCACAAGTACTTCAAGCTGGAGGAAAGATTGAAGAAAATCTTCATGATGCCGCTACTTGGTCTGCTGAAACAGTAGAAGACTTTGAAAAAAAGGCTAAAACTGTAGGTGTATTGTCTACTGAAAATGAAGATGTGAGGTCCTTAAGAGAACTTATTATTTACGGTATAAAAGGTATGGCTGCTTATGCTAAACATGCTTATGTATTAGGTTATAAGGAAGAAGCAATCTTTGAATTTATACAAAAAGCTTTAGTGGCCACAACGGATGATAGCCTAAGTGCTGATGCATTGGTGGCATTAACGATGGAAACTGGAAAGTTTGGCGTAGATGTTATGGCATTGTTAGATAAAGCGAATACAACTACTTATGGAAATCCTGAGATTACAAAGGTAAATATAGGTGTAAGAAACAATCCAGGAATATTGATCAGTGGTCATGATTTGAAAGATATGGAAGAACTGTTAAAACAAACTGAAGGAACTGGCGTTGATGTATATACCCATAGTGAGATGTTGCCAGCCAATTACTATCCAGCCTTTAAAAAGTATGATCATTTTGTAGGAAACTATGGAAATGCTTGGTGGAAACAAGATAAAGAGTTTGAATCCTTTAATGGACCAATTCTTATGACCACCAATTGTTTAATACCACCAAAAGATACTTATAAGGATAGAGTATATACAACAAGTGTTGTAGGGTTTGAAGGATTAAAGCATATTGAGGTGGAAAATGGAAAGAAAGATTTCTCAGAAATCATTGAACATGCTAAAAAGTGTCAGCCACCTGTTGAGATAGAAAGAGGAGAAATCGTAGGAGGCTTTGCTCACAATGCTGTTTTAGGTGTTGCTGATAAAGTGGTTGAAGCAGTCAAGGCTGGAGCAATCAAGAAGTTCTTTGTTATGGCTGGCTGCGATGGCAGAATGAAATCTAGAGATTACTATACCGAGTTTGCTAAAGAGTTACCGAAGGATACAGTGATTTTAACAGCTGGATGTGCTAAATATAGATATAACAAGCTTGACTTAGGTGATATTGGCGGTATCCCAAGGGTATTGGATGCAGGACAATGTAATGATTCTTATTCACTGGCTGTGGTAGCTTTAAAACTAAAGGAAGTATTCCAATTAGAAGATATCAACGAATTACCTATCGCCTACAATATTGCATGGTATGAACAAAAGGCAGTGATTGTATTACTAGCTCTATTATATCTAGGTGTTAAAAATATTCATTTAGGACCAACGTTACCGGCCTTTTTATCACCAAATGTTGCAAAGGTATTAGTAGAAACCTTTGGCATCGGCGGTATCACTGATGTAGAAAATGACATCAATAGCTTCATGGCATAATAAAAAAAGCCCCCAACCCCAATTCATATATAGAGATATTAAGCGACCCTTAGTCCAGAGCGGCTAAGGCGTCGCTTAATTTTTGTTTTTTTAGATATTGAATAAATTCTTCATTTAATTTTTGTGGTAGACCTCCAAAGATACAAAACTTAAAGGAGCAAAGTTGACAATTCGTAGGACATTGGCTTGTTACTAAAGGTCCTTCTATCACCTCATAAATGTCTAGAAAAGTAATTTCTTCCGGAGGTTTTGAGAGGGTAAAGCCTCCTTTAGGGCCTCGGACAGAACGGATATAATTGGCTTTTACAAGACGTTGTAACACCTTAGATAAATGGGCCTCTGAAGAACCCAGTATTTTGGCTATCTCTTTTACATTCAATAGACCTTTATCTTTATGGGCAATAACCACCATACTATGTAAAGCAAGAGAAAGCATTTCAGATATACGTATTATCGCAGACAAATAGGCTCACCTCCTAGGATAAAATTTTAGTATTAGCAAGGTGAAAAGTCAACAAAAACTTTAAAAATCTTATCATGATTGGTTTCTTTACAAGTATTTAACTGTTGGCTTTTTTTTATTCAAAGTTTAAATTAAGATATTTTTATTAAGGAAATACTATTATAAAGGAGATGCCTATGGAAGAAAAATATATTGAAACACCTCATTTGCCTAAAAATACGATAAAGTGTGCATTAGTGGATTATAGAATAGGTGAAAAAACCGTTAAAGTGCTAGAGGATCAGGGTATAAGTCTAATAAAAACTGTGGCATGCGCTGAATTGTATCAGGCTATTGAAGGACACCCTGATATGGTAATACAGCATTTAGGCGGCAGAGATATCCTTATTGCTCCAAATGTTATCCAATACTATCAACCAAAATTTGAAGCTTTAGGTTTTCGTGTCCTTGAAGGAAAGACTTATTTAAAGGGTAACTACCCACATGATATTGCATATAATATTTGTAGGATAGGTAGCCATGTGATACACAATTTCAAACATACAGATAAAGCATTATTAGATGATTTGCAAAAGCGTAATTTGGTGAAAATACATGTTTCCCAGGGGTATTCAAAATGTTCTGTTGCAGTGGTGGATAAAAAAGCCATGATTACTTCAGACTCTGGGATACATAAGGAAGTAATAAAGTTTGGTATAGACTCTTTACTAATTGCGAAGGGAGGTATCTTGTTACCAGGAGTCAACCATGGCTTTATAGGAGGTGCCTGTGGCTATTTAGACCAGGAAACCTTGGGCTTTTATGGAGATATTACCTCACATGAAAGTTTTGAAAAAATTGCATTTTTTTTGAGAAAATACAATAAAAAAATAAAGTGTTTAAATAATAAAAAACTACAAGATTATGGAACGCTGATTCCTTTATTAGAAATGGGTTAATTTCAATTATATGTATAGAATATGATAAAAAATTAAACATATACTACTAATACAGCAGGAAGGAGTGATACAGATGAATTTGCTGTCTATTATTGTTGAGAAAAATGTAGAAGAGTTACAAAGGCAATTAAGCAAACAGATTGAATCTTTTAAAAACGAAGAGATTGAAATAGATGAAAATGTTACTTATCATGAATCCTTCTATACTTTAGAGTATAGTGTGAAGATAGAAAGTGTAAAAAATTATCCTATTAGTGATTTTATCAATATATTTAAATATTGTGCAGCCAATGGCTTGTTTGAATATATAAAGTTATATGAAGAACCTCCATTGATTCAGAAGCTTATTGATTATGACTATTATTATTTTAGTGCAAAAGAACGAATAGAGATTCAAAATATTATTAAGGCAGATTTAAAAAGTCAAAGCGATAGAATGAAGGATGCAAATGATGAAGTGCATCATAGAAAGTTTGCAACGATTCAAAAAATGATGGAGCATTTTAAAACAAGTTCGCAAATTAATCTTAAAGGTTTTATTACTTTTAGGTTAAAGGATTATATTTTAGAGCTACAAGAAATGATAGAAAGAGCAGTAGAAGACTTTCTTATGAATAAAGAATATAATGAGTTTATCAAACTATTGAAATACTTTGTAGATATTCAAGAAGCAAAGATTGATACTGTGCATATCTTATTCGAAGAAGATAGCAAATATAAGCTATATGATCAATATGGAAACTTAGTAAATAATGAGTACCTAAGACTAGTGGCTACTGAAATGGTAGATAAAGACATCAATTATGAGGATTTGTTGATCAGTTCTTTAATCACCATCGCACCTAATCAAGTTTTTATTCATAAGATATCTAATCTTAATAATGTAGAAATCATCAAGACCATATCACGGGTGTTTGTAAATAAAGTAAAAGTGTGTGATAGCTGTGATTGGTGCAAAGTAAAGGTAAAAGTAAATGTAGAGAAAGAGTAAATTGGCTCCTTGAAGAAAGGAGCTTTTTCTTTTTTATAGAGAATTTATAAATAAATATCTACTTGCAATAGAAAAATAACATGGTATAATCATTTATGGGATTTTATGAAAAACTTTAAGAAGAAGGTGAAACAATGAACTTTTTAACAATAATCTTACTAGCTTCTATTGGTGCTGTGATTGGTTGGGTAACAAATCTTTTGGCAGTAAAATTATTATTCAGGCCTTTTGAACCCATAGAGATACCTTTATTGAAGCTAAAACTGCAGGGACTCATCCCTAAAAGAAGAAGTGAAATTGCAGTCAGTATTGGAAAAACGATAGAAACAGATTTGTTGTCTGCTGAGGATATTATATCGAAGCTGGTGAATGGTGACAATAAAGAAGAAATTTTTTTAGTAATCAAAAACAAAATTAGTAAAATTATCAATGAACGTTTACCAGGGATTATTCCCTCCAGCTTTAAGGGAATGATACAAAGTTACATAGATGATATTATTAATAAAGAAGGAGAAAAACTTGTTGCGGAGATTGTAGAAAGTATTATTGAAAAGAGTGCTTCAAGTATACAGATAGCAGAAATGATTGAAGAAAAAATTAATGATTTTCCTATGGACAGATTAGAGGAAATTGTTTTAAATATTGCTAAAAATGAGCTAAAGCATATTGAAATATTGGGGGGGATTTTAGGTTTTGCTATTGGACTACTTCAAGGTCTTATCATTATTTTAATACAATAAAAAACAGTTGCTTGTATATTTTTTTATCAATTTGAAAAAATAATTTAGAATACCTTGACAAAAACTTTTTTCATCAATATAATAATCTAAAATAATATATTCAAGCTATGAAAAGGAAGAGTAGGTTAACTCCAGTACTTAGAGAGAAAACATCTTAGGCTGCAAGTGTTTTTGTATAGGACTAACTGAAGACTACCCTTGAGCTGTTTCTGATTAGCATCAAGATGTGAAAAGAATACCGGTGACAACGTTAGAGTCAATGATTGAGGTGGATTTTATCAAGTTAGGTGGAACCGCGGGAAGCTAAGTCTCTCGTCCTAGTAATTTTAGGATGAGGGGCTTTTTTATTTTTATATAGACATAAGTCTATGAATTTGAATGAATCTAGGGCGAAACCGTAGACCGTGTATATTAAAATTTAACTTTAGAAGCGCGCATCTATAATATAACAAGAAGGAGGAAGAAAAATGCAAAAGGTAAAAATAACATTAAAAGATGGTACTGTAAAGGAAGTGAACCAAGGAACATCTATATATGATATTGCTAAAGAAATCAGTGAAGGTTTGGCGAGAGTAGCTATAGGTGCTGAAGTAAATGATGTGTCAGTAGATTTAAGTTATAAAGTAGAAGAAGATTGTAATGTCAATATTTTGCGTTTTGAAGATGAAGAAGGAAAAGACTTTTTAAGACATACAAGTGCTCATATTTTGGCACAAGCAGTAAAACGACTGTATCCTAACACAAAATTAGCCATTGGTCCTGCCATAGACAATGGATTTTACTATGATTTTGATTCAGAACACAAATTTACTCCTGAGGATTTGGAAAAAATAGAAGCAGAAATGAAAAAAATTGTGAAGGAAAAATTAGATTTAGAGAGGTTTGAGCTTTCAAGGGAAGAAGCCTTAAAACTTATGGAGGAAAAAAATGAAAGCTATAAAGTAGAGCTCATTAATGACTTACCAGAAGATGAAAAGATTTCTTTTTATAAGCAAGGTGAATTTGTAGATCTCTGTGCTGGGCCTCATGTCTTATCTACAGATAAGGTAAAGGCTTTTAAGCTGTTAAGTATTGCCGGTGCCTATTGGCGTGGTGATGAAAAAAACAAAATGCTTCAAAGAATTTATGGAACTTCCTTTGAAAAGAAAAAAGATCTAGAAGAATATTTGCATCGACTAGAGGAGGCTAAAAAGAGGGATCATCGAAAAATAGGAAAAGAACTAGACCTCTTTAGTTTACAAGAAGAAGGTCCAGGTTTTCCTTTCTTTCATCCAAAAGGAATGGTTTTAAGAAATCAACTAGAAAACTTTTGGAGAAGGGAACATACCAAAAGAGGTTATGAAGAAATAAGGACACCGATTATATTGAATGAAGCTTTATGGCATCAATCAGGTCATTGGGACCATTATAAAGAAAACATGTATTTTACCAAAATAGATGAGGGTGATTATGCAGTAAAGCCAATGAATTGTCCAGGGTCTATCTTAATGTATAAAAGAAAAATGCATAGCTATAGAGACCTTCCTATTAGAATGGGGGAGCTTGGATTAGTACATCGACATGAATTATCAGGTGCATTGCATGGTTTAATGCGGGTAAGATGTTTTACACAGGATGATGCGCATATTTTCATGTTACCAGAACAAATCAAGGATGAAATCATAGGTGTTATTGATTTTGTAGATTATTTTTATAATATTTTCGGATTTAAGTATCATATTGAGCTATCCACTAGACCAGAGAATTCCATGGGAACAGATGAGGAGTGGGATTTAGCTATCAATGCTTTGAAGGAGGCATTGGATGAAAAACAATTAAAGTATAAAATCAATGAAGGTGACGGCGCCTTCTATGGTCCTAAAATAGATTTTCACTTAGAAGATTGCATTGGAAGAACATGGCAGTGTGGCACAATACAACTGGACTTCCAAATGCCACAAAGATTTGATATTCACTATGTAGGTGCTGATGGAGAAAAACATCGTCCTATTATGATTCATAGAGTAATTTTTGGCAGCATTGAAAGATTTATTGGCATTCTGATTGAGCATTATGCTGGTAAGTTTCCAGCATGGTTAGCACCAGTACAAATAAAAATACTACCTATTACAGATCAACATCATGAGTACGCATTGAAACTTAAGGAGGAGATGGCCGAGAAAGGATTAAGAGTTGAAGTAGATACTAGAAATGAAAAAATTGGTTATAAGATTAGAGAAGCGCAACTTTCTAGAGTACCTTACATGCTGGTAATAGGAGACAAAGAAGTAGAGACACAATCGGTGGCAGTAAGATCTAGAGATAAAGGAGAACTTGGAACCGTCGAGGTGGCTTCCTTTATTCAAAGCCTATTGGAGGAAATAAAGAACAAAATTATAGGATAAATAGGATGAAGGAGCAGAAATATTTCTGCTCCTTATACAGCTTCTAGTTTTTCTTTTTTCTCTTTTATTTCTTCTGTTTCTTTTGGTGCCTCCATGAAATTGCCTAGCAGCTCATTGAGTTCATCATAGTTTAAAGTTTCACGTTCCATTAATGCAGAAGAAATTTTCTCTAGCTCTGCCTTATAGGTTTTTAAATGTTGCTGTGTTACTGTATAACAATCATCAATGATCTTGTTCATTTCTTTGTTAATTTGTCGTCCTAGAACCTGCATCATGGTAGAATTGTTGGACATATAACCTAAATCACTCATACCATATTCACAAACCATTTGCATAGCGATATCGGTGACCTTTTTTAAATCATCCTTTGCACCGGTAGAGAGATGACCAAAGATGAGCTCTTCAGCGGCTCTACCTCCCAACATTACCATAATCTTATTACATAGTTCTTCTCTTGTCATAATGTACCGATCATCCTGCGGCATATGAAGAACATAACCTAAGGCTTGCCCTCTTGGAATAATTGACACTTTTTGTACAATATCGGTACCAAGGATCTTACCAATTAAAGCATGGCCAGCTTCATGGTAAGAAACAATTTGTTTCTCCTTCAACAATACAGTTGGGTTTTTGACCTGTAGGCCTGCAATGACTCTTTCAATGGCCTGCTCAAAGTGCTTTATAGAAATTGTTGTTTGGTTTTCTCTCACAGCAATAATAGCGGCTTCATTAGCAATATTCGATAAATGAGCACCACTCATACCATGGGTTTTTTTAGCTAAGTCTTGAATTTTAATACTTTCGTCTAAAGGTTTATCTTTTGTATGCACCTTTAGGATCTCTTCCCTTGCCCTTACGTTAGGATTACCAATAAACATGTGGCGATCAAAACGACCAGGTCGAAGTAAAGCTTCATCTAATAAATCCAGACGATTGGTAGCTGCAATAACAACAACTGTTTGGTCTGTATTAAAACCGTCTAGTTCTATTAAAAGTTGGTTTAGGGTTTGATCTTTTTCATTATTACTATCTAAATGTCTTTTTGCACCAATAGCATCAATTTCATCAATAAAGATAACACTAGGCGCTTCTTTTTTTGCTTTTTCAAATAAAGTACGCACTCTCTTAGCACCAACACCTACATATTTTTCGACAAACTCAGAACCGCTTGCTGTAAAAAAGGTTGACTTCGTTTCTCCAGCTACAGCGGAAGCTAGGAGGGTTTTGCCAGTACCAGGAGGACCATAAAATAAAATCCCTTTAGGAATTTTTGCCCCCATTTTCTGATACTTTTCTGTTTGATTAATGAAATCAATAACCTCAACTAGTTCTTCCTTTACCTCATCTAAGCCTGCTACATCCTCGAAGGTTACCTTTGGTTTTGTGAAGACCTCCTTGTTATTTTCACAATTTTTTTTCTCGTCGTTTATCATTGCATGTGCATATTGGAAGGGTTTATCCAATTTTATATAATAAACAAACAAGCAAGCTGTTACAATAATAAGTAATAGGCGATCTTTGCCTCCAAAACCAACGCTTAATTCATTTCCTGAAGAGGATGAAAAGCTAGAAATAAAGGTCAGACCGAGAAAAGTTAAGAAAAGCATAAGTATTATTTTTTTCTTCATTGAACCACCACCTTGTCATGTCTTTAAAAGTAGCATACCCAAAACTATAAATAAACATGATAGGTATATAGAAGAAAAGCGAAGGTAAATATATGAAGAAAAATTGTTGTATAAAATTTTTTTATTAAATAGCTTGACAAATCACCAATAGATTGGTATCCTATTAAAGAAAACAAAGCAGAAGATACCGCTTCTCACCTTACAGCAAAAGTGTTGTGAAGGTTCATAACTGATTATGTTGATTGAAATAGATTAGCGATGATTGTTATGTTATTAATTGGAAGCGGATAGTAAAGACTATTCGTTTTTTTATTGGAAACTTTTATTGGGAGGTGTCAAATTATTAGAGATATTAACGAGCTTCAAATTAATGAAGAAATTAGGGATAAGGAAATTAGATTAATTGATTCCAATGGAGATCAGCTGGGGATCATATCGGCTAAGGAAGCACAAAAATTAGCTAACAGTAAAAACCTAGATTTAGTAAAAATTGCACCCCAGGCAAAACCCCCTGTGTGCAAAATTATGGACTATGGTAAGTACAAGTATGAGCTAGCTAAAAAGGAAAAAGAAGCTAAAAAAAATCAAAAGGTAATCACCATTAAGGAAGTAAGACTTAGCCCTAACATTGAAAAACATGATTTGCAAGTGAAAGCAACACAAGCAATAAAGTTCTTGAAAAATGGAGATAAAGTGAAAGTAACTTTGCGTTTCAGAGGTAGAGAGCTTAGTAATGTAAGTATAGGTAGAAAAGTTATTGATGATTTTAGGGATTTATTAGCAGAAATCAGTCAAGTTGAAAAAGAAGCAAAACTAGAAGGGAAACAAATGATTATGGTTTTGACTCCCAAGAATTCATAGATTAGAAGGAGGAAATAATAATGCCAAAAATGAAAAGCCATAGAGGAGCTTCAAAAAGATTTAAGAAGACAAAAACAGGTAAAATCAAAAGAATGAAGGCTTTCAAAAGCCACATCTTAACGAAAAAGACAGCGAAGAGAAAGAGAAATCTACGTAAAGCTGCATTAGTATTTAAAGGTGAAGCCAAAAAATTAGCACAAATTATAGCAAAATAGATATCGTTAAAGGAGGTTGTAAACAATGGCTAGAGTAAAAAAAGCGGTTAACGCTAAGAAAAAACATAAAAAAATACTTAAACTGGCGAAAGGTTTTAGAGGTGCTAGAAGCAAATTATTTAAACCTGCAAACCAGTTTGTAATGAAGGCTTTAAAGCATGCTTATGTTGGTAGAAAATTAAGAAAAAGAGACTTTAGAAAGTTATGGATTACAAGAATCAATGCTGCTACTAGAGCAAATGGATTATCCTATTCAAGATTTATGAACGGATTAAAAATCGCAGGTATTGAAATGAATAGAAAAGTATTAGCTGAAATGGCTATTTATGATAAAGAAGGTTTTGCTCAATTAGTAAATGTAGCAAAAGAAAAGTTAAACGCATAATTAGTAGAGTCCTTATATGAGGGCTCTTTAAATTATTTTTTTGAACCAGCAAAAAATATGTCTAAGAAGATGAATTTAGGCGGTGTTACATGATGAAGGAAAAGTTAGGTCAATTACATTTTGAACCAACACAAATTTTAGTAATGGGTTTTGCGGTAGTAATCTTGATTGGGGCTATATTACTAAATCTACCTATTGCTTCTCAAGATGGAAGTAGTGTGGGATTTATTAATGCTCTTTTTACTGCGACATCAGCTGTATGTGTTACAGGACTAATTGTAGTAGATACAGGAACCTATTGGACTGTTTTTGGAAAGACTGTAATTGTGATACTGATTCAGGTGGGTGGACTAGGTTTTATGACGATGGCCACCATGTTTGCCATTTTATTAGGCAAAAAGATTTCCTTAAAAGAAAGATTGATTATGCAGGAGGCGCTAAATCAATATTCACTAGAAGGGATTGTAAGGTTTACAAAATACATTATTATAGGCACTTTTATGATAGAAGGCTTGGGAGCTTTTTTTCTCTCCTTTAGGTTTGTACCAGAATATGGGTGGGTGAAAGGAATAGCCTATTCTATCTTTCATGCGATTTCTGCTTTTTGTAATGCTGGTTTTGATCTTATTGGAGAAGGGAAAGGTCTTACTCCCTATGTTGCTGACCCTATTGTAAATCTTACCATTGGCTTTTTAGTTATTGTAGGTGGTATAGGCTTTTCTGTTATGGTAGACTTGATGAACAATAAAAATTTAAAACGTCTTTCATTGCATACAAAGATGGTTTTATTTATCACAATCTTATTATTATTGATCGGATTTGGAGGATTCTTAGTTTTAGAATGGAATAATCCAGAGACATTAGGAGAATTAAGTGTTGGTGGTAAGCTCCTAGGAGGTTTCTTTCAATCTATGACCACAAGAACAGCAGGATTTAACACCATAGCATTAGACGCAATGACCAATGCATCTAAGTTACTTACAATTGCATTGATGTATATCGGGGGTTCTCCTGCCTCTACAGCCGGGGGAATTAAAACTGCTACATTAGGTGTTATTCTGTTTACGGTTATTTCTGTAATAAGAGGTAAAGAAGATACAGAGCTATTCCACAGGAGAATCCCTAGGGATATTGTAAACAGAGCTATTACGGTGGCGGTCATAGGAATCACTTTGATTATTATCATTACGATGGTTCTAACCATAACAGAAACCGGTGCTTCATTTTTAGATGTATTATTTGAGGCAACTTCTGCCTTTGGTACTGTAGGATTGTCATTAGGTATTACGTCAGAGTTAACCACTTTAGGAAGAATGGTCATTATATTTATGATGTTTGCTGGCAGGGTGGGTCCATTGACCATTGCCTATGCATTAGCAAGACAACAGAGAAAAAATAAGGGGATAATAAAATATCCTGAAGGAAAAATAATAGTAGGGTAGGAAGGTGAAAACATGAAGCAGTATGTGATCATTGGCTGTGGACGATTTGGTAGAAGTGTTGCAGAAAATCTTTATAAACTGGGACATGATGTATTAGCAATAGATGAAAATGAAGAAACCATGCAAAATATTTCTGATAAGGTAACCCATGCGGTTCAAGCGGATGCTACAGATGAAAATGCTTTGCGATCTTTAGGCTTAAGAAATTTTGATGTCGCCGTAATCACAATAGGCTCTGATATTCAGTCTTCTATCATGGCTACTTTGATTGTAAAGGATCTTGGCGTGAAATATGTGGTGGCAAAAGCTCAGAGTGAAATCCATGCCAAGGTATTATATAAAATTGGTGCGGATAGGGTTGTTTTTCCTGAAAGAGATATGGGAATGCGGGTTGCCCATAATCTTGTCTCTACCAATATATTAGATTATATAGAATTAGCACCAGAATACAGTATTATGGAGATTACTGCACTAGATGAGTGGGATGGAAAGACGTTGCTGGAATTAAATATTCGTTCTAAGTTTGGTATCAACATTATGGCAGTAAAACATGGCAGCCATATTAATGTATCACCAACTGCTAATGATGTTGTTCATAGAGGAGACGTTTTGGTAGTGATAGGCCATAACAATGATTTAAAAAAATTGCAGAAATAATACCTCTGAATTTAGGTGAAAATAATGGAAAAACAAGTAATAAGCAGCCAACAAAATAAGTTTATTAAACATATCAAAGCACTACAAAATAAAAAAAACAGAAAAATCCATGGACAGTTTGTGATAGAAGGTATTCGCATTATAGAAGAATGTTTTTTGCATGGTGTGCCTGTCGACTACATCCTCTATACAGAGGAAGTAGAAAATCTTCAAGGGGGAAGTAGAGTATTAAAACAAGCTGTTGAAAACTACAAAAGTTATGAGGTAGCTAAAAGTCTATTTGATAGCTTATCTGATACTGAAACGCCTCAAGGCATTATGGCAGTGGTAAATATACAAGGCCATAGCCTGGAGATATTAAATATGAAAGAAGATACTTTCTTTATTGTATTAGATAGAATCCAAGACCCAGGTAATATGGGTACAATTATAAGGACAGCAGAAGCTGCTGGTGCAGATGCAATTATTTTAACAAAAGGTTGTGTGGATCCCTATAGCGGCAAGGTGATAAGAGCTACAATGGGAGCTTTGTTTCATATACCAATTATTGAGGTAAAGGAAAATGAAGTATGGATTGAAATGCTTAAAAGAAATGATGTCAAGCTGATAGCTAGTGATTTAAATACCGGTTACGAATATACGAAGGTAGATTATACTGGCAAAATTGCTATTATTATAGGTAATGAAGCAAATGGGATAGATCAAAACTTGCTGCCTTATGTAGATTTATCTATAAAAATACCTATATTAGGAAAAATAGAATCTTTAAATGCTTCTACTGCTGCTGCAATCCTGATCTACAAAGCAGTAGAGCACAAGCTATAAATCTTTAGAAATTTCAAAAAATTTACAGTTATTTCGTTGCTTTCCCTTGTTTTCCATTGCTGACCTGTGCTATAATAGACCTACGATGATTGGCTAAGGGGAAGGAGTGTGGTTCGATGAAAATTGCAAACACATTTTGGAGAATTTTTGAACTAACTGGCTCCATAACGGCCTATATGATGTACAAGAAATTAATGATAAATCAAAACATATATAATGGTAATAGCTAAGAAGGAGAAAAGTATGCTATAGACTGTTTTACAGAGAGAAGTTGCCAGCAGGCTGAAAGCACTTCAAATAAGTATAGCAGAAGTTCACTCTGGAGCTGTAGAGCTGAAAATTACATTCTAGTAGGCTTTATCGGAAAGACACCGTTATTGTCTTAGAGAGGCATAGTAAGATTGTGCTATTAGGGTGGTACCGCGGATTAAACCTTCGTCCCTTTCTGGGATGAGGGTTTTTTGTTGTATAAAAGGAAAAAACTGTTATTTTATGTAGACGAGAAGGGAGTTTTTTTATGGAAAATAAATTAAAAGCGCTTCAAGAAGATGCTAAAAAAGAGATTACGCTGGCTGATTCTATGGAGGCTATAGAAAAAGCTAGAGTCAAATACTTAGGAAAAAAAGGTGCATTAACAGAAGTGCTAAGAGGAATGGGAAGCTTATCTCCAGAAGAAAGGCCTGTAGTAGGTAAAATAGCTAATGAAGTAAGGGAAGCCATAGAGACCCTTTTAGAAGTATCAAAAAAAACCATGAAAAATAAAGCACTACAGCAACAGTTAGAAGCTGAAGCAATTGATATTACTATGCCGGGTAAGCAAATAACATTAGGAAAAAAACATCCATTAACAAAGGGGCTTGATGAATTAAAAAATATTTTTATAGGCATGGGCTTTAAGATTGCTGAAGGACCTGAAGTAGAGACGGTTTATTATAATTTTGATGCTTTAAATGCTCCAGCCAATCACCCTTCTAGAGACATGACGGATACCTTCTATTTTAATAAAGATGTTATTTTAAGAACGCAAACATCCCCTGTGCAAGTGAGGGTGATGGAGAGAACAAAACCGCCTATTCGCATCATTTCTCCAGGGAGATGTTTTAGAAATGATACTCCAGATGCCACCCATTCTCCAATGTTTCATCAACTAGAGGGCTTGGTAGTGGACAAAGGCATTACATTAGGAGATTTAAAGGGTACACTGGAGGTTTTTGCTAAAGAATTTTTAGGTAGCAATACAGAAATTAAGTTTAGACCTCATTACTTCCCCTTCACTGAACCTAGTGCAGAAATCGACGCCTCTTGTTTTAAATGTGGTGGAGATGGTTGTAGCTTTTGTAAAGGCAGTGGTTGGATTGAGTTGTTGGGTGCAGGAATGGTACATCCAAATGTACTTAGAAATTGTGGTATTGATCCTGAGGTATATAGTGGTTTTGCCTTTGGGATGGGAATAGATCGTTTGGCCATGTTAAAATACGGAGTAGATGATATTCGATTATTTTTTGAAAATGATATGCGCTTTTTAAACCAGTTTTAAGGATAGCTTTAGTAAAAACGTAGAGGAGGATTTCATAGATGTTAGTACCTGTAAAATGGTTAAAAAATTATGTTGCTATAGATATGGAGACAAAAGAATTATGCGATAAAATGACAATGTCAGGATCTAAAGTTGAAACAGTAGAAAAAACTGGTCTTGATATTGAGGGGGTTGTCATTGGAAAAATTGAGGAAATTAAGTGCCATCCCAATGCAGATAAATTAGTGATTGTTACAGTAAATATCGGAGAAGAACGATTGCAAATTGTTACAGGAGCCACAAATATTGCTGTAGGAGACTATATACCTGTTGCTGTAGATGGAGCAAAGTTGCCTGGGGGAGTAAAAATAAAAAAAGGAAAACTTAGAGGTGAAGTTTCACAGGGGATGCTCTGCTCTCAAGAAGAACTTGCTATACCTAAATCCGTCATACCAGAGGATCAAAAGGATGGTATTTGGATATTGAAAGAAGCTTATCCTTTGGGTAAAAACTTGTTAGAAGCAATCGACCTTCAAGATGAAGTGATAGAATTTGAAATTACCTCCAATCGACCAGACTGTTTGAGCATGATTGGAATAGCGAGAGAAGTTGCGGCTACGATAGGATCAACATTAAAATATCCTGATATTAAAGTAAAGGAAGCGGAAAAAAACAGTTGTGATAAGGCAAGAGTAGTTATAGAAGATACTGAAGGTTGCAAAAGGTATGTTGCTAGAGTAATCGAAGATGTTACCATTCAACCTTCACCCCAATGGATGCAACAAAGACTAGCAAAAGCAGGGGTTAGGCCGATTAATAATATTGTAGATATAACAAACTACGTGATGTTAGAGTATGGGCAACCGCTACATGCCTTTGACCTGGGTCACGTTGAAGGTCGTACAATTATTGTGAAAAAAGGTGAACGAGGGCAAGTCTTTAAAACCTTAGATGGCGTAGAAAGAAAAATAAAGGATTACATGACGATGATTTATGATATAAATAAGCCTTTAGCTATAGCCGGGGTAATGGGTGGAGAAGAATCTGAAGTTACCTCTAAAACAAAAAATATTTTGCTAGAATCAGCTTATTTTCATCCAGAAGGGGTTCGATTAACTTCAAAACAATTGGGATTGAGAACAGAAGCCTCATCAAGATTTGAGAAAGGATTGGACCCTAATATTGCCAGAATAGCAGCAGATAGAGCTTGTCAATTGATAGAAGAGTTAGGAGCAGGGAAGGTACTAAAGGGAGCTGTAGATGTTTACCCTCAGAAACGTGAAGCTCAACCACAAAACATCCGGCCACATCGAATCAATTCATTATTAGGTACAGCTTTAACCAATGAAGAGATGATTGAAATTTTAAAGAAGCTAGAAATAGAGGTAAAGGATCAGGGAGATGTTTTAGAAGTAACTGTTCCTACCTATCGTATTGACTTAGGACAGGAAGCAGATTTTGTTGAGGAAATAGGTAGAATTTACGGCTATGATCGGATCACTGCTACAATGGCGAGGGGGAACATTGTTGTTGGCGGGAAAAACCAAGGACAAATTATCGAGGATATTACAAAAGAAGCTTTAAATGCTATGGGATTACATGAGATACTTACTTATTCTTTTGTTAGCCCTAAAGGTGTTGATAAAATTAGAGTAGGGGAAGGCAGTATTAAAAGAAATTTCATTAAACTTTTAAATCCTCTTGGTGATGAAACCAGTGTGATGAGGACAACGCAGTTACCTAATTTGCTGGAAGTAATGGCAAGAAACTTTAACAGAAAGGTAGAAAACTTTAGAGCCTTTGAATTAGGAAGAATTTTTCTTCCTAAAGTAGATAAGTCTGACCCTCTACCTTATGAAGTGATGAACTTAGTTCTCGGTGTATATGGTGAAGAGGATTTCTTTACCTTAAAAGGGGTATTAGATAGCTTGCTGGAAAGATTAGGTATAAAAGATTATGAGTATGTAGTAGAAAAACATCATCCTACTTTTCACCCTGGAAGATGCGGAAATATTATCTATGGGCATCATACGATAGGAACATTAGGGGAAATTCACCCTGAGGTGATGGAAAACTATGGTATTCATAAAAAGTGCTATTGCGCAGAATTAGACTTTGATTTATTATTAAAATTAACAAGTTTAGATGCGGTATATCAGCCCCTGCCTAAATATCCATCTATTTCTAGAGATTTTGCAGTAGTAGTGAAGGAAACTACCCTAGTAAAGGAAATAGAAAATATTATTGTAGCAGAAGGTGGAGAAATGCTAGAAAGTTATAGCTTGTTTGATGTATATAGAGGGAACCAAATTAACGAAGGTTATAAGAGTGTGGCTTATACACTAACCTATAGACATAAGGATCGTACACTGAAGGAAGAAGAAGTAAATAAGGTGCAAGAAAAAATTCTGCAAAGGATTAAGGAAGTTTTAGGAGGTCTTTTACGAGAATAAAAGAAAAATTTTTTTTAGAATAACTTTTTTAGCAGGAGATTGACCATTTATAAAGAAATCATATATGAACAAAAGAAATCCTATAAGTCAGGTAAGGGGTTGATCTACTATGGAAACTAAAAATAAAGTAATAGTAAGAATAAATGGCCAAGACTATCCTATTATAGGAATAGAATCTAAGGAGTATTTACTAAAAATAGGAAATTATGTCGATGAACAAATGGATGCAGTTGCCAAAAATAACAGTAAGCTTAGTATTTCTATGATTGCAGTATTGACCTGTATTAATATAGCAGATCAGTTTTTTAAGTTACAAAAACAGCTTGAGACAGTGACCAAAGAGCAAGTAGACCCCCTAAATAAACTAGAGAACATAAGAGAGCAATACAATATTGTATTAAAAGAGCTAGAAGAGAAAAGAGAAAGTCTTCAGCTTTTACAAAAACAGGTTGAAGAATTGATGACTTATAAACAAGAAGTCCAAGAGGAAAATATCCAGTTAAAAGAAAAGCTGCAGAGTAAGGACCAGGACTTAATCAATGCAGAAAATATTATCAATGATTTGCAAAATAAACTTTTTGAAAATCGAATAGCACTGGTTCAACTTGAAAAGCAGTTGGAAGAGCAGCAAAATGATAAAGAAATAAATAAAAGTGAGTGAAAATTTTTTAAAAAGTAGTGATATAATAATATTGCTACTTTTTATTTATATATATAAGAAAGGTTGTTAAAATCCATGAAAAAGGTAGAATTATTGGCACCGGCAGGTTCCTATGAAGCTTTGATGGCAGCTATTCAAAATGGAGCTGATGCAGTTTATTTAGGGGGACATGCCTTCAGTGCTAGGGCCTATGCCTTTAACTTCGATAAAGAAACGATGGAAAAAGCCATAGACTATGCCCATATAAGAGGCGTGAAGATTTATGTTACAATAAATACCTTAATAAAAGATGCTGAAATTTCAGCCCTGATGGCCTATGTTTCTGAACTGTACTGTATGGGTGTAGATGCTGTCATTGTACAGGATTTGGGGGTAGTCAGAATGATTAGAAGTTTATTTTCAGACCTTGAAATCCACTGTAGTACCCAAATGACTCTCCATAATAGTGTAGGGATTCAATTATTAAAAGAAATGGGAATTCGACGGGTGGTTGTTGCTAGAGAACTAAGTTTGGAGGCTATAAAAACGATTCATGAAAATACAGACATGGAATTAGAAGTATTTGTTCATGGGGCCCTTTGCTATGCTTATTCAGGACAATGCTTGATGAGCAGTATTATAGGAGGCCGAAGTGGAAATCGTGGCAGATGTGCACAACCCTGTAGAAAACAGTATGAAGTGGTATCTTTATATAGGGAAGAAACGAGAGGTAAAAAAACTTCTTCCTTTTATCTAAGTACCCGAGATTTGAATACCTTAGAAAGTATTGGAGAGATTATAGAAAGTGGAGCTACTTCCTTTAAGATAGAAGGAAGAATGAAAAAACCTCAATATGTAGCTTCAATTGTAAGAGCCTATCGCAAAGCAATAGATGATTACTTAGAGAACAGAAAAGGATTCAATGATACCTCCACCTTGAAGGAAATAACACAAATGTTTAACCGAAAATTTACTAAGGGTTATATCTTGGGCAGCGCATCAAAGGAAATCTTAAATATCCAAAAGCCTAATAATCGTGGATTACCTTTAGGTAAAGTAGATTTTTATGATGAGGGGAAAAAAAGACTAAAGATGAAGCTTATAGAAGACCTTCAGCAAGGGGATGGTATTGAAATCTATAAAAGAAATAGCATTGGAGGCATTGTCAATAAAATGTACTTGCAGAATAAGTTGGTACATAAGGCAAAGGCAGGAGAAGTAGTAGAAATACAGATAGAGGGAAGCATTAAAAAAGGGGATATGGTTTATAAGACGCTGGATCTACAGTTATCAAAAGATCTAGAAAAAACCTATGGTTCTACTGTAGAAAATAAAAAGGTTAGTCTGTGGGGAGAGCTAAAGGTACAACTAGCTAAACCTCTAAAGCTGTACATATGGGATGATGAGGGAAATACTGTATATAAAGAAAGTAAAGAAATTGTTGAAGTTGCTGAAAAAGTGGTGTTAACAAAGGAAAAAATTATAGAAAGTTTAAGTAAATTGGGGAATACACCTTTTCAACTACAGGAAATAAAAGTGGAGGTGGAAGAAAATACAGCGATATCTATTTCTACGATTAATAAACTTAGAAGAGATAGTATAGAAGATTTAATGAATATTAGAAAAAATAAGTATAAAAGACCTCAGCAGCCAATCAATTATTCTTTGGTTCCAAGCCTAACATTAGCGGAAACTGTAGAAAAAGCTACTTTGCCTAAATTGGCAGTAAAAGTGGATACTTTAGAGCAATTACAATATGTATTACAAGAAAAGGTTGACAGAGTGTACTATGGTAACCTGCAGGATTTACAAGAAGCTATAAAAGTATGTTATGCTAAAAATGTGGAGATTTTTTTCAGAAGCCCTTCCATCATTAAAGATGAGGAGAATAAAGTCCTGCAGACAAAGTTAAAAAAATATAATTTCAATGGTATTTTAGCCGGGGAATTAGGTATGATAGATTTTGCAAAAAACACGTTGCAACTCCCTATTATTGCAGATACTACACTAAATATTATGAATAGCAGCACAATAGCTTTTTTACAGGAAAGAGGTCTTCAAGGGGTAACCCTTTCCAGTGAACTAGATTTAAAAAGTATTAAGGCGTTGAAGGTAAACCAAAAACTAGAAGTAGAGGCATTGATTTATGGAAAACTAGTTATTATGACCACAAAAACTTGTCCTCTTGCCGGCGACCATCAATGTCAAGATATGTGTAGTACTTGTAGAAAGAAACCCTTCGATTATCATTGGGGACTGAAGGACGATAAACAGGCGGTTTTTCCTTTCACGAAGGATGAGTGGGGGAGAAGTATTATTATCAACAATCACCCTCTATACATGATAGATAAATTAAGAAGTTTTATAGCGTTGGGAATGACATCCTTAAGATTAGAGTTTACCAATGAAAGTCCCGAAGAAATGATTAGCATCATAAAAGAATTTCGACGAAACCTGCAAAGTTTTATGAATCATGAAAAAATCATGGCAGATGAAACAAATAAAAATAGTTTTACTAGAGGACATTATTATCGTGGTGTTGAATAATTTTTTGCAGATGCCTTGACAGAAGTGCAGGAATATAATATTATAGTTGAAAAATAATAGTTATAAACGATGAAAGAGAAGAGTAACGCTTTATGGTTACAATGTAGAGAGTAGACTGGAGGGTGAAAAGTCTATAGTACATAAAGTCGTGAATTACACTTGGGAGTTTCAATGGGAAATCATTGCGGAGGTCAGCCGATATATTGACAAAGAGGCATCTATAGCATAGATGCAAATTAAGGTGGTACCACGGGTCTTACTCGTCCTTAGCATAAGGATGAAATAAGGTCCTTTTTCTTTTGCACATAAAAACTAGGAGGGAAAAAAATGCAAAATATCTTTGATGTATTAGAAGGAAGAGGGTATATAGAACAAGTAACCCACCAGGAGGAATTAAGAGAATTATTAGGTAAGGAATCTATGACCTTTTATATAGGCTTTGATGCAACTGCTGACAGTTTAACTCTTGGACATTTTTTGCAGATTATGGTAATGATGCATATGCAAAGAGCTGGTCACAAACCGATTGTTTTATTAGGTGGAGGAACTACGATGGTAGGGGATCCTTCCGGTAGAAGTGATATGAGACAGATGTTGACAAAAGAAGCGATTGCTAAGAATGCTGAAAGATTTAAAGACCAAATTTCTAAGTTCTTGGATTTTGAAGATGGCAAAGCCATTATAGAAAACAATGCAGATTGGTTATTAAAATTAAATTATGTTGATTTTTTAAGGGAAGTAGGAAGACATTTTTCTGTAAATAGGATGCTTGCAGCAGAATGCTATAAAAGTAGATTAGAAGATGGTTTAACATTTTTCGAATTTAATTATATGTTAATGCAATCCTACGACTTTTTAGAGCTATACCGAAGACACAATTGTAAAATACAACTAGGAGGCAACGATCAATGGTCGAATATTTTAGGAGGCTACGAACTGGTTCGTAGAGTAGATGGCGCTTCCGTGTATGCCATGACCTTCAAGCTGCTTACCACCAGCGAAGGGAAAAAGATGGGAAAAACACAAGCTGGTACCATATGGCTAGATGCGGATAAAACTTCTCCTTATGAATTTTATCAGTACCTAAGAAATATTGATGATAAAGATGTAGAAAAAACTTTAGCGCTACTAACCTTTTTGCCTATGGAGGAAGTAAGAAGACTTGGTGCATTAGAAGGTGCTGAGATTAATAGAGCAAAAGAAGTCTTAGCTTACGAGGTGACCAAAATAGTCCATGGAGAAGAAGAGGCTAAAAAAGCTGAAGAGGCAGCTAAGTCTTTATTTGGCAGTGGAGCTGTGGCTGAAGCAATGCCTACTACAGAGGTGGACAAGGCTAGATTCGAAGAAGGCGTAGACATTCTAACGCTATTAGCAGAAACTGGCTTAGCTGCATCAAAGTCTGAAGGAAGACGTCTTGTACAACAGGGGGGAATCAGTGTAGAGGACCATAAAATAGAAGATATTAATCATATCCTTACCACAAAGGATTTTAAAGAAGATAAAATGATGATAAAAAAAGGCAAAAAAGTATATCATCAAGTAAAACTAGTATAAAATCCCCTTAAAGAGGGACCTAAACTTAAAATATCAAGTTGTTTTAACGATTTAAGCTTATCCGCATTTTGGGTAAGCTTAAATTTTATGGTATAATAAATATTTAGAATAATACTTTTACATATAGGTATAGATGTGCGCCCTTAAATTTTAATATACTAAGGACTACATTTGCAGCTTTAATAAATTTTTTATAGAGGTGAGGATATGTTGAAAACGGAGTTAGATGTATCTCTTTTAGATTTAACATTAACCATATCAAATGCTATTGATTTAATAAGTCCAGTTTTGAACAATCATCATAAGCAAGTAGCCTATATTGCCTATAATATAGGGAAGGAATTAGAACTTTCTAATAAAAACTGTAATGAACTATTAATAGCTAGTTTGTTACATGATATTGGCTGCTTAAATTTAGGAGATAGAATCAGTGCATTACAATTTGAAAATGAAAACGCTTATCAACATGCGGTGACCGGATATTTTTTGTTGAAGGATGTTGAGGAGCTTGAAAGTGTAGGAAAAATAATAAAGTATCATCACTTGTATTGGATGAATGGTGCCGGAAGATATTATAAGGGAGAGCCAGTACCTATAGAAAGTCACATTATACATCTAGCAGACCGTATTTCAGTGTCCATTCTTCAGCAAAACGAAATTATAGCTCAAGTAGATAGGATAAGTAAGGTTATTGAAAAAAGCAGAAATACGATGTTTCATCCAGAGCTAATCGATATTTTTAATAAGTTAAAAGCAAAGGAAAGCTTTTGGTTTGATATCATTTCTCCATCTATCGATAGAAAATTTAAAAAAATGTGGGGGGATTGTGGCCAACAATTAGATTTAGAAAAACTAGATCAGATTACAAAGATCTTTGCTCGGATTATAGACTTCCGAAGTACATTTACCTCTATCCATAGTAGTGGTGTGGCGGCGATAGCTGAAGCTTTAGCCAAAAAGCTTAACTGGTCTGAGGAAGGGTGTAAAAAAATAAAAATCGCTGGTTATTTACATGACTTGGGAAAACTGGCTATATCCAATGAAATTTTAGAGAAACCAAGTAGACTAACGGTTGAGGAATACAACACCATTAAGTCTCATACTTACCATGGTTATTATTTACTAGAAGAGATTAATGGGCTACAGGAGATTAATACCTATGCCTCTTACCATCATGAGCGTTTAGACGGTACCGGCTACCCTTTTCACATTGGGGAAGATGCTTTGGGAGAGGGTGCTAGAATTATGGCAGTGGCAGATGTGTTTACTGCGATAACAGAGGATAGGCCCTATAGAAAGGGAATGTTGCCTTACAGAGTGATAGAAGTTCTTGAAAATATGGCGAAGTCTTTTGCTTTAGATGAAAAAATAGTAGAGATCATTAAGATACACTTTGAAGAAATGAGTACTATAAGAGCTGCAGCACAAAAGCAGGCATATATAGCGTATAAGGACTTTTCAGAAGCGGTCGCTAGAGCAGGAGGGAAATATTATGAATAAAAAATTTTTTCTCCTGATTTTCTTATTGTGGAGTGGATTTTATTTAGTAGGTTGTGAAGAAAGCACCACAATTTTAGCAGAATCTCCTATTGAAGCGGTATCCAACGAAAACAATGCTTTGCCTGATGAGAAGCTTTCCTACATAGAAGCATATCTAAAGACCATGACCCTTGAAGAAAAAGTAGGACAAGTATTCATGCAGGCTTTTCGATATGATACTGATAATAAGCGTCTTACCTCTTTGGATGAAAATACCAAAAATAAAATTTTAAAATATCATTTAGGAGGCGTTATATTTTTTTCAGAGAATATAGATACAATAGACCAAACCCAAAGGTTGATTGAAGCTATGCAACAAGTAAGCAGAATACCTTTATTTATATCCGTTGATGAAGAAGGAGGAATTGTCAGCAGGCTTAATAGCAGTCCTAATATGCCTGCAACAAAACTTCCGGGTAATAAGGTGTTAGGGGATACGGAGAATGTAGCATTTGCTTATAAAGTTGGTAGATTGTTAGGAAAAGAACTGACTTCTTTAGGATTCAATATGAATTTAGCGCCTGTGGCAGATGTCAACACAAATCCTCAAAATCCTGTTATTGGAGAACGTTCTTTTGGCAGTGACCCCCATAAAACAGGAGAGATGGTGGCACAAATGGTAAAAGGAATACAAGATGAAAATATCAGTGCTGTAGTTAAGCATTTCCCGGGACATGGAGATACTTCATTAGATACTCATAAAGAGGCTGTTACGCTTCCTCATGGTATAGAAAGATTAAAAGCTGTTGAATTTCTTCCTTTTAAGAAAGGAATTGAAGCAGGGGTAGATGGCGTTATGTTGGGACATTTACTAGTACCCTCAATCACTTCAGATTCTTTACCAGCTACTTTCTCATGGAAAGTAGTAGATTTATTAAGAAATCATTTGAAGTATGAAAAATTGATTATCACTGATGCGCTGGAAATGAAGGCTATTACAAAATACTGGACCCCGGAAGAAGCAGCTGTTTTAGCCTTTGCAGCAGGGGCAGATATCTTATTAATGCCATCCTCTCTTGAGAAAGCCTATGAAGGCTTGTTGAAGGCTGTTAAAGAAGGAAGGATAACGGAGGAGAGATTAAACGAATCTGTAAGAAGGATTTTAAATGTTAAATACGATAGAGGTATTTTGATGGAACAAGAAAATCTGCTGAACCCTCAGGAAGTTTTAGGGTCTGATGCGCATTTGCAGATTGTTAAAGATATATTGGAATATCACGACCGTTAATTTAAACTAATTGTTGCGGGAAATCATCTCAATGGTATTTTATAAGTTGTATATTAAAATTTTAGAATACATGCTTTATTAAGAAGATATAAATAGTTTGTTTTCTATTGCATACAACTGTTAAGCGTGATATAATCTTATTAAATGAAAACAAAGTATCTTTAATTCAGTCCGGTGAGGCTGGTAAGATAGTTATATATAATTGTAGTAATAAATTATAGGATAATTATGACTTCTTGCCGGCGGCAGGAAGTTTTTTATGTTTTGGAAATACCTTTAATTCAGCCCAGTGAGGTTGAAAAGGGAGAAAAATCCTTTTCTCCTTTAGTACAAAATCAAAGGAGGTTATTATGATGACAGAAAACACATTTACAAAAACAAATCTTCAGGTGAAAGAAAATGCTACAACATTGGATTCTGCTAAAAAATTAGTTTTAGGCTTACAACATTTAATTGCTATGTTCGGAGCAACTGTATTAGTACCAATGTTAACGGGATTAGATCCTTCCATTGCTTTAATATCAGCAGGTATAGGAACATTATTATTTCATCTTGTTACCTACGGTAAGGTTCCAGTATTTTTAGGTTCATCCTTTGCATTTATACCAGTGATTATAACTGTAAGCAATTTATATAACGGAGACTTAGCCTACGCACAGGGCGGAATTATGGTGGCAGGACTGATCTATGTATTGATGTCCTTTGTTATTCAAAAAATAGGCGTAGATAAAATCAAACAATACTTACCTTCACAGGTGGTAGGGCCGATGATTATCGTAATTGGTTTAAATTTAGTGCCAGTTGCTTATGATATGGCATCAAGTCACTTTGTTATTGCTGCTATTACGCTTTTTACAGCTTTAGGCATTACTTTAGTAGGAAGAGGTTTTGCAAAGCAGCTTTCTATTTTAATAGCAGTGGTGGTGGGATACCTTATCTCGCTTAATGTAGGACTTGTAAATACAGAAGTTATAAGAGAAGCACAATTCTTTGCAGTGCCAAATTTTTCTCTTCCAAAGTTCGAATTAGGCGCTATAGCTATCATCGCTCCAGTGGTATTGGCTGTTTTTATGGAGCATATCGGAGATATAACAACAAATGGTCAAGTGGTAGGTAAAAACTTTATAGAAGATCCAGGTTTAAATCGTACTTTGCTGGGAGATGGATTGGCAACATTGGTTGCTGGATTTTTAGGAGGACCTGCTAATACTACCTATGGTGAAAATACTGGGGTATTAGCCATCACAAAAAACTATGATCCTTCCATTTTAAGAATCGCTGCAGTACTTGCTATTATTTTAGGGTTTGTGGCTAAGGTTGGAGGTTTTCTAAGTAGTATTCCTGTAGCTGTTATGGGTGGGATCAGTATGATGTTGTTTAGCATGATTGCTTTAATCGGAGTAAGAACGATAAAAGACAATGATGTAATCTTCAATGGCAAAAATATAGTAGTCATGGCGTCTATCTTAATTCTTGGATTAGGATCAAACTTTGGCATCTCCATTGGTATTCCTATAACAGAGACAGTACAAATAAGTGGTTTAAGTTTTGCAGCTATTGTTGGTGTGATACTGAATGCCGCATTAAATAGATAAAGCAGCAGCATAATATTATTAAAAAACGATAAGAGCAAAGCTCCTATTTAGGATTTGAGAAAAATCAATCTCAATCATCTTAAATGGGAGTTTTTTTATTGTATGTATGATATTTTAAAAAGGTTAAATAATAAGATTTGACAAGCGAAATACTATTCTTAACAGGAAGTTATTTTACATATGCAAAGGAGGAAGCTTATGGCTAAGAAAATGAAAACAATGGATGGCAATGAAGCTGCTGCTTATGTGTCCTATGCTTTTACCGAAGTAGCGGCAATCTATCCCATTACACCTTCCTCACCAATGGCGGAAGGTGTGGACGAATGGTCTGCTCATGGAATGAAAAACATATTTGGGCAACCGGTAAAAGTAGTAGAAATGCAGTCGGAAGCAGGTGCTGCTGGGACTGTGCATGGTTCCTTACAGGGAGGAGCACTGACCACAACCTACACAGCTTCTCAAGGATTGCTACTAATGATTCCTAATATGTATAAAATGGTAGGTGAATTATTACCTGCAGTATTCCATGTGAGTGCTAGAGCTATAGCAGCCCACGCATTATCTATATTTGGAGATCATCAAGATGTTATGGCAGTTCGACAAACTGGTTTTGCTCTTTTGGCTTCCAGCAGCGTTCAAGAAGTAATTGACTTAGGTGGTATAGCGCATTTAGCTGCCATTAAATCCAGAGTACCTTTTTTACACTTCTTTGATGGTTTTAGAACATCTCACGAATATCAAAAGGTAGAGTTGATTGATTATGAAGATTTAAGCAATCTATTGGATCATGAAGCAGTAAAAGCGTTTCGAAACAGAGCTTTAAGTCCTGAACATCCAGTGGCAAGGGGGACAGCTCAAAACCCAGATATATATTTCCAAGGTAGAGAAGTAGCCAATCCTTTTATTGATGCAGTACCTGACATTGTTGAAAATTATATGCAAGAAATTACTAAAATAACTGGAAGAGAGTATCATCCTTTTAATTATTATGGCGCTGAAGATGCAGATAGGATTATTG
This sequence comes from Clostridium formicaceticum, assembly GCF_001854185.1. Classification (NCBI taxonomy): domain Bacteria; kingdom Bacillati; phylum Bacillota; class Clostridia; order Peptostreptococcales; family Natronincolaceae; genus Andreesenella; species Andreesenella formicacetica. The sequence goes on from NZ_CP017603.1 coordinate 2,490,338, forward strand.
TAGCTATGGGTTCTGGATGTGATACCATTGAAGAAACAGTAGATTATTTAATAGCTAAAGGAGAAAAGGTAGGGGTAATTAAAGTAAGGCTATATCGACCCTTCTCACCAAAATACTTTTTTAATGTATTTCCAAAAACTGTGAAGAAAATAGCCGTATTAGATAGAACGAAAGAACCAGGAGCTTTCGGAGAACCTCTTTATGAAGACGTAAGAAGTATATTTTATGATAGAGAAGAAAGTCCTATTATTGTTGGTGGAAGATATGGACTAGGCTCTAAGGATACGAGACCTTCTCAAATTGTAGCGGTTTTTGATAACTTAAAGCAAACCAATCCCAAAGATCATTTTACAATAGGGATTGTGGATGATGTTAGTTATACTTCTTTGCCAGAGGAAAGTATTGTAGAAACTACTCCTGAGGGTACGATTCGATGTAAGTTCTGGGGCCTAGGTTCTGACGGAACAGTGGGGGCTAATAAAACAGCTATAAAAATTATAGGAGATAAAACTAACTTATACGCACAAGGGTATTTTTCTTATGATAGTAAAAAGTCAGGTGGAACAACAGTTTCACATCTGAGATTTGGCAAAAAACCTATAAAATCTCCTTATCTCGTTTATACTGCTGACTTTATTGCATGTCATAACAAAGCATATTTACATCATTATGACTTATTAAAAGGTTTGAAGGAAAATGGTACCTTTGTATTAAATTGTCCATGGACACAAGAAGAACTGGAGGATAAGATTCCTGCAACAATAAAAAAATATATTGTAGAAAAAAGTGTTAACTTTTATATCATTGATGCGGTAAAAATTGCACATGAAATAGGTTTGGGTGGAAGAATTAACATGATTATGCAGGCGGCTTTCTTTAAACTGGTTAATGTTATTCCTATAGAGGATGCTGTTAAATACTTAAAAGAAGCCATTCAAGATACCTATGGAAAAAAAGGTGAGGAAATTGTAAAGATGAATCATGAGGCTGTAGACCAAGGGATACAAGGATTATTGAAGGTCGACGTTCCAGCTAGCTGGAGTCAAGCTAAAGAAGATACGTTGCCAGTAAAAGAAGAACCAGACTTTGTAAAGAATATACAACGGCCTATGGCAAGATTGGAAGGAGATGAGCTGCCAGTAAGCGCCTTTAAAGGTATGGAAGATGGGACTTTTCCTCTTGGCACAACCTCTTATGAAAAACGAGGTATTGCTGTTAGAATTCCTCAGTGGCAGACAGATAAGTGTATTCAATGTAACCAGTGTGCTTACATCTGTCCTCATGCAGTTATCAGACCTTTACTTCTTAATGATGAAGAAATGCAAGCTAAACCAGATACTCTTGAAACTAAAAAAGCTGTTGGCAAAGGACTGGAAGGGCTGGAATATCGTATTCAAATAAGCCCACTGGACTGTACTGGATGTGCAAACTGTGCTGATATTTGTCCTGCACCAGGAAAAGCTTTGGTAATGGTAGATGCGGAAAAGGAAATAGTAAGACAGGAAGAAAATTGGGAATATGCTTTGTCTGTTAAAGAAAAAGATGCGTTAATGGATAAGAAAAGCGTAAAAGGTAGTCAATTTGCACGCCCCTTATTAGAATTTCATGGTGCTTGTGCAGGATGTGGAGAAACTGCCTATGTTAAATTACTAACACAGCTTTACGGAGATAGGATGATGATTGCCAACGCAACGGGTTGCTCTTCTATCTGGGGTGCTAGTGCACCATCCATCGGCTATAGCACTACTGCTGATGGAAAAGGGCCAGCGTGGTCAAATTCATTATTTGAAGACAATGCTGAATATGGTTTCGGTATGTACTTAGCTGCTAAACAAATTAGAGAACGACTAGCAGACTTAATGATACAGGTATTAAACAGCGATTTAGATAGTAATTGTAAAGATGCTTGTAAGCGGTGGTTAGAAGCAATGGATGATGGTGAAAAATCAAAAGAGGCTTCAGAAGCGTTGTTAAACCTCATAAGAAATCATCAATACCAGGGTAATCCTATTATCAGAGAAATTTTAGAAAAGAAAGATTATTTGATTAAAAGATCTGTATGGATTATTGGTGGAGATGGTTGGGCATATGACATAGGTTATGGCGGTGTAGACCATGTCATAGCTTCTGGGGAGGATGTTAATCTTCTTGTAATGGATACAGAGATTTACTCTAACACAGGTGGACAATCCTCAAAAGCTACACCCACAGCTGCCGTAGCAAAATTTGCAGCTTCTGGTAAAAAAGTGCGCAAAAAGGACTTAGGTTTAATGGCAACTAACTATGGTTATGTCTATGTAGCGCAAATAGCCATGGGTGCCAATATGAATCATACCATAAAAGCCATCGCTGAAGCAGAAGCTTATAAGGGACCTTCTTTAATCATCTGTTACGCTCCTTGTGTAAGTCATGGTATTAAAACTGGTATGGGTACAACTGTAGCACAGGAGAAGAAGGCGGTAGAAGCAGGTTATTGGCATTTATATCGCTTCAATCCAGATTTGAAGGAGGAAGGAAAAAATCCATTTATTTTAGATTCTAAAGAACCTAAAGCATCCTTTAGAGACTTTATTGAAGGAGAAATAAGATATTCACAAATTATGAATGTATTTCCTGATATTGCTGAAGAGTTGTTTGAAGCTGCAGAAAAAAATGCTAGAGATAAATATGATACCTATAGACGATTAGCAGAAATGCAGTATTAAATCAAGATAAAAAAGGGACTAAGATTAGTCCCTTTTTTAAAAACATTTAAGTTATGACAAGTAAGTCTTTACTACTTTTCATTTGTATCTACGTACTCCTTAGCGTTCTTTACCTCTATTTCATCAGGAATAGGTACTCTAGATACTGGCTTAAGGTCTTTCATATTAGCCCATGAAGCAGTTTGATGGTTTTCAATTGTTCGGCCTAAGTGTTTTTCTTTAAATTTGTTATCAGACATAAGATCCCTCCTTGCTATTATTATTTTCATAGATATTTTAATCTATAACCTTTTTTATCATGTAAAATTAACCTGAAGGATAAAACCTTGTTGTGGGTCTGTACCTATAAAACTAAAGAGGAAATCCAATGGAGTAGACATTTTAATTGACCATTATTAAACTTTGCATTAAGATTAAATAAGATTCGATACTTTATAGATATACATCTATGAAATTTAATATATTAAGAGCTACATTTGCAGCCCACGGTTTTGGGGAGAAACCGTAGACCGTGTATATTAAAATTTAACTTTAGAAGCACGCATCTATAAAATAAAGTGGAGGTAAAAATGAACCTGATGATTAAAGGAATAATTTTAGGCTGTATAATTGTATTACCAGGTATGAGTGGTGGAACGGTTTTTTTAATTTTTGGTATTTATGAAAATATGTTGAAAGATTTAGCTAAGTTGAATATAAAGCCTTATTTACCCTTGTTAGCGGGAAGTATTATAGGTATTTTTATTAGTGGGATGTTATTTGCGCTGTTTTTTGAATCCTTTAGAGATGAAACAGCTGTTTTTCTCATGGGTTGTCTAATTGCTTCTATTAGACCTGTTTTAAAACCCTGCGAAAAGTTAAATCTACAGGGAATTCTGTTTTTTCTAGGAGGATTAGTCATTGGTTACTATATGGGAGGAGAGCCCATAGGACTTATGGTAGAGATAGAAGAAATTAGCTGGATATTACTAATGATAGGCGGTATATTATCTAGCGCCGCTATGATTATTCCAGGAATTCCAGGCAGCTCCGTGTTGATTGTCTTGGGAATTTACGATAGTATTTTATACTCTATAAAAGAGCTGGAATTATTCAACTTGATTATCTTTGGCATAGGAAGCATTATTGGAATTTTTCTTTTAATAAATATTCTAAACAATATCTATGAAAAGTATAGAAGTGTTATTTCTTACTTTTTTGCTGGTCTCATCTTGGGATCTTCCCGAGCCCTTTTACCTTATTCCTTTAAACCCTATATCCTACTTATATTTGCTGTTGGATTTATTCTAGTATGGATATGGAGTGGTAAGCAAAATGCTCCAGCAGATGAACTGCAGAAGAAAGACGAAAATTAAAAATTTTGAAAAATATAAATTTCATCTTTACAACGAACAAATGTTCGTATATAATAGAATTATAAAAAACGTATAAAAAATATAATATGCATCATATTTTTGCAAAAATAAAAATAGAATGTAATAGAAATAAATAGTTTGCAGCATATTATGTGGAGGTGTATATATGAAAGTGTTTGTTTTTTCAGGAAAGGTAAAAGAATTAAGAAAATATTTAAAAGAATGGCGAATAGAAGCGCCCAAATCATAAATTTTTTAATAATTATTAGCCTCCTTCCGATAAGAAAGAGGTTTTGTTTTTTGATTAAAAATGGCAAATAAAAAGGAACTATGGTACTATAATACTAATATATACCCTGTAAATATATGTGTTTGCCAACAGAGAAAATCTATAGATAGGAATGTAATCTATAGATTTTGGGAAAAATTCAATAAAAAGCTTTATACTCAGCTATGCTGAAGGAGTTTATTAATTAAACAGGAAGGAGCAGTTTGTTTATGATGTTTTCGATAGGACAAAGCTATAATGGCTTTAAACTTACACAAGAAAAAGAAATAAAGGAAATGAAGGCTATAGGAAGAGTGTTTAAGCACGAAAAGAGCGGGGCACAGTTACTTTACATACAAAATGATGATGATAATAAGGTGTTTTCCATTACTTTTAGGACGCCTCCTACGGATAGTACGGGATTACCTCATATATTAGAACATGCGGTTTTATGCGGTTCTAAAAACTTTCCAGCAAAAGATCCTTTTGTTGAGCTGGCGAAAGGGTCTTTAAACACCTTCTTAAATGCCATGACTTTTTCTGATAAGACAATGTACCCTATTGCCAGCAGAAACGATAAAGATTTTTTAAACCTAATGCATGTTTATTTGGATGCAGTTTTTTATCCAAATATCTATAATAAACCTGAAATATTAATGCAGGAGGGCTGGCATTATGAATTAGAAAATATAGAAGATGAAGTAACTTATAAGGGTGTCGTTTACAACGAAATGAAAGGAGCATTTTCTTCTCCTGAGCAGGTGTTATTTAGAAAAATGCAGGAATCTTTATTTCCTGATACTACATACAGATATGATTCTGGTGGAGATCCTGAAGTAATTCCAAACTTAACACAAGAAGACTTTTTGAACTTTCACAGTAAGTTATATCACCCTTCTAACAGTTACATTTATTTATATGGTGATGGGGATATTATGGAGCATTTAAAGTTTATCAATGAATCCTATTTAAAAGACTTTGATAAAATACAGATAGATTCTAAAATTAATTTGCAAACCCCTTATGAAGAACCTAAAACCTCTATTGTAGAGTATTCAATATCTGCCAATGAAAAAGAAGAGAACAAAACCTTTTTAAGTCTAAATTTTGTTGTGGGTAAGTCTACAAACCCAGAATTACACTTAGCTTTTGATATTTTAACTTACTTATTGTTGGAAACACCAGCAGCACCACTAAAAAAAGCTTTACTAGAAGCAAATTTAGGGAAAGATGTTTTTGGCTCCTATGACCACAGTATTTTTCAGCCGGTACTAAGTGTTGTTGTGAAAAACGCTAATGAAGAGGATCAAGATAAGTTTGAGCAACTTGTATTTGACACATTAAAACAATTAGTAGAGAAAGGTATTGATAAAAAACTTATCGAAGCGGCAATAAACATTTATGAATTTAAGTTAAGAGAAGGAGATTATGGAAGATATCCTAAAGGACTAATCTACTGCATGAAGAGTATGGAAAGCTGGCTTTATGATGCGGACCCAATGCTGCACTTAGGCTATGAAGATGTATTGAAAAAAATTAAAACAGCTTTAACTACAGACTATTTTGAAAGACTTATAGAAGCGCATATTTTAAATAATTCTCATAGGTCTTTGTTGATGGTAAAGCCTAAAAAAGGTCTAGCACAGGAAAAAGAAGAGGAAGTAAAACAAAAACTAGCAGCATATAAAGCTAGATTAACGAAAGATGAAATGCATCAACTGGTAGAAAATACATTAATATTAAAAAAATATCAAGAGGCACCTAATGATGTGAAAGATTTAGAAAAAATTCCGCTACTTTCTCTAAAAGATATAGAGCCGAAAGTAGATAAGCTGCCCTTGGTGGAAAAGGCAGAGCAGGGTATACCTATTTTGCTCCATCCAATGTTCACCAATGAGATAGCTTATGTAAATTTATTATTTGATACTACAACTGTTCCACAACAGCTGATCCCTTATGCTAGCCTATTAAGCTTTATATTAGGCAAAGTAAGCACAGAAAAGTATAATTACGAAGATTTATCTAATGAAATCAATATTTATACTGGCGGGATAGATTTTAACATAGAAGCTTATTCTTTAAAAAATGACGATGGGGAATACTTTCCTAAACTGATGGTGAGATCCAGTGCCTTAGTAAAACAACTACCTAAATTATTCGAGATTTTAGGAGAACTTATCGAAAATACAAAGTTTAGTGAAGTAAAGCGATTGAAGGAGATTATTAGTGAAGTAAAATCTAGGTTAGAAATGAATATTTTACAGGATGGGCATATTGTTGCTGCTAGAAGGGTTACCTCTTATTTTTCACCAATTGGAAAGTATAAGGAATTGTGCACCGGTATAGACTTTTATCAGTTTATTGCCGAGTTGGAAGGGGCTTTTGACAACAAAGCGCAAGAAATTGAAAGCAACTTAGCAAAGGTAGCTAAAATAATTTTTAATAAAGAAAATCTACTTGTTAGCTTAACAATAGAAGAAAAAGATTACAAAAGCTTTCAAGAACCCTTTGCTTCCTTAGTAAAACATATAGGTGAGGAAAAGTTAGAAAAACAACAGTATCAATTTGACTATTCTGCAAAAAATGAGGGATTACTAACCTCAAGTAAAGTACAGTACGTAGCGAAGGCCTATAATTTTCAAAAGCTAGGTCATGGCTATACAGGACATTTACAAGTATTAAAAACAATCATTAGCTTGAACTATTTATGGAATAAGGTAAGGGTTTTAGGGGGGGCTTATGGAGCTATGGCAGGCTTCAGCAGAAACGGTAACCTATATTTTACTTCCTATAGAGATCCTAATTTAGATAAAACGCTAAAGATATACGATGAAGCTTATAAATACTTAGATGAATTCTCTGCAGATGAAAGAGAGATGACAAAATATGTAATTGGCACCATTAGTAAGATGGATGCCCCTTTGACTCCCTCGATGAAGGGTCAAGAGGCAACAGCCTATTATATTAGTCAGATTACAGAAGATGATTTACAAAGAGAAAGAGATGAAGTGTTGAGAATAAAATCAGAGGATATAAAAAAATTAAGTAAATTAATTAAAGAAGTAATGGAACAAAATTATTTTTGCGTACTAGGGAATGAAGGAAAAATTAAAGAAAGGAAAGAAGTCTTCGGCAACTTGATAGATGTATTTAATTAATTCTTCACTATCTAAATAGAAATTGTGTATAGAAATAATAAAAGCGCTTTATGCGCTTTTATTATTTGCAGAAAATTGTCTTAATATATTGAGCAACAAGGGATTGATAAATTAAAAACAAAAACTATTTACATATTATGAAAAATATGGTATAATTCATAATACACATAACGCATAATGAATTTATTAAAACCATGAAGGTTTATGCCTAAATTGAAAAAAATAGGTCTATATGCTTCATGCTTTTTATTTTTTGTTCCATCTAATCAGAAAGAGTACAAGAATTATGTCGTTATTTGACAATATAGTATATTAGACTATGACAATAATTCAAGCGATTTAAGCCTAGAAAGTTCCTCAAGGTTTGACTTAGCATGTGTTTTTTTTGGAAAAAAATAAAATTATTCATTGCAAACAAAATAAAAGTATGATACACTTAAGACAAGTAAAAAGCTACAAGATGTTAACTGAAAATTAACATTTTTTTTACTGGTATTTGATATTTTATTAACAATATAGCAAATGATTTTTTTAAAAAACATTGTTACATAATTAACAATAAAAACGCTTACATAATTAAAAGCATTATTGAAAAATTTGTAACCATTTCACGAAATTAAGTCTAACCAACTTGTCAAATGCAATACACAATTGTTTACATCTTACTACATTTAGTTTAGTTTGCTTTAATGATTGTAATCTTGTTTTAAATTCATAAAAATCTGATTAAAATTTACTATATTAAAACCTATTATCTATATAGAAATATAAAAAAATAATACTTTTTTTAGTTTTGATAAAACACATAAGAAATGAAGTCTTATAAAAAAGCATGAAGCTTTGATTTTTGATACAATTTTTTATGTGTTCAATAAAATATATTTTTATTAGGGGGAGTTAAAAATGAGTGAAGAAAAAATGGTGTCTCTTGATATTATCGATGAGCAATTAATTAAAAAAGCAGAGCAAGAGGGCATAGAAACAATGTGGGACAGAAAAAAAGCTATGAAAACACCTTGCGGTTTTGGTGAGCAGGGTGTCTGTTGTAGAATTTGTGCTATGGGTCCCTGTAGAGTAAGCCCAGTTGAAGGAAAAGGTGCGCAAAGAGGTATTTGTGGTGCTACAGCTGACACAATTGTAGCTAGAAACTTTGCGAGAATGGTAGCAGCAGGAACTTCAGCCCACTCTGACCATGCTAGAGATATAGCACATGTTATGCATATGGCTAGTAGAGATGGAAGCTATACTATTAAAGACGAGAAAAAATTATTAGTATTAGCTGAAGAGTGGGAAGTAAAAACAGAAGGTAGAGATATCTATGATATCGCTCACGAAGTTGCTGAAGTAGCGCTAAATGAATTTGGTAAGCCTTTTGGTACATTAAGATTCCCAGAAAGAGCACCAGAGCCAAGAAAGAAAATTTGGAAGGAACTAGGAATTGAGCCTAGAGCAATAGATAGAGAAATTGCAACCATTATGCATTCCACCAGCATAGGATGTACTAGTGATGCTGAAAGTTTACTAAAGATGTCTATGAGAACATCTCTTTCAAATGGCTGGGGTGGTTCTATGATGGGATCAGAATTTACTGATATTATATTTGGAACCCCAACCCCAACAGTAACAGAAGCTAACTTAGGGGTTTTAGAGGAAAAACAAGTAAATATTCTACTTCATGGTCATGATCCAAGTTTATCTGAAATGATTGTTATGGCAGCGAATGATCCAGAAATGCTTAAATTAGCTCAAGAAGTAGGAGCTGAAGGTATCAACTTAGCAGGTATTTGTTGTACAGGTAACGAAGTAACTATGAGACATGGTGTGAAACTAGCTGGAACTTTCTATCAACAAGAGTTAGCAGTATTAACTGGAGTAATTGAAGCTGTTATTGTGGATGTTCAATGTATCTTCCCATCACTTACACCAGTGACAGATTGCTACCATACTAAGTTTATCACTACATCTCCAAAAGCTAAGGTTACAGGTGCAACACATATAGAATTCAACGAAGCAGTAGCTTTAGAGTCTGCTAAGGCTATTGTAAAGGCAGCAGTAGAGAACTATGCTAACAGAAAGCAAGATAAGATTTTTATACCAAAGTCAAAAGCGCAAGCAATTACAGGGTACTCTGTAGAAGCTGTTGTTAAGCAATTAGATAGAGTTGTAAACTCTCATATAGATTCTCAAGGAACAGTGAAGCCATTGGCAGATGTTCTTAAAGCTGGAGTATTAAGAGGAGCTGCTGGTATTGTTGGTTGTAACAATCCAAAAGTAAGGCATGAATACAGCCACATAGAAATTATGAAAAAATTAATTGCAAATGACGTTATCGTTGTAACTACTGGTTGTGCCGCTCAAGCTGCTGCAAAAGCAGGATTGTTAAGCAAAGATGCTGCTAAATTAGCTGGCAAAGGCCTACAAGCTGTATGTGAGCTAGTAGATATCCCACCAGTAATCCACTTAGGATCTTGTGTAGATAATACACGTATCTTAAAGCTAGTTAGTGCAGTAGCGAAATTTATGGATGTAGATAACAGTGATTTACCAGTAGTAGGTGTAGCGCCAGAGTGGATGTCAGAAAAAGCTGTTGCTATTGGAACTTATGTTGTATCAAGTGGTATTGATGTATTCTTAGGGGTAGTGCCTCCGGTAACTGGTTCTAAGGAAGTTATGGATATATTAACGAATAAAATTGAAGATATGACAGGAGCTAAGTTCTTTGTTGATACAGATCCACATGCATTAACTGATGTGATGTTAGCAAGAATCGAAGAAAAACGTGAAAAGTTAGAACAAAAACTTGCAGCAAGGGCTGAAGAAAAAGAATGTGCTGCAGAACTTGCTTAGGACTTGCAAAATATTTAGAATAGTTTTAAAATAGATTTAGAGTGATAAAACTGAGACAATTGTTCTGGAAGACCAGGACAATTGTCTCCAATAAAATAATTAAACGCTGAGATAATAGAATAGATATTATAGAAAAAACATCTCAGATGACTATAGATAATAACCTAAAAAACTAGGAATATAGGTGATATAGATGAAGATAGCTATAACAGGTAAAGGCGGCGTAGGTAAAACAACATTTGCAGCAATGATTAGTAGACTATTAGCAGAACAAGGCTATAGTGTTTTAGGTGTAGATGCAGATCCTGATGCTAACTTAGCACTGGCACTAGGATTTCCAAAACAATTGATTGATGAAATTGTTCCAATTTCCGAAATGAAAAATCTAGTAGCTGAGAGAACAGCCTCTACTCCTGGTACCTTTGGTACAATGTTTAAGATGAATCCACAGGTAAGTGATATTCCTGAAAAGTATTGCAAGGAATATAACGGTGTGAAGGTTTTGACCATGGGAACAGTAGATACTGGCGGTTCAGGTTGCGTGTGTCCTGAACACGTTCTATTAAAAACGTTAACATCTCATCTAATATTAGGCAATAAAGATGTAGTAGTGATGGATATGGAGGCAGGCATAGAACACTTAGGTAGAGGAACAGCAAAATTTGTAGATGCCTTTATTGTTGTAGTAGAACCAGGGGAAAGAAGTCTACAGACCTATAGAAAAGTAAAGACACTGGCACAAGATATTGGGGTCCAAAAAATATTTGTCGTAGCTAATAAAGTAAGAAATGAGAAAGATGAGAAGTTTATACTAGAAAACGTAGAAGCAGATAAATGTTTAGGCTTTATACACTATAACCCTAATATTGTAGACTCTGACAGAAGTGATCTGTCACCCTTTGATTCAAACAATCAAATTAAGGAAGAAGTACTAGTGATTTCTAATAAATTAAAGGAAGTTTTATAGGCGCTGACAGCAATAATCTGTCATCCTTTGATTGAAACAACCGAATTAAGTAGGGATTACTAGTAATTTCTAAATAGATTAAAGGGGGTTTTATAATGAGTTTTAAAAGTGATATTGAAATTGCACAAGAGGCTACACCACAAGACATCAGAGAGATAGCTGCAAAATTAAACCTAACAGAGGATGACATCGAGCTTTATGGTAAGTACAAAGCTAAGGTAGACTACAATCTACTTAAAAAAGACAATGGCGGTAAGAAAGCAAAATTAATCTTAACTACTGCTATTAACCCAACACCTGCAGGTGAAGGTAAAACAACTACTACAATAGGTGTATCTGATGCCTTAAGTAGACTTGGCAAGAAAACTATCGTTGCTTTAAGAGAACCATCTCTTGGACCAGTATTTGGTGTTAAAGGTGGAGCAGCTGGTGGTGGATATGCTCAAGTAATACCAATGGAAGATATCAACCTACACTTTACAGGTGACTTCCATGCTATAGGTGCAGCAAACAACTTATTAGCAGCTATGCTTGATAACCACATCAATCATGGTAACCAATTAGGAATCGACAGCAGAAAGATTACATGGCGTAGAGCTGTGGACATGAATGATAGACAACTTAGAAATATGGTAAATGGATTAGGTGGCAAAGGTAATGGTATTCCAAGAGAAGATGGTTTTGACATTACTGTTGCTTCTGAAGTAATGGCAGCTTTCTGTCTAGCTAGTGATATCGTAGACTTAAAGGCAAGATTAGCAAGAATTATCGTAGCTTACACAAGAGATGATAAGCCAGTTACAGCAGGAGAATTAAATGCTCATGGAGCTATGGCTGCATTATTGAAGGATGCTTTAAAGCCTAACTTAGTACAAACATTAGAAGGAACACCAGCTTTTGTACATGGTGGACCATTCGCAAATATCGCTCATGGTTGTAACTCAGTAATTGCTACAAAAATGGCAATGCATTTTGCAGATTATGTAGTAACAGAAGCAGGATTTGGCGCTGACCTTGGAGCAGAAAAATTCTTAGATATCAAGTGTAGAATGGCTGACCTTAAGCCTGATGCAGTAATCATCGTTGCAACTGTAAGAGCATTAAAATACAACGGTGGCGTAGCGAAACAAGATTTAAATCAAGAAAATCTTGAAGCATTAGAAAAGGGTCTACCAAACTTATTAAAGCACGTAGAAAATATAACAAAAGTATTCAAGTTGCCAGCAGTAGTAGCTATTAATCAATTCCCACTTGACACAGAAGCAGAGTTAAACCTTGTAAAAACTAAGTGTAAAGAACTAGGCGTAAACGTAGCTTTATCAGCAGTATGGGCAAAAGGTGGAGAAGGTGGAGAAGAATTAGCTAACGAAGTATTAAGATTAACTGAGCAACCAAGTACATTAGAATATACATATGACTTGGAGATGCCAATTGTAGACAAAATCAAAGCGATTGCTCAAAAAATCTATGGTGCTGACAATGCAGACTTTACACCAGCAGCTTTAAAAGAAATAGAAAGATTGACAAAGCTTGGCTTTGACAAGTTACCAATTTGTATGGCAAAAACCCAATACTCTTTAACAGATAACCAAAACTTATTGGGAAGACCTACAGGATTTAATATCACCGTAAGACAAGTTAAAGTATCTGCAGGTGCTGGATTCCTTGTAGCTCTTACTGGAGAAATCATGACAATGCCAGGATTACCAAAGGTTCCTTCAGCTGAAAAAATCGATGTTGATGAATCAGGTGTAATCACAGGATTGTTCTAAAAATATACTTTAGGAGGAAGGACAATGAAGTTAGTAGATAAAAGCAGTGTTGAATTTACTAATGTCCTTGCCTCTAAAGCTGCTGTCCCCGGAGGCGGGGGCGCAGCAGCTTTAGTAGGGGCATTGGGAACTGCCTTAGCAGGTATGGTATGTAATTTAACCATTGGAAAGAAAAAGTATGCACAGTATGAAGAACAAGTAAAGGCAATTTTAGCAAAATCAGAAGAAGTTCAAAATTGTTTTTTAAAAATGGTGGATGAAGATGCTGAAGAGTTTTTACCGTTATCAAAGGCTTATGGAATGCCAGCAAATACTGAAGAAGAAAAAGTAGAAAAAGATAGAGTATTGCAAGAAGCATTGAAAAATGCTTGTAGTGTACCAATTAAAATTGTAAGAACCTCTTATGAGGCAATAAAACTACATGAAGATTTAGTAGACAAGGGTTCTACCTTAGCTATTAGCGATGTAGGCGTAGGGGTTCAATGTCTTAGAGCAGCTTTGATCAGTGGACAACTTAATGTAATCATTAATATAGGAATGATCAAAGATCAAGAATATGTAAGTGCTGTTAAAGAAGAAACAGATAGATTGGTTGCAGAGGGAGTGAAAATTGCAGACGAAGTCTATAAAAAAGTAGAAAAGGCACTTCTTAAATAATTAGATAATGACAATATTAGGTAAAATTAAAACACCTGTTAACATATAAACTTGAGTGATTAAGGCTATTAACAAATAGCAAGATGTTTTAAATATATAAAAAATTAATAGGGGGTTTTGAAAATGGGTCAAGTAATAAAGGGGAAACCAGTTGCTGATAAGATCAGTGAAGACTTGGTAAAAGAGATTGAGGTATTGAAAGGAAAAGGATTTCAACCTAAGTTAGCTATTGTACGTGTTGGTGCTAGATCAGACGATTTAGCTTATGAAAAAGGTGCTCTTAGTAAATGTAAAAAAGTAGGGGTTGAAACAGAGGTTAAAGAATTACCAGAAGATATTACACAAGATGACTTTATAAAAGAATTAAAAAAATTAAATGAAGATAAGGCTGTTAATGGAATACTAATTTTTAGACCATTGCCAAAGCAGTTGGATGAGAGTGTTATCAAGTATGTAATTGCTCCTGAGAAAGACGTAGACTGCTTTAGTCCAGTGAACGTTGGAAAAATGACAGAAGGGGATAAAACTGGATTCCCACCATGCACACCAACAGCAGTAATGGAAATTCTAAAGTTCTATGAAGTAGAGTTACAGGGCAAAGATTGTGCTGTTATCGGGGCTTCTATGGTTGTTGGTAAACCTACAGCCTTATTGTTATTAAATGAAAATGCTACGATTTCAGTATGCCACATCTTTACAAAAGATTCAGCGAAGGTAGCTAGCCAAGCAGAAGTTGTAGTTGTAGGGGTAGGGGTACCAAGATTAGTAAAAGAAAACTGGATTGCCAATGGAGCAGTAGTAATTGATGTTGGTATCAATGTGGATGCAGAAGGTAATATGTGTGGAGACGTAGATTTCGATAATGTTCAAGAAAAAGCAGCTATGATTACACCAGTACCAGGTGGGGTAGGTTCAGTTACTACATCTATTTTAGCAAAGCATGTAGTAAAAGCCTGCAAACAACAAAACAATTTATAGTACTTAATTAACTTATTGTACCAGTTCTAAGAAAAAGTTGCTTTTAGCTGGTGCGATAAGTTAATAGGTAACTTTGTTTAACTAAGGGGGAATAAAAAATGATTATTTCACAAAAAAAACCTTTTGAAGAAGTTCTAAAGTTCCTAAAGGATAGTAAAAAGGTAGTTTTGACAGGCTGTTCTGAATGTGCTACTGTCTGTAAGGTTGGGGGCGAAGAGGAACTACAAGCCATGAAGGAATTGTTAGAAGTAGAAGGCAAAGAAGTATTAGCTTCAATTGTTCTTGAACCAGCCTGTAACCTGTTAAATACAAAGAAAGCGTTTAAATCATTAAAAGAAGAACTTGGTCAAGCGGATGCAGTACTTTCATTAGCCTGTGGTGATGGCACACAAACAGTTGCAAAAATTGTTAAAAATGCAGTATATCCTGCTAACGATACTATGTTTATCGGTGAGATAGAAAGAATCGGACAATTTGAAGAAGCCTGTAAAGCCTGTGGTGAGTGTGAACTTGGCTGGACAGCATCTATTTGTCCTATAACAAAGTGTGCTAAAGGTCTTGTTAATGGCCCATGTGGTGGTGCAAAGAACAAAAAATGTGAAGTTAGCAGTGACAATGACTGTGCATGGCTTTTAATTTATGAAAAATTAAAAGAAGCTGGACAGTTAGCAAACATGATGGAATTAAGAGCACCTAAAGACTTTGCAAAGGCAAATAGTCCAAGAAGAATTAATTTAAAAGATCAAAGCAAAGAAACTGCTGAAGCTTAGATTGATAAAGGGGGTATTATAATGAGCTTATTAAGAAATGCAATTGAAAAGGGAGAATTTGCAGTTACAGCGGAAATGGCTCCTCCTAAAGGAACGGATTTTCATCATTTAATGGAATGTGCAAGAGCTATTAAAGGAAGAGTTCATGGTGTTAATGTAACAGATTTTCAGTCAGCCGTTATGAGGGCTACATCTTTAGCTACTTGTAAATTATTAAAAGATGAAGGTTTAGAACCAGTATTGCAAATGACCGGTAGAGACAGAAATAGAATTGCTATTCAAGGAGAATTTTTATCTGCTGCTGTATTTGGAATTCCAAATGTACTAGCTCTTACAGGAGACCATACAGTAGTAGGAGATCATCCACAGGCAAAACCTGTATATGACTTAGATAGCGTTGGTATTTTACAAGCTGCAACAACTTTAATGGGCGGAAAAGATATGGTAGGTAATGATATAGAGGGCGGATTAGACTTCTTATTAGGAGCTTGTGTAACACCAAGATTCGATCCTGTAGAAGCGCAAATTCTTAAAATGGAAAAGAAAGTAAAGGCAGGAGCAAGATTCTTCCAAACCCAAGCTGTATTTGATTTAGATACAATGAGAGAATTTAGAGAAAAAACTAAGCATATCAATGCAAAAGTATTAGCAGGTATTATTCCTCTAAAATCTGCTCCAATGGCAAAATTCATGAACAATAATGTACCTGGAATTTATGTACCAGATGAACTTATTGAAAGAATGAAAAATACTGAAAAAGATTTAAGAGTACAAGAAGGTATTAAAATAGCTGGAGAATTTATTAGACAGCTAAGAGAAGAAAACCTATGTGATGGGGTACACATCATGGCTATTGGTGCCGAAGAAAACGTACCTGCAATTCTAGATGCAGCTGGATTATAGTTTGCAAAAGGGGGTTTGAACAGTGAAGGTAGTTGTAATTGGAGGAGGTCCAGGGGGATACGTAGCAGCGATTAAGGCAGCAATGCTGGGAGCGGATGTAACCATAGTTGAAAAAAAGAGAGTTGGAGGAACCTGCCTTAATGTAGGATGCATACCAACCAAGGCTTTGCTAGCTTCATCTGACATGCTTGAAGCTGTAAGAGAAGCAAAAGACTATGGCGTAAATGTTAATGGTGACATTGAAGCAGATTTCCAATATATGATGAAAAGAAAAGATAAAATAGTAGATCAACTAGTAAAAGGAATAGAGTTTTTATTTGAGAAAAAAGGCGCTAAATTGGTTAGTGGCTTTGGAAAATTAATTGATAAAAACAAAGTAGAAGTTGAGAAGGAAGATGGTTCTAAAGAAGTAATAGAAGCAGATAAGATTATTTTAGCTACTGGTTCAGTTCCAATTGTTCCTCCAATTTTCCCTTATGATGGTAAGAAAGTTATTACTAGTGATGAAGCGCTTTATTTAGAAGAAGCACCTAAATCTTTATTGATTTTAGGTGGGGGTGTTATTGGCTGTGAGTTTGGGCAGTTTTTTAGTAAAATAGGCACAAAAGTAACCATTGTTGAAATGGCTGATCAATTGCTACCTTTTGAGGATAAAGATGTAGCAAAACAGTTGGAAAGATCTTTCAAAAAAGATAAAATTAAAATGATGACTGGACAAAAAATTGAGAAGTGTGAAGTTCAGGGAGACAAAGTTGTTGCCTATTTAGAAGGTGGCAAAGAAGTAGAGGCAGATGTAATGTTGGTATCAGTGGGTAGAAAGCCATACTTGGACAACCTAGGTCTTGATACTGTTGGTGTTAACATGGAAAGAGGAAAAATTGTTGTAAATGAAAAAATGGAGACAAATGTTGAAGGTATCTATGCTATAGGCGATATCGTTGACACACCTTTCCTAGCCCATGTTGCATCTAAAGAAGGTATGGTGGCAGCAGAAAATGCTCTAGGTAAAGATAAAACTGTTAGTTATAGAGCAGTGCCTAGATGTATCTATACTTCACCTGAAGTAGCAGCTGTTGGTATCACTGAAAAAGATGCAGATGCTAAAGGAATAGCGTACCATGTAGGTAAGTTTGACTTTAGAGGACTTGGAAAAGCCCAAGCTATTGGTCATTTCCAAGGATTTATAAAGGTGTTAGCTGATGATAATGATAAGATTATTGGGGCATCTATTGTAGGTCCTCATGCTACTGACCTTTTAGCTGAGCTGAGTCTAGCTGTTGAATTAGGTTTGACAGCTGAACAAGTTGGAGATGTTATTCATCCACATCCAACATTATCTGAGGGCATTATGGAAGCATTACATGATGTGCATAAAGCCTGTGTTCACTCTGTATAAAGGATAGGGTTCTATTAAAAAGCCCTGTCCATTAGGCGAAGCTTTTGTCAACAACAAACAGGAGGTAGATACTATGGGATATACAATAGCTGTAGCAGGTAAAGGTGGTACTGGAAAAACATCACTGACAGGGCTTTTAATAGACTATTTAGTAAAAAATGGAGAAAAGCCTATCTTAGCTGTAGATGCTGATGCTAATTCAAACTTAAATGAAGTATTAGGTGAAGAAGTAGAATTTACTATAGGTGAAATAAGAGAAGAAGTTAGCAAAAGAGAAAATACTGGAAATAGTTTTCCAGGCGGAATGACAAAGGCACAGTATCTAAAGTATCGATTGAATGGGGCACTTGTTGAAGGTAGAGGATATGACCTTCTAGTCATGGGTAGGTCAGAAGGTCAAGGATGCTATTGTTATGTAAATGGCATGTTAAGAGAACAAATTGATTCTTTATCCGATAGTTATAAGTATTTAGTGATTGACAATGAAGCAGGCATGGAACATTTGAGCAGAAAAACAACCAAACATATTGACACCCTATTTTTAGTAAGTGATTCATCAAGAAGAGGGATTCAAGCAGTTGGAAGAATCAATCAACTGGTAAAAGAACTTGGACTCAGTGTACAAAATATTCACCTTATCGTGAATAGAGTAGCAAATGGTATATTGCAGGAAGATACAAAAACAGAAATTGAAAAGCAGGGATTAAACTTGCTTGGTGTAGTACCTTTAGATCAGCAAGTTTATGAATATGATGCCCAAGGAATTCCATTGGTAAAATTACCAGAGGATTCTATCTCCAAAACGGCATTAAAAAATATTTTATCAAAAATCCAGTTTTAACAGTAATTTTATTTAAGGGGGCGATTTTAGTGGCATTTAAAATGTCAGTACAGGATTATAAGGGAAAGATTAATGAAGTAGAAGTAGGAAAAGGCGATAAGGCATTCAAAATTGGGGGAGAAGCTGCAGTTGCGTTTTATGAATTTGACGGTGCAACTGGTCAAGCACCTAAAGCAGGAATTGAGATTTTAGACATTTATCCAGAAGAATGGATACCAGCATTACAAGAATTATATAAAGATGTAGCAAACAACCCTGTTGAATGGGCAAAGTTTGTTGAAAAAGAACTAAATCCTGATTTCATTTGTTTAAGATTTTTAGGTGCTGATCCTAATGGATTAGATAAGTCTCCTGAGGAATGTGCTGAAGTTGCAAAAGCTGTTGCAGAAGCTATTACTTTACCATTAGTTATTGCTGGAACAGGCAACCATGATAAGGATAGCAAATTGTTTGAAAAAGTAGCTGCTGCTGTTGAAGGCAAGAACGTTCTTGTTTTAGCTGCTACAGAAGAAAACTATAAAGGTGTTGGAGCTGCTGCTGGTTTAGCTTACGGTCATAAAGTAGGTGCAGAATCTTCAGTAGACATTAACCTTGCAAAACAATTAAATGTACTTTTAGGCCAACTTGGCGTTAAGGCTGAAGACGTCGTTATGAATATTGGATGTTCTGCTGTAGGATATGGATTTGAATACCTTATTTCAACAGTAGATAGAATTAGATTAGCAGCATTAGGTCAAAACGATAAGACTTTACAAATGCCTATTATTACACCAGTATCCTTTGAAACATGGAATGTTAAAGAAGCAGTTGCAGATGAAGAAGATGCTCCAGACTGGGGGTCTAAAGAAGAACGTGGTATTACTATGGAAGTATCAACAGCTACAAGTATTATTACTGTAGGTGCTGATGCAGTAATTCTTCGTCATCCAAAATCACTAGAAACAGTGAAAAAGTTTGTAGCAGCATTAGCATAAATAAAAAAAATATCAACATATTTTATAAATATACTTTGTAAAATGATTTTCTAAGGGGGAAAGAAAAAATGGCTTTAACAGGATTAGATATATTTAAATTAACACCTAAAAAGAACTGTAAAGATTGTGGGTTTCCAACTTGTTTAGCATTTTGTATGAAGGTTGCAGCTGGAGCTGTTGAGATAGAAAAATGTCCTCATATGAGTCCAGAGGCTTTAGAAAAATTATCTGAGGCTACAGCGCCACCAATGAAGGCTGTTAAAATTGGTACAGGTGATAATGAATATACATTGGGTGGAGAAACTGTACTTTTCCGTCATGAAAAAACTTTTGTAAGTAGAAATAGATTTGCAGTAGCATTTAATGATGCAATGACTGCAGAAGAAGTAGACGCAAAGTTAGCTAACATTAAAAAGGTTAATTATGTAAGAATTGGTGAAGAAATGAAGGTTGAAGTAGCTGCATTGAAATATACAGCGAACAAAGATAATTACATTAACCTTGTTAAAAAAGTGAAAGATAGCGATGCTAAATTAGTTTATATGTTAGTCTGTGAAGACGTTGAAGTTCTTAAAGAAGCTTTAGAGTTAGTTAAAGATGAAAAACCTGTTGTATATGGTGCTACAAAAGACAACTATGAAGCTATGGTAAATCTAGTGAAGGATGCAAAACTTCCTTTAGGCTTAAAGGCTGCTAATCTAGATGAATTATATGATTTAGTTGATAAGGTTCAAGGATTAGATTATAAGGAACTATTATTAGCAGTAGAAGATCCTTCAGTAAAAGAAACCTTTAAAAATGTAGTTCAAATTAGAAGAACTGCATTAAAAGAGCAAGATAGAAAATTTGGTTATCCTTCAGTTGTATTTGCTAATGACTTATCAGGTGGAGACAAGTACATGGAAGTTGCTTTAGCATCATTATTCACATTAAAATATGGTTCTATTGTTGTATTAGATGACATAGATTATGCAAAGGCATTACCACTATTTGCATTAAGACAAAATGTGTACACTGATCCTCAAAGACCAATGAGGGTTGAGCCAGACGTTTATCCTATAAATGGTGCAGATGACAATGCTCCAGTACTAGTAACTGTTGACTTTGCATTAACTTACTTTATTGCAGCTGGTGAGATCGAAAGATCTAAAGTGCCAGTATGGTTAGCTGTTCCAGATGCTGGTGGTTACTCTGTACTTACTGCTTGGGCTGCAGGTAAATTTGGTGCAGCTAACATCAGTAAATTTATCAAAGAAAGCGGTATCGCTGACAAAACTAAGTCAAGAAAATTAGTAATCCCAGGACTTGTAGCTGTACTTAAAGGAGAAATTGAAGATGAGTTACCAGGTTGGGAAATTGTTGTAGGACCAGAAGAAGCTATGCATATTCCAAAATTCTTAAAAGAATTACAAGCAAGTGAAGCATCTGCATAGATAATTATAAAAATCAATAGTATTAAAATTAAGGAAAGGGTAATACCTTTCCTTAATATAAAAATAAGAAATAGGGGGTTACATACATGGAAAAGTTCCTTGTAATTGGAGAGAGAATTCATTGTATTTCACCAGTAATTAGAAAGGCATTAGCTGAAAGAAATCCTGAGCCAATCTTACAGAGAGCCAAGGAGCAAATTGAGGCTGGAGCAGATTACGTAGATGTAAACATAGGACCAGCAGCAAAAGATGGAGAAGAATTAATGACTTGGGCTGTTCAGTTAATTCAAAAAGAGTTTGACAATGTTCCTTTAGCTTTAGATACTATAAACAGAGCAGCTATGGTAGCTGGATTAAAAGCATATAATAATTCAAAAGGCAAAGCGATTATTAACTCAGCAGATGCTGGCCCAAGAATTGATTTATTTGATTTAGCGGCAGAGCATGATGCAATGATTATTGGTTTATGTGCTAAAGAAGGTATTCCTAGAGATACAGAAGAACGTATCGCTTATTGTACAGAAATGTTAGAAAAAGCTATGGGATTAGGTATGGACCCAAGTGACATATTATTCGACCCACTTTTCCTAGTTGTTAAAGGAATGCAGGAAAAACAATCAGACGTTTTAGAAGCCATCAAACAAATCACTGAGATGGGTCTTAAAACTACTGGTGGATTAAGTAATATTTCTAATGGAGCTCCAAAGCATGTAAGACCAATCATGGATGCAGTTTTTGCAGCTATGGCAATGCAATGTGGACTTTCCTCCGCTATTATTAATCCATGCGACAAAGAATTAATGGATACAATCAAAACTTGTGATGTTATTAAAAACAACATTCTATATGCTGATTCATACTTAGACTTATAAGAGATTTGTAATAAATATAAAAAGGGGGTAACAACTTATGAATTTGTTTAATACCATTTACACTGGTTCAAACCAAGCTTTAGCAGCAGCTGAAGGGTTGCTTAAAAAAGCAATTGAAGAAAAAGGAATAGACCATAAAGTGGCTTTTCCAGAAACAGCTTATTCGCTTCCTATCATCTATGCAGCAACTGGACAAAAAATGAACACATTGCAAGACTTAGAAGGTGCTATCGGTGTTGTTAAAAGCTTAATCGATGAACAGCCTCGACTAGAGCCAGCTTTAAACGCAGGTCTAGCTACAGCAGTTTCAGCAGAAATTATTGAAGCTGTTAAGTATGCTTTAAATGAAACACCTTATGAAGCACCTTGTGCAGGTCATATCAGTGATGCTATCATCCGTTCACTTGGTGTACCGCTTGTAACTGGAGATATTCCAGGGGTTGCTGTTGTTTTAGGGGAATGCCCTGATAGTGAAACAGCTGCTAAGGTTATAAAAGATTACCAATCAAAAGGTTTACTTACTTTCCTAGTTGGAAAGGTTATTGATCAAGCTATAGAAGCAAATGTTAAAATGGGACTTGAGTTAAGGGTTATTCCATTGGGATATGATGTAACTTCTGTTATCCATGTTGTATCTGTAGCGATCAGAGCAAGTCTTATCTTTGGTGGTATTGAACCAGGAAAACTTGCTGAACATATGGAGTATACTAAAAATAGAGTACCAGCTTTTGTTAATGCTTTTGGTCCATTGAGTGAATTAGTAGTTTCTGCTGGAGCAGGCGCTATTGCCCTTGGATTCCCAGTAATTACTGACCAAGTAGTGCCAGAAGTACCAACATTATTATTAACACAAAAAGATTATGATAAAGTTCCTGCTACTTCATTAGAAGCTAGAGGTATCAAAATTAAAATCACAGAAATTGCAATTCCAGTTGGTTTTGCTGCTGCCTTCGAAGGTGAGAGAGTTAGAAAAGACGATCTTAACGTAGAATTTGGTGGAAACAAAACAGAATGTTGGGAAGTTGTTAGAGCTAGAGAACTAGGAGAAATAGAAGATCATAAAATAGAAGTTATTGGACCAGATATTGATGAGATAGAAGGAGCACCTAAGCGACTTCCACTTGCTATCATCGTTGAAGTAGCTGGTAAGAGCATGCAGGACGATTTTGAACCTGTATTAGAAAGACGTATTCACTACTTCATGAACTACACAGAAGGTGTTATGCACGTAGGACAAAGAGATACTTCTTGGATCAGAATTAACCATGATACTTTTAATGCTGGATTTAGATTAAAGCATTTTGGTGAAGTTCTATATGCAAAAATGAAAGATGAATTTGACTCTGTTGTTGATAAGTGTCAAATAACCATCGTTACTGATGCTGAAAAGGTAGCTGCTATGAAGGAAACACATGCTATTCCTAAGTATACAGCGAGAGATGAAAGACTTGCATCTTTAACAGATGAAAGTGTAGATACTTTCTACTCTTGTTTACTATGTCAGTCCTTTGCTCCAGCGCATGTTTGTATTGTTACACCTGAAAGACTAGGACTTTGTGGTGCGGTAAGTTGGTTAGATGCTAAGGCTACTAAGGAACTAGACCCAACTGGCCCATGTCAACCAGTGCTTAAAGAAGGCGTTCAAGATGAAGAAAAAGGTATCTGGGATGCAGTTAATGAGCACGTTGCTGAAAAATCACAGGGTGCTGTAGAAAGAATCACGCTTTACAGTTTGATGGAAGATCCTATGACTTCCTGTGGTTGTTTTGAATGTATCGCTGGAATCATGCCAGAAGCTAACGGTGTAGTTATTGTTAATAGAGAGTTTAGCGGAGTATCACCTGTAGGTATGACTTTTGGTGAACTTGCTTCTATGAGTGGTGGTGGAGTTCAAACACCAGGATTTATGGGACATGGAAGATTCTTTATCTCTTCTAGAAAGTTTGCTGCTTACGAAGGTGGTCCAAAGAGAATTGTATGGATGCCTAAAGAATTAAAGGATTATGTAAGCGAAAAATTAAATCAAACTGCTAAAGAAATGTATGGAATAGATAACTTTACTGATATGATTTGTGATGAAACGATTGCTGTTGATCCAGAAGAAGTATTGAATTTCCTTACTGAAAAAGGACATCCTGCTTTAGAAATGGATCCATTAATGTAGTAGATAACATTAATGTAGTAGATAACATTAATGTAGTAAATAATATATATAAGGCTCCTGCTTTCAGTGGGAGTCTTATACAAAATTTAAGGAGGGTTTTAAATATGTATCCAGAAAACTTAAAATATCATAAAGAACATACTTGGGTAAAGGTAGAGGGAGATACTGCTTTAATTGGTATTACAGACTATGCACAACAGCAATTAGGTGAAGTGCTATTTGTTGAAATGCCAGAAGTAGGAGATGAAATGAAAGCTGGAGAAGAGTTCGGAGTAGTTGAATCTTCTAAAGTAGCATCTGACTTAATAGCACCTATATCTGGAGAAGTTTTAGAAATCAATGAAAAGTTAGATGATGAAGCTGAATACATCAATGAAGCACCTTATGACGCATGGATTGTTAAGATTAAATTAGCTGATGCAGCTGAGGTAGATGCTTTATTAAACGCTGAAGATTATCAAGGAGTATTAGAATAATTTTTTGCTTGCTTAAATGAAAAATTGATTTCTGCAAGATAGCATGCTAACATAGATATACGCCTATGCATTTTAATATACGAAGGACTACATTATAGTTTTGGACTAAGTTTTTTAGTCAAGGAAAACCTGTTGGAGCGTATGTATATTAAAATTAAAGTATAAAGGCGTATATCTATGTGATAAAGTGAAGTTGTATCTTGCAGAAATTGTTTGTTTTTTTCATGATCCTATTGCCTCGCTTTATCCTGGCAAGTATTATTGGAGGGGTATTTAGATGATAAATGTAAAGTTTATACCAGCAGGAATCGAAATCAAGGCAAGAATAGGTGAAAATTTACTGGAAATTGCTAGAAGGGAAAATATCTTTATTGATGCTCCTTGTAATGGTAGTCTTTCCTGTGGAAAATGTAAAGTAAAAATTATACAAGGAAATGTGGAGACAGAGGCAAATCGCCATATTAAAGAAGAAGAACTGCAGGCAGGATATGTACTAGCCTGTGGTACAAAAGTAATAGAAGATATAGTGGTTGAAGTTGTTGAAGGTAAATCCTCTTATCTAGCAGGGATGAAAATAGAAGATTTATCGGGACCAAAGGATAAAGAAATTTTTGAAAGAGCAAAGGCTCAAATTTTAGATAATGGCATGAAATTCTCTTCCTATGTAAAAAAAGATTATATTATGATAGAAGCACCTACCCTTGATGATAACATTTCGGACTGGGATAGGATGAAAAGATATTTAAGAAATCAATTAGGATACTCAAAAGTATTCTGCAGATTACCTATATTAAGAAAAATACCTTCTATACTAAGGGAAAGTGACTTTGAGGTTACTATTACCCATATACCTAGAGGAAAAAATAGAACAATGATTGTGAATATAGAAGCTGGAGATACCACAGATAGGCTTTATGGGATAGCGCTGGATATTGGAACCACTTCAGTAGCTGCATGCCTTGTGGATCTTTATAAAGGTGAGCTTTTAGCGAAAGCTTCAGCTGGAAATGCTCAAATGAAGTATGGGGCTGATGTCATTCATAGAATTATTTATGCAACAAAAAATAAGGGCTTAGAACAGTTAAGCCACGCTGTCATACATGAAACCATCAATCCATTGTTAGTGAAGATGTATCATGATGCAGGCATAGATAAAGAAGAAGTTATTGCTTTTGTTGCAGCAGGGAATACCACGATGTCTCATTTATTACTGGGGATTTATCCTGATTATTTGAGACTAGAACCCTATATCCCTACTTTTTCAAATGCACCCTTTATTAAAGCTTCTGAATTAGAATTAGAAATGAACTCTGAAACCTTCTTGTATATAACACCTTCCATAGCTAGTTATGTAGGTGGCGATATTACTGCAGGGGTTTTAGCTTCAGGAATATGGACTTCAGACGAAAATGTATTATTGATTGATTTAGGAACCAATGGTGAGATTGTTTTTGGTAATAAGGATTATATGGTTACCTGTGCCTGCTCAGCTGGTCCAGCCTTTGAAGGAGGCGAAATCAGCTCTGGAATGCGAGCTGCAGGCGGTGCTATTGAAAGAGTAGAAATAGAAGCAGGTACCTTCAAACCAAAACTTACAATCATTAACAATGAAAAACCAAAGGGGATATGTGGATCGGGAATTATAGATCTTATTGCAGAAATGTTAAAAACGGGTTTGGTTGATAGAAGAGGAAAGCTTAATAGAAACCTTGATAGCAATAGGGTACGATTTGATGACTACAACATTGGAGAGTATGTGCTAGCCTTTAAAGAAGAGTGGGATATCCATGAGGATATTACCATCACGGAGATTGATATTGATAATTTTATTAAGGCAAAAGGTGCGGTATATTCTGGGGTTTCTACATTAATTACTAGTCTAGGGATGGATATATCTATTATTGATAAAATCTATATTGCTGGTGGAATCGGTAATAGTCTTTCTATTGATAGAGCAATAGAAATAGGGCTGTTCCCTGATATAGAAAAAGAAAAGTTTGTATATATAGGAAATAGTTCTTTGATGGGATGCTATCTTACACTAATGAGTGAAGATGCAAGAAAAAAACTTGAGGAAATTTCAAATCAAATGACCTATATAGAATTAAGTGTGTATCCAACTTATATGGATGAATTTATTTCTGCTTGTTTTTTACCTCACACGGATATTGAACGCTTTCCTACTGTTGAAAAAATCCTAAAAAATAATAAAATTTGCTAAGGTGCTATAAAAATATTTTAATACTGAAAGATTTCTTTAAAGCTGCTGAAATGCTTTAAGGAAATCTTTTTTTATGAAAATATGATATACTTAAGATAAGCTTATAGACCGTAGGCTTAGGTAAAACCTAGCCAATGGCTACAAATGAAGTCCTTAGTATATTAAATATATAGATGTATATCTACAAATATGTTTGAAGCGATTAAGGGGGATAAAAAGTGAAGGATAACTATGAATTAACCTTATCAGAACATGCCTGTAAAGATTGTTATAAATGTATTAGGACTTGTCCAGTAAAGGCAATTTATTTAAAAGAAAATACAACAGAAATATCTCCAACCCGGTGTATTGCCTGTGGTAAATGTTTTACTGTATGTCCACAAAATAATAAAGAGATGGCAAATAGTTTTATGCGAGTAAAATCTTTTATTTCAAATGATAGAGTTTTAGTAGCAACGATTGATCCTACTTTTGTCGCTTATTTTGGTGAAAATTATAAAAAGCTAATAACTGTGTTAAGAAAAATTGGATTTCACTATATAGAAGAAACTTCTGTAGCGACAGATATACTTTTAAAGAAATACAATGAAATTTGGCGTAAAAATCAACAGAAATATTATATTACGTCTAACTGTTCTACTGTGAACTTGATGATTCAAAAGTATTACCCTGAACTGATAGATTATATGTTGCCTATACTTCCATCTATGATGATTCATGCTGCTTTACTTAAGAAAAAATACGGCGCAGAAAGTAAAATAGTATTTTTTGGTCCCTGTATTGGGGCTAGGGTTGAAGCGAATGATGAATATTTTCAAGACCTTCAGCTGTTGGATACTGTTGTGAGCTTTAAAGAATTAAAGGAATGGTTGACTTCAGAAGGAATTACTTTAGAAAATTTAGAAGAAGGGCGTTTTGATGATGAGGGCTCGAGACAGAGTAAAATTTATTCAGCTTTAGGGCTCTCAATCGTAGAAGAAGGGTTGAAGGGTGATAAAGATTTTATTAAAGTTCATGGGGAAGAAAATACCAAAGAGGTTTTGGACAGTATGAGGGAAGGAGAATTAGATCCTGCTATTGTGGAAATTAATTTTTGTTTAAATGGATGTATTGGTGGATCAACTTTTCATGAGTCTTCAGAGAGTTTTTTCTCAAGAATAAAACAAATCAAACGTTATGCAAAAATCACAGGCAGTTCTTCCTATGAAGAAAGTGACGAATTATTAGAAGATTACCATAGAAAGTTCTTTGATAAGAGGGTAAGGAATATATTACCTAGCAATTTAGAGTTAAGAAAAATTTTAAAGCAAATGGGTAAATTTAAAAAAGATGACGAGTTGAATTGTGGTACATGTGGCTATGATACATGTCGTGAAAAAGCCATCGCTGTTTATAATGGTATGGATAAAACGGATATGTGTTTGCCCTATATACGTAATAAATGTGAAACAATATCGAATGTGTTGTTCGAACATTCGCCAAACTTTATTTTTCTAGTAAATAGAAACTTAAAAATTTTGAGCATTAATCCAGCAGCTATAAAATACTTAAATATAGAAAAGAACCAAAATAATCAGCTGCATTTAGCTAGTGCTTTGGACTACGTGGACTATTTAAAGGTTTTTGAAACAAAAGAAAATATCACTGGCAAAAAAGTCTATCTAGAGATGCAAAACTTAACAGTGATTCAAAACTTGGTTTATATCGAAGAGCAGAATGCTGTTTTAGCAGTTCTTAACAACATAACAAAAGAAGAACAAAGAGAAAAAGAATTGATAAAGGTGAGGCAGAATACTGCTGAGATGGTACAAAAAGTAATAACAAAACAAATGACAATTGCACAGGAAATTTGTAGCGTTTTGGGGGAAACAACCGCTGAGACAAAGGTAATTTTAAAGAGATTTTTAGACTTAACAATGGAAAAGTCAGGTGATTAGTAGATGAACTACTATATAGAAGTAGGCTATGATTTATTGAACAAGCATAATGAGGAATTATGTGGTGATCAAGTGGAGGTTGTTAGGACTGAGGATGCTATTATTGCTGTTTTGTCCGATGGTCTTGGAACAGGTGTTAAAGCCAATATATTATCAACACTTACAGCAAAAATTGCTACTACTATGTTAAAACACGGTTCCAGTCTATCAGAAGTTATAGATACAGTTACAAGTACGCTGCCAATATGTAAGGTTAGAGACATAGCATATTCTACCTTTTCTATTCTATACATTAAAAACAATGGAGAGGCTTATATTGCGATATTTGATAATCCATTACCTTTTTACTACGCAAAAGAAAAAAATGCTATAGCTAGGATGGAAGGGAAGACTTGCACGATAAATGGTAAAAAAATCACAGAATTTCAATATCAACTACAAGGAGGAGATTGTATTACTATGGTCTCTGATGGTATCATCCATGCAGGGGTAGGTGAAATATTGAATTACGGTTGGGAATGGGAACATGTGGCGCAATATCTAGAATCTATATGTCCCAGTAGAAATGCCTTGATGATCTGCAAATCTTTGACCTCTATCTGCAATGACTTATATGAAGAAAAGCCTGGAGATGATGCCAGTGTATTGACGATAAAATTAAAAAAACCAGAATTTATTAGCATATTTACTGGCCCGCCGATATTGAGGGAAAGAGATGCTATTTTAGTAGATAATTTTATGAAAAGTTTAGGCAGAAAAATTATATGCGGGGGAACAGCTGCCAATATTGTAGGCAGGGAGATAGGAAAAGAATTAACGGTTGACATAGAGACGCTCACAGCGAAGATACCACCAATTTCTTATATGGAGGGAATCGACTTAATCACTGAGGGGGTTTTAACGATGGAACAAGCCCTAAAGCTTTTGAAAGATATTTTAAACAAACCTATATCAGTGGAAAGCATGAAAGAGTTGCAGCAATACAATGGAGCGGCCATGTTAGCCAGAAGACTACTGCATCAGTCAACCCATGTAAATTTTTTTCTGGGTCATTCTTTAAATCTAGCCCACAAAGAAAACGATATTTCTTCAAAATTAGGGAAAAAATTTAAAATAGTTGGAGAAATGATAAATACTTTAAGAAAGCTAGGCAAAACAGTAAGTGTCTATTACTTTTAAAGAAAGCTATATAGATTTAAAATTAAGCTAGGGGGAATAGGTATGGATATACAAGCGGTAAAAGAAGATCGCCAAGGAAAAGTTCCTTATGAGTATATTAGAAATATTTATAAAGATTGTGATCCAGTAGAGATGGCAGAACTGTCTGGAACTTTATACCAGAAAGATAAAAAATTTTTTACAGTAAAAATGATGGAAAAGAATTATCTTGTAACATATCCTGCTGGAGAAGTCATTGTGGAGGAAAGTAATGAGAAAGTTGGTTCCTATGCAATAAAAACTATTTTTCTACGATATCTTGTAAATGCTAAAGGGATACCTCCCACCAATAAAAGTATCACTTATAAAGAGATTCCTGGCGGACATGTTTATTATAGCAATTTTTATAATAGAACCATACTAAAATTGGCAAAAATATACGGAAATGATATCGAAGCCTTTCACACTGCTGCTGAAAAAATAGGTGCTGAGAGGATAAATATAGGCGATGGGGGATATCGATTTAGGTTCTTAAATAATGTATATGTTACTTTTATTCTATGGCAAGGGGATGAAGAAGTTTCTGCCTCAGCAAACATTTTATTTGATTTAAATGCATCCTACTATTTTGATGCAGAGGACTTAGCCGTGGTGGGGGAAGCAGCAGTTGATACCTTTAAAGGACATGGTGTCTTGCCATCCTGGAAGGGGTTATATGAAAAACAACCATTTCATGGTCAGTATAAGTAAAAAAACATATGTAGGGAGATCCCTACATATGTTTTTTCGCTTCTATCAGCATTTCATTTGCTTTTTCCATAAATTCTACTGCTTTTTGAATATGAACTGCAACTTCTTCTTTTTCCATATTTTTAGCCTTATCCACCCATTCTAAAAAGCTATCTTGATGGGTTCTGTTATGGTTAATCCAGTGAACCAATAATACTCTTAAAGTCTTTTCATCTTGACTTAAGTGACTGTCATCTGAGCAGCATCCATCATGATGATGGTGATGATCATGGTCGTGGTGATGGTCATGAGAATGGGTATGTGTATGCTCATGATGATGTTCGTGTGTGTGGTTGTTATCGTTACAACACATAATATAGCCTCCCGTAATTTTATTTAATATTAAACTCTTTTTTTAAGCGTTTAATAGCATCCTTAATTAAAAGCATTAAAGGTTTATTTTCTAAACCTACTAACTCAAAATTTTCTGGCACAATTGGAAGTAGTATCTTAAAGGCATCAGCATCAGCAATGGCGGTTGCTATTTTATCGGTAACTTCTCCCATCATAGAATTAGGAATAACGATGGAAAGAGGTCCAATAATAACATTAGCTTTTCTGGTAGATATCAAAATAGCACTTTCACCAGTAGCACCTTTGTTAGCATGGTTTTTCAACATAAGAGAAGTAGCTGTAGCGTTTGTCCCTAACCCATAAATCTCAAAATGAGAAGGAAGTTCTTGTCTCAAATGGTTGACAATTTGACCGCCAATTCCTCCCCCCATACCGTCTATTACCGCAATAATCATCTTTTAATCCCCCGACGTTGAATATTTTACTTCTCTGCGATGATAATTTTATGTTCGATTAATTTGATCTCTTTTACAATACCCTCTACGATCTTTTGTTCCCCTAGAAGATCTGCTAAATATACTTTGCCATTCTCAGGTTTCATATAGACAACATTTTCCATTATTTTTTGTTCGCCCTTATCGGTAATTAAATAAGCAGCTGATTCACACATTTTACAATCCTCCATTTCTTTTGAAAACTTGTGAAGATGCTATGTATCCTTGTTAAAATCATATCATAATTAAGGAGATAGCGTCAATGGAAGTTTTCCACTAAATAGGTTAAAATATTGACAAAACATTAAAAAAAAGATAAGTTATTAGTAGATACGTTAAAGTGTTAGGGGGAAAAACAATGTATTTAGATGATATTACTATTACTTATATACAATCTTGTGTTGCCGATAGTTCTAAAGTCAGGTTCAAAGCAAAGTTTAGCAGAGATATTGGAGAAATATTTCCTTACATAAACGGTGCCTTAAAGGATGTTATCTATAATAAAAATATACCTAGCCTAACTTTAAGAAAAGAATTTAGAATTATCACTTTATATAGAGATAAACTAGCAGTAGCTAAAGCGGTTAATGAGACAGATGCTTACGAGATTATCGACTATATTAAAGACATCATCAATGAGACACATGAAAAAAAAGACCAAATAGAGCCTTTAGATGAAATGCGCTCAAAGCCTACTGCCATTGAAATCTATAGCTATTTACCAAAGCTAAACTGTAGGCGATGTGGAGAAGTCACCTGTATCGCTTTTGCATCTAAATTACTCAGTGGTCAGCAAAATGCAAAAAAATGTCTGCCTTTATATGAAGGTAATTATAAGGAAAAATTAGAAGTTATTGAAGATTTTGTCCAAATGATGGGGTATTCATCCTAAAAATTACAAAAAAACGTTTTCTTTTAGATGTACGCCTATACTAAGAGCTACATTTGCAACCGGCGGTTTTGGAGGAAGTATATATGAAAATTTGATTTTTAAAGCATATGTCTATGAATTTTAATACCTACGGGCTACGGTTTCGTTTTTGGATAAAAAACGTAGCGAAACTACATAAATAAGGGGAGAGGGACAAGGTGAAGAAGGTTTTAGTGATGAACTTAGGCCGAATAAGATATGGTGAGGCTTATGAGTTACAAAAGGAGTTATTAAACTATGTCCTTGATAACGAAGCCTTAATAGGTGTTTTTTTGCTGGTGGAACATCCTCCTGTATTTACAATTGGAAAAAGTGGCACTTATAAGGACTTTTTATATTCTACTGAAGAGATTAGAGAAAGGGGCATAGAGATTTACGAAAGCGATCGTGGAGGAAAAATCACCTATCATGGTTTAGGACAAGTTGTGGGATATCCAATACTAGACTTAAAGGCCTTTAAAAAAGACCTGCATTGGTATGTGCATCAAATAGAGGAAACCATTATCGATTCTTTAAAAACCTTTGGGATATCCGCTGGTAGAAAAGACAAGTATATAGGCGTATGGGTAGAGAATGAAAAAATTTGTGCGATTGGTATTCGATTAAAAAAATGGGTTGCAATGCATGGTTTTGCTTTAAATCACCATACCAATCTAGAAGATTTTCATCTCATCAATCCCTGCGGTATCAGAGAGTTTGGCGTAACTTCTATTAACAAGATAAATCAGAAGGTGAAATATACTGAGGTTATAGAGGAAGTGAAAAAGAGTTTTGAGAAAATTTTTGATGTAGAACTGGTGGAGACAACATTAAATGAAGTGAGGGATTGTTATGGTAAATAAAAAACCCGAGTGGCTCATACGAAAGCTTCCAGAAAAGCAGAGCTTAAACAAAATGGAAGAAATGTTAGTATCTTTATCTTTAAATACCGTCTGTCAAGAAGCAAAGTGTCCTAATATTGGCGAATGTTTTAAAAATAAAACTGCAACCTTTATGATTTTAGGAGATGTATGTACAAGACAGTGCAAGTTTTGTGCTGTTACAAAAGGTGAGCCCAGTAGCCCAGACCCAGAGGAGCCAAAAAACGTTGCTAAAGCTATAAAAAAACTAGGGTTAAAGCATGCAGTAATTACTTCTGTAACAAGGGATGACTTAGAGGACGGTGGAGCAGGACATTTTGTAAATACGATTAAAGAAGTACGAAACTATAATCCTAAAGTTAGCATCGAAGTATTGGTTCCAGACTTTACTGGAAAAGAAGCTTCCATACAAAAAATAATAGATGCTAAGCCAGAAATTATCAATCACAATTTAGAGACTGTAGCCCCTTTATATAGTGTGGTGAGACCACAAGCTCAATATCATCGTTCCCTGGAACTTTTGCAAAGGGTAAAAGCAAAGGATACATCTATTCTTACAAAGACAGGTATTATGTTAGGACTCGGAGAAAAAGATGAAGAGGTTATGGAACTTGTAGAGGATTTAGTCAACATTCAATGTGATATATTGACTTTTGGTCAATATTTACGACCTACGAGAGAACATCTTCCTGTGCAGGAGTATGTTACACCAGAAAAGTTTCAATATTATAAAGAAGAAGCTGAAAAAAGAGGAATAAAGTTTGTAGAAAGTGGACCTTTTGTAAGAAGTTCTTATAATGCTGCAAAGGGCTTTGATACGCTACAACAAAAAGAAAACCTATGAGATTAGTCATAGGTTTTTATATTGGAAAGAACATGCATTGCAAATCTCATAGCTTTGCTTTCAATATCTTCAACCTTTAATATAGCTTTTGGATCATTTGCAGTTTCTATCATGGCGAAATTGGGAGGAAGCCTAAAACCCTTATTGATGGTGAGGGCATCAATCAATTGCTCCGCTACAACATCGCCGCCAGAATTTCCTGATACAATGATAGCAAAGATGGTTTTATCATAAAAGCTTATTTTTCTATAGAGGGCTGTAAGCCGATTAACGACCGCCATGAGATTTGCTGAAATTGCATCGTTATAATTAGGGCAGATCCATAGGATGGCATCAGATTTTTCAATGGCAGGAAGAATTTCTTTAATCATAATTCCTCCGTAAAAACAGCTGCTATTTAGCCCAAAGTGCATACAGGTATTATAGGGGCAGCCAACGCAGTCTAGAACAGTACCATTTTCTACATGGAACTCTTCAATCTCACAGTCGGTTAAATGTTCTTTTACCATATGCCATAGCATTAAGGTATTGGAGGTGCTCTTAGAGCTGGCATGAAGCGCTAAGATTTTAGGTTTTTTAATGAGGGTGGGCTTATAGTTGATAAGCCTTTGACCTAAAGTAAAAGATAGTTCTAAAGCAATGGTCTCTAGGGATTTTTTAAGGCTCTTTTGCCATGTAAGAAAATTATTTAAGGTTGCGGTGGCCTCCACCAATGGATGACCCATAAAACTACAACCTAATTGGTTGGTTTTAAAAACAATAGACTTTGCAATATTTTTTGTATATAGTTCAGTAGCACTATGAACCAGCAAAGCGGCTGAGGTATTTGCTAAAGCATCACACCCACGATGATGAAGGGAAGAAAGTATCTTAAATAGAGGTATATTGATACCTGATTTATCTAACTCAACGGCAAAGAGGATTTTTTTCTTTGCTAGGTTAGGTAAGTCTTGGTGTTCTCTAATTAATTTCACTTGCATCCCTTTTGTGGCAGCCTCCGCCATATTTGATAACTGTTCAGAAACCTCACCGGGTATGATTAAGTAAATCATAGGACGTTCCTCAGGTTATCATAAGTGTTTTTCAGTCTATTGAACAACAAATCTGGCAGAGATAATCTCTCTATTTCCACGCCAGAGGAATTTAAACGATTTCTTGAGCCCATATAAACACCTCCTATATAGGTAGCACTATAATGCCAATCACCTTTAATTGTGGCTAAAATAGACAGACTACCAGAAGATAAGGCAGGGGCAATATAAGGTTTAAAGCCTAGGTCTCTTATTTCTAGGTTGGCAGTTTTAGCCTTATTGGTTAGGTAAAGGGAAAGGCTTTCATTATAGTTTTCAATGCTATCAGCGATGATAAGATCCTCTCCATGGGGTCCAAAAGCTCTTCCTTCCTCCATAAAATGGGAGGTTTTGGGATTTTCTTTTGCAAAATAAAGAGCACGGGCATACATCACTCCGAGGCCATAGCCTCTGATTTGTTCAGGAGCTAGACCTTGAAAATCATAGTTCTCCAATTCGTCTGTATTGCTAGCATCAAGTACTACTTTACAGAGGAGATCCACGGGGTCAGAAACAACAGCAAAAATCCCCTTAAAACCAGCAGTTCGAGCCCTTTTAGCAAAGGTTCTTATGATCTTTGCATTTTCTTCAAATTGAATCATACGAACATCTTTTGCTTCTTCACCAATAGGGGGAACAGCTTTAGCAATGCAGAATACAAACATATCACAGCGAAACATCTCATCCTCTGTAATAGCATCTATCTCGGGAAAACAATGATTTCCTGAGGAATATACCTGATTGACCTCATAGCACCAACGCTTTAATTTATCC
The DNA here is from genome assembly GCF_001854185.1 of Clostridium formicaceticum. Lineage (NCBI taxonomy): Bacteria > Bacillati > Bacillota > Clostridia > Peptostreptococcales > Natronincolaceae > Andreesenella > Andreesenella formicacetica. The sequence continues at coordinate 2,526,246 of NZ_CP017603.1, forward strand.
GATGCTTTATCGTAAATACCGATGGCATCAATGTAAGCACCTCCTAATAGCCGAAGACCAGTAAGCAGTGTTCCCCCCACATCTCCTAATCCTGCAATATGTATTCTCCACTTTTGAGGAGGTTGATGATGAAGCATTACCCGCCAGTTGGGAAAGGCAGTGTTTATTCCCATCACTTTTCTTTCCTCTATTTTTTTAAGTAACCAGCTGGGAAGGGCTTCTTCCTGCTGTTGATGAAATTGTAGCAGATGGAGCCCTTCTTCTTTTAAATAAAGCAGAGAAGCATCGGAAATAGAGAAGGACTTTCTAGTGGTGAAGGGGTCCATGGCGTATAGATAGTAGAGGATTCCAGGATACTGCTTCACTTCGCTTTCATCTGCTGGTTGAAGTGTCGTATATTCATGAGATGACAACAATAATTTATCTAAGCACTTGTAATAATACAATAGATCATCTCCCTTTATAGGATGTAGTGAAACTGTATTCTAAACGCTTTAATAATTCTAAATCTTTTTCAAGGTGTACAGAAGGATGCACATTAAAATCATAACACCTGTTTTTTCCTAAATCAGGAGAGCGAGGATATAAAAATACTTCTCCTAATAGAGATAGGGTTAACTTTCTTTCGTTTATTTTTTGATAAGTATTCTCCAGTACCCTTAATATATCAAGAGCGTTATTGATGCATGCTAAAGAAAAATTGTAAAGGCTTGTGTCACTGACATCCTTTATAAAAGTAAGGGAGGTATAGGGCAAAATAAAATTAATAGAGGGGAGTAAGTTCTTTTTGGGATAGACACCTCTCCATAAAGTATCTCCGCCTATAAAGGGGTAGAACAGTGCCTCATTAAACCACAATCGCAATTTAGGAATAAAATAGGGGCTATCGACACTTCTATTTTGGATTTCCATTAACTCTTTCCCTTGGCCTGACAGCATGCCTACAATAATTTTCTTAACATGGATATTTTCTTTTTTTAATATTGGATCTAATACCTTCATGCGATAACCTTTATTAAGCAGGTCATCTACAAGAATCACCGGTCTTTTAAAGGAATGTATCATTCTAGCTTGTTTCACTAGATCTAAGTAATAGGGGAAGGGACCGATGGTAAATTTTTTCATATCAGGATTAAACATCTTTTCTGTATGAAGAGTTTTCGTCACAGTATTTGGTACAATGGCTCTATTCAATATATTACCAAAAGGAACACACATAGAAGGACCTAGGCTTCTTGGATAAAGGGGTACCGGAGGTACTTCATTTTCACGACATATTTTTTTCACAAGGGCTTCCTCTACTAGATCCCTGTCAAGAGAAAGTACCAAGTGGCCTGGATAAAGATTTACAAGAGCTTCTTGCAGCCTTTTACGGGTAGAAGCAATAATAGCCTTTACGTTTTCATTGCTTCTGAAGGGCTCTTTAATCATGGTTTGAATATCAAAACTTAAGGTGCAGGGATTTGTCATATTTACAGCTAAAACTGGTTGACTTCCTTGAGAAAAGGGAAGCTCTTGAAATCCACTGCGTTTTAAAACCTCAAGCAACTCAGGGGAAGTAGGGGTTTCTATCTTATTGGCAAAAATACCATAGCCATAATCATTCTTTAGGCAATAGGCCATTGTTTCAGATAAAATAATTTGATATAAGTTATTTTGTTTGCTATCTTGCCGGACAAAAATCCCATCGATTCGTATAATTCTTCCGGTATAATTTTCACGAATACATTGTGAGATATGGCTATCCTTAAATTCCTGATAAATTAAATCAGAGGGAACCCAGTGAAACAAAGAATAACCTAGAATTTTTCCGTTTTCTTTTACATCACGAATTAAAACAATATGCGCATTGAATTCTTGACTTATTTTCTCAATACTGCTAAAAGCCTGGTGATAGTTTCCGTGAAAACTAGAGGCAAGGGTATTGATTAATTCATAGTTGAAGTTATGTCTAACATCAATGTCGATGGAAACAGTTTGTATCAGCGATTTATATTGTGGTTCTCTTCTGTATAAATTGTTCCTATAGATATATTTTTGTGAAAGTGGATCAATTAAGTTGGAGATATCTCTATTTTCGTCAATATAATTTCTAATTTGCGTGGAACTAATATCCTCATACTGTGGAGGTAAATTTAATTTAATTACTGGTTGCTGTATATTTTCCAAAGCCTTTTCTAGGTCTAAAACCTTTTCATCTTGAAAATCCTCACTTCGTCTCTCGAAAACAATATGGGGAAAAGTAACAACACTGTTTTCAACTTTAGCATGCTTATAGGCAGAAGCGTTTAGGATAACATCACTGCCTACAACAATATACACTTCAGAAGGGTAGAAGTTACTTCTTAAGTGATATAAGTCTTCTGGATTTGCAAGATTAACAGGAAAATCCTCTGGATAAATATATACATTCATTTCATCTGCAATAGACATGTGAATAATATTTTTTCTTATCATACTAGGCTGTGTACGTTTTGACCATGAAAATTCATCTACGGAAAGATAAACTTCAAAGCCCAAATCTCTTATGGCCTTCGCAACTTCTTTGTGACCTAAAGTGAAGGGGTCGAAGGAGCCAGGGAAGAAAGCTACTTTAGCACCAGTTTTTACCTCGATGTCTTTATATAAAAACCTATAGTCTGAAATAAAACGATAAATATGATTTAAACCTGCTGAATTTGTAAGAAATAGCAGCTCACTTTCTTCAGCATCTGTTAACAGCGTTAGGATTTTCTTTGCCACCAGCTGAAATATATGGTGTTTTTCTTCTAAGGTTAAAGAATCTGCACCAAAAACATCTTTACCAATAACACTAAAGGAAACTTGTTTGATTTGAAGATTGTGATGCACTAAACCATTTAACAAAATTCCTAACAATTTTGCTAATCGTTTATTATAGACTTCTTTGTTTTCTTTGAAAATTTCCTTGTATTTTGGATAATTGGCAATAAAAACACCAATAGTTTTTAATAATAGAGAGTTGATCTGTGTATCTGCATGTTTAATTTTTTCAATGACATCTTCGATGATTTCATCTAATTCCATAGGCTTGAGATAAATAATAATTTGTCCTAAAAAATTGGGTATATATTTAGTAAATCGGGCACCTTCAATCTCAAGAGTACGAAGCAATTCGATGGCAATATCATTTCTCTGCTCGATAGGAAGGTGATGGAAAATCTTCACCACTGCTTCACCTGCTTGGCATCTTACAGTTTCCATAGCACTTACCTTCAATAGATTACAAAAGTGCATAGCAATATAGAGCTTATCAATGATGGCATCCTTAAGGGTATATTCTGTCAAGAGTTCAACATGAAACTTTTTTATCATCCAGTCGGTTTCAGTTTTTAAGTTGTTTAAAAACATATCGGAGATTTTGCTGATATCCTGATGATAAAAATCATAGATATTTTCTATAATGTTGTCATCTAAAGAGAGGTTTTTTGCTAACTTATAATACAAGAAATTTTCTGCTGGAAGAGAAGCATATTTCACTTCAGATAAAAATTTCTCTATCATCCTATAGGTTTCTGATTCTTTGGTGATATATTGAAGCAGGTGATTTAAGGTATCCAAAGCTGAAACTCTTATGCTCTTATGTTTACTTTTGAGAATCTGCATTACATAGTCTATTGCAGTGGTTAAAGCAGAAGAATCAGGCGATAAAGGAACATATTTCAACGCTTCCATTAAAACAATTTCTATCTCATCCTCGAGGCTGGCGATGTTTTCATAGTATTTCAACAGTACTTTTCTATAGTCTTCAACTTGATGATAGGAAGATTTGTTGAATAGAGAAGTTAATAAAGTACTTATGCTGTATCTGATCCAGCTGCGGTGCAAAGGAATAACCTTGTGATCAGGGTATAAAAAGAGCTTTATATATTGATGTAAAATCTCGCTGCTGGTTATTTCAGGCTCTACGATAGACAGCCCCTCAGGAATTTCTTTACGATAGCTTTCATCAAAGATAGCAATCATAGCACCTATAATGTAAGCGCATTGTTTACGGATATCTTCTTCAGGATGCACTAGATTTTCGTATAAAAATTTCATGGCAATGATTTTCTGTTTTTGAGTCAAATAGGTAGAATATTCTTGAAATATGTCCAAATATTCCCTAATAATTTTAGCATCCTGTTCAGCCCTGGCAATTTCTATAATCTCATTTAGAGAGGTTTCATCACGCAACTTATACATTAGATTGATATTATGACGAATCGCAATATATTTTAAGTGGTTGGTGATTTTCTTTCCTTGCATAATGGCATAATACTTCTTTTCCTCCTGCAGATTATTTTTTATTTCTGCAGCAGGATCAATATGGATTCCCATGTCAACTAAAGCATCTTCAAAATCTTTTAATTTCATATAAACGCGACGATATCTTTTTTCTTTGCTTTCATCCACATTATCTAGTTTCTCCAATATGGTTTCGAAGGCATCCTTCAAAGAAATCATCTTCATTTCTTGACTGCCACTTTCAGTAGTGATATTTTTTACTCTGAAGTCACTATAGATTAAAAGAAGTGATTCTATAGATAAATTTTCCAGTTCCAAGTCCCATACAGAGTGGTTTAAAGCAATATGTCCAATATAGGGTATGTTATGACGCTTAAACCATTGATCCGTATAATAATAATGAAGGTAGGCTACACGCTTGGATTCAAGGCTTCTACAGCCAAACTTTCCAATATCATGTCCCGCCGCCGCACCGGATACTCTGCCTAAATCTAAAGGTGTACCTTTTTCAAGCAACTGTTTAGCAATAAATACAGCAAGATAGTGAACACCACATATATGAGCCAATGTGTTGTGACCAACAACTTCATAGTTTAGTTTCATCATTTCATAAATATATTCATTGTAAAAAGCATGAAGAAAAGACCTGTACTCCTGAAGATTCATCAGTGGATGCTCTTCTTCTTCAGTCAACAGATTAAGGGGAAAATCACTTTCAAAGGTGCCTTTATGAAACAATTTTTCGTATTGCGAAATAACCCTCAATGCTTTAAGATATAAGTAGCAGCCTAAGTCCAGCTCTGGATTTAACTGAATTTCTACAGAGTCAGGGAAGGAAAGGCTGAGGGAAAATTGATAAAGATAGTGAAGGGGATTGGTAGGCATGCTTTTTTCCCATAAAGCCTCCAGCATATCTTTACATAGCGTAAATACTGCGGTACAGCTATAGTCGCCTTCCTCTAATATTTCATGAAGATGATGAAAAAAATAAGTGCTTTCAAGGTGTTTTTTTATGGTGTTTTTTTTCAATGGGTGTTCTTCTAAAAAGCTTTTTTCTAAGAGAATCATATGTAACTCGCTATATACTTTTTGAGCTTCTAGTGTATTCATAGACTTCCTCCCATAAACAGGATATTTATTAATAATTATATCCCATTCTCCTGGTGAATAAAGACAAATTTAAGTTTTTTGTCAAAAATACAACTTGTCTAAAAAACTAGGAATAAAAGAATTAAAGCTGCAATAAAAATGAAAGGTAGGGAGGTGAAAAACATGTTAGCGGAAATTTTATCACTATGTATTGCCACCACCATGTTGGCCCCGGCAGTCACCGCAGAAAATTATGCTATAGAAATGGAGGAGGATATCGTCATCCAAGAGGAATATGACCTTATACCGGCAGAAGAAATACTAGAAGAAATGCTAGAAGTAACAGAAGAAAAGGCAGAAGAGCCGGTAGAGTCAGTGGAAGTAGAAGTGCCAGAAGAGATAGAAATAGAAGAAAAAGAAGAAATAGAAGAAGCAGAAGTAGAAAAAATAGATTATCCAGTAGCCCTTAAAGAAATGGGTTATTACAAAGAAGATTATGCTGACAAAGAAATCAATATGAGAAATGCGGTTTTGCGTTTTCAAAGTGAACATAATCTGATGGTAGATGGGAAATTTGGTGAAATATCCTATAGAGCTTTAGAAAAAAGGCTTCAAGATGCAGACTACCAATATGCAGATGTCATCACAAGTCCTCCTACTGAACAGGAGTGGATAGCTATTAATAAAACCAAGAGAATCCTGACCTTCTATAAAGGTACACAAGTGATTAAAAAATATCCCATCGCCCAAGGAAAGGACCCCTCTTACACCCCTGAAGGAAAATATACGATTGTAAATAGAATAAAAAATCCAAGATGGGGAGGTGCTGGAATAGCTGCACCTGTAGCAGGAGGCTCTCCTAAAAATCCTTTAGGTTATCGATGGATGGGACTCAGCCTAAAGGGTGGAGGCTCCTATGGCATACATGGCAATAATCAGCCAAAGTCCATCGGCACAGATGCTTCCATGGGGTGTGTTCGAATGATTAATTCTGATGTAGAAGAATTATTCGAGCTGGTGAAACTCAATACCCCTGTATGGATAGGTACCCATGAGAAGTTGAAGGAGTGGGGGGTACATAATAAGAGTTACTTGAATTAGTAGTGTGTAAATAGTATGATGATAAGGATACGATGAAGCATCGTATCTTTATTTGGGTTTTACTAAATGATATAGGATATATGACCTCTTGTATAATTCACTAAAAAGTATATATAATATATTAATAAGGAAGGCTTAAGGCAGAGTGCACTTAAACATTGTTTCAAGGTCTAGTATGGTTTCTAAATTCATATTAACTATAACATAGGATGTATTTAAATTTGATTAATGTCAAAATTATTTTTAACTTTAACCACAACATAGGATGTATTAGTAAAAGGCTAAAAATTTTATATTTTAGTCTTTACTAGCGAAAGGATGTAAATTCATTGATAAATGTTAAAATTATTCATACTAATTATTGACATTTTATTACAATAGCATTATAATTTATACATATGGAATTATTTTACAACATATTTCGGCAAGGAGGTGAAAAAGTGAAAGTATATGAATTGAGGTTAAAAATCTTTTTACTGAAAAGTATAGATAAAAAAGAAGCCTTAGAGCGAATAGGAGAAATGATAGATAAATGTTTGACTGCTACAGATGAATTTCGAAATTTTCATAATAGCAACACATTCAAAAATTATACCTTTAATTCTCTATATAAGTTAGAGAGAGACGGTATCTACAAAGTAGGTAATATTTATTCTATAAAGATTCGAACTGTAGATGAGATGTTAGCGAAATACTTTAAAAAGAATCTTGCTAATGAATACACAGAACATATGAAAGGGTTGACCTTAGAGTGTAATATATTAAGAAAAAAGCCTATAGAAAAAATATACAGCATAACACCTGTCATTATAAAGACAGATGAGGGTTATTGGAAGGGACGTCTGTCCTTAGAATCATTTGAAAAGAGATTAAGAGAAAATATTATCAAAAAATATAATGATTATTTTGATACGGAAATTAGCGAAGATTTTGAACTGTTCAGTAGAATAGAGTTCAATAATCAAAAACCTATTGCTTCTTCCTATAAAAATGTAAATTTTTTAGGAGACAAGCTAACATTGTATATTGCTGAAAATGAAATTGCTCAAAATCTAGCGTACTTAGCATTAGGTACGGGGGTTGGAGAGATTAATGGGCGCGGCTATGGCTTTATGAACTACCAGTCTTTTAAGTAGGGGGTGAAAAATTGTTATCCGATGTAATACAAATTTTTAAAAAAAAGTATAAAGACCAAGGAGATCAAATTATAACCGATGCATATACGCCTGCTGATGGAGAATACATCATTATTGATACAAACCAAGATAAATTCCATATCTTAGATAAAGTATATATTAAACAGGATAAAAAAACAAGGGAAGTAGACAGTTCTAATCCACACTTTGACTTTATTTGCAAGGCAGATTATATGAGTAGGTACTTAGAATCCAATAAAGCTATAAGTGATAAAAATATACATAGCAATAATTACTTAACCTTCTTCGTGAAAAAGGAAAATATTCATAATGGTAAAATCACCAATGAAGTTATAGAAAAATACTATGACATTTTGAAGAATCCTCTAATTAAATATACTAAGTCAAAATCAAAAAAACTATATGAGTCTCTTGAAAAAAAATATGGAAAACCTAATAAAGCTCAAGTAGAAAGAATTGAAGATTGGATTAAAAATAATATTTTCAACTTAATAGATCCTGATAGTAAGGATAAATCTTATCTAAAAATTTTTTTCAAATTTGATCTAGCGATTTATAAAAATGAAAGTGAACGTTATATATTAGCCAATATCTATAACAGTACTGATTATAATGAGACGATAGATAACAAAATTTATGGCTTACCCAATGATAATATGGGACTAAATAGCAAAAAACCCTATCTAGAAAATAAAAGTAGGAAAGCTACAGTCCCCTATTTAATTTCTGAGGAAGAAGTATTAATACAAAAAAAATTTTTTGATTATTTAGCCAATCAGGCAGCACTGAATAAAACGAATATTTATATAGGAGCAAATCAAATAGAATCTTATAAAAATGATGAAACACCAGAAGAAGATTTTTGTGGCTATTATTTAAGAATAAAAAAAGGAAAAGAAATTGAAATCCATGACTTTGACACTATAGGCCTTTACGAAGCCCAGATTTCTCCATTAAGTCTAGAAAATACTTTGCAGCTTGAAAAGCCAAAACTAGAGTACAGTACGATACATAAATTGTCCACATTAAAAAATATCATTAATGATGTTTTTTTCAATAAATGCTTAACAACTAATTACTTTACAGATGCAAAGGATATAAGGATTCATGATAGTGCTTTAAAAAGAAACCTACTGATATCTAGAACTACTTTATTTACTTGGTTTTATAAAGGCAATGACAGCAATGCGTGGAAAATTCTTAAGCAAAGTAGTTTAGATTTAATAAAAGGTTCTATATATAAGGGATACTTGACGAAAGCTGGTGAGCAATTTAATTTAAGATGTGGACTAAAAAAATACTTTGAAGGGGGAGATAATATGGCTGATATTTTGGTAGATGTTAAAGATACATTAAGAGCTAAAATTACTAATAAAAGCGGAACTGAAACAATAGCAAGTGATACAGAGTATTATTTCGCAGTAGGACAACTAACTAGCTATTTTATTTCATTAAGCAAAACCAAAACAAAGATGCATTCCCTGGCAAACCCTATGATTAATGCAAAAACTAATGAAAAAATAAAAGAAGAATTGAGAAAGCTTTATAAAAAATATAATTATACAATTAATACTGCTACAAATAGATTTAATAATCTATTTGCTATGGTCTCTTCCTATGTACCAGAGGGAAAGATTATGGAGGATTTAATTATAGCTGGATATTTACATAGTAACTTACTCTATGAAAAATCCGATAAGGGAGGAAAGTGAAAATGAATAAAAGAGTTTATGGGGTTTTAGGGATTGTTTCAAGGATGAGTAATTGGAATGCTGATTTTACAGGCTATCCAAAAACAACTTCCAGTGGAGATGTATTTGGTAGTGATAAAGCATTTAAATATCCTTTAAAAAAAATGTGGGAGCAACAAGGGGAAAAGGTTTTATATATAAAGTCTCTTCGATTATCTGAAAATAAAAAAGGTGAAACGGAGCTTATACCAAGGTCTTTGAAGGAAAGATATGAATTTTTATTTGACACTAAAGACTTAAAGGAAGAAATCGATAATGGTAAAATATTGAAAAACTTATTTTGTTGCATTGATGTAAAAAACTATGGCGCTACGTTTACACCATCGAACTCTGATAAAAATATATCTATAACTGGAGCGGTTCAGGTTGGACAAGGTTTTAATAAATATGATGGAAGCCAAGCGGAAGAACAACAAATACTGTCTCCTTTTAGAGATGATAAGAAAAAAGAAATTAACAGTGGTGCAAAAAAGGAAGAAGACCAAGAAGAAGCCAAAGCATCTACTTTAGGAACCAAAATCGTTAGTAATGAAGCTCATTATTTTTACCCCTTTACTATTAATCCAGCTGCATATGATGAATTTAAAGTACTAGGAGTAACCGATGGGTATACAGAAGAAGACTATAAAAAATTTAAAAAGGCTTCTCTAGTGGCAGCTACATCCTTTAGTACAAATGCTAAAATAGGATGTGAAAATGAATTTGCTCTATTTGTAGAAACAGAAAGGGATTTATACCTTCCAGACCTGTCTCAATATGTAGGTTTTGAAAAAGGAGAGGAAAAAAATACAATAATCTTAAAATGTGATGAACTTCTCAATGAACTACAAGACAAAATTAATAATATAGAAATTTATTATAATCCTTATACTACTCAACTAGAAGAAAAGATAGAAGGAGCTAAAAAATTCAATATTTTTACCCAAAAAGAGGTGTAAGGATGAGAGCTTTAAAATTTACTCTAAGTGGAAAAACGGCTTTTTTTAAGAAACCAGATGTAAATACCTATTACTACTTTACTTATGGCAATATTCACAAAGTTGCTTTATTAGGCATACTAGGGGCTATTCTTGGTTACAAAGGATATAATCAGCAGAAACATGAGGAAAAGTCAGTATACCCTGAATTTTATGAAAAACTTAAAGCAATTAAGATAGGGGTAGTTCCTAGAAATAATAAAGGGTATATTCAAAAAAAAATTCAGTCTTTTAATAATTCTGTAGGATATGCTTCAAGGGAGCAGGGGGGGAATCTCATTGTAAAAGAACAATGGCTGGAGGAGCCCAAATGGGATATATATATTCTTATTGAAGAAGAAGTGGAAAATGAGTTAGCAGATAGGATCATGAAGAGGAGATTTCAATACATACCCTATTTAGGAAAAAATGATCATATAGCCAATATTACTGATGTACAAATTATTGACAATATTGAGCTTATAACAAATACCAATAAGATAGATAGTCTATTTCTAAAAGACTTTTTTGAACTTCAACCCTTTGAAGACGACCCTTTTGACACAGATACTGTATATGTTCCCATCTATAAATATGAAGAAATGTTGCCAGTAATGTTAGAAGAAACTACTAATAAATATGAAGTGCAATCATTCATATACACGAATTCACCGTTAGTACCTATTAAAAATTCCTTAGTTTATGAGTGTGATGGTAATATAATATTTTTCTTTTAAAAACAGGAGGGGCAACCCTCCTATTCTTTAATCATAAGGAGGTAGTTATGTATTTTAATGATGTGGAAAAATTTCAATTGGAAGAATTAATTGTGAATAATGAAAAAATATATGCCCATGTGATGAAGGAAAGAAAAGAAATATTAAAGGAACATGTCGAATTAGCCATTAAGTATTTGTATAAAATTATTGAGGTAAAACAACTTCACTCAGTTTTATTAAATTTTGAAAAAAATATATGTAAAGAGATGAGCACACAAGGAAAATTGCTATATAGAGAGATGCTATTTAATACAATATATATGCATGATCTAGGTAAGATTAACTGCAATTTTCAATACAACAGGATGAATAATAAAGAATTTAAAGGAAAAAAAGGACTAGATTTCAACAATTCTAATCACTCGATGCTTTCCTCCATAATATATCTAAATCACTACTTTAACAGGATTAAAGAACAAGAAAATAAAGATGATAGAAGTATATTGGCTATAGTAATGTTATTGAACGCTTACGCCATATCAAAACATCACGGAGGTTTTGATAGTTTTGGTGAATTTAAATCTAAATTATTAGAAAAAGATGGAGAAGGCTGGAGATTATATACAGAAGAACTTTCCATGTTTAATGAAATTTATCAAGTGCCTATAATATTTAATCATAACAAGAATCTACTAAATAGAATTTTTTCTAATGTCGAAAAAAGCTTGAAGGATAAAGAAAAGAAACAAAGAGGAATATCCATATATTTCTACATATATCAAAGATTCGTAGCATCTTTACTACTGGCTTGTGATTATTATGCTACGTCTGAATTTAAAAATCAAAGAGAAATTAAAGATTTTGGAGAAATAGAGAATATAAATCATTTCTATCAGGTTTATAAGAACACAGAAATATGTAAAGGCATACGTACATATGAGAAAGAAAGTTATGGCAAAACGAATGATTTTAATGGTATACAGGACATTAATATATTGAGAAATGAATTGTTTCTTGAGGCAGAGAAAAACTTGCTGAAAAATATTGAAAAAAACATATTTTATTTGGAAGCTCCTACGGGAAGCGGTAAAAGCAATGTTGGGTTTAATTTAAGCTTTAAGCTTATAGAAAACCTTTCAGATATAAATAAAATTTTTTATGTATATCCTTTTAATACTCTTGTTGAACAAAATATGAATACATTAAAGAAAACTTTTGAAGACAGTGCTGCGATGAAAGATATAGCTATTATCAACTCTGTAGTGCCTATAAAAACCAAGAATAGAACAGAAAATGAAGATAGTGACGTAATGAAGGATGACTATGAAATATCTTTTTTAGATAGGCAATTTTTACATTATCCTATGATTTTAACTACTCATATTAGTATATTTAATTATTTGTTTGGAACTTCAAAAGACAATTTATTCCCCTTATATCAGTTGGCAAATAGCATTATTATTTTAGATGAGATACAAAGCTATAAAAACAGGATTTGGAAAGAGATTATTACATTTCTTAAATACTATTCGGAGGCACTAAATATAAAATTTATCATCATGTCGGCCACACTACCAGATTTAAACAAACTTATTGATGAAGAGACAGAAACCATTAATTTAGTTGAGAATAGAGATAAGTACTTTAGTAATTCAATATTCAAAGATAGAGTGAAATTAGATTTTTCTTTATTAGAACTTCAAGAAAATACGATGGAAGGACTTCTAAAACATGTGCTGGAAACTGGGAAAAAAACAGAAGGTAACATTTTGATAGAATTCATAACAAAGAAAAGTGCCATGAAATTTTTCAAGAAATTGAAAGAGGAAAATGAGCTATCAGAAGATGCAGACAAAAAAGAAATAGAACTTATTACAGGTGATGACAACAGCATAGACAGAAATGCCATTATAGCAAAAGTTAAGGCTAATAAAAATATTATCCTAGTAGCTACCCAAGTGATAGAAGCAGGTGTAGATATTGATATGGATGTGGGGTACAAGGACATATCTATGTTGGATGCTGAAGAACAATTTTTAGGAAGGATTAATCGTTCCTGTATGAAGAAAAATTGCAAAGTATATTTTTTTGATTTAGATGATGCCTCTAAAATTTATAAAAATGATGTTAGGAAAGAGAAAAGTATTAACTTAACCGCTGAGAAGATAAGAAACATATTAATTGATAAAAACTTCGGAGTCTTTTATAAAGATGTATTACAAAAACTAGAAAAAGAAGCAAATAAATTAAATGATAATAATTTTTATAGCTTTATTGAGGACAACATAAAGGGACTAAACTTTAAAAAAATTGAGGAAAGAATGAAACTCATAGATGAGCATTATCGATATAGTGTATTCTTAAGCAGGAGGATTGAATTAGAAAATAATAAAATTTTAAATGGAGAAGAGGTTTGGAAGGAGTATATTACTCTATTAAAGAATAATGATTTAGAGTATGCGGAGAAAAAAATCAAGCTATCTAGAGTAACGGCCAGTCTAAATCATTTTATATATAAAGTACAAAAAAATGATTTTACTTACCAGGAAAGAATTGGAGATCTTTATTATATTACTGATGGTGAAAGATATTTCGTAGATGGTAAATTTGATAGAGAAAATTTTGATAAGGGTATTGGGGATTTTATATAGGAGGAACTATGAGAGTAAATGGTACGTTGGTGAATTATTATTTTCATTGTAAAAGGCAGTGTTGGCTACATGGAAATAGAATTAACTTGGAGGATAACAGTGAGGATGTAAGGATCGGCAAAGCTATTCATGAAATAAAAAAAGAAAAAAATAAGTCTACAGAGATAAGCATTGACAATATAAAAATAGACAAGCTTACGCAAGAGTATCTAACGGAAGTAAAAAAGTCTGATGCTGACATAGAGGCTACTAAGTGGCAAACATTATTTTATTTAAAGATATTGAGAGAAAAGGGGATAGAGAGAAAAGGAAAATTAGAGTTTACTGAAAAAAACAAGAGTAAAAGCATCGTTATTGTAGAATTAGATGACAAAAAATTAGCGGAATTAGAGGAGATAACAAAGAATATTCAAAAGCTATTGATCGAGGAAGAAGCACCACAGGTAATTAATAAACCAAAATGCAAGAAGTGTTCATACTTTGAATACTGTTATATATAGGAGGGGACTATGGGAAGTACGAGATATATAACGTCTATGGGAGAATTAACAAGAAAGGATAATTCCTTATGCTTTAGGAAGGATAATAAAAATGTCTATATACCTGTAGAAAATACAAAGGAAATTTACTGTATGTCAGAAGTGAGCATCAATAGTAAGTTATTGGATTTTCTTTCCCAAAACAATGTAGTAATTCACTTTTTTAATTACTATGAGGGATATAGTGGTACCTTTTATCCAAAACAACAGTACAATAGTGGAAAAATTCTTATAAAACAAGTAGAAGCTTATCATACGAAAAGATTAATTATAGCAAAGAGCATTGTGAAGGCTATTGGGGACAACATGTATGAGGTTCTATATCATTATTATAAACACAATAAAAAAGAGGTAAAAGGGACTATTGATTGGATAAGAAAAGATATGCAAGGAAATTTGGAAAAATCTAAAAATATTCAACAGATTATGCAGGTAGAAGGAGAGCTATGGCAAAGATTCTATGGAGAATTCAAACATATACTTTTAGAAGATTTTGTTATGAGTAGAAGAGTAAAAAGACCTCCAGATAATCCAATCAATGCTTTGGTGTCCTTTGGAAACTCATTACTATATACAAAAACAATAACAGCTATATACAATACTCATTTAGACCAAAGAATCAGTTTTTTACATGCACCTTCGGAGGGTAGATTTTCTCTTAGTTTAGATATAAGTGAAACTTTCAAACCGGTACTGGTCTTTAAAACCATTTTTGATCTGGTAAATAATAAGAAAATACAAGTAAGCAAGCATTTTGATAAAAAGGTTAACTACTGCTTATTAAATGAAGAAGGGAGAAAAATATTTATCACTGCTTTTGAGGAAAGACTGGAGAGTGTATTTCTTCATCAGAAGCTTAAAAGGAAAGTAAGTTATAAGACAGCGATAAAGTTAGATTGTTATAAGCTTATAAAGTTTATACTGGAGGATGTAGAGTTTAAACCTTTTGATATAAAGGAGAAAATGTAAATGAAAAAAAATTATAATTACAATTATGCTTTTCTTTTTTATGATGTCAATGTTAAGCGAGTCAATAAAGTATTTAAAGTATGTAAAAAATATTTATCTCACTTTCAAAAATCTGTTTTCAGAGGGGATATAACACCATCGAAGTTGATGTTATTGAAAGAGGAACTGAATAGAGTAATAGATGAATCTGAGGATTTTGTATGTATCATAAAGTTGATGAATAACAATGTATATGGAGAAGAAATATTAGGCAACAAGCAAAATGATACAGGGGAAGATCTCATATTATAAGAAATTTCAAAAAAATGGTATTTGTACTTTTACCAGGCAACATTTTTATTTCATAGCATTTAATTCACTGTTTTAAATCGTTATAGATGTATTTGTATAAAATTCATATTCTTAATAAATTGACTTGGTAAAAAATTTATTATACTATTGATTTAGCTTGATTATGACGAAAAATCAAAAGATTGGAATGAGTTGCTTGCAATGATTGAACCTCAACATAGGATGTATTTAAATGAAGAACAAAACCTTTTCTTTCTAGTTCTTCCCATATTGAACCTCAACATAGGATGTATTTAAATTAATAAAAAATCTCCAATATAGAAAAATCCAATATATTGAACCTCAACATAGGATGTATTTAAATGATGGCACACGCCACTGACGAAATTAAGGATATGTAATTGAACCTCAACATAGGATGTATTTAAATTGATTTAGCCACCTGTATAAAGTGCTTAAAGGAATAATTGAACCTCAACATAGGATGTATTTAAATTATAATCTTCTAGCATTTCTAAGATTTCATCAAAATATTGAACCTCAACATAGGATGTATTTAAATATATAGGATTGACTAGCTACAATTACAAGGAAGCAGGATTGAACCTCAACATAGGATGTATTTAAATAACTAAAAGAAAATTTTATTACTATTCCCACGATCAAAATTGAACCTCAACATAGGATGTATTTAAATTAATCAAGTTGCAGCATAACAGATCCACAGCTGCTGATTGAACCTCAACATAGGATGTATTTAAATAGAGGAATTGGGGAAAAAAGTTGGTGTATCTAGGCATTGAACCTCAACATAGGATGTATTTAAATCCATATTTTTTTCTGTAAAAAAACATTTCTGAATCAATTGAACCTCAACATAGGATGTATTTAAATTGCAATTTTTTCATTTTAAAACTCCTCCTTTTCATAATTGAACCTCAACATAGGATGTATTTAAATTGCAATTTTTTCATTTTAAAACTCCTCCTTTTCATAATTGAACCTCAACATAGGATGTATTTAAATATACTTTTGGTACAATTTTATACCAAATTACATTACATTGAACCTCAACATAGGATGTATTTAAATCAATTTTAATGATTATGTTAATGTTAACTTTAACTTATTGAACCTCAACATAGGATGTATTTAAATCAGTTTCTTCACGAAGAAGGCTTTAAGCATCATGCAATTAAACCTCAACATAAGATGTATTTAAATATCCTTGTTTTTCTAGAACTTCTAATGAAATTTGATTGAACCTCAACATAAGATGTATTATTTATGATAATAGAAATTTTACATTCTTTTTAGTATTAGTTGAAAGGCATAATTTTCCTCACTATGTAAAACACGAATAGTGGATTTTAGGGTTTTAAATTAATTTTATAATCTGATACAATAGAAAAGTATATAATATAATTATCGGAAATAAGCAAATAAAAAGATGCTTCAAGAGGTGAAGACAAATGAACGAAAAAAGCTTAAGAGTATTAGAATATACAAAAATCATTGAAAAATTGGTTGAGGGGTGTACATCCTCATTGGGTAAGGATTTAGTAAAAAACTTAAAACCCTTCAATCAACTTGAAAAAATACAACAACTACAGAAGGAGACCAGCGAGGCTCAAAGTATATTGATAAAAAGAGGAAATGTTCCACTTGGGGGTATCCATGATATTCTTCATCTTGTTCGTAGAACAGAGATTGGTTCTTATCTGGACCCAGGGCAGCTTTTATATCTAAGAGATACATTAGCTGTTGCTCGAAAACTAAAGCAATTTTTAAAAGAAGATGATAGACAAGAGGTAGAATACCCTATCATTCAAGGCTTAATACAAAGCCTGAATACTGTCAGAGAAATAGAAGAAAAAATTGAAGTATGTGTGCTAAGTGAAACTGAGATATCTGATCATGCTTCTTCAGAATTAAGAAATATTCGAAGAATGATCGCTTCCAAAAACGATGCTATTAGAAATAAATTAAATAGTATTATTAATTCTGCTTCCTATCAAAAGTATCTGCAGGATGCTATTGTCACCATTAGACAAGATAGATTTGTGGTGCCTGTAAAACAGGAATATAGAAGTCACTTTCCTGGGCTAGTGCACGATCAATCCTCCAGTGGTGCCACAGTGTTTATTGAACCTATGGCTGTGGTAGAGTTAAACAATCAGCTTAAGGAATTAAAAATCAAAGAAAAGAAAGAAATCGAAAGAATTTTGATGGAAATTTCTGCGATGATTGCTGAAAGAGGAGAAGAAATAAAGGGCAACCAAAGCGTATTACAGGAACTGGATTTTATTTTTGCAAAAGGGAAGTTATCTTTATCCATGAAGGCCATCGAACCTGTTTTAAATCAAGAGGGTAAAGTAATCATCAAAAATGGCAGACATCCATTACTAAATCCTAGTGAAGTCGTTCCAACAAATATCTGGCTGGGAGAAGAATTTCATCTATTGGTGATCACTGGTCCAAACACAGGCGGCAAGACAGTGACATTGAAAACAGTAGGACTTCTAAGCATGATGGCTCAGAGTGGATTGCATGTGCCAGCGGACTATGGAACAAAATTAGCAGTTTATGATCATATCTATGCGGATATAGGCGATGAACAAAGCATCGAGCAGAGCTTAAGTACTTTTTCCTCCCACATGACCAATATTGTAAAGATCTTGGAAGAAGTTACACCCAATTCTTTAGTGCTATTGGACGAGCTGGGAGCAGGCACCGATCCAACAGAAGGTGCTGCCTTAGCAATGGCAGTTTTAAATTATTTAAAAAGCCTAAGGACTTCTGTGATAGCCACCACCCACTATAGCGAACTTAAACAATATGCATTGTTGAAGGATCAGGTGGAAAATGCATCAGTAGAATTTGATGTAGAGACACTAAGACCTACCTATAAGCTATTAATAGGTGTTCCTGGAAAGTCAAATGCCTTTGAGATTTCTAAGAAACTTGGCTTATCCTCTCAGCTAATCGAAGAGGCAAAGACCCTGTTAACCAAGGAAAATATTGAGTTTGAGGATTTGCTGCAAAATATTGAGAAAAATAGGGTAGAAGCAGAAAAGGAAAGAAACATTGCTGCAAGCCTAAGGCTACAGGCAGAAGCCACATTAGATAATTATTTAGAAAAGAAAGATAAACTAGAACAACAACGGGAAAAAATTCTTAAAGAGGCAAAAAAAGAAGCCTATAAAATTGTTAAAGAAGCAAAGCAGGAAGCAGAAGAAGTTGTAGAAAATCTAAGAAAGCTAAAAGCGGAGCTAGAAGAAAAAGAAATCAATAGAAAAATCCAAGAAGCAAAAGCTCATATGGACAACCAGTTAGGTAATTTATCTGAAGGCTTTGAAGAAAAACTCTTTACAAAAACCAGCAGAAAACCTCCTGAAAATCTGAAGGCAGGAGATCCAGTAAAGGTGCTATCTTTAAATCAGGTGGGTCATGTGATTGAACCAGCCAACGAAAATGGAGAGGTTTTTATCCAAATAGGTATTATGAAAATGAATATCCACGTTTCTAACCTAGAGAGTGTAAATGATAAAAAACAATCAAAAACCAGTGGATTAGGTAAAATCGTAAAGAGTAAGGCTACTAATGCTAAAAGTGAGTTAGATATTCGGGGAAAAAACTTAGAAGAATCCTTTGTGGAAGTAGATAAATATTTAGATGATGTGTATCTAGCAGGATTGACAGAAGTAACAATTATTCATGGGATAGGTACAGGAGTATTAAAGGCTGGTATTAAGCAAATGCTGAAAAAGCATAAGCATGTAAAAAGTCAGCGAGACGGGAAATATGGAGAAGGTGGTGCAGGTGTCACCATTGTAGAATTAAAGTAGAAAAGTAGGTAGGTGAGAATATGATTTTGGTAAGTGCTTGTCTTTTAGGTGTAAATTGTAGATATGATGGTACAAACAATAAAAACTTAGAACTTATTAAACTTCTAAGTGAAAAAAACATTTTTCCAGTTTGCCCTGAAGAGCTGGGAGAGCTAACCACTCCAAGACCACCGGCAGAAATTCAAGGGCGGGAGGTACTGGAAAAGAAGGGTAGAGTAATGAATACTGATGGGCAAGATGTTACAGAGGCTTTTATAAAAGGTGCTGAAGAGACACTAAAATTAGCTGAAGAAAATGGAGTAACTACTGCTATCTTAAAGGCAAGAAGTCCCTCTTGTGGCAGTGGTAAGATTTATGATGGTTCCTTTACTGGAACATTAACAGAAGGTGATGGGGTGACAGCTGCTCTTTTGAAAAGAAAAAATATCAAGGTGTATACGGAAGAAAATTTTTTAGAGAGTATTACAGAGATAGAAAACCTAGATAACTAATCTATTAAAAATGGCGGATATAGTTTAAGCGCTTATATCCGCCATTTTTATTTTGATTTTTATTGTAAGATTACGGATTGTTTTTAGGTATGCTAAAAAATAGAGTAGCTCCTTCATTGATTTTTCCAGTAATCCAAGCTTTTCCACCATGCCTTTTGACAATTCTTTGAATGATAGAAAGGCCAACGCCAGATCCTTCAAATTCTTCTTGAGAATGGAGCCTCTGGAATACATCAAAGAGTTGGTTTACATAGGTCATATCAAAGCCTTTCCCATTATCTTTTGTAGCAATAATATACGCACTAGTTTCCTCAGAGCAACTAACTTCAACTTTTCCAACTTCTTGATAGCAAGTAAACTTCAGTGCGTTGGATAAAATGTTTAAGATCAATAACCGAAGCAGGATGGGATCACCATCAATAATAGGTAAAGGCTTCACATGAAACACTACATTTCTATTTGGTTGCAATCTTATTAATTCCTGATAGATTTTATGAAATACTTGGGTCAGATCTACTTTTTCTTTATTCATTTCTATTTTGGACATCCTAGAAAATTCTAACAAGCGATCTATCATGTTAACCACTTCTGTAGATTTTTTACTGATATGATCAATCAGTTCATTTTTTTCATTATCTAAGTTATCACCATAGTCACTGATAAAATGTTCAATCAACTTACCAATTGTCTGTAAAGGTGCCTTTAAATCATGAGAAACAGAATGACAAAACTGATCTAATTCTTGATAAGCTTCTTGCAAAGCTTGAGTCTGAAATTTTAGTTTTAAATGTGTATGAATTCGTGCCAATAATTCAGAGACGTTAAAGGGTTTCACCACATAATCTTGTGCTTTTAGTTCAAATCCCTTTTTTATACTTTCTTCATCATTACTAGCAGTGATAAAAATGATTGGGATATGACCAAGTGCAGGATTGTTTTTAATGTTTTTACATAGTTCAAAACCATCCATTTCAGGCATATAAACATCTAACAGGATCAGATCGGGATGATGTTGTTTTAATAGCTCTAAGGCAGTATGACCATTGGTGGCAATTCTGACTTTAAAATTTTCATCATGAAGAATAGAAGCTAAAAGTTCAATATGTTCTGGTGTGTCATCTACAACCATAATTTCTGCCTTTGTCAGATGCATTTTTATCATCCCTCTCATTTGTTGTTTGATATTGATGGAATTTTGTGATAAATTTATTATATTTCAAATCTTATAGCAAGACAAGAATCATTGTTTAAAAAATATTTTACATTAATCTTTGGATATGATATGATTTTCATTATTTAAATTATTTGAATAGAGTGAAAAGTGAAAAAATAATAGTCAGACACGGATGTGACATGGGGGGGGATCATATGATTTTAAAATCAGGAATTAAACAATCAACGATAACAAAGATTTCATTAACATTGTTTTTTTTCATTGTAGCATTAATCTTAGGTAGTATTTATTATATGGATAGTAATATTAAAGCAGAGCAGATGGCAGAAATGAGAAAAAGTCAATTTAAACAGTTAGGACTTGATCTTGCCAATGCATCAGATTATTTGACAGATGAAGCAAGGAAATTTGCAGTGGTGAAGGATATCATTCATCTTAATCAATATTGGGAAGAGATTAATGTGAAAAAGACCAGAGATCATGTGATTTCCCAACTCCAGGAATTGAATTCACCGCAAGAAGAGGCGGAGCTTTTAGCTAAAGCAAAAAGAAATTCTGATGCATTGGTGGAAACAGAAAGAAGATCTATGCGATTAGTCTTAGAAGCTTTAGGCGTTTCTGAAAAAGATATGGTTTTTGAAGTGGCTACTTTTCAATTAAGTGAAGAAGATAAAAATCTTACCTCAGAAGAAAAATTTGAAAAGGCCAGAGATATTATGTTTGATGAAAAATATGCTGAAGACAAGAAATTAATCATGGAACCTATTGATAATTTTCAAGTATTAATGAATACAAGATTAGATGCTGAATTACAAATAGCTCGACAGTTTACAAAACGAGCTGTTATTTTGCAGATCATTTTGGCACTGACCAGTTTTTTTGCCTTAGGGATTTTACTAACTATATTTCATAAGCAATATAATTTACCTATCAAGCATTATACCCAGGATTTAAAAAAGTTTAGCTTTGAAAACAAAGATTTTGGGCTAATGCCTAAAGGAACGCAAGAACTGAGAATGTTTGTAGCAACCTTTAATCAATTATACCAATCCTTTCAAGAAGAACTATTAAAGCGCAAACAAGCGGAAGAAACCATGAAAGTGGCCAAAGAAGAAGCAGAAAAAGCCAATAGGGCAAAAAGTGAGTTTTTGGCTAGTATGAGCCATGAGATTAGAACACCACTCAATGCCATTATAGGCTATGAATATCTGTTAGAAAGTACAGATCTTAGCGTAAAACAACAAGAATATATTAGCAAGATCGGCATATCCGCTAAGAACTTATTGGCCCTTATTAACGATATTCTTGACTTTTCAAAAATCGAAGCTGGAAGATTAACCATGGAGATGATATCTTTTGATTTATATGACCTCATCCAGGATGTTTGTCAATTGATGTCTATTGAAGTTCAACAAAAAGGATTAAAGCTTAACAAGGAAATAGAAAAGGAAGTACCTCGGTATATTAAGGGAGATCCCACCCGGCTTAAGCAGGTACTGGTTAATCTGCTCTCTAATGGCATCAAATTTACAGAAGAAGGATATCTTCATATCGGAGTAAAAGTAAAAAAACAAAAAAGAGATAAAGTTTATTTATTATTTTCCATAGCTGATACGGGAATAGGTATATCAGAAGAACAAAAAAGATATCTTTTTGAAAGCTTTACCCAAGGAGATGCTTCTACTTCTAGAAAATATGGGGGAACCGGCTTGGGATTGGCTATTAGTAGAAAAATGGTAGAGATGATGAAAGGTAAAATGGAAGTGGAAAGCATCCTTGGGGAAGGTTCTATATTTTATTTTACAGCTCAATTTCAAGTAACAGATGAAATAATAGAAGAAAATAAAACACAAGAAAAACCAAGATGGATGGATTCATTTATGAATAAAAAAATATTAGTAGTAGAAGATCATAAGATCAATCGGCAAATGATAAAGGAAGTATTAAGTCATCTAGGATTTGATACGGATACGGCTTCTGGAGGAGGACAAGCAGTTGAAATGGTTCGTAACAATAGGTATGATCTTGTCTTGATGGATGTTCGTATGCCAGAAATGGATGGATATGAAGCTACAAAAAGAATTAGGGCATTTGTGGATGCAGATACGTTACCGATTATTGCATTAACTGCAGATGCAGTGGAGGAAGTAGCAACAGCAGTAAAGGAAGCAGGGATGAACCATTATATGACAAAACCCTTAAATCCTGAAAAACTCAGGAATGTTTTAAGGAAATATGCAAAAGTAAATGAGATAAAACAAAAAGAAAAAGATTCTGTTTTCCCTCAACCTAAAGGTTTAATTTCCTATGAAGAGGTGATCCAAAATCTTGGAGGTAAAAAGAAAATTTATCAAAACATTCTTCAGCAGTTTATAGAGGAGCATAAGAAGGATGGAGAAAAAGTAAAGAATTTATTAACGTCAGAAGGATATGAAAAAGCAAGATTTATGCTTCATACCCTAAAGGGTATAGCAGGAAATATTGGAGCTATGAAATTAAAAGAAACCGTTGAAGATATGGAAAAAGCAATAAAGGAATCAAATCTAAAACAAATAGAATCTACTTTTCTTTTATTTCATCGTTGTTTAAAAGAAACCATGATGGATGCAGAAAAAATCATTCAATCAATATCCCAAGAAGAGGATACAAATAAGGAAAAAGCTGAATATTTGGAAGAAAAACAAAAGATCAAAAAACTCCTTTATTTACTGCAAGGAGGAGAGGCAAAAGCGAAAGAATTTTTTACATTATACGAAGAAGATTTTATTGTAATATGGGGCCTTGTTACTTATCAAGAACTAAAGAAGTTCATTGTTCGATATGAATTCGAAAAAGCAGCAGCTTATTTAATAAAAAAGATTGGATTGGAGGGGGAAAAAAATGTATGAAGTTTTGATAGTAGATGATGATGCGGCAATTCGATATTTATTAAAGCGATATAAAAAATGGGAAATATATAATTTTCAAATAAAAGAAGAGGCCCGGCATGGAAAAGAAGCATTGGAGAAATTAAAGGAATTTTCTTTCGACTTGATTATAACAGACATTAAAATGCCAGGAATGGATGGCCTTACTTTATTACATGAGTTAAAAAACAAACAATTTCAAGGAGCAGTGATTTTATTAAGCACCCATCAGGAGTTTCTATATGCTCAAGAAGGGATGCGCTTGGGGGCACTGGATTATGTGGTGAAGCCTGTGGATGATATGACACTGGATACTGCCTTAGAAAGGGCAAAGATATACCTGGATGAAAAAAGCAGGCAATGGGAAAAAGAGAAAAGTTTATATGATCCTCATCATGGAGTAAAAAAGATGGAAGAATTATTAATGACAGCTAATGAGGAACTTTTAAAAGAAGCAGAAAAGACAATAGAAGAGATATGGAGATTTTTTGAAAAAGACTTGCTAAAAACAGGGAGAATACTAGAAGATATATTACTTAAGCTATGGGAAGAATTCGTTGCTTCTTACCCATGGATTCAAAAAGTCGAAGGGATGGACCTGGAAGGAAGATTCATGGGTACAAAGTCTTTTCCTCAGATGAAAATAAAATTCTTATCTTATATTGAAAGTATGTTGCATCTAGTAGAAAAATACGAATTACATCAAAAAGAGAGTATTATTCATCGGACCTGTACCTATATTCTTGGTCATGTTGAAGAAGAACTCCATCTGAACCAAATTGCAGAAGAAGTTCATGTTAGTAAAGATTATTTAGGCAAGATCTTTAAACAGAAAATAGGATATAAATTTAATGATTATGTTACAAAGATTAAGATGGAGCATGGAAAGTATTTATTAAATACCAGTTCCTATAAAGTATATGAAGTCAGCGAAAAGTTAGGATATCAAAATCCAGATTATTTCTGCCGCTTATTTAAAGAGTATACAGGATACACGCCTACACAATATAGAAAAATTTTGTAAAGAAATTTTCAGATTGTTCTGTTTTTTATAGGAAAATAACTGATTTGTCATGTTTTATTCCTAGAAGTTCTATTATAAGATATATATAATAAATTGATTCAATCAATGAGTCAATGCTACTAGCAAAGGCGCTAAAAAATGTTGAAATCCAGATAGGATGAATACATTTTTTAGCGCCTTTTGTGTACTCCAAACCTTCATGGCCATGAAATGTAAAGGAGATTAAAATTTGATAAATTCACAAGGGGTGGAGAAATATGAATGTAAAAAAGAAAACTATGATAAGATTCATAGCAATGATGATGGTAGCATTTTTATTAATGGCATGTTCTAGCCAACAGAGTGTATCTGAAGTTGAAAATAATGATAGTGAAACTGGCGTATCTGATACAGATACCATTAAAGTAGGGATTTTACATTCCTTAAGTGGAACAATGGCAATTAGTGAACAATCTTTACGTGATGCTGAAATGATGGCGATTGAGGAAATCAATGCAGCAGGTGGTGTACTAGGAAAACAAATTCAACCAATTATAGAAGACGGAGCATCCGATTGGCCTACCTTTGCAGAAAAAGCACAAAAACTTTTACAACAAGATCAAGTAGCAACGGTTTTTGGATGTTGGACATCCGCCAGTAGAAAAGCAGTGCTTCCAGTATTTGAAGAAAACAATGGATTGTTATGGTATCCTGTTCAATATGAAGGCATGGAATCTTCTCCCAATATTTTTTATACTGGAGCAGCACCAAATCAACAAATTGTACCAGCGGTAGAATGGTTGTTGGAGAACAAAGGAAAAAAATTCTTTTTACTAGGATCAGATTATGTGTTCCCTAGAACCGCCAATGCCATTATCAAAGAACAGTTAAAAGCCATGGGTGGTGAATTGATCGAAGAGGAATATACGCCACTAGGACATACAGACTACAGTACTATTATTAATAAGATTCAAGCATCAGGAGCTGATGTGGTATTTAATACACTGAATGGAGACAGCAATGTTGCTTTCTTTAAACAGTTAAGGGATGCAGGAATTACTTCAAAGGATCTTACTACATTGTCAGTGAGTGTAGCAGAGGAAGAAATTAGAGGAATCGGTGCAGAAAATATGACAGGTCACTTTGTATCATGGAATTATTATCAAACAACAGATACTCCAGAAAATGAAGCCTTTGTTGCTAACTACAAGGAAAAGTATGGAGCTTCTAGAGTGACAGGAGACCCAATAGAGGCAGCCTATATTCAAGTGTATTTGTGGGCGAAAGCAGTGGAAAAAGCAGGTTCCACAGATGTAGATCAAGTAAAGGAAGCAGCAAAAGGTTTGGAATTCCAAGCACCAGGTGGATTAGTAAGGATTGAAGAAGAAAATCAACATTTATGGAAAACAGTAAGGATTGGAGAAGTAAGGGAAGACGGTCTTATTGAAGAGATTTGGAGTACAGAAGGAGCAGTTCGACCAGATCCTTATCTTAGAACTTATGATTGGGCAGCAACATTAAATCAATAAAACTTGTTGTGCCTGGTCTATGCAATGAAGGAAAGAACATTGCATAGACCAGCACCATAGTTGGATTCAATAAAAAGACAAAAGTAGGTGGTAGCATGAACACATATATTTTACAAATTTTTAATGGCATTAGTGTCAGCTCGATTTTGATGCTTGCAGCACTGGGTTTAGCCATTACCTTTGGTTTAATGAAAGTAATTAATATGGCTCATGGAGAATTTATTATGATTGGAGCCTATATAACCTACGTGATTCAAAATATTTTTATCTCATTTGTGAATCCCAGGTACTTTAATTATTATTTTGTGATTGCAATCATAGGGGCTTTTATGATTACAGCTTTGATTGGATATCTTTTAGAAATTGCCATTATCAAGCATTTATATGGAAGACCTTTAGATAGTTTATTGGCAACATGGGGATTAAGTCTATTTTTTCAACAACTGGCGAGGAGCATTTTTGGCTCTCCTAATGTTCATGTGAAAAGCCCTACATGGTTAGATGGTGGCATTTTAATCAGTACAGGACTGCAATTTCCTTATAAAAGACTTTTTATTTTATTGATGGCGTTTACTTGTATGGTAGGAACTTATTACTTCTTATATCAGACAAAAAGAGGATTAAAAGTTCGTGCGGTGATGCAAAACAGAAGTATGGCAGAAAGTCTTGGGATTAATACCAGAAAAGTAGACGGGATGACCTTTGCATTAGGTTCTGGTTTAGCTGGCATTGCAGGGTGCGGTCTTACTTTGCTGGGATCTATTGGACCTACTTTAGGAAGTAATTATATTATAGATACCTTCATGGTGGTGGTTTTAGGTGGGGTAGGACGAATGGTAGGGGTAATCGCAGGGGCTACTGTGATTGGTGTAGGCAATACTACTTTTGAATTTTTTACCAATGCTTCTATGGGAAAAGTGTTAATATTTTGCATCGTGATTCTATTTTTACAGTGGAAACCAAAGGGTTTATTCACCATAAAGAGTCGTGCATTAGATGAATGATAGGAGGTGAGACCATGACTTGTAGCATTGGGAAGCTTAGGAAGCGTTACTTTAAAAATAACTGGATGGTTTTACTAGTATTTATTCTTTTAGGTATAGCACCCTTATTTCTATCAGACTTTCGTGTCAATATGTTAGGAAAATTTGTTGCTTATGCGATTCTTGCTTTAGGAATTGATTTAATTTGGGGCTATACAGGAATATTGAGTCTCGGGCATGGGGTATATTTTGGGCTAGGTGCTTACTGTATGGCCATGTATTTAAAATTAGCTGCCAGTGGAGGAGGACTTCCGGATTTTATGACTTGGAGCGGGCAGACAGTATTACCTTGGTTTTGGAAACCCTTTGAATCTATTTATTTTGCAGTTTTTATGGCAATTTTAATTCCTGTTCTCTTAGCAGCACTAGTAGGGTTTCTAACCTTTAAAAATCGTATACAAGGGGTATATTTTTCAATTTTAACCCAAGCCCTTTCGATGATTTTCGTTGTGCTTTTTATAGGGCAACAAAAATATACAGGTGGAACCAATGGTATTACAAATTTCAAAACCATATTAGGCTTTTCAATAACTTCTCCTGAGACACGATTCTATTTATATTACATTTCAGTACTGCTTCTTTTACTTTCTTATTTGTTCTGCAAATTTATTATTGGACGGCGAATAGGAAAAATCCTCATTGCTATCCGAGATGGGGAAAATAGGACCAGGTTTTCAGGATATAATCCTACGACTTACAAAGTGTTTGTATACTGCATTTCAGCAGCATTAGCGGGATTAGCAGGAGCCATATTTGTTCCACAGGTTGGAATCATTTCCCCGGAAAACATGGGGGTTGTACCCTCTGTTGAAATGGTGATCTGGGTTGCTATTGGAGGTCGGGGAACCCTTGTAGGAGGAGTTCTTGGAGCAATTTTAGTGAATATAATAAAAAGCTTGCTGAGTGAAAACTTTCCTGCCATATGGTCCTATTTTATCGGAATTACTTTTGTAGTGGTGGTGATTTTCTTACCAGCAGGTCTAATGGGAACATTTAAGCAAATAAAAGAAAAGGCTAGAGAAATGAAGGTTACAATGAAAACAAAGCCAACAGGATCAAAGGTATAAGAAGGGAGTGGATCATATGGAGGCAGTACTTAATATTAAAGACTTAACAGTGAGTTTTGATGGCTTTAAAGCAGTAAACAATCTAAATACGTCAGTGAAAAACCAGGATATTCATTTTTTTATTGGCCCTAATGGTGCAGGAAAGACTACATTGTTAGATGTAATATGTGGTCGTGTAAAGCCTTTTGTAGGTAACATTTTATTCGAAGATCAAAAAGATCTTACAAAATTATCAGAACATGAAATCGTAGAATTAGGGATTGGTCGTAAATTTCAAGCTCCATCTGTTTTTACAGGGATTACTATTTTAGAAAATATGGAATTAGCAGTGGTTAAAAAAAGAAGTCTTTTTGCTTCTTTATTTTCTAAACTTACCAAGGAACAAACAGAATATATCCTGCATATTCTTCAGACCATTGGGTTGTATGAAAAAAGATATGAGACCCCTATTTCCCTATCCCATGGAGAAAAACAATGGTTAGAAATCGGTATGCTTTTGGCACAGCAGCCAAAATTAATGCTGTTAGATGAACCAGTGGCAGGCATGGGAAGGAAAGAAACAGAAAAAACAGGGGCATTGTTAAAAGAAATTGCAAAGGAACGTTCTGTGGTGGTGGTTGAACATGATATGGAATTTGTTAGAGAATGTGCCAGTACGGTGACGGTTCTTCATGAAGGGGCTCTTCTAGATCAAGGAAAGATGGAGGAGGTTCAGAACAATCCTAAAGTCATTGAAGTATATTTAGGAAGAGGAGGGGAGTAATTATGCTGAATATAAGTGAACTTGAGGCATATTACGGTGGCAGCAGAATCCTCAATCAAATTAATATGAAGGTGAAAAAAGGGCAAGTTGCTTGTATATTAGGAAGAAATGGGGTAGGAAAAACAACCCTTCTAAAGAGTATTATGGGTCTTGTGAAAACACCTCGAGGAAGCATTTTGCTGGAAGAAAAAGAAATGATGAAAGTACCCACCTATCATAGAGCTATGGAGGGGATTGGCTATGTTCCCCAAGGAAGAGAGATCTTTCCTCAATTAACGATACATGAAAATTTATTATTAGGTTTGGAACGAAGTAAAAATAAAGGTGAATTAGAAGAAGATGTGTATGAACTTTTTCCTGTCTTAAAATCCATGCTAAAGAGAAAAGGCGGAGATTTAAGTGGTGGCCAGCAGCAACAACTTGCAATTGCCAGAGCCCTTATATCAAAGCCAAAAATTCTTTTGTTAGATGAGCCTACAGAGGGAATTCAACCCTCCATTATTCAGGACATAGGAAAAGTCATTCAACAGCTAAAAAAGCAAGGAAATATGACCATTATCATTGTAGAGCAATATTTAGAATTTGTATTAGGTATTGCAGATTATTTCTTTGTAATGGATAAAGGAAAAATTGTTATGGAGGGTAATATTAAAGAGGCTGATCCAAAGGAGATACAAAGTAAAATGATGATTTAAGATGGAAGGGCTAAAAGATATAAAGGAGATGATGATATGTATCTATTACCAAGAGATATGGAAAAGCTCATGTTGCACTACGCAGGGGAGTTAGCAAAAAAGAGAAAAGCCAGGGGATTAAAACTAAATTATCCTGAAGCAGTTGCCCTCATTAGTGCAGAGATTATGGAAGGAGCTAGGGATGGAAAGACAGTAAAGGAGCTTGTGGAATTTGGAAGCACATTGTTATCCTCGGAGGATGTCATGGAGGGCATTGATACGATGATTGATGAAGTACAAGTGGAGGCCACCTTTCCTGATGGAACAAAACTAGTCAGTGTTCATCAACCTATAAAAAGAAAGGGAGAAAAATAATGATTCTTGGGGAAATTATTATAAAAAATGAAGAAATTCAATGCAACAAGGGAAAAAAAGTTTTAAAAATAACTGTTTTCAATGATTCAGAGCGACCTGTACAGGTTGGATCTCACTTTCATTTTTTTGAAGTCAATAGAGCTTTAGCATTTGATAGAAGAAAGACCTTTGGCATGCGATTAAACATCCCTGCTGGAACTGGATTAAGGTTTGAGCCTGGAGAAAAGAAGGAAATTCAGTTGGTTGAAATTGGTGGAGAAAAAATAGGCTATGGATTGAATGGTCTCACCAGTGGATCTTTTAACGACGAAAAAATTAAAGAAGAAGCATTACAAAAAGCAAAGGAGAAGAATTTTATAAAGGGGGAAGAGGATCATGAGTCTTAAAATATCTGGAAAAGAATATGTCAGTATGTTTGGTCCTACCACAGGAGATAAGATTCGTTTGGCAGATACGGATCTTTTTATAGAAATTGAAAAGGATTATACTACTTATGGAGAAGAATGTAAGTTTGGAGGTGGAAAGTCCATTCGAGATGGTATGGGGCAATCCCCCTGTGCATCAGCAAAGGAAGGCGTGCTGGATATGGTGATTACCAATGCTGTGATTATGGATTACTGGGGTATTGTCAAAGGGGACATTGGTATTAAAGATGGAAAGATTGTAAGCGTTGGTAAAGCTGGAAATCCCCATATGATGGATGGGGTTAATCAAGACCTGGTTATTGGTGCAGGAACAGAAGTTGTTGCAGGGGAAGGGCTTATTGTTACAGCCGGTGGCGTTGATCCTCATGTTCACTATATTTCTCCCCAACAAATTGAAACTGCTTTATATAGCGGCATTACTACCATGATTGGAGGAGGAACAGGACCAGCTGTTGGAAGTTTTGCTACTACTTGTACTCCAGGGGTTTTTAATATTCATCGCATGCTAGAAGCTGCAGAAGATTTTCCTATGAATTTAGGTTTTTTTGGAAAAGGAAATGCAACCTTTGAAGAGCCTTTGATTGAACAGGTAAAGGCTGGTGTCATTGGGTTTAAACTTCATGAAGATTGGGGAACAACGCCAGCTGCCATCAATAATTGCTTAAATATTGCTGATTTGTATGACCTACAGGTAACGATTCATACAGATTCCATTAATGAAGCTGGATTCGTAGAAGATACCATTGAGGCTATTAATGGCAGGACAATTCATACTTATCACTGTGAAGGGGCTGGGGGAGGTCATGCACCTGATGTTGTAAGAGTCGTCTCTATTCCAAATGTTTTACCTTCTTCAACAACGCCAACCATGCCCTATACAATAAACACCATAGATGAGCATTTAGATATGTTAATGGTATGCCACCATCTGGACCCTAATGTACCAGAAGATGTGTCCTTTGCCAGTTCAAGAATTCGAGCGAAAACCATCGCAGCGGAGGATATTTTACACGATATGGGAGCCATTAGTATGATGACATCGGATTCTCAGGCAATGGGTCGGGTAGGAGAAGTGATTATTCGAACCTGGCAGACCGCCGATAAGATGAAAAAACAATTTGGTCGACTAGAAGAAAAAGGAGATCATGATAATTTTAGAGCCAAACGATATATTGCTAAATATACCATTAATCCTGCTATTGCCCATGGTGTGGCTGGATATGTAGGATCTATTGAAAAAGGAAAAGTGGCGGACTTGGTTCTTTGGCATCCAGCTTACTTTGGTGTAAAGCCTGAAACCATTATAAAGGGTGGGTTTATTGTGGCAGCGAAAATGGGAGATGCCAATGCCTCCATCCCTACACCACAGCCTGTTATGTATAAAAATATGTTTGGGGCTTATGGAAAGGCAAAAACAACCACCAGCATTACCTTTGTTTCTCAAGAAGCTTTAAATCAAGGAATTGTACAAAAATTAAATTTAAAGAAAAAAGTTCTTCCTGTTCAGAACTGTAGAAATATTGGCAAAAAAGATATGATCTTAAATGATGCTACCCCACAGGTTGAAGTGGATACTAAAAATTATGAAGTAAGAATTAATGGCAAGGTCATTGATTGTGAACCATTACAAGAAGTAGCGCTTGCCCAAAGATATTTTTTATTTTAAAAAAGATGAAGTCTAGGCTTCATCTTTTTTGGTGTTTTAAAGTATCTAATAGCGTATAAATTCATTGATTATTGTAAAAATATATGATATATTTATTAGCGAAGTAAAATCAATAAAACAATGTACCTGTGATGAGGAGAGTAGATATAAGGATTTGTTTCAGCGAGTCAGAGTTGGTGGGAGTCTGGCACAGAGTTATATCGAAGCGCACCTTGGAGGTTCTGTCCGAAGCTTATAGTAGGACAAGGCGGTTTTCCACCGTTATCAGGAATAAAAGTGGGCATAGATTTTTGCCAATAAGAGTGGTAACACGGGATTATACTCTCGTCTCTAAGTTTTAGGGATGAGGGTTTTTTTGTTATAATATATTATTTAGGAGGTAAAGGAATGTTTGATTTTAAACAAGAAGTAGCTGAGATATTAAAGCAGCATGTACCAGATTTAGAAGTAGAAGAAATTGCTTCCATGCTGGAAGTACCACCAAATCCAAATATGGGGGATTATGCTTTTCCTTGCTTTAAGCTGGCAAAAACCTTTAGAAAAGCCCCACCATTAATTGCCGAGGAAATTGTTGGTGCTGTTAAAATAAATGATTATTTTGAAAAGGTACAACAGGCAGGAGGATATGTAAAT
Organism: Clostridium formicaceticum; assembly: GCF_001854185.1. Classification (NCBI taxonomy): domain Bacteria; kingdom Bacillati; phylum Bacillota; class Clostridia; order Peptostreptococcales; family Natronincolaceae; genus Andreesenella; species Andreesenella formicacetica. The sequence continues at coordinate 2,559,311 of NZ_CP017603.1, forward strand.
TTCTTTATACATAAAGCTTTTTTTATCAAGGAAACCATCAAAGAAGTATTGGATCAAAAAGAACTTTATGGCAGCAGTGATTTAGGCAAAGGAAAAAATGTCATCGTTGAGTTTTCTTCTCCTAATATTGCAAAGCCTTTTCATATCGGACATATTCGTAGTACTGTGATCGGTAATTCTATCAATAGAATCTATAAGTTTTTAGGCTTTAATACCATTGCTATTAATCACTTGGGAGACTATGGAACACAGTTTGGAAAATTGATTGTGGCCTTTAAAAGATGGGGCAATGAAGAAGAAGTAAAGGAAAGTCCTATACCAACTTTGCTTAAATTGTATGTTCAATTTCATGATGAAGCAGAGAAGGACCCTAATTTAGAAGAAGAAGGAAGAATGTGGTTTAAGAAGCTAGAAGATGGGGATGAAGAAGCACTAAAGCTATGGCAGTGGTTTAGAGAGGTAAGCTTAGAAGAGTTTAATCGCGTGTATAAAATGCTGGACGTTTCCTTCGACTCCTTAGCAGGAGAAAGCTTTTATTCCGATAAAATGCCCAGGGTCTTACAAATGATGGAGGACAAAGGTGTGCTAGAAAAGTCACAGGGGGCAGATATTGTAAACCTAGAAGCCCATGGTTTACCTCCTGCATTGATCAGAAAAAAGGATGGTTCCACCCTCTATATCACCCGAGACCTTACAGCTGCCATCTATAGAAAAGAAACCTATGACTTTTATAAAAACATCTATGTTGTAGCTTCTCAACAAAACCTACACTTTGAGCAATGGATAAAAATCCTTGAAGTGATGGGATTCCAGTGGGCTGAAGATTGTATCCATGTTCCCTTTGGTTTGGTTAGGTTAGAGGAAGGAACTATTGCCACAAGAAAGGGAAGAGTGGTATTTTTAGAGGATGTGCTGAAAAAGGCAATAGAAAAAACTAGAGAAATCATTATAGAAAAAAATCCAAATATCGAAAACCTAGATCAAGTAGTAGAAGCGGTAGGGGTAGGAGCTATCGTATTCCAAGAGTTATCTAACAATCGAATCAAGGACTACACTTTTTCATGGGAAAAAGTATTGAACTTCGAAGGAGAAACCGGACCCTATGTTCAATATACTCATGCCAGGGCCAGCAGTGTTTTGAGAAGAGCCAATACACAAGTAGATGGGGAAGTAAATACAACACTATTAACGGATGATATCACCATGGAAGTGATGAAAAAGATACAGCAATTCCCTGATGTTGTTCAAGATGCTCAAAGAAAAAATGAACCTTCCATTATTACAAGACATATTATTGATTTAGCTCAAGCATTTAATCGATTTTATCATGATCATCCTGTATTAGTAGAGGATGAAGAATTAAAAAAGGCACGATTAGCCATTGTATTTACTGCTAGACAAGTAATCGCGACAGGTTTAAATCTATTGGGAATCAAGGCACCGGAAAAAATGTAATATATAGACATACGCTTTTAAAGCTAAATTTTAATATACACGGTCTACGGTTTCGCCCAAAACCGTGGGCTGCAAATGTAGCCCTTAGTATATTAAAATTTAGGAGCGTATGTCTATAAAAGATACAGCTGAAGGGCTGTATTTTTTATATTATAAAAATAAATCTATGTTAGAGAAAGTGTTTTTGTAGAAAAACACTGTTTATACTATAATAAAAGAGACAATCCAATGGGAGGAGGAAAAATCTTTGGGAATGGAAAACAAAATAATACATGCTCTTTTGTGGATGGTTTATGGTGATGCTTTAGGCTTTCTTAATGAAAACATAGAAGTCAAAACAGAGAAGTTGGAAAGCTTCTTATATAGATACAATGAAAATCTAGCTATGGAAAAACAAAAGGGACAGTACAGTTACATTACTGAACTGATCTTAATCATGATAAAGTCTTTCATGGACCAAGATACGGATCTAAAAGTTGCGGTAGATTACCGTCGTTTTTATGAGGAGCTAAAACTATGGCAATATTACCGCCACGGAAATCCTGGTAATCTTATTGGAAAGCTACAAGATGGTAAAAACTATTATGAAAGTCAGTTTTACTGGCAAGACAAAAGGGGCCATGGTATTCTTCGTGTTTTTCCAATTTTGTTGGCAAATAAGAACTACGCTGCTGCTGAGGAGGAGGCCTATAGAAGCATTATTTATTTAAATAGGCATCCACAAGTGATTCTAACGGGTTTACTATTGATCAGGACAGGCTATATACTTTTAACAAAGGGTTTTATGGAGAAAGAAGACCTGGTGCAAGAACTGAAAAATTATTTAATTCATCTGCAATTTCAGCAATTAAATGAAAATATTAGAACAAAGTTGTCTGCAAACTACAAGATACAGTTTGAAAAAGAAAAAATAGCGTATATCTTAGACTTAGATCGGTTTTTACATAGGGCTATAGAAGGTTGTCCTTGGGATAGTAAAGTTGTTTTTTTAAAGGGCCTACAAAACGCATATCATCTTCAAGAAGGGACAAAAATAGATTTTAAAGGATTGCCACAAGATGAGTGCAAAGAGGCAATAGCTATTGCCTATGGGCTTTGGGGAATCAATAGGCCACAGCAGGAGGAAAAATTACTGAAAGACCAGCAGTTTATTGAGGATATGGGGAAGTACTTATATAAGTTAAGAAATTTTGAAGTAAAAAGAAAGTCTTATGACAATAAAGAAAAAAGGATAGACTTGTTTCAGCAGAAAAAAGATGACATCATAAGACATCCTCTATTAAACCTTGTGAAAATTAAAGAAAGATCGGAAACTCTCCACTATATCAAGTTATTGGTTGAAACAAAGTCAGGGACTTATACTTTTATTAAAGAAAAAACAAGGCAGTGATTAAAGGATTCTGCCTTGTTTCCTATTTTCAACAGTTTTTTTCTAAGTAGTGAATAAATTCTTCTTCACTGGTATTGGCTAGAGAACTCAATTGCTTTACAATCGCATCCTTCAATTCAATAAAGGACGCTATCTTAGTATTTTCACCTGTATATTCAAGGGCTTTAATGATCATCAGCATATCACGTTTTGAAACTTCTTCTACCGATATTTTAGAAAATTCATCCATACTACTTCCTTTCCCTCCTCTATAAACTGACAAAATTTAATAAGTTACTATTTCTACATGAATAGAGAAAAACCTTCAAACTTTTACAACAATTTTACGATAAAAGAAAAAAGCACTTATTCTTGAAGTGCTTTAAACAAAAAAGATGCATTTTCTTTAAGCTGTTAACCTTAAGCAGCTCTAGTGTTTTTACCATTGATTTTATTATGATAAATGATATAGAAAGCCACAGCAGTAGATGCTTGAAGAGAGCTTTCTAGGTCGTTGAGATAGCTTTCTTTTTTTAGTGTATAGATTTCATGTAGACGGTCTATAAGGGATTGTATGGAGTCAGTAGTGGTATTATCTATATTAAAAAAAGAATTAGAAACCTCTATTTTCTTACTATAGGTTTTATACTGTTGGTGCAGGTTATTTTCGTAAGCAAGGTGCTCAAGAAAATGATTTTTGTAGGTTTTTCTGTCGTTATGAGGTACGCAAAAATAGTCGGAAATGAAATGTGTAACAATACCTATTTCAGTGGATAGTAATTTGATATGCTGCTTGTTATGATGCAATGTATACTGAGACAATTGTTGTATTTCCCTACAAATATAATCAAAGGATTGAGGCTTAAAGTGACGTAATCCTTTTAAGTGGAAGGGGATATCTGGTTTAACACTACCATAAATCAAGCTGCCCCTATCCAAAGATACATTGAACTTCTCCTTGATGCTTTTATGAAGGTGTTTCGCAATAATAACATGACTTTGAGGTAACAAAAAAGTACCACCCTTTCTTGTAAATGATCTTACTAAATAGTATTATATTGAATAAATGTCAATAATACAATAGGGTTTACATTTAATTTACAATTATGCGTTATTTTTCACTGGAGCATAAATAGATAAGCCTCATAAGGAATCTATCTATTTTTTGCCCATGAAAAACTATGCTATAATGTACATAGGTTTCAAGAAAAATACAATAGAGAAAAGAGGCTATTGAAAGCATGAAGGTATTATTAGCAGCAGTAAATGCCAAGTACATACACACCAATCTAGCTGTTAGGTACTTGAAAAAAACTACAGAGGATTTGGTGGATTGTGTAGAGATCGTTGAGTTCACGATCAACCATAGTCAACATTACATATTGAATGAAATCTATAAAATGCAGCCAGATATTGTTTGTTTTTCCTGCTACATTTGGAATATAGAAATGATTCACCAGATAAGCAGATTACTAAAAAAAGTTATGCCGCAGGTTATGATTATTGTAGGAGGCCCAGAGGTTTCCTTTGAGACGGCAAAAATCATGGAGGAAAATGATGCTATAGATATCGCTGTAATTGGGGAGGGGGAAAAAACCTTCAGACAGTTGATGGTGGCGATGCAGGAGAACCAAGACTATTCAGAGATTTTATCCATAGCCTTTAGAGCAAGGGGACAGGTCTTCATAAATGAGGTAGATGCATTGCCTCTATGTATGGAAGAAGTTCCCTTTGCTTATCATGAAGAGGCCTTAGATCCAGATAAAATTGTATATTATGAAAGTTCACGGGGTTGTCCTTTTAATTGTCAGTATTGTTTATCATCATCCTTTGCAGGAGTAAGGTTTAGGCCTATTGAAATCGTCAAAAAGGAGCTGAAGTTTTTTATCGATCAAGAAGTAAAGCAAGTAAAGTTTGTAGATCGAACCTTCAATGCGAAAAAAAGCTATGCGATGGAAATTATGCAGTATATTATTGAGCATAACAAAGGAAAAACTAATTTTCATTTTGAAGTAACTGCTGATTTGATGGAAGAGGATATGCTAGCCTTTCTGCATAAGATTCCTGTGGGACTGTTTCAGTTTGAGATAGGGGTTCAGTCCACCAATCCAGAAACCTTAGAAGCTATTCAAAGAAAAATGAACTTTCCAAGACTAAGGGAAGTTGTGAAGGTAGTATCTCGTGGAAAAAATATTCATCAGCATCTAGATCTGATTGTAGGTTTGCCGCAGGAGGACTACTTTAGTTTTAGAAAGTCCTTTGATGATGTCTTTTCCTTAAGGCCTGAAAAATTACAGGTGGGTTTTTTAAAGTTATTAAAGGGTTCTGGGCTTAGAAGAGATGCTGCCCAATATGGCTATATTTATGATGATCAACCTCCTTATGAGGTGTTGGAAAATGATAGTATATCCTATGGAGAGATTATGAACTTAAAGGGTATAGAAGAAATGGTAGAAACCTATTGGAATACGAGAATGTTTTCTGCTGCTATTGAAGCAATCGTCAGTAGTTTTTATACCAGTTCCTTTAGATTTTTTGAAGATTTATGGAGGTATTGGGAGGTCAGAGGTTATCATCATCAAGCCCATAGTAGGAACAAACTCTATGAAATTTTAATAGATTTTTATGACGATCAAGGTTTTGTAAATATAGAGGTTTTTAAAGACTTATTGAAATTTGATTATATCAAGCATAACAAAACTTCTACCATACCAAAGTTTTTTCCTATGATAGAGGAGACAGGTTTTAAAGACAGCTGTCATAAGTTTTTACAGCAAGCAGAAAACCTACAGAGATATTTACCTCAATATATTGATTTACCAGCAAAACAGATCGTTAAAAAAGTGCATTTTCAACAATTTGATTATAATGTGATGAGATTAGAAGAAAATCCAGAAGAACTAAAGCATATGACAAAAGAAAGGGTAGTTTTGCTATTTGATTATGACATAGATAACAAGGCAATAGATCACTGTAGATATTTTCTTCTAGATACTATTGAAACTTAAGGAGAGGACATTATATAATAGAATACTATAGAGAGGTGAGAAAAAAATGGAAATTCTTAAAGACATTTTTTATACCAATAGAAAAATTGGAAAAACCGCATTATCCAGTACGTTAAAAAATTGGCCCATCATTTTTACCGGATTATTCTATTCTTTAGCAAGCTTTATACTGATGATGCTATTGCCTTTTTTCTGGATACTGGGTGGATTAGTAGGTATTATTTTTATGAGTGCAATACTTTCCAACTATCTGTACTTAATTTATTGTATTATCAAAAAAGATAGATTTACTTTGCAGGATTTCAAAGATGGATTTACAGTGTACTTAAGAAAAGTATGGGGCGTGTCCTTTATAGGTTGGGTAGCAATGCTAATTATCAATACTTTTTTAATGCCTGGATTTAGGCGAGGTTTTCAGCCTATGGGCTTAGGGGTGATGATTAATTTTTTAGCATTTGCACTATTTAATGCTTTGCCTGAGGTAGTCTATCAAAAACACTATAATCCTTGGGAGTCTATAACCTATGCTTTAGAATTTGTAAGGGATAATTGGATAGAATGGTTTGCTCCTAATTTAGTTTTAATAGGAGTGCTATACCTCTTTACCGGCACTTTGTTAACGGGAATTTTTAACTATCATTTGCCTCTTAGCTTGATTTTTTCTCCTAGAGGTATTGTGCTATACCTATTGGGGCAAGTATGGTTTTCTTTTATCATGATTTATCGGGGATATCTCTTTGAATTACTAAGCACCAGCAATAGAAGAAAGAGATTATTTATGAGAGAATTTTAACACTAAATTAATTATAGGTATGGGCCTTTAGCTTATATCTCCAATATTAAGTGGAATAGATTAAAGCCCATGGGTGTAAGTCTATATAGAGATATGGAGGGAAGAAATGAAATTTTTAATAGATGCGTATTTATTGAAAAAAACAGAAGAACTATCTTTTGTTCATCTAAAGCATGATGCAGCTTTAAAGATAAAAGCCTATCATTTACCTAGTGCAGGACTAGACGTACCGATATTGACGACGGAGTTAGCAGAAAATATTAAGAAGAAAAAAGAAAGCGAAGTTATAACCATTGGTAGTATCATAAGGGGAATGGTTTATTTGCTAGGGATAGATCCTGAATTTAAATATAAAGAGGAGTATATTAAGTTTTTGTATGCTGCAAATCCACAAGTAGAGGAATATGTGCTTGTAGAGGGGCTAAAGTACTTAAACAGCTACAAATTGTTGGAGGGTATTATCTTTTTTAAGGCTTTAGTTTTCTTAAACCCTAACAGTGTAGAAGGTTTACTAAATTATGCACTAGCTTTATTAGACTACAGGGACCAAGAGCTTGTAGATAAGAAAAAAAATTATAAACTTTTTACAAAGGAAGCCCAAGAGAAATTAGAAACATTGTTGAACTTAGACCCTCAACAACCTTTGGCCTACTATTATCTGGGATTTATATATAAAGATCAAAAAGCCTTCAATAAAGCAAAGTTTCATTGGGAAAAAGCAATGCTATTAGATTTAGATGAAGGAATCAAGGAGCAAATAAAAGAATGCTTGTTCCAACTGGAGGATATGGCTCAGTATGAGAGGGGATACGAGACCATCTTAGCAGGAAAGCCAGAGGAAGGATTACCCCTGCTGGAGGGACTTTATGAGAAATATCAAGGATGGTGGAACTTGGTATTTTTTGTAGGTTTAGGGCATCGACAGCTGGGTAACTTTCATGAGGCCATTCAATATTTTAAAAGAGTTTTAGAATTAAACAAAGACCAGTTGGATGCGATGGTGGAATTAGGCCTGTGTTATGGAGGTCTTGGGGAGTTACAGAAGGCTATAGAGTACTTTCATAGGGCGATAGAAATAGGTGGGGAAGATAGTGAGATACTATGTAATTTAGCGATGATGTATATGGAAATCGGAGATCTTCAGAAGGCTGGAGAATCTATCAGCGCTTCTTTAAGACTAAATCCAGAGGATGAGATTACGCTGGCATGTAAAAACAAGCTGGAGGCTATGAAGTAAAAAGCTTTATTTGGAACATAAAAACCATTTTAGATTTTAATAATCTAAAATGGTTTTTTGTGTTTTCGAAAGAAAAAGATTTGTCTAAAAATGTTTGGACTTTAAAGAAAAAATGCTCGAAATTTGGACTGCTTAAAGAAAAAAATGCTCAAAAATTGGACAAAAATTTATTTACACATAAAGAATGGTAGTTATAGCAAAGGATTTTAGCGTTGGCATAGGAATTGCAATATAAATAGCAAAACCTTTTGTTAAGGATTGTTAAGGAAAAATTTATTAGGAATGGGTAGCAGAAGGGCGTATAGGTTCATGTAGTAAGAATGTAAGCTTCAAGAAGTAAATTGCTCAAAAAATGGACACACTCCAAAACAACATGTACAAAAATTGGACAAATATCATTTTTAAAAATCTAAGAATCTAGTATTTTCAGTCCCTTTAGAGTTTGGCATGAAGTTTGCTTTATATAATAAAAAAGAAACTTCTAAATAAATATACTAACGTTGTTGAAAACGTTATTGAAAAAACTCTGGAAAGGGGAATGGAAATTGAAACTTGTTTCTGTTAAAGACGCAGTGGGGATGGTGCTGGCTCATGATATGACCCAAATTATTCCTGGAAAGTCAAAAGACGCAGCCTTTAGAAAGGGTCACATCATCACATCAAAAGATGTCCCGCAGCTTTTAAGTATGGGAAAAGATCATATCTATATTTTTGAATTAAAATCAAATCATCTCCATGAAAACGATGCAGCTATGAGAATGGCAACAGCAGCAGGAAATGGCATTGTTCTTTCTGAGCCGAAGGAAGGCAAAGTAGACTTATTGTCATCCTATGATGGTTTAGTGAAGGTGAATCATAGAGCTTTGCATGCTATTAATGAAGAAATAGAAGTGATGTTTGCCACCATCCATACCAACCAAGCAGTGGTGGCAGGAAAAATGATTGGAGGAACAAGAATCATTCCTTTGACCATCCCGGAATCAAGAATTGAAAAGGTTGAAAAAATTTGCAAAGAAAATTATCCCTTAATAGAGGTAAAACCCTTCAAGTCTATGAAGGCAGGAATCATTATTACAGGTACAGAGGTATATGAAGGAAGAATACAGGATGGTTTTGGTCCAGTGCTTTCTAAGAAGTTTACGGAAGCCAACTGTGCTTCTATGAAACCCATTTTTGTAAGAGATGATGCAGAAATGATCGCAGAAAGTATACAAGTTCTGTTACATGAAGGTGCTGAGATTATCGTAATAAGTGGAGGGATGTCGGTAGATCCTGATGATGTCACACCAGTAGGTATCAAAAAAGCGGGAGCATCCATTGTTTCTTATGGTGCACCCATACTGCCTGGGGCAATGTTTCTCTTATCCTATATAGAAGATGTTCCGGTGTTGGGTTTGCCGGGATGTGTCATGTACAATAAAAGGTCCATTTTTGATTTGGTTTTTCAGAGAATTTTAGCGGGAGAGAAACTTACCCGTCAAGATATTACCAGTTTAGGTCATGGTGGAATATGTTTAAGGTGCGAAAATTGTATATTTCCTAACTGTAGCTTTGGAAAAGGAGGACTTTATTAACAAACAAAACTCATGATGGCAACACTAAAATTTATATAAATGAAAGGGGAAAAAAGTATGAGTAAAATGCTACACAAGAAACTGCTAGTAAATGGAATTACTAGAACAATTATCACAAGTCCAGAAGAAACTTTAGCTAATGTTTTAAGAAGCCAGCTAGGCTTAACTGGAACAAAGGTAGGTTGTGGCACTGGAGAATGTGGGGCTTGTACAGTAATCTTAGATGGTAAGGTGGTAAGATCCTGTGTCGTCAGAATGAAGAGGGTACGTGATGAAGCAGATGTACTGACCATCGAAGGTGTAGGTACAGCGGATAATTTACATCCTCTACAATTAGCATGGGTAATTCATGGGGCTGCACAATGTGGTTTTTGTTCTCCGGGATTCATTGTTTCTGCTAAAGCATTATTAGATGCAAACGCTAACCCAACCCGTCAGGAAGTTAGGGATTGGTTCCAAAAAAATAGAAATGTTTGTAGATGTACAGGATATAAACCTTTAGTAGATGCTGTAATGGAGGCAGCACGATTAATTCGTGGTGAAGTGAAAAAAGAAGATTTATGGTTTAAGTTGAAAGATGGAGATAGTATCTATGGAAGTAATATTCCAAGACCAAGTGCAGTAGCAAAGGTTACAGGTACTTGTGATTATGGCGCAGACCTAGGATTAAAGCTTCCAAAGGAAACATTACATATTAAATTGGTACAGGCTAAGGTTTCTCATGCCAATATTTTATCTATCGATACTTCAGAAGCAGAAAAAATGCCAGGTGTATATAAAGTATTGACTTATAAGGATGTAAAAGGTAAAAACCGTATTACTGGATTAATTACCTTCCCGACCAATAAGGGGGACGGATGGGATCGTCCTATCTTAAATGATAAAAAAGTATTCCAGTATGGCGATGCCATCGCGATGGTATTGGCTGATACAGCATGTAATGCTGAAAAAGCTGCTGAGAAGGTAAAAGTAGAGTTGGAAGAACTACCTGCATACATGAGTGCACCAGCGGCAATGGCAGAAGATACTATCGAAATTCATCCAGGAACACCAAATATTTACTATACAATTCCTGTCATCAAAGGTGAGGATACGAAGCCTTTAATGGAAAAATTGCCTTATGTAATAGAGGATGATTTCTATGTAGGAAGACAACCACATCTACCTATCGAGCCGGATGTAGGGTTTGCCTATATGGATGAAAGTGATAACTTGATTATTCACTCTAAGAGTATTGGTCTTCACCTTCATGCAGCAATGATTGCTCCTGGTTTGGGTATAGACGATTCTAAGTTATTCCTTGTTCAGAATCCTACAGGAGGAACTTTTGGTTATAAATTCAGTCCTACCATTGAAGCATTACTAGGGGTTGCTGCTATGGCTACAGGAAAACCTGTTTACCTTGAATTTGATTATTATCAACAAATCACCTATACAGGTAAGCGATCTCCTTTCTTTATCAACTTAAAATTTGGTGCAGATGAAAATGGAAAAATCGTAGCTATGGAAAGTGACTTTTCAGTAGACCATGGTCCTTATTCAGAATTTGGTGATCTATTAACCATGAGGGGTGCTCAGTTTATAGGTGCAGGATATGATATTCCAAATATAAGAGGAGAAGGACGTACTGTTTGTACCAATCATGCATGGGGTTCAGCCTTCCGTGGTTATGGTTCACCACAAAGTATGTTCGCTTCTGAGTGCTTAGCAGACATGTTGGCGGAAAAAATCGGTATGGATCCACTTGAATTTAGATATAAAAATGTTTATAGAGAAGGTGCAACTAATCCTAGCGGACAGGAGCCAGAGGTTATTGCCTATCCACAAATGATTGATACATTGCGTCCAAAATATCAGGAAGCATTAAAAAATGCAAAAAACAACTCTACAAAAGATAAAAAATGCGGTGTAGGTATTGCACTAATGTGTTATGGCTGCGGTCTTGATGGGCCAGATTCTGGTGAGGCTTGGGTAGAATTAACATCTACAGGAATCACTGTAGGAAACTCTTGGGAAGATCATGGTCAAGGTGCTGATACTGGGTCTCAGATTTTTGCGCATGAAGCTTTAAGAAGACATGGTTATCATATTAAACCAGAAAACATTAAACTGATCTTAAACGATATGAGATTTACCCCTAATAGCGGACCTGCTGGAGGAAGTAGATCAAATGTAATGGTAGGAAATGGTATCAAGGATGCCTGCGACCAGTTGATGGCGGCAATGAAAAAAACTGATGGAACCTTTAGAACCTATGATGAAATGATTGCAGAAAATATTCCAGTGAGATATCTTGGAAAAATTACTGTTCCTGGTGTTGAGTGTAGTATGGAAACAGCGCAAGGAATTCCATTCGTAGTTTATATGTATGGCGTTCTAATGACAGAAGTAACTGTAGATATGAATACAGGAAAAACTGTAGTAGACAAAATGACGCTTGTATCTGACTGCGGAACCATTACCAGCAAATTAGCGTTAGAAGGGCAGCTTTATGGTGGCCTTGTACAGGGAATTGGTTTAGCTCTTAGTGAGGACTTTGAAGATCTAAATTATCATACTACAATGACCAAGTGTGGTATTCCTACCATCAAGGATGCCCCAGATAATATAGAAATCATTCATCAAGAAACCCCAAGACCTCACGGGCCTTTTGGAGCGGCGGGAGCAGGAGAAATGCCTTTATCTGCACCACATGCTGCGATTATCAATGCTATCTATAACGCTAGCGGTGTTCGTATTAAGAGATTACCAGCTCTACCAGAGGTTGTTTTAGAAAAGATTAAAGAATTAGATGGCGGTAAATGCTGTTGCTAAACTTCTATTAAAAATTGTTTTAGAAGAAGCTAAAACATTAGGAAAGTAATCATTTTTTAAAATAAAATTTGCAGGGAATCTATGGCATGATGCCGGATTCCCTTTGCCTGTTGAATTTTGAAGGGAAGGGAGGTTTCAAGGAAAAGATGGATTTAGAAAAATTGCTAAGTCATGAAAATTGGTGCATTCAGGACAATGCTCCCTCTTGTGTGGCACAATGTCCTCTACATGTTGATGTAAAAACATTTGTTATGCAAGCTGCTAAAAAGGATTGGAAGGCTGCTTATAAAACGATGCAAAAAAAGATGCCTTTCCCCAAAATTATCGCAAGGATTTGTGATCATCCCTGTGAAAATAAATGTGTCCGTAATAAAATCGGAGGTCCTATTCAGATATCTTTTCTTGAAAAAGTAATAGTGCAAGAGGGTTCTGCCAAAGTATCTGTTCCTGCATTTTTGCCAAAAAAGGACAAAAAAGCAGTAGTAATAGGCGGGGGAATCAGCGGTTTGACTACTGCTCTTGATCTAAGGAAAAAGGGCTATTATGTAGCAATTCTAGAGAAAAGCCATCGACTTGGAGGAAGACTATGGGACCATCCTGAAAAAGTCCTGCCAAAAGTCATTATTGAAGAAGAACTTAGCATCATCCCTAAAATGGGTATTGAAGTGCAGCTTAATACTTTTGTGGATCAAGAAAAATTGGAAAAATTGATGAAGGAGTATGATGCTTTGTACCTAGGAACAGGTACTTGGCCAGGTGGATTGGAAATTAACCCTATTACTTTTGAAACCCAACATCCAGCAGTGTTTGCAGGGGGGTGTTTAGTGGAAGAAAATAAAAAGTCCATCATTGAATCCTTTGCTACAGGAAGAAGAAGTGCTGTTTCTATAGATAGATACTTGAGCAAAGTTTCATTAAAGGCTTCTAGGGATGGTGAAGGCGCCTATGAAACGGAACTGATTGTGAATATAGAAGGAGTAAAGTCAGTTCCTATTGTAGCTATGGCAGATCCTGCAGGGTATTCGGCAGAGGAAGGGGCTTTAGAGGCACAAAGGTGTATTCAGTGTGCCTGTTTGGAATGTACAAAAGGTTGTGTATTCCTTGAGAAATTTGGAAGCTATCCTAAAAAATATATTCGTCAGATCTATAATAACGAAGCCCTTGTTATGGGTAAAAGAGCAGCAAACACTTTGATTAATTCATGTAGTCTGTGTGGATTATGTGGAGAGGTATGTCCTACGGATTTAAATATGAGGGAGCTATTTAGAGAAACAAGAGTTCGCATGATGGAAAAAGATAGGATGCCTCCATCTGCTCATGAATTTGCTTTAAGAGATTTTGCCTTTAACACCAGCGAAAAGTTTACTCTTCTGAAGCATCAACCGGGTAAAACTAGCAGTAAGTACCTTTATTTTCCTGGCTGTCAGCTAAGCGCATCTGCTCCTGAATATGTTGAAAAAACCTATCAGTATTTAATAGAGAAGTTTACTGATGGGGTAGGGTTGATGTTGGATTGCTGCGGGGCGCCTGCAGAGTGGGCGGGGCGAGAGGATTTATTTAAAAAAACCTTAGAAGAGATAAAAGAAAAATGGATCTCTATGGGAAAACCTACAATGATTGTTGCCTGTTCTACATGTAATTTTATGATGAAAAATTATTTGCCAGAAATCAAGATCCTATCTCTATGGGAAGTAATGAACAAAGAAGGTTTACCTACCTCAACGTCGCAGCAACAGGATAAAAACTTATCTTTTGCTATTCATGATGCCTGCACTACGCGAGATAATGCAGCGCTTCACAAAAGCGTACGGGAACTGATAGAAAAACTTGGATATAAGGTAGAGGAACTAAAATATAGCAAGGAAAAGACAAAATGCTGTGGTTATGGAGGCCTTACGTATTTTGCCAATAGAGAAATTGCGGAGGCTGTTATAGAAGGTCGTATTGCTGAAAGCTCCAAGGATTATATAGCCTATTGTTCTATGTGCAGGGACTTATTTTCAAGCAAAGGTAAACGTATCTTACACTTATTAGATTTGATTTATGGTGATGACCTAAACCTTCTCGTTTCAAAAAAAGGACCAACACTTTCGGAAAGACATGCCAATCGCACCTATCTAAAAATAAAATTATTAAAGGAATTGTGGGGTGAAGAAATAACGATGGATGAGGATTTTACGATGAAAATTTGTTTGACCCCAGAAGCCAAGGAAAAAATGGAAAAACGTCTTATTTTGATGAAGGATATACAACAGGTGATACAGGAGGCGGAGAGCACAGACTGTAAGTTTATCCATGCAGAAAACGGTCATTTTCTTGCATCAAAACGGTTTATTAATGTTACCTATTGGGTGGAATATGAAATAAATGCAGAGGACTATATCGTTCATAATGCCTATAGTCACAGGATGGAGATAATGGAGGAAAAGGAATGAAAACACAGGAAAACACTGCTGAAAACAAGTGGTTATGCAAATGTGGGGGAAAAATGGAATTGTCTAAGGTAAAAATCACCTACCTCAATGGGAAATATGACGTGGAATTATTGAAGTGTAGCTGTTGTGATAAAGTTTTGATTTCGGAAGATTTAGCCACTGGGAAGATGTTGGAGGTTGAAAAAATTCTAGAGGATAAGTGATAGGAGAGATGTAAAAATGACTACTTTGGGTGGCCAGAAGGTTTACGAAAGCACTGCCATAAGACAAGTGGCTGGAGATGTCATAAGGCCAGGGGGACTGGATTTGACAGATAAAGCTGCGAAGTATTGCGCTTTTTCAAAAGAAAGTCCTATCTTAGACATTGGTTGTGGCATAGGAACAACAGTTGCCTACTTGAAGGAAAAGTATGGATTTGATGCAATGGGGATTGATCCTTCTGAACTGTTGCTAAGTGAGGGAAGGTTGAAGCATCCAAATATAACGCTATTAAAGGGAAGAGGAGAGAAACTTCCTTTTTCTGATGAGATGATGGAGGGCGTCTTTAATGAGTGTACCCTTTCGTTGATGGAGGACTTAGAGGGAGCAGTGGCAGAAGTTTATAGGGTGCTAAAATCAAAGGGACTATGGGTGATTTCTGATGTGTATGCACAGGAAGCAAAGTGGGTAACGGCATTACAAAAAACAAAATTACAAAGCTGTATACGGGGAATGTTTGATCTCCCAATGCTGAAGGAGACATTAAAAAAATTTGGTTTTAAAGAAGTCTTCTTTGAAGATCATACAGCATCTTTAAAGCAGATGATGGTCAATATGGTGCTTACCTATGGAACCATGGAAATGTTTTGGAAAAAAGCTACAGCATGTTGCGGTACAGACTTATCCATGGTACATGAGACTGTGAAGAAATGTAAACCCGGATATTTCTTAATGATTCTACAAAAAAATTAATCTTTAACACTTAGATATAGTAAAGGAGGAATCAAAAAGATGGAAATGAATAATGAAGCCTTTGAGATTTTTCAGTTATCTGCACAGGGATTTTGTTGTAGTCAGATTTTTGTTATTTTGGCTTTAAGAAAAGAAGGTAAAGAAAACCCCGATTTGGTTAGGGCAATGAATAGTATGTGTGGTGGCGTAGGGCTATCTGGAAAGTCTTGCGGCATTTTACTAGGCGGTCTTTCTGTTTTGGGCCTTTATGGAGGTAAAGGAAAGGACACAGAATATAGAAATGAAAGTTTTACTAAAATGGTTAAGGAGTTTGTAGCATGGTTTGAAGAAGAATTTAAAAGCACAGATTGTATTGATATTGTAGGTTATCAAGTGATTAGCGACGAAACAGGTGAAGAAAGCTATCCAGTAAAATGCGGTAAAAGTCTTCTTCAAAGCTATTATAAGGTAATGGAAATACTAGAACAATTTGGTTTTGAACTGGGTGATAGAGACGATGAATAAAATAGATAAAATAGCAGATACAGAAAGTCTATGTCCCATCTGTTTTAAAAAGATTCCAGCCCAAAAAGTAATGTACACCCGAGATGAGCCCCAAGTTTTTTTAGAAAAATCTTGCCCGAAACATGGGAAATTTAAAACCCTGATTTGGAAGGGAAAGCCAGATATAAGACAGTGGATGCGAAAAAAAACCTCTAGAATGCCTGATCTACATGATAATTTGGTTGAAAAAGGTTGTCCCTATGATTGTGGCTTATGTATGCATCATCGTCAGGAAACCTGTACAGCTTTAATTGAAGTTACGAATAGATGCAATTTAAGCTGCAGCTATTGTTTTGCACAGGCGGAGATAGAAGAAGCAGAAGATCCTGATATAAAAATGATTGAGGAAAGGTTTGATAGATTATTAAGTAGAGGGATACGCTGCAATCTTCAGCTATCAGGGGGAGAACCTACTTTACGAGAAGATTTAGCAGAGATCATAAAAATGGGACGTTCTAAAAACTTGTTTTTGATTCAAGTGAATACCAATGGTATTCGGATTGCACAGGATGAAGCCTATCTTAAAAAGTTAAAAGAGGCAGGTTTAGATTCTATTTATCTACAGTTTGATAGTACATGTGATCAGGTGTATACAAGACTTCGAGGAAGAAAGTTATTTGATCTAAAAAAACAAGCAATAGAAAATTGCCAAAAACATCAAGTTGGGGTAGTTTTGGTGCCGACGCTGGTACCAGAAATAAATACGCATCATATAGGGGAAATGATTAAATTTGCTTTGGCATATACCCCTACCGTCCGAGGTATTCATTTTCAGCCGGTTAGTTATTTTGGCAAAATTCCCAGCGATGGGGCTGTATCAAATAGATTGACGATACCAGAGGTGATACGGGAGATTGAAAAACAGACGGATGGACTGATAAAGGCAGACAGTTTCAAACCGCCAGGATGTGAAAATTCTTTTTGCTCCTTTCATGGCAATTATATTTATCGACCTGATCAGAAGATTATTACGCTAACGCAGAACACTTCTTCTTGCTGTAGCAAAACAATCAAGGCTGAAGAAGGAGCAAGAAAAGCAAAGGAAGCTGTTTTAAGAACTTGGTCTTCACCAACAGCAGAATTACCTGAAAAAGTGGAAGAGTCTTCTGGTTGGGATGAAATGCTTACAGACCTTAGACGACACTCCTTTACGATTTCGGGCATGACTTTTCAGGATGTATGGAATTTAGATTTGGAAAGAGTAAGGGATTGTTGCATTCATGTGGTTACTGCTAAGGGACAGCTTGTTCCTTTCTGTATTTACTATTTAACGAATAGTCATGGAAAATCATTTTATTAAGAGATGGGGAGGACGAGATGAAAAAAACGTCTTTGGAATCTTGGTTATTTAGAAAAATGGATTATGAAGGAACGCCTGAAGGAGCAAAAAAATATATTGAGGCTTATCAATTGGAAAAGCTTCGAGAAACCATCCAACTTGCTCAGCAAAACAGTATATTTTATAGAAAACACTTATCAAAGGTTTCTTTAAAAAGCATGGATTCTTTTGAAGATTTTCAAAGTATACCTTTTACTACTGCAGGGGATCTTCAAGAGAATCCCCTAAACTTTCTTTGTGTATCTCAAGATGAAATACAGCGGATTGTTACCCTAAATACTTCAGGAACATCAGGAGCATCGAAACGTATTTATTTTACTCAAAATGATCAGAAGCTTATCGTGGACTTTTTTGCTGTTGGTATGTCTAATCTTGTTAAGGGAGGAGATCGGGTTTTGATTTTGCTTCCTGGTCAGCAGCCAGGAAGTGTGGGGGATTTATTAAAAAAAGCATTGGAAGGAATTCATGTAAAGGCTTATATCTATGGATTTGTAGATGATCCTGAAAGAATATTTACCTTGATAGAAGAAAAAAAAATTAACTGTCTCGTAGGACTCCCTGTACAGGTTTTGATGCTTGCTAGATGTCGAAATAAGCTTTCCACGATGCGAAAATGCCTGTTAACTGCGGATTATGTTCCCGAAGTGACAAAAAAAGTCCTGCAGGAGAATTGGAGATGTAAGGTTTTTACCCACTATGGTATGACGGAAATGGGTTTAGGGGGTGGGGTAGAATGCGAAGCATTAGACGGTTATCACCTTAGGGAAGCTGATTTATACTTCGAGGTAATAGATCCTTATACGGGAAAGGTCGTTGCTGATGGAGAATGGGGAGAAGTTGTTTTTACCACCTTAACCAGAGAAGGAATGCCTCTAATACGGTATCGGACGGGGGATATTGCACGCTTTATTCAGGAACCCTGTCCCTGCGGCAGTATACTAAAAAGACTCGATAAGGTGATGGGCAGATGGGATGATTTAGTAGAGATTCAAGATGGGCGGTTTTTGGATATTGGTCAGTTGGATGAGGTAATTTTTGGATTTGATGAAGTGCTGGATTATGATGTTTTTGTGGATAATGATAATGAAGATATGATTGAATTGCATATTCATATAAAAACAAAAACAGATCATTTTGATGTTCTTCAAAGAGACGTGAAAGAAGCCTTAAGAAAAATTCCTGTTATCCAGAAAGGAATTACTAGTAATAAAATGAAGTTCCCAAGTATTAGCAAGCGGGATACGTATATGAAGGATGGAAGAGCTAAAAGAAAAATAAAGCAGCACACAAAGGAGGGGTTAAGTATATGATGGAAATTTTAAACCAATTGATGCAAATGGTAGATGAGAGAGAAAATTTTGTGTTGGCTACGATTGTTGATATGGATGGTTCTACCCCTAGAGGAAAAGGTAGTAAAATGGTAATACGGAGAGATGGATCCATTTTTGGAACAGTGGGGGGAGGAAAAATTGAGGCATTAACTATTCAATTGGCAAAGGAAACTTTTCAAGATAAAAAAACTACATTACATGACTTTAGTTTATCCAGCAAAGATGCGTCTTCTATCGGCATGGTTTGTGGCGGACATGTGAAGATGCTGATAGAATTTATAGACTTATCCAATGAAGCTGTTTTTCAAATTTTTCTTCAAGCTATTAAACTAGTAAAAGAACAGAAGAATTTTACAATTTTAACAAAACTAGCAGATGATAGTGCAGGGTCTACATCTGAAAAGTGGATTTATATCCAAAAGGAGGCTTGCTATGAAGGGTGGGGTATTCCAAAAGAGGTTACACAAGCTTCTTGTGGCGAAGATATAAAAATTATAGAACATAATAAGGATATCTATATCGTCGAACCTTTTTGTAGTCATGAAAAGGTGATAATCCTTGGGGCAGGACATGTAGGAAAAGCAGTGGCAGAAGTAACGAAAATGCTGGATTTTAGGACGATTGTTGTAGATGATCGTGAAGAATTTGCTAATAAAAAGAGGTTTCCTACAGCTGATGAAGTTTGTGTCGTGGACTCCTTGAATAATATATTAGATACGATTGAAATTGACAATCGCAGTTATGCTATAATAGTAACAAGAGGACATTTATATGATAAGGTTGTATTGGCTCAGCTGCTGAAAACAAATGCCAAGTATATTGGGATGATTGGAAGTCGCACCAAAACCAATATTATTCTTAAAGAACTGTTGGAGGAAGGTTATGCAAGTTCCGATATCGAAAGAGTTTATGCTCCAATCGGAATAAAAATTTTTGCTGAAACCCCTGAAGAAATTGCTGTAAGCATTGCTGCAGAGCTTATTAAAGTAAGAAGGCAGCCTCATGATGCGTAATCAAATAGGTGCTATTATAATTGCAGCAGGGCTTTCCTCACGCATGAAAATCTTTAAACCTCTATTAAAGATCGGGAAAAAAACAGCAGTAGAAATGGCTGTCACCAGTATGCAGCAAGCTGGCATTCAAGAAATACTTGTGGTCACTGGCTATCAATGGGAAAGAATAGCAGATACCCTAGATACTACCTCAATTCAGTTGTTGGTGAATGAACAGTATATGAAAGGGATGTATTCTTCTATCGTAAAAGGAGTCACTAACTTAAGTGAAAAAATAAAGGCTTTCTTTCTTTTACCGGTAGATATACCCCTCATTAAATCAAGAACGCTCCAGGAGATAATGACATGCTATGATGAAACACAGGCAGGAATCGTTTATCCTGTATTTAACGATATCAAAGGACATCCTCCTTTGATTTCTACGAAATATAAAGAAGCCATTATAGCCAATAATTTACCTGGAGGGTTAAGAAGTCTTCTTGAAAATTACGAAAGGGATACAGCGAAAATAGAAGTGGTTGATGCAGGCATTACCATGGATATGGATACACAGGATGACTATGTAAATCTGCTGGAATATTATTTAGCTAGGAGTATACCCAATGAAGCGGAATGTAGAGCAATTTTAAAAAAATTTGGTACACCAATGCATATTTTGCAGCATGGAGAAAAAGTAGCTATGCTTGCCTGCAGTATAGGTAAAGCATTAAATGAAAAAGGTTATAACTTCAATAGAGATTTGCTAAGGGCCTCTGGTATGCTGCATGATATCGCTAAAGGAAGACCCTGCCATGCCGAGGCTGGAGGAGAAATTCTAATGAATTTAGGTTATCCTCAGGTGGCTAAGGTCATTGCTGCTCATATGGAAATAGAGACAAAGGACTGTGAAAATATAACAGAAGAAGAAATTATTTATTTAGCTGATAAAATGGTGAATAAGTGTAACATCGTTTCTCTAGAAGACAGGTTGCGTTTATCTTATGAAAAGTATTGTCATCAACCACAGGCTTTTAAACATATAGAGAGAAGACTCAAGGAAGCTGGACATATTCTAAATAAGATTATAAAAATAACGGGATTATCGGAAGAAAGAATAATTGCTTTTGATCAGCAAGGTGAAAGTAAATGAAGCATAAAAACATTTACCTGATTCGACACGGAGATATTGGATTGCAAGGAAGGAAATGTTATATTGGTACAACAAACTTGCCTTTGAGCAAACAGGGCGTCCAACAAGCCCAGCAGTTAGGTCTGTTTTTCGACGAGATTCAATTAGAAAAAGTGTATTGCAGCGATTTAGATCGTTGTCAAAACACTGCTAAAATTATTCTTAAAAATAAAAAAGAAGAAGTCACAAGGGTTATAGAAAAGGGCCTGCGGGAGATTCATATGGGACGGTGGGAAAACAAAAGCTTTGATGAGATCCAAAAACTATACCCAGAACAGTTTAAAAAAAGGGGTAAAGATCTTGTTCATTTTCGACCTCCAGAAGGGGAAAGCTTTTGGGACCTTAACTTAAGGGTGATGAAGACATTTCAAGAAATTCTCCATAACATGCAAGGAAATATACTCATTGTAGCACATGCAGGAGTAAATCGCATCATATTATGTAATCTATTAAATGCATGTCTAAAAAATCTTTTTAAAATTAAGCAGGACTATGGTTGTCTAAACGAAATTATTGTTGGAAAAAATCATAAGCTTCATATAAAAAAAATGAATTATGTTTGTCATGGTGGTCCATAGAGAAAATATTGATTGAGGGGGACAACTTATGTTGGATAAAAATACTTTAAAACCTATTATCGAGAGATCCCATGCGAGATGTAAAAAATTAGGTGTTGATATAAATCAGGTTGCTAGTAAGACGGTGATTAGCGGTTTTGAATTACAAAATAAACTAAGTTATAACAAAGATTTAATATTAACGGCTAAGCCCTACATGGAACAATTGAATGAATTTGTTAAAGGTTCAAGCTTTTTTGCCCTTCTAACAGATGGGGAAGGATGCATATTAAATGCCTTAGGAGATGATGAGATTCTTTCTGAGGCATTTGAAATGAAAATGATTCCGGGGGCTTATATGAATGAAGAAAATATTGGAACCAATGCAATGGCCATTATCATAAAAGAAAAAGTGCCTATACAGATGTCAGGTAAAGAACATTACATTAAGGCATACCATAAGTGGACATGCTCTGCAGCACCTATAAAAGATATTTATGGGAACGTAATTGGCATTCTCAATTTAACTGGATATATGGAAGATGCACATTTACATACACTAGGTATGGTGATTGCAGCCTCCAATGCTATTGAAGAAATGTTAAAAGTGAAACAGTATAGCAAGACCAGTTGTATGACCCAAAGACAAATGAAGTTGGTATTTGATTCAATTCCGGTAGGAATTATTACCACAGATGTGAATGGTAAAGTCTTATCTGCCAATAAAAAAGCTGTTGAGATGTTTGGCTATATAGAATACGAACTAAAACGAAAAAGTTTAAAAGATCTTGTTGAAAATTGGGAAAAGATTAAAAAAGCGATTTATTCAGGAAAAAGTTACTGTGAAAAAGACCAACTTATCTATGGTTTGAACAATAAAATTTTATTTGATATTACAGCTCATCCAGCCTATAATTCTGACGAAAATATCATGGAGATTACTTTTATTTTCCAAGAGGTAAAAAAACCTAGAAAGCTTGCTAATAAGTTGGAGGAAGGAAGGGCGATTTATACCTTTGATAAAATTGTAACTGAAAATCAAGACTTTAGGAATATTATTCAATATGCAAAGAAAATTTCTGATAGCAAGTCTACCATACTGATTACAGGGGAAAGTGGTACAGGAAAAGAGTTATTTGCCCAATCTATTCACAATTATAGTAGAAGAATGGATGAACCTTTTGTGGCGCTAAATTGTGGTGCTATTCCAAAAGAGCTAATTGAGGCGGAGTTATTTGGCTATGAAGAAGGTTCTTTTACTGGAGCAAAAAAAGGTGGGAGTAATGGAAAATTTGAAATAGCTAATGGCGGAACTATATTTTTAGATGAAATTGGTGAAATGCCTCTTGAAATGCAGACAAAGCTTTTAAGAGTGATTCAAGAGGGGATGATTACTCGTATTGGAAGCTCTAAATCAATGTACGTAGATGTTCGTGTTATTGCAGCTACCAATAAAAATCTTAGACGAGAGGTGGAGGAAAATAGATTCAGAAAAGATCTTTATTATAGATTAAATGTTTTGCCATTGAATTTGCCCCCTTTAAGAAAACGTATAGAGGATATTGTTCCTCTAACAAGATACTTTATGAAATCCCTATCGAAAAGCCTGAATAAAAAAGAAGTAGAAATTCCTGATGAATATATTCAACATCTAATTAACTATAATTGGCCAGGAAATGTTCGTGAACTTGAAAATGTAGTAGAACTTATTATTAATACAGAAAATTTTCCTGTTATGACTTCTTCTCAACATAATGAGATGCAGGTTGATCAAAATTGGCTAAGTCAGACAAGCAGCGAAAGTTTAAAGTTAGAGGAGATAGAAAAAGACCACCTAATTAAGGTACTTAACATTTGCAAAGGAAACGTCTCTCAGGCTGCAAAAACCTTAGGAATTCGAAGAAATACCCTATATAATAAGATAAATAAATATAATTTAAATTAAATGGTTTATAGTTCATTAAGAAACATGTAGTAACAAAGTTTGAAAGATAATATTTTAAAATTAAAGTGGAAGACTAAAGATAATTAGAATTAGTTATCCTGTTTATAAAAAGTTTGTGTTTTGGTTGGTTTCGTATTTATATCAACTTGATTTTCCAAAACAACTTTTTAGAATTGCAGTTAGAATTGCAGCAGGAAAATAAAAATAGATATAGAATCACTTAATAATTACTAAAATCTAAAAAACATAGACAAAATGAATATAAATGGGGTGATTCCATGATTAAGAACTTAAATGACATCGTAAAAGCTGCCCAAAAACAGTCAAAAATGAGGTTGGTGGTAGCGGCTGCTGAAGATAAAGATGTACTTCAGGCAGTAGCAGAAGCACAAAGCAAGAAGATTATAGAAGCAATTTTAATTGGCGATCAAAATAAAATAACAGCTATGGCCAAAGCTTTAGAGGTAGATTTAAGTTCATTTACAGTGATTCATATGCCTGACTTGATGGAAGCGGCTTTAGAAGCAGTGAAAATGGTGTCTACTGGCAAAGCTGACTTTGTTATGAAGGGGATACTGGACACATCTATTCTTTTAAAAGCGGTATTAGATAAGGAAGTAGGATTAAGAACAGAAAACCTATTAAGTCATGTTATGGTGTACGAAGTGCCGACGTATCATAAACTACTTTTTTTAACTGACGGTGGGATGAATATTACACCTACATTAGAAGAAAAAAAGAGCATTTTAAAGAATGCTATTGTCTCAGCGAAAGCAACAGGTGTACAGAAGATAAAAGTCGCTTGTTTAGCCGCTAAAGAAAAGGTAAGTAACAAAATGCAAGCTACAGTAGATGCAGAGGCGCTGAAGGAACTAGCTAAGAAGGATTACTTCGGAAAAGGTGCTATAGTGGAGGGGCCTATCTCCTTTGACCTAGCTGTTTCTAAAGATGCTGCTAAAATAAAAGGTTTTAGTAGTCCAGTGGCAGGAGATGCGGATATATTATTGGTTCCTACTATCGAAGTAGGAAATGGTATTGGAAAAGCACTGACCTATATGGCAAAGGCTAAATCAGCAGGAATTATTATGGGGGCTAAGGCACCGGTGGTTTTGGTTTCTAGAGCTGATGATGCTGAAACAAAACTATATTCTATTGCTTTGGGAAGTGTTATTGCAGCTTCTAATAAATAGGTTTTGATATTTTATATTTTTATGTGATGTATACAAACAAAGAAAAGTTGCCATACTATATTTTAGTGAGTAAATATAGTGACAAATTCTAATTTGTCACTATAAGATACTATGATTACTGCTATTAGCGCATGCATAGCGATTGCTTTTAAGATAAAAAGAGCAAAAAAAAAACATAAAATAATCTATTGACATATGTAAATGATTTTGGTATAGTGATAAAGGTCGTTGCAGTAAAGGGCAACGAGAAAGAAGAAAGTTCGACACAGATGAAAAAGAAATTTTTTAAAAAAGTGTTGACATAAGATAGCGAAGTATGATATAGTAGTTAAGTCGCCAAACGAGGGCGGCAGAAAAAAAGGTCTTTGAAAATTAAACAGTATAGATATTAAGCCAGCAACCTGAAAGATTCTGATGAATTTTTAGAAGGTAAGAAATTAAGGAAGTTATAAATTTTATGTTTCCTTTAGTGATAAAAAACCAAAGGAAACGAAACATAAAATTTCTAACAAAGTAGCTAACACAAAATCAAAGATTTTGGTTACAATACTTTTATTAAGAGTTTGATCCTGGCTCAGGATGAACGCTGGCGGCGTGCCTAACACATGCAAGTCGAGCGAACCGATTTATCGGAAGCCTTCGGGTGGAAGATGATGAGGTTAGCGGCGGACGGGTGAGTAACGCGTGGGTAACCTACCTTGTACAGGGGGATAACAGTCGGAAACGATTGCTAATACCGCATAAAGCTATTTTAAGGCATCTTAGAATAGCCAAAGATTTATTGGTACAAGATGGGCCCGCGTCTGATTAGCTAGTTGGTGGGGTAAAGGCCTACCAAGGCGACGATCAGTAGCCGACCTGAGAGGGTGACCGGCCACACTGGAACTGAGACACGGTCCAGACTCCTACGGGAGGCAGCAGTGGGGGATATTGCACAATGGGGGAAACCCTGATGCAGCGACGCCGCGTGAGCGAAGAAGGCCTTCGGGTCGTAAAGCTCTGTTTCGAGGGAAGAAAAATGACGGTACCTCGGGAGGAAGCCCCGGCTAACTACGTGCCAGCAGCCGCGGTAATACGTAGGGGGCAAGCGTTATCCGGAATCACTGGGCGTAAAGGGTGCGTAGGCGGCCAATAAAGTCTAGGGTGAAAGGCTACGGCTCAACCGTAGTAAGCCTTGGAAACTTATTGGCTTGAGTGCAGGAGAGGAGAGTGGAATTCCTAGTGTAGCGGTGAAATGCGTAGATATTAGGAGGAACACCAGTGGCGAAGGCGACTCTCTGGACTGTAACTGACGCTGAGGCACGAAAGCGTGGGGAGCGAACAGGATTAGATACCCTGGTAGTCCACGCCGTAAACGATGAGTGCTAGGTGTTGGGGGTCAAACCTCAGTGCCGCAGCTAACGCATTAAGCACTCCGCCTGGGGAGTACGCACGCAAGTGTGAAACTCAAAGGAATTGACGGGGACCCGCACAAGCAGCGGAGCATGTGGTTTAATTCGAAGCAACGCGAAGAACCTTACCTGGACTTGACATCCTTATGACCGCTTTTTAACAGAAGCTTTCCCTTCGGGGACAGAAGTGACAGGTGGTGCATGGTTGTCGTCAGCTCGTGTCGTGAGATGTTGGGTTAAGTCCCGCAACGAGCGCAACCCTTGTCTTTAGTTGCCAGCATTTCGGATGGGCACTCTAGAGAGACTGCCGGGGACAACTCGGAGGAAGGTGGGGATGACGTCAAATCATCATGCCCCTTATGTTCAGGGCTACACACGTGCTACAATGGCCGATACAAAGGGCAGCGAAGGAGTAATCTGGAGCGAATCTCATAAAGTCGGTCTCAGTTCGGATTGTGGGCTGAAACTCGCCCACATGAAGTTGGAGTTGCTAGTAATCGCGAATCAGAATGTCGCGGTGAATGCGTTCCCGGGTCTTGTACACACCGCCCGTCACACCATGGGAGTCGGAAGCGCCCGAAGCCAGCTACTTTAACCGAAAGGAGAGAGCTGTCGAAGGTGAAGCCGATGACTGGGGTGAAGTCGTAACAAGGTAGCCGTATCGGAAGGTGCGGCTGGATCACCTCCTTTCTAAGGAGAAAGGCTTTTACTATACTGTTTAATTTTGAGGGACTTTTGTTTCTCAATAAGCAGACAACCAAAATCTTAGATTTTGTGTTAGTCGCTTAGTTAAAAATTCTGTAATTCACGACAATGGTTTTAAACCAACAAAAAATGAATGGAAGAATTTTTAACATCCTTTACAAACAAAGTGGGGGCGTAGCTCAGTTGGGAGAGCACCTGCCTTGCAAGCAGGGGGTCAGGAGTTCGACTCTCCTCGTCTCCACCAAAGAACATGGTAGAAAGTACCATGTTAAAAAGATTGACAAAAGGAAAAGAATTTGATAGAATAATATTCTTGACGATTCTTAAATTGTTCTAAATTGTTCTTTGAAAACTAAACAATGTTATGAGAATGTTATGAGAAAGAAAAAAGCTGAAGTAATTCACTAAAGGTCAAGTTATTAAGGGCAAAGGGTGGATGCCTTGGCACTAGGAGCCGAAGAAGGACGTGGTAAGCTGCGAAAAGCCACGGGGAACCGCAAGCAGGTTTTGATCCGTGGATGTCCGAATGGGGAAACCCACTTGGGGTAATGTCCAAGTATCTATTACTGAATTCATAGGTAATAGAAGGTAGACCGGGGGAACTGAAACATCTAAGTACCCCGAGGAAGAGAAAGAAAAATCGATTCCCTCAGTAGCGGCGAGCGAAAGGGGAAGAGCCCAAACCAAAGACTTAAGTTTTTGGGGTTGCGGACATCTTTATAGAGGGCGAATAAAAGTAGTTGAAGAGAGTTGGAAAACTCCACCATAGAGGGTAAAAGTCCCGTAAGCGAAACTTTGAAGGTCTTTGAGGATGATCCAGAGTACCACGGGACACGTGAAACCCTGTGGGAAGCAGGGGGGACCACCCCCCAAGGCTAAATACTACCTAGTGACCGATAGCGCATAGTACCGTGAGGGAAAGGTGAAAAGAACCCCGGGAGGGGAGTGAAAAAGAACCTGAAACCTTTTGCCTACAAGCTGTGGAAGCACTTTATATGTGTGACCGCGTACTTTTTGTAGAACGGGCCAACGAGTTATGGTATGTAGCAAGGTTAAGTACTGAAGGTACGGAGCCGAAGGGAAACCGAGTCTTAATAGGGCGACAAGTTACATGCTATAGACCCGAAACCGTGCGATCTACCCATGGGCAGGATGAAGCGGAAGTAAAATTTCGTGGAGGTCCGAACCAGTTGACGTTGAAAAGTCATTGGATGACCTGTGGGTAGCGGAGAAATTCCAATCGAGCTCGGAGATAGCTGGTTCTCGCCGAAATAGCTTTAGGGCTAGCCTTGAAATGAGAGTGACGGAGGTAGAGCACTGAATGGTCTAGGGGCCTTCACCGGTTACCAAAACCTATCAAACTCCGAATGCCGTTAACTTATTTTCAGGAGTCAGACTACGAGTGATAAGATCCGTGGTCAAGAGGGAAAGAGCCCAGACCATCAGCTAAGGTCCCAAAGTATACGTTAAGTGGGAAAGGATGTGGAGTTGCACAGACAACCAGGATGTTGGCTTAGAAGCAGCCACTCATTTAAAGAGTGCGTAATAGCTCACTGGTCGAGTGATTCTGCGCCGAAAATGTCCGGGGCTCAAACGTATCACCGAAGCTATGGATGCTGACGTAATCATTAGTACTTTTATAGAAGAGAAATTAAAGGACATTAAGCCAAAACTAACCGATAGGTTAGAATAAAGTTTTGGCCAAATACCTTAAGCTCAAACGTATCTATGAAGGTAGCAATGATTACGTCAGCGTGGTAGGCGAGCATTCTATGTGGGTTGAAGCTATACCGAAAGGAGTAGTGGACTGCATAGAAGAGAGAATGTTGGCATGAGTAACGAGAGGTAGGTGAGAATCCTACCCGTCGAAAACCTAAGGTTTCCTGAGGAAGGTTCGTCCGCTCAGGGTTAGTCGGGACCTAAGCCGAGGCAGAAATGCGTAGGCGATGGACAACAGGTTGAGATTCCTGTACCACCTAGAATCGTTTGAGAGATGGGGTGACACAGAAGGATAGGTTGAGCCCACCGTTGGTTGAGTGGGTCTAAGCCAGTAGGGAGCTAAGACAGGCAAATCCGTTTTAGCATAATCCTGAGAGGTGATGGGGAGCGAAAAACAAGTAGCGAAGCAACTGATTCCACACTGTCGAGAAAAGCCTCTATTGAGAAACTAGGTGCCCGTACCGCAAACCGACACAGGTAGGTGAGGAGAGAATCCTAAGACGAGCGGGAGAACCATTGTTAAGGAACTCGGCAAAATGACCCCGTAACTTCGGGAGAAGGGGTGCCGAAGGGTGTGAAGGCTTTTGCGCTGTAAGCACACTTCGGTCGCAGAGAACAGGCCCAAGCGACTGTTTAGCAAAAACATAGGTCTCTGCAAAGTCGAAAGACGACGTATAGGGGCTGACGCCTGCCCGGTGCTGGAAGGTTAAGGGGAAGTGTTAGGGTAACCGAAGCACAGAACTTAAGCCCCAGTAAACGGCGGCCGTAACTATAACGGTCCTAAGGTAGCGAAATTCCTTGTCGGGTAAGTTCCGACCCGCACGAAAGGCGTAACGATTTGGGCGCTGTCTCAACAATGGACCCGGTGAAATTGTAATACCAGTGAAGATGCTGGTTACCTGCGACAGGACGGAAAGACCCCGTGGAGCTTTACTGCAGCTTGACATTGGATTTTGGTACTAGATGTACAGGATAGGTGGGAGACTTAGAACCTAGGACGCCAGTCTTGGGGGAGTCGACGTTGGGATACCACTCTTGTAGTACTGAAGTTCTAACCATGAACCGTAAGCCGGTTTTGGGACACTGTCAGGCGGGCAGTTTGACTGGGGCGGTCGCCTCCTAAAAAGTAACGGAGGCGCTCAAAGGTTCCCTCAGCACGGTCGGAAATCGTGCAAAGAGTGCAAAGGCATAAGGGAGCTTGATTGCGAGACCAACAAGTCGAGCAAGGACGAAAGTCGGACTTAGTGATCCGGTGGTACCGAGTGGAAGGGCCATCGCTCAACGGATAAAAGCTACCCCGGGGATAACAGGCTTATCTCCCCCAAGAGTCCACATCGACGGGGAGGTTTGGCACCTCGATGTCGGCTCATCACATCCTGGGGCTGAAGTAGGTCCCAAGGGTTGGGCTGTTCGCCCATTAAAGTGGTACGCGAGCTGGGTTCAGAACGTCGTGAGACAGTTCGGTCCCTATCCGTCGCAGGCGTAGGAAATTTGAGAGGAGCTGTCCTTAGTACGAGAGGACCGGGATGGACGTACCGCTGGTGTACCAGTTGTCTTGCCAAAGGCACCGCTGGGTAGCTATGTACGGAAGGGATAAGTGCTGAAGGCATCTAAGCACGAAGCCCCCCTCAAGATAAGATTTCCCATCCGAAAGGAGTAAGACCCCAGAAAGACTATCTGGTAGATAGGTCGGAGGTGTAAGTGCAGTAATGTATTAAGCTGACCGATACTAATAGGTCGAGGACTTGACCAATAACTCATACATTGTTTAGTTTTGAGGGAATAATACCTCAAATTAAATAAGACATAGGTCATAAGCTGATGTTAGCTTATTCCCAACGGATTTTCATTAAGAAAACCCAATGAAATTCGTCGTGAAACGCTAACTAAGTGACCAACAAAGGATGTTAGAAAGTCTCATGATTCCTTCTGATGAAAAGAAGGAAAGGAATCAATCGATTTCTAACTAAGTGACTGACACAAAATTAAAGATTTTGGTCATCTACTTAATATCGTGACAATAGCGAAGGGGTCACACCTGTTCCCATACCGAACACAGTAGTTAAGCCCTTCAGCGCTGATGGTACTTGGCGGGAAGCTGCCTGGGAGAGTAGGTCGTTGCGATATAGAAGTTCCAGAGTAGCTCAATGGTGGAGCACCCGGCTGTTAACCGGTAGGTTGGAGGTTCGAGTCCTCTCTCTGGAGCCAAAAAAAGCCGAAGTGGCGGAACTGGCAGACGCACAGGACTTAAAATCCTGCGGTCCTTCAAGATCGTACCGGTTCGATTCCGGTCTTCGGCACCAAATAACGCGGGGTAGAGCAGTTGGTAGCTCGTCGGGCTCATAACCCGGAGGCCGCAGGTTCAAGTCCTGTCCCCGCAACCAAATTTGGCGGCATAGCTCAGCTGGCTAGAGCGTTCGGTTCATACCCGAAAGGTCACAGGTTCGATTCCTGTTGCCGCTACCACATTTTGGCCCCTTGGTCAAGCGGTTAAGACACCGCCCTTTCACGGCGGTAACAGGGGTTCGATTCCCCTAGGGGTCACCAAAAAAATGGGCGCATAGCTCAGCTGGGAGAGCACCTGCCTTACAAGCAGGGGGTCACAGGTTCAAGTCCTGTTGCGCCCACCATGAAAATACGCGGCCTGGTAGTTCAGTTGGTTAGAATGCCAGCCTGTCACGCTGGAGGTCGAGGGTTCGAGTCCCTTCCAGGTCGCCATAAGTAGACAACCAAAATCTTTGATTTTGTGTTGATCACTTACTTAGCGTTTCGAAACACATTTCAATGGTTCAACTTAAGTAAAATGTGTTGCGAAAAAGCTAAGAACATTATTAATAAACTTGCTGGTGTAGCTCAATTGGCAGAGCAGCTGATTTGTAATCAGCAGGTTGCGGGTTCGAGTCCCATCACCAGCTCCAACTGGAGGGATTCCCGAGTGGCCAAAGGGGGCAGACTGTAAATCTGTTGTCGACGACTTCGAAGGTTCGAATCCTTCTCCCTCCACCATAATATATATAACACACATGCGGGTGTGGCGGAATTGGCAGACGCACTAGACTTAGGATCTAGCGGGCGACCGTGGGGGTTCAAGTCCCTCCACCCGCACCAATTAAACTATATAGAAATTATTATGCGGAAGTGGCTCAGTGGTAGAGCATCGCCTTGCCAAGGCGAGGGTCGCGGGTTCGAGTCCCGTCTTCCGCTCCATTTTTATGTATATGGTGGATGTAGTCAAGCGGTTAAGACACAGGATTGTGGCTCCTGCATGCGTGGGTTCGAATCCCATCATCCACCCCACTAGAAAATTCATACAAATGATGGGATATAGCCAAGTCGGTAAGGCAACGGACTTTGACTCCGTCATTCGCAGGTTCGAGTCCTGCTATCCCAGCCAAAACGAGATCCATTAGCTCAGTCGGTAGAGCACCTGACTTTTAATCAGGGTGTCCCGCGTTCGAGTCGCGGATGGATCACCAAAATAGGTGGCGGCATAGCCAAGTGGTAAGGCAGAGGTCTGCAAAACCTTTATTCCCCAGTTCAAATCTGGGTGTCGCCTCCAAAAAAATATGCGCTCATAGCTCAGCTGGATAGAGTGTCTGACTACGAATCAGAAGGTCGGGAGTTCGAATCTCTCTGGGCGCACCAAAAAAACAAAACCTGCTAATAGTTGGAATCAGCAGGTTTTGTTTTTTTATTTTCGAAAAAAATATATTTTTTAGCGTTTTTCAGGGTATAAAAGTATCACTATAGACGGAGGTTTTAACCTTTTAATCTGTTTAGTTTTTTTAACTTAATGCGCGAAATTCTCCTATCCTCCATAGGGGGAGATGGATAGCACTTGCTGATAGACAACAAATAAGTTACAATAAAATTAAGTTCCTTGACAACTGGACTATGGGGTTTCCACAAGTGATGGTTTGTGGAGTAAAATATCCAACCTACTCACCCTTGTTTAGAGGGCGAAAACCAAGCTTTGACCTACACGGATACCGTCATATAATCGTCTAGTATAGAAAATTTCTAAAGGATATTGAGAAGTTGATAGAATATAAAGTGAATGGATATACTTATGAAACCTTAAAGTGAGGACTGGAATTAGCTTCCCTTTAAGAAAATATAAGTTTTAATAGAGTGTATATTTGCCCTAAGTTATGGTATCTAGGGCTTTTATTTTTCGAAGAAAGGTTGATTATTATTTGGATACTATGAGGTAATACTTATGTTATCTTTATGTAAACTATTCAAATTTATATTGACAAGGAAATAAAAAATAAATAAAATTACATATAGATATATTTAAATGTATTTATATGTAAAGACAATTGTAATACAGGGCAAAACGTAAATACTATGACTTAGTAGATAAGATAGACTACTTATTTCAAAAGTACTCTTCTGAGGAAAATTATGTTTCAGTAATATTTATGGAGAGATTAGTCCTAATCCAAACGACCATTTTCTATCATGTGAAAATTCTATAGTTTTACAGAAATTCATCTATGATCTAAATTTTCTAAAGAAAAATGTATTTGTAACGATATTATTAAGGACTATAAAAATGCAATGGTAGTCAAATTAAAGGGTAGGTGGACGATTTGTGAAAGTTATTATAGATTTATTATAGATAAAGAAGCTATTCAATATATCTTGGAAAATGGCGGATTTGCTATGATAAGGTACAGTAAAAAGGGGTGATGTCGTTCTCGTAAAGTAGGCGTACCTGTAATACACCTAGGTAAGCCCCAAAGTAGTCTGGAGGACTACAAAACATATCATTTAGCGAAAGTAGTACTATACTACTCTAAGGAGCTGAAAGAAGAGCGAGAAGAAATTATTATTTCTGTTTCAAAGTTATTTAAGTGGAAAAAATTGATCCTGGAGGGTTATTCATAAAATGCTACGAGGAGGAATTAAAATGAAGAAGAAGGTTGCATTTGTATGTGTTCATAATTCTTGTCGTTCACAAATGGCAGAGGGATGGGCTAAGAAATTAGGAAGTCATGTGTTGGAGGTATATTCCGCTGGAACAGAACACTATCCTGAAGTGAAGCCAGGAGCAGTTGAAGTTATGGAGGAAGCAGGTATTGATATGAGCCTACATTATCCTAAGCTACTAACAGATATTCCAGAGGAAGTAGATATCCTCATTACCATGGGTTGTAACGTAGTGTGTCCTTTTGTGCCATGTAGCCATAGCGAAGATTGGGGGCTAGAGGATCCATCTGGAGGACCAATGGAAGGCTTTAGAAATACAAGAGATATCATTAAGAGTAAGGTGGAGGATTTAATTAAGAGAGTGGAAAATAGGGAATTGTAAACGATAGAAAAGTCTTTCGAAATAGACTTTTTCAAAAGTTATTTTAACTTAATATACAGCGCTGGTGTAATCAAGGAGGCAGAAAGAAAGTTAATTGTCAAGTAAATGAGGGCTTCTAACCGCCTTGAACTCATCCAAAGACTAAATCCTATAATAAATGGCTGGGATAACTATTATAGGTGGATTAAAGCTAGCAAAGCTTTTAATCATTTAGATAGTTATGTTTGGTATAAGCTATGGAAATGGGCAAAGGGAAACTCGTACGTATGGTTCAATGAAAGGGGTAGGGGGATCTATCTCTATTCTACTACCACTACTATCTTAAGTGAAAAAGGAAGCTCCTTTCTGGCAAGGCTTATATTATTCTAACAAGCAGTATTTTATCCCCATAGCGAATACGTACTTCTTTAAAAACCAGTATAATAAGTCGTACCCAAGCGATCAAGTCAGTCGTAATATAAAGGCAACCGCATTTCCACCAGATCGAATTGCTGCATCAGCACCATCCATCAAACATAAAGTCCCATGTCCAATAAGAAGCATCATACGAAGATCAGCGTGTTTATCTGTTGGGATGCAATCTTTCCAATCTTTTTTCTCATAGAAACGTTGCTTTATAACCCACAGTGTATGAATCATCAGCTCATTCACAAGAATAGGAATGGTCATTGCAGCACCAAAGCGAGCATCATAACCATTCTGGAACACTTGTGTCATAACAGTAGCAAGGGTCTGACGATGCTGTTCAACTAGCAATTCACCAAAGTTACATAACAGAAATAGCTGCATAAAAGGAATGGGTACACCAGAGCCACGACCTGTTGCTTGGCCTCGTCCTCCAGAACTGCCTGCCATACCGGACATGATGTGGCCAATCCAGTTGCAGAAACCGCAAAATATTTTTGCTGGAAAATTATCACCATATAAGTTATAAGTTTAAGTTTTTCAGACATTTCTCTTGTCTCAGTAGCAACAGTTTTTACTTTGACGTAGATTTTAAATAGATTGTTTGTTTCAATTTTTACTTTTTTTTGTTTCTTCTTCTGCTTTTTCAGCAATTTTTTTGTTTTTGCTATCGGCTAGTAGGCCACCACCTACCAAAGCTGCCCCTCCTATGGTCTAACCGACAGGACCTGCCAATGCAAGTAAAGCCTTTCTTGCACTATGCCGCCACTAACTTTATTAGCCTGCTTGCTTTCAAGTTCTAGTCTATGGACTTCAGCTTCAAATTTCTGACGATTGACTTTAATATCAATAATGGTCTTTTCATAATCTTTTGGGGTGTTTGCTAAAGAATTTATGAACTTCTCGACATCTTTTATTACTTTCGCTGCATCAATTCTTTTGTCATGCAAACTAACAATTTCATCCATAGTGTTATTATAGGTTTGCTGGTAGTGATTGGAGGCCTGCCCCAATCTTGCAATGGCTTCTTTTTTGTATTCTGAGTTTAACATATATATACCCCCTGACTAATTATTAAGTAGCTTACTTGTGTTTTTTGTCTAACTTTCCAACAGCTTTAATTCCCTTACTTTTGTTCAGTTTCTAATGAAACACAGCAAATGTATATAACTATCTATTTATTATTTAGTAATTATATGTTTCCACAAATATCTTCTAAATCCTTCTCATTAATTACCTAAGCCATGTCCTGAAATTTTTCCTAGATGCTACAGTCTCTAGAGGGAGCGGTAATATGGGCCCAAAGAAAACAATCTTCCGAAGGGATGAAAGGAACAAATACTTCTGCAGGGTTTTGTGTAGAAGATTATGTGACCGGAGAATCGCACGGCGCCAATTGTTTTTGTGTGTAATTTAGGTATTCCGCTAATCAACGAATCATTCAAAACACATATTGAAAAATTCTCTTATATGATTTTCCAAATGCCTCAAGTATGGCTGGATTTTCAAACTTATGAAAGTGAAGAGGGGCTTATGCTAACGTGGGATACAGTTGATGAGTTGTTTCCGGAGCAAATGATTGAGGATATGTTTACTAGCTTTGAAAAATTACTGGCAAGGCTTGAGCATGAAGACTGGGATCAGGTATTTGACCTGTTGCCAGAAAACCAAGTGGATTTCTTAGAAAATCAAATGAATATTGGAGAGCTAGAAAATCCACAGTGCTTGCACACTGCTTTTTTTAGAGCAAGTTAAAAAGAAGTCCAGCAATATCGCTGTAATAGATGCAGGGAAAGTGGAGTATAATAAATGGTTTCCTTTTGAAACTTGCAAGGAGAATACTTTCTGTATCCTTCGCTTGGTTTCATAATATTGTTGCTCACTTAGAGTAATTCCCAGAACATTAACCTGATACTGTTTAGCTGCCCTCATAATTAGCCACCCTCTACAGCTTTTCGGATACCAACAAGAGAAGAAATATTGAATACTGATCGTTTTAATAGGCTTAAATACAAAGATATGGGAAGGATTATATTTCGAGGGTAAAGGTCGTAACATGAAGTGAATTCTGCCGTATCGTCAAAAAGACCTCTGGTTACAGAGGTGAAAAAGGGAAGTCGCGCCGCAAGTTTCAGTATTTGTATTATTTATCTATAAATTATATTAAAAATTTGATTTTGCTATAATCTAGTGAATTAAAGATACTGATGGAATCAATCATTAGACTATCGATAAAATACTGATCTATTTTCAACATTCTTGGCATTAACCCATTTATAATTGTCACAATTTCTTGAATAGGAAGATCTATTATCCCTTCAAAATAATTAAGAAATAATTCTCGTCTAGCACCGAAATTCATGAATACATATGACTTTAATAATTCATCTGTAATGATGATATTATTATCTTCTATGTACTTCTTATAAATTTTAAGTGCGTACTTATCTAGAATACTATAGTTTGACTTGTTTTTTAAAATCTCATAGTATACTCTTCGATTATTTTCATTATTTAGGATGATATCATAATAAATTCTACTGCTAACTGTATGAGATAAAATACTGTTTTTAAAAATTTCAGGTTTTTGTTGATATAAAAAAAAGTCGACATTATTTACGAAATCATAATAAATAGATTTGACAATAGATTCTTTTTTTTCAAAATAATAATGAACAAGACTTACAGGTACATCACTAGCGATGGCAATTTTTTTAATTGTAGTATTGGTATAGCCAACTTCATATAAAAGTTTTTTAGCATTCATATATATAATTTCTTTTTTGTTCTGTCCTTTTTTGTACAATTTTTTACCCCGTTCTAAAATTTGATTTTCACTTATATTAACATAAAAGAGCTTGCTAGACAATACACAATAGAGAAAATACAAAGAGGTTTGACATGAATCTCAAAAATCATCTTTAAGGTATTGTCATAGAAAATATGAATTAAAAACAAGGGTTCTATACTGAGATATTAATTATTTATACAATTAATCAATTTTAAAACTCAAATAAATTGAATATATGAATATATTTTAATTAAAAAGTTGACTTTTTTTATAAAAAATCAATTTTTTAAATTGACAAATGTAATTTTGCTCATTATAATATAAATTATAAAAATAATATAATTTACAAAGGAGGAATGGAGTTGAAACATGTTGAGAGCAACAATGCAAAGTGGTTTTATCTAGTGTTGATGGTATTAAGTTTTACTGTGACCTTCATGACAAGATTTATATGGCCTCCGCTTATCTCAACTGTAGCACCAATACTGAACTTGAGCGCTGCTCAATCAGGGGCATATATGTCTGCATTTTATATTGGTTATGTCATTACTCAAATACCAGGCGGCGTGTGGGCGGATAAGTTTGGTGTAAAATTTACGCTATCATTAAGTTTATTGGTGGGGGGATTAGCCACTGTAGGTATGTCATTAATATCTGTATATTCAGTAGGATTTGCACTTCGATTAATGACTGGTCTTGGAGCTGGAAGTGTTATGGCTTGTTGCACACGGTTAATTGCAGACAATTTTGATCAAAGTGAAAGTGGTGTTGCCTTCGGTATTCTTCTTACAGGCCCTACGTTAGGACTACTGATTGCAAATCAATTAGGTGCAGCATTGTTAAATTCTATTGGTTGGCAAGGAGCGTTTAGGGTTGTAGGTATTATTACCATAATTATAGCAGTTATAGTATTTGTATTAGTAAAGCCTCAGGAAAAGGAAACTACATCTCAAAAGAAAATTACATTTTTTAGCGGTATCAAGACATTCTTCACAACAAGGAATTTAATTGGGATAGGTCTTTCAGGATTCTTTTACATGTTTGTAGCTCTCGGAACAGCAACATGGGCAAATGCACATTTAGCTAATTTAGGATTTGCTGGAGGAGAAGCTGCTAGTGTAATGACCCTTTACAGTGTAGGGGGAATAATTGGATCTATAATAACTGGCTTGATTGTTAAGAAGTTTAATTTGGATCAGCGTAATTTTTTAATTGCAGTATATGTAATCATTGCAGGGGTAGCAATAACTTTTGGAAATCAGTCACAACTAGGTGCATTAAGAGGTATAGGGTTCTTGTTTGGATTGTGTAGTTATCTGCCTAACGCACATCTTAACTCTCTAGTTTTAAAATTTGTAAATAAAGAGCTAGCTGCATCTGTAATGGGTGTACAAAACTTCATGTTTCAACTTGCCTCAATAATTGCACCAGCTATTTTAGGATGGACAATTGATATTACAGGCAACTTTAACACAGTATGGTATTCTCTAGGAGCAAGTCCTATTATCGGAATTTTCTTTTTATTGATTATAAAACAATCAAAACAACAACATACGAATCTAAATTTATAATATATTATTTTAAAGGAGGACAAAATGAAATTAACAGCAGAACAACGCACTGAGATGGTTAAAAAAGCTATTATGTGTCAACAACCTGAAAGAGTTCCCATTATTAGTAAAGCAGAACCTTCGTATGCCATAGAATATGCAGGATATGACTTGAAAACTGCATTATGGGATCCAGAGCTTATTGTAAAAGCTACGGATAAGATGTATACGGATATTTATTGTGATGCAGGTGGAAATATGCCGAGATTCCCATTAATATACAAGACAAATGGTTCTAGGGCATATGTACCTAGGGAACTGGATGATTTTGTGCAACATCCTGAGGTCTCTGGATTATTAGTAGAAGAGTATGATGAATATATTACTGACCCATTTAAATGTATTGTAAGTAAAGTTGTTCCCCGTCTTTACCCTAAACTAGCCGCAGATGGATTTGAAGGAAGTTTAAATTATTTACGAGCTATGATCTCTGAAAATCAAGTCAAAAGCAAGTACCTTGCTGGATGTGCAGCAGTAGAAAAAAAACATGGCGTAATCAATATCCGTCGAGGAGCTATAGAAGCACCTTTCGATTTTGTTGCTGATTTACTAAGAGGATTTACTGGTGTTTCCATGGATATAAGAAGAAATCAAGAGAAGCTCTTAGAGGCTGTTGAAGCAACTACACCTTTAATGTACAGATTAGCTAAAATTTTAAATCCAAACCCCGCTACAATTCCATCCTTGTTTATGCCGCTACATATGCCATCCTATATGAGAACAAAGGATTTTGAAAAGTTATACTGGCCATCGTTTAAGAAGCTTGTTTGTGATCTTGTTAATGACGGATATACTATTCAGATTTTCTTTGAAAAGAATTGGTCAAGATACTATGATTATTTACAGGAGTTACCTACAGGTGTCATTGCATATTTCGAAGAAGATGATTTAGGGGTTGTTAAGGAAAAGATCGGCAAGAAACTTTGCATTATGGGAAACTTCCCTATAACAATGCTTAGATTAAATACAAAACAAGAATGTATTGACAAAGCTAAAGAAATTCTAGATAAAGCTGCACCTGGAGGAGGATATTTATTCTGTATGGATAAATCTATTCTAAGTTTATCAGATGCAAAACCAGAAAACTTAATTGCTGTAAGTGAATTTGTTCATGAATATGGTGTATATAAATAGGAGGTTATTATGGAGATTAAAAGTGAAATATTAAAGTATTGGGATGATGAACCTGTTGAAAATTATAAGAAAGAAGAAGAAAATATTGTGAAGAACCCACTTAACAATGTTGAAGATGCATTATTTGCCTTTATCATGGGTTTGATGTACTAACTTTAAATTAAGCTTTATTTAAATTGATTTGAGAAATAAAGTTAAAAGATAAAAAACTACAATCGTGATGGTGACTACTTTCTGTCAAGTAAACAGTGGAAATAATAAAAAAGTAGATGCCAACAAAGCTAGAAACAAGGTTAAGCAAGTTTTATGAACTAAGCCCCTCAAATTGGGCAGGGGAAAGACACTTAGGAGAGGAATATATTCTATTTATGTTGTAATATAACTTAAAATTTTTGAAGATTTTCTTACTGAGCTTGTTCAGGTGTTTGGAAGTTATAAGCCTGAATAAGCTCTCTTTTTATTGTTCTGTAAATTATATAGGTGCATAGAATTAGAAATCTCTTGATACTTAAATGAAATGATTAGCTAAAGGCAGGAAAAGATCTAATTTATAATAAAGTAATAGGATGGTTTAGGCTATCCTTTTTTATGTGGTTTTATATTAGGCAAGTCATAATCTTCATAATTTCTTCAAAATCCTCCTTTAAAATAAAAGTGAGAAAAAGAATTTGCTTAGAAAATTTAAGAATTAAAAAAGGAGGAAAAAATTATGAAAAGAAAAGTATTATTAATGGTAAGTGTAGCAATGATTACAGCAGTATCTGTAGGGGGATATGTCTTCGCTCAAGGAACAAGCGGTGAGAGATTGAGTAACGAACAAGAAAAGATTGTAATTGAAGAATCAGTACCTAGAAGAAATAATAGTCATTGCAGCAACAATGAAGAAATGCTCCAAATCATGAAGGAAAATGGTTTTGAAGATATGGCTAAGAGAATGGAAGAGGGTGACTTTCAATCAATGAATAAATTTATGAGGAATCTCTCAGATGAAGATTATGAGAAAATGCTTACATTAATGCAGGAAAATGGCTATGGTAATATGTCCAGGATGATGGAATCCATAGGAAGAGAAGAAATGATAAATATGCATAATGCTATGATGGGAGGCAATGGTTTTAAGTCTAATAGGATGGGAAATACGATGCATCGTTTTTAATAATAAAAATAGGGTAAAATAATAATTATATCCAGTATTGAAAGATACTGGATATAATTATTATAGGAAAATAAATTTTAGACGAAAGTGGAAGGGGGAGAGTCCATGGATTATCCAGAGAAAAATATTCTCGTTGTAGATGATGAGGAGAGTATTGTCAGTGTAGTAAAGGCCTATTTAGAGAAGGAAGGTTATCGCGTTTTCACCGCTTATAATGGAAATGCAGCTATAGATAGATTCCATCATGAGATGATTCACTTTATAATCTTGGATTTAATGCTGCCTGATTTATCGGGGGAAGAGGTTTGCAAAAAAATTAGATTAGAATCCCAAGTTCCTATATTGATGTTAACCGCAAAAGTCGAAGAGTCCGATAGAATTTATGGCTTAGATATTGGCGCTGATGATTATTTGACAAAACCCTTTAGTCCCAAGGAGCTAGTAGCAAGGGTAAGGGCTATATTGAGAAGAACAGGAACTGAAAAAATAAAGGCAAATATATTAGATTTTTATAATGGGGATTTAACCATAGATTTGAATAAAATGGAAGCCAAAAAGCAAAGAAAATTAGTAGACTTAACGAATACTGAATATAAAATATTAAGTATTATGGCACAAAATATAGGTAAGGTATTTACTCGGGAAGAACTCGTTGTTAAGGTATTGGGATATGACTACGAAGGTTATGATCGAACAATTGATACTCATATTAAAAATGTTAGACACAAGATCGAAGATAAAAATAAGAAGTACATTTTAACTGTATATGGCGTAGGGTACAAGTTTATGGGGGAATAAGCATGTTTAATAAACTAAGAAGCAGATTCATTTTGATGATTTTGGGAGGGGCTATTTTCTCTATTGTTTTAGTAAGTATAATTACCAATATTACTTTGTTTCGTAAATTTGATTTATATATGCGAGATGAACAGGGCAAGAGACTAGAGGAAGTAGTTCAATTGGTAGAACAATCCTATGCCTTCCATAATGGTTGGACAGAGGGGGCTTTGGAGAACATTCGTCTATCTCCTCTTATCGATAACTTCGATATTAATATTAGAGATGCAGAAGATCATCTTATATTTACTCATTATATGGAAAGCACAATGATTCAAATGCATAATGAGATGATGGGGAAAATGGGTCAAGGAATGATGGGAAGGAACCATTTTGGCATGATGAGGAATAACTCACGGGGTGAAAATTATACGATAGATCAACATGATTTGTTATTTAATAATGAAAGTATTGGAAAAATAAGCATTGGATTTATCGGTCCTTTTCTAGTATCAGAGAGAGAGATAGTTTTTGCGCGAGGAATAAATATCTCCATATTTTATGGAGCAATTATTTCAGTTGTTGCTGCAATATTTTTAGGAATGTATTCATCAAAAGTTTTTTCAAGACCAATCTTACAAATTACTGAAGCAGCAAATCATATAAGACAAGGTAAGTTAGATACTAAGATTGAAATACCCAATAATGTACTAGAACTTCAAGAACTCTCTAGATCAATCAACCACCTAGCCAAATCCCTAGGAGACCAAGAAGGATTAAGAAAGAGATTAACCTCTGATATATCTCATGAATTAAGAACGCCATTAACTGTATTGCAAAGTCATATTGAAGCTATGAGTGATGGTATATGGGAACCTACCAAAGATAAATTAGACATATGTAAAAACGAAGTTATCAGGTTAATTAAACTTGTGGAGGAGCTGAAATATTTAACGGACATAGAAAGCCATAAGCTAACCCTAGAAATGAAGCAGTACTGCCTATCAAAGGATTTAAATGAAATTATAGAGAGTTTTCGATATCAATTTCAAAACAAAGGGATTATCATTCATCATGCCATTGATCAAGACATCTATATTTATGCAGATAAGAATAAAATAAAACAAGTATTCATGAACCTTCTATCAAATGCTCTTAAATTTACAAATAGCGGAGGATCAGTAAATGTAGGTATGGTAGAGCAAAGAGGAGAAATCGAGATTACAGTTGAAGATACGGGGAGTGGCATAGAGCATGAGGATCTTCCTTATATTTTTGAAAGATTTTATAGAGGCGATATATCAAGGAATCGTAAAACAGGTGGAACTGGAATTGGACTAACCATTACAAAAAATTTGATTGAGTCTCATGGGGGGAGGATTAGCGTAGAAAGTAAAAAGGGAAAAGGAACAAAATTTACTATTTTATTACCAAGCAAAGGATAAATTAGAACAGAGCATAATCATACACAGTAGA
The DNA here is from genome assembly GCF_001854185.1 of Clostridium formicaceticum. Lineage (NCBI taxonomy): Bacteria > Bacillati > Bacillota > Clostridia > Peptostreptococcales > Natronincolaceae > Andreesenella > Andreesenella formicacetica. The sequence continues at coordinate 2,602,514 of NZ_CP017603.1, forward strand.
AAAACCCTTGAAAATCAATAGGTATACTTCTTTTGCTCAATGGGAAAAACGTAAGATTGAAAAACAGTAATTTGTTGCATGGCAGTCAGCCCCTAGTGGGGTTGTTTTTTTTTGGCATGAATATTGCTATATATAGAAGGAGCTAGATATTGTTATGGACTTTAAAAAAAATGAAGAAGGAGCTAGGAGAGGAGATAAGAAGATGAAGCTATTATTTAATGTTGGAGGGTTTTCGATTCATTTATTTGGAGTAACCATTGCATTAGGAATCTTAGTAGGTTTTTTTATAATGCTATCAGAGGCAAAAAGAAAGGGATTAGATAAGGAAAAACTGATAGACCTAGCCTTATATACAGTGATATTTGGCGTTATAGGAGCTCGACTAAATTATATATTGGCTTTTAATCCAGCCTATTATATCCGAAATCTAAAGGAAATTCTCATGCTGCAGCAGGGAGGTTTATCTATTCAAGGCTCTTTGATTATTGGGACAGCATTTGGTTTTTGGTATATGAAAAAGAAAAGTATTCCTATATGGAAAACTGCTGATGCCTTTGCACCAGCCATTATTATGGGACAGGCAATAGGCCGGGTGGGCTGTGATGTGTTTGGGATTCCTATGAGTAGAAGTTGGTTTTGGGGATAGAGATTGGAGGGCAACTACTACACCCTGCTCAAATTTATGAGGCAATATTGAATTATATTCTATTTCTCATTTTGTGGAATAAAAGAAAAAATACAGAATATGACGGACAAATATTCTTCACCTATATTATTGGATTTTCAATCAATCGATTTATCGTTGAATTCTTTAGAACCAATCCGATGATTCTGGGGCCTATATCCATTGCACATCTATTTAGTCTGGGAATTATTTTAATTGCTGTTGTAGCAATGATGATATTAAAGAAAAAGTATCATAACCTACAATCAAGTGTGGGAAGTAACGCAATTGTTAATAGACAATTGGATTGGGGGAGCTTTGCTATTATTTTAGGAGCTATAATTATATCCGTAGCTTTCTACTATTTTATTCATAGTTTTTAATCTATAAAATTAATTAGAGGAGAAGAGATGAGCATAATGAAATCAAAGTATTGGATAATTTACACGACGATTGGAGTACTGTTATCTATTGTTACTCTGTTGACCAGTATCCAGATGATAGCCTTTAATATGGGTCATTATAGAAACTCCTTTGAGAAATATGATATCTCTAATGAAACAGGAATGGATCAGGAGAATCTTGAGTATGTTATGAGGGATTTGTTGAACTACCTACAGGATGAGAAAGATGTGCTAGATACTAGGGCAATTGTCAAAGGAGAAGAAAGAGAAGTTTTTGGGGAGCGGGAAAGACTTCATATGATTGATGTAAAAGAACTATTTATAAAGGGAGAAGCTGTTAGAAATATTGGTCTAATTTTTATGGGATTATTCGTTATACTTTTAGTGATGAAGGATAAATGGTGGAAACAAAATCTATCGAAGACGTTATTTTATACAGGTATAGGAAATATTTTGTTGTTGGGACTTTTTTTACTACTAATGTATTTTGATTTTAATAAGTACTTTACCTACTTTCATGTAATTTTCTTTGATAATGACCTCTGGATTTTAGATCCTAAGACAGAAATATTGATACAAATGGTTCCAGAGGCTTTTTTCTATGATACAGCTGTTAAAATAATTGGCTTATTTGTAAGTAGTATAATAGCTATTGCAGCTTTAGGCTACACTTTTTATCGAAGCCAGACTATATGGAAAGCTAAGTAATAAGGGAAGAAATAATATATTTGAGAAACGCAAGTTGTTTTTAGATATTATGAAAAAACTAGAGAAACCAAAAGGAGGGATGTTTATGGAAAAGATAGGATTGATAAAGTCTCTAGAAGGAGATAAGGCTATTGTTGAAATTCGCAGGGCTAGTGCTTGTGGAGAAAATTGTGCTTCTTGTAAAGGAGGATGTACTCCTACGGCGGTATATGTAACAGCAAAAAACCATGCTAATGCGTCAGTAGGGCAGTATGTAAAGTTAAAGTTAGAGAGTAAAAAGGTAATCAAGGCTGCTTTTTTAGTGTATTTGATTCCCTTATTAGGAATGTTTTTTGGCATTGCGGCAGGCCTACTAGGTGCAGAATACTTAGGATATGGGAACATAAAGGAGTTAATTGCTGCTGGGGCTGGTTTTTTAATGCTCGCATTAGCCTATGTATTCATAAGCTATAAAGATAAAAAAATTAAAGAGGGAAAAGAGATGGAAATAGTCATAAGTCACATTATGAGTTAACTATATCACTTATTAAGGATTTTAGCAGATTCTAACTAACGAATTGAGAAAGGACGACTATGCCATGGATATTCAAACAGATAAAATACGAAAAAGATATAATCGTATTGCAAAGGTGTATGATTTATTAGAATGTCCTATGGAAAAAATGGCTTTAGAGAAATGGAGAAAATCAATTTTTGAGGGATCACAGGGTAAAGTATTAGAGATAGGGGTAGGAACTGGTAAGAACATTGAATATTACCATGATAACATTGAAGTGACTGCCATTGACTTCAGCGCTAATATGTTAAAAAAAGCTAGAGAAAAGGCTCAAAAGTTAGGTAAACAAGTAGAATTAAGGGAGATGGATGCACAAAAAATGGATTTTCCTAATAATAGTTTTGATTATATTGTTGCTACCTGCGTTTTTTGCTCTGTACCAGATCCAATTAAAGGTTTTCAAGAGGTAAGAAGGGTATTGAAGCCTGGAGGGAAAGTGGTTTTGATAGAACACGTAAGAAGCGAAAAAAAGGTAGTAGGATTATTCATGGATCTTATGAATCCTGTTACGGTAAATCTCTATGGAGCTAATATCAATAGACGCACGGAGGAAAACATAGGTTTAGCAGGATTTAAAAATGTAGAGGTGATTAATTTATGGAAGGATATAGTAAAGAAAATAGAAATAACAAAATAAAGCAACTGTACTATTTTGTTAAAACGAATAGCCAAGGAGGACCAATAGATGAATTTTAGAGGCAAAACAATTTTAGAGGCAAAACAATGAAAAATCAAAGTGGGAATGTGGTATAGTGGTAAAAGTGTCGCTAAGTGGGAATGGTGGGAAAGCAGAAAAATAGACATAGGTAAAAAATTTTTAAAAAGTGTTGACATAAGATAGCAAAGTGTGCTATAGTAGTTAAGTCGCCAAACGAGGGCGGCAGAAAAAAAGATCTTTGAAAATTAAACAGTATAGATATTAAGCCAGCAACCTGAAAGATTCTGATGAATTTTTAGAAGGTAAGAAATTAAGGAAGTTATAAATTTTATGTTTCCTTTAGTGATAAAAAACCAAAGGAAACGAAACATAAAATTTCTAACAAAGTAGCTAACACAAAATCAAAGATTTTGGTTACAATACTTTTATTAAGAGTTTGATCCTGGCTCAGGATGAACGCTGGTGGCGTGCCTAACACATGCAAGTCGAGCGAACCGATTTATCAGAAGCCTTCGGGTGGAAGATGATGAGGTTAGCGGCGGACGGGTGAGTAACGCGTGGGTAACCTACCTTGTACAGGGGGATAACAGTCGGAAACGATTGCTAATACCGCATAAAGCTATTTTAAGGCATCTTAGAATAGCCAAAGATTTATTGGTACAAGATGGGCCCGCGTCTGATTAGCTAGTTGGTGGGGTAAAGGCCTACCAAGGCGACGATCAGTAGCCGACCTGAGAGGGTGACCGGCCACACTGGAACTGAGACACGGTCCAGACTCCTACGGGAGGCAGCAGTGGGGGATATTGCACAATGGGGGAAACCCTGATGCAGCGACGCCGCGTGAGCGAAGAAGGCCTTCGGGTCGTAAAGCTCTGTTTCGAGGGAAGAAAAATGACGGTACCTCGGGAGGAAGCCCCGGCTAACTACGTGCCAGCAGCCGCGGTAATACGTAGGGGGCAAGCGTTATCCGGAATCACTGGGCGTAAAGGGTGCGTAGGCGGCCAATAAAGTCTAGGGTGAAAGGCTACGGCTCAACCGTAGTAAGCCTTGGAAACTTATTGGCTTGAGTGCAGGAGAGGAGAGTGGAATTCCTAGTGTAGCGGTGAAATGCGTAGATATTAGGAGGAACACCAGTGGCGAAGGCGACTCTCTGGACTGTAACTGACGCTGAGGCACGAAAGCGTGGGGAGCGAACAGGATTAGATACCCTGGTAGTCCACGCCGTAAACGATGAGTGCTAGGTGTTGGGGGTCAAACCTCAGTGCCGCAGCTAACGCATTAAGCACTCCGCCTGGGGAGTACGCACGCAAGTGTGAAACTCAAAGGAATTGACGGGGACCCGCACAAGCAGCGGAGCATGTGGTTTAATTCGAAGCAACGCGAAGAACCTTACCTGGACTTGACATCCTTATGACCGCTTTTTAACAGAAGCTTTCCCTTCGGGGACAGAAGTGACAGGTGGTGCATGGTTGTCGTCAGCTCGTGTCGTGAGATGTTGGGTTAAGTCCCGCAACGAGCGCAACCCTTGTCTTTAGTTGCCAGCATTTCGGATGGGCACTCTAGAGAGACTGCCGGGGACAACTCGGAGGAAGGTGGGGATGACGTCAAATCATCATGCCCCTTATGTTCAGGGCTACACACGTGCTACAATGGCCGATACAAAGGGCAGCGAAGGAGTAATCTGGAGCGAATCTCATAAAGTCGGTCTCAGTTCGGATTGTGGGCTGAAACTCGCCCACATGAAGTTGGAGTTGCTAGTAATCGCGAATCAGAATGTCGCGGTGAATGCGTTCCCGGGTCTTGTACACACCGCCCGTCACACCATGGGAGTCGGAAGCGCCCGAAGCCAGCTACTTTAACCGAAAGGAGAGAGCTGTCGAAGGTGAAGCCGATGACTGGGGTGAAGTCGTAACAAGGTAGCCGTATCGGAAGGTGCGGCTGGATTACCTCCTTTCTAAGGAGAAAGGCTTTTACTATACTGTTTAATTTTGAGGGACTTTTGTTTCTCAATAAGCAGACAACCAAAATCTTAGATTTTGTGTTAGTCGCTTAGTTAAAAATTCTGTAATTCACGACAATGGTTTTAAACCAACAAAAAATGAATGGAAGAATTTTTAACATCCTTTACAAACAAAGTGGGGGCGTAGCTCAGTTGGGAGAGCACCTGCCTTGCAAGCAGGGGGTCAGGAGTTCGACTCTCCTCGTCTCCACCAAAGAACATGGTAGAAAGTACCATGTTAAAAAGATTGACAAAAGGAAAAGAATTTGATAGAATAATATTCTTGACGATTCTTAAATTGTTCTAAATTGTTCTTTGAAAACTAAACAATGTTATGAGAATGTTATGAGAAAGAAAAAAGCTGAAGTAATTCACTAAAGGTCAAGTTATTAAGGGCAAAGGGTGGATGCCTTGGCACTAGGAGCCGAAGAAGGACGTGGTAAGCTGCGAAAAGCCACGGGGAACCGCAAGCAGGTTTTGATCCGTGGATGTCCGAATGGGGAAACCCACTTGGGGTAATGTCCAAGTATCTATTACTGAATTCATAGGTAATAGAAGGTAGACCGGGGGAACTGAAACATCTAAGTACCCCGAGGAAGAGAAAGAAAAATCGATTCCCTCAGTAGCGGCGAGCGAAAGGGGAAGAGCCCAAACCAAAGACTTAAGTTTTTGGGGTTGCGGACATCTTTATAGAGGGCGAATAAAAGTAGTTGAAGAGAGTTGGAAAACTCCACCATAGAGGGTAAAAGTCCCGTAAGCGAAACTTTGAAGGTCTTTGAGGATGATCCAGAGTACCACGGGACACGTGAAACCCTGTGGGAAGCAGGGGGGACCACCCCCAAGGCTAAATACTACCTAGTGACCGATAGCGCATAGTACCGTGAGGGAAAGGTGAAAAGAACCCCGGGAGGGGAGTGAAAAAGAACCTGAAACCTTTTGCCTACAAGCTGTGGAAGCACTTTATATGTGTGACCGCGTACTTTTTGTAGAACGGGCCAACGAGTTATGGTATGTAGCAAGGTTAAGTACTGAAGGTACGGAGCCGAAGGGAAACCGAGTCTTAATAGGGCGACAAGTTACATGCTATAGACCCGAAACCGTGCGATCTACCCATGGGCAGGATGAAGCGGAAGTAAAATTTCGTGGAGGTCCGAACCAGTTGACGTTGAAAAGTCATTGGATGACCTGTGGGTAGCGGAGAAATTCCAATCGAGCTCGGAGATAGCTGGTTCTCGCCGAAATAGCTTTAGGGCTAGCCTTGAAATGAGAGTGACGGAGGTAGAGCACTGAATGGTCTAGGGGCCTTCACCGGTTACCAAAACCTATCAAACTCCGAATGCCGTTAACTTATTTTCAGGAGTCAGACTACGAGTGATAAGATCCGTGGTCAAGAGGGAAAGAGCCCAGACCATCAGCTAAGGTCCCAAAGTATACGTTAAGTGGGAAAGGATGTGGAGTTGCACAGACAACCAGGATGTTGGCTTAGAAGCAGCCACTCATTTAAAGAGTGCGTAATAGCTCACTGGTCGAGTGATTCTGCGCCGAAAATGTCCGGGGCTCAAACGTATCACCGAAGCTATGGATGCTGACGTAATCATTAGTACTTTTATAGAAGAGAAATTAAAGGACATTAAGCCAAAACTAACCGATAGGTTAGAATAAAGTTTTGGCCAAATACCTTAAGCTCAAACGTATCTATGAAGGTAGCAATGATTACGTCAGCGTGGTAGGCGAGCATTCTATGTGGGTTGAAGCTATACCGAAAGGAGTGGTGGACTGCATAGAAGAGAGAATGTTGGCATGAGTAACGAGAGGTAGGTGAGAATCCTACCCGTCGAAAACCTAAGGTTTCCTGAGGAAGGTTCGTCCGCTCAGGGTTAGTCGGGACCTAAGCCGAGGCAGAAATGCGTAGGCGATGGACAACAGGTTGAGATTCCTGTACCACCTAGAATCGTTTGAGAGATGGGGTGACACAGAAGGATAGGTTGAGCCCACCGTTGGTTGAGTGGGTCTAAGCCAGTAGGGAGCTAAGACAGGCAAATCCGTTTTAGCAACATCCTGAGAGGTGATGGGGAGCGAAAAACAAGTAGCGAAGCAACTGATTCCACACTGTCGAGAAAAGCCTCTATTGAGAAACTAGGTGCCCGTACCGCAAACCGACACAGGTAGGTGAGGAGAGAATCCTAAGACGAGCGGGAGAACCATTGTTAAGGAACTCGGCAAAATGACCCCGTAACTTCGGGAGAAGGGGTGCCGAAGGGTGTGAAGGCTTTTGCGCTGTAAGCACACTTCGGTCGCAGAGAACAGGCCCAAGCGACTGTTTAGCAAAAACATAGGTCTCTGCAAAGTCGAAAGACGACGTATAGGGGCTGACGCCTGCCCGGTGCTGGAAGGTTAAGGGGAAGTGTTAGGGCAACCGAAGCACAGAACTTAAGCCCCAGTAAACGGCGGCCGTAACTATAACGGTCCTAAGGTAGCGAAATTCCTTGTCGGGTAAGTTCCGACCCGCACGAAAGGCGTAACGATTTGGGCGCTGTCTCAACAATGGACCCGGTGAAATTGTAATACCAGTGAAGATGCTGGTTACCTGCGACAGGACGGAAAGACCCCGTGGAGCTTTACTGCAGCTTGACATTGGATTTTGGTACTAGATGTACAGGATAGGTGGGAGACTTAGAACCTAGGACGCCAGTCTTGGGGGAGTCGACGTTGGGATACCACTCTTGTAGTACTGAAGTTCTAACCATGAACCGTAAGCCGGTTTTGGGACACTGTCAGGCGGGCAGTTTGACTGGGGCGGTCGCCTCCTAAAAAGTAACGGAGGCGCTCAAAGGTTCCCTCAGCACGGTCGGAAATCGTGCAAAGAGTGCAAAGGCATAAGGGAGCTTGATTGCGAGACCAACAAGTCGAGCAAGGACGAAAGTCGGACTTAGTGATCCGGTGGTACCGAGTGGAAGGGCCATCGCTCAACGGATAAAAGCTACCCCGGGGATAACAGGCTTATCTCCCCCAAGAGTCCACATCGACGGGGAGGTTTGGCACCTCGATGTCGGCTCATCACATCCTGGGGCTGAAGTAGGTCCCAAGGGTTGGGCTGTTCGCCCATTAAAGTGGTACGCGAGCTGGGTTCAGAACGTCGTGAGACAGTTCGGTCCCTATCCGTCGCAGGCGTAGGAAATTTGAGAGGAGCTGTCCTTAGTACGAGAGGACCGGGATGGACGTACCGCTGGTGTACCAGTTGTCTTGCCAAAGGCACCGCTGGGTAGCTATGTACGGAAGGGATAAGTGCTGAAGGCATCTAAGCACGAAGCCCCCCTCAAGATAAGATTTCCCATCCGAAAGGAGTAAGACCCCAGAAAGACTATCTGGTAGATAGGTCGGAGGTGTAAGTGCAGTAATGTATTAAGCTGACCGATACTAATAGGTCGAGGACTTGACCAATATACTCATACATTGTTTAGTTTTGAGGGAATAATACCTCAAATTAAATAAGACATAGGTCATAAGCTTGTGTTAGCTTATTCCCAACGGAATTTTCATTAGAAAAAACCCAATGAAATTCGTCGTGAAACGCTAACTAAGTGACCAACAAAGGATGTTAGAAAGTCTCATGATTCCTTCTGATGAAAAGAAGGAAAGGAATCAATCGATTTCTAACTAAGTGACTGACACAAAATTAAAGATTTTGGTCATCTACTTAATATCGTGACAATAGCGAAGGGGTCACACCTGTTCCCATACCGAACACAGTAGTTAAGCCCTTCAGCGCTGATGGTACTTGGCGGGAAGCTGCCTGGGAGAGTAGGTCGTTGCGATATGATGCGGGTGTAGTTCAGTGGTAGAACTTCAGCCTTCCAAGCTGACCGCGAGGGTTCGATTCCCTTCACCCGCTCCAATTAAATATGTACCCATAGCTCAGCAGGATAGAGCAACGGCCTTCTAAGCCGTGTGTCCGGGGTTCGAATCCCTGTGGGTACGCCATAAAGATCCATTAGCTCAGTCGGTAGAGCACCTGACTTTTAATCAGGGTGTCCCGCGTTCGAGTCGCGGATGGATCACCAAATGGAGAGGTGTCCGAGTGGTTTAAGGAGCTGGTCTTGAAAACCAGTGACTCCGAAAGGGGCCGTGGGTTCGAATCCCACCCTCTCCGCCAATGTAACAATCGTAAATTACTAGGAGAAGTACTCAAGTAGGCTGAAGAGGACGGTTTGCTAAACCGTTAGGTCGTGTAAGCGGCGCGCGGGTTCGAATCCCGCCTTCTCCGCCATTTTCCGGGTGTAGCGCAGTTTGGTAGCGCACATGGTTTGGGACCATGGGGTCGGGAGTTCGAATCTCTCCACCCGGACCATTCAATATAATTGGGCTCATAGCTCAGCAGGTTAGAGCGCACGCCTGATAAGCGTGAGGTCGGTGGTTCGAGTCCACTTGAGCCCACCAATAAATTTGCCCAGATAGCTCAGTCGGTAGAGCAGGGGACTGAAAATCCCCGTGTCGGTGGTTCGATTCCGCCTCTGGGCACCATTTTAATTTTAAATGCGTATGAAACACGGCGGCATAGCTCAGCTGGCTAGAGCGTTCGGTTCATACCCGAAAGGTCACAGGTTCGATTCCTGTTGCCGCTACCAGGGCCCGGTAGTTCAGTTGGTTAGAATGCCAGCCTGTCACGCTGGAGGTCGAGGGTTCGAGTCCCTTCCGGGTCGCCATTTACAAAAATGGCTTTTTTTTATTTAAGGAGTTATAATTCTCCTTCTTTCTTCTAAGAGATAGATCACCATAGATTGTCAGTGATTTAGCCCCGTAAAAAGTTCTTAATTATATATTATCTTAATTATATATTATCTTAATCCTAGTAATTTTCTCGGGCATGTTTTCATTATTTTTTTAAAAACCACTTGACAAGAGCAGAAAAGTTTGATATAGTAGTAAAAGTCGCCGCCAGCAAGGGGTGACAGGAAAGAAGAAAGTTCGACACAGATGAAAAAGAATTTTTTTAAAAAAGTGTTGACATAAGATAGCAAAGTGTGCTATAGTAGTTAAGTCGCCAAACGAGGGCGGCAGAAAAAAAGGTCTTTGAAAATTAAACAGTATAGATATTAAGCCAGCAACCTGAAAGATTCTGATGAATTTTTAGAAGGTAAGAAATTAAGGAAGTTGTAAATTTTATGTTTCCTTTAGTGATAAAAAACCAAAGGAAACGAAACATAAAATTTCTAACAAAGTAGCTAACACAAAATCAAAGATTTTGGTTACAATACTTTTATTAAGAGTTTGATCCTGGCTCAGGATGAACGCTGGCGGCGTGCCTAACACATGCAAGTCGAGCGAACCGATTTATCAGAAGCCTTCGGGTGGAAGATGATGAGGTTAGCGGCGGACGGGTGAGTAACGCGTGGGTAACCTACCTTGTACAGGGGGATAACAGTCGGAAACGATTGCTAATACCGCATAAAGCTATTTTAAGGCATCTTAGAATAGCCAAAGATTTATTGGTACAAGATGGGCCCGCGTCTGATTAGCTAGTTGGTGGGGTAAAGGCCTACCAAGGCGACGATCAGTAGCCGACCTGAGAGGGTGACCGGCCACACTGGAACTGAGACACGGTCCAGACTCCTACGGGAGGCAGCAGTGGGGGATATTGCACAATGGGGGAAACCCTGATGCAGCGACGCCGCGTGAGCGAAGAAGGCCTTCGGGTCGTAAAGCTCTGTTTCGAGGGAAGAAAAATGACGGTACCTCGGGAGGAAGCCCCGGCTAACTACGTGCCAGCAGCCGCGGTAATACGTAGGGGGCAAGCGTTATCCGGAATCACTGGGCGTAAAGGGTGCGTAGGCGGCCAATAAAGTCTAGGGTGAAAGGCTACGGCTCAACCGTAGTAAGCCTTGGAAACTTATTGGCTTGAGTGCAGGAGAGGAGAGTGGAATTCCTAGTGTAGCGGTGAAATGCGTAGATATTAGGAGGAACACCAGTGGCGAAGGCGACTCTCTGGACTGTAACTGACGCTGAGGCACGAAAGCGTGGGGAGCGAACAGGATTAGATACCCTGGTAGTCCACGCCGTAAACGATGAGTGCTAGGTGTTGGGGGTCAAACCTCAGTGCCGCAGCTAACGCATTAAGCACTCCGCCTGGGGAGTACGCACGCAAGTGTGAAACTCAAAGGAATTGACGGGGACCCGCACAAGCAGCGGAGCATGTGGTTTAATTCGAAGCAACGCGAAGAACCTTACCTGGACTTGACATCCTTATGACCGCTTTTTAACAGAAGCTTTCCCTTCGGGGACAGAAGTGACAGGTGGTGCATGGTTGTCGTCAGCTCGTGTCGTGAGATGTTGGGTTAAGTCCCGCAACGAGCGCAACCCTTGTCTTTAGTTGCCAGCATTTCGGATGGGCACTCTAGAGAGACTGCCGGGGACAACTCGGAGGAAGGTGGGGATGACGTCAAATCATCATGCCCCTTATGTTCAGGGCTACACACGTGCTACAATGGCCGATACAAAGGGCAGCGAAGGAGTAATCTGGAGCGAATCTCATAAAGTCGGTCTCAGTTCGGATTGTGGGCTGAAACTCGCCCACATGAAGTTGGAGTTGCTAGTAATCGCGAATCAGAATGTCGCGGTGAATGCGTTCCCGGGTCTTGTACACACCGCCCGTCACACCATGGGAGTCGGAAGCGCCCGAAGCCAGCTACTTTAACCGAAAGGAGAGAGCTGTCGAAGGTGAAGCCGATGACTGGGGTGAAGTCGTAACAAGGTAGCCGTATCGGAAGGTGCGGCTGGATCACCTCCTTTCTAAGGAGAAAGGCTTTTACTATACTGTTTAATTTTGAGGGACTTTTGTTTCTCAATAAGCAGACAACCAAAATCTTAGATTTTGTGTTAGTCGCTTAGTTAAAAATTCTGTAATCCACGACAATGGTTTTAAACCAACAAAAAATGAATGGAAGAATTTTTAACATCCTTTACAAACAAAGTGGGGGCGTAGCTCAGTTGGGAGAGCACCTGCCTTGCAAGCAGGGGGTCAGGAGTTCGACTCTCCTCGTCTCCACCAAAGAACATGGTAGAAAGTACCATGTTAAAAAGATTGACAAAAGGAAAAGAATTTGATAGAATAATATTCTTGACGATTCTTAAATTGTTCTAAATTGTTCTTTGAAAACTAAACAATGATATGAGAAAGAAAAAAAGCTGAAGTAATTCACTAAAGGTCAAGTTATTAAGGGCAAAGGGTGGATGCCTTGGCACTAGGAGCCGAAGAAGGACGTGGTAAGCTGCGAAAAGCCACGGGGAACCGCAAGCAGGTTTTGATCCGTGGATGTCCGAATGGGGAAACCCACTTGGGGTAATGTCCAAGTATCTATTACTGAATTCATAGGTAATAGAAGGTAGACCGGGGGAACTGAAACATCTAAGTACCCCGAGGAAGAGAAAGAAAAATCGATTCCCTCAGTAGCGGCGAGCGAAAGGGGAAGAGCCCAAACCAAAGACTTAAGTTTTTGGGGTTGCGGACATCTTTATAGAGGGCGAATAAAAGTAGTTGAAGAGAGTTGGAAAACTCCACCATAGAGGGTAAAAGTCCCGTAAGCGAAACTTTGAAGGTCTTTGAGGATGATCCAGAGTACCACGGGACACGTGAAACCCTGTGGGAAGCAGGGGGGACCACCCCCAAGGCTAAATACTACCTAGTGACCGATAGCGCATAGTACCGTGAGGGAAAGGTGAAAAGAACCCCGGGAGGGGAGTGAAAAAGAACCTGAAACCTTTTGCCTACAAGCTGTGGAAGCACTTTATATGTGTGACCGCGTACTTTTTGTAGAACGGGCCAACGAGTTATGGTATGTAGCAAGGTTAAGTACTGAAGGTACGGAGCCGAAGGGAAACCGAGTCTTAATAGGGCGACAAGTTACATGCTATAGACCCGAAACCGTGCGATCTACCCATGGGCAGGATGAAGCGGAAGTAAAATTTCGTGGAGGTCCGAACCAGTTGACGTTGAAAAGTCATTGGATGACCTGTGGGTAGCGGAGAAATTCCAATCGAGCTCGGAGATAGCTGGTTCTCGCCGAAATAGCTTTAGGGCTAGCCTTGAAATGAGAGTGACGGAGGTAGAGCACTGAATGGTCTAGGGGCCTTCACCGGTTACCAAAACCTATCAAACTCCGAATGCCGTTAACTTATTTTCAGGAGTCAGACTACGAGTGATAAGATCCGTGGTCAAGAGGGAAAGAGCCCAGACCATCAGCTAAGGTCCCAAAGTATACGTTAAGTGGGAAAGGATGTGGAGTTGCACAGACAACCAGGATGTTGGCTTAGAAGCAGCCACTCATTTAAAGAGTGCGTAATAGCTCACTGGTCGAGTGATTCTGCGCCGAAAATGTCCGGGGCTCAAACGTATCACCGAAGCTATGGATGCTGACGTAATCATTAGTACTTTTATAGAAGAGAAATTAAAGGACATTAAGCCAAAACTAACCGATAGGTTAGAATAAAGTTTTGGCCAAATACCTTAAGCTCAAACGTATCTATGAAGGTAGCAATGATTACGTCAGCGTGGTAGGCGAGCATTCTATGTGGGTTGAAGCTATACCGAAAGGAGTAGTGGACTGCATAGAAGAGAGAATGTTGGCATGAGTAACGAGAGGTAGGTGAGAATCCTACCCGTCGAAAACCTAAGGTTTCCTGAGGAAGGTTCGTCCGCTCAGGGTTAGTCGGGACCTAAGCCGAGGCAGAAATGCGTAGGCGATGGACAACAGGTTGAGATTCCTGTACCACCTAGAATCGTTTGAGAGATGGGGTGACACAGAAGGATAGGTTGAGCCCACCGTTGGTTGAGTGGGTCTAAGCCAGTAGGGAGCTAAGACAGGCAAATCCGTTTTAGCATAATCCTGAGAGGTGATGGGGAGCGAAAAACAAGTAGCGAAGCAACTGATTCCACACTGTCGAGAAAAGCCTCTATTGAGAAACTAGGTGCCCGTACCGCAAACCGACACAGGTAGGTGAGGAGAGAATCCTAAGACGAGCGGGAGAACCATTGTTAAGGAACTCGGCAAAATGACCCCGTAACTTCGGGAGAAGGGGTGCCGAAGGGTGTGAAGGCTTTTGCGCTGTAAGCACACTTCGGTCGCAGAGAACAGGCCCAAGCGACTGTTTAGCAAAAACATAGGTCTCTGCAAAGTCGAAAGACGACGTATAGGGGCTGACGCCTGCCCGGTGCTGGAAGGTTAAGGGGAAGTGTTAGGGTAACCGAAGCACAGAACTTAAGCCCCAGTAAACGGCGGCCGTAACTATAACGGTCCTAAGGTAGCGAAATTCCTTGTCGGGTAAGTTCCGACCCGCACGAAAGGCGTAACGATTTGGGCGCTGTCTCAACAATGGACCCGGTGAAATTGTAATACCAGTGAAGATGCTGGTTACCTGCGACAGGACGGAAAGACCCCGTGGAGCTTTACTGCAGCTTGACATTGGATTTTGGTACTAGATGTACAGGATAGGTGGGAGACTTAGAACCTAGGACGCCAGTCTTGGGGGAGTCGACGTTGGGATACCACTCTTGTAGTACTGAAGTTCTAACCATGAACCGTAAGCCGGTTTTGGGACACTGTCAGGCGGGCAGTTTGACTGGGGCGGTCGCCTCCTAAAAAGTAACGGAGGCGCTCAAAGGTTCCCTCAGCACGGTCGGAAATCGTGCAAAGAGTGCAAAGGCATAAGGGAGCTTGATTGCGAGACCAACAAGTCGAGCAAGGACGAAAGTCGGACTTAGTGATCCGGTGGTACCGAGTGGAAGGGCCATCGCTCAACGGATAAAAGCTACCCCGGGGATAACAGGCTTATCTCCCCCAAGAGTCCACATCGACGGGGAGGTTTGGCACCTCGATGTCGGCTCATCACATCCTGGGGCTGAAGTAGGTCCCAAGGGTTGGGCTGTTCGCCCATTAAAGTGGTACGCGAGCTGGGTTCAGAACGTCGTGAGACAGTTCGGTCCCTATCCGTCGCAGGCGTAGGAAATTTGAGAGGAGCTGTCCTTAGTACGAGAGGACCGGGATGGACGTACCGCTGGTGTACCAGTTGTCTTGCCAAAGGCACCGCTGGGTAGCTATGTACGGAAGGGATAAGTGCTGAAGGCATCTAAGCACGAAGCCCCCCTCAAGATAAGATTTCCCATCCGAAAGGAGTAAGACCCCAGAAAGACTATCTGGTAGATAGGTCGGAGGTGTAAGTGCAGTAATGTATTAAGCTGACCGATACTAATAGGTCGAGGACTTGACCAATAACTCATACATTGTTTAGTTTTGAGGGAATAATACCTCAAATTAAATAAGACATAGGTCATAAGCTGATGTTAGCTTATTCCCAACGGATTTTCATTAAGAAAACCCAATGAAATTCGTCGTGAAACGCTAACTAAGTGACCAACAAAGGATGTTAGAAAGTCTCATGATTCCTTCTGATGAAAAGAAGGAAAGGAATCAATCGATTTCTAACTAAGTGACTGACACAAAATTAAAGATTTTGGTCATCTACTTAATATCGTGACAATAGCGAAGGGGTCACACCTGTTCCCATACCGAACACAGTAGTTAAGCCCTTCAGCGCTGATGGTACTTGGCGGGAAGCTGCCTGGGAGAGTAGGTCGTTGCGATATAGAAGTTCCAGAGTAGCTCAATGGTGGAGCACCCGGCTGTTAACCGGTAGGTTGGAGGTTCGAGTCCTCTCTCTGGAGCCAAAAAAAGCCGAAGTGGCGGAACTGGCAGACGCACAGGACTTAAAATCCTGCGGTCCTTCAAGATCGTACCGGTTCGATTCCGGTCTTCGGCACCAAATAACGCGGGGTAGAGCAGTTGGTAGCTCGTCGGGCTCATAACCCGGAGGCCGCAGGTTCAAGTCCTGTCCCCGCAACCATTTTGGCCCCTTGGTCAAGCGGTTAAGACACCGCCCTTTCACGGCGGTAACAGGGGTTCGATTCCCCTAGGGGTCACCAAAAAATGGGCGCATAGCTCAGCTGGGAGAGCACCTGCCTTACAAGCAGGGGGTCACAGGTTCAAGTCCTGTTGCGCCCACCATGAAAATACGCGGCCTGGTAGTTCAGTTGGTTAGAATGCCAGCCTGTCACGCTGGAGGTCGAGGGTTCGAGTCCCTTCCAGGTCGCCATAAGTAGACAACCAAAATCTTTGATTTTGTGTTGGTCACTTACTTAGCGTTTCGAAACACATTTCAATGGTTCAACTTAAGTAAAATGTGTTGCGAAAAAGCTAAGAACATTATTAATAAACTTGCTGGTGTAGCTCAATTGGCAGAGCAGCTGATTTGTAATCAGCAGGTTGCGGGTTCGAGTCCCATCACCAGCTCCAACTGGAGGGATTCCCGAGTGGCCAAAGGGGGCAGACTGTAAATCTGTTGTCGACGACTTCGAAGGTTCGAATCCTTCTCCCTCCACCATAATATATATAACACACATGCGGGTGTGGCGGAATTGGCAGACGCACTAGACTTAGGATCTAGCGGGCGACCGTGGGGGTTCAAGTCCCTCCACCCGCACCAATTAAACTATATAGAAATTATTATGCGGAAGTGGCTCAGTGGTAGAGCATCGCCTTGCCAAGGCGAGGGTCGCGGGTTCGAGTCCCGTCTTCCGCTCCATTTTTATGTATATGGTGGATGTAGTCAAGCGGTTAAGACACAGGATTGTGGCTCCTGCATGCGTGGGTTCGAATCCCATCATCCACCCCACTAGAAAATTCATACAAATGATGGGATATAGCCAAGTCGGTAAGGCAACGGACTTTGACTCCGTCATTCGCAGGTTCGAGTCCTGCTATCCCAGCCAAAACGAGATCCATTAGCTCAGTCGGTAGAGCACCTGACTTTTAATCAGGGTGTCCCGCGTTCGAGTCGCGGATGGATCACCAAAATAGGTGGCGGCATAGCCAAGTGGTAAGGCAGAGGTCTGCAAAACCTTTATTCCCCAGTTCAAATCTGGGTGTCGCCTCCAAAAAAATATGCGCTCATAGCTCAGCTGGATAGAGTGTCTGACTACGAATCAGAAGGTCGGGAGTTCGAATCTCTCTGGGCGCACCAGATGAAGCTCTGTAATCATAATGATTAGAGAGTTTTTTTATGTTTTTTGATATGCAAACTATTATCATTGTGGTAGCTTAATTTTGATAAAAGTCTCAATTTTAGACAGAAGAGAAGAAGGATTCATTTCATCTAGTGCAAAGTAGATTGCAATTAACTGCAATCTACTTTGTCTTCTGTTTGGGGTAACTTAGAGTAATGAAAAAATATTTGGAGATGATATAGTAAGATTTTTTAAATCTTCAATAAAAGCTTCAACAGCATCTTCTTTTGTAGCCCAGGAGGTTACAAGGCGGATTGAGGAGTTATCATGATCAATTTTTGACCATACGTAGAATGCATATTTTTTTTCAAGTTCTTCAATGATTCGATTCGGAAGAATTGGGAATATTTGATTTGATGGTGAGTGAATCAAAAATTTGTACCCCATGGAGCTAATTTCCTTACTGAGTAGGTTGGCCATTTTGTTGGCATGTCTCGCAAGGTTAAAATAAAGGTCGTCTTTAAAGAGTTCAAGAAATTGCATACTGAGGATTCTCCCTTTAGCCATTAGTGCCCCTTTCTGTTTTATATGGAATCTAAAATCTTCCTTTAACCTGTCTTTGCAGATCACCAACGCTTCCCCCATCAATGCTCCATTCTTTGTTCCGCCGATATAAAAAGCATCAGATAATTTGGCTAAGTCTGCGAGCTCGAGATCATTTTCATCTGAGCACAAAGCAGATCCCAGTCTTGCGCCGTCGATAAACAGGATTAGATTGTTTTCTCTACAGAAACTACTTATCTGCTCAAGCTCAGCTTTTGTATATATTGAACCCACTTCTGTTGGGTTTGATATGTAAACAAGCTTAGGTTTTACCATGTGCTCATCGGTATGGGCATCGAGGGAAGATTTTATATGGTGAGAATTAAGCTTCCCATCATTTACTTCAATAGAGATTACTTTGTGACCTGTAGCCTCGATGGCTCCTGTTTCATGTACAAGGATATGTGCTGTATTTGCTGCAATTACAGCTTCATGAGGTTTTAAAAAAGCTGAAATTGAAGTAAGATTGGTCTGGGTACCGCCTGAGAAAAAATGAATATCAATATTGCTGTATTTAATCTTGTGTTTTAAAAGTTCAATTGCTTGTATGGTGTAACGGTCTTTTCCATAACCCTCAGTTTGTTCTAGGTTAGACGCTATCAGTGCATTTAATATTCTGGGATGAGTTCCTTCGCTATAATCATTTTTAAAACTGTACATATGTTTTTCCTCCTAATAATAGTACTTTTTTTTACTAAATTACAAAGTATAGCATATTCTAAAAAAAGAGATGTAACAAAATAGAGATAAGATTTTTTTATCCTTCGGTGTATTGCTAAGATGTCCTCTTCTAGGTGAACAAACTAAGTGACGAACACCAAATCAAAGATTTGGGTTATCTACTTATACAAGTGGGGGATTAAGCACTACATCATCGAAATAAATCCAGCTATAGTTCAAGGTGTAAATACTTCTCTGAATGAAGTCTCATTTTATACTCTATGTGGAATTATATATAATAAAGGATGTTTTTTCAAGCTTTTTACCGCTCCAAGTAAGTGGTTTTCTCTCTGAACTTATGACGCAGCGGCAGGAGATTTATCGGATGCTTATAAGTATTTAAAGTATTAGAAAAAGCGGCGGTTTTATCGAAAAAAGGTTACCTAATTAATTTTAAATTTAAGGAAGGTATTATATAGTCTTATGTAGAATTTTATAAATATTCAAAAAAAGGGGGGGAGGGAAAAGCAGATGCAGATGAATCAAATACCACCAGATGTTTTAGAAGAACTAAAAAAGTATGAATATAGCTATAACAAAAATATTGCATGTACCAATTGTCAATACACAGGAATAATGGGTTTAAAAAAGAAAGTTCCTATTTGCAAACCTATAACAGTTTGGATTACTACAATGATTGGAGCCCTTATTATCATTTCTTTTTTACCTACTTTCATAGGTATTATTGTTTGTTGTGCATTCGGATTAATGCTTGGAGGAATGTCATCGTGCTTTACAAAGTTTCATGTAATCTGTCCAAAATGTAACGCTGAACAGGTGGTTAATGCTAAATAGATAGGTAATATAAAAAGCAAATATGTAAAAATAAGGGAATGGATAAAGATTATATCCATTCTTTTTCATATCTAAAGCGTACAATAATGTACCTCTTTACAGAAAAATTCAGTGAAAGTACGACTATAGGAATAAAACGCATTGATAAGTTTTTTCTACTAGATTTTACTGTCAAAAGGGTGGAGTGAATACTTTGGAAAGGGTTTTGATGTTGGATGTAGAAGATGAAAGTGACAAGTTTGATGAATGAGATCATATATTAGTATCTAAAACAAAAGGCTAGTTTTTTTAGATGAATATAAGAAATTGATCAAAGATAAGAGGGAGGTATTTTTATGAAAAAGAAGGTAATGACTCTAATTTCAATATTTATGTTATCAATAATATTAACTGCTTGTTCAGTTGATGAAGAAGTAAATAAGGAATACGTTAATGATTATATTGCTTTAAATTATCCAACGGACTGGAGTATACAGGTCAACGAGCCCGGCAATAACACAATGATTTTGCTTGGGAAAGAATTTAATTTTCAATTTATAATTGACATGCAAATAACGGAAAATG
Source organism: Clostridium formicaceticum (assembly GCF_001854185.1). NCBI lineage: Bacteria > Bacillati > Bacillota > Clostridia > Peptostreptococcales > Natronincolaceae > Andreesenella > Andreesenella formicacetica. Next base: position 2,622,237 of record NZ_CP017603.1, read on the forward strand.
AGGATGAAACAAAAAAAGAGATTGAAAAAAGTTTGCATGAAGGATATATTAAGATAGTTGAAGAAATGGTATCAGCTGAAATAATTTCATATCAAGAGACTACCATAGACGGAGAAAAGGCAAAAGAACTAAAACTAGAAATTAAGTTGCTGGATAGTACAATTGAACAACTTTACTATACTTTAAATGAAGAATTATCTTCTTATAATGAAGTAAAAACATATTTAAGGGAATATGAAGAAGTAGAGATTTTTATTAATGAAATAAAATATAATCCTGAAAAGTTAGAAGAACTTGAAATCATATTACTTCAACTAGAGGCGGAAAACGAGGAAAGAAAACCCTCAATGATGGCAGCTAATGCTTTTATCGGTAATATTCACCATTTCATAAAAAAAGAAGAAGATATATTATTAAAGCAAAATGTCATCATGTCCTATAAAGAAAACATTAAATTAAATATATTTTTTCAAAGTGATGAAAAAGAATATGAAAATAATATAGAAACTGTTCAAAAGGTCATTGACTCTATAACGTTTATTCATTAATATTATTTATGAATTAGTTGTATTTAAACTTTTTCTACAGAAAAATGCCCACGCCGATGAATATAAAAGTATGCTTGGTGCTAGGAACTGTCTTATGGATCAGCAAATTTTTAGAGATCCAGTAAGAAAGTAGTTAAGGACAGAGGATTCTTTGAAGATTTGTTTCTCCCAAATAGGAAAATTGTTTATCCTGCTAATGAAAGAAAAGGGTGATCTTGTGGAACTATCTAGTTATGTTGGGCTAAAAGAAAAAGATATTGTATCCGTTGTAGGAGCAGGGGGAAAAACATCTCTTCTATTTCAATTAGCACAAGATATTAAAAATAATAATGGTAAAACCTTATTGACAACCACAACAAAAATTTATCTTCCACAAAAAGAAGTATATGATTTTTTATGTATAGGTGAAAATGAATTTTCTAAATATGCAAAGATAAATGAAAAAGTGGTTCATGTTTACGGGGCAGGAGTAAACGCAGAAAATAAACTACTTGGACTGAAAGAAAGACAATTAGATAAGCTAGTAATGTATTTTGATTATGTATTAATAGAAGCAGATGGCGCTAAAGAAAAGCAAATCAAAGGATGGGACAACCATGAACCTGTTGTATATGGGAGAACTACAAAAACAATAGGTGTTGTAGATATTCAAACACTTGGCATGAGAATATGTAAAAATAATGTTCATAGGAGTGAGAGGTTTTGTGAAATTACCCATTCACGAGAAGGAGAAAGTATAACACTTGAGCATTTATTTAATGTTATTATTCATCCGCAGGGGTTATTTAAGGGCGCCAAAGGTGAAAAAATATTATTTATTAATAAAGCTGAAGATGTATATTATTTAGATAAAGCAGTACAATTAAAAAATAAGATAGATAGGTGTTGTCCAAAGGCTTTAGATAGAATTATTATTGGAAGTATTAAAAATAATTTATACTATGTGTAAATGTATGGATATATGCTTCTATACGTGAATTTTAATATCCACGGTCTACGGTTTCTCCCCTGTCTAAAAATCGCAGGTAAAGACTGCAAATGTAGTCTTCGTCATATTAAAATTCATAATCGCATATCTATATAAAAGGAGTAGATGGGGTATGATGATTAGTGCTATTATAATGGCATCAGGTTACTCGAGACGAATGAAGAGGGACAAACTCTTTCTAGAGTATAAAGGAGAAACACTGATTCAACAAACAATTGATAAGGTTTTACAGTGCGATTTTTCACAGATCATTTTAGTGGCTAGAGAAAGAGAAATTTTACAACTGGGGAGAAAAAGTGGAATAAGCGTAGTGGAAAATAAAAATGCAGATAGAGGGATGAGTGAATCGATTAAGTTAGGCGTAGCCTATGCTGATGATTGTGATGGTTATATGTTTTTCACAGTAGATCAACCTTTATTAAATACCAGCATAATTCATAAGCTATTGCAATTCTTTTGGCAAGACAAAACTTATATTGTTGTTCCACATTATGAAGGAAGAAGAGGTAGCCCTGTTATATTTCCTAAAAAGTTTAAGCAAGAGCTTATGGCGTTAGAAGGGGATGTAGGTGGTAAAGTCATTATAAATAAATATTTAGATGAGGCACGTTTTGTAGAAATTGATGATGAAAAAAGCTTATTTGATGTTGATACACAGGAAGACTATGAAAAAATATTACAAGCAGGTGGCATAGGATATGATGTTTGATGAAATTGTTATTGTGCGGGGTGGTGGAGATTTAGCTACTGGTACAATCCATAAGCTCCACAGATGTGGATTTAAAGTACTGGTTTTAGAAGTATCAAAACCTACATCTATTAGAAGAAAAGTTTCATTTAGTGAAGCTATTTATGATGGTAAAATACAAATCGAGGGTATTACAGCAGTTCATGTAAATTGTTTGGATGAAATTACACAGGCATGGCATAACAAAAATATACCAGTTGTTGTAGATCCCTCGGGGATGTATATACAAATACTAAAGGTAAGGATTGTAGTTGACGCTATTCTAGCCAAAAAGAATTTAGGAACAACCAAGGCTATGGCAGATATAACAATAGCCCTTGGCCCAGGATTTACCGCAGGGTTAGATGTAGATGTGGTAATTGAAACCTCTAGAGGACATGATTTAGGTAGATTGATTTTTGAAGGAGAAGCAGAGAAAAATACTGGTACGCCAGGTGTGGTTGAAGGCTATTCACAAGAAAGGGTTATTTATTCTCCTGATGATGGAACGATAGAAAATGTAAAGGATATAGGGGAAATTGTAGAGAAGGATGACGTGATTGCTTATGTAGGGAATATGCCTATAAAAGCAGAAATTTATGGATTATTGAGAGGCATTATTAGAAATGGCAGTGAGGTAAAGGTAGGACTAAAAATAGCAGATATAGATCCTAGGATTTCAGAGAAGGCTAATTGTTATACCATTTCTGATAAATCTAGAAGTATCGCGGGTGGCGTAGTAGAAGCAATATTTTATATGAGAGAGGTAAAAAAGATATGATTTTAAATAAAATCGAGGACTGTGGTATGAAAAAAATACCGGTACAAGATGCAATTGGTTCAATTTTATGTCATGATATTACACAAATCATTCCAGGTGTTATTAAAGATAGGGCATTTAAAAAAGGACATATTATTTCAGAAGAAGATATACCTATGCTGCTTTCTTTAGGAAAAGATCATATTTATGTATGGGAGAAAAGAGAAGGTCTTTTACATGAAGACGAAGCAGCTCAGCGACTAAGAAAATTAGCTACTGGAGAAGGACTCATATTTAGTGAAGTAAAAGAAGGGAAAATTAATTTTATTGCAGAGGGTGACGGCCTTTTAAAAATCAACAGGGCATTGCTTTATAAACTCAACTTGATAGAAGAAATTATTTTGGCTACACTTCACAATAATCACCCCGTTAAGAAGGGGCAAAAAGTGGGTGGTGTAAGAATCATTCCTCTTTTAATAGAGGAAGAAAAAATAAAAAAAGCAGAAGAACTCATTGGAAAAGAAAAGATTATGAAAGTTGCCCCTTTCATACCAATAAAGGTAGGAATTATTACTACAGGAAATGAAGTTTATTACGGGAGAATCAAAGATGCTTTTGGACCTGTGATTCGAAAAAAGGTGGAAGCCTATGACTGTGAAGTACTTGGACAAATGATTGTGCCTGACGATCCAGAAAAAATAAGAAGTGGTATCGAAAGATGGATTGATGAAGGCGCTGAGATGGTCATTTGTACTGGAGGAATGTCTGTAGATCCAGATGATGTTACGCCAACAGCTATTAAGAAAGCAGGAGCAGCCATTGTAACCTATGGTGTGCCGGTACTGCCAGGGGCTATGTTTTTATTGGCATACAAAGGGAATATACCTGTCTTGGGATTGCCAGCTTGCGCTATGTATTCAAAAATAACGGTATTTGACTTAATGCTTCCTAGAATATTAATAAAGGATAAAATTACCTATGAAGATATTGTTGCATATGGTCATGGGGGATTTTGTATGGAGTGTGAAGAATGTAGATTTCCAGACTGCACTTTTGGAAAAGGTGTATAGTGCATCTTATTTCTGCTAGCACTTAGAGGCAGGAGATATTGTGTCATAATAGAAGGTTGGGGTAAATATTCAATAAAAGAGGGCATAGAACGATTGATAGGATATTGAGAAGATTAAAAAAATTCCCGAACGATAAATATTATTTTAATTAAAATGTACGAAAAGGGTTGACTAATTGTCTATGTTTGTCGTAAAATGTATTTAAAAGAAAAACATATGGTTCATATAATCGCAGAAATATGGTCTGCAAGTTTCTACGAGGCTACCGTAAATGGTCTCACTATGAGCAAAGGTGTATCTAAGAAATGATCTTAGCTATACCGTTTTAACCTACACAATAGGGAATAGTCTAGGCGTGTTAGGTTTTACTCTTTGCTCGAGTAGAACCTAACACGTTTATTTTTTTATTAAGAATCTATTGGTGGATGACAAGGGGGTCATAGTATGTTTACGGTAAAAGAATTCCTACAACCAAAAACAATTGAAGAAGCTTATAACACACTTGTAAGCAACAGGAATAATACAGTAATAGGCGGCAGCGCCTTTTTAAGAATGGGTTCAAAGAAAATTGGTACAGCAATAGATTTATCTAAGCTGGAACTAAACGTTATAAAAGATCAGGGTGACTATATTGAGATTGGAACATATACAACCTTCAGAGAACTTGAAACCAATCCATTGTTAATGAATCATTTTAATGGTACACTTTCTAAATCAGTAAGGAACATTATTGGTGTTCAATTTAGAAACATTGTTACAGTGGGTGCTTCGGTTTTTTCAAAATATGGGTTTTCAGATTTAATAACAATATTATTAGCTTTAGATACAGAGGTGGAATTATATAAAGCCGGAAGAATGTCCTTATATGATTTTTTACAAAGATCTTACGAGAAGGATATCTTAACCAGCTTATTTATAAAGAAAAATCAAAGACAGGCCTCCTACCAGGATTTAAGAAATTCCGTAAGTGATTATCCTATATTAAATGTGGCGGTTTCAAGACTTGATCATCAGTGGAGGATTGCAGTGGGGGCAAGACCACAAAAAGCTACTATTGCTAGAAGGGCTTCAGAAGAGCTTTCCAACGCTTTGAATCTTGATGATCTGGAACATTATGCAAACATGACTGCTGAAGAATTAACTTTTGGAACCAATGAGAGGGGTACAGCGAAATATCGGCAAGCAATGTGTAAGGTATTGGTTAAGAGGGGAATTATGGAGGTATTACAATGCAAATAGAGATCATCTTAAACGATAAAAGAGTAGCTTTAGATGTGAAAAGTGATGAATTCTTAGCAGATACTTTAAGAAACCATGGTATTTTTAGCATAAGAAAAGGCTGCGATACCACATGTTGTGGACTTTGTACTGTATGGATTGAAGAAAAACCTGTGTTATCTTGTGCAACACTTTCCATCAGAACCAATGGTAAAAACATCACTACGATGGAGGGACTTCAAAAGGAAGCAGAAGAATTTGCACAGGTGCTTGTGGCAGAAGGTGCAGACCAGTGTGGCTTCTGTAGTCCAGGCTTTGTTATGACGGTACTGGCAATGAAGAGGGAACTTAAAAATCCTACAGAGGAAGAAATTGTTCACTATTTAACTGGAAATTTGTGTAGATGTACAGGCTATTTGGGGCAACTTAGAGCAATAAAAAAATATTTGGAGGTGGTCTAGCATGAACTTTGTGGGTAAGAGCATACCTAAAATAGATGGAATGGCCATTGCTACAGGCAAACCTGTTTATACAGAAGATATGGTACCTCCAAATGCGTTAGTTGTAAAGCTGCTTAGAAGCCCCCATGCTTTTGCTAGAATTAAGTCTATAGACACCTCAAAAGCTGAAAATCTAGAGGGTGTAGCATGTATCCTCACCTATAAGGATGTACCTGGTGATAGATTTACTCTAGCAGGACAGTCTTACCCAGAACCGTCTCCCCATGACCGATTAATTTTAGAGGAAATAGTAAGGTACGTGGGAGATGAAGTGGCAATTATTGCAGCCGTAGATGAAGAAACAGCTAAAAAAGCGATGAAATTAATAAAGGTTGATTACGAAGTGTTTGAACCTGTTTTAGATTTTGAGAAAGCCATAGACCATCCTTCCATCGTACATCCAGAAACAGACTTGTACTGTAATTTCGATATAGGTATGCAGAAGGAAAGGAATATCGCCTCTTCCCAAAAGGTAGAGGTTGGCGATGTTGAAAAAGAACTGCAAAAATGTGATGTAGTAGTGGAAGAGACCTGCTACACACAAGCTCAAGCCCACGGTATGATGGAGACCTATCGGGCTTTTAGTTACCTTGATCATACAAACAGACTTGTGGTTGTTAGTTCAACTCAGATTCCTTTTCATGTGAGAAGACAATTATCGAAGGCTTTAAAGATGCCTGCCAGCAAAATCAGGGTAATCAAACCCAGAATAGGTGGAGGCTTTGGAGGTAAACAGACAGGGGCAGTAGAGGTCTTTGCAGCAATAGTTACACAAACTACTGGAAAGCCAGCTAAAATTATTTATGATAGAAAAGAAACTTTTATTGCAACGAATAGTCGCCATGCAATGAGGCTAAAGGTAAGGCTGGGAGCCGATCGAGAAGGTTATATTAAGGTAGTGGATATTCAGAGTTTGTCGGATACAGGGGCTTATGGGGAACATGCTTCTACCACCTTTGGGGTTGTAGGTCAGAAAACCCTCCCTCTTTATAACAAGACAAAGGCTGTTCGATTTATGGGAAACGTAGTTTATACCAATAAGATGTCAGCAGGAGCCTTTAGAGGCTATGGAGCTACCCAAGGAACCTTCGCCTTGGAAACAGCTGTCAACAAGCTGGCCGAAGCATTAAAGATGGATCCTACGGAGATTCGATTAAAGAATCTAATTAAAGAAGGTGAGACCTCCTTAGTATCTGACGGAGTAAAACTGGGGAGTTCAACCCTGCATAAATGTATAGCAAGAGGTAGGGAAATGATCGGCTGGAAGGATAAGTACCCGAGACAAAAAATTGGGGACAATAAGGTGAGAGCTTTAGGAATGGCAGTAACGATGCAGGGGTCAGGGATTGCTAATATAGATACAGCATCGGCTGAGATTCGATTAAATGATGATGGAAACTATACCCTTCTAATAGGGTCCACGGATATGGGAACAGGCAGCGATACCATATTAACTCAAATGGCTGCAGAGGTACTAGAAACATCCATAGATAAGATTATTGTAAATGCCGCAGATACGGATATCTCTCCCTATGATCCAGGCTCCTACGCTTCTAGCACGACTTACGTGACGGGGATGGCGGTTGTAAAAGCTGCTGAAGATTTAAAAAAGCAGATTATCGAAAGTGGAGCAGGGATATTAGAGGTTTCGACAGATAAAGTGGAGTTTGACGGACAAAAAATAGTGACATTTGATGGAGATAAAGAAGTCAGTTTAGAAAAAATTGCAGAACTTCAGGTTTTAGGTTTTGGCGGTAAGCGGCAGCTGGTGGGTAATGCAACCTACGGCAGCTCAGTATCTCCCCCACCCTTCGTAGCTGGATTTGCAGAGGTGGAAGTTGACAAAGAAACAGGTAAGGTCAAATTAATAGATTATGTAGCTGTCATCGACTGTGGTACAGTAATTAATCCGAATCTAGCAACAATGCAGGCTGAAGGTGGACTTGTTCAAGGGATTGGCTTAGCGATGTATGAAGACGTAAGGTATGACGAAAATGGTAGAATGACGACAAACAGCTTTATGCAATATAAAATTCCAACCAGAAAAGATATTGGAAATATCCGGATAGCCTTTGAAGAAAGCTTTGAACCAACAGGACCCTTTGGTGCAAAATCAATAGGCGAGGTTGTTATCAATACACCAGCACCGGCAATTATTGATGCGGTTTATAACGCAGTAGGGGTGAGGTTAACGAATCTTCCAATAACGCCTGAAAAAGTATTTTTAGCAATGGAGGAAAATTAAATTTATATAGTATTAAAACGATAACTAGAAAATGGAGGCAACTAAAATGTTAAATAGTAAGGATAACAATCCAAATCTTGATGCAAAGTATGATGTAGACGGTAAGCCACCTTTAAAAGAAGCGATTCCTCTTGGCTTACAACACGTATTGGCTATGTTTGCTGGTAATGTTACTGTGCCATTAATCATAGCAGGTGCTCTTGGGTTAACAATGGGGGAAAGAACCTTCTTAATTCAGTGTGCCATGCTGGTAGCAGGGATTACTACCCTTATTCAGGCGAATCGTATCGGCCCGGTAGGTGCTAATCTACCGATTGTTATGGGCACCAGCTTTGGCTTTGTTCCCACTTCTATAGCAATTGGCAATCAGTTTGGTTTATCAGGCATATTAGGTGCCGCTTTTGTGGGTGGATTTTTCGAAGCGATCTTAGGTTTTTTTCTAAAGCCTTTACGTAAGTATTTTCCACCGATTGTTACTGGTACTGTATTGCTTACGATTGGTTTATCGTTATTACCTACAGGAATTAACTATTTTGCTGGTGGCGTTGGAGCGCCAGACTTTGGTTCTTTGCAAAATTTAGCACTAGGAAGTTTAGTATTGGTGACAATTATATTCTTTAACCAATATTTTAAAGGAATTTTGAGAATGGCAGCCATTTTAATAGGTATCATAGTAGGTTATGTAGCCGCTATTTTCATGGGTAAAGTTGACTTTGCTTCTGTGGCTGAGGCTGCTTGGTTTTCTATTCCAACACCTATGGCTTATGGAATGACCTTTCACGGATCAGCGATTATCGCAATGCTTATTTTATATGTAGTAACAACGGTTGAAACAGTAGGTGATATTTCAGGTATTACAGTTGGCGGTGCTGGAAGAGAAGCTACAGACCAGGAGCTTTCAGGTGGGGTGATTGCTGATGGATTAGCCAGTAGTTTTGCAGCTCTCTTTAATGCATTTCCTAATACTTCTTTTAGTCAGAATGTTGGTATTGTATCCTTAACTGGAATTATGAGCAGATATGTAGTTAGTGTAGGTGCTATTTTCTTAATTTTGGCAGGGTTAGTTCCTAAATTAGGCGCTATACTTGCGGTGATGCCTCAAAGTGTTTTAGGAGGAGCAGCTGTTGTAATGTTTGCTATGATTGCAACCTCTGGAATTGTACTGGTGGCAAAAGATGATTTAAGTCAGAGAAATTTATTAATTGTTGCTGTTGCTTTAGGTTTGGGTTTGGGGTTAGGATCAGTTCCTGAAGCATTACAACATTTTCCAGAATCAGTAAGTCTTATTTTCTCAGGTTCTGGTATGGTGGTTTCTTGTATCATAGCTTTAGTTTTAAATATTATTCTGCCTAAAGAGAAGCAGAGCGCTGTTCAAAAGGCTGCTGCTAAAAATGGCAGAGTAATTACAAAGAGTGAAGCAACCAGTGCATAAATAGATAACCCAAATCTTTGATTTGGTGTTCGTCACTTAGTTCGTTCGCCTAGAAGTGGGCGTCTTAGTAATACACAGAAGGATAAAAAAACTAGCAAAGGAGCCCTGAATTCAGGACTCCTTTGCTAGTGTCAAACCTATTTTACTTTTGCTGTTTTAGAATATGCCTTAATATAAGTAAGCCTTGCATCATTCTAGGAAATCCACATGTGGGCGCCACCAAGAGTATAGCGTGTTCTATCTCTTCCTTAGTGCAGCCAGCTTTTAAAGCTTTAAGAATATGGGTTCTTAAAGCATATTCATATTGAGAGTTAGTAGACAGAGCTACTTTAATAAGCCAACGCGTTTTTTCATCTAAAGGACCACCCTCTACATGAATTAGTTTTCCAAACCTTTCATAAGCAGCATAGATTTCACCATGATTTTCAGTGAAGTATTTAAGATTCTTTTCAATAATGTCTAGGTTATCAAAATAATCATTCATCATATCTCCGCCTTATATTTTAATAGGATTGGTTATATTTTGTCCCAAAAGTTTCCTTAGTAAACCATACAGTTAGAATTTTAAGTATTTAGCAAAGAAGGCATTTCAATAAGTAAGGAAAGGGAACAAGGAAGACCTAAGGTGGAAATAAACTAGGAGTTTGAATCAGAGCTTGTCTTTAGTAAAAAAATGGAGGGACGATTGTTCCAAAAACTACAAAGCTAGTAGGTATTATCTAGGACTACTTTTATGGGCGGTTTAAGAAATATGAGAATAAGTGAACACCTTTTTTTCTAATAGAACACCTATACTAATTCCTATCGTATATGAAAGTAAGTCAGTCCATAAAAAACCAAAGCCTAAAACTAATCCACCAATTTTTGTATGTCTTATAGCATTGATCCATGTTGCTTGGTACAATTGACTAAACTCCACTAAAAAGGCAATAGAAACGGCAGTCACTGCCACCCAGTAGGTATTTTTTTCTTTAAACACAAGCCCAACAATAAAGAAAAGCATAAGGGCCCATAAAACATCGCCTACATAAAGATGTATCCATTTTGGCCCAAAACCTGACCTTGAACCTAAGCCCAAAATAATTACTAGTACAATTAAAATTAAATATATACACCTATTACGTTTCATAGCCGTTGTTAAACTCTCCTTTCTAGAGCTATGAATAAACCTATTTAAAAAGCTATTCATATAAATATAATTTGAGATCTTTATTAATTCCACATAAAAATATCTTTTCCTTTTAAACAATTTTAATAAAGAAACATATTAAGTGCACCTCCATATATAAAGTCATTCAAAATCATTTCTAAATATGCTTAATAGACATGCTGCATCTAATTATTTCCTTGGAAATGCTGTATAGTATCATGACGAAGCTGATGTTATGTAGATATGTCTCAAATAGAATTCAGTGAACTCGTTTCAACAAGCTGAAACATGGGGGAATCAGGTGGAGAGTCTACTTCATCTGATTTAAAAATCCCACCCACGCTAACGCTCAGAGGTGGGGTCTTTACTCTAAAAACAAAATCAAGATAAAACTGTTTGGAGGTGTGAAAAAATTTTGGATGTGTTATTACTTAGAAGAAAATAAATAAATAAACTGGCTTAGCACCATGAGGGTAGTTTTAACTAGAAAAGTTAAAAGGGATTTACACCCTGTGCATAGAATACTATAACTGTAGGCAATACATGATTACTTCTAACACCATTGTTTTTGTTTTGTGTTAAAAACGAATACAAAGCAAATGCTTTATACCAACTTTTTTTTCTGTTTTTGAGGGTGATGCTGATAAATTATGTATTTTGGCATAGATAGGGGGGATACAACTAAATTTGTTGAGGTAAGTGTTTTTATAATAGTAGACTTATAGGAAAAAGGAGTGTTTAATAGATGTTTTTACCAAGAATGTTTTTAACAAAACTATTTATTTTGTTGCTGATTCTTTTTATTGTTTTTCACCTAATTGAAAAAGCACTGAGGAAATTCTTTGGTATAGGGAAGCGAAATGGTATATTGTATAAATATGTAAATAAGTTTCATAAAATAGGAGAAAGAAGCATCATGCTTGTTTTCTTTATTAGCTTTACTTTTGTATCTTTCGCATTGCCCACCTTACATTCTATTCAACCTACAAACATAATGGTCATTTACTTTGGGACTTTATTTAGTTTTCGAACATTCATAGAATGGAAATATGCTAGGAAGTCCAAAGAATATATTATAAGTGGTGCAGCTACAGTTATGTATATTGTATCAATTTTGATATTTAACAAATTTAACATTCCTATAGTTAATTTTTTACGCAGTTAATGTAGATAAGAGAATATTTTTAAAACGATTAAAATTCACATAGACTGAAGAAGATAAAAAACATTATTATGGAGGCTAATCGAGATGTTGACAAAAAAGCAGCGTAGTTTGATACTAATTTTTTCAATGGTTTTTATGTTATTGGTTGGATGTGGTGGAATAGACGAAGGGAACAACCTACAAGAGACAATACAGTCACAAACGACTCAGGAAATTGCTGTTTTTCAGAGGGAAGATGGTAAGAATTTAGAAGTGCATTTTATTGATGTAGGCCAGGGAAATGCTACTTTTATAGTAGGACCAGAAGGTCAGACGATGCTTTATGACGCTGGAGGTGATGGAGATGTAGGGAGTATTATTGTTGATTACATAAAGGGTCTAGGTTATGAGAAAATTAATGTAGCCGTATTTACTCATCCCCATGCAGATCACATCAATGGGGCACCTACTGTTTTTAGAGAATTAGAAGTAGGGGCAGTATATTATCCTAAAGTAACCCATACCACAAAAACTTTTGAGAACTTTGTAGAGGCAGTTGAGGAAGCCGGATTGAAGTTTAAAACAGCTAAGGCAGGGGTGGAGATTCCCTTCGGGAATGTTGATGCAGTACTGGTGGCCCCTGCATCGGATACCTATGAGAACCTTAATGATTACAGTGCCGTTGTTAAGATAACATGGGGTAATACTTCTTTGCTGTTAACAGGAGATGTGGAAAGAATTTCAGAAGAAGAGATGGTGGTGAGTAAAGAGGATTTAAAGGTAGATGTATTATTAATTCCCCATCATGGATCCAATTCCTCCAGCACGCAGGAGTTTCTGGATAAGACTAGTCCTCAGTATGGGATTATTTCTTCAGGAAAGGAAAATAAGTATGGCCATCCCCATAAGGAATTATTAGAGAGGCTTGAAGAAAACAACATAGCTTTTTATAATACTGCAGAAACTGGAACAATTGTTGTGATTTTAGATGGTGAGGAAGTAGGGATTTATCTAGCAGATGGTACGCCAATAGGGGGCATATTGGCAGAAAAAAAGGTGGATCATAAAGAGAAAAAAGTAGACGAGGAAGAAGTTGTAGCAGACAATCTTCAGGAGACGATAGAAAACTTGGAGGTGAAGGCTTCTATAGATAATGCAACACCAAGTCAAAACACCACAGTAACTGTGACAGTGGAGGTGACATCCAAGGGCCAGCCGGTATCTGGAACAGAGGTAAAATTATTGAACTATTTTAAATCTACCGCTACCCCTTATGAAGGAGTAACAGATGAACAAGGCATAGCTGAAATATCCTATAGTATTGGCAGAGCCAGCATTGGTTATGAGGTAAAGGTAGAGGTCACCGCAAAGAAGGATGCTATAGAAGCTACGACAGAAACCTCATTTACACCACAATAGAGGAGGAGAAGCATATGATGATATTGGATCGTTTTGAGGGAGACTATGGGGTAATTGAAATGGATGGAAAAATGGTGGAGGTAAAAAAAGAGTTGATAGATTCAAAAGTAAAAGAAGGGGATGTTTTGCTTATAAAAGAAGGAATTTACTATAGGTATGATGAAGCCACTAAGAAGAGGAAAAAGGAGATAGGGGATAGGTTTCGGGATATGTGGGAGGATTAAACTATTTTTAAAAACTATGTAAATGTATACAAAATTTATAAATGCACTTGCAGGAGATTTTATTGATTTTTATAAAAGATGACCGAAAACCTCCGTTGTTTATCTCGGAGGATGAAAGGGCATAAAATCAAGGTGATTCGATGCCACCTTGATTTTATACTACACGAACTTCTGATTCTGAATATACTCTTGAATTATTTCAGCACTTACAGTTCCAGCAGTACCGATATAATATCCCCTGCTCCATAATCCACTACCCCATAACAATAACATATCACCTTAAAGCATTTTGACAACTGGTATTCTAGTTGGTCTTTAAAAATATTGTGTCGATACTTGAGACAGAAAATGATAGGGTAATTGATATTCTATTTACTGTGACTTGTCGTCTTGGTTTTTGTGTTTTTCAATGATATACTTCATACCTTCTTCGATTAAGTCATTAGCATTTGTTTTTAATTTGATAGCCAATATTTTAATTTCAGTATATAAATCTTCGTCTATTGTGGTATTAATATTTTTTCTTGCCACTTTTAACACCTCCTACAAGCTAATTTTAACACATAGCTGACTATGTATCGATAACATGTTAAAATAAACACATAGATAACAATGTTAAGGAGGTGAGAAAATGATTAATTCTTTAAGAAGATATAGAAATAACTATGTTAATGATTATCTTCATAAAACAAGTAAAAATATTATTGATAAAGCAATAGAACATAAAGTAAAGAAAATAGTTATAGGTAAAATTAAAGGCATTAAGCAAGATATGAATTACAATAAGTCCTTTGTTCAAATACCTATACAAAGACTTACTGAATTAATAAAATACAAGGCTGAACTACAAGGCATTGAAGTTAAATTTAAAGAAGAAAGCTATACAAGTGGTTGTAGTGCCTTCGATTTAGAGTCAATAGATAAAAACCACTATAATAAGAGGCGCAGAGTAGTTAGAGGGTTATTCAAATCAAGCTTTGGCTTAGTCAATAGTGATGTGAATGGCTCGTTAAATATATTAAGAAAAGAAGAAAAATGTATTCCTGAAATAGTGCAAGCTATGAGGGATAAAGGGAGTGCGTCCTCCCCGTTGAGAGTAAGGGTTGCCTGTTGAGGTGGAAACTTAAATATCAAACCTCTCACGAAGCCACCCGTTGCTTGTCTCGGTGGTAGTTCACTTTGATTATTAGCTATGTTAGTATAATGCATATAAAAAAACATTATCAAAATCAAGCGGGAATGCAAATTTACAGATCCTAGAAGGCCGTATTTAGTGATAGTTTTTTAGTATAGCAAGCGTCAAGATTAGTGCAAAAACACGTAGAAGTGGTATTGATCCATATTACTTGACAAAGTCAATTATAATGGTTGACTTTGTCAAGTAATATGCTTATAATGAAATAAATGGTAAATTTTATCATTAGGTGTATTGCTAAGACACCTATTTCTTAAAGTGGGAGATCAAGCACTACATCCTTGGAGTAACTTCGGTTACAATTCAGGGAGAGTAAAAACTCTCCCTGGGTTAAGTCTTATTTTAGGAGGTATCCTTATGAATTCAGCCCATAAGTCTTTGATTCATACCATTCGTAGGTTTAATCGATTTTATACTAATATTCTTGGACTTTTAGATCATCACATGCTGGATAGTGAATTTTCTCTATCGGAAGCTCGCGTGCTATATGAAATTGCACATATAGAAAACTGTACTTCTAAAAAGCTAATTGAGAAGCTAAGTATTGATCCTGGCTATCTAAGTAGAATTATAAAGCGCTTTGAAAAATCTGGGATGACCTACAGGGTGCAATCCACAGAAGATGGGCGATTATATTATCTTTATTTAACAGATAGGGGAAAAGAAACACTTTTACGTTTGGATGAATTGTCGGATAGACAAATTTTTCAGATGATTTTTCGATTACAGGAGGAAAAACAAAAGAAGTTGGTGGAGGGTATGGAGGTGATTGAAAACTTACTATCAGCAAAACCTATACTTACTGAAGAAAATACTGAAGCAAAGGTGAATATCCGTTGTGATCTGAAGCCAGGAGATGTAGGATATCTTATTCATTTACATGGCTGGATATATGCTAAAGAATGTGGTTACAACCATATATTTGAAGGGTATGTCTGCAAGACCTTCTATGATTTTTTTGAAAATTATCATCCAGAAAAGGACAAGTTTTGGTTTGCTGAAGTAAAGGGAAATATGATTGGTGCCATTGCAATTGTCGGACATTCAGCTAAAAAAGCTCAGTTACGGTGGTTCATCCTACATCCGAAGTTTAGAGGAATGAGTATTGGTAATAGACTGTTGAATGAAGCCATACAGTACTGTAGGGAAAAAGGATATCAAAGTGTATTTTTAGAGACTACTGAAGAGCAAAAAACAGCTATTAGGATGTACGAGAAGGTGGGGTTTAGAAAGGTGGCAGAGCGTGAAAATCATGGATGGGGCAAGAATTTGCTTGAGCAAACCTTTGAATTAAATTTGCTATAACTATTTGGGCAAGAAGGCTTATAAAATGAGTGACTAGAAAATAATACTTCTCTAATGAAAATAAGTTTATAGAACATATTATATGGAGGAATTATATTATGAAATACTTAATATTGGGAACAGGCGGGACAGGAGGATGTATCGGAGGATATTTAGCTAACAGCGGAAAAGATGTCACATTTATTGCAAGAGGCACTCACCTAAAAGCTATGAAAGAAAAAGGACTCATTGTTTATTCATCACGAAAAGGTGAAATAAAGCTAAAAAATGTAAAGGTATTCAGTAATGATGAAATACTCGAAAAGTTTGATGTAATTTTCGTATGTGTTAAAGGGTACTCGTTATATGAGGCTATTTCTATGGTAAAAAAAGCTTCTCATGAGAAAACGGTAATAATTCCAATTTTAAATGCATTAAATATAGGAGAAAAATTAGAGGAAGCTTTGCCGGAAGTAACCGTCTTGGATGGTTGTGTTTATGTGAGTGCATATATATCAGCCCCTGGTGAAATTACACAGGGTATCAAAATTTTTCGCGTTGTTTTTGGGGCTAGAGAGAACAAAAAGGTTTCCATGGAGGTATTACATAAAATACAAGCAGACCTCGTAGAATCAGGAATAGAAGGGATTGTTTCAAACAATATAAAACGTGATATATTTAGAAAATTTTCCTTTACATCTGCTTATGCAGCTACTGGTGCATATTTTGGTGTTGTAGCTGGTGAGTTACAGAAGGAGGGGAGTTGCAGAGAGATGTTCATAGCTCTCCTTAAGGAACTAGAAAGTGTTGCACATGCATTAGGCATAGGGCTCGGCACCGATCTAGTGGAGGAAAATTTGGATATTTTAGCTGGACTTACTTCAGATACTACAGCTTCAATGCAAAAGGATATACAGGCAGGTAAAAGTAGTGAAAAAGATGAACTTATATTTGATGTTGTACGCATTGGAAAAAAATATGGTGTTGATCTCCCCAACTATAAAAAAATAGCAGATCATTTTGGTTATATAGAAATCGTATAAAATATTACTGTTTGCCAATTAAATTTAACCTAAGCAGCAGAAAAAGAACCAAAAATTAGCTGGAATTCGTAGTAAATAAATTAGCTAATAGAAAATAGCAAAGTTCCTCTTCTTAAGATTAAAAAATTTGTAATATCATGTAGAAAATGATAGAAAATTATATAAAAATTAGGTATAATTAGCACAGAAATGAAGTTATGATAAGGGCTGATAGCTATTATTTTTTTCTTTATATGATCTAAAATATATAATGAATACGACTTATCCTAACCAGTTCTACAAATTGTTGGAGAGGAGATATTTTAGTTGAAAATTAAAATCGGAACTAAGGTTATTTCAGGATTTTTGGTTATTGTCTTGTTAATGTTAGGCTTAGGAATTTATTCACTTTTTGGACAACAACAGATTAGTAGTATAAACGGTGAAATTGTAGATATGCAAATACCTGCTATTCTTGCTGCTAAGAACCTTGAGATTTCTGTAATGGACAAAGTCGCAGTCCTTAGAGGCTATATCATTACTGGTGATGTAGAACAAATAAGTCAATTTACATATTATAAGACTCGAGCGCAGGATTATGCTGAAGCAAGCTTAAATCTTTCTTTAACGGAGGAAGGAAGACAAGAAAATCAACAGGTAATCAATATATTAAAAGAATATGATGACATTGCCGAAAAAGTAATAGAGTTAAGAAAATTAGGGAATTATGAAGCTGCTGTAGAAATGAATTATAGAGCTATGCCAAAGGTACAGGAAATCAAACAACTAACCGAAGCTATAATTACTACAAGAGAACAACATATAGATGCTAAAACGGTGGAGATAAGAAGGATCAACGATAGTATTCACTTTATTACTATGCTTATTCTAGGTATAGCCCTTGCTATTAGCATAGTTGTAGGAATTATTTTAACAAGAAGCATTACTAAACCAATAAAGCAATTGGTTGAAGTCTCAAAAAATGTGGCGGAGGGTGATTTAACAAAAGAAATAAGTATTCAAACCCGAGATGAAGTTAGTTTGCTGGTTGAATCCTTTAATAAAATGATACTCAGTTTAAGACAAATAATAATGCAAACGGCAGAGGTATCAGAACAGGTTGCAGCAACTAGCCAACAATTGTCTGCCTCTTCGCAGGAAACTTCAGCAACATCAGAAGAAGTATCAACAATGGTCAGCGAAGTAGCCAATGCAGCCAGTGAGCAAGCTTGTGCTATTGAACAGTCTAATAAACTGATTGCGAATGTTTCAACAAACATTCAGCAGGTATCCCTCAATGTTGATAGTATTAGCGCCTCATCAAATGAAACATTACATTCGGCTGAAAGTGGAATAAAAGCTTCTCAAGAAGTAGTGCAAAAGATGAAGAATATTAAAAGTTCAACAGAAGAAACCTCTAAAGTCGTTTTACGATTAAATGACAGTTCGAAAGAAATTGAAAAAATAGTAGATGCTATTGGAGCAATCGCAGGGCAAACAAATCTTTTAGCATTAAATGCAGCGATTGAAGCTGCTAGAGCTGGAGATGCAGGAAGAGGTTTTGCTGTTGTTGCAGAAGAGATTCGTAAGTTAGCTGAGGAATCATCACAATCTAGCAATCAGATAGCACAATTAATCCTAGACATACAAGAACAGGTAAATAATGTAGTAGATTCTATGAGAATAAATAGTGACGAAGTGGAAGCAGGCGTGGAAATTGTAAATTATTCAAATCTAGCCTTTAAAGAAATACATCAATCGATTATGAATGTAGTGAAACAAGTTAATGAAGTCAGCGACCTAGCAAAAGATGTAACGAAAGATGCAGTTGAGATAACTTCAAGCTTCCAGTCAATGTCTGCAATTTCTCAGCAAACGGCTGCCTCTGCACAAGAAGTGTCAGCAGGTGCTGAAGAACAAACAGCGGCAATGGAAGAAATAGCAAACTCAGCAACAAACCTTTCATCAATGGCTGAGGAATTAAGTAACGCTATTTCTATATTTAGATATTAAATAGTGTATAAAGCAATGAAACTCAACGCTATATAGTATTTTCACATTTTGTGAATTATTGACAAATTTTTCACTTTAAACTATAATAGCTTTAAACAGAATATCTCCGAGTCTGTAATTCCTGCCAGAGAAAATCTAATGGAATACAGAACGATAGGGTATTATTAGAAATAATAGTGCCTCCCATTTGGAAAGGAGACTGATGATATGCTTAGTAATTTTAAGTATTACGTCTTCTTTGAAGGCGTTTTTTTATTTTAGAGAAATTTGTTCTATGAATATAATAGAAAAATTCCTAAGAAAAAAATGCTGGGTTGAAAATCAGGTTTGTATAAGGAGGTAAACTGATTATAAAATTAAATGACATGAGGAGGTAGGAAATGAAAAAAGTATTATTTGTATTCTTATGCTGTTTTATGCTGATGACTTTAAATGTACAGGCTCAGCAACCTGTAGAAGTAGTAGTAGATAATCATCCAGTTGTATTCACCGGACAGGAAGCTATTTATGATGATACACAAAATGTTGTATTCATTCCTTTGCATGCTGTCTGTGAAAGTCTTGGTGCAGAAGTGAAATGGGATGATGTTGCGGAAAAGGCGATTGTAAAATTAATGAATAAGACCGTTGAAGTTCCTATCAAAGATACGCAAATTACCGTTAATAGTAAAAAAGTAGATTTGGAAAATAATATCGTTGTTATGAATCAACGTATGATGGTACCTATGGAATTTATTAATAAGGTTTTAGGAAGTAAAGTAGATTGGAATAAAAGTGAAGGTTTGGTATCTATTTTTGATCGAAACAGTAAAATAAAAATGGCTAGTACAATCGGCCCAATTGATGCAGGAATTGTAGGAACCCTAGCGCAAAAATTTGAAGAAAAAACCGATGTAAATGTGGAATATTTAGGAGCAGGAACAGGAAAAGCTTTGGAAATGTCTAAAACCGGAGACTTTGATCTAGTGATGGTACATGCTAAGGCCTTAGAGGAACAATTTATCGCAGATGGTTATGGGGAAGAGCGAATTGCTGTTATGTACAATGATTTTGTCATTATAGGTCCTGCTAATGATCCTGCAGAGATTAAAGGAAGGACTGTGGCTGATGCTTTAAAGAAAATCATGGAAAATGAAATTAAGTTAGTTAGTAGGGGGGATAACTCTGGTACCCATGTAAAAGAAATGGAATTATGGGAGGAGGCGGGCCTAAGTCCTGAAGGAGATTGGTACATAGTATGGGAGGGCGGGTCACAAGGTAATTCTGCTACTTTGAAATATACTAACGAGCAGCAAGCCTATACTATGATTGACAGAGCAACCTATTTAGCTTTAAAAAATGAGATCACAATCATTCCTCTTGTGGAAGGAGAAGAGGCTCTGCTTAACTTTATTTCGGTAATACCTGTAAACCCTGAAAGATTTTCTCAAGTAAATCATTCACTAGCAATGGCATTTATTGAATTTATGACCTCCGAAGAAGGACAAACCATTATTCGTGATTTTAAGAAAGATATCTATGGGGAGCCAATGTTTTTCCCAGATTCTACAGAATGGAAAAATCTATCCAGGTAGTAAATAATAATAAAAGGTGTAGAATTAAAAAACTATCTGGCATTTAAGTATCAAATAATTTACCTAGAGAAGGGATGATAAGCATTGGAAAAAAATATATGTCCACGATGTGGTAAGGAAATAAATAATAGTAGTAATGTTTTGTATAGATGTATCAAGTGTCTTACTAAGTATTGTAAAGCGTGTGAGGAGAGCAATGAGGGTAAAAATTGTCCTCAATGTCAGTTGAGCCACCGAATGGTTCTTTCACAAGAATAAGTAAAAGTGCAAACTAAAGAATAGTGTATATATTTTAGAGGATACAATAAATATAGATATACACACAAAACGTGCTAGATTTTGGTGTTAAGGTTAATGAACAAAAGCAGTTTTCTATTTCGGAAAGCTGCTTTTGTATGTATTCAGGCCATGATATCCGTATTATAAAGGAAGCAAATAGCATTGTAAAAGTTTCTACTGATAGCTAATTAAAAAAGTCTTAAAATTCTAATAATTAATGATTAAATAATAATAATAGTTATTTAAAATGATTATTTAACTAAAAGTAGGGTAGTTATATACAAAGAAATTGTAACAGCGTATAGATTTACCTCTATGAATTTTAATATACTAAAGATAAAATTATGGGAAGGTATATTAAAGTTCAAGGTAAGAGGTGGCATCTGTGTCCTTGAAGTTAATTTTAGGCGTGCTATTGAAAGGAGGAAAACTGATGGATATTATGGATATTAATGAACTGATGGTAATGTCTCTTGAAGGATTGAAGCAAACGGCTATGAAGAAAATTAAAGACTTAGGGAAAGAGACAGCGCAGGATGATTTAGAAAGAATCAAAGACATGTTTGAGGAGTTGGTTTTCTTTTGGTCATTAGATGAAAGCTTAATAGATGAATATGATGAAATGATTAGAGTGGAAGTGCAGAATAATAAAGTAGCATAAATGTTCAATGATTACATATAGAAGATTGCTGACAACTGTAATGAATGTATTGGTTTGATAAGAACTCCTGGAACTGAGCAATCAGTTCCTTTTTTATGTTAAAATTCATGGATAAAGTAACATGAAGTATTGTAATTCTATTAAAAATGGGGACAGTAAGTGTTGGTTCCAATCTACTGATTTTGGGGCATCGGAAAGAAGATAAGTTAAAAGCCACAGAGTATTAACAGCGTAGACTAAATCATTTTACTATAAAAAAACTGGAATAACATTTATTTATTCCAGTTTTTTTTAATAACAGAGGGATTCACTATACTATAGGGTGACCCTGTGTTTTTTCACTTTTATATCTAGAATACTGCAGTACTGCCGGAATAACAAGTAATGCTAGACCTGCAAAGTCAATGATCATATTTGGATGAATCAAAAACAAAGCAGCTAATAGGAACATAATTCGTTCATGAAATTTTGTAAAGGTTAAGAAGTATCCTTGTACACCACTGGCAAAGGCAACAACACCTAAGCATGCTGTAATGGTGGCAACAATCGCTTGTACTATAGTTACGTCGATCAACAGAAGTGCTGGACTCATTGCAAATATATAAGGAATGATAAAACCAGCAGATCCTAATTTTAAAGCTTGTATACCTGTCTTAAACGAGTCACCGCCAGCTATTCCTGCTCCAGCATAGGCTGCTAATGCAACCGGTGGTGTTACGTCAGCGATTACACCAAAATACAGAATAAATAAATGTGCTGCAATAACTGGTACGCCTAATTCAGTCAAAGCAGGTGCTGCCATTGTTGCAAGGACAATATACTTTGCTGTAGTAGGAAGGCCCATACCTAATATAATGGAGGCCACCATAGTTAGGAATAACGTAGGCAGAAGCATGCCTCCAGCTAAGTTTATGATGAGATTTGCAAAGGTAAGTCCTAAACCAGTCAAAGTAACAATTCCTACGATAATCCCAGCGCAAGCGCAGGCGGCAGCAACACTAACAGCTTTTTTAGCACCATCTTCTAAAGCAATAAAAAGATCTTTTGGCTTGATTCTAGTATGGGATCGAATAAGACTGACGCCTAAAGCTACGATAATACTCAAAAGAGCAGCTTTTAAAGGGGAGTATCTAATCAGAAATAAAACAACCCCTACCAACGGAAGCAAAAGGTGAAAGCCCATCTTAAATGTCTTTTTAAAATCTGGAAGTTCTTCCTTAGGCATACCTTGAAGATTTTGCTTAGATGCTTGAAGATGTACCATAACAATTACACCTAAATAATATAATAGCGCTGGAATAAAGGCACTAACAACAATTGTAATATAGGGTATATTGGTAAATTCCGACATAATAAATGCAGCAGCCCCCATAACAGGTGGTAAAATTTGACCTCCAGTGGAAGCAGCAGCTTCTACTGCACCAGCAAAGTTAGGTTTATACCCCACCTTCTTCATAAGAGGTATGGTAAAGGCTCCTGTGGTAACAGTATTGGCAATAGAGCTACCGGAGATAGAACCCATAAACCCACTGGCTACCACCGCCGCTTTAGCAGGCCCACCTTTTCTATGCCCTGCCATAGCAAAGGCCACATCTATAAAGAATTGTCCCACGCCAGTCACCTCTAGAAAGGACCCAAACAATATAAACATAAATACAAAGGTTGAAGATACACCTAATGGCGTACCAAATATACCTTCAGTAGTCATATAAAGCTGATTTACAATTCTAGCTATATTATAACCTCTATGACCCAGGGCACCAGGCAAATATGGTCCTACGAATACATAAGCAATAGCTATGACAGCAATAATGGGAAGCTCTGGACCGATACTACGACGAGTTACTTCTAGCACAAGGAATATGGCAAGAATACCCATAAAAAGGTCTAGACTAGTGGGTCTTCCACCACGTCTCACTAAATCTTCATAAAAGAAAAGGATGTAGGAAGTAACCATCACACCGCCTGCTGTGAATATCCAATCATAAAAAGGAACCTTTGTTTTGCTTGAATTTTTATGAATAGGATACAATACAAAACCTAAAACGAACACAAACAGTAAATGGAGAGATCGTTGCTTCATTGCTAAAAGTGTTCCAAAGCCTGCTGTATATAGATGAAAAATAGACATGACGATTGCAATAATTGCAATGATTTTCCCCAATAATCCCTTCAAGTTACGGATATTAGAGGATGTATCAAACTCAGCTAATTTTTCATCAACATTGATTTTTTCTTCTACACTGTCTTGAATGTTTCTTTGTTTTTTCTTCACTGCTAATCCTCCTTTTGAATAAAGAAAGCCTGGAATCTTGTCGTCTTTACAGGTTTTATGATAACCAAACTGCCACCTTCTGCATAGTCTTTTAAATATATATGTCTTCCGTCCTCTAAGACTAGACTATGATTTGCTATTCTTCCAACCCGTAGAGAAATATTTGATAGTTCTTGATTGATCCCACTGTTGATAAAAATACCATCGACAACTTTAAATTCACCGAAATTGTCTGTAGGTAATCCTGCTCCAAAGGAGCTATACTCTGTTCGGATCAATAAAAAATGATGATTTCTTCCTATTTCAAAAACATCTCTTACAGATGTTTTTTCAACCGAGTGGGTGTAATCTATATAGATTTCACTGTCACAAGGTATAATAAATGTCTTTAATGCCACATGATTAGTGGAAATTTCAATGCCATAGACGGGCCAAGCTAGATAAGTCAATAGTAAACTTAATATGAAACCAGAAAAAATCAAAAGGGTCGGGTATCGAAATCTTCGATACCCGTTCCCAACTTGATTAGTTAATAACTTCATCAAAGTAACGCTGTGCTCCTGGATGAATCTCTAAAGACATACCATCTAAAGCTGTGTCTAAGTTTACATCTCCACCTCTAGCATGAGCTGCTGATAAAGTATCTAAGTTTTCAAACAATGCTTTTGTGATATCATATACCAAATCCTCAGATAAATCAGCTCTTACTGCTAACATTGCCATAACCGCAACTGCATGAACATCTTCATCTTGATTTCGATAAGTACCTGCAGGGATAACAACTTCTGCATAATATGGGTAGTCAGCAATCAGTGTTTGTGCTATATCTGAAGAAACAGAGACCAAGTTGATATTATGAGTTGTAGCTAAGTCAGTAATCGCCGCCGTTGGTGTACCAGCAGTAACAAAGGCTGCTTGAACATGTCCATCTTTTAGGTTATCCGCAGCTTCACCAAAGGATAAATAGTCAGCTTGAATGTCGTCATAAGTAAGCCCATAAGCTGCCAAGATTTGACGAGCATTGGCTTCAGTACCGCTTCCTGGAGCCCCTACTGCAACGCGTTTGCCCCTTAAGTCTTCAACACTATTAATACCAGCAGAAGCATCAGCTACGATTTGAATTGTTTCTGGATAAAGGGTTGCTAAACCTCTAAGGTTATCCATTGGTTCTTGATCATCGAACATTTCGATGCCATTGAAAGCATAATAGGAGATATCGTTTTGAACTAAGGCAAAGTCTACATTCCCAAAGTTTAATAGGTTAACATTTTCAACAGATGCTCCAGTAGATTCTGCATTAGCAGATGCACCATCAACATTTTCACTAATAATACTAGCAAAAGCTCCCCCTAATGGATAGTAAACACCTGTTGTACCACCAGTAGCAACAGCTAAACGAGATGGCGCGTCACCTTCTCCACCTGTAGCATTATCACTACCACACCCTACTACCAATACGGTTACTAGTAATAAACAAACTAGTAACATAGAAATAGATTTAAATTTTTTCATTTTTTTTCCCCCTTTTTATTTATAAAAAGCTATTTTTATTAAAAATAACTTTTCTAAAAACATTGTATTTATTCATTTGCAAAATGAAAAGAATATTAAAATAAAATGAATAAAAATTAAAAATGCAATTGATGTTATAAAGTAAAAAATGCGAAATGTAGAAAAAAGCACATGTGAAAACCTTGAAAAACGGTGAAGTGTAATGATAACATGAGTACATTATACTATATTTTTTGCTGCTTGACCACCTAAAAAATAATAAAATATAAAAGAAATACGAAAAGAACAAACAATTGGCAGAAAATTTTATTATTTTTATACGCTTTTATCAGCATAATTATTTTTATTTTTACATAAATATGCAAATGAATTTTGTCTAATTGTGAAGGGAAATTGACTTTATGATAGAATCTTATTTAGAAGGATGAATTTACAACAGAAAAGGGGAGATCAGATTATGAATGCTGCTGAAGTAGCAAGAGAAAGAATTAGAAAGGGCTTGTGGAAGGGGCCAACCCCCGGCTTTGCTGCAGGATATACACAGGCCAACATTGTTATTTTGCCTAAACAATACGCATTTGATTTCTTTTTGTTTTGTCAGAGAAATCCAAAGCCTTGCCCAATATTAGATGTTTGTGAAGCCGGTCAGTATAGACCTTTATTGACAGCACCCAGTGGCGACATAAGAACAGATATACCTAAATATCGAATTTATAGAGAAGGGATACTGCAAGAGGAAGTAGAAGATATACTTGATTTTTGGTCTGAAGACATGGTAACATTTTTGTTAGGATGTAGTTTTACATTTGAAAACCCGCTAATCAAAGCAGGTATTGCTATAAGGCACATTGATGAAGGAAAGAATGTGCCGATGTTTATAACAAATATTGAGTGTAAACCAGCTGGCGTTTTTAGTGGACCTATGGTAGTCAGCATGAGACCAATTCCTTCCCAGTTGGTGGATCAAGCTATTGAAATAACCGCTCGATACCCGAAGGTACACGGGGCACCAGTGCATGTAGGTAATCCTGAGGAAATTGGTATCGTTGACGTTAATCGTCCTGATTTTGGGGATACAGTAACAATTAATCCAGGGGAAGTACCGGTATTTTGGGCATGTGGTGTAACACCTCAAGCGGCTGTTATGCGCACTAAGCCTGAAATTGTTATTACCCATGCCCCGGGACATATGTTTATTACAGATATACAGGATGAGGAGCTGAAGGGACTGTGAAGCAAACATATATAGATGCTATTGAAGCGATTATTGGAGCAGATATGGGCTGCAGAGGGCTAGGCGCAGATGTTAAGACGGGAGATTTATGGCCAGCTTTAAAAGAACTAAGCCAAGCTAAAAGAATTATCCTTCTAACAGGATTTTGTATTAAAGATACGATGACTGGGGAAACCGATGGACCTATAGGCGCTGTATCTCTTGCTGCTGCACTAATAGAGCTAGGAAAAGAGGTTCTTATTATTACGGATGACTACTCTTATAACTTAGTAACTGCTTGCTGTCAAGCTATGAACATTCAAGTTAATATAAGTCTAGCACCGCTTCAAGAGACTGCCTCCTATTGCAAAAAAACGATGAAGGACTATGCTCCTGATTTAGTGGTGGCGATTGAACGCCCTGGAAGGGCTGAGGACGGGGGATGTTATTCTATGCGAGGGGAAGATTTGAGTAGTTTTGTACCCAATACAGACCCGTTATTTTCTATAGCAAAGGAAAGTGGCATTAAAACCATCGCTATTGGAGATGGGGGTAATGAAATAGGCATGGGGAAGATTGCCCAACATATAAAACAAAATATAAAGCTTGGTGAGAAAATCTGTGCTGTTAGCGCATCTGATTATCTTATTATAGCAGGTGTTTCAAACTGGGGAGGACATGGAATGGTTGCTGGTTTGTCTATTATGAACGCTAAAATGCTGCTGCATGATGTAGATAAGGAAATAGCTATGTTAGAAGGAATGATTCGTGAAGGTGGCGTAGATGGATGCAGCAAAAATCCTGTTTGTACAGTAGATGGATTGAGTTTAGAGATTAATTTAAGTATCCTAGAAAAGCTTAGGGAAACTGTATTAGAGGCGTTGCTAGACCAACCTGTGTTGGCAATAGGCTAGTGATTGATGAAATAGAGGAGAGAAGAAAATGGTTACTGTCGATTTAAACTGTGATATGGGAGAAAGTTTTGGGGCTTATCAAATTGGGCATGATGAGGCCCTATTAAATTATGTTACTTCTGTCAATATTGCATGTGGTTTTCATGCTGGAGACCCTATTATTATGGGAAAGACAGTTGCTCTAGCAGTTGAAAAAGGTATTACCATTGGAGCACATCCAGGATTTCCGGATTTATCAGGTTTTGGCAGGAGAAATATGCAGGTATCCTTAGAGGAAGCGAAGGCTTATATGATCTATCAAATTGGCGCATTGCAGGGGTTTATTAAGGTGCATGGTGGGAAACTACACCATGTAAAACCTCATGGCGCCCTCTATAATATGGCTGCCAAAGACTATTCGTTGGCAAAAGCGTTAGCGGAAGCTGTTAAAGCGGTTGATAATGAACTAATTTTTGTTGGATTGGCTAATTCTATGATGATAAAGGCTGCTGAGGAAGTAGGGATAAAGAGTGCCCAAGAGGTTTTTGCAGACCGAAATTATCAAGAGGATGGTTCTCTAGTACCTAGAAGCTTACCAAATGCTATGATTCATGATGATCAAATATGTGTTGATAGAGTAATCAAAATGGTGAAAGAAGAAAGTGTAATGACGGTGAACCAAGAAAAAATCAATATAAAGGCTGATACCATTTGTCTTCATGGGGACCATCCATCAGCACTTTTATTTGCTAAGAAACTCCATAGAGCATTATTAGAAGAAAATATAAAGTTGAATTCTGTTACTTAAGGGGAATATGAATGAAATGAAAAAAATGTTGAATAGTTATCCAGCTGGTGATAATGGTTTAATTATTGAGTTTGGCAACTGTATATGTGAAGAAATAAATCGAGAAATTAGAAGTTTTTTATATTATTTAGAAGTCCACGCAAAAGATTTCGATGAAGTGATTGAAATAGTTCCTACTTATACGACTTTATTTATTCTTTACGATCCTTTAGAGGCTACCTATCAAGAACTAGCGGATAAGCTGAGTCGTGTGAGAAGGGAAATCTCTCAAATAGAAATTCCAGAGCCTAATACCCTCCATATTCCTGTGTTATATGGTGGTGATCATGGTCCGGATCTGCCTGCAGTAGCTCAGCATAATGGCTTATCAATAGAAGAGGTAATAAACATCCATCGTAGTGGACATTACTTAATCTACATGATTGGCTTTACACCAGGCTTTCCATACTTGGGGGGAATGTCGGAAAAAATTGCAACGCCTCGTCATAAGGTGCCTAGACAAAAAATTTCTTCGGGGTCTGTGGGGATAGCAGGCAATCAAACAGGCATTTACCCCATTGACAGTCCAGGGGGGTGGCAGGTCATAGGAAGAACGCCCATCAAGCTATTTGATCCTTCGAGGGAACCAGCAGTGTTACTTAAGGTAGGAGATTATTTAGTTTTTGACGTCATTGACGATACAACTTACGGAGAAATAAAGCAGTTGGTAGAACGTGATCAATACCAAGTTAAAATAACGAAATATAGGAGTGGGAGTAATGTCTAAAATCTCAATTGTAAAGCCTGGGCTTATGACTACAATTCAAGATCAAGGCAGGATAGGATATCAACATTTTGGGATGCCTGTAGCGGGAGCAATGGATGTATACTCTCTACAATTGGCCAATCTGTTAGTAGGAAACCACCGATTTGAAGCGGCTCTTGAAATTACGCTAATGGGTCCAGAAATTTCTTTTCATGATACAAGAGCAGTCGCCATTACTGGTGGGGAAATCAGTGCTACCATCAATGATAGGCCAGTGTCAATGTATGAAACACTTTATTTGCAAAAAGGGGATACGCTAAAACTGGGCAATATATCTG
Organism: Clostridium formicaceticum; assembly: GCF_001854185.1. Lineage (NCBI taxonomy): Bacteria > Bacillati > Bacillota > Clostridia > Peptostreptococcales > Natronincolaceae > Andreesenella > Andreesenella formicacetica. The sequence continues at coordinate 2,651,474 of NZ_CP017603.1, forward strand.
TAGGTTGTCGTTCCTATTTAGCAATTTCTGAGGGATTTCATCTAGAAAAGGTGATGGGGAGTTATGCTACTTACACTAGAGGGAACATAGGCGGTTTTTATGGAAGGAAGTTAATGGCAGGAGATGAAATACCATTAAATCAAAAGCAGTATGAGGGCCATGTCGGTACTCGAAGAATCCCTAAATCTTTGACGCCAGATCTTCATAAAAGTTGTATTCGAGTCATCATGGGACCAGAGGATCAGGCCTTTACTGAAGAGGGGAAAGCTGTATTCCAAAAAAGCCAATACCGGATTTCCAACCAGTCTGATCGCATGGGATATCGTTTAGAGGGGCCAAAGATACAGCATGTTTCCACAGCAGATATCATTTCAGGAGGAATTAATCTAGGTGCGATTCAAGTGCCGGGTGAAGGTGTACCTATTATTATGATGGCTGACCGTCAAACAACAGGGGGCTATACGAAAATAGCCAATGTGATTTCTATAGATATTCCCTTAGTGGCTCAAAAAAAACCTGGTGATATTATAAAGTTTACTGCTATTAAAGTTGAGGAGGCACAACTGCTATTCAGAGAACGAGAAGAAACAATTAGAACCTTAGAAAAGCAGTTTCAATTAATTTCTTCGAAAATTCATTCTGTAAGGGAATATTGCATTAAGGTTAGGGGTAGAAGTTATCATGTAAGGGTAGAAGAATTAAAGGATGAGAGGGGCAATGAAAAACCCTAAGGTTTGCAAACCTACTGCCTTCAAATTACATAGTGCGTGCCTTATTAAGGAGATAGAAAGCCCTGAAATTTCAAAGATTACAGGGCTCTTTTTCTTTTTTATCATGTAGGTTTATAGAAGACCATCAATTCTAAATGCTAGGTAGTTCAACAATGAAAGTAGTGCTTTCATTTAAGCTGCTCTTAGCGTAGATTTTTCCTCCATGTTGTTGAAGAATTGTTTTAGCAATGGCTAGCCCAAGACCATGCCCCCCACTTTTTCTTGATCGAGACTTATCGATACGATAAAATCTATGGAATATTTTATTCATATATTCTTGTGGTATTCCTTCACAACTGTTAGTTACAGATAAATGTAGGGTATTGTAATGCCTTTTCAAAGAAATATTTATCATACGTTTACTATCTGTATATTTTATAGCATTATCTAAAAGGATCATTACTACCTGTTGAAGCTGTTCACAGTTACCATGTGTAAACAGATTAGGTTCGATGCTGTAGTCGAGGGATATATTGTTTTCAAAAACAACAGCTTCCATTGTTAAAATAATGTTTTCAACCGCTTCACTTAGATTAAAGTCTGTAAAGACTAGCTTGATATCTGAATAGTCTACTTGGGTTAAATACAAAAGATCCTTAATCAAACTTGTCATTCTCTCGGCTTCTGATTTAATATAATGAAGCCACTTTGACTGATTCTTTACATCTTCTTCCCCACTGGATAAGAGTACATCAAGATTTGTAGTGATGACAGCAAGTGGTGTTTTTAATTCATGGGAAGCATCTGCAATAAACTGTTTTTGTTGTTCAAAGGCTTTTTTAATAGGCTGTATAGACTTATTTGCAAAAAATCTGCTGATAAAGAAAATAACAACCAGCATAATACAGCCGACAATGAAGAAAGTATAAATAAGATTTGCAAGAAAATCCTGCTGTGGCGTAATATCTAAGAACACTATTTTATAATCATCAAAATGAGGCTTTACCACAAATCTCCAATACTTACCCTCCAGTTTGAGACTTCCTGTATTGCTGCTTTGCGACAATGCAGCGTTTTTTGCAGCTTCGTAAAATGTTTCCTCCATGGTAAAGATAGAGGAAGTGTCTAATAGCGTACCTTCATTGTCGGTGATTAGAACAAAAGAAACAGAAGGTTCCGGAGGCGGTTCTCCAGGATCGAAGTCAGAGGATACTCTGCCACCATCAAAGTTACGTGGCCCTTGAGGAGGTTTGTCATTTGCTTTACGGTTAAATTCTGATATCCTATGGAGTTCCATCTGAATATTTCTGTAGACATTATTATGGGTGATGAAGTAGATAGAGCTAAAAGCGAGAATCATCATAATTGAAATAATGACTAAATTGAGAATAAGAAATTTATTTCTCAGCTGTTGAAACACTTAACTTTTCACCTCCAGGATATAACCTACACCTCGGAGGGTATTGATGGCGACTTCTGAATGAAGAAACAGAAGTTTTTTTCTTAAAAAAGAAATATAAACCTCTACATGATTATGTTCCACTTCAGAATCAAACCCCCAGAGTTTTTCTATAATTAATTCCTTAGAAGAAGCAAGATTTTTTCGTAAAATCAGAAATGCCAACAAATCACTTTCCTTTAAGGTAAGTTTTACTTCTTTATTTCCGCTAGATAGTTTAAGGGTTGCAGTATTTAGTTCAATATCTCCATATTTTAAGGTGTTATCGGGAAGGATTTCTCCTTTTCTTCTGGATATAGCTCTTATCCTTGCCAATAACTCGTCTGTAGCAAAGGGCTTGGCTACATAATCATCAGCACCGCTGTCTAGGCCTGCTACTTTATCAGAAACTTCTCCTTTTGCAGTAAGAAGGATGACCGGCGTGGTGATCCCTTCTTGGCGAATGCTTTTAAGAATGCTGATGCCATCCATTTTAGGCAGCATGATGTCCAAAAGGATGACATCGTAAATATTGCTTAAGGCGTAATCTAATCCAGATTCTCCATCATGAAAAATATCCACCGTGTAATTATTTTTCTTTAATATTTGTGCCAAAGCTTCTGCTAGATGGATTTCGTCTTCTATAATTAATATTCGCATAATATACCTCCCTTTTCCTTTTTTATATTATAGCATACCCATCCTTAAACCAACCTTAAATCAAAGGATTTACCAATGGTTAAAGCTATGTAAAATTTTAAGGTTTTTTTAAGGTTCAACTTATAAAATGAAATCAATCCAAGAAAATCAATAAAAGAAAGGAGGAGTAAAATGGCAAAAGAAGTCTTTAATAGATATGAAAACAAGTTTTTAGTTCATTATGCTACCTATCAAAAACTTCAAGACCAATTACTCTGCTATATGGAGGTGGATGAGTTCAATAAGTCTCAGGAATTTTACACCATATGCAATATCTACTACGACACAAAAGATGACTATTTAATAAGAAACTCCTTGGCAAAACCCAAATATAAGGAAAAGCTTCGGCTGAGGGCATATGGTATTCCTAGAGAGGATGAGGAAGTATACTTGGAGGTTAAAAAGAAGGTGTACGGTTTGGTAAATAAAAGAAGAACAAAACTAAAACTAAAGGAAGCCTATGCTTTTGCAGCTACAGGTATAAAACCTGAAGTAAAACCCTATATGAACCCACAGGTGTTGAAGGAACTGGAGTATGTTTTCAAAATATATGGTCTTGAACCAAGACTTTACTTAGCATACGATAGAAAAGCCTTTTTTAGTAAAGAAGATAAAGACTTAAGAATTACTTTTGATACAAATATAAGAACACGAAGGTATGATTTAAAGCTTGAAGCTGGTGACTATGGGGAAAATTTATTGGAAGCTGATCAATGGCTCATGGAGATTAAAGCTGAAAAAAGTATCCCCGTATGGCTGTCTAAAATACTCTCTGAAAATAAGGTATATAAAACAAGTTTTTCAAAGTATGGCGCAGAATATCAAAAAATGTTATTCAATCACCAACAAGGGAAAGGAGAAATAAAATTATGCTTGAATCAATATTTAACACAACTTCAATTTATACCTCGATACCTTTAGGAACAGCAATGTTGACAATTGTTATCTCTTTTATATTAGGAGGATTTGTAAGTTTTACCTATAGGAAAACATGTGAAAAAAGCACCTATTCTCGAAACTTTTTTTTAACACTGGTGTTAATCCCTATGGTCATTGCAATCATCATTTTGTTAATTGGAAGCAATGTTGCAAGAGCCTTTAGTTTAGCTGGAGCATTTTCTATTATTAGGTTTAGAAGTGCCCCTGGGGATCCTAAGGATATAGCCTATGTTCTTTTTACCATGGCGGCAGGGTTAGCTTGCGGAGTAGGAGTTTATGGCTACGCGGTTATGTTTACAACAGTTCTTTGCATTCTTATGTTGCTATTAAATTTTTTCAACATTGGTGAGGAAAATTTCTCTCAAAAATTGATAAAAATAACCATACCTGAAGATTTGGACTTTGAGGGTGTATTTGATGAAGTGTTTGAAAAGTTTACAGATAGTTATCAACTTATAAAAGTCAGAACCATCGATTTAGGCACCCTTTATCAGTTGGATTATACAGTAACAATGAATCATAAAGCAAATCAAAAAGAATTTTTAGATGCACTGCGTTGTAGAAACGGAAACTTAAATATTACATTAGCTTTGTCTGCTAATGGAAGAGAATGATCTTTATAAATGGAGGGATTGATAATGAATAAATTGAATATGCTAAAAACCATAACAGCAGTAGGATTAAGCGGCATACTACTGTTTGTGTCCATCACTGTTTTTGAAACACATGCTACAGACTTATCAACACTAACTCAGCTATTATTTGCAACGGAATTGGAAACTGCTGCAGATTATGAGGCAATATTTAATAAGGATGGTATTGTTGATATTCATGTAGAAATTACAGAAGAGGATTGGGCTAGTATCCTTGCAGAGCCGATGGCAGAGGAGTATAAAACTGCAAAGGTGACAGTGGATGGAATCACCTCAGAGAATATAGGTTTTCGAACAAAGGGAAATTCCTCTTTAAAATCTGTTGCAAGAAGTGACTCTGAGCGTTACAGCTTCAAAATTAATATAAATAAATATATTAAGACACAAACGCTTCTTGGACTGGACGAATTTGTTGTAAACAATAACTTTTCTGATCCTTCTTATCTTAGAGAATATTTAAGCTATGAAGCCTTACGAGAACTTGGTGCAGATGTGCCCCTCACTACCTTTGCAAATGTTTATATCAATGGTGAATTGTATGGTTTTTATCTTATGGTGGAATCTATTGAGGATAGTTTTTTAATGAGGAACTTTGGTGATGACAGGGGTAGTTTATATAAAGCAGACCAAGGCAGTAACCTCAAGTATGTAGAAGGTAGCGACTATGATACTTTAGAATTAAAATCAGGAAGTGATAAAAGTAAAACAGATCTTAAAAATTTTATAAAGATTTTAAATGACATGCCAGAAGGAGAAAAAGGGGAGATTGAAAATGTATTGGATGTAGACAGCGCACTAAGGTATTTTGCAGTGAATACGGTTTTAGGTAATTATGATAGCTATCACGGTAATAAGTCACATAACTATTACTTATATGGTCAGGATGGAAAATTTACTGTCCTGCCATGGGATTATAATATGTCTATTGCAGGATTTGGTGAGGGTGACCTTACAACCATTCCAATTGATGAGCCTGTCATGAGGGAAGATATAAAAAATTTTCCCTTGATCAATAATCTATTGGCGGTGAAGGAGTACAAAGAAAGATATCATAAGTATATAGAAGAACTCCTCGATTATTTGGAAGATTTTGAAGACAGGGTGACAAAGCTAGGAGATAAGATAAGACCTTATGTTGAGGCAGATCCTACAAAGTTTTATACCTTGGAGCAGTTTGAAGCAAGTATAGCCTATTCTGAGACAAATGAGGCCATACCAATGCCATTCCAAAATACAAGAACACAATCGGAAGGCGAAATGCAAAGACAGATGCCTCAGGGAGAGCGCCCAGAAATGCCACAAGAGTTTATGTATGAAAATGTACCAGAAAGACCTCAAGGGGATCAAAATGGAGATCGACCTGAAAGGCCTGAGTTTATGGATGGAAATCCACCTGAAATGCAACAAGGAGATATGAGAGGAGACCGCCCCGAAAGACCACAAGGAGATATGGGGGGCGGAGGTATGATGGGAACTTCAACTTCTATTGTGAATTTTATAAAGGCTAGGGTAGAAAATATCAAACAACAACTAGCTGGTGAATTGCCTACCACAGGAAATACAAGCATGGTGAATATAGATGAAAGAAGCAAAATTAACTAAAAAGCCTAGTAGACTATTATAAATCTAGCTGTTAGTACTCCCTTTTGACTTGAATTGCTGGGTCAATCCTTGTCAAAAGGGGGCTTTTATTTGAATATTAGGCAATGTAAGATTTTGTAATAAAATCTATAAATGTTTTGGCTGCGTTTGATAAGTACTTTTCCTTTTTCCAAACAAGCCCGATGGGTATACTAATGACTTCGTTTAATGGTTTGCCTACGATTCTGTTATCATTTTCTATAATTTCCTTAAGTAATAAAGAAATTCCTATACCGTTAGAAACAACACTTTTTATAGTATCTAACTGGCTAGAGGATAAGATGGTATTAGGCGCAACACCATGTTTATTAAAAAATGCCATAATCTTTTCTCTATGATAAAATCCTTCCTTCAACATGACAATAGGCTCATTCTTTATATCTTCTAGTGTAAGCTTTTCTTTAACGTTTAGGGGGTGGTGTTTACTTAAGCAAACAAGCATTTCACTTTCTAATATTAAAAGAGAATTTAATAAAGCAGAGGACTGAGCAACGATAACAATAGCCAAATCAAGCTCTTCGTTTTCAATCATTTTTGTCGTTGCAATAGAACCTTTTTCCATAATATGAAGTTCTATTTGTGGATATAGATTTTTGAAATGAACAAATATTTTAGGGAATAGAAAGGTACCAATCATAGGAGGTACCCCTATTCTTAATATCCCCTTCTTTAGTTGTCGATAATCCTGCATCTCTGAAACAGCATCTTCTACTTTGCTTAGAATATCATTTACTCTTGTCAAAAAAACCTTTCCCTCTGGTGTAAGGCGTAATTGCTTTTTATTTCTATCAAAAAGATGAATACCTAGTTCGCCTTCAAGATTTTTAATGGCATTGGTAATAGAAGGCTGAGATACATGAAGTCTTTCAGCAGCCTTTGTAATTGTATCTAATTGACAAACCATTTGAAAGTATTGTAATTGACGTAATTCCATAAGTTACACCCCTATTATAGTTTTAAACTATTATATCATAGCTATATTATAATGTTAAATTATAATATAATCTGATACTATATATTTAATAATAATTAATAAAAAATAATCATTTTAAACTGGGAGGGTAAACTGATGAAGGATTATCAAAACTTAGCACTTGCCATGCATAAAGAAAAGAAGGGAAAACTAGCTGTAGTAAGTAAGGTAAAGTTGGAAAACAAAGACGATTTAAGTATAGCCTATACCCCTGGGGTGGCGGAACCCTGTAGAGAAATTTACAAAGATAAGGAAAACGTATACCAGTATACTTCTAAAGGAAATTTAGTAGCAGTGGTGACAGATGGTACGGCAGTATTGGGACTGGGAGATATAGGCCCTGAAGCTGGAATGCCTGTTATGGAGGGAAAAGCGGTTTTATTTAAATCCTTTGCAGACGTAGATGCTTTTCCTATTTGCTTAGATACAAAGAACGTGGATGAAATTGTTGAAACAGTAAAAAGAATTGCCCCTACCTTTGGAGGAATTAACTTAGAAGATATCTCTGCACCACGATGTATTGAAATTGAAGAAAGACTAAAAAAAGAATTAGACATTCCTGTATTTCATGATGACCAACACGGCACAGCCATTGTTGTATCAGCGGGATTGATAAATGCACTGAAATTAACAGATAAAAAAATCAATCATGTCCGTATTGTTGTAAATGGTGCAGGAGCCGCAGGAAGTGCTATTGTAAAGATGTTAATTGCTTTAGGGGCTGAAGATATTATTGTTTGTGATAGGGAAGGAATTTTATATAAGGAGGCCGACACAAATACTAATTGGCTAAAAAAGGAGTTGGCTGAGATTACGAATAAAAAAGGTGAAAAAGGCACACTAAGAGATGCTATGGAGGGTGCGGATGTATTTATTGGGGTATCTGCTGCAAATGTTGTAGATGAAGCAATGATTAAAAGCATGAACCCAAATGGAATTGTTTTTGCTATGGCAAATCCTACTCCTGAAATCATGCCGGATTTGGCGGTAAAGGCCGGAGCTAGGGTTGTAGGTACTGGTAGATCCGATTTCCCTAATCAGATTAATAACGTATTAGCTTTTCCAGGGATATTTAGAGGCGCTTTAGATGTAAGAGCTACTGATATAAATGAAGAAATGAAGGTTGCATCAGCTTATGCTATTGCAAGTATTATTGATGAAGCGGAATTAAAAGAGGATTATGTCATTCCTAATGCATTAGATAAAAGAGTGGCAGAAAAGGTGGCAAAAGCAGTGGCGGAAGCAGCAAAAAAATCAGGGGTTGCAAGGTCATAAATACAGCAGAAAAATTTTTTCTGCTGTACCTACAAAAATATATTGATGGAGGAGCTATTGCTATTATTTTGGTTATAAAATGAGTTTCTTATTGCGTAGATTGTTCAAGTGATTGAGATATGGTATAATTTATCTTACAAAAAGCAGAAGCATCAACAAAAAGAAAAGCATGAAAAAATTATATAAACAAGCAAGTCAGTGCTCAAAGTAGAGAACTCTTTTATTTTTTAGAAATAGAAGGGTTTTTTGTATAATCTTAAGAAGGTTTATCTTTCAATAAAGGGGGAGGAAATTTGGTTAAATTATCAGCTATTCAACAGGAGGTTCAAAAAATTTCTGAAGCTATAGCAAGTGTAATAAATATGGATGTCATCATTTCTGACAATGCCTTTAACAAAATTGGAGATACCAAAAGACATTTCGACGAGGATGTAAAATATATTAAAGATACCTATGTCATTGGTAAAGTTATACAAACAGGTAAAGCCTTGGTAATAAGTGAAAAAGAGGAAGGTGAAAACTGTAGTGTATGTAAGGAAAAAGAAAAATGCAACCTCCAAGCCATGATATGTATACCCATTAAATATGAAAAAAAGACACTAGGGGCTATAGGGATTATTGCTATCACTGAGACCTATAGAAAAACTTTGCTAGAAAATCAAGCAAACCTCATAGAGTTTTTAGAAAGGATGGCAGATTTAATTATTAGTAAAGGCCTAGAGCAGGAAGCTACAAATAAACTTCAGATTGTAAAAAATCAGATGGTGTCAATTATTAGTTCAATTGATGAAGGGATTATTGCAATCGATGAAAGTGGCCATATTATTTATACCAATACTGTGATTAATCATGCACTTAATATTATGCCTGAGGAATTAAAAGAAAAAACAATCTATGACATCTTATCTCAGTCTTATATTGAAAAGCTAATTAATGAAAAAGTACAATTCAGTGATATTGAGGTATTGATAAACAGAAATCGACGAGAATTTCATGCTCTAGTATCAAGTAAACCGGTGGAGCTTGGTGGAAAGAGTACAGGATTTATTTTGATCTTCAGGAAAATGGAGGATATTTACAAAGTGGTTAACAAGATTTCGCTAAGCAATTTATCCACTACTTTCGAAGATATCATTGGGACAAGTTCTGAAATTGAACAAACAAAAGAAAAAGCACGAAGGGTTGCCAATAGTGATTCTACCATGTTGATACTGGGGGAAAGTGGAACCGGGAAGGAGTTATTTGCTAGAGCTATCCACTATAGCAGCAACAGAAAAAACAAGCCCTTCATAGCATTTAATTGTGCAGCAATACCTGAGAGCCTTCTAGAAAGTGAGCTGTTTGGTTATGAGGAAGGGGCTTTTACTGGAGCAGTCAAGGGAGGAAGGTTGGGGAAATTTCAATTGGCTCAAGGGGGCACGATATTTTTAGATGAGATTGGAGATGTACCTATTCATCTTCAGACAAAACTGCTGAGAGTCCTGCAAGAAAAAAGATTCGAAAAGATAGGGGGGCAGAAAAGTATTGCCCTTGATGTAAGAATCATAGCAGCCACCAATAAACATTTGGAGGGGATGGTAGAAAATGGAGAATTTAGAGAAGACCTGTACTATCGACTTAGTGTAATTCCTATCCATATCCCACCTTTAAGAGAACGACTAGGAGATATAAAAATATTGCTGGAGTTTTTTTTGAAGCAACATAATCAAAAACTTAATAAAAATATTAAAGGATTTTCACCAGAAGTAGAGGCTGTTCTTTTGAATAATAAGTGGAAAGGGAATGTAAGAGAGTTGGAAAACGTTGTAGAATATGCAATCAATATGGAGACAACCTCGTATATTACAATGAATAGTATTCCTCTGAAAATTAAAAATCTTCAAGGGGAAAAATTCAGTCCTAAAAAGATAATACCTATTGAAAAGATGGAAAAAGAACTTATTAAGGAAGCTTTGATGCTATATGGTAACAGTGTTACAGGCAAAAATATGTCAGCTGATGCGCTGGGAATCGGTATGGCGACACTATATCGAAAGATTAAGAAATACAAACTAGAATGAAGGCTCAATCTAAAAGTGAACAAACCAAGTGACTAACACCAAATAAAGATTTGAGTTATCTATTTATGCAAGTGAAGACCAAACACTGCATTCCCGAATTTTATGGTGTGAGTTTCCTGCATAATAGTTATCATATTGAGAAGGGAGAAACTTATAGAAAATAAGGCTTTGAAGAAATACAAAAGAAAAAGTATCAAAATGAGACATAAAACAAAGGTCTACAGGAGGATATTTATCAATATGATAAATATCCTCCTGTAGACCTTTGTAATTTTTTGAAATTATTTATCTAAAATTGCTAAATAACAGTGTCTGAAAAAAAGAAACATCAGAATAGAAAGTTGGCATGATATTTGCTTTAAAGGATAGATGAAAGGAAAATATTTTTAACAGCAAACGTATAAGGGGGAGGTGGTAGGCGGATGAATTATAGATGTGGGCCCTTAACTTTAGAAGCGTGCATCTATAGGAGTAGTAAAAATGAGGTGGAGCAAGGAAAAATTGGGTTGAGGGGGTATAAAGATGAATGCAGCACTGGAGAAGAGAGCATCAAAAGGTAAGTTGGTTTTATCAAGCATGATTGTTTTAGTGATAACTTTGCTGATTGGATATTTCACAATATATAGAAGTATCATCGGTGAAAGTGAAATTGGTGCAGCTGAAGCTTTTATGTTAATGCTGGCAGCTTTAGCTATTGGAGAAGTAGTGTCTATCAAAAGCAAAGCTTCGATTCCTTCTATTTTTGTAACAGCCACGCTATTTATTCTTGGTTTTTGGACACTATTTCCTAAAGATATTTTACAAATAGGAGGCATTGGTCCTTCGTTGCCTGGTTTATTTGTAATGATTATGGTGACACATTTAGGAACTATGTTAGACAAAGATGAGCTGATTGCTCAATGGAAAACTGTTGTTGTTACAATTGCAGGGATGCTGGGGATTTGCTTAACGGTTATGACCATCGGAAAAATCATTGTAGGAACTGAAATAGCTGCTACGGCAACCCCGCCTTTGACGGGAGGATTAGTGTCAGCCATCATCATGCAAAGTGTGGTGCAAAGCAATGAATACTTAGTGATTCTTGCTATGGCTATGTATGTTCTTCAAGGTTTTGTAGGATTCCCTTTAATGAATTTATGTTTGAAAATAGAAGGTAGAAACGTATTAACCAAATTTAGAGCAGGGGAAATTGATTTAAATCATTTTAGTGCAAATAAAGAGCAAAATGATGAAAAAACTTCTAAATATAGGATTTTTCCAGAGATGAACAAAGCATATCAAACAGATTACATTATTTTATTAAAGACATTAGTGCTTGTGATTATATCCGGGTATTTAGAGAGATTAACCAACGGGGCAGTGTCAAAATTTGTATTTGCTTTGTTGATTGGTGTGTTAGCTGCAGAGATAGGATTTATTGAAAAAAAGCCATTAGAAGTATCAAGAAGTTTTGGTCTGTTTATAACGATTATTATGATGTACGTATTTTCAGGTTTAAACAGTGTTACCATCCCAGTATTAAAATCTATTATTATAGATTTTGCAATATTAATAGCATTAGCCACAATAGGAATAGCCCTATTATCTATTCCAATTGGACGTAAGATTGGCTTAAGTACAGCCATGTCTTTTGCAATAGGTTTGGGAAGTATTGCTGGAGGATTTCCCGCCAGTTATGTTTTGAGTAATGAAGCTGCAAAACTGCTTTCAGAAAATGAAGAAGAATATAAGCTTTTATTAGAGCATTTATTACCTAAGACATTGGTATCAGGGTTTGTGAGTGCAACTTCAGGCTCAGTAATTATTGCAGGAATTTTTGCCAAAATGTTTTTTTAAATAAAATAACTTAAAAATAAAAGGAGGATGTACTATGTGTACTTTAAATCAACCAAAAAATACAGACAATGAGGTAATCAACAAACTAAGAAATGCAATCATCCATAGAGGCTTATGGATGGGATTAATTTTAAAGGAAGCAAAAGAAAGAGGCTTGGATTGGGAAGCAATAGGAAGAGCAGCGATATTTGAAACAGGATGTATGCATGGAGATGGAATAAAAAATGGAATGGATGTTGAAGGTAGCTTAGTATCCTTTGGAAATACTTTCTTTACAGAAGATATCAGAAAAATATTTGAAATAGAGGTTAAGGAAATAAATGAAGACGCATTAAAACTAGAATATGGTCATTGTCCTTTAGTTACAGCATGGCAGTCAGTAGGCATTGAAGGCGAGTTTTTAGAAAAACTTTGTGATATTGCTATGTGTGGAGATCGGGGAATTGAAAGTAAATTTGAAGAATTTCAGTTTGAATTGGGAAAGACCATTGCTGAGGGTCACAAGGTCTGTGAAGTTAGTTTTTATAGAAAAAAATAAAAACGATAATTTATACACTAAAGGGAGGCAATAAAACATCATGAGAGATATATTAGAGAGAGAAATTCTCCCAGCACTAGGCTGTACAGAACCTATTGCTGTAGCCTATGCAGCAGCTACGGCATACAAAGAAATAGAAGGAAATATTCATTCTGTAGAATGTTATGCTAGTGGTAACATAATAAAGAATGTCACTTCCGTTATTATTCCTGGTACAAATGGACTTTGTGGTATGAAAGCAGCGGTGGCTGCAGGAATTGCAGCAAAAACACCAGAACTGAAAATGGAGGTTTTGTCTTCACTGGATGATACAAAGCTTACTGTATTAAGAAAACTTCTAAATGAAGATAAAATAACTGTTAGACCTTCAAAAAGTGATAAAGGCTTGTATATAGAGGTAAAAGTAATTACAGATCATGGTTATGCTTTGGTTTTGATTGAGGATGCTCATGATAACATTGTTTACATTGAAAAAAATAGTGAAGTTATTTATGAAGTTATTTGCAAAGATAAAAGAGTAGAAGAGTACAGTGACGGTGTTTGTGAAGACTTATCCTTGGAAAAAATTCTTCAATATATAGAAAATGCTTCTTTGGAAAATTTAGACGTAGTTAAAAAGTCCATTTTATTGAATAAAAAAATCTGTGATGAAGGGTTAAAAAACAATTATGGTTTAGCTATGGGAAAATATTTAAAAGATTTAAATTTATCAGGAGAAATTTCTAATAATGGCTTACAACAGATTATAAGTACAACGGTTGCTGGAACTGATGCCAGAATGGCGGGTTGTAGTCTTCCTGCCATGAGTAACTCTGGAAGTGGTAATCAGGGTATAGCCACAACAATGCCGGTAGTAAGCTACGGAGAACATATAAATGCAAGCGAAGAAAAAATTATAAGAGCTGCGGCATTAAGTAATTTAGTAACTATATCTATAAAAAATAAACTAGGAAGATTATCTTCTTTATGTGGTGTTGTTTTAGCATCAGCAGGAGCAAGCTGTGGGATCATTTATTTGCTTGATGGAAATATAGAAGAGATGGAAAAATCTATCAATAATGTTATGGGCAATATTGCAGGGATGTTTTGTGATGGTGCAAAAGCTGGATGCAGCCTGAAGGTAGCAACGGGAATATTCGTTGCAATTATAAGTGCCCACAAAGCATTAGAAGGAAACAGCATAAAAGGTACCGATGGTATCGTAGAAAATAGCGTAGAAAAAACGATAGATAATTATTCTAGGGTATCAGAAAATATTTTTAAATCTTTAGATTATGTATTATTGGATATTATGTTGCAAAAATAGAGGAGGAGCAAGATGAATAAAAAAGAAATTACTACAGATAAGGCGCCTGCTGCCATTGGACCTTATTCTCAAGCGGTTCAAGGAGGAAACTTACTATTTGTATCAGGGCAACTTCCAATTGAGAAAATATCAGGAGAGATGCCAGAAGGTATAGAAGCGCAAACAAGACAATCTCTCGAAAATATTAAAGCAATTATTGAAGCCGCAGGGGGGACTTTAGAAGATGTTTTAAAGTGCACGATTTTCCTTAAGGACATGAATCACTTTGCTGAGATGAATAAAATATATGCAGAGTATTTCACAGAAAAATTTCCTGCAAGAGCAGCTGTGGAAGTTTCAAGACTTCCTAAAGATGCAGATGTTGAAATTGAAGCGATTGCACTCATTGGATCAAATTAGAAACAAATAATAATCCCTTCGGGCGAAGATTGATTTATCAATTATAGTCTGAAGGGATTTTAACTTATGGAAGGAATTAGAATAATTTTTGCAAAATTTTTTGAAAAATCTCATATAAAAATATTGACAATACAATCACAGTATGATAAATTCTAAAAAAGAAAATCTGTATTTCCGATAGGAATAGTAAAGATTGAACTTGGGGGGCTAGAAATGAAAATTAAAATGAATGGTGAAGAAAAACAACTGGAAAAAGAAATGAATATATTGGAATTCTTAGCAGTTCAACAGGTAGAGATGCCGGAGATGGTTTCAGTAGAATTAAATGGAGAGATAATAGATCGGGATGATTTTGAAAATACCTTCATCAAAGAAGATGATGTGATAGAGCTTTTATACTTTATGGGGGGTGGAGGCTTTGGATTTTAACGATCAACAGATAGAAAGGTATTCAAGACATATCATTTTATCGGAAGTAGGTGTGGAAGGTCAGCAAAAACTGTTGGATGGGAAGGTACTTGTGATAGGAACTGGAGGCTTAGGGGCTCCCGCCGCTATGTTTTTAGCAGCAGCAGGGATCGGTACCATAGGTTTAGTAGATGCTGATCGAGTAGACCTATCCAACTTGCAAAGACAAATTATCCATCAAACAAAAGATGTTGGTAAATTAAAGGTGGTATCCGGCAAGGAAACGATTAATGAAATGAATCCAGATGTAAAGGTCATTACTTATGATACTTTTGCAAACACTTCAAACATCTTGGATATTATCAACGACCAAGATTACGACTTTATCATTGATGGGACGGATAATTTTGCCGCTAAATTTTTAATAAACGATGCCTGTGTTCTTGCAAAAAAGCCTTTTTCCCATGCTGGCATTATAAGATTTAGCGGACAGTTGACCACCTATATTCCAGACAACAATACCCCTTGTTATCGATGTATATTTAAAGAACCGCCACCAGAAGGTGCTGTCCCTACCTGTAGCCAAGCTGGCGTGCTAGGGGTGATGGGAGGGGTGATTGGTACACTTCAGGCGACAGAAGCTATTAAATACATCTTAGGAATTGGAGAAAATTTAGCTGGATATCTATTAACCTACGATGCTGTCACAATGGAATTTAGAAAGATAAAAATAAGACATAATGCTAAATGTGGGGTATGTGGTAGCACACCTACAATAAAAGAGTTGACAGATACACATTATAAACCACCTGTTTGTGGAATATAAATTAGCGGTGATATAGGGACAGTTGGAATGTTTCTAGCGGAAGACCGAAGGGAAAACGATGGAACTGTCCCCGTGGCGTAGCAGGTCTAAACAGCTTAAAGAGGTGATAGCTAGTGATCATAAAAATATCGAAAGAAGATTACAACAAAATGATAAAACAAGCAGAAAAAGAATTTCCACTAGAATGTTGTGGACTCTTGGCAGGCATAAAAACAGAGGATGAAATTTTTATAAAAAAAATCTATCCACTTACCAATATAGATCAAAGCAGTGAGCACTTTACTATGGACCCTAAGGAACAGTTTGCTGCTATAAAACAGATGAGGACAGATGGCTATATATTGGTGGGAAATTATCACTCTCATCCCTATACACCTTCTAGACCATCAGAGGAAGATAAACGCTTGGCTTATGATGGTAATATACTTTATGGCATACTATCTTTGCAAGACCAAGAGCCGGTACTTAATTTCTTTAAAATTATAGAGAATGCATTGGTAAAAAAACTTAAATGGCAGTTTGCTTAAACGATTAAAAGGGGGAAGTACGATGATAAAAATACCTCAGCAAGTCATAGAGGAAGAAAAAAGTTATAGAAATAAAGTAGAAGATTTGAAAAAAGGCATCATCGAGGCGGAGAGGTTTAAACCCTATAGAGTTTCTATGGGAATCTATGAACAAAGGGATAATGACACCTATATGATTAGAACAAGAATTCCATCAGGTGTAATCACGCTAGAACAGTTTAAAAAAATCAGCGAATTGGCCAAAAAGTATTCCCATGGATTTATTCATTTTACAACGAGACAGGATATTCAATTTCATAAGGTTACATTAGATGATACAGTAGACATCATGGAGGGGCTTTTAGAAGCAGACATTGTTACTAGAGGAACAGGAGGAAATACCGCAAGAAATGTAGGTTGTTCTCCCTTGTCTGGTGTATCTCAAGAAGATGTATTTGATGTTACTCCCTATGCCTTAGCTACAACTGAATATGCCCTTAAGGACCCTACTATGCTGAACCTTCCTAGAAAATATAAGATGGCTTATTCAAGCTCTCCAGAGGATACAGGGAATGCAACCATTGCTGACTTAGGTTTTATTGCAAAAATAAAAGACGGTGAAAAAGGCTTTGAGGTATATGGTGCAGGTGGGCTAGGAGGTAGTCCTAATGTGGCTATCAAGTTAGAGGATTTTATTCCTGCTTCAGAAGTACTATACCATGTGCAAGCTATGAAGGAACTTTTTGAAAATGAAGGCGATCGAACCAATAAGCATAAGGCCCGTATAAGATATATACTGAAGCGATTAGGAGAAGAAGGATTTAAAGCGAAATATCAGGAGGTACTACAAAAAATTAAAAAAGAGAGAAGCATAGAGGTCTTTTTTAATACGCAAATTCCGACTAAACAGATAGGTAAACGCGAAGAGATTTCTCACCCTCTGCTACTTGAGCAAAAGAATAAGGGATACTACGCCTTATATGTACATGCTGAAAACGGCAATCTAAGGGCCGAGGATCTGGATAAAGTGATTAACTTTATACATGGTCTAAATTACGAAGCTTCCATAAGACTAACCACCACACAAGGTTTTTTTGTAAGAGATTTAACAGGAGATGATGCAAAAAAACTATTGGATATTATAAGCAGCTTTACTTCTCCTTTTCCTATTGATAATTCTGTTGCCTGTGCTGGTGCTGCCACTTGTAAGTTAGGTTTATGTTTATCACAAAATCTTTTATCAGTCATCAAAAACAGATTTTTGAAGGCTGATGAAACGATAAAAATACAACTTCCAAGAATTTTTATTTCAGGTTGTCAAAATTCCTGTGGACAACATCAAAAAGGAGAAATCGGTTTATACGGTAAAGCCAAAAGGGTAGCTGACGGATTAGTGCCTATGTATGCTGTGTTGTTTGGCGGGGCTGTGGGTGTAGGAAAAGCTGTTTTAGGTAAGGGTTATGGTATGATACCAGCCCAAAAGATTCCAGATTTTTTATATGAATTAGCTAACCTAAAGAAAGAATCCGGGATAGAAGAGATTACAGTCTTTGTAAAAAAAGAAAAAGAGGCAGTAGATAAACTGATAGAAGATTTTTCTAGCATAGAGCCTGAAGCTGAAAATTCTAAACTATATTATGACTTTGGCGCAGAGGAAAAGTTCTCTCTTAAGGGTAGAGGACCAGGAGAGTGCAGTGCGGGGGTTTTAGATGTGATTCAGCTAGATATTTCCAATGCGGAAGGATCTATCAAAGAATTTGAAAAGACAAAGGCATCTATCAAATTGTATGATGCCAGTGTTTCAGCAGCGAGGGCTCTTTTGATATTGAAGGGCATAGATACCACCAAAGACAGACTGATTCTTAAAGAATTCTCTGCTCATTTTATAGATGGAGGCTATGTAAAAGAAAGTATAAAAAATCTTATCGAGGACCTTTTAGACTATAAACTTGGGGATTTAGACAGTTTAGAGAAGCATTATGAAGAAGTGAAGTATTTACTCCATAGGGTTAGCCAAATGTATGCATCCCTAAATCCAAAGTTAGAAATTACGTTGGCTAAGGAACAGGAAATTGAAGACGCAGAAGACGAAATCAAGGTGACAGAGGATAGCTCTTTAAAGATTATAGACTTAAAAGGTGTAAAGTGCCCCATAAATTTTGTGAAGGCAAAGGTAGAGATAGCGAAAATTTCATCCAACGAAATTATAGGATTTTATTTAGATAATGGGGAGCCTATAGCAAATGTTCCTAAAAGCCTTGCTGGGGAAGGACATGAAATTATAAAAATTGATGATAAGTACGAAGGGTATAATCTGCTTATTGTCAAGAAAAAGTAGAGGAGATTTTTAAAATGCTTTATGATAATATTCTTCAAACCATAGGAAATACACCCATAGTGAAGTTGAATAACATGGCAGAGGATGGTGCTGCAGCGGTTTATTTAAAGTTGGAAATGTTTAACCCTGGAGGCTCTGTAAAAGATAGGATCGCCTTGAACATGATTGAAGATGCTGAAGAAAAGGGCTTGTTAAAATCAGGCGACACGATTATAGAGCCTACCAGCGGTAATACGGGTATAGGTCTTGCACTTACAGCTGCCACCAAGGGATATCATTTGATTCTTACGATGCCAGAATCTATGTCATTAGAAAGAAGAAAATTATTGCAGGCATACGGAGCAGAAATTATATTAACAAAAGCACCTTTAGGGATGAAGGGAGCGATTGAAAAGGCCATGGAATTGGTGGAAGAGAAGGGTTATCTTATGCTGCAGCAGTTTGAAAATCCAGCCAACCCAGAGGCCCATAGAAAAACAACTTCTCAGGAAATATTGAAGGATTTTGGTCAGAACTTACATGCATTTGTAGCAGGGATTGGTACTGGTGGTACGATAACAGGTGTAGGAGAAATTCTTAAGGAAAACATTAACGATTTAAGAATCATTGGTGTTGAGCCAGAGGACTCAGCTGTACTATCAGGTGGGAAAGCAGGTCCCCATATGCTTCAGGGGATTGGTGCTGGATTTATCCCCAAAACTTTAAATGTGAAAGTGTATGATGAAATCGTAAAAGTCAGCAACCAAGCAGCCTTTGAAACTGCTAAAAAACTTGGTAAAAAAGAAGGTATTTTGGCTGGTATTTCCGCAGGAGCCAACCTCTATGCTGCCCTTCAGGTAGCAAAAGAATTAGGAAAGGGGAAAAAAGTACTAACGGTTATTCCAGATACTGGAGAACGTTATTTGTCTACTACATTATTTCATGATTAAGCATGAAGCTAAAAGTAAAATTGATCCATGGATTGCTCATGGACTGCTGAGGTAAGGAGGAAGATGATGCACCCAATACATGTAGCGGAAAATACTTCTATAGAAGCAATACTGAGCTTTATTGAGGAAGAGACTGCAAAGTATCAAACAAAGTATATCGTCCTATCTTTTCACGAGGATGTAAGGGATATAGAAGGAAAAAGGATTGTTGAAATGATAAAGAAGCACTTCGATATCTTTGTCATATTAAGATCAGCTATACCTAACCATCAACAGAATATAGAAGAATATTTTTCTTATGGGGTGCATGGCATCTATTTTGATAAACCTCTAGGGAGTTATTCCAAAGAAGATATTGAACAAATGGTTTTTGCCACAGAACTATTTCCTAGAGGGTGGGTTTTTGCTAATGTACAAAACGATAAAACTAAGATAGAAGAACTGCTAGAGTTTAGTATCGTACCTGTACCCCTAAAGGAGGATGTTGAATGCGTGGAATTTATTAAATCTCATGAGAAGTTTAGTAGGATCTCAAGAAACTTAATCAAGTCAATACCTTTACTAGATCAAAGGTGGGCTGAATATTCTCTAGCAGATAAAATAAAAATGAAAATGCTTTTAGAAACCTTAAACTTAAGGCAAAAACTTATGATTAAGAGTATAGATGCGTCTTTTAATTCCAGTGGACTGTAGGAGGAAGTATTGGTGAAGACCAGAACAAAGAGCAACTTTTATATAGATAGAAGACCACTAATCACACTATTTTTAATAGAATACAAAAATGCAATTTTATTATTATTTTCCTTTATTGTATTTTTTATATTTATTTCAAATCATAACATTCCTCAGGACATGTCCATCCAGGCATACCAGGCATTGGTGATATTTTTACTTGCAAACTTTTTATGGATAACAAACGTTATTCCCCTTGCTATTACAAGTCTCATGGTTATGGGACTTTTAGCTACATTTAATGTATTGCCGAATGAACAAATATATTCTTTTTTTGGTAATAAGGCATTATTTTTTATTATAGGTGCATTTATTATATCTGCGGGAATTTCTACTTCTGGGTTGAATAAAAGAATTGCCTATTATTTTCTATCGAAGTTTGGAGACCAACCTCATAGGCTAACACTTTCAATTTTTCTATTGTCTGGTTTTTTAGCTCATGTGATGCCGGCGCATGCAGTAGCAGCTATGCTTTTCCCTATATTGATGTCTATAAGTAAAAAATTAGAATTAGATAGCAATTCTATATTAGGAAAATACATGTTTTTTGCATTGGCTTGGGGTAGTGTTTTAGGTGGTGTTGTCACTTTTTTAGGTGGTGCAAGGAATCCTCTTGCCATAGGTATCTTGGAGGAAGCTACCGGAGAAACAATCGGCTTTTTAGAATGGATGATTGCAGTGGCACCACCCATTTACTTAATGATGATCATCGTTTCTATCTATCTTACAAAGAAAGTAAGTGCCTCAACAAGAGATACGGAAATTTTAAAAGATTTTTTCTCAGAAGCTGGAGAAAGAATGAGTAAAGTTCAACTAAAAGAGATCAAAGCATTAATCATATTAGTAGGGACAATTTATATGTGGATTTTTCAGAGTAAAAGATTTGAAATTGCTAATGTAGCCCTTATTAGCGCAGCCCTATTCTTTGTACTCAATGTCATTGATTGGGAGGATGCAAAAAAAGAAATCAATTGGGGTGCAATCTTTATGTATGGTGGAGCAATTGCACTAGGAAAAGCCTTAGAAGAAACCGGACTACTAGAGTATATCAACCAAAACTATATTTCTACGATGAATTTTTCTACTTTAGGGTTTATACTGATTGTTTTTTCTATAAGTGTATTTCTCACTGAAGGGGTTTCCAATGCAGCTGTTGTAGTAATTTTACTTCCAGTAGTGATAAAAACAACAACAGCACTAGGTCTTCCTGCTACTTTAGCAGTGTATTTAGTGGCAGTGCCTTCAGGATTAGCTTTTATGTTTCCTATGAGTTCACCACCTAATGCGATAGCATTTTCCTCTGGATATATAAAATCCAGTGATACTCTTAAAATAGGTTTTGCTCTAAATATCCTATCTATAGCAGTGGTTACTGTATTTGCTTTAACTTACTGGCGTATAATTGGCGTTTATTAGGAGGTTACAATGATGCGTAATAATATTGTTTGGCACCATACCAATAAAAAAAAAGAAGACCGTGAGACTTTGCTAAAGCAAAAAGGTGCGGTACTTTGGTTTACTGGCTTATCTGGTTCAGGCAAATCTACAGTAGCCAATGCTGTAGAGAAAAAATTGTTTGAAGCTGGTAGAGCTACTTATTTGCTAGATGGTGATAATGTAAGGCATGGCTTAAACAAGGATTTAGGTTTCGATACAAAAGATCGTATCGAAAATATTAGAAGAATTGCAGAGGTAAGTAAACTCTTTGTAGATGCCGGGATCATTACCCTTACTGCCTTCATTTCTCCCTTTATAGAGGATCGAAATCAGGTCAGAAGTCTACTGGGAGATAGATTTATAGAGATATTTGTTGATTGTTCCCTAGAAACCTGTGAAGGAAGAGATCCCAAGGGACTTTATAAAAAGGCTAGGGCTGGAGAAATAAAAGATTTTACTGGGATAGACTCTCCCTATCAGAAACCCATTCATCCTGAAATTATTGTCGCTACAGATGTTGAAACAGTAGAGGAATGTAGGGATAAGATTATTAGATACCTAATTGTCAATGGTTTGATAAGGAGTGATGATCTTGAAGTTTGATGTTGAAACCTTAGAAACCGATGTGCTGATCATCGGTGGGGGAACCGCTGGGTGTTTCAGTGCACTCACCCTCAGTGAAAATTCTAATTTAAAAGTTCTCATTGTAGATAAGGCCAATATAAAGAGAAGTGGATGTTTAGCAGCAGGCGTCAATGCTATTAACGCCTATATTGGTGAAGGTGAGACGCCAGAATCCTTTGTAGACTATGTAAAGAGAGATGCAGAAGGTATTATACGAGAAGATTTGGTCTACAGCATAGCAAAGGGTTTAAATAACGCAACAAAACGACTTGAAGATTTAGGGTTACCTATCTTAAAAGATGAGAATGGTCAGTATATACAAAGAGGAAAAAGAAGTATAAAGATTAACGGTGAAAACATAAAGC
This sequence comes from Clostridium formicaceticum, assembly GCF_001854185.1. Taxonomy (NCBI): domain Bacteria; kingdom Bacillati; phylum Bacillota; class Clostridia; order Peptostreptococcales; family Natronincolaceae; genus Andreesenella; species Andreesenella formicacetica. Next base: position 2,674,106 of record NZ_CP017603.1, read on the forward strand.
CCCTTCTTGCAGCAGCGGTGACAAATCAAGAAAACATTACTGTTTTAAACAACGTGAATATTGTAGATTACTTGCTTAAAGATGATGCCGTTATTGGAGCCATAGGCTTTTCCTTAAAAGAAAACAAAATTTACGCAATCTACGCCACAAAGACCCTATGTGCAACAGGAGGAGCTTCAGGTCTATACAAACCAAACAATCCTATCTTTTCTAGGCATAAGATGTGGTACAGTCCATTTAATACGGGAGCTGGATATGCTATGGGGATTAGAGCAGGCGCTGAAATGACCTCCTTCGAAATGAGATTTATCGCTTTACGATGTAAAGATACGATAGCCCCTACCGGCACCATTGCTCAAGGAATAAAAACGATACAGATCAACGGCAAAGGTGAAGAATATGTAGAGAAGTATGGAAAGCCTACAACCCCTATGAGGCTTTATGCTACGGTTATGGAGAACCTTAAAGGCAATGGTCCTTGTTTTTTAAAAACAAAGGGGATTTCAAAAAACCAGCAGGAAGAATTATTTAAGGCTTATTTAAATATGGCGCCAGCTCAGACATTGAAATGGCTAGAGAGCAATACTGGGCCATTTTATGAAAATGTTGAAATAGAAGGGACAGAACCCTATATTGTAGGAGGTCATACCGCCAGTGGTTATTGGGTAGATACTGATAGAAAAACTACTTTAAAGAATCTCTATGCAGTGGGGGATGTAGCTGGAGGAAGTCCTAAAAAATATGTAAGTGGGTGTCTTGTGGAAGGTGAAATAGCTGCAAACTCCATCATAAAGACAATAGAAACCGAGAAAATTCTTAAGTTAGATCATCAAGACTTAAAGCAAAAAGTCCAATCTATCTCTTGCTATTTTGATAACGTTTCATCTCAGCATAATATTGAAGAAATTGAAGTAGCTATGCAAAAAATCATGGATGAGTATGCTGGAGGGATATCTAAGGCCTATATGTATAACAAAGCAAAATTAGAGATCGCCGCCAAAGGTATTGAGGAGCTCTTGGATAGGATAAATACACTAAAGGCCAACAGTTTATATGATTTATTAGCTATATTTGAAATAATAGACCGCTTATATATATGTAAAGTTCTGATCAAACACTTGGAAGCTAGAAAAGAAACCAGGTGGAGATGCTACCAAGAAAATACGGACTTTCCTAAGAAGGATGATGAAAACTGGATGAAGTATGTGAATTCAGTCTATAAAGATGGTGAGATAAAGATTCTATTTAGACAGTTAGTAGGGAGGGACAAAACTTATGAGCATACGAATTGATAAAAAGAAATGTATCTCATGTGGTAAGTGTTGTGATGTTTGTCCTGGAAACTTAATTGATAAAGATGAGAAAAATAAGGCGTTTATAAAATATCCACAGGAATGTTGGGGGTGTACTGCTTGTCTAAAAGAGTGTTCCACAGAAGCCATTCACTATTATTTAGCAGCAGATATAGGTGGTAAAGGCGGTTATCTATACAGCAAAAACCATACTGGTGTCATGGCTTGGTATATCGTAAGCGCTGATGATAAAAAGTATCACATAAAAATCAATAAGAAAGATGCTAATGCGTATTAAGGGGGATGAAAATGGATCATTTAACGAAACTGGAAAACAAGTCTATCCATATTTTAAGAGAAGCCTATGCAAACTTTAAAGATTTAGGCATGTTGTGGTCTATAGGGAAAGATAGTACTGTGCTTTTACATCTTGCAAGAAAGGCTTTCTTTGGCCATGTTCCATTTCCATTAGTTCATATAGATACCCACTACAAGATTCCAGAGATGATTGCCTATAGGGATAATTATGCAAAGGAATGGAAGCTTGATATGATTTATGGACAAAACATCGAAGCGCTAAAGGAAAAAAAGACCTTTCCTGATGGAAATTGTTCAAGATTAGAATGCTGTAAATTGTTAAAAACAGAAGCACTAAGGGATACCCTAAATGGTACTGGCCCAAGATTTCGATTAAATCATGAAACTGGTGAATATGAAGCAGAAAAAAATCCTACAGCTTTTACAGGTGTTATTGTTGGTGTACGGTCAGATGAAGAGGGATCAAGGTCCAAAGAACGCTATTTTTCTCCTAGAAATCAAACAAATGATTGGAATATTGGGGAACAGCCTCCTGAGTTTTGGAATCAATATAAAACAGATTTTGCACCCGGCACCCATGTAAGGATACATCCTCTTCTTGATTGGACAGAATTAGATCTTTGGGAATATATTCAGCGGGAAAAGATCCCGATGGTTTCCTTATACTTTGATCAGGGAGAAGGAAAGCGGTATAGGTCTCTAGGATGTGGTCCATGTACGCAACCGGTGGAATCAACTGCCAGCACAGTAGAAGAAATCGTAGAGGAGTTAAGAACTGGTAAATTTTCTAATATTGCCGAGAGAAGCGGCAGAGCGCAGGATAAGGAAGACGGCGGTGGGTTAGAAGAATTAAGAAAAGCTGGCTATATGTAAACTAAAGCCAAGCAAGCGAAGCCATGGGGACGGCAGACTGCGTAAAAACTAACCTTATTCGTGTTTTTGTCATTCTGAAGGTAGTGAAGAATCTTGTATTTTAAACCTTTAAGATCCATTCGCTACCCTCAGGGTGACAATTCTCACGCAGTCTGACGATTCGTGCACTTCCGCAGCGCAGTGGAAATAATAGTAAATACTAGCAAGGGATGGGATTGATAATGAACAATAACCTGAACAGAAATCAATTGTCAGTGGTAAAATCTCAACAACCAAACATAAAGGAAAATATGAATATTGTTATCGTAGGACATGTAGATCATGGGAAAAGCACCATTATTGGACGACTTCTAGCGGATACCAATTCGTTACCACAAGGGAAATTAGAGCAGGTAAAGGAGACCTGTAGAAGAAACGCAAAACCATTTGAGTATGCTTTTTTATTAGATGCTTTAAAGGATGAACAGGCACAAGGGATTACAATAGATGCTGCTAGAGTGTTTTTTAAAACACAAAAAAGAAAGTATATTATTATAGATGCTCCTGGACATATCGAATTTCTCAAGAATATGGTTACAGGAGCAGCAAGGGCAGAAGCTGCTTTGTTGGTAATCGATGCAAAGGAAGGAGTAAGGGAAAACTCTAAAAGACATGGCTACTTACTATCAATGTTGGGGATTAAACAAGTTGTTGTTTTGATCAATAAAATGGATCTTGTGGATTATAAGCAGGAAAGATATGAAGAAATCGTAGAAGAATATCAAGCTTTTCTTGCAGAAATTGGTGTAGAAGCAGAGTCCTTTATTCCCATTAGCGGCTTTATGGGAGAAAATATTGCATCACCTTCTGATAAAATGCCATGGTATCAAGGAAGTACAGTATTAGAAAAATTAGATGCCTTAGAAAATAAAGAAGATATTGAAAATCAAGTATTTAGAATGCCGGTACAGGGCATTTACAAGTTCACAGCTAATGGAGACGATAGAAGGATTGTAGCAGGTACTATTGATACAGGAAAAGTGAAGATAGGCGATGAAATCACTTTTTATCCTAGCGGAAAAAAATCTAAAGTAAAATCTATAGAGAGATTTCATGCTTCCAGTATGAAAGAGGGTCTGGCCGGCAGTGCCACTGGATTTACCCTTGAAGAGCAGATTTATATCACTAGGGGAGAATTAGCCTGCATAACAGGAGAAACTAAGCCAGAGGTTTCCACCAAGATAAAGACAAAACTATTTTGGCTGGGAAAAGAGGATTTAAATGGCGAAAGGGATTATTATTTAAAGATAGGAACGCAAAAGGTGAAAGCGAAACTTGAAGAAGTTGTAACAGTTCTTGATGCCTCCACTTTAGCTAAGACAGAAAGGCAGTACGTACAAAGACATGAAGTAGCAGAGGTGATTTTGAAGTTAGAAAAAGCGATTGCCTTCGATAAGGCCCAAAATTCAACAGAGACCTCAAGATTTGTTCTTATTGACAACTACGAAATATCCGGCGGTGGCATTATTGTAGATAGCTTAGAGAACCAAGAAGATTGGTTAAATGAAAAAGTGCATCAGGAAAAGGTAATTTGGAGAGAAACTGCTGTTACAAGGAAAGAAAGAGCTAGTCGATTTGTACAAAGACCTACAATGGTTTTGATCTCTGGTGGAGAAGACATAAACAAGAAGGGTATGGCGGCCTATATTGAAAGAGGGCTTTTTACAGAGGGAAGAAATGTTTATTATTTTGATACTGAAATAGAAGAAGAACATGCTGAAAAGAATAGAGAAGAAAAGTTTCAAGAGTTTGCAAAAACATCTAAGTTTCTTCTGGATGCAGGGAATATTGTCATCACAGTGGCAAATAACTTAACGGAAAATCATATCCATACCATAAATACCATAGTGGACGCTGAAAACATAAAGCTAGTGTGGATAGGGGTTGTGAAGGAGGATCACCTTCCAATAGATCTCCATATAGAAGACGGGGAAAAGAAGGAAATAGCCTATCAAAAAGTTAAAAAGCTGTTAATCGATATGAAAGTCATCTTTCAGCCAGAGGGATGATAAAAAACAAGCAGAAGGGAAAATTCCCTCCTGCTTGTTTTTATTTTTGTTCTTCTTAAGGAATAGATATTTTAGCATAACTTCTCTGATACAGATATTATATTCCTATTTAAGCAGGAATAGCAATGGGAAAATAAAAATTTTGCTGGAAGATCATTTCTAAAACGCTGGTACAACAAATATGAAAATATTTGGGTTTTGTAGATTATCATGGTTTATACTTGACAAAAAAATGGTTTAAATTTACAATTAGTACATGTATAATACTTTAAATATTTTGCAGGTCTTAACATACCATCTAACTCAATTGCTACAAATCACTTCTCTTGATGGATAAATTACAGCATATGTAAAAAAGCATCCTAGTGATCTACTAGAGGAAATGCTATGGGTACCAATACTGATAAAATTATTCCTGTAATGGATGGATTTATCTCCTTGGATTGAATCATTCAGTAGAACTGGATATAGACTGAAATAAACAGTTATGCCGCATTTGTTTCAGTCCTAGTAGGAACTCTATTTGTTGTGTCTTAAAATAAAAAATCCTGCTATTACATGCTATTAGTAGGATGGTTCTGCCATATAATTTGTAAATCTCTATCTAGCTTGTAAAGTATTATGCTACTATCTACTTAAAACATGTATATATTTGTTTGCACGGTATTTTTGTTTTGGAAAATATCAGTTATATTGATAAACGAGATAAAAATACTGAGAAGGATTTCTTTTTACCATTGTTTAAAAGCAAGTTTAGCTGATAGAAGGGCAAAACAAATAGGGGGGATGATGATGTCAAAAGCAAGTATAATGTTTATTGTGTCAATTTTATTACTGAACAGCTTTTTGTTTGGTTGCAGTAGTAAATCATTGGAAACTCAGGCAGAGCAGGAAAATGTTTTTGCTGTAGAGGTAATGAAAGCTTCACTAGGGGATATATCCCAAAACATTACCTTGAGTGGGCAGCTTCAAGCGATTGATACTGTTACTGTTATCCCAGAAATTCAAGGACTACTGGAAGTGAAAAACTTAGCAGTTAGCCTTGGAGATTCTGTTAGGAAGGGAGACATATTATTTGTATTGGATACAGAATCCATTAAAGATCAAGTGAATAGTAGAAGACTTGCCTACGAAACCAGTTTGGCAAACTATGAATTTCAAAAAAAATCACTAGATGAGCAAATAGAATATACTAGACTTGCCTATGAAAATGCTAAAAAAAATTATGAAAATGCTCAGATAGAATTTGAAAGAATTGAAAAGTTATTTGAAGCAGGAGGGGTGTCTCTTCAGACCTATGAACAGGCAAAATTATTGGCCTCAGATATTCCCTATCAGCAGGCAAAGCTAAATTATGAAAACAAAAAAGCCTCTGAAGAACAGCTTCAGTTGCTTAGGGCACAATTAGAAGAAGTAAAGTTTTCTTATGACAACAGTTTAAAAGATTTAAACAATACCGTTATTACTTCACCTATTGATGGTGTTGTTTCCTCCATCGATATACAAGAAAAGGGATTGATTTCTGCTCAACCAACTTTAACCATCACAGATGTTTCCACCCTGGAGGTTGTTATTAAAGTGACAGAGGCAAGTATTAATAAAATTATGGTTGCAGGTAATGTACAGCTTGTAATTCCCTCTATTTCTGATGAAATAATCATAGGTTCTATTAAAGCGGTAAATCCTGTTCCTGATTCTATATCACAGCTTTATACGGTAAAGATAGCAGTTAAAAACCCTGAAGGTAGCATCAAGCCAGGCATGTTTGCTCAAGTACATATTCAAATCAGTGAAAAAAATGATGTAGTGCTCTTACCTAGTGCAGCAGTTCTTCAAGAAAGTGAAGAATTTTATGTATTTTTAGCTAAAGAGGAAAGGGCAGAAAGAAAAATTGTTGAGGTTGGTTTAGACAACGGAGAATTGGTGGAGGTGACATCTGGATTAACACCAGAGGATGTTGTGATTATTAAGGGACAGGATTTTCTAAAGGATGGTTTTAAAATCAATGTTGTGAGAGGTGAATTCTAATGAAGCTTTCTCACATAGCAGTAAAACGACCTGTTACTACCGTCATGGTGATCTTCATCATTCTACTATTAGGCTTTGTTTCCTTAACCAAGCTTTCTGTTGATTTATTACCTCAGATTAATGTTCCAATCGCTATGGTCACCAGCCAATATAGTGGCGTGGGTCCCTATGAAATGGAGTCTTTGGTCACAAGACCTCTTGAAGAAGTACTTGCCACTGTTAGTAATGTAAAAAGCATCAGTTCCACCTCCAAAGAAGGCAGCTCCTTAATTGTGGTTGAGTTTGAAGATGGAACGGATATGGATTTAGCTGCATTGGATATGCGGGAAAAAGTGGATATGATACAGGATTTTCTACCTAAGGATGCCACCACACCTATGGTAAGCAAAATTGATCCTAATGCTTTTCCAATTATACAAATGGCTGTTACTGGTGATAAAGGTTTATCAGAAACCCAGCGAATAGCGGAAGATAGAATCAAAAGCAGAATTGAACGATTACCTGGTGTCGCTTCTGTTATTGTAGGAGGTGGCTATGAAAATGAAGTAAAAATCACAGTAGATCCTGTAAAATTAGATATGTACGGGATATCTATTGATCATTTAGCTAATGTTTTAATGGGAGAAAACCTTAATCTTCCTGGGGGATTGGTAGAAAAAGGAAATAGGGAGTTGTTAGTGAGAACCTTAGGAGAGTTTAACAATGTAGAGGAAATGCGAAACCTTCCTATTCTATTAAGTAACGGTGATAGTATTTACTTAAAGGATATAGCAGAGATTACCTTAGGGCCTAAGGATCTTGATCGAATCTCCCGGACCGATGGCATTCCCAGTATTTATTTAGTGGTCAACAAACAATCTACTGCTAATACGGTTCAAGTTGCTAATCGGGTAAATAAAGAGTTGGATAAATTGAGCAGTGAGTTAGATGGGATCGCATTTCATATTATCGTGGATTTATCCGACTATATTAATGATTCTATTAGCAATGTTGCTAAGAATGCTGCTATTGGAGGTGTTTTTGCGATATTGATTTTATTCCTTTTCTTAAGGAATATTCGAACCACTTTTATTATTGGTATTGCCATTCCTATCTCTGTTATTGCCACCTTCGCTCTCATGTATTTTTCAGGAGTCACCATTAATTTAATGACCTTAGGTGGCTTGGCTTTAGGTATGGGGATGCTGGTGGATAACTCTATTGTAGTGTTGGAAAACATTTATCGTTTCCGTCAGCAGGGTCACTCTCGAATGGAAGCAGCGAAGGAAGGGGCAGGAGAGGTGGGTATGGCGGTTACAGCCTCTACCATTACTACTGTAGCAGTATTTTTACCAATTGTTTTTGTTGAAGGGATTACCTCTATGCTGTTTAAGGAGTTAGCTATGACGGTGACCTTTTCCCTACTGGCATCCTTGTTTGTATCCCTTACAATTGTGCCCATGCTATCTTCTAAAATATTAAAGCTGTCTCATGAGATTACAAGAAGAACCACCTTATCCAAGAGAATATTGGACGGATTCCAGATCTTTTTTAATAAAACAGAAACAACCTATAAAAGAATATTAAGTTGGTCATTAAATCATAAAAAGATTACTATAGCATTCGTTTTCGTTATTTTTGTGATTTCCATAGGACTTGTAGCTACAGTAGGAGCAGAGTTTTTCCCGAAAGCAGATGAAGGATATGTAATTGTTGATGTTGAACTTCCTACAGGCAGCAATCTACAGGAAACGGATAAAATTGCAACGCGTATTGAAAATATTATTGAAGAAATTCCTGAAGCAGAATCCCTTTTTATAATACTAGGGGGGATAGGAGATGGGTATGTAGATACTGGTGGTGTAAGTCATATAGCAGCAATCTATTTGAAGCTAAAACCTTTGAATCAGAGAAAAAGAAGTAGTGTAGAAATTGCTGACGAGATTAGAGGATACACCGCTGAAATTGCAGGAGCCCTTATCTCAGTTCAGGCTATGGAAAGTGGTATGGGTGGAGCCAGTAGTGCACCTATCTCTATCTCAATTCAAGGAGATGATATTGAAGTTTTAAAGGAAATATCCACTGATATTCTGGGCTTCGTTGAAAGGGTGGAAGGAACAAGAGAAGCAAAGACCAGCTTTGAAGAAGCAAAACCTGAAATACAAGTTGCTGTTAACAGAGATGTTGCTTCAAAATATAGATTATCCGCTGCTCAAATTGCTCAATCCCTTCGAAATAATATTCAAGGAACAGTAGCTACCAAATATAAATTTGATGGTACTGAAATAGATGTAGTTCTTCGAAGTGAAAGCTATGTAAAAGAAAATATCTCTAACTTTAGTCAAATTCAAATAGCTACCCCCATGGGAATAACAGTACCTTTGGAGCAGGTGGCAAATATAAGTATTCGTCAGGGCCCTACGCAGATATCAAGGAAAGATCAGGTAAGAACCATCAATGTTACTGCGGATATATTAGGCAGGGATGTAAGAAGTATTAATAATGATATCATAAGCCAGTTGGAGAATTATCCAATGCCAGAAGGTTACTCCTATAAAATTGGAGGAGAAATGGAAGACCTTATAGAATCCTTTAAAAGCTTGGGTTTAGCCCTCATTTTGGCTATACTCTTGGTATATATGGTGTTGGCCTCCCAGTTTGAGTCTTTACTCCATCCCTTTACCATTATGTTTACTGTACCGATATCCTTTGCAGGGGGGGCTTTGGGACTGTTTATCACCCAAAGAACTGTTAGTGTACCTGCAGTTATTGGTTTGCTTATATTATCGGGTATCGTTGTAAACAATGGCATTGTACTAGTAGATTATATCAATATTCTGCGGGATAAAGGTCTAAATATGGAAGAAGCCATATTAGAGGCTGGTCCTACGAGATTGAGGCCTATACTTATGACAGCTTTAACAACGATATTGGGCTTAGCCCCTTTAGCATTGGGTATAGGTGAAGGTGCTGAAACACAAGCCCCTCTTGCAACAGTGGTTATTGGAGGATTACTGCTAGCTACCCTTTTGACCTTAGTCTTTATTCCAGTGATGTATATACTTTTTGATAGAATAAGCAACTATCTCAAGTCAAAAGTCTCCAAAAGAAAGAAAACTTCAATTGAAGTTTAATTAAGGAAAACAATAAAAAAACAATAAGCAAAAACTAACCCCTTCTAGAATCTATTTGTTTCAGGAGGGGTTAGCTTTTTATTAAGGAGGATATTGATCCCCAATATATTATTTTATAGCTGATGTTTCGTAGGACAAAAGCATTATACAAGTAAATCTTAATTCGTAATGTCGAGGGGATGAGGAAGTTGACAGATTATGCACCGAAAAACCATTATCTCAAAAGCTTAAGGTGAAATAGAGCTATGGGTCTATTATCTACCCATGATTTTGAATTGGCAGATATTGAAAAAGAAAGGTCCCATTGTTGTTGCTCATTAGAATTGACACAATATGGAAATTATTCTATGATTTAAATAAAACTAGATTTCATGTTTTTATGAATTGATTTATATAAATAATTTTAAGTTTAGGTAATTAGAAAACTAGAGGGTATAGCGTTAAAAGGGAGGTGTTTGTTTATATTGGAAGATAAGGTTATGGTTAATAATACAGAAGATTTTTATAGAATTTTTTTTGATGTTTTTACACTTTATAAAGAAAATATTTCGAATGATTGGAATGTGTGGTGTAGCTGGAAAGAATATAGGTATGAGGTTACAAATGAATGTGGCAGCGGATATATACATAAGATTACTCTAAGAAATGGAATAGAAATCCGTATGGGAGATATGTACTTAAAAAGGGGGATTAGGATTTACCATAAAACAAAAGATCCAGTATTTGAAGTAATATATTGTATGGTCGGTAGTATTAATCATTTTGAGGAAGGGGTAGGAACATTTTCGTTAAATGAAGGTTGTTTTGGCATTTTCATGAAGAACAAAGCTAAAGACTGGATAGAATATCCAAAGGATACTGTAATAAAATATATATCAGTAACAGTAAACTTTCCTTTTATGATACAACCGATTTCCTATGCATATAAAGCACTAATGTATTTTAAACTTTTTAAGCATTCATACGCCTCTTTTATAGAGTCGTTTTCGTGTGCACATAAACAAAAAAGTAATAATTATTATACAGGAATGAGTAATGAAAAAATTGAAAATTTAATCATGAAGCCACAGCAAATACCTCCTGCTTTGAAAAGCTCCTTTGAACAGATAAGAAGCTGCAAATATCTTTGTATAACCAAACTAATATACATGGAATGCAAAGCGATGGAGATTATTTCTATTGCCCTTGAAAAAGAAGTCCGCAAAGCGATGGAGATTATTTCTATTACACTTAAGAAAGAAGTTCTTGAGCATAACAATATAAATAAAAAAGTAATAATAAAATCAAGTGATAAACATAGAATTCATTTAGCTGAAAAAATAATTATTAATAATATAGCAGAACCCATATCTATTAAAGAACTATCAAAGAAAACCGGATTAAATACATATAAGCTAAAGGTAGGATTCAAGGAGTTATACGGGACTACAATTTTTAGATATTTGAAAGATGTTAGATTAGAAAAAGCACGAGATTTATTGCTTAATAATGATGAAATGAATGTTACTGAAATTGCAAATGAAGTTGGATACTCCAATCTTAGTCATTTTGCAAGAGCTTTTAGAAATAAATATGGTGCGAATCCAAGAGATTTTCGTGTTAGGTCTTAAAAAATACCTCTAAGAGTAAAAATAAATCAAAATATTCTTTACACCTTTATGTAACACCAAGGTGATTGTTTTTTTACATTTTTTATTCTAAAAAAAAATAACCCTGTCAAGTTAGGGTTATTTTATATATTATCTTTACAAAATGATTATGATTGTTTCAAAAACTCCAAAACCTTCTTATTCACAACATCAGCTTGTACCCATAGTAAATCATGACCAGCATTGGAAATAATTTCTGTTTTTATTCTAGGGGATATAGTATTAAGACGTTGCACTGCTTTTTGAGTCGAATAAATCCTCTCATTTTCGCCTACTAAATAAAGCGTTGGTGTTTTGATGTTTTTTAATTCATTATCGTTTAGAACCGTTGGATTAGGCAGACGTTTATACTTAAAACATTTTAAAGCTAAAAATAAGAAATTGATCTCTTGTTCTGCTGCTTCTTTATCTTTTTTTACTAAATCTTTATAAAGCCAGTATATTAGATTTTTAGCAAAATAGCGTCCAGGCAATAATAATAAAAGCGTACGCATAACCCACCCTGCACTTATGGGCAACACCGTAGCAGCTGGAGCTAGTAATATAATTTTATTGAGTTTATTTGGAAAGCGAAGAGCATATTGGCTTGTCTGCCAGCCTCCATAAGACATGCCCATAAGATGAATATTATTTTCAAGCTCTAGGCTGTCAAATAGTTCATCAAGCCATTTTATAAAATCATTCGAGTCATTAATAGTTTGAGTATATATGCTTCGCCCACATCCATAAATATCATCTATTGCATAAATTCTGTAATCCTTAGATAATGCTTCAATATTTGAAAGCCACATAAGTGAACTGGCCCCCGCTCCAGGTAATAGAACTAATGCAGGGGCATCTAATGGTCCGCTAATACGTACGAATGTTTTACCATATGAAGTATCTATCATCTTGGTCTCTAAAGAAACTGGCCATAACAATGCAGTTTTATCGTAGAATTTCAAATATTCTTTTTTTGATTCAACTGATTTAAAAGGATGATATTCCGATATTTTCATGATTTCATCTCCTTTAATAGAATAATTATTATCACCATTATAAGGGTTGTTTTGATTTGCTTCTACTCTCAGAGGTATTTTTTAAGACCTAAAACGAAAATCTCTTGGATTTGCACCATATTTATTTTTAAAGGCTTTTGTAAAATGAATAGGATTGGAATATCCCTAAATTGTAGTCCCATAAAGGAGGAATAAATTTATGGATTCATGCTTATTAAAAAATTTGTTGGGTGAAATGCCTATGCCTGCATCGGAGACTGTAGATGCATATATGGGTGACCAGATGGCTGTTGTAATACCTAAAACGGATGTTTATACTGAAGGCCTCCATATTCATGGAGGTTATCAGTTTATGATGCCTTTTACAACATCTTGTCTCTTCAAGGTGGAAAAAAGAACCATTATTATCGAACCTAATAAATTTTTTCCCTTTAATCCCGAACAAACTCATTGGATAGCTGACAAATCTACGAACCTGCGTACTTTATCTATGTTCATAGATAAAGAATACCTGCATGAAACCTCTGATTCGGTTTACGATCGAAAAAATATTTTTTTTGAAAATTACAATGCTAAACTCGATGCAAATACACAAAATCTAATTCGAATGTTTGTAGAGGAAGCCCGTAACCGTCAGACTGGATACAACTTTATATTAGAAAGCCTGAGTACAAACATTACCATCAACCTTTTGCGTCAAATGAAAAGTAATCTCTTATCAGTAACCAATCGCCAGTTTATAGAGAGAGAAAGTATCAAGAAAGCTATTGATTTCCTATGGGATAATTATAAAGAATCCTTTTCCCTGCAGGATGTGACGAAGGTGGCAAATCTTAGTGCCAGTCAGCTGATTCGCTCTTTTAAATATGAAACCGGTAAAACTCCCTTTGACTACTTATTGGATATCAAAATAGAAAGATCTAAAGAAATGTTGAGACTTAAACAACATACCGTTACAGAAGTATGTTTTACCTGCGGGTTTAATAGTCTTAGTCATTTTTCAACCATATTCAAAAAAAAAGTTGGTGTTACTCCATCCACGTACCGTCAGTTATTTTTGAAAACATGATCATTAAAGTAAAATTAATGATAATGAAACGAAAGACATATAGCGTAAAATGTTTTATGATTAAATGACATATTACCAGATAAAATAATTTTGATGGAGGAAATGTTATGGAAAAAAACAAAGTCAGCCGTACTGCACTGCTTATGGCCTACTGTCGTGGCTATCATGCTGTGCATGATGACTCTAAAATCTTTGATGACTTTCTAGCCTATCGCTTACTTCCAGAGGAGGATCGAGTATCCTTCCACCAGGAATTTACGTTAACCAGCCAACAAATTAAGTCTATTGACCCAGCAAGTGCTGCATTGTGCTATGACGAGGCGGCTGCCTTGGCGTGGAACATGAGGAGCTTGGCCCCTTTACCCCTCGCTGTAAGTCGTGCACGATATTCTGAAGACAGCCTTAAAAAAGCTGAGAGTATACAACAGTATGTGATTCTCGGAGCAGGGTTGGATACCTTTGCTTTTCGACACCCGGAGATGGTAGAAAAACTTCAGGTCTTCGAAGTCGATCATATCTCGACTCAATCCTTTAAGCACCGCCGCTTAGCTGAAATGAATTGGAAAATTCCAGCGAATCTCCACTTTGTTCCAATAGATTTCACCCAGGAAAGTCTTACGGCAGTACTTATGAGTTCTTCGTATAATCCCCAGCTTCCCAGCTTTTTCAGCTGGATGGGTGTTACTTATTATCTAACTCGTGATGAGGTGTTGGCCATACTACTTTCTATTGCCAATATTGCCCCTCCAGGCAGCATGATCATTTTTGATTACATGGATACCGATGCATTTGACCCTGAGAGAGCATCTAATCGTGTACAAGCTGCAATAGAGTATACTCGGCAGCAAGGTGAGCCAATGAAAACAGGCTTTGACCCATCAACATTCGCTGCAGACCTGGCACCTCTAGGCTTACGTCTCTATGAAAACTTGAGCCCCGCTGACATTGAAGAATTATACTTCCACAAAACCATGAATGGCTATCATGCGTACGAACACATGAACTTTGCATGTGTAATTGTAGAATAGTAGAGTGCTCCATCAGGTTCTTAAGTATTCAAAAAGAACATCGTAACTTTACTATGCAAAATCTTTGATTGTCGGAGAAGCGTTCCCTGCCATTTATTTAAGGAGTGAAAATAATGAAACAGATCAATCTTTATGAAACAATCTTCAAGCGAAAGTCAATGAGAAGATACGATTTAACTCCTCTTAATAAAAATACACTTGCAGAAATTTCAGCGTATATGAGAACTTTAAAACCTATAGATGATAACATCACGACTGAAATGAAGATTTTATCACAAAAAGATGTTAAGAATTTGCCAACATTAAAAGCACCACATTATATTGCAGTATTTTCAGAAAATAAAGAAGGATATTTAACAAATGCCGGTTTTATGCTGCAACAGATGGATTTATTTTTTTCAGCTAATGATATTGGTAGTTGTTGGATAGGAATGACAAAGCCAACAGAAAAAACATTAAGTACTTCAAAACTTGAATTTGTGATTTTATTGGCTTTTGGAAAGCCTATAGAAATAGAATCATTATATAGAGAAAGTACATCAGAATTTAATAGAAAGTCTCTTGAACAAATAAGTAATATTACCAACGCCAATGAGTTGTTGGAACCTGCTGGTCTTGCACCATCTAGTGGAAATAATCAACCGTGGTTTTTTACCGGGGGTGACGGCATAATTCATGCATATTGTGTTAAGTCAATTACAATTATGTATAAAAGGATGCATATGATTGACATGGGTATTGCTATGTGCCATTTGTGGATAGCAGCAAAGCATTTTGGTAAAAAAGTTGAATTTATAAATGATATAGCGGCACAAAATAATCCACCAGAAGGATATTATTATATTGTTTCTTTAAACGTTAAATAGTGTCAAGGCTAGCTAGTAGAAATCATTGGAACTCTTGTTTCAATCATAATCTTCGTTTCATTCTCTGACTTTATTTATAAAGACTACCGCCACAAATAATCGAGGTTTTTAGATTGTAGCAAAAAATGAAGGTATAGAAGAAGATGTAGAGCCTAACCTTTCTGGTTAGGCTTTATTTATTGATCATTAGTAAACTTTTAAAATAAATTAAGTTGACAATACAAAAATATCCAGATATACTATTGTTAGTCAAATTAATACATAAAGATTAATGATTAGAAATTAAAACAATAAAAACGACTTTTACTTTTTGCAAGATCAATCCTATTGTCAATAGGAGTATGGAGTCGTGAAAAAGATAGTAAGATTTTAAGAGACAAATATAAAGAAGTAGGGGGAGATTTTATGCATCACTATATAGCAGAATTGGGTGAAAGAATTTTAAACGGAGGGCAAATCAATTATCAGGAGGCTTTAGCTCTAGAGGAGATTCAGGGGGCTGATCTTTACTTTCTTTCTGCCTACGCTTCGAAGATTAGAGAAGTATATCAAGGAGATCGGGTTGATCTTTGCTCCATTGTTAGTGCCCGTACAGGAGGATGTAAAGAAAACTGTGCCTTTTGCTCTCAATCTGCACACCATGAAACAGGCACAAAAGAGGAAATCAATCTAGATAAAAACGAAATTTTACGAAGGGCTAAAGCTATGGAAGCAGCAGGTATACACCGATTTGATATTGTAACCAGCGGTAAGGGCTACAAGTTGAATGACCCTGAGTTTGCTATCCTTTTAGATATTTTTCGAAAGCTAAAGGAGGAGACAAAATTACAATTATGTGCTTGTTTGGGGGTTATTGGAGAAGAGGAAGCTCGAGCCATTAAAGATGCAGGGGTTACGAGATACAATCATAACCTAGAAACTGCTGAGAGCTTCTTTTCTCAAATTGTTTCCACCCACAGCTATAAGGAGAGAGAAAAAACTCTGATGGCGGTTAAAAAAGTTGGCATGGAGGTTTGCTGTGGAGGGATCATCGGTATGGGAGAGGCTTTTGCCCAAAGGGTTGAGTTTGCTTTTGCACTTAGGAATTTGGCAGTTGATTCCGTACCTCTAAATGTATTGAATCCTATTGCTGGTACACCGCTGGAAAATAAGGAACCTCTTTCTCCCTTGGAAGTAATAAAGACTATGGGGATGTTCAGGTTTGTTTTGCCTAAAACCAATATAAGATTTGCCGGTGGCCGAGAAGTAAACCTACGGAGTCTTCAAGCTTTAGGGTTTGTTTCGGGGATCAATGGCATGCTTACAGGAAATTATCTTACAACAAAGGGGCAAGGAATTTCAGAGGACTTAGCAATGATTGAAGACTTAGGCTTGAGGTATTAATCCATGACTGAAAGGAAAGTAGGAGAAATGATATGCGTAAAACAAAAGAGATGACATTGATAAGTTTATTAGCAATAATAATCACAATCTCAGGGTCTTTTAAAATCCCTGGCCCATTGCCGGGAACAGAATTTCAACTGTCTGCACCTATAGCAGTGGCTATAGCAGCATCTTTTGGGTTTAAGAGATACATAACAGCAGGCATGATAGCCAGTGCCATTGCGCTAGCTCTTGGAACCCATACGGTTATTCATGTAATCATTGCTATTATATTCAGAGTGGTGGCTGGGGGAATCCTTCACTTTTTTAAACCTAGATTTATAACTATTACTGTTGCGGGGCCTTTAGGATCTATGGTGGCAAGGATTGCACTGGGATTTTTATTAAAGATGCCTATTGGGGTGATGCTTATAGCAAGTTTGCCAGGAATGTTATATACTGCTATAACCGCTTGGCCGTTAAGCAAACTGATGATTAAGATAAAATATTATACTCCTTTTAGAGAGGTGTCCTATGAAGGAAAATCTATATAGCGTCAAAATGAGGGCTGCCAGAAAAGGAGAACATATTTCTGGTGGGGAGAAAGTGATCTTAGAACAAGAGATAGAAAGCGTAGTGCAACAGCTAACAAAAAGAGCCTTAGAACATAGTAAAGGCAAGCCAGATTTTATAAATATAGCCATACAGAATATAATGAAGGAGACTATAGAGTATATTGCCCCTTTAGACATAACAACAGTTGTGGTGGATGATTATATCCAGGGGAGAGAATGTGCAGTGAAAGTATTACAAAAAATTGGCTTATCCTATAAGGCTTCTCAAATAGCACTCAATATATTAAAGGCTTGCAATCCTATGAGGGGGGCAGTACTTTTGGATATTCATTCTTTGGAAAGGCTTGAACAAGATAAAGATAGGGGAGTGAGGGCCACCAACATTGATTGGAGTTTTAGATTAAGGGAGGACTTAGATAAAGTATTAGAAAAAGAAGGCTTGAATAACAATCATGTGAAGGAGGCTGTTGCATTGGCAAGCAAGGTTTCCAATGCTCCTGGCATCATCGCTGAGCTATGTTGGTCTGATGATCCAGATTATGTTGCTGGCTACGTAGCATCTCAAGACACGGGCTATGTTAGAATCACCAAGCTAAAGTCACTAGGTGATGCTGCTGGTGGAAGAATATTTTGCTTTGATGCATCAAAGGCATCTATAGAAGCATGTATAGAATATTTGCAAGAGAAAGTGACACTGATCAATGAGCTTCCTGTGGTAAAGGATAGTATTTGCTATAGGGATTTTTTGGAGGAGGCGTAAATGAGGTTTATAGATGAATGTTTAAAGGATATAAAAGATAGAGGTCTATATAGGGAGTTTAAGTTTTTAAGTGGTCCTCAAAGTAAATATACGCTAATAGGGAATAAAAGAGTGTTATTAATGACTTCCAATAATTATTTGGATCTATGTAATGATGTTAGATTAAAGGATGCAGCAGAAGCAGCAATTCGTACATACGGAGTAGGGGCAGGGGGATCTAGGCTAACGACAGGAAGCTATGAACTTCACGATCAACTAGAAAAGAAGATAGCTGATTTCAAGAATACAGAGGCAGCCATTCTTTTCAATACAGGATATATGGCGAATATAGGTGTCGTAACAGCGATAGCAGATAAGGAATGGATTTTATTTAGTGATGCATTAAATCATGCAAGCATTATTGATGGATGTCGGCTAAGTGGGGCTAAGATTGTTGTCTATAAGCATTGTGATATGGAGGACTTGAGAAAGAAGATAAAGGCTTATGAAGGCAAGAAGAGATGTATCGTGACAGATGGCGTATTTAGCATGGACGGTGATATCGCACCATTAGATAAAATAGTAGAGCTAGCGAAAGCAAATAACCTCTTAACAGTGGTTGATGATGCCCATGGCACAGGAGTTTTAGGAAATCGTGGTACAGGTTGTGTAGAGTATTTCAACTTAAAAGGGCAGGTGGATATACAGATAGGAACCCTTAGCAAGGCCCTTGCTAGTGAAGGAGGATTTGTGGCTGGCAGTAAAAGTCTAGTGACCTATTTAAGACATAAGGCTAGAAGTTTCATTTATTCAACTGCGTTATCTCCAGCTACGATTGCAGTTTCATTGTGCTCTTTAGATATTGTAAAAAGTGAGAAAGACAGAAGGGATAGACTTCTTGAGAACACAAAATGGTTTCAAGAGGAACTAAAAAAACTTGGATTTCATGTTTTGGAAAGCAACACAGCAATTATCCCACTTATTATAGGAAGTGCAGAAAAAGCTACAAAATTAAGTGAAAAACTGTTTGAAAAAGATATTTTTATCTCAGCAATTAGGCCGCCTACTGTGCCAGACCATACCAGTCGATTGAGAATTACACTGATGGCTACCCATAGTAGAGAAGAACTTAAATATGTTTTGAATGGTTTAAAAGAAGCAGGAATGGAATTAGGTATGATTTAGGTGCAACAAGATCCTTCGCTATGCTCAAGATGACAAATTGAGAGAGTTTTGAAAATAATTAGCTTAAATTAACGCCTATGATAAAAGTATTGAAGGAGGCATTTATTTGGGAAAAGGACTGTTTATCGTAGGAACGGATACGGATGTAGGAAAGACCTTTGTTACAGCAGGTATGACTTATCTTTTAAGAAAAGACAGTTTTAAGGCAATCAGTTTTAAGCCAGTACAAAGTGGAGGGATTCTTAAAAATGAGAAGTTAGTACCTACAGATGTGGCCTTCGTAAGGGAGATAGCTGCAATCAATGAAGAAGATGTTGTTATGAATAGCTACTGTCTAAGGGAGGCAGTATCCCCTCATATAGCTGCCGAAAAAGAGAATGTGAAGATTGATATTCAGAAAATCATTGATGATTATGAGAAGTTGAAAGCAGTCTATGATTATGTTCTGGTAGAAGGGGCAGGTGGGGTTGTTGTACCATTAATTAGAGATGGATACTACATCTATGACCTGATCAGGGAGTTGGATATTCCTGCTGTAATTGTTGCAAGGGCTGGTGTGGGTACGATTAACCATACTGCGTTAACGGCTGATTTTCTTAGAAGATTGGGAGTAGAGGTAAGGGGATTCATTATCAATCAGTATCATGGAAGCTATTACGAAAAAGATAACATAGAAGTGATTAAGAAGATTACAGGATTAAATGCTGTAGCTATTATTCATAAAATTGATTTAAAAGAAGAGCGGGAAGCTGTGATCAATGTAAGAGAAACCTTTGAAAGAAGCTTAACAGTAGAAGGGGTTTTGGATTTATTTGATTAAGTATTGAATTTAAAATCAATGAACAAAGTCGTAGATATCAACTTAAGCTAATTATTTCAAAAAATCCTCTCAAGTTGTCATCCCGAGCATAGCGAAGGATCTTGCAATAAGGAAGAAGCTTGTTGCTTTAGATCAGGCCATGGAAAGATTTTTAAATGACAAATTATGGTTTAGATTAACGCTAATGTAGATAAAGAGTTATATAAGGAGAAGATAGAATGAGTGAGATGAGGAATTTTCAAAAGAAGGATTTAAAGTATATTTGGCATCCCTGTTCACAAATGAAGGATTATGAAACCTTCCCTCCCATTGTCATCAGGCGGGGAGAGGGGGTATTTCTTGAAGATATGGATGGAAAAAAGTACTTAGATGCGGTATCATCATGGTGGGTAAATTTGTTTGGTCATGCGAATCAACGCATAAACGATGCATTATATAACCAGGCTAACAAATTAGAACATGTTATTTTTTCAAACTTTTCTCATGAGCCTGCTATAGCTTTAGCAGAGAAAATCATTGGAGTTTCACCGAAGGGTTTAAGCAAAGTGTTTTTTGGTGATAATGGCTCTTCAGCCGTAGAAATTGCCTTAAAGATTAGCTTTCAATATCATCAGCAAATTGGCAAAACCAAGAAAACAAAATTTGTAGCCCTAACAGAGGCCTACCATGGAGAGACCATAGGGGCGCTTTCTGTAGGAGGAGTGGATTTATATAACAAAATTTATAAGCCACTGCTGCTAGATGTTATTAGAGTGCAGGGACCGGACTGTTTCAGATGCGCATATGGAAGGAATAGAAATGATTGTAGCGCCCAGTGCTTTCAGCATATGGAAAAGACATTGGAAAAACAACACGAAGAAATCACCGCTATTATTATAGAACCAATGGTGCAGGCAGCTGCTGGAATGAAAATATATGCTGCAGAATATCTTAAAAAGCTAAGAAAATTATGCGATCAATATGATATAAACCTTATTGCCGATGAAATAGCGGTTGGATTTGGAAGAACGGGAGAAATGTTTGCATGTAATCATGCTAGTATTTCCCCGGACATTATGTGTGTATCTAAAGGATTAACAGCAGGCTACCTACCTCTATCCTTAACCATCATGTCAGATAAAATCTATGATGCCTTTTATGATGATTATTCTACCATGAAGGCCTTTTTGCATAGTCATAGCTATTCAGGAAATCCCCTTGGGTGTGCTGTTGCTGTAGAAACCTTAAAGATATTTGAAGAAGAAAATATCATAGAGAAAAATAAAATAAAATCTAAATTTCTAAAAGAAAAAGTTGAGGAAACGATAAGGGATATTCCTTATGTAGGAGAATTTAGACAGATTGGAATGATTGGAGCGATTGAGCTGGTAAAGGATCAAAGCACTAAGGAAGGTTTTGATTGGAGACAGCGTGTAGGTTATGAAATCTATAAAATAGCTGTTCAGAAAGGTGTTTTATTAAGACCATTAGGAAACATCATTTATTTTATGCCACCTTATATAATAAATAACGATGAGATTGAGTTTATGGTTAAAACTGCGAGAGATGCTATTTTAGCGTATTTTAGAAATAATATTTAGTTTAGTGAGTTGCTTGCCAAATAGTCTTAACACCGAATTCTATAAGAACTTAAGAAAAAACAGCAAATAATAAATTAGAAGAAACCCTTAAGCGTATAAGTTCTTAAGGGTTTTTTAAGCTATGTCCATAAAATAGTGTCTGAAAAACTAGGAGTAGCTCTGTGAACTCCTCCATCTAAAGTTGAAGATTGGGAAATCAGATAGGAGGGCTACTACCAGATCAAAAGCCTAGTTAATGAAAGTGGTGGTCTTAGTCCAGTAAAATATTTGATAAATAATTTCATAACTTATGTGTAGTAAAAAGGAATATGTTATAATAACCTATTAGCATATAATTCTATAAAAATCCCGTTAATGAATACAATCAGTTAGTCGGTGATTATTAATATAACTAAGGAGGTATGTTATGGAGCAAGAAAACTCTTTAAGAATCATTAAAGCCATTTTACATATTCTAGATAACAATGTACAAATTCCCATTATTTCATCAAAGGAAATAGAAATCACAGAAGAGATATTTGATTTTCTTGGAAAGCATATTTTAAAAGTTATTCATAGCGATAAAATAAAAAATGGTGTTTTTAATGATGAGTATAATACTGTTTATAACCTTTGCAAAAAAATAACATCAAATATAGAAGAATTCGTAACTATTAGTACTGAATTAGCGAACGACTTGTTTGACATCATGAAGAAAAACCCGAATATACCCCCAGGAGACATGGTGTTTTGCATTTTTGAAATGAACCATCATAGTTATTTAGCCATAATGAAATTTAACTATATATCTACCTATATCCACTATGTAACAAGTACAGAAGAGGGTAATGTAAATAATCTAATTCGTCAAACCACTACATTGCCAAACACATCACAGAAATTAGAGGAATGTATCATCATTAATCTAGTAGACTATGAAATAAAATTACTAGAAAAAGAGTATGAGATGAATGGGAGCAAAGATTTTTATTTATCCAAGCTATTTTTAAGATGTAGTTTTGATTTATCAGATAGTGACAAATTTAAAATTCTTAATAAGGTGACTAAAAAGTTAAATAAAAAATTTTTTGATGATGACTTTACAAAAACAGCAAAACTGCAGACGGTTTTAGCTGAAAGTCTTGAAGAAACAGATGAAATTAAGGTAGATAGAATTGCAGATGAGGTTTTCGAAGGGAATCATGAAATAAAAGAAGAATATATGGAAGAGATAAAAAAAGAAGGCTTAAGTGAAAATGCTGTGAAGATAGAACAATCAAATACTATAACAAAAAAACTCAGGACCCATAAATTAAAGACGGATAGTGGTATTGAAATCAACCTGCCATTAAACTATTATAACAACAAAGACATCATTGAATTTATCAATAATCCAGATGGAACGATATCTATACTGTTAAAAAACATTACAAAAATTCTCAATAAATAAAGTAGATTTGTAAAATTAAGACATACGTACTTAACTTAAACTGTAGATTAGTAAACTCGTTCCAGCAAGCTGAAACATCGGGGATCAGGTGGAGAGTCTACTCCACCTGATTTTAAAATTTCACCTACGTTAACGCTTAGAGGTAGGGGTCTTTACCCTAAAAACAAAATCGAGATAAGCATTGATAAGAGGCGGGAACATAAGCGCAAATATAGTGAAAGTGGATATACTTCTAAGTAGATTATATGGAGAAGTTTATAAAACTGAAAATAGAATATTAAAAGCTGTAAAAAAAGGGTTAGGGAAATCCTACATAGTTAGAGATTTGATAGTGGATAAACTAGAAACGTATTAGTGACTATTAAAGTCACTTTTTAGATTAGAAAACAATGAAGCTTCAATAAAAGATCGAGCGTAAGAGACAAACTTCTCTTATACTTGATCTTTTATTATTCAAAATACTTTAGGAAACTTCTGATTGTCTATTTTGAAAAGATTTTATCGGTTTTTTTTATAAAAAAATTGATCTTTAAAGAATAAATAGAAAAATTTTTTTGAAAAGAAGGATATTTCAAAAAAGTGTGGAATAGATATTACATATAGATGTATAGACAACTATACAAATAAAACTATGATAAGGGGGATTTGTATGCGAGAAAGGCTTAAAGAAAAACCTAATGAGGTTGTATGCAGAAACATTTTTGAACCAGCTATGCGAGACGATAGTGAGCGATCCTTTAAGAACATGATGAGGGTAAATATAGCTCATGTGCTAATGCTGCATAAACAAGAAATCATAGATAGACACACTGCCAAGTGTTTAGTGTCTATGTTAGAAGAACTGCAGGAAGAGGGTGTAAGTGTATTAGAGCTAAATCCCGAATATGAGGATTTATACTTTAATATAGAAAAATACATTATTTGTAAAGGAGGGATAGAGATAGGTGGCAAGATGCATACGGGAAGAAGTCGAAATGATTTGAATGCTACTGTAACTAGAATGAATGCAAGAGATAGAATACTTGAAATGTGCGAACTTTTTTTAGAGACGATGAAAACCATAACACAGCTTGCAGAAAACAATATTGAAGCGGTAATGAGTGGATATACCCATATGCAGCCAGCACAGCCAATAACCTTAGCACATTATATATTGAGTGTAGCTAGCGCGCTTCAAAGAGATTTTGAAAGATTGTTAAGTAGCTATAAAAGGTTGAATATATGTCCTTTAGGAGGTGGTGCTTTTGCGGGAACTAGCTTTAATATTGATAGGATGTATGCAGCAAATTTATTAGGATTTGATAGTGTAGTAGAAAATTCTATAGATGCTGTTGCATCGAGAGATTACTTACTAGAGATAGTAGCTGATTTAGCCATATGTTGTTCTACAATCAGTAGGTTTGCACATGATTTATATATATGGAGTTCTGATGAATTTAAATATATAGAAGTAGATAGTTCAATAGCTGCATGTAGTAGTATCATGCCACAAAAAAAGAACCCTATTACTATAGAACATATAAAAGCTAAAGCAGCTTACTTAATTGGATCTTTTGTAGGAATATTTGGTTGTTTAAAGAATATTCCCTACTCTCACTGTAGGGATTCTGGAAGTGAGTCTCCTAGAGAATTTTGGATAGCCATGGATCAAGCGAAGAGTATTTTTGAATTGCTGAATGTAACGATGAAAAATTTAACAATAAACCACGAGAATATGAGAAAAAAGGTAAATAAAAACTTTAGTACTGTCACCGAGTTAGCAGATGAACTTGTGAGAAAAGAAAAACTATCCTTCAGAAAAGCACACGAAATAGTTGGAAGTATCGTAGCTGATTGCATATCTAAAGGAATAGAAGCAGATGAGATAAGCGTTGAAATGGTAAATAAAAAATGTGAAGAATTTGGGGAAAAAAATATAAATTGGTCTGAAGAGGAATTAGCAAAGATATTAAGTGCTAAGGAGGCAATAAAGCGAAGAACTAGTTTAGGAGGACCTTCACCAACTCAATCTAGAGAAACTATCGATAAGTTAAAAGATCAATTTGAAAGGAATAGAAGGGTTTGTGAAGAGCTTAAATCAAATGTTATAAAATCTAATGAACTTATGGTATACTTAATGAAAAATATTTAACATACAGTGAAAGGGAAGTGTGCCATGAATATCATGAAGGATGAAAAAGGAGTAACTTTATATTATAAAATTAAACAATACATTGAAGAAAAAATTGATTCCGGAGAATTAAAGCCAGGGGATCAAATACCTACTGAAATAGAATTATCTAAACTGTTTTGTGTAAGTAGAGCAACAGTGAGGCAAGCGATTAGTGAATTGGTTCAAGATAAAAAAATTGTAAAAAAAAGAGGACAGGGAACTTTTGTTGCTGAACAAACGCTAGAACTTGAATTCATCAAACTTTATTTTCCAGAAGAACTAGGAGATTTTCATGAGTTGATGAGTTATTCCTATGAAAAACCTTCTAATTCATTAAGTGAGATTTTAAATTTAGCGTCAGATGAAAAAGTAATCAAAATATATAGAATCAGATACTTTAATGACAAACCCACAGTTTTGGAAAAGTCTTTTTTAAGACAAGATAAATTCGCAGAAATAGAAAAGCAGGATTTAAGCCAGAGAATTTACAAGATAATAGAAGATGTTTATAAAATAAAACTGATTTCTTCTAAAACCACCATAGAACCAGTGATAATAACAGCTGAGGAGGCAGAACTACTTAAAACAACGAAGGGGTTGCCAGCGTTGTTGTTGTCAAGGACAATTTATACATATAATAATGAGCCAATAATATATACCAAGAGTTTATTAAAGGGTGACACATGTAAATTATTATTTTGTGATTAAGCATGTATATTAGATACGAGGAGGAAAATTAGATGAAAAAAGCAGTGAGTACATTAATCATATCTTTATTGGTGATTAGTTTAGTGGCTTGTGGAGGTACACAGACCTCATCAGATGATAATGGAATAAGCCCAGAGGGTAAGGGTATTACCAGGCTA
Organism: Clostridium formicaceticum; assembly: GCF_001854185.1. NCBI lineage: Bacteria > Bacillati > Bacillota > Clostridia > Peptostreptococcales > Natronincolaceae > Andreesenella > Andreesenella formicacetica. The sequence continues at coordinate 2,700,096 of NZ_CP017603.1, forward strand.
TTGCTAGGAACATCCAGTGTAGGTGGAACATACTATGCTTTAGGTGGTGGTTGGGCTGGAATAATGAATGATAAAATGTCTGGTATTGACATTAGTGTAGAAGTTACTGGTGGCCCAACTACCAATATACAACTTATTGAAGATAAGCAAATGGAATTAGGGCTTGCAACAACCTGGTTAGCAGGAGAAGGATTTAATGGGGAAGGCTGGAGTGAAAATCAAAAGTATGATTCAATAAGGGCACTATTCCCAGTTTATAAAAGTATCTTATATGCATATTCTTTAGAGGGTAAGGGAATCGATGCAATAGGAGATTTTAATGAAAAAAATGTAAGTGTTGGAGCACCTGGCGCCACAAGTGATGCAGCTGGAAGGGCTGTACTAGAAATATTAGAAATAGATGCTAAAAAAATAGATAGTTTACCTACAAATACAGCCATTAATGGCATAAAAGACGGAATAGTAGATGGAGGTTTCTTGGTTTCTGGGGTTCCAGCACCAGCTTTATTAGACTTAGAAACAACTCATCAAATTAAGCATTTAGGTTTGACACAAGAGGAAATCAACAAAATTTTAAATAGTTATCCTTACTGGGCGCAAGATATAATTAAAAAAGGTACATATAAGGATTTAAATGAAGATATCAATGTAATTTCATTTTGGAACATAGCTATTGGAGACAAAGAATTATCAGAAGATTTAGTATATGATATAGTAAAAACTACTTTCGAGAATTATGATGCTTTAGTGGCAGTTGATCCGTCAGCAGCTGATTGTATTCCTGACAATATTAAATATAGTAGTATACCTCTGCACAAAGGAGCAATAAGGTACTACGAAGAAATAGGAATAGAAATACCAAGCAATTTACTACCACCTGAAGCAAAGTAGGCAGTTTATACTATCTATAATAAAAAGGAAGTGATACAATGCCTAAACCTCTAAATACAAAGACAGATCCTAAAATTAAAGAAGAAGAGGAATCTCCTAAAAGAGAATTGACTGGTATTTATAAAAGAACTATTGCTACAATAGCGACAGTGATGTCAATTTTTCATATCTATTATGTAGGAATTAGACCCTTGTCTCCTTGGATTTTATATAGTACACACCTATGTTTTGCAGCAGTGCTGATTTTTGCATTATATCCTATGACGAAGAAATCAGCTCAGGATAGAATCCCTTGGTATGATATGATCTTTATTGCTGTAAATATACTATCTACAGGCTATATCATCATGAATATGAACCAGTTGATATATAGAATCGGCATCTCACCCACTACATTGGACATTATAGTTGGACTTATAATGATTTTCTCAGTATTAGAAATAACCAGAAGAACTACAGGTTTTATTCTTCCTGCAATAGGCGTATTGTTTATACTCTATGCAAGTTTCGGCAAGCACATTCCAGGTATTTTGGGCCATAGGGGATATAGTTGGCCTAAAATTATTAGTTACATGACAGGATTGGATGCAATTTATAGTACACCGATAGGAGCATCAGCTACATTTGTATTCTTGTTTATAGTATTTAGTGCCTTTTTACATGCTTCAGGCGCAGGCAAATTTTTTATCGATTTCGCATTAGGACTTACAGGTTCAACAAGGGGTGGGCCGGCAAAAACAGCTGTAGTGGCTAGTTCTTTATTTGGTACAGTATCTGGTAATTCTACTGCAAACGTTGTATCTACAGGAGCATTTACAATACCTCTTATGAAATCTATAGGATATGAATCGAAGTTTGCAGGAGCAGTAGAAGCTGTAGCCTCTACTGGCGGACAAATAATGCCACCAATACTAGGCTCAGCAGCTTTTATACTAGCTCAGTTAGTTGGTGTGCCTTATCTAAGAGTTGTAACTGCAGCTGTAATACCATCTTTACTATACTTTTTAACCATATTTATCATGATAGATTTGGAGGCTATAAAATTAAATTTAACAGGTATACCTAAAAAGGAGCTTCCTTCTTTGAAGGAAGTAATACTTAAGCGTGGGCACCTGATGATCCCCGTATTTGTTTTAATGTATGTACTTGTTATTATGAAAGCAAGCCCCATCAAAGCTGCCTTATGGGCAATCATATCTACCATTATAATAGCTGCTGTTAATAAAGAAACAAGATTTAGTTTACCTAAGATACTTATTTCTCTAGAGAAAGGAGCATTATATTCATTAGGAATGATTTCTGCCTGCGCAACAGCAGGAATCGTTATAGGTGTATTAAATCTAACAGGGTCTGGCTTAAAATTTGCGTCAGCAGTATTAGCGCTTTCTAGAGGCATACCTATATTAGCATTAGTATTTACTATGGTAGCTACATTAATATTAGGAATGGGACTACCTACAACAGCAGCGTATATGATTTGTGCAGCAGTTGTAGCACCTGCACTGGTACAAATGGGTTTTTCACCTATAAGTTCGCATATGTTTGCCTTCTATTTTGCATGTATATCCGCCATCACACCCCCTGTTGCTTTAGCTGCATTTGCCGCCGCGGGAGTAGCTAAGGCAAAGCCAATGGAAGTAGCGATAACATCATGCAAATTAGGCATAGCTGCTTTTATCGTTCCTTATATGTTTATATATGGCCCAGCTTTATTATGGGAAGGTAATAGTTTGACAATTATTAATGCTGGTGTTTCTGCTACTATAGGCTCGGTAGCATTGGCTTGTGGATTACAGGGGTTTTTATTTAAACTAAGGCTTACTATGGTTAAAAGAATACTGTTAATTTCTGCATCCCTGGTGTTAATAAAACCAGGAATGCAAACTGATATGATAGGATTAGTCGTAATATTGATAGTGGGAGTGACTGCCTATATAAAAAACAGAAAAACTAACCTAGAAGCTGCTTGATACGCATAAATTTTTTGACACACTTTTAGTGCTTAGCGTGACAGGTATCCCTCCAAATAGGTGAGAAGTTGTGTCCTTCTCAGAGTACCGATAAAAGATTAACAGTAGGATTACCTTACTGTGCTGGTGAAGAAGCCATAATTCCTATTTTATTGTTTCCCACTGATTTTTAGTGTGCGTGTCAAGGGAATGGGATTATTGACAACACCTCCTAAACTATGGAAATCTAGTTTAGGAGGTGTTTTATGTGATGTGAAAAGCAAGAATAGAAACCGACCAAACGTAGGATTTAAGAAGTTTATCGGTATTTTGTGCGATTGTATAGAAGACAGTAGTCTCTTTGAGAAGGACATAAAATACAGTTTTTTGTATATAAGGAAAAATATTGATATAACTTCGTATTTATGGAAGATATGTGTTGAAGTGTGTTGAAATATTTATTTAGAGTGTTTAACTATGTAGCATCAATGCAATATTAAATTTTTTTAGGCAAAGCTTCTTATAGAACTTTTTCTTTACAAAGAAGGGAAATTCAATGGAACTGTTTTGAAAATTTGATCATTAAAGTAAAATTAGTGATAATGAAACGAAAGACATATAGAGTAAAATGTTCTATGATTAAATGACATATTACCAGATAAAATAATTTTGATGGAGGAAATGTTATGGAAAAAAACAAAGTCAGCCGTACCGCGCTGCTTATGGCCTACTGTCGTGGCTATCATGCTGTGCATGATGACGCTAAAATCTTTGATGACTTTCTAGCCTATTGCTTACTTCCAGAGGAGGATCGAGTATCCTTCCAACAGCAATTTACGTTAACCACCCAACAAATTAAGTCTATTGACTCAGAAAGTGCTGCATTGTGCTATGATGAGGCGGTTGCTTTGGCGTGGGGCATGAGAAGCTTGGCCCCTTTACCCCTCGCTGTAAGTCGTGCACGATATTCTGAAGACGGCCTTAAAAAAGCTGAGAGTATACAACAGTATGTTATTCTCGGAGCAGGGCTGGATACCTTTGCTTTTCGACACTCGGAGATAGTAGAAAAACTTCAGGTCTTCGAAGTCGATCATATCTCGACTCAATCCTTTAAGCACCGTCGTTTAGCCGAAATGAATTAGAAAATTCCAGCGAATCTCCACTTCCTTCCAATAGATTTCACCCAGGAAAGCCTGACAGCAGCACTTATGCGCTCTTCGTATAATCCTCAGCTCCCAAGCTTTTTCAGCTGGCCCTGAAAAAGCATCCGATCGTGTACAAGCTGCAATAGAGTATACTCGGCAGCAAGGTGAGCCATTGAAAACAGGCTTTGACCCATCAACACTCGCTGCAGACCTGGCACCTCTAGGCTTACGTCTCTATGAAAACTTGAGCTCCGCTGACATCGAAGAATTATACTTCCACAAAAACACGAATGGCTATCATGCGTACGAACACATGAACTTTGCATGTGCAATTGTAGAATAGTTATGAAGTGCTCCATCAGGTTCTTAAGTATTCAAAAAGAACATCGTAACTTTACTATGCAAAATCTTTGATTGTCGGAGAAGCGTTCCCTGCCATTTATTTAAGGAGTGAAAATAATGAAACAGATCAATCTTTATAAAACAATATTCATTTGTGGATAGCAGTAAAGCATTTTGATAAAAAAGTTGAATTTATAAATGATATAGCGGCACAAAATAATCCACCAGAAGGATAATACTATGTTGTTTCTTTAAATGTTAAATAGTGTCAAGACCAACTAGTAGAAATCATTGAAATTCTTGCTACAATTATAATGTTCGTTTCATTCTCCAACTTTATCTATAAAACTACCGATACAACAATACGGTGAACTGTATTACAAATAATCGAGATTTTTAGGTTGTAGTAAAAAATGAGGATATAGAAGGGGACATAGAGTCTAATCAGAGAGGTTAGGTTTTACTTATTGATTATTAGTAAACTTTTAAAACGAATTAAGTTTACAATCGAGAAATATCCAAATATACTATTGTTAACAAAATTAACATAAATTCATGACTCTTTTAGATATTTTTCAAAAACTAACGAAGGAGACGAAACTCCAGAGAGCTTCTTTCCTCAAATTGTTTCTACCCACAGCTATAAGGAGAGGGAGAAAACCCTTATGGCGGTTAAAAAAGTTGGTATGGAGGTCTGTTCTGGAGGAATCATCGGCATGGGGGAGACCTTTGCCCAAAGGGTTGAGTTTGCCTTTGCACTTAGAGATTTAGGGGTTGATTCCATACCTTTAAATGTGTTGAATCCTATCCCAGGGATACCGTTAGAAAGTAAGAAACCACTTTCTCCCTTGGAAGTACTGAAAACCATAGGGATGTTCAGGTTTGTTTTGCCTAAAACCAATATAAGATTTGCCGGTGGCCGAGAAGTAAACCTACGGAGTCTTCAAGCTTTAGGGCTTGTTTCGGGGATCAATGGTATGCTTACAGGAAATTACCTTACCACAAAAGGTCAGGGAATCTCAGAGGACTTAGCAATGATTGAAGACTTGGGACTTAAGTATTAACTTACGGACTAAATGTGGACTAAATGCTGTAGCTGTTATTCATAAAATGGATTTGAGAGAAGAGCAGGAAGCTGTGATTAATATAAGGGAAGCTTTTGAAACAAGTCTGAAAGTAGAAAGGATTTCAGCCTTGTTTGCGATGTTTTCACAAGAATTTTAAAGTCGTATTTATATGTAGATTAAAGAAATCAAAAACAAAAATTAAAACAGAAATTAGATCAATTTCATTATTTTTCTAATTTTCTAAAAAAGCTCAAGGGTTTACACTCTTGGGCTTTTTGTCAATATTGCAAATTTTAGTGTTTATGCTATGGTAAATTTGTCGAAATTTATTAAAAACAGCGTGGTACAATAGAAGAAATGAACATGCAAAGGAGTAAACTACGGATGATGATCAATGAAAAAATCACAAGACCTATCACAGAAGCAAAATATCTCTCCACAGAAAATACCTGGCGATATCGTAGTATATTAAGGGTTTTTTATACACAATATGAAAAAATTAGATATTGGATGTACAAGGAAGAGGTAACGCAGGAATTAAAGGAACTTCCTCTTTTTCAGGACTATACCATCGATCAGTGCAAGCAGGATTTAGATACTTTGGTGGAGTGGGGAAATTTAATTCCCCTTCAGGATACAAAAAAAGCCGCCACCATAGAGGAATTTAAAAACAAACAATTTCGTTATCAGCTATCGGAATATGCTGTTGAAATAGAACGGATGACCATTAAACTAGAAAACCTTTTTGTAGAGGGAGGCTCTCTGGAACCCTCTTTATTAGAAAGAATAAAAAATCATCTTTTACAGCTGCCTAATATGATTACAGCAGAAGATAAGAAGGTGGATTTATGGTGGCAGGATTTAAATGCTGATTTTAAACGTTTGAATCAAAATTATCAGGACTATATCAGAGATTTACACAGCATAAAAGCGGAGGAAATGATGCAAACCAAGGAATTTTTGGTTTTTAAAGATAAATTCATTGCCTATTTAAGGGATTTTATCAAGGGCCTGCAGGAACATTCCTATGCCATTGAAGAGATTTTAAAAAACTTAGAACCCCATGCTATTGATAAGGTATTAAAGAAAGTATGCACCTATCAGCAGTCTATTCCTAGAATAGAACTGGAAATTTCCCAGCAGGATATATGGCAGAACATTGAAGGGCGATGGAGGAATTTAAATCATTGGTTTTTAGGTACTGCCGGTAAGGAAAGTGAAGCTTTAAAGCTGTTTGATATGACCAATGAAATTATCCGTAAGATCACCCGCTATGCCTCTCAGATTGTTGAAAGCCGCAATAGTGCAGCCAATCGAAAGGAAGAATACAAAAAGCTATGTCAAATGTTTTTAAACTATGAAACATGGAGGGATATGGAAAGCAATGAATGGCTGGATCTGGAGCAGGATCGAGGTCGGATTCGCAGGCATCGTGTCTATCGCCGCCTGATGATGGCTCCCGTTGTTTATCAGGAGGGTCTGGAGGATGCGGATTATCTATATATTAAAAACTACCGAAATATGCTGCAAAATGATTTTGAAAAGCAATTTAATGCAGCCCTTCATCTCCAAAAAAATGCAGCACTACTCCTCATGGAGGGAAATAAAAACTACAAGGATACCTTTCCAAGCCAAAAAAGCATTTCAGATATTGTTTTGTTTATCAATCGAGGAATCGTAGAAGCAGTAAAGTCTGGAGAGCTTTCAAGAAGAGAAAATGACACCATCCCTCTCTCCATCCCTGCCTTTGAAACATTAAAGGTATTAAGAGGGATGGACCAAAACCTATCGAGAAATGTCTACCGATAAGCTGTGTGATGAAGTGATGAACTATATGGAGGATTTTCAAATGCTACAGATAGAGGAAAATAGCAACACAGTCCTCCTCATGCCTTTGGTAGGAAAGATGATTGGAGATTATCCAAAGGACTTTTTAGAAAAGATTTCTCAAGAGAAGGAGGAAGCCTATGGAAAATAGATGGATGATGCATCGCATAGGATTGATTAATTTCTGGTATTATGACAAATTACCGTTTTAGTGGTGGAGAAAAGGCCATGGCCATGTATGTTCCCCTATTTTCATCGGTGTATGCCAGATATCAGGGGGCCAATAGGGATTGTCCAAGAATCATATCCCTTGATGAAGCCTTTGCAGGGGTGGATGAAAATAATATTCGAGATATGTTTAAACTGCTGGAGGAATTAAATCTTAACTTTATTATGAACTCTCAAATATTGTGGGGAGATTATGATACAGTAAAATCCCTTTCTATCTGTGAGCTGATTCGGCCCAACAATGCTGACTTTGTGACGGTGATTCGTTATCACTGGGATGGAAAGGTAAAGGAATTAGTCATAGATGAGGTGGAGGAAGATGAAGGAGTCAGCATTGCTTAGTCAATGCATTACGTATTTTAAAGAGAACAAAGGATTCAAAAGACCCCTTGAAAAGATCAGGGAAAAATATAAATCCTTAGGTGCTTTAGGGGGAACAATCCTACTAGATAAGCTAACACCATAGGAAAAGGAAGCCTTAAGCGGCTTCCTGAAAAAAAGCTACTATCAACAGAAAAGTGCCACCATTAAGGTGGAAGCCTTTGAGAGAGGATTGCTGGATACAAAGTTTGAAGATTTGAAGCTTATAGATATTCTAGAAGCCTATTTTCAGGAAAAATTGATTTCCAAGAAAGAAGAAAAGAATCTCTACGAGTGGGAGAAGGAGGCGTTTTTTCATCAGATTCTGAAGGAAAATCAAGGGACAGCCTTCGGTAGTTGGTTGCAGAAGGCTTTAGAGACAAAGGAATTTGGTTATCGAAGCCTATCACTGGATTATGATGCTGACAGAGAAGCCTTAGAAAAGAACCTATTATTAACCGCAAAGGCTGTAAAATCACTACCCTATTATGAAAACCACAAGGAACGGTTAGCTTTTTTCTCCTCTCGTATCAGCAAAAACCCCCATACCTTCGATGAAGGAAGTCCCTGTCATAAGCTGCTATTATATCATCTGATGTTTTTATTTCAAAAGAACTACCCTCAAAATGCAGAGGAAAGGGCGGAGATATACTATCAGGCAGGAATTATTAAGGATGATATATCCAACTACACCACCTGCTTTGGCCTATTAGCTTACGATAAACAGCAGATCCATACTGGCTGGGAGGGTTTTTATAAAAGAAAAGAGCCTATGCAGGTAAGCCTTTGGAATTTATCTGAAGTGGAGAGAATCACAAGCCCCTTTAAAAAGGTATTTGTCGTAGAAAACCCAACGGTTTTTAGTGGTATCATTGACGCCATACAAAATCTAAAGGTTTCCTTAGTATGCACAAATGGACAGGTGAAGCTGGCATCACTGATTCTATTGGATAAGCTGGTAGAAGAAGGCTTTCATATCTATTATTCTGGTGATTTTGATCCAGAGGGGCTGATGATTGCTGATAAGCTTAAAAGAAGATATAAAGAAAATTTAACCCTATGGCGCTATACAAAAGAAGACTATAAAAGAGCTTTATCTCATGAAGGAATAGCTAAAAGTCGTATGGAGAAAACCAACAAATTACAGGATGCTACTCTTATAGATATATCTTTAGAGATGCAAAAGTTAAAAGTAGCTGGTTATCAGGAACTGCTGATGACGTGTTTTAAAGAGGATGTTATGAGATTATCCGTCTAATGATATCAATCATGATAAGTATTTTTAGAAAAATTTTGTATTTTTGGAAGGTATATGTTAAAATGTGTTGAAATATTTATTTAAAGTGTTGAACTATGTAGTATCAATGCAGACAATGCAATATTAAATTTTTTCTTTTAGGTAAAGATTATGGAACTATTTCTTTACAAAGGCAGGAAGCAAGTGGAATTGTTTTATGGTTTTTTATCGAAATCTATTTACGAGGAGGAAGGTATATGAAAACAAAAACCAAAGTCATTTTATATGTCATTCTAGGAGGAATCCTGGTCTTAAACTGCTGGTACATGGTAAAAACAGGAGAAAAAGCTTTGGTAGTAAGATTTGGAGAAAACATAAAAGTAGAAACTACAACAGGGATAAAATTTAAAATGCCTTTTATAGATCGTATTATCAAGTATAACACAGAGGAATTGCATCAATTAGAATATGGATTTATATCACACCAAGAAGAAAATCGTGGAAATGATGAATCCATTAAATTACAGTATACTGACAATGAAGCAGAATCCTTACTACTAACAAAAGGAAGTTATATTGTAAATGGAGAACTCATTTTACAATATAAAATTGGAAATGTTTATGATTATCACTACAAAGTTAGTGATCAAATAGGAACTTTGCAGCTTGCCCTAGAAAGTGTCATCAGACGTAATGTTCAAAACAAGACTTTAGATGATGCTCTTCTTAACAAAGAAGTAATATCTGCAGAGATTTTGCCAGAGATTAGAAAGAAAGTCAACGAATATGGTTTAGGAATAGAAGTGGTAAACGTAGAAATCCAAAACATCAGTGTGCCAAGTGAAGTCAAAGCAGCATATGACGATGTAAATAATGCTAAAAATGAAAAAAGTGGTAGACTAGAGGAAGCCAATAAATATAAAAATTCTATTATCCCTGAAGCAAGAGCGGAGGCATATAAATTGGTTGAAGAAGCCAAAGGGTATAAATCAGAAAAACTAGGGCAGGCAAAAGGGGATGTTGCAAGTTTTCTTCAAGTTTATGAACAGTACAAAGCAGCTCCCAGTGGAACAAAGAAAAGATTGTATTTGGAGACGATGGAAAAAGTTTTGCAAAAGGCAAAAAACAAATATATTGTTGATATACAGGATGGCGCTATAAAATATATTCCATTAGGAAATTAGGGGGAGATTTTGTGTTAAATGGAAAGGAATCTAATTTTAAATTGTCAAAATTTATTCCAAAATATTTGCTTCCATTGTTTATTTTAGGAATAATATTTTTCGGATTTAGCCAATCTTTGATAATATCAATACTTGTATTACTAATACACAACAAAAAAGAAGTCAAAAAAGTATTTTTCAAAACAGCTAACAGTTCAACGCATCAATCAGATGAACAGCTAGCAAGCACACTTAATTATCAAGATCAACAGGAAGGGGAGGGGAACATCGTGGTAGATCATAAAGAAGAAACAAAATCAGGGCACATAAATATTGATTTGAGTCAAATGTCAAAGAACTTTCACTTTAGTAAAAAAGCATTCACTATAGTACTATTAATATTTGGATTTATTATTCTATTTAATTTATGCACCTTTACAGTGGATGAATCTACTACTGTTGTTGTAAAAACATTGGGTAATATGAATAAAGTGATTGTAAGCAAGGACAATACGGCAGTGGATATTCAGAATACATTAAAACCAGATTTTAAAAATCTGGAGATTATAAAAGATAAAGGCTTGTTTTTCAAGATACCTTTTTTTCAAGAAATTAACGCTTATACAAGCAAATTAATTACTTACGAATCAACAGAGGAGCTTGTAACAACTGGAGACAAAAGGCAGTATATGGTTAAATTTTTTGCACAGTACAAGGTAACGCATCCTGGATTATTTGAAATAAGTATGGGAAGTTTCTCCAAGGCAAATTCTACGCTAGATAATCTAATTTATCCAGTAATAATCACCAAGATAAATAAGCTGCAAAGTGAAGACTTTTTAACAAACAAGGAAAGACTATACAAAGAGTTAGAAGAAAGTAAAAAAGAATTAAACGAGAAAATTGCTCAATACGGAATGGAAGTTGATGATATAGAGATTCATAGAACCCTATTACCTCCAGCAAATGTTGCGTCGACTTATGATAAGATGATAAAAGAGCGTCAAGCTATAGCACAGCAAATAAGAAGTGAAGGCGATGAGGAGTATGACAAGGTAGTAGCTGGTACGGATCGTGAAAAGAAAGAAATAATAGGTGCAGCTATTGAAGAAAGTGAAGGTATCAGAGGGGAAGCAGACGCAGAAGCTTTAAAAATTTATGCAGAAGCCTTCAGTAAAGATCCTGAGTTTTATGAGTTTCTACGAACGCTAAAAACCTATGAAAACAGTATTGACAGCGATACAACAATCTATCTTGACAAGAATAATGAAATATTAAGAATATTTAGCAACGGGAGATAAAAATAGAGAGACTGGCACCCCATAGAAGAATATACAGATTATAAATGGTTGAATGTTTTTATGAAGGAAGGGTGATTTTATTCAAAAAAAGCTTTTGATATTCATAATGATTGTGATCATGACTTTTTGCTTCTTTATCAAAGGGAGGGAGGGATTAGAGTTTTTAGCTGTAAATCCAAGCAGGGAAAAATCTTTTTTTATTTCCAAAATGCCTCCAGTACATATTTTAGGTAAAACATCTGAAGGGAATAATCAAACCGTAGATTTTTCTTTGGAAAAGAAAGTGAAACTAGGGCAATTAAAATTTAAAGAACAAATATATTTTGTCGATATAAAGGAACAGACAATAATGATCTTATCACCAAAGGGGGAAATTCTGGAAAGATACCATCTGCAAGAAGGAAACAGACGTATTATCAGCAGTCATATAGATGACATAAACAGTGACGGTGATGATAGCATACTCTTGGTGACTGGTGAAAAGGGGGCAGAATTTGGGGATACCCTGCTGATCCTAAACTTTGATGGAGAAATAATTAAAGAAGTGTACAATCAGACTTTCCAAAGGCTTAACCCATGGAAGGTTCAAACCTGCGATGTAGATGGTGATGGTCAAAAGGAAATTTCTTTAGGTGTTTATAAAGAAGCTCAGTTTCATCCAGTGATGGCTAAAAGACCATTTATTTATGACTGGCAAGAGGAGGGTATGTTAGTTCCAAAATGGAGGGGTTCTAGACTAGCTAGACCTTTTACAGATTATATTTTTTCAGATATGGATGGAAGTGGTAGCGATGAGTTAATAGCTATTGAAATTTTGGAAAGTGGGAAAAAAGTGCTCCACGTTTATAAGTGGAAGGGTTTTGGCTTTGAAGGTGTAGGAGAATCCTTGCCTTATGCAGATATTGAAGCAATCAAAAAGTTAAAAAAAGAGGATACCTTTAGTCTTTATGCTTTCATAAAGGGAAGAGGTGAAGTAAAATGGTATCCCTTTATTTTAGAAGGAGAAAAAATAGAGGTTTTTATGGAAACCAAGGGGGAAGATAAATGAGGTGTAACAAAAATATTTCAGTAAGCGTGATAAGCTTTTTATTAATCATCCTGTTGTTGCTTTCTGTCGTTGGCTGTAACAAACAGGAGGAGGTTGGAGCTAATCCTTTGCCAGAGGAATTAAAGGTAGTTTTTACTGGTGAAAGTAATTATAAGACAATTGATGTTCCTTATGAAGAAGTGAAATATACTGCTCAGGTGAAACCTTATCAAGTAAAATCTGACCTTTCTAATATAGTAAATCTACAGCAGTTTGGAGAATTTACCCCAGAACAGCGAGGATTAATTGCAAAAAATGGTTTTGTCGTTATACCTACGAAAGAAGAGCAGTTATTCTATATCTATGAAAATAATGAATATAAAAAACTGCCATCCTTTGTTACTACGGACTCAGTCCTTCAAGTTTATCATGTGTTTTTTGACTACTCCTTAAGAACATTAGAAAGTGAAAAGCTCTTAGGTATCTTGGAGGAACTAACAGAGAGCATGTACAAAAAGTCATTAGCCCTTTACAATGTTGTTACTGATGAGGAGCTTAAGGATGCTCTTATAAAAAATATTGCTTTTTTCACTGTTGCGTTACAGACTTTAGAAAAACCTCTACCTGTTGATTTGCCAACTCAAGCAAAACAATTGGCAATAGAGGAGTATCAATTGATTCAAGAAGAACAGGGCTATGTTTCTTCAGTAATTTTTCCTTATGATTTGGATTATAGCCAATATAAGCCTCGGGGTCATTATACCCGTAGTGAGGACTTACAAAGATTTTTTAGAGCCATGATGTGGTACGGTCAAGCACCCTTTCCTTTATATAAAGATATAGAGGAAACCATGAAAAATGTTGAGCAGACTCTACAGGCCCTTTTAATCACCTATAGTCTCTTTATGGAGAATGAAGGTACATCCGATGTAATGAGGTGGGAAAATATCTATAATCCTACAGCGTTTTATGTAGGTAATACGGATGATTTAAATATTTACCATTATCAAGATCTGATAGTAAAGGTGTATGGCAAAGATTTTGATTTAAATATGCTTAATCATCCTGAAAAATTAGACATGGTGTATCAAGAAGCTAAAAAGCTGCCAGAACCTAAGATAAAGCATAAATATACCTCAGTAACTACACCTGTAGGCAAACAGTTTCGCTTAATGGGCCAAAGGTATATACCAGATTCCGAAGCTATACAGGAACTGGTGGAGCCTATAGAAAGGCCTATTCCTTCAGGGCTGGATGTCATGGCAGTGTTGGGATCACAGCGGGCCTACGATTTAGCGATTAATGATTTAAAGGCTGTGGAGAAATGGCCGGGTTATGAAAAAGCTTATAAAAAGTATAAAGAAGAATTTGCAGCTCTACCGGAAGAAACCTGGCGATCTAATATGTATTATGGTTGGCTGTGGGTGATCAAAAGTCTCTTAGAACCCTTTGGCGAAGGGTATCCTTCCTTTATGACCAATGAGGCTTGGCTTGATAAGTCCTTAAATACTGCATTAGGAAGTTGGGCAGAGCTTCGCCATGATACGATTCTCTATGGTAAGCAAAGCGGTGCAGAGTGCGGTGGCGGGGAGGAACCTCCTGAGATTAGGGGTTATGTAGAGCCTAATATTGCTGTTTATGAAAAACTTTTATGGTTGACCCGATATTCTAGAACCAATTTGCAGGAAAGGGATATTTTAACCGGTAGCTTAGAAAGCAAAATGCAACGTTTTGAAGACCTTTTGCAATTTCTTATTAATTGTTCGGTAAAACAGTTGCAAAATCAAGAATTGACTGCAGATGAATATGATCAGTTGTTAACCTATGGCGGGATGCTAGAGTATTTAACCAGCTCTTTTGCTGGTGATGAAATGCGTTGGTTTGAGATTACCTCTGAAACCGATAAAAATATGGCGGTAATTGCTGATATCCATACCATTGCGCCAAATTCTTTTAGTTCAGGGGGGTATTTCCATGTGGGTGTGGGCCCTGCTTACGAAATTTATGTGGTTGTCCCCATTGGAGAAGAACTGCAACTGACACGAGGAGCAGTATTTAGCTATTATGAATTTGATGCCACAGAACGGTTCACTGATGAACAATGGCAGAGGATGCTAAAGGAAGATAAAGCTCCGGCCCAACTTGGCTGGTTTAAAAGTTTTATGAATGGCGTCCAAAAAGACATTCCATTGCCAGCTAATCCCTATAATTCGGGATGTTGATGAGGGAAGATATGAAGAGAATTTTAATAATCATTTGTTTTTCTTTGGTGATCTTAGTTTTACTGAATACAGAAGTTGATGATGATAAGGATATTACCTTGGTAGCTGCCGGGGATATACTGATGGATAGAGGAGTCAGAAAGAGCATCGAAAAACATGGTGATGATTATCTCTATCTTAAGGTAAAGGATTGTTTTCAAAACGGAGATATTTCTTTTGCTAATCTGGAGGGCCCTTTGACATCGGGGGGTCCTCCTGCCCTAAAGGACAGAGCACTGATTTTTAAAGGGGATATTGAAAACGGCAGGTTTTTAAAGGATGCAGGATTTACCATACTCAATATGGCCAATAACCATACCCTAGATTATGGTGGGGAGGGTCTGATGAATACCTTAGAAGTATTAAAGGAAAATGGAATTTTGTCTTTAGGGGCAGGGGTTAATTCTCAGGAAGCGAGGGAGCCAGTGCTGATTAATATCAAAGGTACTATTATCGGTTTTTTAGGATATTCACAGTTTCCTCCAGAAGGATATTTCCACTTTTCTGATAGGCCAGAGGTGGCTCGCGTAGATTTAAATCTTATGCCGAAAGAAATTATCAGAGCAAAAGAAAACTGCGACTTTCTAGTGGTTTCCTTCCATTGGGGTAAAGAATATGATTTTTATCCCAGTGAACTACAAAAAGCATTAGCCCATCTTGCGGTGGACAGTGGAGCAGATCTGATTTTAGGCCATCATCCTCATGTGCTGCAGAGCATAGAGAAGTACCGAGGCAAATTGATTTTTTATAGCTTAGGTAACTTTGTTTTTGATAGACAGATACAGCCTGGCACAGACGAAACGATTATTCTTAGTGTAAGAATAAACAAAGATCAGTGGCAGGAGGCTATTCTCATTCCTGTGAAGATAATTAATTGTCAGCCACTTCCTGTAGGTGGTGAGGAGGGGGAGCAGATTTTAAAACGCCTGCAAAAATATTCAGAAGGATATAATACTTTCATGACGATTCAAGAAGGGAAGGGTCATATTCAATAAAATACAAGCTATAGATCTACTAATATGCTTATCAGCAAATCACCACTTAAAGCCTACAGCTATAAGTGGTGATTTGCTAACTAATATTTTCCTACATAATCCCATCCAGTAGGAATTCCTCGGCTGCCAGGCTGCCAGTCGGGGGGTAAACCCTCGCCCGTAGCACGGTTATACTGCAGTCCTTCAATAATCCTCAAGGTTTCTTCTATGCTCCTTCCAACCGGCTGAGGATTTACGATAGACCATTGCACCCTTCCCTCTGGATCTATTAGAAAAGATCCTCTATAGGCAAATCCAGCATCTTCATTGAGGACGCCATATTGCTTAGAAACCCGTAAAGAACGATCTGATAATATTGGATAATTCACTTTTCTAGCAGAGGGAGAAGTTTGCAGCATGATCTTGGTACTATAGACGCTATCTGTTGTAATGGCTAAAACCTCAGTATTTAAAGCATTAAATCTAGGCATTTTTTCAGCAACTGCTGCTAACTCCAAAGGTCAGACATAGGTAAAGTTGCTACCATAAAAAAACAATAGCACCCACTTCCCCAAATAGTCTTTTAGACAAAAGGATTTGAGCTGCAGGTTTTCTACGCCCTCTAAAGTAAAATTTGGTGCTTTGTCGCCTGGATGAAAATATCGAATACTAGCAGAATCTTTCCTGGGAACAGAAGGCTGATAAAAACCTTCTTTAATGGGATAACTATAGGGATAAAGATAATAATATGGGTTATACATGGCTTCAACTCCTAAAATAAAATGAGACTTAAGAATAAAATTAGCTTTGTACTATAATTTATATGCATTTAGGGAGAAATGTGTTATCGTTATTATTTTGTAAAGCTTGTATATTAGGAACAATTATTTTTTTATTAGTAAAACATAATTCGACAAAAAAATGATTATAAATAGTGTATTATAAAGAAAGAAGACTGCAATATATGTAAAAATGTGTCAAATTATGTTGAAAAAGCAACATAAATGCAGTGCTGTCAATATAAAATGGAATTCATTCATAAGTAGATGGCCAAAAGTTTGCACTTTAACTTTTGTGGCAGTCACTTAGTTTGTTTACCTAGAAGTGGGGAGTCTTAACAATACACCGAAGGATAGATGAATGTGATAACATCTGAATAAAGGCAAACTTATCGAAAGGTAAGGACGCAAAGCTATGGGTCTAAGGGAAGCGTTTTTTCTATGATTGCCAGGTTGCCGTGATATAAAAGATCTTTGTATAATATAGTGATTCATGAGGCACCTGTGTTTAAAGGTGCTTTTCGTTTGCTTTTAAAATTGATTTTTCGGTATATTTGGCAGTTAGAAGATAAAAGAAAGGGGTAAAAGCTTATCATACAATCTATGCTTTTGTTTAAAGCATTCATGATCAAATATTAATACAAGGAGGATACTGAGATGATTAAAAACATGAAAATAGGCAAAAAATTAACCTTAGCATTTTTACTAGTTATTATTTTCACAGGGGCTATAGGAGGAATCGGCATAACATACTTAAATAATCTTGAAGCTGCAATTACTAGGCTTTATAGACACCCCTTTGCTATTAGAGGAGAAGTATTGCAGGCTGAACGAGATATAGCTAAAATAGACAGGGCTATGAAGGATATAGCCATGAGCACCAATGCACCGCAGGTTGATAGTTTTGCTAGAACAATAGAAGATTTAGAAAAGAATGTGTATGAAAATTTCGAAGTGATCTATGAGCGTTTTCTTGGAGATGAAGCGATGGTGGATGAAGCCTATAATGCTTTTAAAAACTGGAAACCTATTCGAGATGAAATTATTGCATTAGCAAAACGGGGTGATAAGGATCAAGTCATAATGCTGATGACACAGCAGCGGGGTGCAGGTCAGCTGCGTCTAATAGAAGGCACTTTGCAGCCTATAAGAAACTATGCTTTTGATGCAGCACAAAATCTTTATGAAAATTCTTCAGCAGTAGCTACAACATCAAGAAACATGATTATGATTCTTTTAAGTACTGCTGTTATCATCTCTATTATTATTGCAACAGTAATAACAAAAGGAATCACGAAGCCAATAAAAACTTTACAAGGCATCATGTTAGAAGCAGAAAATGGTGACCTAACAGTGACAGTTGAAGCAAAGACAAAAGATGAAATTGGGGAATTAGGGAGAAGTTTTAATAAAATGCTTGAAAATATAAGAAATATTTTGCATCAGACTGTAGAAATTATTGATAAAGTAGAGAATGCGTCGGATGGAATAACTACTTCAGTAGATGAAATTGGACAAGCAAGTAATGAGGTTTCAAAAACAATACAAGAGGTTGCTGTAGCAGCCAGCAATCAGGCCAAGGAAGCTCAAGAAAGCTTTAATGTAGCCAATGTATTCGCTGAAAGAATAAAAAGTATAAGGGAAAATGCAAAAAAAACTAGTGAAAATACAAATCAGATGAAGGAAAAAACTGAATTGGGGATTCAGTCTATTACGAATCTTAAGAAGGGCTTTGATAAAAATATAGAGGCTGTGGAGGGTGCCAATGAAGGGATCAAAGATTTGACCCATAAATCGCAATCTATTGGAATGATCATCGAGACAATTAATGCAATCGCTGAGCAAACAAACTTACTAGCATTAAATGCTGCAATAGAGGCAGCGAGGGCAGGAGAGGCTGGAAAGGGATTTGCGGTGGTAGCGGAAGAAGTAAGGAAATTAGCTGAACAAAGCACTTCTGCCACCAATGAAATACAAAAAATCATTGATGAGATTAGAAAAGTGATTGTAGATACTCAGGAAAAAGTAACTTATACTGTAGGGGTGGTTAATGATGCAAATCTATCGTTGGTGGATACAGAAAAAGTTTTTAAAGAAATTAATACGGTTACAGATGATGTTGTAGATCATATTCTTTCACTAAATCAGTACGTAGAAGATATCAATAATGCTAAAGATAGTATGTTACAATCTATAGAAAATATATCTGCTATAACAGAAGAGTCAGCTGCTTCTACACAACAGGTCAGTGCATCTGCACAAGAACAGACAGCTTCAGTGGAGGAAGTTGTAGCTACCATGGAAGAATTAGATCATATGATAAAAACATTGACAAGGGCAATTAAAGTATTTAAATTATAAAAATAAATTTTTATTCTTCGGCATATTGCTAAGATTCCCACTTTTAGGTGAACAAACTAAGTGGGAGATTAGGCATTACATTCTGGAATTTTATAAAAGTATAGATAGATAAAGGAACGGAAAGGTAGTACGAACTGCCTTTTCGTTTACTTTTTGAATAAATAAATTCTATATTGACATAGGTTTATGATGAAATGTATAATTATAAGAAATGTTTTATTTTTATGAGAATGTTAGCATGTACTAATTAATAATATTGCTGTGCAGAAAAAATAATAAGAAAAGAGGTATCAACTATGCCAAAACGTTTAGACATTAACAAGATTATGATTATTGGTTCAGGGCCGATTATCATCGGGCAGGCTTGTGAGTTTGATTATTCAGGTACGCAGGCCTGCAAAGCCCTACGAAACCTGGGCTATGAAATTGTATTGGTAAACTCTAATCCAGCAACCATTATGACAGATCCGGGGATTGCTGATGCAACATATATTGAACCCCTTAATGTAAAAAGATTAACGGATATTATTGAAAAGGAGCGGCCTGATGCATTATTACCAAACTTAGGAGGGCAGTCTGCTCTAAATCTTAGTATAGAGTTAGCTAAGGCCGGGGTGCTAGATAAATACGGAGTGAAGGTGATTGGCGTTCAATTAGATGCGATAGAAAGAGGAGAGGATCGAATCGTATTTAAGGAAGCTATGAAAAAACTAGGTATTGAAATGCCTAAAAGTGAACCCGCCTACAGTGTAGAGGAAGCAGAGGAGATAGCTAAGGAGCTTGGTTTTCCAGTAGTAGTCCGACCTGCTTATACGATGGGGGGGACAGGTGGTGGTCTGGTATATAACATCGATGAGCTAAGGTTAGTTGCTAAACGAGGAATTGCAGCAAGTATTGTAGGACAAATTCTTGTAGAAGAATCTGTTTTAGGTTGGGAAGAACTAGAGTTAGAAGTCGTTCGAGATGCCAATAATAAGATGATCACAGTATGTTTCATAGAAAATGTCGATGCTATAGGTGTTCATACCGGTGATTCTTTTTGTACAGCCCCAATGTTAACCATTAGCCAAGAATTGCAGGAGCGTTTACAAAAACATGCCTATGATATTGTTGAATCCATTGGGGTAATTGGAGGAACAAATGTACAGTTTGCCCATGATCCTAAAACAGATCGTGTGGTAGTGATTGAGATAAATCCGCGTACTTCACGATCCTCTGCGCTAGCTTCAAAGGCTACAGGATTTCCAATAGCGCTTATCTCCTCTATGCTGGCTGCTGGTTTAACACTAGATGAAATTCCCTATTGGAGGGATGGTTCACTAGATAAATATACGCCATCAGGAGATTATGTGGTTGTGAAGTTTGCTCGTTGGGCTTTTGAAAAATTCAAAGGAGCTGAAGACAAACTAGGTACCCAAATGAAGGCTGTTGGGGAAGTGATGAGTATAGGTAAAAATTATAAGGAAGCTCTTCAAAAAGCCATCCGATCTCTTGAAATAGGACGTTATGGCCTGGGGTTTGCCAAGGATTTTCATAAGCGTACATTAGAGGAATTAATGGCATTACTAGCAGAGGCATCAAGTGAACGTCAATTTATCATGTATGAAGCCCTACGTAAAGGAGCTACTGTTGATGAACTTCATCGTTTAACCCATATTAAGGCATGGTTTATTGAGCAGATGAAGGAATTAGTAGAATTAGAGGAAGAAATTTTAAAATACAAAAATGCTTATTTACCAGATGATCTGTTAATTCAAGCAAAAAAAGACGGATTCGCTGACCGCTATTTATCTAAGCTTTTAAACCTACCAGAAAAAGAAATTAGAAGTCGCCGTACTGCTTTAGGGATAGTAGAAGGATGGGAACCAGTACCTGTAAGTGGTGTAGAGGATGCTGCATACTATTACTCTACCTACAATGCAGCGGATAAAACCATCGTCAGCAATAAACCAAAAGTTATGATTTTAGGCGGAGGACCTAACCGAATCGGACAGGGTATTGAGTTTGACTACTGTTGTGTTCATGCAGCATTTGCTCTGCGAGATATGGGTTTTGAAACTATTATTGTTAACTGTAATCCTGAGACAGTTTCTACAGACTATGATACATCGGATAAACTATATTTCGAACCTCTTACGGTGGAGGATGTTTTAAGTATTTATGAAAAAGAAAAACCCATTGGTGTGATTGTTCAATTTGGAGGTCAGACGCCTTTAAATATTGCTGGAGAACTTGAAAAAGAAGGGGTGAAGATTCTTGGTACAACCCTGGATGCAATTGATCTTGCTGAAGATCGAGACAGATTCAGAACCACGATGGAGAAATTAAATATACCAATGCCAGAGTCTGGTATGGCAAGTAATCTTGAAGAAGCGATCTCTGTTGCCAACACAATTGGTTATCCATTGATGGTAAGGCCTTCCTACGTTTTAGGGGGAAGAGGGATGGAGATTGTACATGACGAAGAGATGCTTTGTCAATATATTGCTGCAGCAGTAGATATCACGCCTGAAAAACCTATTTTGATTGATAAGTTTCTTGATAATGCTACTGAAGCTGAGGCGGATGCAATTTCTGATGGTATAAATGCTTTTGTACCTGCAGTAATGGAACATATAGAATATGCAGGCGTTCATTCAGGAGATTCTGCTTGCGTAATACCTACAATTAGTATTCCTGAAAAGCATCTAGCAACCATTAATGAATATACGAAAAAAATAGCAAAAGAACTAAAAGTAATTGGGTTAATGAATATACAGTATGCCATTGCAAATGACCGTGTCTATGTACTGGAAGCGAATCCAAGGGCATCTCGAACAGTACCATTGGTTTCAAAGGTATGTAACATATCAATGGCTCGTATTGCTACCGAAATCATGATGTCAGCTGAAACTGGAAAAAAATCCGTTGTACCTACTTTGAAAACTGGAACGATTCCACATTACGGTGTAAAAGAAGCTGTGTTTCCTTTTAATATGTTCCATGAGGTAGATCCTATATTAGGGCCAGAAATGCGATCTACTGGTGAGGTTTTAGGCATAGCTGATTCCTTTGGCTTAGCTTTCTTCAAGGCTCAGGAAGCAACACAAGGATCTTTACCAACCTCTGGAACTGTTTTAATTAGTGTAAGAAAAGAGGATAGACAGGATGTGCTTGAGGTGGCTCGTAAATTTGATGAACTAGGTTTTGAACTAAAAGCAACAGAGGGAACCAACAATTTCTTAAGAGAAAACGGCGTAGCATCTACTGTGATTAAAAAGTTATATGAAGGCAGACCAAATATTGTGGACAGTATAACCAATAAAGAGATCCATTTAATTATTAATACCCCAACCGGCGTGCTTAGTGAAAAGGATGATTCCTATATAAGAAAAGCTGCTATCAAACACAAGATTCCATACATTACCACAATCGCTGCTGCCAGTGCCAGTGCCAAAGGTATTGAAGCTTATAAGGAGGCCTTCGCAGGTAAAGATCAGATTAAACATCTTCAGGAGTATCACTTAGGCATCAAAAAGGATTAATTTTGATAAGTAGGATAGCCTATGATCAATAGGGGAAGGTACAAGTCACGATAAAACCTTCAACGAATAGACTTAGAGCAAGAATTCTGTAATTTAAGGAATTACAGGATTCTTGCTTTTGTAGTTTAATCCTTGAGGGGAAATGAGGAGATGTATCTAATTTAGCT
This sequence comes from Clostridium formicaceticum, assembly GCF_001854185.1. Lineage (NCBI taxonomy): Bacteria > Bacillati > Bacillota > Clostridia > Peptostreptococcales > Natronincolaceae > Andreesenella > Andreesenella formicacetica. The sequence goes on from NZ_CP017603.1 coordinate 2,722,699, forward strand.
TTGTAATAATATTACAGTTTTGTTAAATTTTTTATTCCTTGAAGGGACTGAGTGGATCTATGTTGAATAGCTTTTTAGTGAATAAATGTAGAGGAGAAGATGCTTATGAAAAAGAAAATATTCTTATTGTGGACCTTGCTTGCCCTTTGTTTGATTTTGATTTTATCTCCTGAAGAAAGCTTTGCTGCTGAAAGTCGTGTGAGGGTTAGTTTGCCGAATTTTACTGTAAAGCTAAATGGAAACAAAGTGGATAATCAATATCGAGAATATCCACTGTTGGTTTATAAAGATATGACCTATTTTCCTATGACATGGTATGATTGTAGACTTCTGGGCTTAGAAACTAAGTGGTCACAAGAGGAAGGACTTAGCATTTTTCAAAGCAAAGTGACTTCATCTTATGTGTCCTATAAAACAAAAAATAAAAATTCAAATAGTTATAACGCAACTATACCGAACTTTAAGATTACAGTCAATGGCGAGGTAATAGATAATCATAAGGAAGCATACCCACTTTTGAACTTTAAGCAGGTTACTTATTTTCCTCTTACGTGGAGGTTTGCCCATGATGCCTTCGGATGGGAATATACATGGGATAAAGCCGAGGGACTTACTATAAATTCTAATAATCCACAGGTGAAAACATTAGATCTTCCTCAATACGCAGGAGAGAATAGTATTGCATTATTTGAAGGCTACTGCTATTTCGTAGAAACAGTAGAAAATACAAATAAAATATATAGAGTATCAGAAGATAATACATCAATGAAGGAACTGGTATACTCCTATGAGATAGATACCATGTATGGCTTTAATACTTATGTGGAATTTCAGATAAGAGATCAGCAGCTTTGGTTCAAGTATCATCTTGGCGGTGCCGTCATGGGCTCCGACGTGTATTGTAGGGTGAAGGAGGATGGGAAAGCCACAATTGAGCAGAGAGGTTATTTAGATTTTAGAAATATGTCTCATGGGACTTTGAAAATAAGACATTTTGTACCGCCAGGAGGCAATAATCTTTTGTTTGTAGCCTCAGGCCAAGACCCAGAAGAAGGAAGGGTGGTAGGAGATCCTTATCTTTTATATGGATGGCATGTAGGCGCTACAGGAGGATATAGACCGGACTACTTTACGACCATCATCGGAGAGGAGGTATATCTATTAGCTTCACGCTATCCAATAGAGAATAATGATTTAAACAAAATTTATAAAATAAATTTAAATACCAATACGACAACAAGGATTACAGATTTTGCAGTAAGGGATTTTAAAATTATCAATAATAAGCTTTATTACGTAAAAGATGCAGATGCATATCTATATACATCAAATTTAGATGGAACAAATGAACACAAACTATCTGATCATCAAGTTGCAGAATATAATGGTTGGTATGGAGAAATAGAGGGTAACGTATACTATACTACTGCTGCAATACAGGAACAATACCAACTCTATAAGGTAGATTTACTAAAAGAAAATCTACTTGTATTAAAGGAGCCTTTAGAAAAGGTTGAATTGGCAAATGATAAAATTATATGTAAACTTTTAGTGGGAGAAGATTATGGTGTAAAGGTATTTGACGCATCAGGTAACCTTAGTTTAGCAATTACAGATCAGGTTTCAAATATTTTCGTGTACAAGGATAAGATTTTAATGGTTGCAGCAGAAGATCAATCAATAAAGCTGGTAAAATAGAGGGAGAATAATTGTGTAAAAAATATTTTGCAAAAAAATCAGTAAAAGATAAGATAGAAAGGAAGAACTTCATGATTGAAGTTGTAGCAGCCATCATTATTAACCCTCAGAGAGAAATTTTAATTGCTAAGAGAAAAGAAGGAAAAGCTTTAGCTGGATTTTGGGAGTTTCCGGGAGGTAAGGTGGAGACGGGAGAAAATCCTGAGGACAGTTTGAAAAGAGAGTTGTTGGAGGAGATGAATCTAAAAATCCATATCAAAGGGTATTATGCTACCAATATACATGATTATGGTAGTATGAGAATTCAATTGATTGCCTACTTAGCTAGCATTTTGGAGGGAGATATACTGTTAAAGGATCACGATGAGGCTCTATGGGTAAAACCTCGTGATTTAGAAAACTATGATTTTGCACCGGCAGATGTTCCTTTTGTGAAACGACTGAAGGGAGAAAAAGCAGATAGTGTTCCCTAAAAAAATGGAAAAGTGCTATAAATAAAGCTAAAGTGATAAAAGAAAGGGTGGTAAAATGGCGGAAATCAAGTTTGAAATACAAAAGAGTATTGGAGCCATATCTGAATCTGCAAAGGGGTGGAAAAAGGAATTAAATCTTATAAGCTGGAATGGAAGAGAAGCAAAATACGATTTGAGAGATTGGGCCCCAGAACATGAGAAGATGGGGAAAGGAATCACATTGACAACGGAAGAGTTAAAAAAGCTTAGAGATTTATTAAATAATATGGAATTGTAGGATAGATGAAAAAATGGTGATTTCATTGGCGGTTTGGCTCAAGTAATCGAAGGCTTGTTTTTTAAGGCTTTATAGGAAAAAAAGAAGGTTTTATTGCAATAACGAAAGGAATGAAACTATGGCTTGGAGGCTTGCTATAGATTCATTCCTTATATTAATTAAAAAGGTTATTTCAAAAGGAAATGAAAATATTCAGAATTTTTTAAATTAGAGAATAGATTTATGCTATGGCTTATTGACATAAAAAAGATAAGCATGATATAATCTACTTAAACGTTTAACTAAAACGTTTAAGTAGATTATATAGGAGTGTTAAGATGCCTGTTACAATTAAAGATATAGCAAGAATTGCAAATGTTTCAACCACAACAGTTTCAAAAATTTTAAATAATAAAATAGACGATATTGGTGATGCAACTGTTGTAAAGGTAAGGAAGATTATAAAGGAAGAAAATTATACCCCCAATAGATTGGCAAGAAGTATGATCCTAAAAAAAACCAAAACTGTTGGATTGATTATTCCAGATGTACAAAACCCTTATTTTACAAAATTAGTAAGAGGTGCAGAAGACGCTGCAAATGAAAGGGGCTATAATATCTTTTTTTGTAATACTGATGATAACTTAGACAAAGAAATCAGTTATATGAATATGCTTATTGAAAAACAGGTGGATGGCATCGTACTGGCTGGTGCAAGTCATCGTGATAAGGAAAAAGAAAAGGGGTACAGACTTTCTATTCCAGTAATTGTTGTTGATAGAGATGTTAACTTTACCAACATTGCTGGAGAAATTTCTATTGATAATTTTCAAGGTGCTTATGATGCTTTAAGCTATCTTATTGGTTTAGGCCATAAAGAGATTATCTATATCTCTGGTTCATTAGGCATTAGGCCTACCACAGATAGATTAGCAGGTTATAAAAAAGCCCATATTGATCATGGATTAGCTTATAAAGAAGAAAATGTTTTTTTTGGAGATTATTCCAGTGAATTTGGTGAAGAAATTGTTGAAGAAGTTGTAAAAAATAAAGAGGTGACTGGAATTTTTTGTGGCAATGATATGATTGCTCTTGGTGTAATCAAAGGGTTGACAAGAAAAGGCTATAGAATCCCTGAGAATATAAGTATTGTAGGTTTTGATGATATTTCTCTAGCGTCCCTGATGACACCAGAACTTACAACGATTCGGCAGCCAAGCTATGATATAGGCAGCAAATCTATAAATACATTAATTGACTTAATAGAAAAAAAGGAAACAAGCGTTAAAGAGGTAGTATTAAAAACAGAACTCATTATAAGGGAAACAACAGCAAAAAGAACAAAATAGAAACTCAATGAGGAGGACATGCTATGAACCAGGTTCTTGTAGTAGGTAGTTTGAATATGGATACAGTGATAACCGTTGAAAACTTACCAAAAGATGGAGAAACAATTATAGCAAAAGATGTAAGTCGGTTCTGCGGTGGTAAGGGAAGTAATCAAGCCATAGCCATAGCAAGATTAGGTGGCAATGCAATTATGTTTGGAAAACTAGGCAATGACGAAAATGGCAGAGAGTTAATAACTAGACTCAAAAAGGAAGGGGTAACGACGGAGTACATAGGAATTGAGGAGAGTGCTTCAACAGGTTCTGCCTTCATCAATGTAGATAGGAGGGGTACAAATACCATAGTTGTTGATCCTGGTGCAAATTATTCAATGGATAAAAAGTATATTAATGAGAAGTCAGCTGTATTTAGTGTAGCTAACTATTGTTTATTGCAATATGAAATCCCAATGGAAACCGTAGAGTTTATTATTACAAAGTGTTATGAGGAAGGGGTCAAAGTGATTGTAAATCCGTCCCCTGTAGCAGAAATCAAAGAAGATTTATACAAAAAAATAGATATCTTAATTGTAAACGAAACAGAGTTGTCAGAATTATCGGGCATGGAGGTTTTAGAAGATGTTTTTATAAGAAAAGCAATGTCTGTATTGATTAATAAGGGTGTTCGGTGTGTCATTGCTACCTTGGGACCTAAAGGTTCACTCTATATGGATGCTAATTATAAAGTAGAGTACCAAGAGGCATTTAAAGTAGATGCAATCGACACTACCGCTGCTGGGGATACTTTCACAGGTGCATTAATAGCATCATTCGTGAAGGGAGGTGATTTAAAAGCGTCTATGCGGTTTGCTAATGCAGCTGGTGCAATTGCAGTACAAACGAAGGGTGCACAAAATTCAATACCCAAGTATGCCGATGTAGAAAAATTCATAGCTGAAAGAAAAAAATAATTACTACAGGAAAATATGCAAAAAAGAAAAAGGGGAAAAGGAAAATAATAATTAAGGGGAGGATGTCATGAAAAGAAAGTTGAGTTTAATTTTAGTGGTTGTATTAATGCTGTCCCTAGTAGGGTGTGGCTCGGAGGAAGCAAAAACACAGGGAGAAAATTCTTATAAGATTGCAGTTCTTTACTCAGGCTATTTAGGAGATCAATCTTTTAATGATTCAGCACATCAAGGTCTACAAAAAATATTAGCGGATTACGATAATGTAGAAATAAGAGAGTTTGAAACCGATGTGGCTTCTGAATGGGAACCGAATGCTATTGCAGCAGCAGAAGCTGGCTATGACCTTATTTTAGGTGTATCTTATGTGTATTCAGATGTACTTAAAAATGTTGCACCTCAGTATCCAGAAAGTAAATTTGCAGTGATTGATGGTGAAGTCACCGATAATAATGGAAATCCAATAGACAATGTTGTGTCTGCAATCTTTGCTCAAAATGAAGGGTCTTTCCTCGCAGGAGCAGCAGCTGCTATGTTTACTACAAAAACAGAGATTGATGGTGTAAATCCTGATAAAAAGATTGGATGGTTAGGTGGCTCAGATATTCCTGTATTACATGACTTCTTAGGTGGGTACAAGCAGGGGGCTGCATATATTGACCCAGAGGTAGAGGTAGTATCAGTGTTTGTAGGAACCTTTTCTGATCCAGTAGCTGGTAAAGAACAAGCCAATGCACTATATGATCAAAATATTGACATTATCATGAATGTTGCATCTGGTACTGGCAATGGTTTACTTGAAGCGGCAGAAGAAAGAAATCTTTATGCTATTGGTGTAGATATCGATCAAGATGGATTAAAACCAGGACATATCTTAACTTCTATGTTAAAAAGAGTGGATGTTACTACATATGAAATTATAAGCTCTGTGATTAATGAGACTTTTGAAGGTGGAAAAACCCTTTATATGGACATTAATAGTGGTGGTGTTGGTTTAACAGATATGAGCACGATGAAAAATGCTCTTGGTGATAAATTCCCAGAGGATATATTAACTAAAATTCAAGAAATCCAAGAATTAGTGAAAAAGGGTGAAATTGAAGTTGTAAATTATGAAGGGTTTGGAAAAAAATAAAAAAATAAAGAGGGGCATAGTGCCCCTCTAATAGGATAAAAGCTTTTGTCAAAAGGGGGTAAATTATGAAGACAAAGATCATTGAAATGAATCATATCGTGAAAAGTTTTGGGCATGTTCAGGCAATCCAAGATGGCCACTTTGATCTAGTAGAAGGAGAAATTCATTCTTTAGTAGGAGAAAATGGTGCAGGAAAATCAACCCTGATGAAAATTGCCTACGGCATGCAGGACCCTGATAGCGGAAAAGTAATGATTAGAGGAAAAGAAGTAAGCAATTTTACCCCTAAAAAAGCAATAGAAAGCAAAATTGGTATGGTGCATCAAGAATTTATGCTGGTAAAAGAGCTTACAGTTATTGAAAATATCATTTTGGGCTTTGAACCCCATATAAAGGGTAGAATCGACTATGAAAAAGCTTATAAAGAGATAAACCACTATATAAAAACCTACGATATGAATGTAGATTTAGAAAAAAAGGTAATGAACCTCCCAGTGGGTGAGGCACAAAAAGTTGAAATTTTAAAAATACTTTATAGAGGGGCAGATGTACTTATTTTAGATGAACCAACAGCGGTACTTACGCCACAAGAAACATTGAAGCTTTTTGAAATATTAAACCTGTTAAAAGAAGATGGTAAGTCCATCATATTTATTTCCCATAAATTAAAGGAAGTAATGGATATAAGCGATAGAATTAGCGTCATGCGTGGTGGTAAGTATATTGATACAGTAAAAAAAGAGGAAACAACGATACCGGAGATAGCAAAGAAAATGGTGGGCAGAGAAGTTTTTTTAGAAATTAAGAAGCCTTTCATGAAAAAAGGTAATGTGGTTTTGGAGGTAAAAAATGTCTCTATTCCTAGTAATAGAGAACTATCAAAAATTAGAAATGTTAGCTTTGACATCTCAGCAGGGGAAATATTAGGTTTTGCGGGTGTTGATGGTAATGGTCAAACTGAGTTGATTGAGGGGATAACAGGGCTGAGAAACATTGAAAGTGGTGAAGTAATATTTAAAGGGAAATCTATAAAAAATATTTCACCTCTACAAATAAGAAAATCTGGAATTGCACATATTCCTGAAGATAGAAATTTAAGAGGGCTGAATAAGGAATGGAGCATAAGAGACAATCTTATCGCAAATGATTTTTATAAAAAACCTTTTGCAAAAAAATGCATTCTTGATAACAAAGAGATCAATAGCTTTGCTGACTTAAGATCAGAGCAATTCGATATCAGACCGAGAGATATAAATATTTTAACCGGGCAGCTTTCTGGGGGAAATGCTCAAAAAGTGATTGTGGCTAGAGAAGTAGGGGCTGAAACCGAACTGCTAATAGCTGCTCAACCTACTAGAGGTGTTGATATTGGGTCTATCGAAGAGATTAGAAAATATCTGATGAAGGCTAGGATGAATAATAGTGCTATCCTGTTGGTATCTGCTGATTTAGAGGAAATAATGAGTCTTTCCGATAAAATTGCTGTATTGTATGAAGGAAAAATTGTAGATATTGTTGATGCTGCTGAGGCCGATATTGAAAAAATAGGACTTATGATGACAGGAGGAAAGTTTGATGAAGTTGAAACTCAAGAACAATAATACGCTGTTATCAATTTTTGCTGCTTTTATCATTGGCGGACTGGTAATAGCTTTGATGGGGTACAACCCTATAGAAGCTTATTCAAGGCTTTTGACTGGAGCCTTCAAAGGTAAATTAAATCTTGGAACAACCCTGCAATTATTTACGCCCTTATTTCTAACAGCCATTGCTTTTGCAGTATCAGCCAAGGTCAATGTCTTTAATGTGGGGGTGGAAGGAGAACTGATTCTAGGTGCTTTGGCGGCTGCGTGGGTTGGCTATAGATTTGCAGGTTTGCCCTCGATTTTACATATTACACTAGCTCTTTCCTTCGGTATGCTTGTGGGGGCTTTATGGGCATTGATACCCGGTTACTTAAAAGCATATATCGGAGTAAATGAAGTGACAGTAACCATTCTAATGAACTATGTTGCAACCTATCTCGCTTCCTACATGGTCAGTGGCCCAATGTCTGGACGAAGTAGCTCTCCAAGAACTCCTGAAGTGCTGGATAGCGCAAAAATATCTCGGCTTTTATCTCCAAGTAGAGCCAATGCAGGGATATTCATTGCAATAGTTGCCTTTATAGGGATATATTATGTTCTCTATAGAACTACTTTTGGCTATAAAATTAGGAGTGTTGGTCTGAATGCTTATTTTTCAGATTATATAGGCATTCCTTCGAAGAAGTTTATGGTAACAGGGATGATGTTAAGTGGTGCATTTGGAGGACTTGCTGGTGGTATTGAAAGTTTGGGGGTCTATCGTTATTTTTTAGATAGTTTTTCCTATGGTATTGCCTTTGATGGAATGTTGATTTCACTGATATCGAAGAATGATCTTAAAAAGATTCCTTTTATGGCATTTTTTATTGCTGTGTTAAAATCTGGTTCCCTTGGGTTGGAAAGGCTTACAAATATACCAAAATCTTCAATAGATATGATTATTTCAATATTTATCTTTTTAGCGGCGATGGAGGGCTTATTTAATATTTTTAAATTTAAATCCAAAAACAAAAAAACGAATGATCATAATCCTATGCAGGAAGTGGAGGGTTAGGAAATGGTGGAGATATTAAAAAATATATTCAATTTAAGTATTGTCAGTGCAACCATTAGAATTTCCACACCTATTTTATTTGTAGCCCTTGGTGCAGTAATTACGCAGCAGGCAAATATTTTAAATGTAGGTATTGAGGGAATCATGTTGATGGGTGCCTTTGTGGCAGTATTGGTTAGTTTTTTTACGGGCAGTTGGATTCTGGCGGTTTTAGCTGCCGTTTTCTGTGGGATTATCCTATCGATTATCTTGGGTGCTGCACATATAAAGTTTAAGGCGGATATATTTGTTGTAGGCATGGCGTTAAACATGTTTGCTTTGGCATCCACAAGGTTTGCTTTAAGAAGGGTATTTGGTGTGGCAGGGACTTTTATTTCTGATAAAATCGTACCCCTTCCTAGGTTGTATTTCCCTTTTATGGCAAATTATCCAGTGTTGGACAAACTTTTTAATAGATATTCTATGTTTGAGTTTTTAGGAATATTTGTGGTGATTTTTATGTGGTATATTTTATATAAAACCGTCTGGGGCTTGCATACTAGAAGTGTAGGACTTAACGAAAAAGCTGCGGAATCAGCAGGAATTAATGTCGAAAAAAGAAAGTATGAAGTGATTATTTATTCTGGTATATTAGCAGGTTTAGCTGGAGCGCATCTTGCCTTGGGTTATTCCACTTTGTTTGTTGAAAACATGACAAATGGTAGAGGTTTTATGGGGGTAGCAGCTATGTATTTCGGCGGAGCAAACCCAGTGATGACTTACGTTGGAACACTACTTTTAGGGTTTTCGGGGGCTGTAGGAAATGTACTGCAGATCTATTCTATACCATCACAATTTATCTTGATGCTTCCTTATATTATTACGATTGCGGTATTTTCCATTACACTTTATCGCAGGATGTTAAAAGAGAAAAAGGACGCTAGTGTGGAGGGTGTGAAATGATCAAAAAGCTTCAACAAACTTTAGAAGTCAACAGAGATAAGTATATAGAGTGGTTAAAGGATTTGATTTCCATCAATACGGAGGTTATAGGCCACGGTATAAAAGGCGGGAGGGAAGGAAAGGGACAAGAGTACATTGAAAATCTTCTGAAAAGCTTGGGAGCAACTACAGAAAGAGACCAGCTAGATGAAGAAAGAATTCTGCAAGGGGTAAGCTGCTATCAAGAGGGAAACCTAGGTCACGATTATACAGATAGGTTTAATGTTTATGGCAGCTTTCAAGGCATTGAAGATGGAAAAGCTTTGTTATTTAATGGACATATAGACACAATGCCCCCAGGAGATTTGAAAAAGTGGGATACAAACCCTTGGGAACCTAAGATAAAAGGGGGACTGTTATATGGCCTGGGGGCTGCAGACATGAAGGCAGGATTGATGGCCTCCATTGCTGCTTATGATCTAATAAAAGCAACTGGCATAAGGCTAAAGGGTAAGGTTTTGATTAACTCAGTGGTGGATGAAGAGGGCGGGGGAAATGGTACCTTGACTTCAATGCTCTATGGCAATCAAGCAGACGGAGCAGTTGTTTGTGAACCTACTGGAAATAAAATCATCATTGCACATATGGGCTTTATATTTTTTGAGATAAAAACAACAGGCTTAGCAGTTCATTCTGGCAGCAAGTGGAAGGGTGTAAGCGCTATTGAAAAAATGATAAAGATTATAAATGGCTTGAATGAGCTGGAAGATAATTGGAAAACCCAGTACTACAACCCCTTATTACCACCACCTAATTTAAATGTTGGGGAAATTTATGGAGGGACGGCTGGATCAACTGTAGCTAATGCATGCAGCATAAAGATTTGCCTACATTATTTGCCAGAAGTGATGACCCATGATCATGTTGTTGGAGAAGTAATAAAAAAGATAGACGCTATTGCAGATCAGGACCAGTGGTTAAAGGAGCATAGACCTACCTGGGAGATTTATCAGGCAGGAGGAGCATTTCAAATAGCAAAGGATCATCCTTTTGTGAAAACAGCCTTCAAGACTTTCCAAGAGGTTGGTGAAACCCTACTTGCTGGCAGCCCAGCAGGGAATGATGCAAGACTGATTCATAATATTGGTAAAATTCCTACCATTATCGCAGGCCCAGGCAACCAAGAACAATGTCATGCTGTAAATGAATATGTCAGTGTAGATATGTATATCAACTATATCTTAAAATATGCAAAATTAATGTTAGATTTTTGTGGTTATAAAAACTTTTAAAAGGGAGATGGAAAAATGAGTAAAAAAATATTGATCGCTGGTGAATCATGGACAATGCATACCATCCATATTAAAGGCTTTGATACATTCACAACTTCAGCTTATGGAGAAGGGATTGAGTTTATAAGAAACGCCTTTACAAGGGGTGGAGCAGAGGTGGAATTCTTACCAAACCACTACGCTGCAGAAGAATTTCCTACAACATTGGAGGAACTGGGCAAATATGATTTGGTGATTCTTTCTGACATTGGTGCAAATACTTTGCTGCTACCTAATGATGTGTTTGCAAAGGGGTTAAGAATACCCGACAGATTAGAATTGATTAAAGACTATGTCGCCAATGGTGGTGCTTTTGTCATGGTGGGAGGATATATGTCCTTTACAGGCATTGATGGAAAAGCAAGGTATGGGCAAACTGCCATTCAAGATATTTTACCAGTAAAAATGCTGGAGATAGACGACCGTGTGGAAAAACCACAGGGAGTAGTCCCTGAAGTAATAAAAGAACATCCTGTTTTAGAAGGGATACCTAAAGAATGGCCATTTTTCTTAGGATATAATAAAACAATTGCAGAGGAAGGTGCAGAAATACTTGCCACCATCAATGGAGATCCTTTTATAGCTGTCAAGGAATTTGGTAAAGGTAAAACCGCTGTCTTTACCTCTGATTGTGCACCACACTGGGGTCCAGAAGGTTTTGTAAAGTGGGAATACTATGATAAATTCTGGCAAAATCTGCTCAACTGGTTAACAGTTTAGAGGTAGGGGGGTTATACGCTAAAATCAAAATAGAATAACGCTACTAAGGGGGAAAATGGTTATGCTAGAGGAGATGACAAAGCACAGAAGATACCTACATACTATTCCAGAAGTCTATTTTCAAGAACATCTAACCACGGATTACATTACAAATGAATTAACTAAAATGGGGTATCGTCCTCTTAAATATTTGGAAACTGGTGCCGTATGTTTTAAAAAGGGCAGTACTGGAAATAAAACCATTGGATTTAGAGCAGATATTGATGGGTTGCCAGTGATGGAAGAAAATAATATTGATTTTAAGTCACAAAACGGTAATATGCATGCATGTGGACATGATGGTCATATAAGCATTTTGCTGGGACTTGCTAAATACTTATCTGCAATTGAAACGAAAGAAAATGTACTTTTTATCTTTCAACCTGCGGAGGAATTTGAAGGGGGAGCAAAAAAGCTCATTGAGAAGGGCCTTTTTAAAGATTATCCCTGCGATGCCATTTTTGCTCTTCATATTATGCCCTCTATTGAGGAGCATAGTATTGCCCTAAAAGCTGGTGCTCTCATGGCGATGAATGCGGATATTGACATTGAAATCATTGGCAAGGCCGCTCATGGGGCTTTGCCTCAAAATGCTCTAGACTCAATTTATGCATCTAGCCAGCTAATAAGCCAATATCAGAGTATTTTGTCAAGATCCCTTTCTCCAATGGACCAATCCTTGATATCTCTCACCACCATCGAAGGAGGAAAGGCTAAAAACATTATCTGTGATCAAGTAAAAATCGGAGGAACCATAAGAACTTTTTCAGAAAAAAGTTTTAGTAAAATTCTTGAAAGGATTACAGAAATTAATCATGGCATAGAAAACGCTTTTGGTGTGAAGGTGAATTGTAGGTTTGCCCCAAGGTACAAAGCTGTAATCAATGATGAAACCCTTGTTGGTCTTTTGAAGTCTCGTCTAAATAAATTTCATGTGGTGGAAGCTGAAGCTACCATGGTAGTAGAAGACTTTAGTTTTTATTTAGAAAGTACTCCTGGGGTAATGATGTTTTTAGGAAGTAAAAACATAGAAAAGGATTTTGTACATCCCCTTCATTCTAATAAATTTAACTTTGATGAGTCTATATTAGAAACTGGGTTAGCGTACTATAAAAGTGTTTTAGAGATGATGGATGTGCTATAGGGATAAAGGATTTGTAAAAGATGCACTTAACGCATAAAACTCTCTTTACGCAAACACGCTAATTTTTTAGCAGCATATTATACCATCATTAACATTTCCAAAAGATACATAAGTAATCAATGAATTGTATGAATTAGAAATTAGCTTATTAAGGTAAAAAAACGGATAGTAAGCTTCTTAGAATAGAGGAATCAAAAAAGAATATTTTAACCTGTATAATAAAAAAGCAGGGGTCTATCATAATACGATACTATTATAGATAGATCCCTTTTATATTTCATAAGGGTTTTTACATGATTATTTCTTGATAAGCAAATCAGTCACAATGATTTTTCTATTATTTTCAAAAAATAGAAGGATATGTATATCATCTGTAGAATTATTTTAAAAGTACTTTTCTAGAAAAGAGGTGATAAGATTCGATGGACATTGATAAAATTAATGATAAAGAATAAAAGACTACTGGTGTATCTACTGTGATGATGAAGGAGTATATAGAAGTTACGATAAAAAAGTATTTGTAAAAAAACTAAAGAAAGAAGGATTGCCTGATGGAAAGAATTGATATTAAGAGGATTAAATTTGGCTCATTTATAAAATTTATTTGTACCATTTGTATTATGCTTGGAATTACTGTTGGACTTTTTACATTTATAATAGGTCTATTTCAAGAAAACTTTTATGTGAATCTTAGAGTCATAGAATTTACTGGAAAAATTGCTGGTGGTGTGAGTATAGTTCTTTCTACGCTTTTATGTGCATTATTTGGTGCAATACTATCTATATTTTCATACCTGCCATTTAAGCTGTATTTAAAAATCTTTAAAAAGATAGAAATATACGGTTCTTTTAAAAGATATCAAATTAATGAGATAGCAGAATCTGATCATGTAGATAAAAAAGATGAAAAGGATGAGAAAGAAGAAAAAGAAGATGTAATGAGCCAAATGAGCCAGTAAAGTAAGCAGGATGCACTTATTTTTATGAAGAATTATAGAGTACTGTTATTCTAAGTTTAACGGGGTAAAGCATGAAGAATGTGTAAATCAGTGCTCGAGAAGAAAAGCTAAGTGGACCCTGTTTTGAACCATTGTAGATGTCTATAATGTTAGTGTTGAAAAGAAAGGATGATTATATATAATGAAAGAACTATTTCCTGAACCAATCTTAAAATTACCTGAAGCGGATATACCATTAAATGGAATAAAAGCTCGCTTATCACAAGGAGAAGATCATCAAATTATTTTGATTTATAAAATTGGAAATGAGGATGATTTCTATGAAATATGAATGGCTTGATGAATACTGCCTTTCAAAAAAAGGAGTAGAAAAAGACTTTAAGGTAGAATGGGATGCAACAAGATACCTCATAGGAGGAAAAATGTTCGCCTTGCAAGGTGGAGACAAAAATAATAAAGCGATTACTACTTTAAAATGCGAGCCACAATTTGGGAAATTTTTGCGTGAACAACATCAACATATTGTGGCAGGATACTATATGAACAAAGAACACTGGAACTCAGTATATCTAGATGGTGATGTGCCTGATGATGTTTTAAAAGAAATGATAGATATGTCCTATGAATCAGTATTGAATTCCTTAAGTAAAAAAAAGCAGAAAGAAATAATAGGAGCTTAGATTGCCGGGTGTATTTAGGAACTGTGATTTTTAAAAACGAAGTTTTTCATTTTAAGTTTAAAGGAGGGGTAGCGTGAATAAATCAGATAAGGCACTTCAATTGTTTAACCAGGGATGTAATTGTGCACAATCGGTTTGTTTGGCATTTAGTGAAGAAATGGGATTAGATAAGGAAATAGCACTAAAAATATCATGTGGTTTCGGCGGCGGAATGCGCCAAGGAGAAGTATGTGGGGTTGTAACAGGAGCAATAATGATTTTAGGCCTTAAGGGTGGTCAGCATGGAGCAGATGATAAAAAGTCAAAAGAATTAATCTATCAGTACGTCAAGGAATTTAACCAAAGATTTATAAATCTAAATAAGACAATTATATGTAAAGAGCTACTTGGATATGATACAAGCACAGAAGATGGATTCAAGCAGGCACATGAAAAGGGATTATTTAAAAATGTCTGTCCGAAATTAATAAAAGATGCTGTTAGTATATTGGAAGAAATATTATAAAACTACTTTCGATTAATGGAACTATTTTGTTAGATTAGGTGTATTAAAAATGATTCATGATAAAGATATCGTATTAGAGACGGAAAGAATTTATTTACGCTACTTTAATGAAGAAGATTTTGATAATCTATATTTGCTTTCATCAAACAAAAATGTTATGAGATTTTTTCGTGAAATCCTTGATGTGGCAAGGAAGCAAAATATAGGTGTTTTAGTAGTCAGTCATGAAAAAAACCTTATGAAACGCTTATGCCATAGGGTCATTGATTTAGCGAAAGAGCAACAACTTGTAAACTACCATCATCACCTATAGAAGTAGATAAAGATACACCCCTTTTGTTTATAACAAAAGGGGTGTATCTTTGCCTAAAGAAGCTTTTGCACCTCTTCTAATGCTTGATCGTAATTTGGGTGATTAGTGACTTCTGAAGTATATTCTATGTAGCGCACAGTATTATCTTTGCCAAGGACTGCAAATGTAGCTCTTAGTATATTAAAATTCATAGGCTTATATCTATAATAGATATAATAAAATAGAGAAAAGAAGATTGTTTTTTCTACATAGAGCAGGTGATGAAAGGGGGGAAATTGGGTATATATCTATAAAAGGGGTGAAGGGAATGACGAGAACAACAAAAGTTTCCTCGGTTGCAAATAGGAGGATACATAATCTTTATGTAGATAGGGTTCGCAGTGTAAATAGGGCTGAAGGAACAGAAGCGGTGGGGCCTGTAGACAAAGTAAAAAATCAAACCGCTTTTCCGTCTGCAGGTTATTTAATGATGTCAGATACTTTTTATGAAAACTTAGAGGAACTAAAGAGAGAATATAAAAAATTTTACCATAATCATAGGAAATTGGAAGAAGCTATAAAGGAGTTAGATTATCATGACGACCAGTTTATGGAACATATGAAAAACCTTATAGAAAAGTATAATGATGCCATAAATTCCTTGAAAATGTTAGATAAGGTTTTAGGAACAAATCATATTAGAGGGATTGAAGAAATTCTAGAGATTTTTAGAGATCCCTTAGCAGAGATTGGCATAACCATAAACGAAGAAAAAGAGATGGTGATGGAAGAAGAGGTTTTTGCCAAAAAGGTAAAAGACTATTCCAATACCTTAACCTTTTTATTTGAACCAGTTAAAGGAATGGTAATAAGACTATATAAAGCCTTTAAAAACATAAAACACCCTTCGAAGAATGCTATCAATAAGCAGTATGATGGCCCTGTGGATGGAGAAGTTGCTGGAATGATGATAAATGAAAAAACCTGAAAATTCAGGGAACTCCCTTCAGTAAGATGATACATCTGGGAATCAAAGTTTGATCTGCAAATTTTTGCATCGATGATCTATATGAGGCAAGAAACTACCTCTTTCGAAGCTTAACGGTAGGGATTTATACCCTGAAAACAGAAACATGAACTAAGTAGGAAAAAAGCTTTCGCCAGGGGGTGTTCACTTCCTGGCGTACTTTATTGTAAATATTCATTTCATTTTCTGTGTTTTTGTGTTACAATAAATTAAGATAAATTTTGTCATTATAGGATTTTCAATGATTAGACTAGGAGGTAGAAAATGGTCAAAAGAATTTGTGTTGAAAAAAAGTTCGGATTTAATGTCGAAGCAGAAAGTTTAAAGAAAGATCTTATTAACACTTTGAATCTAAAAACATTAGAAAATGTTAGAATTGTCAATATATATGATCTAGAAGATGTGAATATAGAGCGGCTTGAGGATATTAAGAGACTTGTTTTATCTGAACCTAATGTTGATGTGGTAACAGAGGATACTATAGCTATTTCAGAAGAGGAACAAGCCTTTAGAATTGAGCTATTACCTGGGCAATATGATCAGCGGGCAGATTCTGCTGGCCAGTGTGTAGAGATTATTACATTAGAGGATGCACCTGTGATTGTTTCTTCTAAAGCCATTGTTTTAAAGGGTGCCCTTAATGCTGAAGATATGGAACGTATTAAGGCTTATCTGATTAACCCTGTAGAATCAAGGGAAGTTTCCTTAGCTATACCTACTACATTAAAAATGAATTATGCTACCCCTGACACAGTTGAAACAGTAGAGGGATTTATGGCATTAGATGATCAAGAGATGGCACTGTACAAAGAAAAAATGGGTTTTGCTATGACTGCTGAAGACCTTATTTTTGTCAGAGAATACTTTAAAACCGAGGAAAGAAGAAATCCTACCATTACAGAATTAAAAGTCATCGATACCTACTGGTCAGATCATTGTCGTCACACCACTTTTTTAACAGCGGTACAAGAAGTAAGCATTGAGGATCAGCCTATCAATCAGCCAATAAAAAATGCTTATGAAGCTTATTTAGCAGATAGAAGTTTTGTTTATGAAGGTAAAGATCGTCGAGACTGTTTAATGGATATTGCCACCATTAATATGAAGTGTTTAAGAAAAAAAGGTGAGCTTGAAGATCTAGATGTATCTGAGGAAATTAATGCATGCAGTATTGAAATACCTGTAGACATCGATGGAGAGACAGAGCCTTGGTTGCTGATGTTCAAAAATGAAACCCACAATCATCCTACAGAGATTGAGCCTTTTGGCGGCGCTGCCACTTGTTTAGGGGGTGCTATCAGAGATCCTCTATCGGGAAGAAGTTATGTTTATCATAGTATGCGGGTGACAGGGGCAGCGGATCCTACAGTACCTTTGACAGATACGTTAGAAGGAAAATTACCACAAAAGGTGATTACGCAGCAAGCTGCTGCAGGTTTTAGCTCCTATGGCAATCAAATAGGACTAGCTACAGGCATCGTTTCAGAGGTTTATGACCCGGATTTTGTTGCTAAACGTATGGAGGTAGGCGCAGTGGTAGGAGCAGCGCCAAAAGCAAATGTGGTAAGGGAACGTCCAACTGCAGGGGACATTATTTTGTTAGTAGGAGGAAGAACTGGGAGAGATGGCATTGGAGGAGCAACCGGTTCATCAAAGGAACATGATGAAGAGAGTTTAAGCAGTTGTGGTGCGGAGGTTCAAAAAGGTAACCCACCTGTAGAAAGAAAGATTCAGCGATTGTTTAGAATACCAGCATTGTCTAAAATGATCAAAAGATGCAATGACTTTGGAGCAGGGGGCGTCTCTGTAGCTATTGGAGAACTAGCAGATAGCTTAGAGATTAACTTAGATGCGGTGAAGAAGAAATATGAAGGTTTGGACGGAACAGAAATCGCTATATCGGAATCTCAAGAGAGAATGGCAGTGGTGATAGCACCAAAAGATTTAGAGGCCTTCCAAAGTTATTGTCACGAGGAAAACTTAGAAGTTACACATGTAGCGAACGTTACAGATACAGGAAGGCTTGTAATGAAGTGGCAAGGACAAGAAATTCTTAATCTCTCCCGAGCCTTTTTAGATACTAATGGCGTTCAAGGCGAGACCAATGTTTGTATTAAAGCGCCAAAGCAGCAGACTTACTTTAATAGTATTAAGTCTCAGGTATCCATAAAACAACAGTGGCTTGATACGCTAAATGATTTAAATGTTTGCTCTCAGAAGGGTTTAGTAGAAAGGTTTGATAATACCATTGGCAGCGGCACAGTTTTAATGCCCTTTGGAGGCACTCACTATAATACACCGATACAAGCGATGGTAGCTAAAATACCTGTTTTAAAGGGAGAGACCAATACAGGCTCTATGATGAGTTATGGCTATGATCCTCAGCTGGCAAAATGGTCACCTTTCCATGGTGCCTTATATGCGGTGGTAGATGCTATAGCAAAAATCTTAGCGACGGGTGGGGATTATCAAAAGGTCAGATTGTCCCTTCAAGAGTATTTTGAAAAGCTAGGTGACACACCTGAAAAATGGGGTAAACCTTACAGTGCATTGTTAGGAGCCAGCTATGCACAAAGTAAATTTAACGTAGCGGCTATTGGAGGTAAAGATTCTATGTCGGGAACCTTTAAAGATATTCATGTTCCTCCAACCCTTATTGCATTTGCCGTAACGCCAGTGGATGTAAGACAGGTCGTTACCCCTGAATTAAAACAAACGAATTCCACTTTGGTACAATTTTATGCTAAGAGGGATGCGTATGACGTGGTAGATTTTGACCATTTGCTAGCAGGATATCGTCATATTTACAACTATATAAAAGAAGGAAAGGTTTTATCCAGCTACGCTGTAGGCAAAGGTGGTATATGTGCTGCTATTAGTAAGATGGCCTTTGGCAATGGGATTGGTGTGAAACTTACACAATCAGTGAATGTTTTTGAAGAGGCTTATGGTAGTATACTCCTTGAAGTAACAGAAGAAGTAGCTGAAGAACTTGTAACGCGAGACGGATTTACAGTTGTGGGGATGACAAAAGAAGAAGCTTCTTTTGAAGTAGGAGATGTGGTTATACCGATGTCGGAAGCCCTTGCTTCCTGGGAATCTAGATTAGCATCAATCTTTCCAACTGTTCATCAGGAGGAAGGAAAGGCAAAGGTGATTGTTTATTATGATCGGGAGATCAAACGTCCTAGCGTTAAAGTAGCAAAACCACGGGTGTTTATACCTGTTTTTCCGGGTACCAATTGCGAAATAGATACGCATATAGCCTTTGAAAAGGCGGGAGCAGTTGTAGAAACGATGGTATTTAAGAACTTAAACCAAAGTAATGTTGTTGCTTCACTCGAAGAAATGGTTGAAAAAATTAAAAGAGCACAGATTATGGCTTTGCCAGGAGGCTTTAGTGCAGGAGATGAGCCGGAGGGCTCTGGGAAATTTATTGCATCTGTCTTAAGAAATCCTAAGGTAGCAGAAGAAGTAATGAAGCTTCTTCATGAGAGAGATGGTTTGATGCTAGGAATTTGCAATGGCTTCCAAGCTCTTATTAAGTTAGGCTTGCTGCCTTATGGAGAGATAAGAGACCTACAGGAGGATTCACCAACCTTGACCTTTAATAAAATTAATCGTCATGTGTCTCGTATGGCCAGTGTTAAAGTAGCTTCCGTAAAATCACCTTGGCTTGCAAATGAAGAGGTTGGTAATATTTATGAAACTGCCTTTTCCCATGGTGAAGGACGCTTTTATGCAAGTGAGGAAGTCGTCCAACAGTTAATTACCAAGGGACAAGTTGCTACACAATATGTAGATCAGGAGGGTCTGCCTACCTATGATGGCAAGTATAATATCAATGGATCGATAGAAGCAATAGAAGGAATCACTTCTCCAGACGGCAGAATTTTTGGTAAAATGGGACATGTGGAGCGTGTAGGAAATTATGTGCATAAAAATGTCTACGGTAAAAAAGATTTTAGAATATTTGAAGCTGGTGTAAACTATTTTAAATAATGAAGCGATCAAAAGCGAGCATGCTTAAGCATGCTCGCTTTTGATTTAAAGATGAAAGGATGATACCTGATGTTTGACCTCTAGTGGGATTGTGGTATGCACAAAGAGCAGAAGAGGTTTGCATCAAAAACAATTATAAATAATCAATTGACATCGCTAATAAGTGATGATATAATCATAATTAATCAAAAACAATCAAAAACAGTCACAATGATCAAATAGCGTTACTTCAAGAAATACATTTTATGGAGGAAGAAAAATGTTTGCAGAAGAGCGAAAAGTAAAGATTCTAGAAATTGTGAATAGTAATTATCGTATTGAAGTCAGTGATTTAACTGAAGAACTGCAGGTGTCAGAGTCTACAATTAGAAGAGACCTGCAGGATTTAGAGCAAGCTGGACTATTGAAAAGGACTCATGGTGGGGCAGTGAAATTGGAAACCACCAGTTTTGAACCTACGATGGATGAAAAAGAACTTGTTAATATAGAAGAAAAAATGGAAATTGGTAAAAAAGCAGCGGCTTTTATTCAAGATAATGATACGATTATCTTAGATGCAGGGACAACTACGCTTCAAATTGCAAAGAATATACAAGCTAAAAATGTTACTGTATTGACCAATTCCATACTGATAGCTTTAGCACTATCAAAAAATAAGGATGTTGATGTAGTGGTAACAGGGGGGCATATACGTAAGGAAATTCTTTCAATTGTAGGACCGATAACAGACAGGATTATAGGACAGTTTAGTGTAGATAAAGCTTTTATTGGCGCCAATGGCATTACAATTAAGGAAGGATGTACAACACCAAATATAGAAGAAGCTCATACAAAAAATAGGATGATTCAGTCTGCTAAGGAGGTTTACGTAGTGGCAGACCACAGCAAATTTGGAAAGGTATCTTTTGCAAGGATTGCGGCTATAGATGAAATCGATGGCATTATTACAAGCAAAGGCATAGAGAGATCTATTATAGAACAATATAAATCTAAGAATATACGACTTATCTACAATTAAGGAGGCAGACATGATTACAACTGTAACACTAAATCCAGCAGTTGACAAAACCATAGAGATTCATGGTTTTAAGCCTGGCACGGTCAATAGAATATTAGGTACTAGAATAGAGGCTGGTGGAAAGGGAATTAACGTTTCCAAGGTTTTAAAATCTTTGGGCGCAAGTACTTTAAGTACTGGATTTGCAGGGGGAGAAAGTGGGAGGTGGATCAATCAGTGGTTAAAGGATAAGGGAATAGAAACGGACTTTGTATGGGTTGATCAAGAAACTAGAACCAATATAAAAATTATAGATACTGAAACAAGTATCATAACAGATATTAATGATAAAGGAAAACGTATAGAAAAAATTTATTTAAAGGGATTGTATGATCTAGTAGAAAAATGGGCTGAAAAAAGTAAAGTAATGGTTTTTGCAGGAAGTATTCCTGATGGGCTGTCAAATAGCATTTATACACACTTGATTGAGATTGCCAGTAATAAAGGCTGTAAAACAATATTAGATACTGAAGGAGAACAGCTTTTGCAGGGAATTTATGCAAAGCCCTATATGATTAAGCCAAATATTGATGAATTAGAAAGTTCTTTAAAAGTTAAAATAAATAATGAAAATGACATTATCAATCATTGTGAAGGTTTCATAGAGAAGGGTATTCAGTTTGTCGTGGTGTCGATGGGGGCAGAGGGAGCAGTATTTGTCAGTAAGAAAAATGTATTAAGAGCAGAAAGTGTTCCGGTAGAAGTAAAAAGCACTGTAGGTGCAGGAGATTCGATGGTAGCAGCCTTTGCCTATGGAATGATGAAGGATTATCCATTAGAAGAAACTTTTAAATTAGCAGTAGCAGCAGCGACTTTAAGTGTAAAAAAGGGTACTACCTTGCATGCAATTCATGAGATAGAGAATTTTAAAGAAAAAGTAAATGTGAAAAAATTAAGATAAAAAGGAGTGTTTTTATGGAAATCAAAGACGTACTAGATGAAAAATTGATGATTTTAGATATAAAGTCAGAAAGCAAACAGGAAGTAGTCAAAGAATTAATTGAACCATTAGTAAGGGAGGGGATTGTAAGAGATAAAGATCTTTTTTTTAAAACAATAATGGATAGGGAAGCTCAGTCGACAACCGGTATCGGAATGGGGGTTGCTATACCTCATGGAAAGTCAGATACAGTGACAAAGCCATCGATTGTCTTTGGAAAATCAAAGAAAGGTGTGGATTATGAGGCTTTGGATAATGAGGCAAGCTATATTTTTTTCCTCATTGCTGTTCCAGAAAGTTCAACAAATGAACACTTAAAAGTATTAAGTCAGTTATCAAGAAAGCTCATGCATGAAGAAATTCGTGAAAAGTTGATGAAGGCAAAAGAGGCAAAGGAAGTAATAGAAGTATTTAGCTAATCACTTATTATAAAGAAAAGGGGGATTTATGATGAAATTAGTAGCAATAACTTCTTGTCCTACAGGGATAGCCCATACCTATATGGCGGCAGAATCTTTGGAAAAAACCGCAAAAGAAAAAGGAATTGACATAAAGGTTGAAACCCAAGGCTCTGTTGGGGTAGAAAATGAATTAACGCTAGAAGATGTTCAAGAGGCGCATGCAGTGATTATTGCAGCTGGGACAACGGTTTCAAGAGAACGCTTTGCGGGAAAAGCTATTTTAGAGGTTGCAGTTTCGGAAGCAATAAAAAACCCAGGAAGTATCATTGATAAAGCATTGAAGCTAGAGGCTGGAAAACAAAACTTATCGAAGCAAGTGGAGGATATTAAAAAGAAAAGAAGTGAGGAAAGAAGTGGTCCTTACAAGCATCTGATGGCAGGCGTATCTTTTATGCTGCCCCTAGTCGTAGCAGGGGGGTTAGCAATTGCTCTTTCCTTCATATTTGGCATAGAAGCCTTTCAACAAGAGGGAACGTTAGCTGCCGCGTTAATGCAAATTGGAGGTGGCGCAGCCTTTGCATTGATGGTGCCAGTTCTTGCTGGATATATTGCCTATTCCATTGCAGAAAGGCCTGGCCTGGCTCCTGGTTTAATTGGTGGAATGATTGCTTCACAAATTGGAGCGGGTTTTCTAGGTGGTATCCTTGCAGGTTTTATTGCAGGTTACACGGCTGACTTTTTAAAGAAGGCAATAAAGTTACCTAGGGCATTCGAAGGTTTAAAACCAGTATTGATTTTACCACTATTGTCTTCATTAGTTGTGGGGCTTTTGATGATTTATGTTATTGGAGCACCAGTAAAAGGAATCATGGATGCTATGACGGCGTGGCTCCAAAGCTTAACCGGTACAAATGCTCTATTACTGGGAACGATATTGGGTGCAATGATGGCGTTTGATATGGGGGGGCCTGTGAATAAGGCGGCATATACCTTTGCAGTAGGCCTTTTAGGAGCAAATGTTTTTGAACCACAGGCTGCGGTAATGGCAGCTGGAATGACACCTCCTCTAGGTTTAGCTCTAGCAACTGTTTTATTTAAAAATAAATTTACAAAAGCTGAGGTTGAGGCAGGTAAAGCAGCTTGGGTATTGGGTATTTCCTTTATTACAGAAGGGGCTATTCCCTTTGCAGCAGCAGACCCATTTAGAGTGATACCTTCTATTATGGCGGGCTCAGCGGCAGCAGGTGCTTTATCTATGACATTAGGAGCAACATTAAGAGCACCCCATGGAGGAATTTTCGTGTTGCCAATACCAAATGCCGTAGGAAATTTAGTTGGATATATGGTGGCAATTGCCGTAGGTACTATCGTTACTGCATGTTTAGTAGGATTATTAAAGAAAAAAGTTAGCGAGGTATAGATAAATTTTAAAAATAGAATAGAAGACAGCTCTATTCTATTTTTAATTTTTAATATCTAGCTATGGTGTAGATAAATTAGAAAGAGGGGAAATCATGATTACAAAAACAATTGTTGTAAAAAATTCTTCAGGAATACATGCAAGGCCAGCTACATTGATTGTTAAGGAAATAGGCAAATTTCAAAGTGATATTTTATTCATTAAAGATGGACATGAAGTAAATGCAAAAAGTATTATGGGCATTATGGCTATGGCTGCTAAAAAAGGAGAGGAAATAGAAGTTAAAGTTGATGGATCAGATGAAAAAGAAGCACTGAAAGCAGTGATTGACTTGTTTGAATCTAACTTTGGTGAAGAGTAGGAGTTGAAAATATGTTTAAAGGAATTGGCGCTTCTTCAGGAATTGCTATAGGAAAAGCTTTGGTTTTAAAGAAAGAGGAGCTGGTGGTTCGGTCTATTGTTATAGATAACATTGAAGAGGAGAAAAGTAAATTTCAAAGAGCTTTAAACCTATCAAAAGAACAAATTGAATCTATCAAAATGAAGGCCACAGAGGAACAAAAAAGTATACTGGATGCCCACATTATGATTTTAGAAGACCCTGAACTCATTAGCTGTGTTGAAGAGAAAATCTCATCAAAAAAATTGAATGCAGAAGCAGCTTTAGAGGATGCATTAAAAAACTTTATTGCTATTTTCGAATCAATGGATGATGAATATATGAGAGAAAGGGCTGCTGATATTCGAGACGTAGGACAAAGAATGATGACTAATCTTCTTGGAAAAGAAATGTTAAACTTAACCGAATTAAAGGAACCGGTCATTATCGTAGCCCATGATATCACGCCTTCTGATACTGCCCAAATGGATAAAAGTAAAGTATTAGGATTTATCACAGATATAGGGGGTAGGACTTCCCACAGTGCCATTATGGCAAGGTCTATGGAAATTCCCGCTGTAGTAGGTTTAGGAAGTATAACAGAGAAAGTGAAAACAGGAGATTTCATCGTATTTGACGGTAATGAAGGGACTGTAATCATTAATCCAGAAGCGGCAGTAATTACATCCTATGAAAAATCCAAAGAAAGAGAAACACTTGAGAAAAGAGAACTAATGAAGTTAGTAAATCGTGCTACAGTTTCTAAGGATGAAAAAGTGGTAGAATTAGGGGCGAATATAGGAAATCCAATGGATGCTGAGAAAGCTAATGAGAATGGTGCAGAGGGAATTGGTTTATATCGAACAGAGTTTTTATATATGGATAGAAAGACCTTGCCGACAGAAGAAGAACAGTTTCAAGCATATAGAAAAGTACTAGAAATTATGGGAAAAAGGCCAGTGGTTATTAGAACGCTAGACATTGGTGGAGATAAAGAATTGCCCTATATGAATCTACCCAAGGAGATGAATCCTTTCTTAGGCTATAGAGCTATTAGAATATGCTTAAAAGAAAAGGATATTTTTAAAACTCAGTTAAGGGCATTGCTTAGAGCAAGTGTATATGGCAACCTGAAAATCATGTATCCAATGATTTCTTCTCTGGAGGAGATTAGAGAAGCCAACGCAATGTTGGAGGAAGTAAAAAGAGAGCTGGAAAAGGAAGCTATAAATTACGCGTCGGATATTGAAGTAGGCATCATGATTGAAATCCCCGCAGCAGCGATTATTTCTGATCTATTAGCAAAAGAGGTAGATTTCTTTAGCATAGGTACCAATGACTTAGTTCAGTATACAACTGCTGTAGATCGAATGAATGAGAAGGTTTCATATCTATATAATCCCTTCAATCCTGCCGTTTTAAGGCTAATAAAGCTAATTATTGACAATGGGCATAAAGCAGGGATTTGGGTAGGAATGTGTGGTGAGGCAGCAGGAGATAAGCGATTGATTCCAATACTATTGGGAATGGGACTTGATGAGTTTAGTATGAGTGCGGGATCTATACTTTCAGCAAGAAATCAAATTCAAAATTTATCCTATGATAAAATGAAGCAAGCAGTAGATCAGGTGCTGGCTATGAACACAGCAGAGGTAATAGAAGCCTTTATAGAACAATATATATAACAAAAAAGAACAGGGCTTGACTTTTAGAGAATGTTTTCTAAAAGTCAAGCTTTATTTTATTGGTTAAAAATCTCCTTGCAAAAACATCCTTAATAAAATAAAATTCTAGGTGAAGTAACAAAACTAGTGAAAATGAGGTGAAGTCTATGAGTGTGATTTTAATTATAGAAGATGAAGAGCCTATCCGAGAACTAATTAAGTTAAATTTGTCTATGGTAGGTTATGAAATATTAGAAGCTTGTGATGGAGAAGAGGGGCTTGAGTATATAAACAATGAAAAAGTAGATTTAGCGCTTTTAGATGTTATGCTTCCTAAACAGGATGGCTATGAGCTTTTGCCCATTCTTTTAAAGAAAAACATTCCTACAATTATGTTGACTGCCAAGGACAGGCTGAAGGACAAAGTAAAGGGTTTAGATATGGGGGCAGATGACTATGTAACAAAACCCTTTGAAGCTGTAGAGCTGTTGGCAAGGATTAAATCTGTTTTGAGACGAGCAGGAAAAGAAAAAACAGAGATCATCATAGATGATATCCAGATTTGTTTAGAACAGTGGAAGGTTTTAAAGGCAGGAAAAGAGGTAGATTTAACTTACAAAGAATTTGATTTGTTGCGTTTACTGATTGAAAACAAAGGAAATGTGATGTCTCGTGAGAGATTGTTAGAGCTAGTATGGGGCTATGAATTCGAAGGAAATACGAGGACTGTGGATATGCATATACAGCGGCTTAGAAATAAGTTGGAAACCGATAAGATAAAAACTGTTTATAAAGTAGGCTATCGGATGGAGGATTAGAGAATGAAGTTTAGCTGGAAAATTTTTCTTCTTTGCATGGGAATTTACGTGGTTTCTTTGACGGTAACAGGAATGGTAGTTACAGAAAATACATATAAAAGCTTAGTAAAAAAGGAAATAGAGCGCAGTTTAGAAGAAGAGAGTAATCTTCACTCAACATTAGCGCTGTATTTACTAAATAACCAAAGAATAGCTGTAGAAAAGATTGAATTAAAAAATTACAGCAAGAGTATGGTGGATATGGTTAAGACGGATAGAAACTATCTAGAGATATTTGATGAAAAGTTGAATCTTCTAGCTACAAACGCTCCTAGAGCTTGGTTTTTTTCTAGAGAAGAGCTTGCTATAGCTTTAAAAGGGCAAAAAAATTTTGTTTTGCGAAGGGATGAAGAGGGACTTTATTTGTTCGTTTCAAATGTTTTAGAAATTGATGAGGAAAAAATTATTTTATCTCTTATAAAAGATATTTCCCACGTAGATCATCATCGGCGGGAACAATACTTGCTTTTTATAAGAACAGGACTTATAGGACTTGCCTTTGTAGCATTGATTACATGGGGGTTGAGTAAATTTCTTCTAAAGCCCTTTAGGCAGTTGAGCTTAACGGCTAAAAATATTGCGTCAGGAAACTATCATGTGAGGGTAAAAGTAAATAGAAAAGATGAAGTGGGCCTTTTAGCGGAACAATTTAATATCATGGCGGATAAGATTGAGCAGAAAATGAACCAGTTAAAGGCAGAAGGACAACGTCAGCAACGTTTCATTGATAACCTCACCCACGAGCTTCGTACGCCTCTTACATCTATTATCGGCTATGCAGAATATTTATTAAAAGCAAAATATAATCCTGAAGTATTTAAAAAAAGTTTGAGTTATATTTATTCTGAAGGGAATCGTATGTCTAAGGTGGCTAAAACTTTGATGGATATGATCCTGATTCGAGAAAATCCGTTGCAACTGAATCGAGAAAAAATTATGTCGCTATTAATACAGGTGCAGAATATCATGGAAGTAAAAGCGGAGAAGGAAGGGATAATTTTAGAGGTCAAAGGAGAAGACGAGGAAATTTTATTGGATAAGGATTTATTCAAGATTGTTATTACGAATTTAGTAGATAATGCTATAAATGCTAGTAGCAGAGGAAAAAAGGTAACAATAGGCGTAGAAAAAACGTTAGAGGAAACATGTGTTTTTGTGATGGATGAAGGGAAGGGTATGGAAGAATGGGAAACAAAGAAGGTCATAGAGCCTTTTTATCGTATAGATAAATCACGCTCTAGAAAAGAAGGGGGCGTAGGTTTAGGCTTAGCTATTTGCTACCAAATTATAGAGGAGCATGGTGCTAGACTCAAAATTGAAAGTGCAGTTGGCGTAGGTACAAAAATGAAAATTATTTTTCATGGAAAATGTTACAAAAATTTTACAAGTCGGAGTCAAGTTGGATAAAACTCCCTGCTATAATAACTCTTGTAGAATAAATAGCGAGGGAGGATGTTAATCATGAAAAAAGTATTTGCAATCTTATTAGCGCTTATGTTAGGACTAACTGCATTAGTTGGTTGTAGCAAGACTGAGGAGCCAGCAGACCAAGGTGAACCAGTAGTAGAGCAAGAACAAGAAGTAGATGCTGAAGTTGAAGATGTAGATGCAGATGTAGATGCAGATGTAGAAGCTGAAGAAGAAACTGAAGTTGAAGAAGAAACTGATGCTGAAGAAGATGCTGATGCTGACGCTGCAGATGTAGAAGCTGAAAAAGCAGAATAAAGCTAATATTATAGATGATTAAAGAGACCTCTTAAAACAGAGGTCTCTTTTCTTTGTACCTTAAAAAATGTATAATGAAGGAGAAATCGATGGAAGGAATGATAGCATGAAAAGAGCAATCTTTTTTCTTTTCTTTATCTTCATCTTGGTAGGTTGTACGCAACAGGAAATAAAGGAAGGACAAGTTTATGTCATGAAAGAGGATCATTTTTCTGAAGAACAGCTAGGGGATATGTTAAATATTGAGGGGAGAATCCCTTTTCAAAAATATGTCAACCAAAGCTTAATGAGTCAATATGATTCAAACCGAATATTGTTGACAATTTCTCCAGATGGAAAAGAAATGTATTTTATGGAGAAGATGGAATCAGATACTTCTTTTCAAGTAATCAAAGGAGAGACGAGAGAGAAAGTCAGAGTTATTAAGGAGGATATAGAAAGTAAGGAACAGGAGATTATCGCAGAAAATATCCCTTTTATTTCTAAGGTGCTGTGGAATACAGAGGAGAATATGGTAGCTTTTGGTGGCGGTGAAAGATTGACTATTTACAACGTAAAAAGCAAAACGACTGTTATGGAAGAAAAGCTGACGCAAGATAACATTGCCAACTTTTTTTGGTCGCCCATTGATGAAAATAAACTTTACTCGGAGCAACCTGACTTGGCAAATGCTAGCATTTACTACTTAAACTCTCAAAAGAAGGTAGAAGCCTATGAGACAAGAGAGGAGACTTATTATAAGGGAAAATTAGATAGCAATTATTATTACGGAACAAAGTGGGATTTAACCAATGGTGATACAAAAACAGTGATTCTGGACAAACAGGGAAAAATTATTAAAAGTTTAATTTCAGGGATCTTTAGGGATGCCTATCAAAAGTCTCTGGTGGTAGTGGGTGAGAGGGGGTTTGGCTTATATTATGTCCCGGACATTAATGCTTCAGATAAAATAATCACTTTAACAAAAGAGTATATTTATGATGTTAAGTTTATTGATGATGGAAAAATTGCTTATACTACAAAAACAGAAGATGTTGAAGCAAATTTATTTTACTTGTATATTGTGAGCAGTAATGGAAATGAATTAAAAAAGTTAGCGGTTAATGGTGCTAGTATTGCAGTATTGCCTGATGGGAAATCTGGTTACATTAGTGGATCAGAATGGCAGCAGGTGGATTTTCTCCAAAATAAGCTGGGGAAGGATAATAGTTCTATAGAGAATGAAGAAAGAGATGAGCTGCAGGAGATCTTTATAACAGTTAGGGGAGCAATGCGTATATTTTATGATTTGGAGCTTCGGGGAGTAAAGAACTGGAACCATCTACAAAACTACTTTAAGAATACTAGTTTACCAGAGCAATGGGCCTATTTTGATATGGAAAAGATGTTTCAAGAAAGAAATCATAAATCACAAAATTCGGATTATGTTATGGAGATTCATCTAAAGCATTATGAAATCAATGGGAATAATGCGTCTATAACGATTGGTGTAAATACAAAAAATCCCTATGGCAGAGGCGTTGCAATGGATTACGCTTTAGAATTAATAAAACAGGGGGAAAACTGGTATATAACAGGGTTTAGTACTTTCCCTTATGCTGCAGAGAGAAAAGAAATAGAAGAAGTGGTTCAGGAAACGATCGATAAAATTCAGACTGGGAAACTTTTTTCAGGAGAGTTTGAGAATAAGGAAGTAATGATGGGACAGATTCAATTTTGGATGAGTGGCATACCCCATCTAGCGCCTAGTGCTGAAGATGCCAATGCAGTAAAGGTTTTTTTACAGGCAGATAACCAAGAAATATATAAGTTGGTCTTGGAGAAGATAAATCAAAGCATTTGGAAGCCTACGAAACTGACGAAGGAAAATCTGAGCTCACTGTAAAAGCAAGAATATAGCTATGTTTTCATGATTCATTACCCCATATCTAGGATATGGGGTAATTATTTTAAAAGTATAGACCTATAAATTGCCGTATTCTAACTTTGGTTACAGTTTTGGCCAAGGATGCAAAGATAAACAATGTCTATTAGAATTTAAGTATGGAGGTGTATATCTATCATTTAAAGACAAAGGTGGCAGGAAAAGGAAGAAAAGCTAAATATTAAGAGGATTTCTTGGACTTTTGTTGAACTAAATTATAACTGAAAGTGAAATTTTTTAATGAAAGCAAGAGATTAGGAAGCCTGCTTCAGTGAAAATAGGATAGATGGTAAGGAGATGTTTTTTATGAAAAAAGTAGGTATCTATATGATACTACTATTGATAGCAATTATTTTTTCTAGTTGTAGTAAAGCCCCTGATGAGAATGTAGAGGGTTTTGTTATAGAAGATCATACCAAAGAAGAGGGAGACAAGGATGCTTTAGAAAGCGCTAAAACAACCATAGGGTTGGTTATGAAGACTCTAACAAATCCATTTTTTATTGATATGGAATTGGGGGCACGGAAAGCAGAAGAGGAATTAGGCATTCGTCTTTTGGTTAGAACTGGTGCACAAGAAACCTCCATTCAACAACAGATTGCTATTGTAGAAGAACTAATAAAGTTGAGGGTAGATGCCATTGTTATAGCACCGGGACATTCTACAGAACTTATTCCTGTACTTAAGAAAGCACAGGATGCGAAAATAGCAATAGTAAATATAGATAATAAGCTGGACTTCCAAATATCTAAAGAAATGGGTTTAATAAATGTGCCTTTTATAAGTATAGATAATCAACAAGGAGGCTATGAAGCGGCGAAGTACATTGCTGATCAAGTTACAAAACCTACAAAAGCTATCATCCTAGAAGGCATTTTAGGTGCTAAAAATTCAGAAGAACGTAAAAAAGGAGCGTTAAAAGCCTTTGAAGAGAATAAAAATATTGATTTAGTAGCTATAGAGACTGCTAACTGGAAAATTGATGAGGCCTTCTCTGTAATAAGTCAGATTTTCAAAGAGCATCCTGACATCGGTATAATTTTCTGTGCCAACGATATGATGGCGCTAGGTGTCATTGAGTACTTGGTGAAAGAAAATAAAGAAAATGTATTGATTGCTGGTTTCGATGCTCTTGAAGAAGCAAAAAAGGCGATAAGAAAGGGTGCTATGAAGGTAACGATTGACCAACAGGCAGATCTTCAAGGGTATACAGGTGTAATGTATGCGGTAAAGATGATTGAGGGTAAGGGTGTACCGGAAAAAACTCTTATTCCAATAAAAGTAGTTGACATAGAAAGTCTAAGGTAATTCTTTTAGATTTTGTACTGAAATATGTTTAGGAAAGGGTTTTATTATGGGAAGAAAACAACTAAAAGTAAATATGACTAAAAAAGTGTTTATCTATCTCTTTATAGGCTGTATACTTCCTACCTCATTATATGGATTGCTTGTATATCATAAAACTAATAGTATGTTTAAGCAAGAAATAAATAAATTTACTTATGACATCATGTATAATAAGGAAAAAAATTTTGAGTTAGTTATGCAGAATATTGAGAGCTTAATTATTAACTTATCTGGATTAGATGACATTAGAAATACGCTGATGAATGAAAATAATGATAATAGTTATAATAGATTAGCGGCACAGGCGAAGATCGGTTATCTATTAAGCGGATATTCAAATCTTAAAGGGCTGGTTTCTATTGACTTGTTTTCTATGAATGGTGCCCACTATCACGTGGGAGAAACATTAAATTATCGTAATATTAATAGGAATTTACAGCAAAACCTTTTTGAAGAGTCGATGGAAATGAATTCCATTTTGATGTGGCATGGCATAGAGGATAATATTCACTTTAACTCTAAGCACAATAAGGTGGTTACTGCATCAAAAGTAATTAAGATAGTAGATACAGATACAATGAAAGAAAAAGCAATAGGGTTTTTGATGATTAATTATGCTATTGATGCTTTTACAGAAAATATTCAAAACAATACTTTTGAAGAAGCACTGTATATGATTGTTGATAATAAGAATCGTATTGTTCATCATCCGGATAAAGGGATGGTAGGGCGAGAAATAAATCCTTCCTTTGTAGAAAAACTAAGCAGGGATAGCGGCAGCTTTATACATAATATTGATGGTGAAGAAACCATGGTTACTTATATAAGTTCCAACAAGAGCGGATGGAGGACCATAACGCTTATACCGTTAAGTACGATTAATAGAAAAACCTCAGTTATTACCAATAACTTAATTTTGCTTATGATTTTTTACTTTCTAACACTTTTGCTATTTGTAAGTTTAATATCAAAAAAATATTTGTTTCCCATCAGAAAAATAACTGAACTATTTAAAAAACTCCAGGAGGGAAACATGGAGACAAGTAGTAAACTAGAAATACACGCTAATGATGAAATTGGTGAGTTGGTTACTGGGTTCAATGCTTTTTTAAACAGTGTAAAAGATCGGATGCGGATGAAACAAGAATTACTGAATAGAGAAAGATTACTAAAGGGTATTACCAATGCCACCAATGAGCTTTTGAAGACGACGGAGTATGCCTTCGCTTTTTATAAGGCATTGGAGATATTAGGTGAAACAACGATGGCTGATAGGGTGTATATCTTTCGCAATCATATAAGTGAGGATACAAAGGAACTGGTGACGAGTCAGTGTTATGAATGGTGCAGGGAGGGTGTGGAATCACAGCTAGATAATCCAGATTTGCAAAATATTTCTTATACAGAAACAGCCCTTACATATTGGTATGATGTACTGTCTTCTGGTGAAAGTATTTGTGGATCTGCCAAGGATTTTCTTGAAGCTGAAAGAGCAATCCTTCGTTCTAAAGATATACTATCTATATTAATTATTCCTATATTCATTGACCATAATTTTGGGGGTTTTATGGGGTTCGATGTTCGTTTGAAAGAACGAAGGTGGTCTAAAGTGGAAAAGGATACTTTAAAAATAGCTGCAATAAGTATTGGCGGAGCATTAAGACGTATAGAGGCGGAACAAGCTTTGCAGGATATTTTGAAGGATGATCTTCGAAAAATGGTACAAAATCTGCAAAATCTTGTTTTTAAATTGAAAAAGGATGTAAAAGGCAATATTGTTTTTATTCTTTTTGGAGGAAAACTGGCCACGAAATTGGGGATAAGCACCAAAGACGTTTATGGCAAGACGCTTAAAGAATTCTCACCTAAAAAGCTCGCTAACTATATAGAAGGTTATTTTATAAAAGCTTTTAATGGAGAAGTGGAAAACTTTGATGTTAAGATTAAGCGCAGCGTTTTTTATGTAACCCTATCTCCTATCATAGAAGGAGGTGTTGTTAAAGAAGTAGTTGGTTCTGCTATTGATATCACACAGCATCGGAAAGCAGAAGAAAAAATTAGACATATGGCCTACTATGATACTTTGACAGGATTACCCAACCGAATTTTCTTCAATGAGAGAGTAGCGGCTGCAATAAAAAAAGCAGATACGAATAAAAGGAAAATTGCTATTTTATTTTTAGACCTTGATCAATTTAAGATTATAAATGATACATTAGGGCATGCAACTGGTGATCAGTTGCTTAGAGAGGCAGCAGCCAGGCTAAATAAGTGTATCTCTAAGGATGATATTATTTCTCGTATGGGCGGTGACGAGTTTACAGTATTGCTTTCTAACATAGAAAAACATCAAGATGCTGTAAAAGTAGCTGAAAGAATGTTGGATATTTTAAAGCAATCATTTACAATCAATGAATACGAACTGTTCATTTCAGCCAGTATAGGGATTAGTCTTTATCCTTATCACGGAGATGATATAGAAACGCTTTTAAAGAATGCAGACATTGCAATGTATAAAGCTAAAGATGATGGAAGAAATAATCTTCAACTCTATACATCTACCATAAATTCCTACGCAATAGAAAGATTAAATATGGAGAATAATTTACGAAAAGCAATAGACCAAAACGAATTTTTTCTGCACTATCAGCCTAAAGTTGATGTAGAAACGGGAAAAGTAGTAGGTTGTGAAGCTTTAGTGAGATGGCAGCATCCAGAAATGGGTTTGGTGTCACCCAATGACTTTATTCCATTAGCAGAGGAGACGGGGCTTATTATTTCTATAGGGGCATGGGTATTAAAATCAGCTTGCTTACAGAATGTAATGTGGCATCATGTGGGCTATAGAGATTTAAGTGTTTCTGTAAACATTTCAGCAAAACAATTTCAGCACCAAAACATTGTAGAAATTGTTTCAAAGGTTCTAAAGGAGACAGGGCTTAGCCCTGAGCACTTAGAATTAGAAATCACAGAAAATTGTATTATGCAAAATATGGAGAGAACCATAGCGATTATCCAGCAGCTGAAAGATATAGGTGTAAAAATTTCTATTGATGATTTTGGGACAGGTTTTTCGTCAATGGCTTACTTAAGAGAATTTGAAGTAGATAAACTGAAAATTGATAAAATCTTTATTGATAGCATTAATCATAGTTCTAGAAATGCTGCTATAGTAGCTTCTATTATCAATATGGCACATAGCCTTGACTTAAAAGTAATCGCTGAAGGTGTGGAGACAGAAGAACAGTTATCATTATTAAAGACCTATAAGTGTAATGAAATTCAAGGATATCTTTTTAGTAAACCTTTAAGTGCAGAGGGATTTATAGAGATGATCACGGAGAGCAAAACTTCCCCTTGAATTGCAGCTGAATTTTATAACCAAAGTTAGCGGTCCTATCTATAGAACCGCTAACTTTGTTTTTTTGAAGACAAAGATCTTTTGTTCAAATAAGTAAAGCAAACTATTTTAACAGTATTTTTGAAAAAAGAACAAAATTTTTTTGAAATTTTTTTGTTAAAATTCTAAATTTTATGGTAATATATAAAGAATAAAAATGAAGTTCTTATAATAGCCATACTAAAATAATATAGATGATGTGTTTAAAATACAAATCTGACATTTTAGAAGTGCATAAGCTATGGTGAATATGAACTACAAAATTACATAAAGGGGGAATGACAAATGATGAACAATATTGGGTATCCTTTAAAGCAAGGCCTTTATGATCCCCAGTTTGAAAAGGACAGCTGTGGTGTTGGTTTTGTTGCTAGTATTAAAGGTGAAAAAACCCATGACATTGTAAAAAAAGGTCTTAAAGTTCTTGTAAATTTAACCCATAGGGGTGCTGTGGGTTCAGATCCCAAGACAGGTGATGGTGCAGGCATTCTAACACAGATTCCACATGAATTTTTTAGGATATACTGTGATAACTTAGGGATTAGCCTGCCTAGTCCAGTAGAATATGGTATTGGAATGATTTTTTTACCAAAAGAGCCAGCATTGCGACTTCGATGTGAGGGAATTGTTGAACGCGTTGTAGAAGAAGAGGGTCAAAAAGTCTTAGGATGGAGGGATGTTCCCACAGATAATAGAAATATAGGTGAAACAGCAAAGGGAACTGAACCAACCATCCGACAGGTATTTGTAGAAAAGGCTCAAGGTATAGACCAAGAATCCTTTGAAAGACGACTATATATTATCCGCAAGAAAGCAGAAAATGAAGTTAAAAGATTAATCGAAAGAAATTCAGAATATTTCTACATTTGCAGCATGTCTAGCAACACTATTGTTTACAAGGGTCTTTTATTGGCAGATCAGATTAACCAATATTATGTAGATTTAAACGATATTAATTTTAAAAGCGCTATTGCCTTAGTACACCAAAGATACAGCACCAATACATTCCCTACATGGGATTTAGCACATCCGTTTAGATATATTGCCCATAATGGAGAGATTAATACCATTAGAGGAAATAGAAATTGGATGAACGCTAGAGAAGGTGTATTAAAGTCAGAGGTATTTGGCAAGGAAATCAATAAACTCTTTCCAATTATTGGTGCAAACGCCAGTGATTCAGCATCCTTTGATAATGTCCTTGAGCTTCTTGTTGCAGACGGAAGAAGTTTGGCCCATTCATTGATGATGTTGATTCCTCAAACTTGGAGGGACAACGATGTGATGGCACCCTATAAAAGAGCTTTTTATGAATATCATGCTTCCTTTATGGAACCATGGGATGGACCTGCTGCAGTAGCTTGTACAGATGGGACGCAAGTATGCGCAGTACTGGATAGAAATGGATTAAGACCTGCACGCTATGTGATTACAAAAAATGGCCTTGTGGTCTTAGCATCAGAGGCAGGAGCCTTGGAGCTTGATCCTAAGGAAATTGAATCGAAGGGAAAATTAAAGCCAGGAAAAATATTTCTAGTGGATACCAAGGAAGGTAGAATTATTCCAGATCATGAATTGAAGAAAAAGATTTGCACAGAAAAGCCTTACAGAGAGATGGTTGAAAGCTGCAGAATGACTTTGGATCAATTAGAAAATAGTGGTGAAAAATCAGAAACCGAAGTGGAAAGCTTAATAGAAAAACAACAAGCCTTTGGTTATACGCTAGAGGATTTAAAAAAAATCCTTGGCACCATGGCTAGCACAGGGAAAGAGCCCATAGGTTCTATGGGGAATGATACACCATTAGCAGTATTGTCTAATAAACCACAGCTTTTATTTTCTTACTTTAAACAATTATTTGCTCAAGTAACAAATCCTCCAATAGATTGTATAAGAGAGAACATGGTGATGTCTCTTACAAACTTTATTGGAACACAAGAAAATATATTAAACAAGGAACTTCCTAACCAAGCTTTTATAAAAATTAATACACCGATATTAACCAACCTAGAAATGGCAAAAATAAAAGCTCTAAGAAACAAAGATTTTAAGACAACTACGATTCCAATTACCTTTAAATACGATACAGGTATCGAAGGTTTTAAGGCAGCGTTACAGCAGGTCTGTGAAAGAGCATCTAAAAGAATTGAAGAAGGCTATAATATCGTTGTTCTGAGTGATAGAAATGTGGGGTCTTATGATGCAGCTATACCGAGTTTATTGGCAGTTGCTGCTTTGCAACACCATCTCATTAAAGAAAAAACAAGAACAAAAATTTCTATTATTGTTGAGACAGCAGAGGCAAGAGAAACAATGCACATGGCTTTATTGATTGGTTATGGTGCTACAGCAATTAATCCATACTTAGCTTTTGAATCCATAGACGCTATAATTAAAAAAGGAGATTTAAAGGATATAGACTTTGAAAAAGCTGAAAAAAATTATGTAAAAGCATTGTCAGAGGGCTTATTGAAAATTCTTTCTAGAATGGGAATTTCAACCCTACAAAGCTATCATGGTGCGCAAATATTTGAAGCCATTGGATTATCCAGTGAATTTATCAATGACTATTTTGACGGAACCCCCTCTAGGGTAGAGGGAGTAGGGATCGAAACCATTGGAGAAGAGGTCTTGATCCGTCATAGAAATGCTTTTAATAAAATCAGAAAACCAATTGCAGAACTGGATGTAGGTGGCATCTATTCATGGAGAAAAGATGGAGAATATCATTTATTCAACCCAGAAACTATTTACAAACTTCAGGTGGCTACGAGGAATAATGATTATGGTATCTATAAGGAATATGCAGAAGTGATTAACGATCAAAGTGAACACCTTTGTACTATCAGAGGATTATTGAAGTTTAAAGAAAGTAATCCAATTTCCATTAGCGAGGTAGAGCCAATTGGTGAAATTGTAAAAAGATTTTGTACTGGTGCTATGTCCTTCGGTTCCATTAGTAAAGAAGCCCATGAAACCATAGCGATTGCTATGAATAGATTAGGGGCTAGGAGTAACTCTGGAGAAGGCGGAGAAGATGCTGAAAGATATAAAAGAGAAGAAAATGGTGATTTAAAAAGAAGTGCAATAAAACAGGTAGCTTCAGCTCGCTTTGGGGTTACTGCAGAATACCTCGTGAATGCTGATGAAATTCAAATTAAGATGGCACAGGGAGCAAAACCAGGAGAAGGTGGGCAGCTTCCTGGAAGCAAGGTGGATAAGGCGATTGCAAGAACAAGAAATTCTACACCAGGGATTGATTTGATTTCACCACCACCACACCATGATATTTATTCTATAGAGGATTTATCTCAATTAATCTTTGATTTAAAGAGTGTGAATGCTTCTGCAAAAATCAGCGTTAAGTTGGTATCTGAGGTTGGGGTAGGTACAGTAGCTGCCGGAGTTGCAAAAGCTCATGCAGATGTGATTCTTATAAGTGGGCATGACGGAGGTACTGGAGCATCACCGGTTTCGTCAATAAAACATGTAGGCACACCTTGGGAATTAGGGGTTGCAGAAGCACAGCAGGTATTACTTTTAAACAATCTAAGAAGCAGAGTAAGACTTCAAACAGATGGTCAGTTAAAAACGGGGAGAGATGTTGCCATTGCTGCCCTATTGGGTGCAGAGGAATTTGGATTTGCTACCACAGCTTTAGTGGTTTTAGGTTGTACCATGTTAAGAAATTGCCATGAAAACACCTGCGAAATGGGCATAGCCACGCAGGATCCAGAAATTAGAAAGAATTTTAGAGGAAAACCAGAATATATTATTAACTTCTTCACTTTCATTGCACAAGAGGTAAGAGAGATCATGGCGCAACTTGGTTTTAGAACCATGAATGAAATGATAGGTCGTGTAGATCTTCTTGAAGCCAATAAAAGCCTGAAGCATTGGAAGGCAAATAAAGTAGATCTTTCTTCTATTTTATATAAGCCAGACATGCCAAAGAGAATTAAACCTTATTGTGTGAAGTCGCAGGATCATGGTTTAGATAAATTGATGGATTATAAATTTTTACAGGTAGCACAGTATGCTATAGACGATAAATGTAAAGTTCGAGCAAGCTTTGAAATAAAAAATGTAGACCGTTCTGTAGGTGCTATGTTAAGTGGAAAGATTGCTAAAAAGTATGGAGAGGAAGGATTACCAGAGGATACAATCCTCTTTGAACTCACCGGTTCAGCAGGTCAAAGCTTTGGTGCTTTTTGTGTTAAAGGTTTAACCCTCGTTCTTGAAGGAGAAGCAAATGACTATGTTGGTAAAGGTTTATCAGGTGGCAAGCTTGTGATAAAAACCCCTAGAACAGCCTCTTATAAACAAGATGAGAATGTAATTGCAGGAAATACTATTCTTTATGGAGCCACCAGTGGTAAAGTCTTCATTAATGGCATCGTAGGCCAAAGGTTTGCTGTTAGAAATAGTGGTGCATTAGCTGTTGTTGAGGGTGTAGGAGATCATTGCTGTGAGTATATGACCGGTGGTGTAGTAGTGGTTCTAGGAAAAACCGGAAGAAACTTTGCAGCAGGTATGAGCGGTGGCGTAGCGTATGTACTTGATGTAGATGGGGATTTCGAAGGAAAATGTAATAAGAGCATGGTTACCGTGGAAAGTGTAGAGGAAAAAGAAGAATTAGCAGTAATTTTTAGTATGGTTGAAGAACATTATCAGCTTACAAATAGTGAAAAGGCAGGTCGTATTCTCAGAGATTGGGATCAATATAGTAACAAGTTGAAGAAAGTTATATCTCCAGCTTATAAATCTGTGCTTGAGAAAATGAAGCAGCAGAGGGCGGAAAAATTAGTAGATGCTGCATTGATGGAAGTTTGTAGCAGTAAGGAGGCATAGGTTATGGGAAAATTATATGGATTTAAAGAATACAATAGACAAACTTCTCCAAAACGGCCTGTAGCAGAAAGGATAAAGGATTATAAAGAGTTGTATCTTGCGTTTCCAGAAGATAGCCTTATGCAGCAGGGGGCTAGATGTATGGATTGTGGAACACCTTTTTGTAATTGGGGTTGTTCTTTGGGGAATATCATACCAGATTTTAATGACTTCGTTTATAGAGGCGAATGGGAAAGAGCTTATCAAAGGTTAAGACTTACCAATTGTTTCCCAGAGTTTACAGGAAGAATTTGTCCTGCATTGTGTGAAGGTTCTTGCACTTTAGGGATTAACAGAGAAGCTGTTTCTATTCGTGAAATTGAATTGAATATTATAGAAAAGGCTTTTAAGGAAGGATGGGTTAAACCAAATCCTCCAAAAGTGAGAACAGGAAAAAAAGTTGCAGTTATCGGTTCAGGGCCTTCGGGATTATCTGCTGCTTATGCACTAAACTCTGTTGGACACAGTATTATAGTATTTGAAAAAGCTGATGAGATAGGCGGGCTTTTAAGATATGGTATCCCTGACTTTAAGCTTGAAAAGCATGTTATTGATAGAAGAGTAAACCTCATGAAGGAAGAAGGGGTTGTCTTTAAAACTAATACCTATGTAGGGATTGATTATAAAACAAAGCAGCTATTGGAAGATTTCGATGTTGTGCTTTTAACAGGAGGATCCACCGTTCCCAGAGATTTAAAAGTAGAAGGGAGAGAGCTTAAAGGAATACACTTTGCAATGGAGTTTTTAACACAACAAAATAAAAAAAATGCAGGAAAAACTGTTGAAAACGAAATATCTGCTAAAAATAAAACAGTACTAGTGATAGGTGGTGGCGACACAGGCTCAGACTGTATTGGTACTTCTGTAAGACAAGGTGCTAAAGAAGTATACCAATTTGAAATCATGCCAAAACCTCCAGAAACCAGAGATGAAACCATGCCATGGCCTTTATATCCAAGAACCTTGAAAATAAGCACTTCTCATGAAGAAGGTTGCACGAGAGATTGGTGTATTGATACCTTGAAGTTTTCAGGGAAAAGTGGAAAGGTAACCACCATGCATGGATGTAAGGTAGCGTGGGAAAATAGCGTTGAAGGTAATATGATCATGAACAGAATTCCTGATTCAGATTTTGAGTTAAAAGTGGATTTAGTTCTTTTGGCAATGGGCTTTGTGCACCCAGAAAAAGAAGGTTTATTGCAGGAATTAGACGTTGTATTAGACGATAGAGGAAATGTTTTCACGAATCATAAATACGAAACTACCGTTGAAAGGGTTTTTGCAGCCGGCGATATGCGAAAAGGACAATCTTTAGTAGTTTCTGCAATAGAAGAAGGTCAAAAGGCAGCAAAGGCTATTGATGAATATTTAATGGGAGAAACCTCTCTTAAGGGATAGAAAAGTCCTATATTGAAATACAGTGGACGGTATACAGTATTATAAGAGCTATAAAAAGATACTTCTTTTAAGAATTACTTTCTTAAGAGAGGTATCTTTCTTTATCCTTCGGTGTATTGCTAAGACGCCCGCTTTTGCAAGTGGAAGATAGTACTACATTCTAGAAATAAACTCGACTAAGCAAATAAGAAGTTTTTTACGAGAAACCACGATATAAATCAAATAATCTGATAAAATAGAAATATTAAATACAATCATAAAGTAAATATCTTAAAATAGAAACGGAGTGATGTTAGTGGTAGGGACAAAGCTTCTTTTGGTAGAAGATGAAGAAAAACTTCGAAAACTAGTAAAAACGTACTTGTTGAAAGAAGGAGCACATGTTTTTGAAGCAGGTGATGGGTTAGAAGCAATGAGGATATGGCAGGAAAACAAAATTGATCTTGTGATTTTAGATATTATGCTTCCTAAGTACGATGGCTGGGCATTGTGTAAAAGGATACGGGAAGAAAGTAATATTCCTATTATTATGCTAACTGCTCGAAGCGAAGAGAGTGATAAACTATTTGGTTTTGAATTAGGGGCAGATGATTATATGACAAAACCC
The DNA here is from genome assembly GCF_001854185.1 of Clostridium formicaceticum. Classification (NCBI taxonomy): domain Bacteria; kingdom Bacillati; phylum Bacillota; class Clostridia; order Peptostreptococcales; family Natronincolaceae; genus Andreesenella; species Andreesenella formicacetica. The sequence goes on from NZ_CP017603.1 coordinate 2,764,826, forward strand.
TTCAGTGTAAAAGAATTGGTGGCGCGTATAAAGGCATTGTTGAAAAGAAGTAGTGAAGTGATATCTTTGGACATTATAAAAATTGAGGAGCTAAAGGTGGACAAAAAATCTCATCAAGTTATGTTAAGAGATTGTATTCTTGAATTAAGTCCTAAAGAATATGATTTATTGCTGTATTTGATACACAATAAAAATCAAGCCCTCACAAGAGAAATGATCCTAAATGCTGTTTGGGGATATGACTATTATGGAGATTTAAGAACTGTTGATACTCATATTAAAAGATTACGCCAAAAACTAAAGGATTATGGAGATAAAATTATAACAATACGAGGAACTGGATATCGGTTTGAGGTAAAAATATGAAAATAAAATCTATTTTTACTAGACTATTTCTATTTTTTCTTTTATTTACAATGATGATGGTTGCTGTGTTATGGTTAATACAGATGAAATTTTTACCTCAGTATTATCAACATGAAAAGGTGAAAATATTAGAAGGTTATGCAAAAGAAATTGAAGCAGTTGTAGGAAGAAGTGGGCTGGATCATACTTCATTGGAACTTGTAGAATCTATTGCAGCAGGAATCAACGGAAGGGTGGCAGTTTTTGATAAAGAAAGAAATATGCTTTACCATGAAGGTATGACAGGACAGTTTAGAGGCATGAGGGTGCCTTCTAAAGAATGGCAAGCTGTGTTATCTGGCAAAACTACTTTTTACCATGTATCAGGGACTAGACAAAATTCGGAATTCCTTGTGGTTGTGGTGCCAGGGGAGCAATATGTTTACTTAATGCAGATACATTTTCAAACCATCGAAGAAGCTATTTCTATTACTAGAGGATTTTATATTTATTTGTTAGGAATAGGAATCATAGTTGCACTTCTTCTTGCAGCTTTCTTTTCAAGAAAATTAATTCATCCTTTGTTGAAGCTGAATAGCATCGCAAAAGAAATGACCAATCTAAACTTCAACGTTAAATGGGAGGAAAATCGACAGGATGAAATTGGACAATTAGGGGAAACATTGAATTTTTTAACAGATCGATTACAAGTAACAATTGGAAAGTTAGAAAAAGAGTTAGCTAAAGAAAAAAATCTAGTAAAGATGAGAAAAGAGTTTGTTTCTCGAGTTTCCCATGAATTACAGACACCTATATCCATAATCAGCGGTTACATTGAAGCACTGCAGGATGATATAGCGGTTAGTGAAGAAGAAGTGGCGGAGTATTTTACAATCATTGAAATGGAAATTCACAGAATGAGTAGGTTAATAAGAGAGATGTTAGACTTAGGTCAACTTGAATCCGGGACTTTTAGGATCAATATGGAAAAATTTAATTATGGAGATCTTATAAATAGAGTTCTTGGTAAATTTGAATTGATGAAAAAAGAAAAAGAACTCTTATTTGAAATTAAAGGAAATGGATATGATAGCCTCGTATTAGGGGATGAATATAGAATAGAACAGGTTTTAACAAATTTGTTGCAAAATGCAGTGAATCATGCTTATCATGGGGGAAGCATAAAACTATCTATTGACGACGAAGGAACAAAAATCTGGACCAGCATTTATAATGATGGGGAAAAAATTTTAGAAGAAGATATACCCTGTGTTTGGGAGAGTTTTTATAAGGGGGGGAAAGAAAAAGGCGGTACAGGGTTAGGATTAGCTATTGTAAAAAATGTTTTAGAGCTTCATGGCAGTAGCTATGGTGTTAAAAATACTAATAATGGTGTTTGTTTTTATTTTGACCTAAAAAAATATAGCAGATAAAATAAAAAAAGCGCACTATTGGAACAAATAGTACGCTTCTAGGGTTTTTATCAAATACTTTACTAGGCGAAGACCTTGCTTCTGTAAGTGGGCTTTGGATCAGGTGGAGCAGCGTCTCCGACTGGTTTCCCAGTATTCGACTTTAACTGGAGGAGTGCGCTATCGATTAAAACCAAATCTATTGCCAGCTCCTTTGAAGGCTCCTTTTTCTGTTGTTCTGCCAAAACCAATTGCTAATCTTTCTTGACGGTCTCTGTTTTCACCAATGTTTGTACAATGATTCATTCTCTCTTGAATCTGAGCTGCATAAGTATCTGCTTGTTCTTGTGTTAACCTTTCAGTAGATACCATTTGATCAAGTTTTGAAAGTTTTAATTCAAGAAGCTCCTCTGTAGAAGTAGCGGCTTTGTAGAGCTGCAAGCCATTTCCAACAGGCTGCGTATCTGCAAAAGCTAAGCTGCCTCCTGCTATAGTCAGTGTTAGGCCTAGACCTAAAGCTAAAATGCCTTTCTTCATTTTCAACATCTCCTTTAAATGTGATTTTGTCTTACAGTAACAGTATACTCTCCATGTGTGACAGCTTTATGGCAAACTAATGTAATTACATTGGTAGTCATCATCAAAGGTAATGACAATACTTCTAGGAGATAGTTGTTTTTCTTTTTTTACGAAATAGTATAATAATTAGAGGTTATTTTAGAAGAAGTGTTGAAGTGATTATGATAAAGAAATCTAGTAATTAGATGACATGAGAAGTGAGAGAGGAGGAGGGTAAATGGTAGAAACATTTTTAATACTACTAGGGACTGGATATCTAATATATAAGGTTGCCTTTGGTATTCCTAAGCAAGTAAAAAGAACAGAAGAGAAATTAGATATGTTAAAGTTGCACCTTCAAGAAATCCAATTAGATTTAAATGAAATTAGTAAAAGGATAAATGATAAATAGTTCCATCATCCTTTTTTAGTCGGTATCATGAGTTGTATGAAAAAAATCATTACCCTACAATATCATGTAGCATACTTTCGATGGGTAGCGTGAAAGAGTGTGGGGTTGGAGGGCTTAATAACTCTGAGGGAATAAGAGAGATAAGCGGTTAACTTTAGGCGAGGCAAGCTTCAGGTAGTTATAGAACCTAGAAGCACTTAATAAATGAGTAAAAAGGAGGATTATTAAATGAGTAAATATAATTTTACGGTAAGTATTACCCCTAAAGAAGCACTAGCATTAGTAAAAAAAAATCAAAGTGCAGAACTAGTGCATGAAGAATTGTTTGATTTAGGAGAAGAAAAGTTTACTGGCACAATTATTTTCGAAAAGTATTATTTTAGAGCAGGTAATAGAGCTGCTTTAATTGTTATTGCTGACAATCTTAAAGGAAAGTCAAGTGTTAGATCAATAGCTACCGGAAGTTCGCAGGGTCTGTTTTTTAATTTTGATTGGGGTGCATCTGATGATTTCGCTTACAGCATTAAAAACATTTTAAAGGATTTTATAGTAAAAGAAGAGAAACTGACTTAGAAAAGATGGTTGGGTTGGTGATAATAATCTTATCAATGCATAAGATAGATTACTGGTAAGCGACTTGAAAAAAGTTATAAGTTAAAGATTTAATACCTTGCAGATTTTGTACAAGGGGTATTCTATTCAGCCCATCCTAGTATAGAAGGGTGGGCTGTAGTGCTTTAAAAGGCTTAATATGACTGAGAAGCAAGTCGTAACCAAGTTCGATCTTTTAATTTTTCTAAAAGAACAGGAGCCTCAAAAAAGTCAGAAAGATTATCATTGGTTAAAACTGCACTTGTTTTTCCAGAAGAATGAACTTCTCCTCGGCGCAATAATAGGGTATGACTGAAAATCGGTAGGATTTCCTCTGTACGATGGGTTACATAAATCAATGTAGGAGCATTTTTTTCCTGACTGAGGTTTTCGATGATAGAAAGCAACTGTTCTTTAGCAAAAATATCTAGTCCTGTACAGGGTTCGTCTAGGATTAATAAGCGTGGTGAGGACATGAGTGCCCTTGCAATAAGTACCTTCTGCTTCTCCCCTTGGGATAGAGACGCATAGGAGCGTTTTGCTAGATGGCTGCAATTTAAGCGTTGTAGTAAATCTTTAGCTAAGTCTTTGTCTTCTTGTTTTGGTTCATCATATAAACCTATTAAAGCAAATTTACCGCTTATAACGATCTCTTCCGCAGACTCCTTAACATAGAGCCTTTCTTGCAAAGCTGTACTCACCCAGCCAATAGACTTTCTTAACTTTCTTAGATCAGACTCTCCAAAGGTACTGTTAAGAACTTGCATTTCTCCCTTAGAAGGAAATATGTATCCATTCACCATATTTAAAAGGCTTGTTTTACCTGAACCATTTAATCCTAAAATAGCCCAATGTTGACCTGATGATACAGACCAGTTAATTTCCTTTAGGATATAATTTGAATTTCTTATAAGTGAAACCTGTTTTGCTTCAATAACCAAGTTGATTCTCTCCTTTTCATAGCTTCGTTTGCTAAAACGAATGTGCTATGGTTATTTCTTTATTTTTTTATATTATAATAAATTTTCTGAACAAAGTCATCCCATTCCTTTTTAAAAATAACAAGTTACTCGCTTATACAATTTTTCTTGTTATTAAGAAGAAAATTAAAGATATTGCGTACCAAAATTTTAAAGGATGGTAATACCTCTTAAGGATTGGTAGTAAATAATCCTTTGAAAAATTTGCATATTTGAAGGTAGAAATTTGCAAATTATAGGATTTTTTCACTGGAAAGAACTTTGGTCTTATCAATCTTTGAAATGCAATAAGTGGGCATATTTGATTTTCACCACCGCAGTAAATCATTATATAGCACAAATAAACTGGCTTTACAGTCATGCTGGAGAAGGGTGTGTAGAGAACATGAAGGTTGAAATTACATGGTAAAAGTGGTAAAATTAAACTAATAATTTTCAGACTTTTCGTTAAATTAATGCAACCTTTAAATATTCGCAGGAAAAAATGATAATTACTTAGGAAGGGTAGGATGAATCATGATGTGGAAAGAGAAATATAAAATTGGCGTACCGCTTGTTGACCAGCAGCATGAAGAACTCTTTAAACGTGTATCAGAGTTTATTCAGACGGTTCAAAAAAAGGGTATATGGACAGAAAAACTAGATAAGGTTAAAGAAACCATGGCTTTTATGCAGGAATATGTAGTGGTTCATTTTCATGATGAAGAAGTATATCAAGAGGAAGTTGAATATCCTGAACGAGAGAGCCATAAGCAGGATCATACTCAGTTTAAAGAAGCAGTAGGAAATTATGTGAATCGATTTAAAGAAGAAGGTTATAGTGAAGAACTTGTTCAGGAATTTAGTGGTAAACTTGTGGCTTGGTTGATTATGCATGTTGCCGCAAAAGATCAAAAAATCGGAGAGTATGTAGATGCTCAAGAGAGAGGAGAATTATAATGAAGGCAGAAAGTGTAAACTCCTTTTTTCAAGCAACAAAGGATGTGTTTCAATTAATGTTGGATATCGGTATTGAACAAGGAAAACTAGGGATGGTAGAAAATATGATTCCTAGTAAAGATGCTAACGTTGTTCTAGGCGTAACGGGAGACCTTAGTGGGACAATCTTATTTAGCTTTCCCCAAAAGATGATTTTAGAAATGGTGAAGATTATGTGTGGTATGGAAATGGATGAAATTGACAGCTTTGTCTCCTCTGCTCTTGGAGAAGTAGCTAATATTATCGGTGGTAATGCAGCCACAATGCTGGCAGCAAACAATTATAAATGCGATATTGTGCCACCACAGATTTTTGTGGGAGAGTACAAGTCTTTTTCTATGGCCAATGAAAAAGCTTTGTTATTGCCGCTAAAAACTTCAATAGGAGAGTTCGATATTAATATTTTCTTGAAGGAAAAATAATTTATCTAGTCAAAGCAGGAGATGAAATTTTACTAAATCAAATACTATATCTGAATTGTAAAGTTTTTGCTGGATTTAATAAGGTTTGATAAGAGGAGCAATAGAATGAAGATAAAAAAGGTTATTTTACTATTTGCTTTTTTTAACATAGCATTATTCAGTACCTTTAGGTATTCCTATGCTGACGCATCTATAGGCTTGGCAATAAAAAAAACAGCAGCGATATCAGCGGGAGAGATAATTATTGTAGGAGATGACATAGACTATCCACCCTATAGTTTTCTAGATAAAAAAGGTAATCCTGCTGGTTTTAATATTGAATTGGCACAAGCTGCGTTAGAGACGATGGGATTAAAAGCTGAATTCAGGTTGGGCAGTTGGAAAGAAGTAAGAAGACAACTGACAGCAGGGGAAATTCATATGATTTCCGGCATGTTTTATTCGCCGGAGAGGGAAAAAGCCTATGATTTTACTACAAGGCATACAGTTACTAGCGGGGATATTTTTACTAGAGAGAAGAAGAAAATCTCTGATATAAAGGAACTAGAGGGACAAACTGTAGTAGTACAGGAGGATGACATCATCTATGAACATTTAGTAAACCAAAATCTTAATATAGCGTTTGTTTCAGTTCCAACTGTTGCAGAAGCTTTGAGGTTAGTTTCTGTAGGAAAGTACGATTATGCAGCAGTACTAAAGGTTCCAGGACATTATATTATTGATGATCTTGGGTTTTGGAATTTGAGGGCAAATGACGTAGATATTCTTCAAAATGATTACTGCATGGCTGTAAGGAAGTATAATGACGACTTACTTTTTGCACTAAATGGAGGATTAAAGATTCTAAAGGCTACAGGTCAATACCAAGAAATTTATGATAAATGGTTAGGGGTATATGAAGATAAAAGTTTTTGGGAAGAAGTTAAAGAGTATGCTTGGCTTATAGGTTTTATAATGACAAGTTTAATTTTACTAATTTTTGTGGTTCTTATTTTAAGAAGAATGGTAGCCATAAGAACGAAGGAGCTTGAAGAGGCCAACAGAACCCTGAATAAAAATCAAAAAGAACTAAATGCTTATAATCAGGAAGTGACAATGGCCTATCAACAACTAACAGCTTCAGAAGAGGAGTTAAGGGCGCAATATGACGAAATACAAAGTTATATTGAGAAATTAGAAAATCTTAAACAAAAATATCAGATAGCCATTCAAGGTACCAACAGTGTAGTGTGGGAATATGATTTAGAAGATAAAACCATCTATTTATCAGAAGAGTTTAAAAGTACCTATGGTGTAAAGCTAAATGAAAAAGAAAAAATAGAAATAGTTTTTAATGAGCTTTTTAGAGTGGAGGAAAAAGAAAAACTAATAAAGGAATTTATTGACTATAAAGAAGGAAAAAAAGAAGAAATATATAGTCAAGTGAAAATTAGAGACAAAGACAATCAGCAGCAATGGATTTTAGTCCGAGGAAAAGGCGTTCTTGATGAAAATCGAGAATTAAAGGTGATTAACGGAATTATTCTTGACATAACAAAATTAAAAGAGCAGGAAGAATATATAAAACATCTTGCTTATCATGATCCTGTGACCAATCTACCCAATCGCATCATGTTTATGGAAGAGTTAGAAAGAGAGATAAGTGAAAATCAATGCGGGGCTGTAATGTTATTGGATCTCGATAATTTTAAAGGTGTTAATGATACTTTAGGGCACGTATATGGCGATAAATTATTAAAGCGAGTTGCAGAAGAACTTTTAAACATTAAGGATGAAAAGCTATTTATATCAAGATTTGGAGGGGATGAATTTCAAATTCTGGTAAAAAGAGAAACAGAAGCAACTGAAATTGAAAATTATGCTAAGCGGATAAGTAAGATATTTGAAGAAAGACTGATGATTAAGGAAGAAACTTATGTAAGCTGTAGCATAGGAATTACCCTTTATCCTTTTGATAGCAACGATGTTACGCAACTGATTATGAATGCAGATATTGCTATGTATGATGCAAAAAACTCAGGAAAAAGCAACTATAAGTTTTTCAATCAAAAGATGACGGATAAATTAAAGGAAAAAATACAGATAGAAACGACTTTAAGAGAAGCGATAAAGAAAGAGGAATTAAAACTATTATATCAGCCTCAAGTATGTGGTCTTACAGGAAAGGTGGTAGGTTTTGAAGCTCTTTTAAGGCTAAAATTTCATCCTATATCTCCAGCTATTTTTATACCGGTAGCAGAAGAGGCTGGTATTATCATTGACATGGGAAGATGGGTAACAAAAGAAGTAATTAAGCAAATCGCTGTGTGGAAAGAAAAGGGCATAAATACAAAGCCAGTAGCTATTAATTTCTCTGCAAAGCAGTTAAATGATTTTAAGTATATCGATTTCTTAGAAGATCTACTTAAAAAGAATAATGTAACTCCAAAAGATATAGAAATAGAAATTACTGAAAGTATCTTTTTAGAAAACAAACAAGAAACAATGATATTTCTGAATAACTTAAAGGCATTAGGAATAAAAATTGCATTAGATGACTTTGGCACAGGTTATTCTTCCCTTAGCTATCTAACTTTTTTACCGGTAGATAAAATAAAGTTGGATAAATCTCTCAACGATAAATTCCTGCAGTTAGAGAATATCGCAGTTATGGAGAGCATTATTTCCCTTGCGCATAGCTTAAACTTAAAGGTTGTAGCAGAAGGTATTGAAGATATAGAGCAGCATGAGCGGTTAAAGCTAGTGAAATGCGACTATATCCAAGGATATCTTTTTAGCAAACCATTGGAAGTGGAAGAAGCAGAAAATATCCATGATTATCGTTTTTTATTATAGAAGAATAAATAGATATGTTGCAACCGAAGATCAACTACCTTGAAGCAGTTATAAAAACATGTTACTATAGATATACACTTATGAATTAAGTCGCGTTGTATATAAAATTTTAATTGTTTTTACTTGTTGCAGCAAAAAGTGAGGAGAATTATGGATATATATAGACAGCTAAAAACATATTTTGGCTATGATAGGTTTAAAAAAGGTCAAGAAAAATTAATCGCAGGAATATTAAAGGGAATAGATGTATTGGGAATTATGCCTACAGGTGGAGGTAAGTCTCTTTGTTATCAACTTCCGGCGGTGACTTTAGAGGGTGTTACCATCGTTGTTTCCCCTCTTATATCTCTTATGAAGGATCAAGTAGATGCGTTATATGAAATGGGTATTAAGGCCGCCTGTATTAACAGTACCCTTCAGACCAGCGAATTAATAGAAATTACCAAGGAAATAAAGGCAAACCAATATAAAATCGTATTTGTAGCACCAGAGCGGCTAAATAGCAGTAGTTTTATGGATATGATAAAGCATATAAAAATCTCTTTAGTGGCTATTGATGAGGCCCACTGTATTAGTCAGTGGGGTCATGACTTTCGCCCAAGCTATCTTGAAATTCCTAGATTTATTGGCAGGTTTAGAAATAGACCTGTAGTAGCGGCTTTCACGGCAACAGCTACAAAGGAAATTATTGCAGAAATAAAAGCACTAATAGGGTTGCAGGATCCACTAGAGGTTACTACAGGATTCGATAGGCCTAATTTGTTTTATCAGGTAACGAAAGCAGGAAATAAGTTTGCTTATCTATGCGACTATTTAGAGAATAACTTTCAAGAGGAGTCAGGGATCATCTATTGTTCAACAAGAAAAACAGTTGAGGCACTGGTGAAAAAACTAAAGGAAAGAGGAATTTCTATCAATGGTTATCACGGTGGGATGCAAACGGAGTTACGGCAGAAAAATCAAGAGGATTTTATGTTTAACAGGGTTAGAATCATTGTAGCCACCAATGCATTTGGCATGGGGATAGACAAACCAGATGTTAGATTTGTAATACACTACAATATGCCTAAAAACATGGAAGCTTATTATCAAGAGGCAGGCAGGGGTGGTAGAGATGGAGAAGAAAGCCATTGTATTCTAATGTACTCTCCTTCTGACGTTGTAAAACAAAAGCTGATGATAGCCAATGAAGAAATTGCACCTGAACGAGAAGCATTGCAGTATAAAAATCTACAATATCTTATTGATTTTTGTCATACCAATGATTGTCTTAGAAATAAAATATTAAGTTACTTTGGAGAAGAGGTAATTAGTGACAATTGCGGTAAATGTAGCAACTGTTTAGATCAGTCGGAAATGGTAGATATTACCGTTGAATCTCAAAAGGTGTTGTCCTGTATCTATAGAGTTAATCAAAAATATGGTGTAAATACTGTGATTCAGGTTTTGAGGGGATCAAAAAATAGAAGAATCTTGGAACAAGGTTTAAATCAAGTATCCACCTATAATATTATGAAGGACTATAGTGAAAAAGCAATTAGAGAAATTATTATGACTTTATCTGCTAGAGAGTATATTCATATTACAACGGATAAGTTTCCTGTGTTAAAACTAACCTCCAAATGTAGGGAAGTGCTGCAGGGAAAAGTAAAGGTATATCATAAAAAGGATTTGATTGAAAACAAACCATCGGAGAATAAAAAAGAGGGATTAGATAAAAGGGCAATGGATGATGCTTTTGATGAAGAACTATTGAGGAAATTAAAGGAGTTAAGGTATACGATAGCGGCGGAACATGAATTACCTCCCTTTATGATCTTTCATGATAGAACTTTGAAGGAAATGGCATCTTGCTTTCCTCAGGACAAAGAGGCTTTTCTGAAAATAAATGGTGTAGGAGAGAAAAAGTTTGAAAATTATGGTGAGAAATTTATTCTTCTTATTAAAGACTATTGTATTGATAAAAAAATAGATACAGCTTTAGAGGAGAATGAACTGGATCAAGAAGCAGCATATGATAGATATCAATTAACCTATCATTGGTATCTAGAAGAATTATCTATAGAGAAAATTGCTGATAAAAGAACCTTAAAACCAGCCACCATTATTCAGCACTTGAAAAGGTGTCAGGAGAATGGCCTTGTTGTTGATTGGGAAAGATTTATGTGTGATGCAGAAAAAGAAAAAGTAGTTATGGAGGCAGTGAAAAAAATAGGTTCCCAAAGGCTGAAGCCTATAAAAGATGCTTTGCCTGAGGACATTAGTTATGAGGATATTCGTATAGTAATTATAAAAAATGCACTTTAAGATCAATGATGTCTGCTAAAAATCCCATGATACTCAACGTAATATCATGGGATTTTTAGCGCTTTGATAGCTATATTCCAGTGAATGGAGTCTTTATCGATTTCTTGTTTAATCTATTTAAACTAAGGTCAACGACACGGGTGGAAATGAATAAAATAATCAGCATAAATACTGCAGATAAGACAAATATCCATTCTATGCCGACTTTTTCTAAAACGATACCATTGACATAAGTACCAACAGCACCACCTACAAATAAGTTAAAAGATACCAGTGACATAACTGTTCCTCTGAGTTTAGGCATAAGACCTTGCGCTGTAGTGACTAACGTGGAATGGATAGATACAAAGGCATAGCCAAAACCAAATAATGAAATAGAAAGCAAAATTGGTGAATGAGAAAAAGATAAGGATACTAAAGATATTGCTCCTAAAATTGCAGCATAAGGAACAAATTTAGTATCTAGTATTTCCCTTAGCGTACTTGCTTTTCTCCCTCCCAACACTGTAGCAGCGCCAAAAAAGGTAAGAATCAAGCCTACCTTGAGAATATTATAGCCGGTATTGTTTTGAATAAATCGGCCTGAATAGGTAAAGGTTCCAAAAATACTAAAACCAATTAGAAATATGGTTCCTACAACTTGAATAAGTTCTCTATTGCTAAAGGCTTCTTGGTAAACCTTCCGAAGGTCTAACTGTTGCAGTACACCAGGTTTTTTTTCCAAGGTTTTGAGCATGATAAATGCCATAACTAATTCTAACACACCATAAATAAAATAGACTGCCCGCCATGAAGCAAAATATGCGATAGCACCTCCTATTGCGGTTGCTGAAGCACTTCCTAAAAACATCATGCCGAAGAATTTACCAAGCATTTTTTGTCTATTAGCATCCTGAGAGCTTTCTCCTATAAAAGCAATTGAAACAGGAAAAATCCCCGCTCCAAAAGCACCATTACAGGCACGAAAAATAATTAAAGAAGTTAGATTAAAAGAAAAAGCGCCTAAAATACTAAAAATTGCAGTACCAAAGGCTGCTATATTGATGACCCTTGTCTTGCCGTAACGATCTCCTAGAGGGCCAAAAAAAATCGTAAAAAATCCAAAACAAAGCATGTATGATGTCACAGAAAGAGCTGTTTTAGCAATAGGGATTCCTAGGTCACTAGAGATGTTGATCAATAACGGGGCAACAGCATAATTATCGCCATTGGCCAAAAAACCCATGATGCCCAATACAATTAGCATTTGAGCAAATTTTTTTGAGTCATTTTCCAAAATACTCGCCTCCATATCAATAATTTCATAAAATTTCCAACAACTTAAGCATAAATAATAATAAAGATGCTGTCAACACATTTAATGGGATATTTAACAAATTATTTTAAGGCTTTTCTATAATAAAATTGACTACTAAATTAATTTATGATAAACTAAATCCGACTATTCATATGTGAAATACATAGTATTAATAAAGAATGGAGGATGGTTCTATGGAGATACAAGAAAAATTTCATAAACTCCAAGAGATTATAAGAGGGCTTGAAAGTGCTGCTATTGCTTTTTCTGGTGGAGTAGATAGTACTTTTTTATTAAAGGTAACACAGAATGTATTGGGAAAAGATGTAATTGCAGTGACTGCTAGATCCTCTACATTTCCAGAAAGAGAATTTAAGGAAGCTAAAGCATATGCAGAAAGTATAGGGGTAAAACATATTGTTATTGTATCAGAGGAGCTGGACATAGAAGGGTTTTCTAAAAATCCCACCAATAGATGTTATTACTGTAAACATGAACTTTTTTCAAAAATACAGGAGGTAGCTTTAGATCATAATGTAAAGGTTGTTTTAGATGGTTCAAACTACGATGATATAGGGGATTATCGTCCTGGAATGCAGGCAGCAAAAGAGCTTAAAGTAGTTAGTCCTTTAAAGCAAGCAGCTTTGACAAAAGAGGATATACGCATCCTTTCTAAAGAAATGGATATACCTACATGGAATAAACCCTCCTTTGCTTGTCTTTCTTCAAGGTTTCCCTATGGACATGAAATCAATAGAGAAAAGCTGAAAATGGTGGAATTAGCAGAACAATTCTTGCTAGATAAAGGTTTTAGACAGGTAAGGGTAAGGCATCATGGAGAAATTGCTAGGATAGAAGTAGAGAAAAAAGAAAGAGAAAAGATTTTTGATTTGCAGTTGATGGATGAGATTGGCAACAAACTAAAAGAAATAGGTTTTCATTATGTTACAATAGATGCTTTGGGCTATAGAACAGGCAGTATGAATGAAGTGTTGACAGAAGGAGATAAAGTATAAGAATCCCCCCATTTTCTTACGAGATACATTAAGGAAGTGGGGGGATTGTCATAAGCCTAAATTATGTTAGAAAAGAGGGGATCATCTCCTTTAATTTTCAGTTGTGACAGGCGTAGCAATTTCTTTTTTTGGAGCAATAATGAAGAAAGCGTATCTTATCAAAACATAAAGAACCATAAGGATAGACCAAAATTCTAAAAATTTTACTAAATAATTTAACATTTCTATTTCTTTTCCGTTATTCATTAATAAGTTGTTTGTTCCCTTCATAGCAATGCCGCTGATGACAAAGGGGAAAGTAAAGGCGGAATAACTAGGATAAAATTTCAATTTCAATATTTTAGGCATATATAATAGCACAAAAAACAGCATTAATAAGGCTAGAGAGGCTAAAAAAACGATCATCATCATATTTTTTTCTGAGAATGCATTTAAATAACCAGCTAAACAGAGACTAGCAGGAGCTGCAAAAATTACCATGGTCGGTAGAGCAGCTTCAGGAATTTCTTTGATGATGAAAACCCGATAAAGTACCAAAGGTAATAGCACTAAGTAAGAAATAAAACCAAACCAAAAGATAAGTTGTCCTAAACTAGTAAAACCATAGACTGGAGCTGTTACACTTCCAACGACAATCCCAACGTATACAACAAAATAGCTTGGAAAAACTTTTTTGATATTAAATTTTAAAAGATATTTCTTCGTGAAATGAAGCATTAAACAGATATGAATCAATAAACCTAGAATCCAAACGCCAAGGGCTATTGAAGGTAAATAGGTTCTGATATAGGTAGATAAAATCATTAATCCCATGGAAAAAGTAGGGCTTACACTGGCTATAACAGGATTTTCGAAGGCTTCAGTGAAGGACTCAGGCTGAGCTGAAACCTTTATCGTAAGGGCGCCAAGTATCATTATAGATATTAAACCAAAAATATTTCGATAGATGTTACCATAGGATAAAACTAAGTTTCCTGTTGCTGCTAAAGCCAACATCAATCCTGCTATAGGAATGGGTATTTTCTTAATTACCTTATTCATGTCTTCACCCCGCTAGTCATCAATATTTACAAGCTGTAGTTCTCTTACCACCATACAGGCCAGCTTTTCAGCGATTTCTCCTGTAAAGGCTACACATTGGTTTTTGTGTTCGCCTGATGCCATATCCATACCATGGGTTAGAATCTTACAGCATAAGTGTTTATGATTATCTTTGAAGCTTTGCTGCAATTCATTGGCTAATTCCAGAGTTTTTTGAACCTTTGAATCGCCGCCTTTTGTTCTCCCAAAAAAATAGCCTAGCATCATGATACCGCCGGAAACGGCACCGCAGACACATTTTGATTTTCCTATACCTACAGGAAAGCCTGAAGCCATAGCGATGATTTCTTCTGGCATATCAATTTCAAAATTGCTTTTAATGGAGCTAACGATAGCTTCTGAACAGAAAAAGTCTCCTTTTCTATAAAGTTCTTCTGCATCACTTTTAATTTTTTTAATACTCACTTCCTTTTTCATTAGTAAAGACCTCCTTGAATTAAAAAATAATTGTTTTCTAGTGAGAAAAATAGTGTATAAATAAGAAATATCATCTAAAGTATATCATAAAAAAAATTAAATACGAATCGAATTGTTTGATACTACTTATCAGGAGGATTATAATAATCTATAGTTATTTATTGGAAGTTTCTGAGGGGAAATGTGTATACCAACAGCGAATGAAAATTAAAACAACCTCTATACTATATTCCATAGTATAGAGGTTGTTTTAATGCATTTAATGCATATGATTATGTACACCTGCTAAGAAGGCTTTAGAAGCTAATTCATATTCTTCATCACTTTCAATATTATTTAGCTCTGGATTTCCCTCTCTTTCCACCAGTCTGTAGAGTAATGCTGTTTCTGAGCTTTGAGGCAGTACAGCAATATACTTCTGATCGTTGACTTCAAAAATATCCAGTACATCACATTCTATTTCTGTATTATCCACAAGCGTTAAATGAATTTTTTTATGCTGTAGATGTTTGGTAGATAGATGATCACAATCACAATTATTCAAACAATTTCCCATAAATTTTTTCTCCTTTTTCAAATTTTTTTAGATTATTGCCACAATGGAAGAAAATTATAACTTGAGTTGTGCAATGATTTAATGTAATAGTGAAAATTAAATATATACGCTTATTTCGTTTAACGCTAAAACGTCTTCCAGTAAAAGGTCCTAAAATTTACACCTTGATTAATCTTTAAACATGCAAATTTTTTAACTATTAGCAAAAGTAATTTCATAATAGTGGAACTTATGGAAAAATATGATTTGCCAAAAAAAATAATTCAGCGTATAATTTTATATAAAATTATTTTACATAGAAAGGAATAGGACGATTCGATGACTGTGTTTCTATTTATCTTGGTTAATAATATTATACCCATTTTTTCACTAATAGCGCTAGGTTATTTTTTAAGTAAAAAATTTGATTTAGATATAAACACATTAACCAAATTAAATTTTTACGCTTTTCTGCCTTGTTTTACTTTTGCAAGCCTATATACCACGAAGATTCCTTCGGATATGGTAAAAGTACTGATGGTTACCCTTCTTCTTATATTGGTGAACATGTTGGTGGTTAGATTTATTTCACAAATATGTCATTATGATGAGGGGATGAAAAGTGCCTTCACCAATTCTGTTTTGTTTTATAATACAGGAAATATAGGGGTGCCTTTGGTGACGCTGGTGTTTAGTAGTCCTCCCTTTGTGGTGAACGGTGAAACCCCCTATTTAAGCATTGCTCTTACTGCACAAATTATGGTTTTAGTGGTTCAAAATATCACTACCAATACCTTTGGTTTTTTGAATGCCGGTCGGGTCTCTGCTGATTGGAAAGTATGTATTTATAAGGTTCTAAAAATGCCAACCATCTATGCGATTCCTTTAGCATTCTTATTAAAAGCTATACCCTATGATGTGACACAAACACCTGTCTGGCCTGCCTTTGAATATGCTAAAAATGCGCTAGTACCTATTGCACTTATTACCTTAGGTGTGCAGCTTTCACGCACTGCCTTTGAATTTAAAAACAAAGATGTATATCTTGCCACAGCCATAAGGCTGATTGTAGGGCCGTTGTTGGCTTTGCTGTTTATTTATCTATTTGATATGGAGGGTATTGTTGCGCAGGTAGTTATGATTTCATCGGCATTACCTACTGGAGTAAATGTTGCTCTTATTGCAGTAGAATGTAACAATCTGCCTGATTTTTCCTCTCAGACGGTAATGATCACCACATTATCTAGTGCAGTTAGTCTTGCTGGGGTAATTTATATGGCGAGAATTTTCTTTCCAGTATAAGGGCGGTGTAAGGAAGGGATATAGGGTGATAATATGGCAATGATTCCAAATATTAAGAAGCGTATTTGAATAGTGCAAAAAATTACTATCTAGTAAAAAATACTTAATATTCCTATCAAATTGTAGTTGATAGGAATATCTGATATGTTCGGAAACTAAGGGGGGGATCCGAAACACATGGAGTCAAGTGTTGCCAGCTACAGCAAGCGAAGCACTAATAATCATTGCCATGAATATCCTAAGAAAAGATATAAAAATAAAAAAGTCGGTTTTTTCAGTAGAAATAGAAAAAAGCCGACTTAGTTAAAGCCTATAGTACTTGTACTTTTTTCACCTTTCCACAATAGGAGGCATAACCGTTTCCAGTGATACCCATTGGTCAAAAGTTCATCGCTTTAAAAGCTACAGAACCTTTGACTCGGAGAAATAAATTATGCATATTTAATTAATAGAGTTTGTTAAAAATTTAATAATGTATCTATAGACAATATTTTACTATAACTTTATCCTTTTGTCAATTCTTGTAGAAGAAATTTTCTATCATCTGCTCTCGATTAACCTGAGTTGCTCACTTTTAGATTCTATAAAATTCGGCTACAATTCAGAGGGAGTTTTTACTTGGAGGATGTAGTGCTTGGTCTCCCACTTGCATAAGTAGATAGCCTGAATTTTTGATTTGGTGTTAGTCACTTAGCTAAGTGCTAAATCATCGCACAACGCAAGTAACTAAGTTTCTGCAATGATATCTCCGGTTTCTTTTAAATCATATCCTCCAATTCCAGAAAGCTCCATTTTGAAATCTTGTGAATTCAATATTTCCAAGACGGCTCTAAAAGGAGGTTGACCTATGTCTTCTTTTCTTGCTACAAGTTCATACCTTTCCTGCTGCAACGGGATAAAATCAACTTCATGGACCTGAAGACCTGTCTTTTCATTTCCTAAAGCTAAATCAGCACCTCCTCGTGCCACCGTACTTGCCACAGCTAAGTGAGAAGAACTCTCTCTGTTGTACCCTTTGATACGCTGACGATCAATTCCCATTAGTTTTAAATGTTCGTCAAGAAGAACTCTGGTACCACTTCCTTTTTCGCGATTAATGATGGTGACATCGCTACGCCTTAAGTCTTCCCAGCCTGTAATGTTTTTGGGGTTTCCTTTAGCCACATAAAATCCCTGCATACGGCAGGCAAGATGAATAATAACAGCAGGTGTTCCCGGTAACATTTTTTTTACATAAGAAATATTATATTGATTTGTTTCTCCATCCCATAGGTGAGCAGTAGCTAATTGCACTTTTCCTTGATACAGAGCGTACAGACCGTTGTAGCTTCCTACGTAGGAGCGAAGGGCATGCGTACCTTCTGGGTGTACTTGAAGATAACGGGATAATATATCTAACAGCGCATCTTGACCAGAAATTACAAAGCCTCTTGAGGGATAGGATGCCTCATCACAAAGCAAAGAAGAAGGCTTAGAAAGCGTTGGTTGTATTAAGCTTGGATTATTTATAGAACTATCTTTTTGGCTTTTCGTTCTATTTTTATAGTCTTCTACATCTTTTGGATCAATTCGGACTTTGCGTCCTACTCTGTAGGCGTTCATTTCACCCCGTTTTATCAATTCATATACTGTATTTTTGGCGATTTGTAAGATATCAGCTACTTCTTGTGGTGTCAAAGATCTATCTTCTTTCATGAAAATTCCTCCTGGTAGGTATGCTTAAACCTTTGTTTATTTTAATATAGCAAGAATAAAGAGCTTTTACAAGGGATTAATGGTGCAGTTTCGCTAGAGCCCCAAAATTGAAATAATTTTCAAAAAATATTTCTTGCTATTAAATATTTTTACCTTTATAATAATTATCATAACATAACGTAACATAACTAAGTATAATAAATCGTGAATAAGCTTATAGATAGATTGTGTTTTGTTATATTTAGTTATGTTGTGATATATTAATTAAATGTAGGGGGTAATTGTATGCGATGGATTCTAAAAGTATTGGCGGTTGTATTGATAGCTGTTTTGTTAGTGGGGTGCAGGACTTCAGGCAATGATATTGTAGAAACTATTTCTGGGCAACTTTCTTCTCAAGAAGTAAAAGCAACTTTAGTAATATCTGCTGCCGCAAGCTTAAAAGACGCTATGGAGGATATAAAACAGATTTATACCGAAGAAAACCCTAATGTTACGCTTACTTATAACTTTGGTTCATCTGGTTCTTTACAGCAGCAAATTGAACAGGGTGCACCTGCAGATATTTTTCTTTCGGCAGCCACCAAGCAGATGAATGCATTGAAGGAAAAAGGACTTATCTTAGAAGAAACCCATAAAGATCTATTGGAGAATAAGGTTGTACTTATTACATCAACGGGAAATTCGCAGGTGATTGGCTTTGAAAGCCTCAGTGATGTGCTGGTTAAAAAAATAGCTTTGGGAGAACCCAACAGTGTTCCTGCAGGACAGTATGCTGAGGAGGTTTTGAATAACTTAAATGTGAAAGAGGTTATATTACCGAAAGCTGTTTATGCAAAAGATGTTAGAGAAGTACTGGCTTGGGTAGAGACAGAAAATGTAGATGCAGGCATGGTATATGAAACAGATGCAAAAATTTCTGATAAAGTCAAAATTGTTGCTACAGCACCTGAAGGTTCACATAAGCCGATTATCTATCCAGTGGCAGTGATAAAAGACAGCAAAAATACTGATGTTGCAAAAACATTTATAGAGTTTTTATCTACTGAAAAGGTAAAGTCAATATTTGAAAAGTATGGCTTTAATGTTATTTAAGGTATTTATGGATTGAAGGAACAGACGAGGAGGTGGCAGAATGGTATTTGATTTATCTCCCTTATGGATATCAGCTAAAACAGCATTTGTAGCGACTTTCTTTACATTTGTTTTAGGTATTGCTGCTGCAAAATGGATGATGGGTTATCAAGGAAGAATCAAAGGATTTATAGACGGTGTTTTTACTTTGCCTCTTGTATTACCACCAACAGTAGTAGGTTTTTTTCTACTGCTGGTATTTGGTAAAAATGGTGTAATAGGAAAGCTATTATTAAGATTTGGAACAACTATTATTTTTTCCTGGCCGGCTACAGTCATTGCAGCAGTGGTTGTAGCTTTTCCCCTAATGTATAAAACCACTCGAGGAGCCCTTGAGCAAATAGATAAAAACCTTATTTATGCGGCCCGTACGCTAGGGGTATCTGAGTGGGAGATTTTCTGGAGAATCATGTTGCCGCTTGCTTGGCCCGGAATAGCTGCGGGAAGTATTCTTGCTTTTGCCCGTGCACTAGGAGAGTTTGGAGCAACGCTAATGATTGCTGGCAATATACCAGGAAGGACACAAACCATTCCGTTAGCGATATTTTTTGCAGCACAGGGGGGAGATATGGAACAAGCATTGATATGGGTACTTTTAATTGTAACAATCTCCCTTGCTATTGTTTTTTTTATGAATTTTTGGTCAGAGAAACAATATAAGTTTATAAATGGTTTTAGGGGGAAAGCGTGATGAAACTGTCGGTAAATATACATAAAGAATTAACAGGCTTTACACTAAAAACTTCTTTTGAAACGATGGAGGGGAGCCCCCTTGGACTGCTGGGTGCTTCTGGTTCTGGAAAAAGTATGATATTACGTTGTATAGCAGGTCTGGAGACCCCCACCAATGGGAGGATTGTTTTAAATGAACGTGTTCTTTTTGATTCTGAAGAGAAGATTGATATACCAAGCCGTAAGAGAAAAGTGGGTTTTTTGTTTCAAAATTATGCTCTTTTTCCCCACATGACAATAGCTGAGAATATTGCCTTTGCCTTAGGAGATTTAACAAAGAAGCAGCGGTCAGAAAAGGTAAAAGAATATATTACCATGATGAAACTACAAGGTTTAGAGGAACGATATCCATCTCAACTTTCTGGGGGCCAGCAACAGCGGGTAGCTATTGCAAGGGCACTGGCTATTGAACCAGAAGTACTTCTTTTGGATGAACCTTTTTCAGCTTTAGATAACCATTTGAAAGGACAGATAGAAAAACAACTGATAGAAACACTGGCAAGCTATAAAGGAACTTCTATATTCGTTTCCCATAATATGGAGGAAGTTTATCGGATATGTGATAATGTGATTATTTTATCGGAGGGCAAAGTAGAAGCATATGGAAAAAAAGGAGAAATTTTTGAAAATCCTCCAACCATAAAAGTAGCTCAATTAACAGGATGCAGCAATTTTTCCAGAATACAGCCTGTCGCTACTGGAGTTTTTGAAGCTGTTGACTGGGGTTGTCGGTTGAAGGTAGAAAAACCGGTACCTGAATCGGTAACATATGTGGGGATAAAGCCAAGTAATATTGATCTGAGAAGAAATGTACAAGGCGATAATGTTTTTGAAGGTAGCGTGGTGGGATTAAATGAGGGCTTACAGACTGTAACAGTTTATTTAAGTCTTAAAAAATTTGATGGTAAATCTTCTAGTCACTATTTACAATGGGAAGTCTCAAAAGAAAAGTGGGCTAGAGTGGAAAAGCAAACAACGTCATGGTTCATTTGCTTAGATGAAGGAAAGTTATTTTTTATGGAATAAATATATATAAAAAATCAAAAAAATTGCAAACATTACCATGTTGTAGAAATCAATATTTTTGGAAAAATAGATTTCTAAATATTGAAAAAATTTAAAAAAATTCAAAAAAAAACTATTGAAAAGCAATTTATTCTATGATATATTATTAAAAACAAAGAAAGAGCAAAACAATATAGCTTAAATCAAATAAAATTTAACTTCTATCAATAAAAATAAGATAAGTGACAGCGCTTGAACTAGTGAGTTGAAATATATTTGTAGGAATGAACGAAGTGATACCGATGGTGGTATAGGCGAGTTTAGTAAGATATATTTTCTTAAGTTAGTTCTTAAAACAAAAAAATTTTTTCTACCAATGGAGGTATACTGCATACAACAGTATACCTCTTATTTTTTTCATAGCATCAGGTATACAATATACGAAGAGCAAAAAAGTGTTTTTATTTTTGGTGGCAATCTAATACCACCGAATCAATATAAAACTAATTTAAAAAGGGGGAAATATTATGAGACAAATTGCGATTTATGGAAAAGGTGGAATTGGAAAATCAACCACAACACAAAACTTGACATCAGCGTTAGCAGAAGCAGGAAAAAAAATCATGATAGTAGGATGTGACCCAAAGGCAGACTCTACTAGGCTTGTTCTGGGAGGTTTATCTCAAAAAACAGTTATGGATACCCTAAGAGAGGAAGGAGAAGATATTGATTTAGAGGATATCTTACTATCTGGTTTCTCAGGGATCAAATGTGTAGAGTCTGGTGGACCAGAGCCAGGGGTAGGATGTGCTGGTAGAGGTATTATTACTTCTATTAATATGTTGGAAAGTTTAGGGGCTTATGAAGCTGATTTGGATTATGTTTTTTACGATGTATTAGGAGACGTTGTTTGTGGAGGATTTGCGATGCCAATTCGTGAAGGAAAGGCACAAGAAATCTACATTGTTGCCAGCGGTGAGTTAATGGCTTTATACGCTGCTAATAATATTTCAAAGGGTATTCAAAAATATGCTAAATCTGGTGGTACGCGTTTAGGCGGTATTATATGTAACAGTCGTAAGGTTGACAATGAATATGAATTATTAAATGCCTTTGCAAAAGAAATTGGCAGTCAGTTGATTCACTTTGTACCAAGAGATAACATTGTGCAAAGAGCAGAAATCAACAAAAAGACAGTCATTGAGTTTGATGCCAAATGTGATCAAGCGGATGAATATAGAACATTAGCAAGAAACATTGATGGCAATGACATGTTTGTAGTTCCAAAGCCAATGCATACAGATAGACTAGAAGAACTTATGATGGAATTTGGTATTTTAGGGTAGTGGGGATCTGAATAGGGTCTCACCCCTACCTGAACTTAAGGGATGAAGGATTTATGTTTAGAAGTCTTAATCATGATGAAATTTTAATTATTATTAAAACATAAATTGTTTTTCTAAAAGTAAAAGGCGTATAAAAAATAAAAATCTTATGTATCGGAGGGAATATAGATGAAATTAATTAGAGCGATTATTCGGCCAGAAAAGGTAGCTGGTGTACTTGCAGAATTAAGTGATGCGGGATTTCCAGCTGTAACGAAAGCAGAAGTAGTGGGGCGCGGGAAACAAAGAGGGATCAAAGTAGGTGATATCTCTTATGACGAGATTCCCAAAAATCTATTAATGTTTGTTTGTGAGGATGAGTATAAAGATCATGTGTTGGAGGTTATAAAACGAAAAGCTAAAACAGGAGAAAAAGGTGCTTTTGGTGATGGTAAAATCTTTGTCAGTGAAGTAGAAGACGTCTACACCATCAGTAGTGGAGAAAGAAAACTATAGAGGGGAGGCATCTTAAATGAAGGAAATTATGTCGATTATTCGTATGAGTATGGTAAATAAAACAAAAGCTGCTTTAGCGGCAGAAGGATTTCCTGCATTTACCTGTGCGAAGGTTTCAGGTAGAGGAAAAAAACAAATGCACTATCAAGTGATTGAGGAAGGTTTCTTAACAGGAGAGAATATCTCTACAGCAGTTGCAGAATCTATTTCGGAAGAACACAGATTGTTACCTAAACGATGGATATCTATTACAGTGCCGGATGAAGATGTTGCTAGAGTGGTGGATGTTATTATCAATGTTAATCAAACAGGACATCCAGGGGATGGAAAAATATTTGTTTTACCGATGGAAGAAGCAATTCGAATAAGAACTGGTGAAGCAGGAGATCCAGCAATACTTTAAAGTGAAGGAGTGATTAAGAGATGGCGATATCTAAGAAAAAAATGGATAGTATTTTAGAAAAGTACCCTCCGAAGGTTAAGAAAAACCGTAGTAAGCATATTTTGTTAAAGGATTCTAGGGAGCAGCAAGAAATTCAAGCCAACACCCGTACTGTTCCCGGAATTATCACTAATAGAGGATGTTGTTTTGCAGGATGTAAAGGGGTTGTGCTGGGACCTCTTAGAGATGTAGTTCATATTGTGCACGGTCCAATAGGTTGCTCCTACTATACATGGGGAACTAGAAGACATAAGGGGCGATCAGAAAAGGGAGAAGATAACTTTTTAAGCTACTGTTTCTCAACAGATATGCAAGAAAGTGATATTGTTTTTGGCGGTGAGAAAAGATTAAAACAAGCTGTAAAAGAAGCTTATGAAATTTTCAAACCGGAGGCTATTACGATCTCCTCCACTTGTCCTGTCGGTCTTATCGGCGATGATATTCATGCTGTCGCTAAGGCAGCGCAAGAAGAATTTGGTATTCAAGTATTGGCATTTGATTGTGAAGGTTATAAGGGTGTTAGTCAGTCTGCTGGTCACCATATTGCAAACAACGTGCTGATGAAGGATGTTATCGGTACGGGAGATGCAGAAACGAAACCATATGCTATCAATATCATGGGTGAGTATAATATCGGTGGAGATGGTTGGGAAATTTCCAGAATATTGGGAAAAATAGGTTATCATATTGTTTCTGTTATGACAGGGGATGGTACCTATAAAGAGTTAAAAAGTGCCCATAAAGCTGATTTGAACTTAGTACAATGTCACCGTTCCATCAACTATATTGCAGAAATGATTGAAATTAAATATGGTACACCTTGGTTAAAAGTAAACTTTATAGGCATTCAAGGTACCATTGATAGTTTAAGAAATATGGCAAAGTACTTTGATGATGAAGCACTGATTAAGAAAACAGAAGAAGTTATTGTAGAAGAGTTAGAAGCTCTTCAAGAAGCTTTAGAAGTTTACAAGAAGATGTGTGAAGGAAAAACAGCGCTATTATTTGTAGGTGGTTCAAGAGCCCATCATTATCAAGGGCTATTAAAGGAATTAGGCATAGAGACTGTAATGGCAGGCTATGAGTTTGGTCATAGAGATGACTATGAGGGTAGAGATGTAATTCCTTACATCAAAATGGATGCTGACAGCAGAAATATTCCAGAGATTCATGTAGAGAAGGATGAAAGTAGTTATAAATTATATCTATCCCCTGAGAAATTAGAGGAATTGAAGAAGGAAATGCCTTTAAATAGATATGACGGTATGATTAAAGAAATGAAGGATGGCAGCTTTGTTATTGATGATTTAAACCATTTTGAAACAGAAGAACTATTAAAAAGCATCAAACCCAACTTATTCTGTTCTGGTATCAAGGATAAATATGTAGCACAAAAAATGGGAATATTCTCAAAACAACTTCATTCCTATGATTACAGTGGACCTTATGCAGGATTCAGAGGAGCGGTAATCTTTGCAAAAGACGTTTCAATGGGTATGAATACACCAACCTGGGGCTTTATTACACCCCCCTGGAAAAATGAGCCTCTATTAGAGGGAAAAGTTATAGAGGAGGTGGCAACATGTTAGATCATACAAAGAAGGAAATTCATGAAAGAAAAGCGTTGGTTATCAATCCAGCGAAGACATGTCAACCGATAGGAGCAATGTATGCAGCTTTGGGAATTCATAATTGTTTACCTCATAGTCATGGTTCTCAAGGATGTTGTTCCTTCCATAGAATGCATTTGACAAGACACTTTAGAGATCCCATTGTTGCTTCTACCAGTTCTTTTACAGAAGGGGCTTCAGTCTTTGGGGGAGGAGCAAACTTAAAAACTTCTATTAAAAATGTATTTGCTATCTATAATCCTGATGTTATTGCTGTAAACACCACATGTCTTTCTGAGACCATTGGGGATGATATACCTACCACTATTAAGGATTCAGAAGTGCCAAAGGGAAAATATGTGTTTCATGCCAATACCCCTAGTTATGCTGGGTCTCATGTTACTGGTTTTTCCAATATGGTAAAGGCAATGGTAAGTTATTTTTCTGAGGGCAAAGGAGACGGCAGTAATAAAAAGGTCAATATTATTCCAGGTTATACAGAACCGGGAGATATGAGGGAATTAAAGCGAATTGCTAAGTTATTAGATATTTCAAATATTCTTTTTCCAGATACAAGTGGTGTAGTAGATTCTCCTATGACAGGAAAATATAGAATGTACCCAAAGGGTGGTACAAAGGTAGGGGAATTGATAGATACTGGTAATTCTATGGCAACAGTGGCATTAGGCAGATATGCTTCAGAGGCGGCAGCAAATGAACTGGAGAAAAAATGCAAAGTGGATGCCCATGTGTTAAATCTACCGATTGGTGTAAAGGCTACGGATGAATTTATCATGGAACTTATAAAGATCACTGGTAAAGATGTTCCCTATGAATTAGAGGAGGAAAGGGGACAATTGGTAGACATCATGACAGATACCCATCATCACTACCATGGGAAAAAGGTGGCTATCTTTGGAGATCCAGATCATGTGATCGCCATGACGGAATTTACCTTAAGCCTTGGTATGAAACCTATTTATGTAGTTACAGGAACACCTGGGGGCACTTTTGAAAAGCAAGTGAAGGCTATGTTAGAAAGTTCTAATGTGAAGGGTATTGTAAAAAGTGCAGGAGACTTATTTGCGTTGCATCAGTGGATTAAAAATGAACCTGTAGACCTTTTAATTGGAAACACTTATGGTAAATATATCGCCAGAGCAGAAGATATTCCTCTAGTAAGGTTTGGTTTCCCTAACCTAGATCGTACTGTACACAGCTATTTCCCAATCGTAGGCTATAAGGGAGCTATGCGTTTGATTGAAATGATTGGAAATGCTTTACTAGATCGTATCGATAGGGATGCACTAGATGAAGACTTTGAATTGGTACTTTAATAATTGGATTGAGGTGGGATGTGGTTGGATACAGCTACATTCCCCTTAGATAAATGGAGTGATTGTCTATGGAAGCGAAAAAATGCTTAGGAGCATTGGAGGAAAGAAATAATTCTATATTAGAAAAATCAAACAATGACAAACAGCAAAAAATCCGCTGTGATCAAAACAGCGTAGCGGGAGCTGTTAGTCAGCGGGCTTGTGTTTATTGTGGCGCAAGGGTTGTACTAAACCCTATTACAGATGCTTATCATATTGTACATGGGCCAATTGGATGTGCCAGCTATACCTTTGACATTCGGGGCAGCTTAAGCAGTGGAGAGGAAATTTATCGCAATAGTTTTTCCACTGATTTAAGAGAGCGGGATATTATTTTTGGAGGAGAAAGAAAGCTTGCAGCTGCCATTGATGAAATTGTGGAACAGCATGATCCGAATCTAATATTTATTTACTCTACCTGTGTCGTGGGGGTTATTGGAGATGACTTAGAGGGCGTAGCCAGGGAGGCAGAAAAAAAATATAAGATTCCTGTGATTCCTATACAATCCTCAGGATTTGCCGGTAACAAAAATGCAGGTTATAAAGCAGCTTGTCATGCTCTACTGGACCTAATGGGAAAAGAAACCCAAGATAAAGAAGAGGGCATTAATTTCTTAGGTGACTTCAACCTTGCAGGAGAAATGTGGATCAACCAATCCTACTTTAAAAGGATGGGTATATCTTTGATTTCAAAGATGACAGGGGATGCCTCCTATAGGGAACTGAAAAAAGCACCTAGGGCAAAGCTCAATATTGTACAATGTGCCGGTTCTATGACCTACTTGGCTAAGCAAATGCAAGAATGCTATGACATTCCTTTTATCAATGTTAGTTTTTATGGTTTAGAAGATACTGTAGTATCCCTTAGAAAAATTGCCAATGCGCTAAAGGATCAGCAGGTACTTTGTAGGACAGAAGCCTTAATCGAAAGCGAGTTGAAGAAAACCCACGAAGCGTTAGATTATTACCGAAGAAAACTAAAGGGAAAGAAGGCAGCTATCTACGTTGGGGGAGGATTTAAGGCGATTTCTTTGATAAAACAGTTTCGGGATCTAGGAATGGAGACGGTGATGGTAGGTACACAAACTGGAAGAGCGGAGGAATATGAAGTCATTCGCGATTTAGCACAAGAAGGAACTGTAATTTTAGATGATAGCAATCCTACAGAGCTAGAAAAGTTTATGAAGGAAAAGGGAGCAGATATTTTGGTAGGAGGTGTGAAGGAAAGGCCTCTAGCCTATAAGCTAGGCGTAGCCTTCTGTGACCACAACCATGAACGAAAACATCCCTTGAATGGGTTTGAAGGAGCAATTAACTTTGCTAAGGAAATACATGCTTCTATCAATAGTCCTGTATGGCAAATTATTCAAAGAGAGCAGGGGGGATGGAGATGAAAACTAGAAATTTTGTTAACTTAAATGTGAATCCCTGTAAGTGCTGTATGCCAATGGGAGCTTCCATCGCCTTTAAAGGTATTGAAAGTACCATGGTATTACTTCACGGTTCTCAGGGCTGTAGTACCTATATTCGTAGACATATGGCAGGGCATTATAATGAACCTATTGATATCGCATCTTCTTCTTTGAACGAAAAGGAAACAATTCATGGTGGGGCTGAAAATTTAAAGAAGGGTTTAAAAAATACACTTCGCCTCTACAACCCCAGGATGGTAGGGATTTCTACTACTTGTTTAGCGGAAACCATCGGAGAAGATTTGCAAAGGATTATTACAGAATTTAAGGAAGAGGAACCTCACTATCGGGATGTTTTATTTGTACCGGTATCAACACCGGGCTATGGTGGTACGAATTATGAGGGTTTTTACTACACTTTAAAAAAAATCGTAGAAACTATTGCGGTAGATACAACCCCTATAAATAGCATCAATATCATTGCAGGCAACTTAACTCCTGCGGATATTCGAAGCATCAAAGAGATAATAGCTCTTTTTCATATAAACTATACAATACTACCAGATGTCAGTAAAACCTTAGATGCTCCCTTTACGAAGGATTTTCAAAAGTTATCCCCGGAGGGAACAAAAATAAGCGATATAGAAAAAATGGCAGGTGCTTCTGCTACGATAGAAATGGGCATGTTGATCTCTGAGGATCTTTCGCCAGGGAAGTATTTGGAAGAAACCTTTGGTGTACCCCTTTATCGATGTCCTTTGCCAATTGGATTAAAGAATACCGACAGCTTTATTGAAGTTCTTCAGAGGATTACTGGAGAAGAAATGGCGGAAAAACTAAAGGAAGATAGAGGAAGAATGTTGGATGGCATGATTGATTCCCATAAGTATAATGCAGAAGGTCGTGCCGCTATTTTCGGTGAACCAGATATCGTATACGCTGTGACAAAGCTATGTTTAGAGAATGGTATACAACCACTGGTAATTTCAACTGGATCAAAGACAACGAAATTGAAAAGATTATTGGAGCTAGACTTAAAAAAATTGGATGAAAGCTGCATGATTATTGATGATACGGATTTAGAAACCATACGGGACTATGTTAGGGAACTGGGGGTTAATGTTTTAATAGGAACCTCTGAAGGAAAGTTTATTACAGAAAAAGATGGTGTGCCTCTGGTTCGTATTGGTTTTCCAGTACATGATCGTGTAGGAGCACAAAGAAGGACTTATACTGGTTATGAAGGTTCAATGCAATTTTTAGATGAAATTACCAACACCCTCTTAGAGGAAAAGTATCGTTATTATCGTGAAAATCTATATAAAAAATATTACCAAAAAGGCTAGTAAAAGTTATTTTAAAATTTTGTAAGGGAGGGATCATGATGGAGGAAAAATGGACCACTGAAGTCAGGGAAAAAACAGAGAAGCACCCCTGCTACTGTGATACCGCCCATAAATATGCTAGAATGCATATTCCAGTTGCACCAAAATGCAACATTCAGTGTAACTACTGTAATCGTAAATATGATTGCTTAAATGAAAGTCGTCCAGGCGTTACCAGTGAAATTTTAAAGCCGGAGGAGGCGCTGGAAAAATATAAAATGGTAAAAGAAAAAATAGAAAATTTGATGGTGGTAGGAATTGCAGGACCTGGAGATGCCTTGGCTAATTTTCAAGAGACAAAAAGATCGATTGAACTCATTAAAGAATATGATCCAAATGTAACTTTTTGTTTATCTACCAATGGTCTAATGCTGCCAGAGTATGCAGAAGAAATTTATCAGCTAGGCATTACGCATATTACTGTTACCATTAACGCTATTGACCCTAAAATTGCCGCTAAAATCTATAGTAAGATTTGCTATGAAGATAAAATTTATACGGGGGAAGAAGCGGGTAAGTTACTCATTGAAAAGCAGTTAATTGGCTTAAAACTGATGCAGGAGAAGGGGATTGTCTGCAAGGTGAATATGGTAATGATCAAGGGGATTAATGAAAACCATATTGAAAAAGTGGTGAAAAAAGTTAGGGAGCTAGGGGTTTATATGAGCAATATCATGCCATTGATTCCTGCTGCAGGAAGCAAATTCGAAGATATGAAACTGGTAAGCAACGGAGAATTAAATGCTTTAAGAAAAAAATGTTCTATTGATTTAAAACAAATGTATCACTGCAGACAGTGTAGGGCGGATGCTATTGGCATGTTAGGAGAAGATGTTTCTTTGGATTTCAGAAAGGGAGGATGTGGTTATAAAATGGATCAACCAGTAACACAACAGGAATATACCGTTGCAGTTGCTTCTAAAACCGGGAGATTGATTGATCAACATTTTGGCCATGTGAAGGAATTTTTGATTTATAAATACAGTAATGATGAAATCAAGTTCATAGAAAAGCGCCCTGTGGATCAATATTGTAGGGGTATAGAGGATTGTGAGGATACAGAAAATAAAATAGAAAAAATCATGAAGGTCATTGGCGATTGCAATCTTGTACTATGCCTTCGCATCGGCAACGCACCAAAAAAAAATTTGGAAGACAAAAACATGTATATTATAGAGACGTATGAAGAAATTGAAAAGGGTATTCTTAAGGCAGTGAATGAATTGAAGGCTGCTTCATAAATAGAAAAGGGGTGTAAAGGAAATGCATAAACCTAAGTTTCATATTTTTGTCTGTTCTAGTTCTCGAATCAATGGAGAACAAAAGGGATTTTGTCTTCAAAAAGGCGCTGTAGAAATTGTTAATAACTTTATGGAGGAAATTCAAGAGCGTGAATTAGACGGAGAGGTGATGGTAACAAATACCGGGTGTTTTGGTATTTGTAGTAAAGGACCTATTGTAGTGGTTTATCCTGAAGGGGTTTGGTATGGCAGTGTAACACCGGAGGATGTGGAAGAAATTATGGATTCACATATAGAAGGAGGAAACATTGTATCACGCTTAGCTCTATAACAAAAAAGTTTTAGGAGGAAATTCCTTGAAGGCAGAAGGTTATGACAAAGATTGCACCAGCTAAATCAAAGACTGGTGTAATCTTTATATAACACATAGGATGACGACAGAAAATTTTAAAATGTTTGTAGAAACTACGATGGGGGAAGGCATAAACAATTGAAAAAAATTTTTTCTTAAGTTTTATTGCAATTATAATTTTATTTTTATTTGGTTGAGGAGAACAACAGTCTAGTCTTTTTTCAAAAGAAGAAAAGCAAGTAATAGTAGATACTAAAATTTGCAAATACCTAACACACAGTCAGTAATGACAGCCTAGCATAATGAAGCTGTGTTAAGTAGATATGCAAATTTTTTTATGCATTCATTTTTTTTAGTAAATTTAAAATTTAACTATAATATAGTTATAAAAAATAACATAAAATTCTACACAAATTAATAACGCAGTGGTATAATGACTGATATGGCAAAAAATACAAGTATAGGGGGATACCAATGAAGAGCATAAGAATAAAGATATTATTAGCTTTTTTAATTCCTTGCTTTGTTCTCACATCAGCTTTAGGCTTCTACAATGTGATGAATCTTATTAGGCTAAATGAAAAGGAAATAACTGCAATTCAGGAATTGCTTTTTAGCGATTATGATAAAAATATTGTGCAACAGGTGGAAACAGCTACAAGTATAGTTGGCCTATATCATGAAATGTATGAAAAAGGTGAAATTTCTGAAGAAGAAGCTCAAGAAAATGCGAAAAAAGCAGTAAAGGCTCTTCGCTATGGGGAAGAAGGATACTTTTGGATTGATGATTCAGAAGGTAATTTGATAGCTCACCCAATGATTCCTCAGGAGGAGGGTACAAATAGAATAAATATTCAGGACCCCAATGGCGTAGCTTTAATAAAAGAAGTGATTACTGCCGCCAAAGATAATCAAAACAATGGGTTTACAAACTTTATGTGGGAAAAACCTCAAGATGTTGAAACTGGTAAACTATCGCCTAAAAGGGCTTATTCTCAGCTTTTTAATCCTTGGGGATGGGTGATAAGTACAGGAAATTATGTGGATCACTTACATAATATGGTGGATGAAAAAAGCACGGAATTAAGTAAAAATCTCCATAAAAATATAGGGGCTTTAGGGGGATTTATGGTAATATCCTTAGTACTTTTTGCTATGATAGCTATATTTATTAGTAGGACGATAGCTAACCCTATTCTAAAAATTGTTAAGTCCTTTGAGAAGGATGAAGATGGAAAAATACATATTCAAGAAATAGAAGTGAAGGTGAAGGATGAAGTCGGTGTTTTAGCAAATACCCTTAATGAGTTTGCACTACAGGTTAGAGATTTTATCAATGGTGCTATGATCAGCGTAGAGGATTTATCTAGCAGTGTAGATGGGTTAAACGCTTTAACAGCGAAGGTAGAGGGAAATATTGAAGTAACTGCTGCTAATACTTCTGATGTAACGCAGCATATGGAATATATTTCTGATTCAACAAATGAAATTACTGCTACTATGGAAGAAATTGATCAAGCTATAAGTTCTATTGCCCAAAGAACAGAAGAAGGCGCTGCCTCATCTAGTGAGGTAAGTAATAGAGCAAAGACCCTGAAGGAATACTCTATCGCCTCTAAGGAAAGAACACAAAAAATGTATACTGAGGCTAAATCAAATGTGGAAGAGGCCATACAAGAGGTAAAAAAAGTAGAGGATATCGTTAAACTTTTACATCAAATCAATGAAATAGCGGAACACACAAATTTATTAGCTTTAAATGCTGCCATTGAAAGTGCAAGGGCTGGTGAGGCAGGTAGAGGGTTTGCGGTAGTGGCGGAGGAAATAAGAAAGTTATCTGAGAATACTTCTTACACCGTGAGCAATATTCAGTCCATATCTGATCTTATTGTAACTTCTGTCGACAACTTGGTAAACAACACAAGAGATGTTTTAAACTTTATTGATGAAGATGTACTCACCAATTATGATAGCCTAGTACAGGCGGGAGAACAGTATTTTAACGATGCACAGCAAATAAATAGTATTATGACGGAATTGAGTGCTACTTCTGAAGAGATCGGTGCTTCTACCAATGAGATAACCAATAGAGCAGGCCAGGTGGCAGAACTGATTGATAAAAGCGTTGATAGCATAGAAGGGGTAATGCAGCAGACCTCAACCGTGCTAGAGAATATTACAGAGATTAAAAATAATGCTTCTAATAATTTAAAGAATGCAGAAGGCTTAAAGCTATTTGTAAGCAAGTTCAAGGTATAATTTTAAACCACATTAGTTAATCGACTAATGTGGTTTTTATAGCACAGTGCAGGCAGGAGACTTATTTTTTAGTATATAGATATAGCTCTAAAAATTTTCATACACCAAGGGCTGCAAATATAGCTTTTAATCATGTGTTTTACCCAAGGGGAAGTTATAGCGTGCATTTGTACTGGATTGTACAATGGAAAAAAATTGAAGGAGGGACTGAAAATGTTTAGAAAACGAAGTACTGAAGGGTATGCATCAAAGCTAAAAGATACTGAGCAAAAGACGCTGGTGTACGGTGAGAAAACTTTAATGGTTGAATTTAAGCTAAAAAAAGGAAGTATATTGCCTAGACACAGCCATCCTTATGAGCAGACAGGATATTTGATCAGTGGTCATATTATCTTATCTATAGGAGAAACGAAATATGATGTTTATCCAGGAGATAGTTGGTGTATACTTAGTGAACTTGAGCATAGCGCAGAAATAATAGAAGATGCAGTTGCTATAGAAATATTTTCACCAGCAAGAGAGGATTACTTAGTAGAAGTTAGCGATGAGGAGATGATAAGATGAAGTATTCACAAGCAAGCATAGGCAGGGTATTTATTTTGCGTTTAGAACAAGGGGATCGGCTGCCAGATACGATTGAAGAATTTGCTTTTCAGCACAAAATCCAATCTGCTACTGTATTTTTTCTTGGTGGGGCTGAAAAGGACAGTAAAGTTGTAGTTGGGCCTAAAGAGGGAGAGGAGGAAAAAATTGTTCCAACCGTTACAAACTTATCGGGAATAAGTGAATCAGTAGGGGTTGGTACACTATTTATTAACGAGGAAAAACTTCCTAAGCTTCATTTACATGCAGCATTTGGCCGAGGAAGTGATACTATAACAGGTTGTACAAGAGAAGGTGTACAGATTTGGCATATTGGAGAAGTAATTATTTTAGAACTAATCAACCACATTGCTGAGAGAAAAGTCGATCCTCAGACTGGCTTTGAGCTGCTAGAGGTATAAAATGAAGACAAAAAAACTGCCCTATAGGGCAGTTTATTTACTATAATTTTACAACGTTTTCAGCTTGAGGTCCACGGTTTCCTTGAACAACATCAAATTGAACACTTTGACCTTCTTCTAAAGTTTTAAAGCCTTCACCTGTGATTGCAGTGAAATGAACAAATACGTCATCTCCACCTTCTACTTCGATAAATCCAAATCCTTTTTCAGCGTTAAACCATTTAACTTTTCCTGTTTTCATTTAAAAAAAACCTCCAAATAAATTATTATAATTTTTCTCATATGTAAGGAGAAAAAAATTCGCATATTATAAAGAGTGATCTTTCTTGGTGAAGTGATAACTCTTTATAATATGCGAATTATAGACTCCATCTACACAATCAACTAATTATACCATTTTTTTATAAATACTGTCAATAGAAAAAATAAAATATTTTTATTTTTTCTATTGACAGGTCTTTATCAATAAGATCGATAAGCGTTTTACAGTGCCAAATAAAACAGAATACCTAAGTAGTGTACGATGCTTCCGCCTAAAACAAACAAATGCCATATTCCATGATTAAAGGGGATTTTTTTACATGCATAAAATATTACTCCTGAGGTATAAATCAATCCTCCTGTCAGTAACCATAGAAACAATCCTGGAGGAGCCATAGTTAACATAGGTTTAACAGCTATGATGATTAACCATCCCATGACGACATAGATCAAGGTCGACAAATATTTTATTTTGTTTATTGAAAGAATCTTTAAAATGATCCCAATAATGGCTAAAGACCAAATGACACCAAAAATGCTCCAACCCCAAGCACCTCTCATAGATACAAGTGCAATAGGTGTATAACTCCCGGCAATTAACAAATAGATAGAAACATGGTCAAGGATTCTTAATACTTTTTTGCTTTTTTCGTGAAAAATACTATGATAAAGGGTTGAAGACATATAAAGAAAAAACAGCGTAAATCCATATATACTAAAACTAACGATTCTCCAGACATCTCCACGAATACTGCCAAAGGCAACAAGTATTACCAATGCTGCAATACTAAGTAATGCACCAATACCATGAGTTATACTATTGAAAATTTCTTCTTTAACAGTGTATCTGCTTGTTAACTTATCATAGGCCATATTCTTACATCCACCCCTCTCTTTATTAAAATTATAGCCATAAAATTCTTTAGCTAAACTTACGCCGCCTACGTAATTTTTCATTGAAAAGAATTTAAACGCTGTCAATACTTGAAACTAAATATGCTTTTAGTAATATTATATACTATTTACAAGCTAAAAAACAAAAATAAATAAAAAATTTTTCATACTTATAAAAAACTCTGCTAAATTCTACTGAAGGATAAATGATGCAATCTCAAAGCCCTAGATAGAATTACAAAAATATTAAAAGTATGTTATGATAATGTTAAAAGATAAAAAGGAAGAGGCGGAATGTATCGAGATACTATGAACTTATTAAAAAAACTAAATATTGATTATAAAGAAATTGAACATGAAGTAGTTTTTGATGATTATAAAATAAAAAAAATTAAGGAAATATTTAAATTAGAGGGAATTGAAAGTAAAACTCTATTTCTGAAAACAAAAACACAGAATTTTTTTGCATTTATTATGATAGAGTCAAAAAAGTTGCAACCAAGAGTGATAAGAGAATTACTAGACCAAAAGATTACCATGGCTTCTTCAGAGGAAACATTGATACACACTGGGTGTTTTCCGGGTTGTGTCGCTCCCTTTGGTTATGCAGAGGAAGTTTCTTTAATTGTAGATAGTGAGATATTTTTATATAATAAGTTGATATTTTCACCAGGGGTACCAATGAAAACAGTGGAAATGACAACACGGGACTTCAAAGTATTGCTAAAGGAAATAAATAACAAGGTGATTTATTACAAAGATTGACAAAAATAAGGAACTTTTTTTGTCGTAAAGCATCTATATATTATATACATCATGTATTTAATAAAAAAATGTATCTGTGTAGGTTCTGAAATGTATTTCTTTAGTTTTCTTATTTGGTTTTGTGAAGCTAAGATATACCCCTATAAACTTTAGTATACTAAGGGCTATCAAAGCTCATGGATATTAAAACTATAAGTACAAAGAGACATATCAATGATAAATATTCAATCTAGGAGGAGAAAGTGATGGAAATAAGATGTGTATCTAAAAGAAATCAATATCATCTTATTATCTTATTTAGTGTAAGCATATTGATTAAAATTTTTATACTGCATTATTTTATGAAAATAGAAGGAAACTTTTTAGCTATAACTATGAATAATTTTTTTGTGGTTTTGGGAATTTATTGTTTAGCCAGCCTTACACAGGATAAAAAAAGGATGAAAGTTTTTTTATCTATTCATCTTTTGCTATCCATATTGTTTTTTATCGATATGATGTATTTTAGTCATTTTTTTGCATTAATTCCTATTCATAGCATTTATCAAGTAGGACAACTAGGGCCTGTCTCAAATAGTGTTGCTTCTTTAATGAAGCCTAAGTATTTTTTGTTTTTTATAGATACCTTTTTTTTATGGATTTATTGCAAAAAAGGAGATAAAAAACTTTTAACATTAGACAAAAAACAAAAACTTTCTTTAGTTATGACGTTTTTCATTTTGTTTTTCTCAGTAGTAACGATGATTTATAAAATTGGCGGTGATACAGAAGGAAATTATACGCCCTACAATCTAGGCGTTATTAACTATCATTTATATGATACAGGAAACTTTTTTATGAGGAGTCCTTTGGATATAGATCGTGTAGAAGCGGTGATTCAAACTATTGGGCATGAAAATAATCCTAGCCAGGGATTTGGTGTGGGTGAGAATAAGAATGTTATCGTCATACAAGCAGAGTCTTTACAAAATTTTGTTATCAACAGAGAAATAGGGGGACAAGTAATTACCCCTGTGTTAAATGAATTAATAAAGAATGATAGTATTTATTTTAGTCAATATTATGAGCAGGTGGGGTGGGGAAATACCTCGGATGCAGAATTTATATCTCATAATAGTTTTTATCCTTCTAGGAAGACCTTCAGCTATAAGGCTTTTGAAGAAAATGACTTTATGACTTTACCACTAATGCTAAAAGAAAAGGGATATAGTACCATTGCTTTTCATGGAAATCAAGCTAGCTTTTGGAATAGAG
The DNA here is from genome assembly GCF_001854185.1 of Clostridium formicaceticum. NCBI lineage: Bacteria > Bacillati > Bacillota > Clostridia > Peptostreptococcales > Natronincolaceae > Andreesenella > Andreesenella formicacetica. The sequence continues at coordinate 2,801,996 of NZ_CP017603.1, forward strand.
ATAATATTTATCAATCTCAAGGGCTAGACCGTTTTATTAGTTTGGAAAATTTTCAGCAGGATGATCTTATCGGCATTGGTTTAAGTGATGCTTCTCTTTTTAGGCAATCTATTGATTATCTAAAAAAACAGCCCCAACCTTTTTACTCTTTTTTTATAACCTTAACTTCTCATCATCCCTTTACTTTAGAGGAAAGTCAGAAACGGTTAGATATACAGGACGCCTATAAAGATACATTATTAGAGGATTATCTACAAACAGTTCATTATTTAGATCATGAGATAGGGGTTTTCATTGAAAGATTAAAAGAGGCGGGTTTATATGATAACGCTATGATTGTAATTTATGGAGATCATAGGGGATTAGATATGAGAAAAGAAGAAACAAATGAGCTTTTGTCTTCCTTTTTAGAGAAACCTTATGAGGAAGATGAGATGGCCCGTGTTCCTTTGATTATCCATATTCCTGAAGGAAATATAGAAAAAGAAATAACTATTGCTGGGGGACAAATAGACTTTTTCCCAACCATGGCCAACCTTTTGGGCTTAGAGATAAAACCAAATAAAATACTAGGAAAAGACTTGTTGAATACTACTGAAGGGTTTGTAGCAAAGCAGGTGCATGTAGCTCAGGGATCCTTTGTAGATAATGAAAAAATATTTATCATGTCGAATGATGGTATTTTTGAAAACAGTAGGGCGTGGAACCTTCATACCCAAGAGGCTGTTGACATTGAGGAATGTAGAGAAGGCTATGAGAGAGCTTTAGCAGAAGTTAATTTATCGGAATATATATTGCAAAATAATTTAGTGCCTCTCGTGAAGAAAAATGGACTAGAGTATATTTTAGAGTATGATTTATAATCCGTGCTTACCTAGGCCCCGAAGAGGGCCCCGAAGAGGTTAGTAGAAATTTAAAATTCTGCTAACCTTTTGCTTGTCGTTTTTCTTCAATTGCTGCTTCAAGCAAGCATTTCTTGTAGTTTACCATACAATCTTTTTCCTTCCCATAGCCCAAAACGATGTCCTCTGCCAAGGCACGACAAGAGGGAGAACCGCAGGCACCGCAGTCAATTCGCGGAAGGGTTTTTAGAACTTCCTCGATTTTTTCTAACTTTTCTATAGCTTTAGAGAGATCCAAATCCAATTTGTTTGAGTAGAGAGGATGAATTTTTTCAGTAAATAAAAACTTCTCAATATCTAACTTCTCGATATTTTCTGTATGGAAAGAGGGCGGACAAGAATCAAACTCTTGTAACAATTGTCGAATACGGTAACCTGCTAAAAAGGAATTTTCTACAGTAAGACAACCTCCGACACATCCAGTGGTACAGGCTTGGCACTCTAAAAAAACTAAGTCATTCATTTTACGATTTACAATTTCATCTAGTACCTTCATAACATTTTCTATTCCATCAACGGCTAGGTATTTTTCTATGTTTAAGGCTTTGCTTTGTCCCCCTACTTTAGCCCAAGCTATACCCTTGCCAGAAGGGCAGAAGGCGTCAGTGTTTTCTAATTTAGACAAATTCTTACTAATCATTAAAAATAAAGATTTCACGGAAATAGCGCCGTCCACACAGGTAGATTGAATACCTAGAGGCTCTTTAAAGCTATAGATCTTTGCAGTACAGGGGGAAATAAAAAATATTCCTATTTCTTCTCTAGGGATGTTCAACTCCTTCATGGTTCTATTAAGAACAATGGAAGCAGTGACTTCAACAGGTGAATTAATAGGTAGTATATGTTTAATAAGCTCATGAAAACGAAGTTGAATCAACCTTATAATTGAAGGACATGATGAAGAAATAATGGGAAGGCAATGACTATTACGAATATATTCTTTTGTATAATTAGAAATTAATTCTGAGCCAATAGATGTTTCGTAAACATCGTTAAAACCATAATTTTTGATACCGGCGATGACTTGAGATGGTGTGACTTTTTTACTAAACTGACCATATAGTACAGGATCAATCAAAGCAATTCTATAGGGGTATTGAAAAATAGTCTGCAAGCTATCTGTAATGCCACTAAAGGCATGAAAAGGACAGATTTGAATACAAGTACCACAGTTAATGCACTTATCTTTGATAATCTTTGCTTTCCTATTTTTTACCCTAATTGCTTCAGTAGGACAATGTTTCATACAGTTGGTACATCCTGTACATTTTGAAGGATCTAAAGCTATTGCATGAATGAGAGAATGCATAATAATTCCTCCTAAGGATACACTAGATATTAGCTCGTAGTATTTTAGCTTAATTACATTTCGCTATTATACTTTATACATATTATTATACAACGAAAAAAGACTTTTTTCCAATATATTGTAGTTTAGATATAATTAGGAACTTTAAAAAGTCAATAAAAAACTTTCACAAAGGAGTGTTTTTGATGAAAAAATTAGGTTTATTGCCAAAGCTAATTATTGGTATTATACTTGGTATACTTATTGGGTCTACCAGAATTGAATTCTTAACAAGGCTGTTGGTAACCTTTAGTGGAATTTTTGGCAACTTTCTAGGTTACGTTATTCCATTACTTATCATTGGTTTTGTAGCGCCGGGGATAGCAGAGTTAGGCGGTAAAGCAGGAAGATTGTTAGGGATAACAGCAGGTATAGCCTACATATCGACAGTAATAGCTGGAATATTAGCCTTCCTAACAGGGGCCTTTGTTTTACCCAACATTATTGCAGCAGGAGGCGAAGCTGCAGCAGAAGGATTGGTAGCTAATCCTTACTTTGAGATCCAAATGCCTGCTATTATGGGCGTAATGACAGCCCTCGTGACAGCCTTTCTTTTGGGACTAGGTATGGCGGCAATAAAAGGAGACACTATGCTGCACTTTATGCAGGAATTTCAAGAGATTATTCAAAAGGTTATTGAAAACATCATTATTCCATTATTGCCAATACATATAGCTGGTATATTCGCAAGAATGGCTTATTCAGGGGAAGTAGCAGAAACCTTGGCCGTATTCGGTAGAGTTTTTATATTAGTTATTGCTGTGCATATTGTTTATATTATCATACAGTATTTAATTGCTGGATCTATTACAAAAGTAAATCCCTTCAGAGGAATTAAAAATATGTTGCCGGCTTATTTTACTGCTATTGGTACACAATCTTCAGCAGCAACAATCCCTGTTACTGTTAGAAGTACAAAAAATAATGATGTATCAGATGAAGTGGCAGAGTTTGCAATACCTCTATGTGCCACCATACATTTAGCTGGAAGTACCATTACACTAACGATATGTGCCATCGCAGTAATGGCATTAGAAGGCATGACATTAACCTTTGGGCAAGTGTTTCCATTTATTCTAATGCTAGGGGTAACAATGGTAGCAGCCCCCGGCGTTCCTGGAGGAGCCATTATGGCGGCACTAGGATTGTTAGAAACGATGTTAGGGTTTACAGATGGACAGTTAGCTTTAATGATGGCATTATATATCGCTCAGGATAGCTTTGGAACTGCTGCTAATGTAACTGGTGATGGTGCTATTGCACTGATTGTAAATAAGTTTGCAAGAAGCTAAAAAAACTATAAAAACCCCTCTTCGATGAGCGCTGAACTGTTCTCTGCCAAGTCGAAGGGGGGTTACTATATTATAAGAATTTATTAATAACTCTACCCCAAAAATTATAATCTCCTAAACGTAGTAGTTTTATATCTAGTTCAGATAGTTGCAATACTACTTCTGAAATTCCTGCACATCTATGTTCCGTGCCGTCACTAACGATAACGATAGAATCTTCAAACCTATACTCTGGATTTACCTTAATAACAGTTTGTGAGGGAAAAATAACACTAGAAGTAAAAGAACGATAGGCATTCGTATTAATAGGGGCCAAAGGTGTAACCTGCACTACATTTAATTTAGGATCAACAAGACTTCCTCCTATGGAATAATTATAGGCAGTACTACCTGTAGATGTAGCTACCAGTATGCCGTCTCCGCTGAAACGCTGTATAAGATGGTTATTGACGAAGATATCTAAATGAACTGTCCTGGATTTATCTCCTTTAATGACAATCTCATTAATACCCCTTGTTTCGATGCAATTGCTTCTAGTACATATTGTAGCCTCAAGAGGGTTAATTTCTTCAATAAAGTAGTCTCCAGCAGTATATTTATCTAGAAAATTATCAATTTCATCTGGATTTACCTCCGCAAAGAAGCCCAAATGACCAGTGTTAATACCTATTATTGGAATGTCGGGAAAATCGTATTGATGGATAGCCCTTAGAAAAGATCCATCTCCACCAATACAGATAATTAACTCCGCTTCAAAATCAAAACTTTTTGGAACACTGTAGCCAAGCTTAAGAAGCTTTTGTTTTAAATATTTTGCAGTATCCATAGAAAAACTTGTGTCACTATGTAAAATATTAATAACTTTTTTAGTACTCATAACACATTCTCCTTTTAATAAATATGTACCATGCATTTTAGGAAGCCTAGAATTATTATGGAAATTTTTAAAATAAACTTTTGTTTAATGTATCAAAAAAATTTATTAAGTTCAATAAAAAATATCTAACATACATGTATTATACTATACTTTAGTAATGATAATATAGATATGTGATGATAAAACTCAATTTTTAAGCACTAAATATATCTATTAGTAATATTTTTTTAAAAGTATCGTTGATAATAAATTTATATTACCTCTATTTTAGAATATATATTCGTAATTTAAAACCCTGTCGATGAAAATTCACTTGATACTTCATTATGCATCGAATATAATATTCGTGGCTAAGGAAAAAAGATAAGTAGGTGAGCGTATGATTGTAGAAGGAGAACAAAGAGAAGATACTATTGTCTATGAAGTTGAAAAAAAAGATGATGGAGAGAGCATGAAAGAAGTTTTGAAAAAAAGGTTACAGGTATCAAGCCGTTTGCTGACAAAGTTAAAAAAGAAGGAGTCTATATTTTTAAATAATCATTATGTAAAATATCATGAGTCAGTAAAACAAGGAGATATCATTAAGATTTCTATGGTAGAGGAGCCAAGTCAATTTGAAAAAGAAGCGATTCCTTTTTCAGTAATCTATGAAGATGTAGATGTTATTATTGTCAATAAACAGCCAGGGATTGTCACACATCCCACCAAAAGTCATCCAATAGGCACCATTGCAAATGCGGCACAGTACTATTTAAGCAAGAAGAATATACATTCTAGAATAAGATTTGTAAATCGTTTAGACATGGATACCTCTGGCCTGTTGATTATCGCTAAAAATCCCTATGCACATCATATATTGTCGGAGCAAATGCAGCAGGATCAAGTAGAAAAAAGGTATATTGCTTTTATAGAAGGTGTAATGGAGAAGGACTTTGATACTGTCATTGAACCCATATATAGACCTACCTTTGATTCCATTAAACGGGTAGTGGATGAAAGAGGGCAAAAGTCTATTACAAAGTACAGCGTACTGGAAAGATATAAGAAGGCTACTATGATAGAAGTACAGTTATTAACCGGTAGAACTCACCAAATTCGGGTACATATGGCTCACCTAGGACATCCTTTAATAGGGGATAGTCTTTATGGTAGTAGCTCGTCTTTGATCCATCGACAAGCATTGCATGCTAGTTATTTAAAATTTCTTCAACCTAGGTATAGAGAAATTGTTGAGATAAGAGGAGATTTGCCAGAGGATTTAAAACAATTACAACATCAACTTTAAAAATAAAAGCAATCTGTGATTTCACAGGTTGCTTTTATTTTTAAATGCGTAACATATAAATATTCGGGGAATATACTAGAATTGCCAAAGGAGGGGGATTGTAATGTATGATTATTGTAGTAGTTATGAAACAGATCATATCCATCGATACGAAGGAGTTACAACTTATGATGACGGACATACCCATAGGTATTATGGATATACAGGTCCAACTATACCGGTAACTGGAGGACATATTCACTATATGAGAGGTCGAACAACGTTTATAGATCGACATGATCATAGGTATGAAAATGATACTTCGCTTCAAATATTTTTCTATGCTAGATAATAAAAAGGTTTTGTTTTACGTGGATAAAATGTAAGATTATAGTGACAACTTGACGGTCTGGAAAATGCAAAAAAATATAAAATGCCGAAAAAAAAAGGAAACCGCTGAAAGCATTGATTTCAGCGGTTTCCTTTTTTTGGTGGAGATAAGGGGATTCGAACCCCTGGCCTCTTGACTGCCAGTCAAGCGCGCTCCCAGCTGCGCCATACCCCCTTGTATATTTTGATATATAACATAAATAGTATACAATAAAAAATAGGTTTTGTAAATATTTTTTAAACAAATTTATATTCATCGCTATGAATTCCAAATTATCTCTTTAAAGGATAAGACTTAATGTGGATACACTATTTACTAATATACAAAATTTAGTGAATAATGATAAAATATTAAAAAATAGTATATCCACAAATCTAAAGAGGTGGGAAAATGAAAGGTATATGGAAATTTTTATCGATCAAATGGAAAGCGCCAGATAAAAACAAAGAAAAAGAAGAGCTAGGTCACCGATTATTAGCAACCCATATGAGAATCATTACCACCACTAGAGGTAATTGGTCTTTAATGCGGTAAAGGTTAAACAAAAAAATATATAGTGATAAAAAAACCTTCCAGGCCCTGAAATAGAATGCTTTGGAAGGAATTTTTTTCGCCTTTAATAGATTTATTTTAAGTTTTTTTAAGGACAATGTAAAATTGTGGTGTTAAAATATTGACAATAATCAACAAATTATGTAATATTAGAATAAATAAATATCTCCGAGTTGATAATCCTAAGAATTTATTTATGGAGGATCAACCGTTGGGTATTATTGGAAACGATAATGCCTCCCATTGTGGAAAGGAGCGATTGATAGCCGATAAAGTTGTGCGGCTATGTAGCCTATACCTTCCTTGAGAAGGTTTTTTTATAAGCTATTTTAATCCTCTTATCATAATGGGTAAGGGGATTTTTATATGTTACAAGTCTTAAAGGAGTGTGATAATGCTATTAAAGAGGACAAAAAAATATCTCCGAGTTTATTTTCCTAAGAATCTATTTATGGAGGATAGACCGTTAGGTATTATTGGAAACGATAATGCCCCCCATTGCGGAAAGGAGTAATACATGATGGATGCAACTAAGCTTATAGTGACACATCATATACCTTCCTTGAGAAGGTTTTTTTATGTGCTATTATAGGTAATTCTGTTCACTAAATTTAGGTGAGAGAAGGGTTTGTCTGTAATGTTCTCTAGCCGTATAAGGGGGGTGATTTTATTTATAAAGCTGATGGTGGTAACGAATAGAAAAATGAAGGGAGGTTGAATAAAGTTGAATAGAGTTTTAAAGGGGAAGTGGAAAGCAGCGATTCTATTAGTCAGTATGCTATGTATACACTTTTTAGCAACAGGGTCTTTGGCTTTTGCTGAGGGTTCTATTATAAGGATTTCAGGTGATGGCGTGCTTCAAGAAACAAGCTTTACAATGGAGGCATTGAAAAGCATCACAGATGGCAAGGTAAAAAAGATGTATACGATGCAGACTCTGGTAGAACCTCATAGCGGCGAATATGAAGGTGTGGATCTTTATGATTTGCTGAAGAATACTGTGGGTTTAAAAGAAGAAGCCAGCACTGTAAAAATCATTTCCTCAGACGGTGTTAGCATGGATTTTACCATGGAAGAAGTGAAGAAAAAGGACTATGTAAACGATATAGATGATAGCAAACTCCCTATCATTCTTGCCTATGAGAAAGAGGGACATCCACTGGTTGTGGATAAAAATTCAGCTGGGTTTTTGGATAAAATAGGGAATGATGGAGGACCGCTTCGCTTGATGGTGGGACAAACTGTCAAGGGAGAGAGGAACTCACCAAAATGCCTAAAGCATGTATCCGAAGTTATTGTAACAGCGGAGGAAAAAAAGATACAGTTTACTGATGTGGGACAGTTTTACATATGGGCAAAGGATGGGATTGAAGCCTTAGCAGAACAAGGGATTATCAAGGGCATTGGTGAAAACAAATTTGCCCCTGAAAAACAGCTTACAAGAGCAGAATTTGCTGTTATTCTTGTAAAAGCTTTAGACCTTGATGTTTCAGAGGAATTCAAAGGCAGCTTTGTAGATGTTTTTAGAAATGACTGGCATGCAGCTTATGTGGAGGCGGCAGCCAAATATGGCCTAATCAAAGGTTATCCTGATGGTAGCTTTGGTCCCAATAAGGAGGTCAATCGGCAGGAGATGACCGTGATGGTGATACAGGCGATGGGACTAAAAGAAGAAGCTAAAGTAAGGGAAGGAAAAAACATTACTTATCGGGACAAAGAAAAAATACCAGCTTGGGTTATAGGAAGCGTAGAAATAGCCCAAGAAAAAGGCTTATTGGAGAATATTGTAGTAGGATACTTTAATGGAGAGAAACCAGTAAACCGCGCAGAGGCGGCAGTAATGGTTTACCGTATGCTTCAATAAAAAAATAAAGTAGGGGGGCTATTCCATGAAGCAAAGGAAATATAAAAAACCACTGAGCAAATTTCTAGCATTTATCATGATTTTGCTAACGGTTTTTGGACAAATTGGTTTTGGCAGCAACACTTTTCCAGTAGAAGCAGCAGAAAAACCTGTTTTAATGATAACAGGAACAGGATTAGAAGAAGATGTGGTACTTTATGAATCAGACTTTAATAAGTACCAAATGGTGGAGAAGTATTTTTCATCCAATAATTCACAAGATTTTCATAAGATTACAAAAGTAAAGGGTTATGATTTTTTTAACTTAATTGGAGAAGAAAATTTAAAGACAGACCAAAATTATAATATAGTTTTTACGGCATCTGATGGGTTTTCGGTCACTAAAAGTGTCTATGAACTGCAGTCTACTTATTACTATCCAGACTTCATAGAAGCTAATGGAGAATTGATTAGTCCGATAATTGCATTCTACAAAAATGAGCTTATTTCTATAGGAGAGGATGCCTTTAACCCTCCTATTACATGGGCAGACGAAGCGTTAACAGAAGCAGATAAGTTAAGCACCCCCCAGCTTCTATTTGGGCAAACCAATATTAATGACAAGAATCAGAGCAAATGGGTTAGCAAACTTACAAAAATTCAAGTAGGAAACGAACGTCCCCAAGAGGAAACGGTGCTTAGCATTAAGGGGAATGCGATATCAGCGACAAAGAATTTAACCATTTCCCAGTTGAAGGCGATGCCGGCACAGTATCAAATCGATGAAGATTATCAATACAACTCAAAAGGTGGGCTAAAAACGGTAGCCGTTAAAGGGGTAGATTTATGGTATGTGTTAAATACCGTAGTAGGGATAACAGATCCTACCGCCAAGGTACAATTTGTTGCCAGTGATGGCTACCCCGTTGATCCTCAATTACAAGCAGATATCGCTAATCCATCTTTAAAATATGTGCTGGCTTACGAGATAGATGGGGCAGCTGTTAATGATGATGATGGTAAGGCTAAGTTAAGAATTTACCGTAAGCAAAAAGAGGAAATAGAATTTGGTACAGTATTTCAAGCGATTCATGAAATCGAAATAAACAATGAAGAAAATACTAACCAGCCTATTGATTTTATCAATAGCCCTTATAAGCATATCGGTTATGATGGTGCCCCCTATAACATAGACTCTATAACAGGAGCTACCTTGACGATAGAAGGACCGGGGGTTGAGTCTTATCGTGCAATTTCTGTAAGGCAGATTCAAGAATCCAATGCGGGACTTTTCCGTGGTACCTATGAAGAAAAAATAGGAGGACAGGAACTGCAAAACAGCTATGAAGGGATTACGGTAGATTATTTACTGGATAATTTTGTAACTTTAAGAAGCAATGCAGGAAAAGTTATCTTCAAAAATAAGTCTCGTCAAGTAATAGGTGAATATTCCTTAGAAGACATTAGAAAAACAGATTACCGTAATAATGTCAGTGGTGAAAACAACCTAAGAATGATAGTGGCCTATGGTGTCAATGAAGTACCACTTATGTATTTAAATACTGACTTAGGTTATATACCAAGTAAATACAATGACGATGGTTGTTTAAAGTTGGTTATGGGGCAAAAAACAGCATCTGATCCCGTCACAAAGTTTTCTAATGTAGCCTATATCTATGTGACAGAAAAGGATGCTCCGGGGGTCTATGAGCATGCACATCCTCCCTACAATGATCCAAAGTATACCAACTATGTACTAACCCTGACGGGTACAGGTATAGGTAAAGAAGTAAATTATACAGTAAAAGATATTGAAGCGATGACAGATCTTCACCTTGAGAAAGAGTATAGTTTGTCCAATAGTCAGTCTTATTGGTATTACAATACTTATAAAGGTGTACCTTTATGGGAGTTATTGATTAGAGCAGGGTTAGATCCCAATATTGATGAAAACACAAGGGTGCAAATGATTGCAGCGGATAATTATAATTTCCCAGCTATGACCATCAGAGAAATAAAAAATCAAGCTTTGTATGGGTATTATGAAAAAGATCCCAACGACCTGGGGGATGGCAGCTTCAATGGCAGCGGTGTTGAACCTCTAGAAACAGGATACTCACCTTTGGTGGCCTATGGATACAACGGCTATCCTTATGTGATCAGACCTTCTGATGCAGGATACAATTCTGGGCTAGGAAATGATGGAGGACCTTTACGAATTATTTTCGGTAAAAAATCCTATGGTCATACTAATGGTTCTGAGCAGGTACAGTTTGCCAAGAAAATCATTATAGGAGAGGATCAAAGCTATACAACCCATACTTATGCTCCTTATGATACCTTAGCAAACAATCGTGTTGAGATAGAAGTGATTGGTGATGGCAGCACAGTATTATCCAGCCAAAGTTTTACTGTGCAGGATATTGAGAAGATGGTTTACAACGTTTCTGCTGCTGAAAGAGATAAGGCTTTATTCAAGAACTACTATTTTACTAAGCTTCATCAAAATGACAAGATTTCTGATTTGTATGAAGGTGTGAGTTTAAAATATCTGCTTTTAGAGAAGATTGGCTTCCCGGGAACCACAGGCAGTGTAACCTTTGAAAATGCCAATGGTGATACATTAACTGTGCCACTGGACAATGTAACAAAGGAAAATTATTATAACGAAGTAACGGGTGCCAACAATCTAAAGGCTATACTGGCTTATGCAAAAAATGGTCACCCTATGGTGGTGGGAAAACAACAGGAGGAAGGTTATGTTTCGTCTGCCTATAACAACGGAGGACCATTGATGGTTGTTATGGGACAAAAGGAAAATGGTGTTCCAGGTGATAGTATCTCCAATGTCGTCAAAATTACAGTGAATATTGAGAAGGATGGATGGGCACATTTATACCCTCCTTTTGACAGCTATGCCTCCAGCACACTAAAAATCAGTGGAAATGGTGCAAAGAAACAACAAACAGTTACAGTAGGACAATTAGAAGCTCTACAAAATTATATTATTATTGATGAATATTGTTTGGTGAAAAACACAGAAGAAAAATATGTAGATACCTATCGTGGGATTGATTTTTATGAATACCTACGAAAAGAAATCGGTCTTCAGGCCAGTGCTGTCACGGTAAAAATTGTTGACTCAGATGGCTACAGCAGAACTTTTACCATGGAGGAAATTGCTAAAACCAACTATATAAACGAAGTTAGTGGTGCCAATAATTTAAGGGTTATGTTAGCCTATGGTAAAAATGGAAAACCTTTGGTGGCGAGTACGAATTCAGAAGGTTATGATGCAGAAGCTAAAAATAATGGGGGACCTCTAAGATTTGTGATAGGACAAACCCAAACAGGGGATTTAAACAATGCTAAATCTGTTAGTGATGTAGCAGAAATTGTTATTGAGGCAGCGGAGGGAGATAGCTGGAAACATGATTTTGGTGTGTATACCCAATATCAAGATAAGGCAGTGCTGCGGGTAACAGGATCTCAAGTGAAGGAGCCCCGCACCTTCAGTTTAAAACAGTTGGAGGATATGAATGCCATTATTGTTCGTAACACCTATACGGGGGATGGCACGCCTGAATTAGAAGGGATCATTTTATGGGACTTAATTAAAGATGTAGTAGGTTTAAAAGACGATGTAACAATTCCTAGTGCTATAACAGCATTTGAAGGTGCTGCTTACAATAGAGGTGTGGACTTGAATTGGGTGATGAATGGAGTCAAAAATAGCTCAGGTGAAAATAGAGAAATCATATTAGCTTATGCTCGCAATGGCTATCCTTTAGTACCTAATGAAAGCAGTCCAGGATATGATAACAATAATGCTTATGGCCCTCTAAGATTAATCGTAGAAGCGAAAAAGGATATGTGGATTAAAAATACTGACTGTATTGTTGTAGGAACAGGAAATTACGAGGCGCCAAAAGAAGAGGATATAATTCACGATGAAGAACCGCCAACACCAATAACATCTCCAATCACATTAAATTGGACTATCTATAGCAATGACGGTGGTAGTGGATTACCTTGGGCTGCTGTCCGTTGTGTTACTGCTGATGAGCAAGGTGGACTTTGGGTGGGTACCAATGGTGGTGGTGTAGCCTATAAAAATGCAGAAGGAAATTGGACTGTTTACAATAAAGATAACAGCCCGCTACCTCATAATACTGTCTACAGTATTGCAGTAGATGACAGCAATGGTGTTTGGTTTGTGGGGGGAAGCCCTGAAGATGGTATGGGGGCTGTATACAAAAAAGAAGATGCATGGACCATCTATACCAAAGATAACAGCCCACTGCCAGCTAACTTTGCCCAGTCAGTTGTGTTGGATAAGCAGGGAGGCGTTTGGTTCGGTACCTCAGAAGGTGCTGCCTATAGGGATAAAAACCATCAATGGACTGTTTATAATAAATCCCATGGTTTTCCTGCTGATTCTGTAACCCAAATTCTTTTAGATAATAAGGGGGGTGTTTGGGTAGGATTTTATCCTCCTACACAAAGCTCTAGTGGAGGGGGTTATGCCTATATCGATCCCCAGGGACAGGTAACTACTTATACCGATGATTCTGCAAAATGGGTAAGATCTATTTCCTTTGACAAGGATGGTGGTGTTTGGGTAGCTCGTTTTGGAAAGGTAGATTATATTAGCCCTAGTGGAGAAAGAACGATTTATACTGACAAAGAGCTAGTGCCATCGCTGGCTGAAGGAAATTCTATTCGTGTTGCTATTGCTGAAGCCAATGGCGGTTTGTGGATTGGTACCACAACAGGTGGACTATTGTACAGAGATGCGGCAGGAAATATCGCTGTTTATGATTACACGAATACCTGGCCTACATCACAGTTTAATAGTATATGGTACTTAAATATCAACGATCAAGGAGACTTCTGGGTAGGCACCAATGGCGGTGTTGCCTATAATAAATTAAGTGGTTATGATACCATAGTGCCACCGAACCCCGGTGACGATACACAGGACCCAGGAGATGGTGGAGGTAATTCAGGTGGCGACGGTACAACCCCAGTAACACCACCTATCGGTAACTGGTCTTTAGAGATTACAGGTCCAGGGATGAATGAAGCCCAATACTTTACTGTGGAGGATCTTAAAAGCAAGGGTGGAAGCGTAAGTGCTAATTATTTCTTCTTGAACCAATATGGTACGCAAGGATACGTACGTTATAGGGGTATTTCCCTAGCATACTTGTTGGATGAAGTTGTAGGCGTCAATTCCTCTGCTAGAAGCGTTAGTATTACTGCACAGGATGGATATAGGAGACAATATAACCTATCGGATGTGAGAAGAGACTATATCGATCAAAATAAGTCCAGTGCTAGATTACAGATGATTCTAGCATGGGAGGAGGACGGAAGGACATTAACAGGTCAATATCCATTGAAATTAGTCATGGGTCAAACAGAGGCTGGAGATGTTAATAAACCTAATTGGGTATCTAATGTAAAGACCATTAGTGTAAATACTGAAAGTGTTACTTCTGGTGGAGGTTCATCACCAAACTATTCAGGATCTTCACCATCAAAAGAAGAAGAGGTTGACGAAGAGATAAACACAACAGAAGATGTAAAACATGAAATAAGCACCGATGAAAATGGTAGAGTGATTGAGGAAATCATATGGAGTGCAAAGGATAATGATCTCCTTCTAAACAAAGAAGATGGCAGTTCTCTAATCCTTCAGTCTCAAGGAGATAGTGATTGCATAAGGGTACAATTACCAGCTTCAGTTCTCAATGTCCTAAGGGATAAAAAGATGGAGCTTGCTATAAAAAGTGATGTAGCAAACTACTATCTACCGATAGAAGCGCTTTTAGCTTCATTAGGGGAAGAGCTATTAGAAGTAGATTTAGAGGACATGAGTTTAACGATTGAGATCAATAAAGTAACAGAAGAGGTAGAAGAAGCCATTCTAGCTTCTTTAGCAGAAGATCAAGAACTGTTATCTGGGGCTGTGGAATTCAAAATCTTCCTTACTGCAAATGATAAAAAACAGGAAATCACTTCTTTTGGAAACACCTATGTAAAAAGAGAAATACTGACTTCCTCCAATATCAACACAAACCAAGCTACCGGTGTTGTATGGAACGAAGCCACTAGGAAGTTTGAATATGTGCCTACAGTATTTACTGTAGAGGAAAATGGAACCTATGCTACTATTTTTAGTCGCTCAAATAGTATCTATACTGTTATAGAAAGTGATAAAACCTTTAGAGATATTGAAGGTCATTGGGCTAAAAAACATATAGAGACTTTGACTTCAAAAAACATTGTTTCAGGCAAAGGAGAGACAACCTTCGATCCTGATGCAGCGATTACTCGGGCTGAATTTGCTGCTTTACTAGTAAAAGCAATGGGATTGGGAGAAAAACAGTTAAACCAAAATACCTTTAATGATATCACTAATAATGAATGGTATAGCAAATATGTTGCAACAGCAGCAGCTGAAGGCATTGTATCAGGATATACAGATTATACCTTCCGCCCCTACAATGTGATTACCCGTGAAGAAATGGTAGTGATGTTGACGAAAGCGCTAAAAGTAGTGAATCAATATCAAGTGCTTGATAACAGTTCTATAGATCAACAGCTTTCTAAGTTCGAGGATGAAGAGCACATTTCAGCATGGGCAAGAGAAGCGGTTGCTATAGCAAATCAAGCAGGTATTGCAACAGGTGTAGGAAATAATACCTTTGATCCTCAAGCAAATGCAAGTCGTGCTGAAACTGTTGTAATGTTAAGAAAGTTTTTAACCTATATTGATTTTATGAACGAATAGTTTACTTAAGAGAGAAACGGATATAGTGTCCGCTTCTCTCCTTTTAGGAGGGAGGATGGTATGATGAAAAGAAAATTACAAGGGCTTATTTGTATAGTAATATTCATTCTTTTTATCACAACAGGGTGTAATAAAGAGACAAAGGTAGCAGAAGACTTACAAGAAACACCAAAGGATGAAGTACAGATACAAGAAGAATTACAAATAGATCAAGAAGCGTTGCAAATAGATACGAATAGGATAGAAGAAGATGTAAAAGAAGAAAAGTCAGCCGAAGTGTTGCCAACAGAGAATATACCACCTGCTGAAGCAGAGAAACAAAAAGAAGAGCAGAAAATCCCAGAATTAAAACCAGAAGTAAAACAAGAAGAACAATCAAAAATTCCAGAGGGACCAGCTTTACACTTTGAAGGCAGTGCTCTTAATCAAGAAACCTATATAAGCCTAGAAGCATTGAAAAAGATGGAGGCAGCAGTTATAGAGGATGAGTATTTTGCTCTTAACAGTTATGGAACAAGAGAATATTTTCACTTTAAAGGTGTTGCTATTGGTTATCTTATAGAAAATGTTATTAAACCTTCAAAAGAAGCTAAAACCGTTACTTTTATTGCGGAGGATGGTTATGCTAAGGCTTATACAATTCAAGAAGTAAAAAGAACAGATTATATAGATGAACAAAATCCTGATAAAACCTACAAGATGATGATTGCTTGGGAGGAGAATCATCAACAGTATGATAGTAAAAAAGGAAGCCCCTTTAGGTTAGTCGTTGGTCAAAAAGAAGAAGGAGATGTAAATAAACCTAATTGGGTGCAAAACATAAAGACGATTCAAATCGATTAGTGGGTAAAGGAGAATAGAAAAATGAAAAATAAGAAAGTAGGACTGGGTTTTGTATTTATACTGGTACTGATCATGCTAGGGATTACCTTCTATCATACAGAAGATCGTGGGGTTCAGGAGGTAGCTGGTAAACTATTTCCTTCAGAGATGAAGATGAAGGATATAACAAAGCAAACAAAAGATCGCTATGTAGAAGAAAATTTTCCAGCGGTGGAAGAAATCTATAGGGTTGAAGATGCTGAGGGACAGCATACAGGAAATGTTTTTGTAGTTACGCCAGTGGGTTATGAAGGTGTTATACAGCTTGCAGTAGGGATCGATAAAACCACTGGTACAACTACAGGCATTCACATTATAGAGCATCAAGAAACCCCTAGCTATGGAGGAATTTTAACGGAAAATTGGTTTATGGAGAGATTCTCAGGAAAAAGTGCTGCGTCTTTTTTGAATTTGGTTAAGTTAGAAGAACAAACCCCTCAAGATATCCTCCAAATTACTGGAGCTACCATGACGAGCCAAGCTGTGGTCAATGGTGTAAATGCAGCTATAGGTACTTTTAACTATCTAGAATCAGGAGAGCTGATGTCTGCTGTACCTAAAGAAATGGAGAGAAACCTCAGAGAAGAAGAAGCTGGTATCTTTTACATTCATGGTGGTAAAAAAGGTCCTATAAAAATTACCATGGAGGAATTAAAGCAGTTTCCTACAGTTGAAAGTCATACTACTTTGAGAAAAAGCACTGGTACAGAAATCTCAATAACCGTGGAGGGACCAACACTAGATGTTGTATTAGCACATTTTGGAGAAAATTTAAAGGATTATAATGGTATAGGGGTTACTGCAAGAGATGGCTACTATGCTCTGGTACCTAAAGAAATCATGGACACGCGACAAGTGATTTTAGGTTATATTTTTGATGGTGAAGAAATCGCTGATAATGAAAAACCTATTCGTGTCATTATTCCTGATGAATTTGGTGTCTATTGGGTAAAAATGGTTTACACCATTGATTTATATAATCATATCTCTGAAAAAGATATTTTATCCGTGAAAATGTTTGATGCGCTAACGAGAGATATCACCCCCTATATGTACGAGTATTATGGAAGTAAGGATGCTTCTATAGAAGTGGGAGAAATTTTAGCGAAGCTAGAGGAGGTGGACTCCAAAGGATTTTTTACAATGGTATCCTCTGATGGCCTATTAAAAAATGAGACAATTGCCATGGTTTCATCACGATATTATATCAAGACAGAAGGGGAAAATGCTCCTATGAATATAGGTCCCGCTTTTAAATTAGGTATGAACGTGAAGAATATGGCTTATTTCTCAACCACTAAAGATGCTGTAGTTTTCCCACAGGAAATCGCACTTTTAACAGGTACATCACAGGTGGAAGAATATGAAGGAATACCTTTAAAAAAGCTTTTGGAGGAAGTGGGCTTTGCTGATGTGGAAAACAAAAGTTTTCAATTGGTAGCGGTTGAAGGTGAAGAAGTTATGTTGATGGGGGAAGACACCGAAAACTGTATCTTACTTTATGATGAAAATAAGACTGTGACATCTGTATACAAAACTTCAAAAGGAATAGAAATGATAAAAGATGTATTAGAAATTAATGTGAAGTAAACAAAATTTTTTGGCAGTATATCATAAATTGAAAATAAATTTTCTAAAAAATCAAGCTATTGAAAGATATCTTCAACAGCTTGATTTTTCTATCAAGCCCATAAATGTATCTATTAAATTTAAAATTAATTTTGAAAACTAGAAGGATTTTCTTGGTTTTTATAGAATACTAGAAAAACAGGAAATAATTAACAAAGTCCTTATGACCTTTATTAAGGAAAATTCAAGCTTAAAGACATTCAAATTAATCGTACGCCATACAATGACCAAAACTGAAGATTTCAACACTACTTTTCATATACAGCTTCGTTGAATGAGATGAAGATCATAGAAATATGACAAATTAGGAGGAGATGAATGGTGAATAAGCAACGACAGTATAAAGAGGAGGATTTAAAAACCATTGAACTAGATTTAGAATCACTATCTATTCAGTTAATTGACATACTAAAACAATATAAAGCGAAAGGAATTATTGATGATCACCAATATCAACAACATGTAGAGGTAAAAGAAAAGTTTTTAAACTACTTGCAAAATAAAAGAAAAAATCAATAATTAGTGGCATGAAAACCCTAATGTATCATATTATATAGATAAAGGGGGAAGAATATGATATCTGAAGGGTTTGATTTAATTGAGGCTGATTATCTAATGAGCTTTGCAGGAGCAGTTATAGCCACCAATGTCATTACACACTTTATAAAAGATTATATGCCTGAATTTTTAGATAAAAAAATTGTAACACTGTTTGTAGCGGCTTTTATTATGTTCACCAACCAATGTATTTTTGGAACAATTACTTTAAAGACAATGTATTTAAGCTTTTTAAACTCCTTTGTAGTAGCTGCTGCTGCCATGGGGAATTATGAAATTCTTACGACGAAGACAAAAAAAAGAGTAACAAAAGACTTACAAAACCAAGCATCCAAAAAGTCAACAAATGAAAAAACAGACGAATAAATGATCATTCTTCTTATATTTTCTACTATGTTAGCGTTCAAGCATTTTAAAAGGAAGGCTTTTTTATTTTATTAGGAACTTTACTTTTGACAAAAGATATGGTAAAATATTATGTAAACCTCTGGATACATACCAATTTTTCAGTATATAGATAGGGGAGGTTTTACACATGAAAAAAATAAGTAGAAAAAAGCTAATGATAGCGATAGGTATGTTCGTTGTTATATTGTCTATAGTATCCTTTGGAATTTATAGACAATATTTTTATTCAGAAAAACCGGTAGAAGTACCTTATGGAGAATTTTTAGAAAAAATTGAAGAAAATCAAGTGAATAAGGTGTTTTTAGTGGATAGTCCTAAAATTAAGGGAGAATTTAAGGATGGGCAAGAATTCATTACGGATCATCCTAGAACAGATAATTTAAAAGAAATGCTTTTAACAGCAGATATCATCGTAGAAGAGGTAGGAGAACAACACTCTGTTGTTCAGATTATCACTTTTATTGTATTGATTGGAGCTTTTGCTGGAATTGGTTTTATGCTTTCTAAGCAAGGTTCAAAACAAGCTTCAAGGGAATATGATAAAATGTCCTCCGTAGAGTTTTCAACCCAAAAAGAGTCAACAATTACCTTTGCTAATATTGCAGGAAATGAAGAAGCAAAGGAAAATGTCATGGAATTGGTAGATTTTCTAAAGAATCCTCAAAAATATCAACGTTATGGTGCTAGGATGCCTAAAGGGGTAATTCTCTATGGTCCTCCTGGTACAGGTAAGACCTTGATGGCAAAGGCATTAGCAAGTGAAGCTGGTGTTGATTTTCTAGCTGTTTCAGGCTCTGACTTTGTGCAGGTTTATGCAGGTCTTGGGGCTGGGAGAATTAGAAATCTTTTTAAAAATGCTAGAGAAAAAGGAAAGTGTGTTATTTTCATTGATGAGATAGATGCTATAGGAAAAAAACGAGACCGTGGTGGTCTAGGGGGTAGTGATGAATCCGATAGAACTTTAAATGCCTTACTAACAGAAATGTCAGGGTTTAAAGGAAGTGAAGGGATTATTATCATGGCTGCTACTAACCGACTAGATATTTTAGATGAGGCGCTTTTAAGACCCGGGCGTTTCGACAGACAAATAGAAGTAGGATTACCAGATTTAAAGGCAAGACAAGATATCTTGAAGTTGTATACACAAAATAGGCCTATAGCAAATACCATTAGTATTGAAAGCATTGCACAGCAGACTGTTTATTTCAGTGGGGCAAAGTTGGAAAATCTGATGAATGAGGCAGCAATTTATGCAGCTAGAGAAAACGCAAGTTTTATCTCAGAAAAACATATTGATAGAGCCTTTTATACAGTAATTGCTGGTGAGGAGAAAAAAGATAGAAGTAATATCAAAGAAGAAGAACGAAGGATTACAGCCTATCATGAAGCAGGTCATACGATTGCCACAAAATTGTTGTGCCCTGAAAATAAGGTGACAAAGGTAACGATTATACCAAGCACCAAGGGGGCAGGTGGATTCAGTATGAATATTCCTCCTGACAGCATGTATCATAGGAAGAAAGATATGTTTCATAGCATTAAAGTTGCTCTTGCTGGTCGAATTGTAGAAGAGACTATTTTTGGAAAGGAAAATATAACCACAGGGGCAAGTAATGATATTCAAAAAGCTACAGAGATCTTAGTAGCTATGACAAAACAATTTGGTATGAACGAAGAAGTAGGTATGATTAATTATGATATCCTGCTGGGACAATCCGGAGGGGTTGACCAACGATTAGCAGAGATATGTAATAAAGAAATGAAGAAACTATATGCAGAAACAAAAGAGCTTATAGAAGAAAATATTCATTTAGTGCATGCCATTGCAGAGGAATTGATGGTAAAGGAAACACTCAAAGAG
The DNA here is from genome assembly GCF_001854185.1 of Clostridium formicaceticum. NCBI lineage: Bacteria > Bacillati > Bacillota > Clostridia > Peptostreptococcales > Natronincolaceae > Andreesenella > Andreesenella formicacetica. The sequence continues at coordinate 2,822,602 of NZ_CP017603.1, forward strand.
GATGAAATCAATAAAATTATCAGTAATTTTAAGGTAGCTTAGGCTACCTTTTTTTATATAAAAATAAAAAATGGTAATAAATATATCATAGGTATATGTTTAATAAATTTAATAAATAAAGCCTACGAATGTAGTTCTTAGATATTAAAATTTAAGGTAGTGGCAAGTGTTTGCATATTATGAGATAAAGGTAGGTAAATTCCAATGACCATAAAAGTAAATTTTAAAAAATCCGATAAAATTGTTGAGGTATTCTCAGGGAGGAGCTTATTAAGTATTGCTAGGGAGAGTAATGTTTTCATCCCTTCTCCCTGTGGGGGCAATGCCCGTTGTGGTGGATGTAGGGTGAAGATATTAGAGGGAAATGACTTAGAAGATATCAGTGCAGAAGAATATTTAAGGTTAAAGGATGAGGAAATAGAAAAAGGGTTTCGTTTAGCCTGCTCCTATATCGTGAAAGAGGATATTGAAGTGGAAGTATAGAAAAATGTCAAGCGAAGAGGGCAGTCAAAAAACAAAGCTATAAAGAACTAATGGAAAAAGCAATTAGTTCTTAGGTAATAATAAAACATTTTGACAAAAAATACATTTTATATTTTACTTATTTTGTTGTATAATGAGTTTAAAGATCATCGAAGGTGCTCGTTGACCCTTGCGAAATTCAACCGACAAATAACATCCGGGAGAACATATTTTTATTCCTATGACATGCCACTTTAGGTGGACTTCAGAAGAATAAAATGTGTCACCCACCTTGAGTGAGTGGCGGGTGTGAATTTTGCAGTTAACGACATCTTGGATATAAAGCCTCTAAGAAAATCTTAGGGGTTTTTATTTTTTTCAGTGATTTCTAAAAACTTGAACAATTTCTGAAAGTATGGTACGATAAAAACAAATTTAAGTGAGTAAAATACCTGCTTGTCAAATTTTCGAGTGAAATAATCTAAGGTTGTTTAAACTAAGATTTTTTACCAATGGGTGAATAAAGAAATTTATTTGCCTCCCACTTCGGAAAGGAAATTTGTCTTAACAAATAAGCCAATCCAAGCAGATTGGCTATTGTTTATTGTAGCCTTATTAAATACTACGTTTATGCGAAGGGGAAAGGACCATGGAACTATTAAGTACATTAACGATGAAGGAAGCCCGTGAGAAGCTAAAGGAGGTTTTTGCAGAATTAGCTTTGCCGGTAGAAGAAATATCTATTTTAAAAGCTTTAAGCTGCATTGTTCATGAAGATATTAAAGCAACCATCAATGTTCCTGAGTTTAATAGATCGACGGTTGATGGTTATGCTGTCATTGCAAAGGATACTTATGGAGCTAGTGAAGCTTTACCCAGTTTTTTAAAAAGTATTGGTGAAGTAGCTATGGGTAAGTCTACAGAACTTGCTCTTCAATCTGGTGAATGTTGCTACGTGCCTACAGGAGGGATGATCCCTAAAAACAGTGATGGCGTAGTGATGATAGAATATACAGAGGTGCTGGAGGACAATACGGTATGTATTCAAAATGCTGTTGCTCCTAAGGAAAATATTTTGCAATTTGGAGAGGATATTAGTAAGGGACAAGTAATTTTTAAAAAGGGGCATAAGTTAAGACCACAGGACATAGGAGTTTTAGCAGGAATGGGTATTACTAGAGTAAAAGTCTACAAGAAACCTAGAGTCAGTATTATTTCTACAGGAGATGAAATTGTTGCACCGGAGGAAGAGGTAAAGCTAGGACAGATTAAAGATATGAATACGTATAGCCTAGCTACTGCCGCCCTACAGGATCGTTGCGATGTCATGGGAATGGCGGTTGTGAAGGACGACTTAGGAGCACTGAAGAAAAAAATAGAGGATTTTTTAGAAACCAGTGATATTGTATTGGTTTCTGGGGGAAGCTCTATGGGAACAAAAGATGTTACAAAGGATGCCATCAATGCTATTGGAGACCCTGGGGTGTTTATTCATGGTCTGGCTGTAAAGCCAGGAAAACCTACGATTATAGGGAAAGTAAAAAACAAAGCAGTTTTTGGATTGCCCGGACAACCTGTATCGGCTCTGGTAGTTTATCAAACACTAGTAACCTACTTAATTAAAAATCTTTATGGAGATGAAAGTCCTGTTCCTTATATAACAGGAGAATTAACCGTCAATATTGCATCTGCTCCTGGAAGAGAACATTATGTTATGGTAAAAATTTCTGAGGATGATAAGAAAATAGTTGTATCTCCTGTTCATGGAAAATCGGGGATGTTAACCATGATGACAAAATCTATGGGATATGTAAAAATTGATACAAATCAAGAGGGACTTCTTAAAGGGGAAAACGTTAAGGTTTATTTATTCTAATGAATGGGGTGCAAATATGGGAAAAGATACAAGAAATATTTATTTAACAAATATTCCTTTAGAGGAAGCACAGAAACAGTATTTTACACATTTTGAAGTAAATAAGACTTTTGTCAAAACTGAAGTGATACCAGTAATGGAGGCGTTAGACCGTGTGACGGTCTATCCATTGTTTGCAAAAAAGTCTTCCCCCAGTTATAATGCCGCTGCTATGGACGGGGTAGCTGTGATTGCAGAAAAAACCTATGGTGCCACTGAGAGTAATCCGATGCAATTAAAATTGGGGGAAGGTTTTGTTTTTACCAATACAGGGGGATGTTTAAAAGATCCCTATGATGCGGTAATTATGATTGAAGATATTGTGGAAATAGATAAAAATACCATTGAAATATATAGCGCTGCAAAGCCTTGGCAGCATGTTCGTCCTATAGGAGAAGATATTGTTGAAGGTGAAATGATTCTTTCAGCAAATCACAAGATTAGGCCTATGGATATTGGCGCTCTTCTAGCTGGACAAGTTCAAAGTGTTGAAGTATATCAACAGCCTAAGGTAGGGATTATACCTACTGGATCAGAAATTATAGAAGTATCAGAAGAGCTTCAAATAGGAAAAATTATAGAGTCTAATTCTAGAATGTTTGCTGCTATGGTACAGCAGTATGGGGGTTCTCCTAACAGATATTCTATTGTAAAGGATGACTATAACCTCATTAAAGAAACGATTTGCAGAGCTGCGAAGGAAAATGACATTGTTATTATTAATGCTGGCTCCTCTGCCGGTTCGGAGGACTACACAGTAAATGTTCTCAGAGAAATCGGTGAAGTGGTGATCCATGGGGTAGCTACAAAACCAGGGAAGCCGGTTATTTTAGCTATTGTGGAAGGAAAACCAGTGATAGGGATTCCTGGTTATCCAGTATCTGCCTACTTTGTTTTCGAATTTTTCTTAAAGCCTTTACTTTTTAAATACAACCGACAAACCTTATCAGAAGGTCAAAAAATAAAAGCAACTTTAAGCAGGCGAATTGTCTCTTCCCTCAAACATGAGGAATATATTCGATTAAAGTTAGGAAGAGTAAGAGATAAAATGATAGCGACGCCGTTAGAGCGTGGCGCTGGTGTGACGATGTCTTTAGTAAAGGCGGACGGTATACTGGTGGTGCCCCAACAAACGGAGGGTTATGAAGCTGGAACAGAGGTAGAGGTTACGCTACTGAAGCCTCAGGAAGAGATTGATCATACCATCGTATCTATAGGCAGTCACGATCTTGTGATGGATATACTAGGGAATCAACTTCACAAAGAGAATCCTGACATGTTTTTATCTTCAGCTCATGTAGGTAGCATGGGAGGGATTATGTCCATGAAAAAAGGAGAAGGACATATAGCACCTATACATTTATTAGAGGAAAGTACAGGGGAATATAATGTAGCTTATGTAGACCGCTATTTAAAGGGTGAAGATATGGCCTTGCTTAAGTTTGTAAAACGGAGCCAAGGGTTAATGGTTCAAAAAGGTAACCCTAAAAATATTCAAGGGATAGAAGATTTAACAAGAAAAGAAGTACAATTTGTCAATAGGCAAAGAGGTGCTGGAACAAGGATTCTTTTAGATTACTATCTAAAGAAAAAAGATATAGAAGCTTCTAATGTAAATGGTTATGACAGAGAAATGACCACCCATATGGCGGTGGCTGCAGCGGTGGCTAGTGGGTCTGCAGATTGTGGCTTAGGTGTATATTCTGCAGCAAGATCTATGGGTGTAGACTTCATTCCTATAGATTGGGAGGATTATGACTTGCTTATTCCGCAAAAAGAGTTGAATAATAAAGAAATCATCAAGCTTATAGAGGTGATGAAGAGTGAAGATTTCTTAACGCTAATTGAGGAACTAGGTGGCTATGATACAAAAAATATAGGTGAGGTAATAACAATCTAAGGAGGGGTCAAGGTGGCAAAAGTAGTGGCGATTAACATTAGTCAAAAAAAAGGCGAGAAAAAAATTCCTGTTGAGAAGGCAATATTTATTGAAAACTTTGGTATAGAGGGAGATGCTCATGCAGGAGACTGGCATAGACAAGTAAGCCTTTTGGCAGAGGAAAGTGCCGATAAAATTAGAGCAGCAGGTATGCCAGAAATTAAAGAAGGAGATTTTGCCGAAAACATTACAACATATGGCATTGAAGTAAGTAAGCTACCTATAGGTACCAAATTAAAAATTGGTGAAACTCTACAGGAGGTTACTCAGATTGGTAAAGAGTGTCATCAACACTGTGCTATCTATCACCAAGTTGGAGATTGTGTTATGCCTAGAGAAGGTATTTTCACTAAAGTATTAAAGGGTGGCGTTGTAGCTGCTGGAGATCCTATAGAAATTGTAGATTAAGAAAAGTGCTATAAAAAAGCTCTGCGTAGAATCTCGCAGAGCTTTAAATATGTAGACAAGAGGGTATAATGCTATAGAAAAGAAACAAATGAGTAGAGGTGTTGTAGTATGGATAAAAAAGAAGTGAGTAAGATATTAGAAGAAATAGGGATTCTGTTAGAAATACAGGGGGAAAATCCCTTTAAAACTAGAGCTTATTTTAATGGCGCTAGAACAATAGAGTTGCTGAAGGAAGATATAAGCATTTTAGTAGAAGAAAATCGGTTGGGAGAGGTCAAGGGTATAGGCAAGGCTTTACAGGAAAAAATATCGGAGTTGGTAAGGACGGGAAGATTAGCATACTATGAGGAGTTAAAATCACAGCTGCCTGAAGGAATATTTGATTTACTTAAAATACCAGGACTAGGGCCTAAAAAAGTAAAGCTTCTGTATAGTGAACTAGCTATTAAAAATCTAGGTGAGCTAGAATACGCATGTCTAGAAAATAGGCTCTTACATTTAAAGGGCTTTGGAGAAAAGACACAGAATAAAATATTAGAGGGGATTGACCATCTAAAGAAATACAGAGGGCAGCATCTGTTATCTACTGGTATTCTTTTCAGTAGACCAATTCTAGAGAAATTACAAAAAAATCAAGCAATCATAGGGGTGAGTTTAGCAGGAAGCATAAGAAGGCAAAAAGAACTGATTAAGGATATTGATATCATCGCTAGTTGTCAAGAGGAAAAAAGAGAAGCAATTATGGAAGAATTTACTTCCTTTTCAGAGGTGGAGAAGATTATAGCCAAAGGAAATACGAAGTCTAGTGTACTACTATCTTCAGGCGTCAATATAGATTTAAGATTGGTGGAGGAGGAGGAATACCCTACAGCCTTACATCATTTTACTGGCAGCAAAGAGCATAATACCGCTATACGCCATAGGGCGAAAACTTTGGGACTAAAAGTTAATGAGTATGGTATTTTTCGTGGTGATGAAAAAATAAAGGTAGAGGATGAAGAAGACTTTTTTCAGACGTTACGGTTACAGTATATTCCTCCAGAATTGAGAGAAAACAATGGGGAAATAGAGGCAGCTGAAGCAGGAGATATCCCCACCCTGGTGGATTTGGAGGATATTAAGGGGATATTTCATGTACATAGCAATTATAGTGATGGTATAAATACGCTTGAAGAATTGATAAAAGCGGCTATAGATAAAGGTTTCCAGTATATAGGCATATCTGACCACAGCAAAACAGCAGTTTATGCCAATGGTTTAAAGGAAGCAGCAGTAAAGAAACAACATGAAGAAATTCAACAATTGAGAATAAAGTATCCACAGATAAAAATATTCAAGGGTATTGAGTCGGATATCCTTCCTGATGGTTCTCTAGATTATGGTGAGGAAGTATTATCCCAATTTGACTACATTATAGGTTCTATACACTCTCATTTTAATATGGATAGAGAATCTATGACCAACCGTATTAAAAGGGCAGTGGAAAACAAGTATTTAACCATCTTAGGACATCCTACAGGAAGACTATTGCTATCCAGGAAGGCCTATGATGTAGATTTAGAAGCCATCATAGAAGCCTGTAGTGCTAATGCGGTTGCGATTGAAATTAATAGCAATCCCCATAGACTGGATTTGGATTGGAGAATGTGTAAATATGCTAAGGAAAAAGGTGTAAAACTAGTGATTGAACCAGATGCCCACAGAATCTCTGGTTTTGACGATATTGCTTATGGGATTGGTATTGCAAGAAAAGGCTGGTTGGGGGCGGAGGATGTCTTAAACTGTAGAGAAGCAGAGGAAGTGGAGATGTTGTTTAAAAAATAATCATTCGTATGAGCTTAAATAAAAAAAGCCCAGCATATATTAGCCTAAGCAAATGTGCTGGTTTTTTCTCTTAATCTTTGATGGTTTCTATTAGGTGTTTTAAGTCAAAGGTTTTGGTTATAAGTAATAATATAAAGTACAAGCCAGCTCCTACGAAAGAAGAAATGATGGTACTCCATCCATTGCTTTGGGAAATGCTATAAAAAGCTTTATAACTATAAATCATTGAAAGAATCATAAGAATAGATGCTAAAAGTGGCTTCAGTATAGAATGTACAAAAGGCAAATCAATTTTGATATATTTCATCAATGTAACAAGATTTAAAGCAAAAATAGTAAAAGTCGATAATAGAAACCCGATAAAATAACCATAAATGCCGTATTTAGGATTAGGGATTAAGAAGTAAGTACAATAAAGCTGTAGTATCATACCCAGCAGATAGTTAACAGTAGTAACGACTTGTTTTCCCATACCGTGTAAGATACCAGACAATGTATGTTGCATACAGAGAAAGATAGTGCCGTAGCTAATGAGGGAGAGGTATTTACCTACCTCCTCGCAATTATAAACCAGTTCTGCAAGATGATTACCGAAGATAACATAGACAATGGTAGTAGGGATAGCGATTAATAGGGTCATTCTAAGGGCTAAGCTAGACTTATACGTTACATCCTTCCAATTATTTACTGCCAGTTGCTCTGAAATATTAGGTATAATGTTAATCACCAAGGCGGTTGTTACGGTAAAGGGTAAAAACAATAAGGGCATCGCCATCCCTGATATCTTTCCAAAGGTCTCAATAGCGACGGTGGAAGAATAACCTGCTACCTGTAATCTTTGTGGGATAAGGATAGAATTTACTGTTTGCATAATTACAGAAATTAAACGACTTAAGGTGATGGGTATAGCAACATATAATAAATGATTAAGTATTTCAAGAGAAGAATCACTATAGGCCTTTAAAAAGTGTGGTTTCGTTGCTATTTTTTTAAAATTAAATCTTAAAACTAAATAAAGAAAACCAAAGACTTCGCCTATTGAAATACCAATAATCGCGATGGTAGCTGCTGCTACAGGGTTAGAGGGTGTCTTGTAATAGAGATAAGACAAGACAAAAATAATGCGACAGAGCTGCTCAATAATTTGGGCAGTAGCAGCTGGAGCCATTTCCTTTAGACCATAAAAAAAACCTCTTAAAATGCTGGAAAAAGTAATGATACTGATAGCAGGAATTGTCCATAGAACAGGATAATAGAGGCTTGGATTTTTTAATAGCCTATGAACGATAAAATCAATTTTTAAAGATACAAAAACTGAAAGAACAAAAGCAGCTAGTCCTCCCATCAATAGAGAAAGAAATAATACTTTATAAATACCTTCTCGATGATGCACTGACTTTTCTTTGGCCACCAATTTAGAAACGGCAATAGGAATTCCGGCAGTTGGAATTGTAATGATGACCATTAAAAATGGGAAAACCATTTGGTATAAACCAATAGCTGTAGCACCGATCAACCTAGAAAGAAAAATTTTATAGATAAAACCTAGGGAGCGAACGACTACATTGACCAATGCTAATAAAATTGTACCAAAAATAAAAGAAGACTTCTTCAAGGTTATACCACCTCAATTAATAAATTCATGATGATATTCAATAAATATTCTTCATCAGCAGCGATTATTACAGGTGACAAAAAGTATATTTTTCTAAACAAACAAAAAAAAAGAAGTCTTTTATCTGGTGATGAAGATAATATAAGGGATGTATGGCAATGAAAAGACATATATATTTATCAGAGATATTAACTTAACCCAAGGATCTTTAAAAACCCTCTTGGGTTGCCATATTGGGTATAGTGAAGGATATTATTGCATCAAACTAGGCTGTGGAGAAATTTTCAAATGACAAACGATGGATTAAACTAACGCTAATGATATATTACTATAAATGCTACGAAAAGGGAGATAGATGGAGGTTGTTATATGATTGAAAAAATTCAAGGAATTATGATGAAGGAAGAGTTTGATGAAATCGTAGAAGTGAAAATAAATGGTGCTTCAGAAACCTTTACCCTTGCTATGATAGACATCGATAATTTTGAAACGGTAAACAGCTATTATGGGGAAACTGTAGGAGATAGGGTGATACAAAAAATAGCTTCTGTTTTAAAACAAAATCTTAGATCCAATGATTTAGTGGGTAGATACAATAAAGATGAATTTTATGTGTTATTTAGTAATACCAATGCAGAAACAGGTTTTATTATTATGGAGGAAATAAGAAGGTATTTTGATGAGAATACATTTCAGCTAAGCGATCGTAAACAAGATATTCGCATTAAAATTAGTGCTGGTGTGGCTAATTTTCCTAGAGATGCCAAAAATCCCGTAGAGCTTTTAAGAGCTGCCGGTAGTGCTCTTTTTCGAGCAAAGCGAGAGGGAAAAAATAGAGTGTGTCTTGCAGAAAGTGAAAATATGATTTTAAAATCTAATTATTACACAAAGACACAGCTGGAACGGTTAGGTGAATTATCTAAAAAAACGGATAAAACTGAGGCTTTTCTGCTAAGGGAAGCACTAGATGATCTGTTTGCAAAATATAGTAAATAGATAAAAAAATTCGTATTATAGGCATTGAATATAGCCTGCTAGCAGATAATATATTTAAGCATAATATTTAAGGAGGCATGATCTATATGGAAATGGTTTGTCCCATATGCAATGGTTTATCCAGCTATGTGGTAAAATGTTCTTTTTGTGGAAGTACAATGGAGGCTCAAGCGGCCATTCAAGATTATTACGATGACTATAGTCCCTACCTAGATAAAGAAATTACGGAAAAACTAGATGGCGTTTCAAAGGTCCAGTGTCTGCATATATTTTATTGTCCTCAATGCCATAGGGATAAGAGAATACCTATCGACAAAATGCTTATGTAATTATTGTAGTTATAGGAAAAACAGGCAGAGAATAACTGATTGCAATCTTCATGACGAAGGAATATAATAAAAGTATCTCATGGTATTGATATTATTCAAAGGGGGTAGTGTAATGGAGAAAAATAATCAACAAATCAAAAAAGTAAAATACGTACCAGAAATTAAAGGTGTCTTAAGAAGCAATTATATTGAACTACCTACTTGTATTGCAGAAGCCAGTGGCATAAAAATCTTTGGTAAAAGAATGAAATCTATCTTATTTAGTACGGATGTTGCTATCATTAAAAATACCAATGCAGATGCAGTAATAGCAGTATATCCCTTTACACCACAATTACTGATTACGCAAGCTTTAATGCTAGCTTCAGATGTGCCTGTTTTTTGTGGCGTAGGAGGAGGATTAACCACAGGAAAGCGTTGTATTAATATAGCACTTCATGCAGAATTCCAGGGGGCTATAGGGGTTGTTTTAAATAAACCTACACCAAATGAAATTGTAACAGAATTAAAAAATACCATAGATATTCCTGTTGTTATTACAGTTGTATCGGAGGATGAGGACTTTCAAGCAAGGCTTGAAGCAGGAGCAGATATTTTAAATGTTTCTGGAGCGGCTAATACACCAAAAATTGTAAAAAGAATTCGGGAGGTTAGCAGTACTGTACCGATTATAGCTACGGGAGGTAATAGCAGAGAATCCATACTACGAACCATTGAAGCAGGAGCCAATGCTATTACTTACACGCCGCCTTCAACTGCAGAAATATTTACCGAAGCAATGAAAAGATATAGAGGACAACTCTAAAATAAAAAAACAGCTAGAAAAGTGGGTTTTTAGCTGTTTTTTTAATACTTACAAGTTTCTCTGCATATTCCCCCAATCCAATAACTTGTTAATAGGGTGAAAACTAGGCTTCATTTGTTTAAAGGTAGTAATATATTGAAAACCTATTTCCTTAAGTTGTTTTAAAGCATGATGAAAATCAAAGGCTACATGATGAGGATAATGAGCATCAGAACCCAAGGTAATAACTTCTCCTCCAAGACGATGATATAGTGTTAGAATATCCAAAGAGGGATGGTAATCTCCTAAGTTATAACGAATACCAGAGGTGTTTATTTCAATGCCTTTGCCTTTTTCAATAAGTTTTTTAAAAATAACAGTTGTAAATTCTTCATATGTTTCTAAAGGAAGAGAAATATCAAAATTTCCATAGCGTTTAATAATATCTAAATGACCTAATACACAGTAACCATCGTAATTATTTACGATATCTGCTAATTCTTCAAAATAAATTTCATAAGCTTTTTTTTGAGTTTTGCCATGAAAAAAGTTATTTAGAAATAACTCTGATTTTTCAACGGAATGGATAGAAGCGATAACAAAGTCAAAAGGATACTTTTCTATGTCTTCTTGGCATCTGTTTATGATATGGGGCTGCACACCCATTTCAACACCTTTGTTTATGACGATTTTATTAGCATATTTCTTCTGACATGCTTCTATCGATGAAAAGTATTTTTTATAATCAAATTTATAGTTATTACCATTACCATCATAATCATAGTCCATGTGATCTGTAAAACAGATTTCTTTTAAACCTTTCTCGATCGCAGCTTCAACAGCTTCTTCCATCTGCATAAATCCATCTGGTGAAAAATTACTGTGGATGTGAAAATCATACATAAAATTGCCTCCCTAACCATTTATAGTTTATCATCACCTTTTATTTTATCTCTATCTGGCGATGAAGTCAAAGGCAGCTATAGCTTTTCTCTTTTGAGAGGCATACTCATACAACGAGGACCCCCACGACCGCGGGATAGTTCATAGGACTCAAACTCTAGAACCTCCACACCATGTTGTCTTAATGCGGCATTGGTGACATGATTACGATCGTAACAAATAACTTTTCCAGGAGAAAGGGCCAAAGTATTGCTACCATCACTCCATTGTTCTCTACCAGCAGCAATGACATCTCCATTACCACAAGGAATTAAATCTACAGCAGGAAGCTTTAAGTATTTTTTTAGTATAGAAGAAAGCTCGCTAGCTTCGTAGGAAATCTGCAATTCTTTCCCTTTAGATATGCTATAAACATCCAAAGGAGATACAATACCTGGATAGATGGTAAACTTATCATAGTCTACCATAGTAAATACTGTGTCTAGATGCATGTAGGCACGGGTTTTAGGTATATCAAAGGCAAGAACAGTTTCAAAAGGCTCGTTAGAATGAAAAATATTTTTTGTCATTTTTTCAATAGCAACAGCATCTGTACGTTCACTGATACCCACGGCAACTATTTTTTCAGAAAGAACTAACAAATCTCCACCTTCAATAGGATGACTTTTATCACGATTATACCAGCGTGGAATATTTTGAAATCTTGGATGATAGTCAAATAAATACTTTGCAAACAAGGTTTCTCTATTTCGTGTTGTACTGTGCATCACATTCAGCGTAACACCTTCTCCGATGGAAGCAAAGGGATCTCTCTGAAAATACAAGTTTGGAATAGGATCAAGGTAAAAAGGATAAGGGTTTCGTACCATATCACCTAGAGATTTCGGATTGATATCAGCCAGTTCCTCTGTTCTCACACCAGCAATGCATTTTCGAATCATCTCAAGAGGAGACATAGGAGAAAAAAATTCCCTGAGAGCTTCTTTAATTCCTTCTGTTCCTACAGGGGCTTCTTCCATAAAATCCTCCAAAAAGCGATCTCTGACTTCTTTGGAGGCTAGTATTTCTGCCATTAGTTCTGTAAGATATAAAACTTCCGTTCCTTCTTGTCTCAAGAGACCTGCAAACTGATCATGTTCTTTGCGAGCCTGTTTTAGATATGCAATTTCATCAAAAAGTAATCTTCTTAAATAATCTGGTACAATATTTTCGATTTCTTCTCCTGGGCAATGCAGCAAAACACTCCTCAATTGACCTATTTCATTATAAACAGAAATGCCTTCATGCTTTGTCATTACACCACCTATCCTTTCTACTTATTTTATTGTTACTTTATTTTTACTATTAAGTATATCATTATATTTTATCCTTCGGTTACAATTCAGTGGGCGTAAAACTTCCCCCTGGATTAAGTCTTATTTTATAATATTGAGGACACTTCCTATTCTATAGTGTTACAAATTTGCAGCAGATTTATGAGGAAAGTATAAAAGAAAAATATTATGTAATTCTTAATACATAGTAGCATAGAAAGGTGAAGGGAATTTCCTTCGCCTTTCATTTGTTTTGTACTAAATTAATATTTTCCTTATATTGCAGCTGGTAAAGATGGTAGTAGATTCCTTTTTGTTGAAGCAACTGTTGATGGTTACCAGATTCTCGAATATGTCCTTTATGTAGCACAATGATCTTATCACAATTCTGTATTGTAGATAAACGATGGGCAATCGCTATGGTGGTTTTATCTTGTATGACCCTCTTAATCGTGTCTTGAATCAGCCCTTCAGTTTCTGTGTCGATATTGGAAGTAGCCTCATCAAAAATTAAGATAGGAGGATTAAAGATTAGCGCTCTAGCGAAAGCCAATAGTTGGCGTTGACCTGTAGAAAAATTGTTTCCTTTTTCTGCAACGGGCTCGTTATATTGTTGCGGTAATCTTTCTATAAAATGATGAGCATTTACATATTTTGAAACCTTAATGATCTCATCTTCAGTAAAATCTTTATGATTTAAGACAATATTATCTTTAATGGTACCAGTAAACATAAATACGTCTTGCAGAAGGATACCGATGTTTTTTCGCAAATCTTTTAAAGGAATGTTTTTGATATTGATACCATCTACTAAAATTTCTCCTTTTTGTATATCATAAAAACGACCAATAAGTTGGATGATGGAAGACTTCCCTGCCCCTGTAGCACCTACAAAGGCGATGGATTCTCCTGGATGAATTTTAAAACTAATGTCTTTTAAGACCCATTCTTCATCTTGATAAGCAAACCAAACGTTTTTAAATTCGATTTCTCCTTGAAAGCAATGATCTTTGATTACAGAGGCGCTATCCTTAATAGCGGGTTCTTCATCTAACAATGCAAAAATTCTCTCTGAGGAAGCCATAGCCGATTGAAGTACATTATATTTTTCTGTTAAATCATTGATAGGTTGAAAAAACTGTTTCATATAATTAATAAAGGCAAAGAGAACACCAAACTCTATATGTTGACGTAGAATCTGTCTTCCTCCATACCAAAGAATAATAGCGGTACCTAGTGAATAAATAACCTCCATAGAAGGTCTAAAGATAGCAAAAATAAAGTTTTGTTTTTTATGAGCATCAAGGAGTTCTTGATTACTTTGATTAAATTCTTGAAACTGTTGTTCTTCTCTATTAAAAATATGTATGGTTTTTATGCCAGAAAAATTTGCGTTTAAAAGAGCGTTGACAGTGCCGAGTTTTGTTCTTACCTCTCTATAGACGGCTCTAACCTTAGCACGGAAAAAGGCAGCTGAAATAAGAATGATAGGCACTACGCTAAAAGACAAAAGGGCTAACTTAACATTCATTTTCAGCATGATAAATATAATGCCACATAAGACAAAAATATCTTTAAATAAATTCACTAAGACACCTGTATACATTTCATGTAGTGTCTCGGTATCGTTGGTAACTCTTGTAACCAATTGTCCAATGGAATTTTTATCAAAAAAACTAAGCGGCATTTTTTGGAGCTGTTCAAATAATTGATTGCGAATCTGTAAAACAATTTTATTGCTAGTATAATTTAGTAAATAAACTTGTATATAGTTAAAAAGCACTCCTAGGGAAATTAATATAAGATAAAGGATACTTAAGATCCCAAGAGCGTGGATATCTTTTTTTAGAAAGGCTCTTACTTCTTCAGAAGACAGGCTTTGAGCTTCAAAGATCTGATCCTCTGTTACTAACTGATACTGATGATTCACTTTACTGATATGGTAACTTTCTTCACTGCTGTTAAAAGTACCGTTAATTAAGTAGGTGCTTCCCCCATAGCGTATTAACTGTAAAGCAGAAGAGGGGATGAAGCTAAAATCAATAGTATCTTCATACTCAGTAATAGGGCGATCATAAACCCTCATATAATCATCTATCGCTATTTTTATAATATAGGGACGTGCTATATCAATACCAGCAATTAAAGTTAATAACAATATTGATATTGTTAAAAAAATCCAATAATCTTTAGCATATTTCAAAAGCCGAGCCATTAATTTAGCATCATAGGATTTGCCTGTAGTTGCTTCGTTAAAACGATGAAAATTTTTCATAAAATCACCTATCTTTATTCCATATTTATCTTTTCTTCCAACAGCTGTTTTTCATAAAAATCATGATATAGGCCCCTATAGGATAATAAATCTTCATGGGTACCTTCTTCTATGATAACACCATTATCTAGGAGGATAATTTTATCGCAGTGTTTTAAAGTAGAAACGCGATGAGCGATGATGATTGTGGTTTTATCCTTTACCTCATTTTTTAACGCTGTCAATATTTTTTCTTCTGTATGGGTATCCACTGCTGATAGACAATCATCTAAAATTAAAATTTTGCTTTTTTTCATTAAAGCTCTTGCAATAGAAACCCTCTGTCTCTGCCCCCCTGATAGGGTAACACCTTTTTCTCCCACCATAGTTTCATAGCCTTTTGGGAAGCTCATAATATCTTCATGTATTCCTGCTATTGCAGCAGCTTGTTGAATTTCTTCGATCTTATAATGATCTATACCAAATCCTATATTCTCCATAATTGTAGTAGAAAATAAAAAGCTGTCTTGGTCTACAAAGGCAATATGCTCCCTCAAACTTTTCAAAGGAATTCCTTCAATAGGATATCCCCCTAAAAAGATATTACCTTTATTGCTATCATAAAGCCTTAACAATAAGTTTGCGATGGTGGTTTTTCCGCTGCCGGTTCTGCCGATAACGCCTACTTTAAAACCCTGTGGAATCTCTATAGAAAAGTTATTGAGGGCATAATGTTGGGTATTAGGATATTTAAAGAAAATTTGATTGAAAAGGATAGAAGCCTCTATTTCATCAGGTTTTAGTTTAATATCACTATCTTTGATCTCAGGTTTTTCTTCCAAAATTTTATTTAGTCTTTCCATAGAGGCGCTGCCTCTTTGCATAACATTGATTACCCAACCAATAGCAGAAATAGAGGATACTAATAAACCTAGATAAGTAATAAAAGCAACAAAGTCGCCTAAAAGCATGCCTCCTTCGATCACCAATCCTCCCCCATACCAAATAGCGATAATAAAGCTTAGAGAAGATAAAAACTGCACAAGAGGATGAAAAATTCCAAATAACTTAGCTAATTCCATATTTCTATCAAAAAGTGCCTCGCTTTTTTTATTAAATTGTGCAATCTCAGTATCTTCTTGTACAAAGGCTTTGATTACACGTACTCCTGCTAAATTTTCCTGGGTCTTATCTGTCACAGTTGCGAAGGTCTCTTGTACAGATTTGAATTTGGTATGAATTTCTTTACCGAATTTTGTCATAGAGAATATTAAGAGGGGCATGGGTAATAAAGCCAAAAGTGTTAGTCTAAGATTTATGGTTACAGCCATCATCACCATAGCTGTAATATTTAAAAAAATAGCATCTGTCATAGCTACAATTCCTGGGCCAAAGGCCATTCTTACCGCATGAATATCATTCGTAAGATGTGCCATTAAGTCTCCGGTTTTGTGCTGATTATAATAGTTTGTAGATAGGGTAAGTAAATGGGAAAAAAGCCTATTTCTTAAGTGATATTCCAACTCCCTAGAGGCTCCTATAATCAGCATTCTCCATAAAAATCGAAAAAAACCAATACCAATGCCTATGAGAAGAATATAAAGACTATACATAAGTACATCGTTGCTGGTTAAATGATTTTTCTGTAGTTGATTGGTTATACTTCTTAGTACTTCTGGGATAAAGAGTTGTAGTATATCTACAAACAATAACCATAAAATGCCTAGAAGGTAGGGCCACTTATTTTTAATAAGAAAAGGTTTTAGTGTTTTAAAACTATACATATCCTTCACCTCTGAATATAGCCTTTATAAATTCATTATATTTTATACCAAGCGATGACATACATCAAGTTTATATCCTATTTAAGAAAAAAAGTTTTTATATAAATAACAACTTTTTAAAATATTCCTTTATATTCTTTATATTATGAAGGAAGCTGAAAAATTATTTTTTTGATACATAATTGATATTTTAATTTGCAAAACTAACAGTAGCAACAATAATAAAATATAAAGGAGTGTTATAGGATGAATCTTGAGACAAAAGATATGATTACAAAAAAATTATTAGATGCACAGGAAATGGTAAGGGATTATGAAATGTTTTCAAAGCATACGGATGATAAGGATGTGGCAGAAACTTTTAAAAATTTAGCAGAAGAAGCTGGTATGCAGGCTAGAACCCTTCAAAAATTAGTAGATAAGTATAAGAGAGACTAAAAGCAGGCACGAATTACGTGCCTCAATTATTTTCCATTGCTTTTGTAAGAAATACAAACATATGGTATAATGTAATAAAATTGTATGGAAACATTTAAAGTGATGGTGATGAAGAATGAAACTATTTGAAAAAATTAAGTTAGATAAAGACGTATCTTCGCAGCATTTATATATACAGCTATACAAAGCTCTAAAGGGTTTCATCGTGGAGGGGAAGTTGAAGAAGGGGGACAGACTTCCTCCTATCAGAAAATTATCAGAGATGTTAGAAGTAAACAATGTTACTGTTGTTAGCAGCTATAGAATGTTGGAAGAAGAAAAGTTAGTTTATAAAAAAATAGGTAGTGGTACTTATGTAGCCTTTGATCTTCACAATAATGAGGGATTTGATCACGGGCCAAAAACTTCCTTGATAGAACAGGGACACATTCAGCTAGAAAAAAATACGATAAATTTTGCCAGTGCTACACCGTCTACTGATTTATTTCCTGTAGATGATTTTAAAGAAGTATTAAATGAAGTATTAGACCGTGACAAGGGCTCGGCCTTCGGTTATCAGGAAAGTCAAGGATATTACCCTTTGAGACTTGCTTTAAAGGAATACATAGATAATTACAATATTATTACAGATATAAATAACATTCAGATTATCTCTGGAGCGCAACAAGGAATTGATATTATTGCTAAAGGGTTACTGAACTATGGAGATTATGTGATGATAGAAGGACCTTCTTATAGGGGAGCTATGGCGGTTTTTGAATCTAGAGGCGCAAAAATTATAGATATACCTTTAGAAAAAGACGGCTTAAATCTACAGGATTTAGAAAAGAAAATTATTGCCTATCAACCGAAATTTTTGTATATGATGCCTAATTTTCAAAATCCAACAGGGATTTCTTATAGTTTAGAAAAAAAGAAAAAAATATTAGAGATTGCAGAAAAGTACCATTTGTTAATTGTGGAGGATGATTATTTAAGTGATTTAAATTTCTATAACAACGAAAATATTACACTAAAGAGCTTGGATCACAAAGATTTGGTAATATATATAAAGAGCTTTTCTAAAATTCTTATGCCGGGTTTAAGACTTGGTTTTTTAGTGGTACCAAGACTTGTTTATGGAGAGGTGCTATTGGCAAAACATACAACAGATATTTCTACATCGGGACTTTTGCAAAGAGCCTTAGAATTATATTTAAAAAAAGGTACTTGGCAACAGCATATTCGGTATATGGGTACTCAGTATATGGAAAGATTTGAAGCAATGGTTAGGAGTATAAAAGAATATATGCCTCAGGAGGTAGAATATACCTTACCAAAGGGTGGTGTAAACTTTTGGTTTAAGTTACCGAAAGGATTATCTTCTAAGGAATTATATGAGATGACGGTAAAGCAAAAGATTGTTTTTGCCCCAGGACATTTGTTTTTCTTAAATAATAAAGAAACTTCTTATTTTCGATTAAGTACTGCAGCAGTAAACGTCGATGAAATTAAATATGGTATAAAAGAACTTAGTGACATGATTAATGTCTTTATGAGAAAAGAAAATCATCATTCTACACAGACAAATGAGTATACACCTATATTATAATATGATATATTAGACATAGATAAAAGTAAAAGAAGTTGTTGGTGGAAGGGGATACTATGGAAAGAATTCAAATTATTTGTAATCCTAATGCTGGAAGACAAATAGTGCAAAAAAACATTCCTAAATTGGTAGAGCTTTTAAAAAAAGGTGGAAGAAAACAGGTAGATGTGGTTTATACGATGGAGCATTTACATGCAAAAAAATTAGCTTTTGAAAATGCCGGTAAGTACGATTTAATCATAGCAGTTGGAGGAGATGGAACAGTAAATGAAGTAGTAAATGGTATCATGGAGAGTGATATTAAACCTGCTTTAGCGATATACCCTGCTGGAACTGTCAATGATTTCGGCAGCTATTTGAAAGTCCCTCGTCATGTAGATGAATTTAGTAAAATGATTCTTCAGGGAAACCTCATGAAGGTGGACGTTGGTAAAGGAGGAGAACGGTACTTCTTAAATGTAGCAGCGGCAGGCCTACTACCAGAGGTTGCTCATAAAGTTTCTTCTGAGGCTAAAACTGTGATGGGAAAGTTCGCTTATTATATAGAAGGAATTAAAGAATTTTCAAAACTAATGTTTAGACCAGTAAAAATAAAAGTTCAAACCAACGGTCATGAGGAAGAAAAAGAAATCTTATTTTTTATCATAGCCAATAGTCCCTCCGTAGGAGGGTTTAAATATATTGCGCCCCAGGCTAAAGTAGATGATGGGCAGCTGGATTTGTTGATTGTGGAGCATAGTCAATTAAAGGATGTAGCAACGATATTTCTAAAAATTTTCACCGGAGCTCATGCGAAACATCCAGCATTAAAATATTTACAGGTGCAGGAGTTTACCATCCACAGTGATGATGCAATTGATTTAGATTTAGACGGAGAATTTGGAGGGAGATTGCCCACAAATTTCACTGTTGTAAAACAGGGACTAAACATAGTGATACCTAAATAAAAATAACTAAGGTTGAGGTACCTCAACCTTAAACCAGTTTTTGATTATTCTTTTAAAAAATGAATAACTATACATCTTGAATTTCAATTTGCTAAAAACTTTATTTACAGCATTTACTTGTGTTTTTTAGTCAAGGGTGAAACCCATAGACCTTGGCTATTAAAATTTAGGTTTAGAGCATATAACTATAAGGTATCGATTTTAACAAAAGACCTATAGGCTGACAAAGAAAATTTCCAAAAAATCAAAAATATGGTACAATAGTCCTAGTTAGTAATATAAATGTTTATTACATATATATAGATATATGTTTCGTTTTGGTAACAAAAAATGTTTTTTAGGGATGGGATACTATGGAACTAATTAACAATAGATATAAAATCATTCAATCTTTAGAAACGAATCAAAAGCAATATGTTGCAATAGATCTATTTAAAGGAGAGCAAAAAGTTTTTTTATATATTGTTGATGATATTAAGCTCAATAAAGAATTTATTAATTATTGTATAACTTATTTTTATGAAATTTCTTCTCTAATTCATCCCAATATTCTTTCAGTCTATCATTTTAATATTATAGAAACCATTGATGATCAACCTATGAAGAAAACAAAGTATTATTATACGACGGAATACGTTAATAATGAAAAATCTTTAAAGGTGGATACTCCTTTTGATAAGAATAAACTATTACTGTTGTATCGCCAAATTTTTAGTGGGATAGAGTTTTTACATTTTCATGGAATGATCTATAAGTTTATAAGTTTGGAAACATTATTTATACAAGAATCTGAGGATGGTTTTACAGTTAAGCTTTTAGATCTAATCACGATTAAAAAGAAAGAAATAGATAAAAAGTATAGAGAATTTTCTACTGATTCTTTTATAGCGCCAGAGGTAGTTTGTGACTTTGCTTTAGGAAATTATACTGACATTTACTCTTTAGGAGGAATATTGTACTATTTTTACACCTTAGAAGTTGTCAGTGCCAGTAGGTTAACGCAAAAGATTAATTATTTTCACTGGAATGGTGAGAAAAGTTGGGAAATAACCTTGTTTAAGTTAATTCAAAGGATGATTCATACTGACTTAAGCGATCGGTTTCACACCATTTATCAAGTAAACGAAGAAATCGTGAAATTATATGGCATAGAAGAAAAATTCGAAAATCAGAAACAACTAGAGAAGTTAAACTTTAAAACCCCTATCATAGGAAGAGATAAAGAACTACAACAAATACTTTCTCTACAGAAGTCAAATAAAGATAGTCTGGATGAAAATTATAAAAGCTTAGTACTAATTCATGGAGATGAGGGTATCGGTAAAACTAGACTAATAAAAGAAGTTTTGTACAGAGTAAGATTAGAAAAACATAAAACCTTTAACACCAGGATTTTATCAGAAACGCAAGACTTTTATAGTGTAATACCAAAACTTATAAGGCAAATGCTAAGTTTAGCTACGCCAAATATTATAGAAAAATATTATATTGAGCTGCTTAGATTGACACCGGAAATTGGTGTCAATAAAAATATTACCTATGATACAGAACTGTCAGAAGATAAGGAAATATTAAGACTCTATGATAGAGTGACAAACTTTATTATAGATTTATCTTTAAAACACCCTATCATGATTACATTGGATGATATACATTTGGCGGATGTATCTGTTGTTAGGTTTGTAGACTATTTTCATAGTATTAATACTATGAAGAAAGCTTCAGTGACAATCATTGCTACATTTAACAAGGAAAACCATCGCTATACTGAAATAGAAGAGTATATAAAAAGATGGTCTAGGTTGGATTATATTCTTGATATTAAGCTAGGAAGACTTACAGTTGAAGAAACAGCAAAACTAATAAAGCACATATTAGGCTGCAGCAAAGAACCCTTAGATTTTGCTACAGAAGTGATGAAGGATACAGAAGGAAACCCTGGTGTTATAGAGGAGCTATTAGAAGAGCTCTATGCTCAAAACCTATTGACCGTGGATTATTATGATGTTCATAAAGGGTGGTTGTGGAGAGTAACAGAAGATGATTACTCAAAAATAAAGCTATCGAAGGGCTTTGATCAAGCCCTATTAAAACAGATAGATGGGATAGATGATGTACAAAAAAAAGTATTAAAAATCATGGCGGTGTTTAAAACTTCCGTATCTTTAGAGATTATTACTAAATTGTTAGGAGAAGATGAAAACTATATTAATCACATTGATCGTTTAGTGGCATTAAAAGTTTTAGATGAGAAATTAGAGGATTGGGGATATGCTTATAGTTTTCATAGTAAGCAGTTAAAGTACTATATCTATTATAATATAGACAAAGAAGAAAAAAGAAGGTTACATGTTCTTATAAGTGAAATATTAGAAAAGCTTTATAAAAAAGAAGATAGAGAGAATAAAGAAGAATTGATTTATCATTTACTACAGTCAAATCAACGGGATAAAGCGATACATTATTGTATAGAGGCTGGGGATGGAATGTGCCGCTTGAGGATTTATACAGAAGCGTTAACTTTTTATGAAAATGCGTACAGACTGCTAGGGGAAAACGATGAACGAAAGCTACAAATTTTAATTAAACTAGGAAATACCTACCAAAGACAAGGAAAAAGTGAAAAAGCTATTCACTATTATAGGGAAGCAGTTTATTTGGCTGAAGCAGAAGGAGCCTACAAAGCCCTTATCGATATAAAAAATAAAATAGGCTATATTTATCTGCTGAAGAATCAATTGAAGGAAGCTATTAACAGATTTGAAGAAAATATAGAAATGGCAGAAAATCATAGTTATTTCCGAGGATTATTAGAGGCGGGTTATCTTTTGAGTACAGTATATATAAGTACTAGAAGAATAAAAAAGGCTGAGTTTCTTTGTAATACATACCTTAATCTAGCTTATAGTCATAACAGCTTGGAATATATAGGTTTATTCTTGAACCAAAAGGGTGTTATAAAGCATTTAAGAAGCGATGCTCTAGAAGCGATTAGGTTTTTTAAAGATAGTATAGGCTATTTTGAAAAAGCTAACAAAACCCAAGAAATAGCAGGTACCTTAAACAATATAGGAAATGTTTTTGTAGAGTATTTTCAAAATAGTGAAAATGCTAGAAAGTATTATGACAAAGCATTAAAAATTGCTCAACAGTATAACGATTTTGAAATGATGATAAAAATCTATAATAGCATAGCTGTTGCTTATATTTTAGAAGAGGAATATGAAAAGGCAATAGAATTGTTAACAAAAAACACCTCTCTATCATTAAACTTTCCAGACCACACGACAAGATTTCTTTTATACATCTACTTTACGCAATGTTATTTAAATACTGCAGAATATAATAAAGCATATAGCTATTTAATCAAGGCAAAGGAAGAACTGCAATTATATTCTGAAGAAGCTCTATATTTTGAAATGTACTATGAGGTGGAGACTGAATTATATATGGCAATGGGGGCATATGAAGAAGCGTTAGAAAGTTGTAGGATTTTCTTTACGGATTTTAATAAATCTCATCCTAAACGAAAACTAAAAATGAAACTGATGAAGTTTTTTGCTTCTTATTGTCTAAATGAAGAAGATGCAGATATCCTGCTTGATATTATGAAAGAATATAAGAAAACCTTCTATAGTAAAGATATAGGAGAGCTTTTATTTTACTCTACGCTATATTACTGCTATAAAAAAGATGCGGCTAAAGTACAACAAATACTACAAAGAGATCGTGAATTAAAAGATGTTACCCGTACCAAATATTCTCCTTATAAAAGGAGGTATATAGAAGCATTAGTAGAGGATTCTCCTAAGGAAAAAATAAGACACTTAGAAGAAATAGCCTCTGAAAAGTGTCTAGAAGGTTATAAAGAGCTAAAATGGAAAATTTATCAGGAACTAGGAGAAGCTTATTATCAGCTAAGGGATGATTACCATGCTATAAATTATTATTTAAAAGCCATATATACCATTAAGATGATATTTTTAAATGTACCAGAGAAATTTAAAGAGAAGTATATATTAAGTGAAAAAAAATATGATATAAAACTAAAATTATCTACGATAGAAGCATCTATAAAAAACAAACCTTTACCTGATTTAAGTAACAGCAAAGTTGATTTAGATAGTTATTTTAAAATAAGCCACCTACAGCAGCTGTTTAAAAATCCCGACTTTTATGAAAAGGCTATAAAGCAGTATGAAAAAAATTTCCCGGTAGGAATTAACAGTATCGAAGAATTACTAAGTCAGCTAGTATATCATACAAATCAAAACTTAGATTTAGTATTAAAGTTAGCTGCAAAAAAAGTGTTGGCAAAAAAAGCAATCATTGTTAGTGCATACAATCATCAAGAAGAAATTGCGCGTTTTGGTGAAAAAAGCGATATAGAAAAAATAACAGATATCTTAGAAAGCGTTTCTAAGAAACAAAAAGGATTAATCATTGACAATATCAAAAGTTTGATAGAAAGTGATAAGGAGTTTCTCCACTATGAGAGGAATGCCTTTATTTGTTTACCTATTTTTCAGAAGGGGGAACAAAATAAAAATATAGAAAATGACTTAAGAAGGGAAAACGTAAAAAAAATATTAGGCTATTTATATATGGAAACCAATGAGGTATTTCACAATTTTACTTTGGAAGGATATGAGGCCTGCGAAAAACTCTTGCCATTGACTTCGATTTTATTAGATAATTATTACTTAAAAATTTCTTCCTTTGTGGATAAACTGACAGGGGTATATACTAGAAAGTATTTTGAACATATGTTGTTAGAGGAATTTGAAAAAGCAAAAAATCAAGGGGGCACCTTTTCTATTATTATGTGTGATATTGATCATTTTAAAAAGATCAATGATACTTATGGTCATCAACAAGGAGATTTTATACTGACAAAAGTAGGTAAAGTGTTGATGAAGAATATTCGTAAAACAGATATTGTTGGGAGGTATGGAGGAGAGGAGTTCATCATATTATTACCTGATACTACAAAACAAGAAGCTTATAAGGTAGCAGAAAAAATGAGGAAGCAGTTTGAAAAACTGGAGTTGTTGGAGAATAAAGATAAAATTACCTTAAGTTATGGCATAGCTTCCTATATGGAGGAAGGTATGCATAAAGAAGCCATTATCGAAAAAGCCGATCAAGCTTTATATGCTGCGAAGGAAAGAGGACGAAATCAAACGGTAGTTTGGGAAGCGGGTATAGGGTTTACTGACAAGAGAATCGATAAGTTGGCAGGTATTGTCAAAGGCAATATTGTAGAAGATCAACGAAATGTATTAGTATTGATGGAGGCAATAGAACTAATAGGAAGTACTGAGGAAGTTGCTAATAAAATATTTATTTTATTAGGAAGACTGATAGAAACCCTAGAGGCTCAGGAAGGTATCTTATTTAAGGTAGAAAACGCAAGAGTCGTGCAGCATTTTAATAGAAGAAGATTTTGTAATGAGTGGGTAGATGAGATAAATTATAATCAAGATTTAGTAAAAAAAGCACTACACACAGCAAAAGGAGAATATTTAATTGATTGGCAAGATATTAAAACCACCAATATTCTAACTGGAACACCCAACTGGAAGTCTATTATTATCGTGCCTATACTATTCTGCGGAGAAATAAAGGGAATACTGTACCTTTCGGTACCATTGATGGAGAAGGAGTTTGATTTTCAATCCTATAATCTTGCAAAAACAACCAGTAGTATTATAGCACCCATACTAAATACGATGGATGTAGAATAATATCTCTTACAAATTCAAATAATAGTAGTGATGCTATTGAACTTTTAGGAGGTATCTATAAACAATGAAGAAAAAAATTGCTATTGAAGATGGATTAGCAGATGTAAGAAACTATTTGCAAGAAAAAGGTTATGAAGTAGAAGGTCTGAAAAACGATAACTTAAATAAGTATGATGCAATCATTATAGCTGGACAAGATAGCAATGTATTAGGCATGGAAAATGCTGTAACAAAGTCTCCGATTATTTCAGCGCGAGGACAGTCAGCAGAAGAAGTATACCAGCAACTTCAAAGTAGAATAAAATAACTTTTAAAGCCCTGTAGGAATTACAGGGCTTTTTATGAGGAATAATATAGCCCTTAGCATGTTGAGATGCATAGCCGTATATTTATGGCTTTATAACTTTAACCAATTAAAAAGTTAGATTGCTAAATAAATTGTAAATGTTGCAAAAAAATTGTAAAGAAAGTATAATATGAATAGGAAGAAATATCTTTACAATTTGAGTTGTGCAATTATTTAATATCGTACAAAAAATTAAATAGCATGCTTGTGTTTCGTTTTAAGAATTGACGGCGTTAAAATTTTTTCAAATGCTTTCTAATGAATACATTTGATTCTCTTTTAAAGGAACTAGAAAAGTTGTACAAGTGGCGTTTACGGGTATTGTTAATTTTCCATATAAAGGAGCGAGTAGATTGCATACAATTTTAATTGATGGAAACAGTTTGACACTAGAAGCGATTGTAGAGGTGGCAAGAAAGGATTACAAAGTAGATTTAACACCTACGGCAGTAGAGAAGGTGAATAGAACAAGGGCATTAGTAGATAAATTTGTGGAAGATGAAAAAATAGTTTATGGTATTACTACGGGATTTGGTAAATTTAGTGATGTGGCAATTTCTAAAGATGAAACAGCAGAACTTCAAAGAAACTTGATCATTAGCCATGCTTGTGGTGTGGGAAATCCTTTAGAGGAAGAAGTTGTAAGGGGAATTATGTTATTAAGAGCCAATGCTTTAGCAAAGGGACACTCTGGAATTCGTTTAAGCACGATAAAAACCTTGATAGAAATGCTAAATAAAAGAGTACATCCCATCATCCCTGAGAAAGGATCTTTAGGTGCTAGTGGAGATTTAGCGCCACTTTCTCATATGGTACTGGTGATGATAGGGGAAGGGGAAGCAATATATCATGGTAAACGAATGCCGGGAAGAGAGGCCATGGAGAAAGCTGGTATACCAACGATTCAATTAACCTCTAAAGAGGGATTAGCACTAATCAATGGAACACAGGTAATGACTGCAATAGGAGCTTTAACTGTTTATGATTGTAAACAATTATTAAAGCTTGCGGATATAGCAGCAGCGCTTACAGTAGAGGCACAAAGAGGGATTGTAGATGCTTTTGATTGGAAGCTTCATCATATAAGACCTCATTTAGGACAACAGCAGACTGCTAAAAATCTATTAAACCTATTAGAAGCTAGTACTTATACCACAAGGCAGGGAGAGTTAAGGGTACAGGATGCTTATACCTTAAGATGTGTTCCTCAAATTCATGGGGCTAGTAGAGACGCTCTTGCTTATGTGGCGTCAAAGATAAATATAGAAATTAATGCTGCTACAGACAATCCTCTTATCTTTCCTGATGAAGAAGAGGTAATTTCTGGTGGAAACTTTCATGGCCAACCGATGGCATTACCCTTTGATTTTTTAGGTATAGCCATTGCAGAGATTGCTAATGTCTCTGAGCGAAGAATAGAAAGACTAGTAAATCCACAATTAAGTGGACTTCCAGCTTTTTTAACAGCAAAGGGAGGGTTACACTCAGGCTTTATGATTGCTCAGTATGCTGCCGCAGCTTTAGTTTCTGAAAATAAGGTCTTAGCACATCCTGCCAGTGTAGATTCTATACCATCCTCTGCAAACCAAGAAGATCATGTTTCGATGGGGACGATTGCAGCAAGAAAGGCCAGAGAGATCTATCGTAATACGGTAAACGTTTTGGCTATTGAGCTAATGGCAGCAGCACAAGGAATAGATTTTTATAAAGGCTATTCACTTGGGAAGGGAACAAGTAAGGCTTATAAATTAATAAGAGAAAGTATACCTATGCTTCAAGAAGATAGGGTGATGTATTTGGATATTAATAAAGGGGCAACGTTAATAACAACCCACCGAATTGTCGAAGCCGTAGAAAAATATGTGGAACTACTATAGATAGCTGAAAATGAGAGGAAAATCCTCTCATTTTTTAATAGCCCTCCAGAATCTCTAAAATTCTATCTAATTTAGCCTTCTGTTCTTCATCTAAAAAAGGTAGCATCTGGTCAATAATTTCTTGCTGGTTAGGGATAAGGTGTTTAAGCCTACCTAACTCCTTTAGGATTTCTTCTTCAGATTTTTGACTATATTGATTGAAAATATTAAGTGCTTTCTGATAATCTTCTTCAGAAACCATGCTCTTAACCTCCTCAAGTTTTGAATAGTCTCCTTTTTTAGCAGCTTCAAGAAGCTCATTTAACTTTCTTTGATCCATTATTCTCCCTCCTGATTTTTATGAATTCACTTTAATATTTTTCTTAATAATTTTTCTATCTATATAAATTATGCATAGAAGATTGTTTTTGCCACTAAATAATAGGAATTTTATTAAAAGCATTTAAAACTTTAATAATTTTGCAGGCAATGAATATACATTTAATATTGGAGTTTATATATAACAAGGAGGTAATTTATGGAAAAAACCAATAATAAAGAGAAGATAAATATAATGCTGAGTGAGGGTCATATAAAGTTTTTTGGTCTAATATTTTTATTTTTTTTACTAACTTCTGTAAAAAAACCTATCAACAAGTTTAGTTTAACAGAATTAGATGATATAGAATTAGAGAAAAAATGTAGACTCCTTAATAGGATTAAAGGATATATGAGCAAAGAAGAACAGTACGTTGTTCATAGAGCAGAAGTCATTCTACAGATTATTGGTAAATTAAAATTGTTGCTAGAATCACCGCAGTTACATAGTGCTGAGGTAGCTTATCACTCTTTAAGCCTAGAGGAGAGAAAAAGAAATATGTTGCTAGACTTGAGTAAGCATATGGAGGGAGATCAAAGAGAGATCATCCATACAGTTATTGATTTAGATATGAAAACAAAAACTATAGAAAAAAAATTGAGAGAATTAAGTGAGGTTACTCAAAGTGGCATAAATCTGGAAAATATTGAAAAATTTATAGAAATCGTAGAGCCCCTACTGGGAGGAGAAATAAAGGACAAAACAAAAGATATTAAAAAAATCACAGGCATGTTTAAACTGATAAAATCATTGGAGGAAAAGGGCACTTTAAATGAAGAAGACCTTCTGCATATAATATCTCCTTATATAGAACCACAACAAAGAGATTCTTTAATGAGGATGATGCAAATTGCTAAAGCGGTTAGCGGTAGCCTAAATAATCCTCCTTCCAGCGAGGCAAATTCTCCCTCTCAAAAGGAAGAAAATAAAGAAATAGATACCTAATGACCTTTAAAGAATAAAAATTTTGTGGTATATTGTTACTAGCACAAGATTAGTAAGGAGTTGTTTTAGTTATGTTATCAAAAGAAAAAATCCAAAGAATTAATGAATTAGCAAAGCTTTCGAAGACAAGAGAACTTACTTTGCAGGAAAAAAAGGAACAGGATACTTTGAGGAAAGAATATATAAAAGTTTTTAGAAGTTCTTTTAGGAAACAATTAGATTCTATAGAAATTGTAGATTAAGATTTCGGTGTCTCTTCAACAGAAAGCTACAACATATTGTGTGATATTGGATGGATGAAAAAAAATGGCACTAAATGTTGAAAAATTTTTAACCGTTTGTACCAAAATAAACTAAATTTCTTAATCCTCCTTCTTTATAATGAGTAGTAATTAAACAAAAGAAGGGGGATTATATTGTGAAAAAAATAGTAGTACTTTTTTTCTTGGTTGTTTTATTGATAGGGCATGAAAACTTTATCTTTGCTTCCTATAAAAATGAAGAGGTTTCAGAAGAGGAAATACAACAACAATTACAGAAAATTTTTGATAAAAGAATAGATGTATGGAATGCTTTCATGGTAGGACAGTATTCTTCATTGGAAAGCATACAAGGTGATTTAGAAGATTATACTGCGGAGCCTTTATTGTCCATTGACATGAATACTTACGAAGGGATTATGAGCAGCCCTAGTTCCTATGAAATTATTAAAGAAGTGAATATGATAGATTGTAAAGCTATAAAGACCAATAATATAAAAGGGACTTATCTGGTTAAGATTCTTTGGGGGATACAAAGTTATGAAGGATTTTCCTATGAGGAAGTAGAATACATAGTAGAAATGGTCAATATTAAAAATAGATGGTTATTAAGTGATTATCAGTTAGCGACAAAATCATGATAGGAGAGAAATCTCCTATTTTTATTGCAAAAATTATTATAATTATAAAAATTATTATGATAGAATGATTTTTATAATTATAATAATTTTTTACAGTGGTTAGAGAAAAACACCTTTTGTGGAAATAAAAAAGGTAACAACTTCCTATTCGTTATAGAAAATAATTATTCGTGTAGAAAGGAATTATGTCATGCTTTGTAGAAATAATTTATAGTGGAAAAGCTTTTAATGAGGGGAAGGACATCAATGAATAGTCATGTATTGGGTATAACAAAAATGAATGAAATTTTTACTAAAATATTAGTGTCCATAGAGGAAAGCAAGTCAGAAATTTTTGATATTGCTGAGAATATTATGCGAGAATGTAGCCAGTTAGAGGGACAGCTAGAGGAAATAAAGGAGAATATACGACATCTTATTAAAGAAGTAGATGAGTTGGAAGGATTAGAAAAACAAAGCAGAAGGGAACTTCTAAAGGTAAGCAAGGATTTGAAAAATTACCGAGAAGAAGATATTCGCCAAGCCTATGAAAGAGCCAATAAACTGCAGATACAATTAATTGTAAAGCGACAACAAGAAAATGAATTCATTAAAAAAAGAATAGAGGTTGAGGTAAGATTAAAAAATGCAAAAAAGACGCTGGAAAAGGCAGAGGGTCTTACATCAAAAATGGGGGTTGTTCAGGAGTTTTTAGAGGGAAATTTGCAGGATATTAGCAATGCATTACAGGATATTAAACAGAAACATATTATGGGAAGAAAAATTATTCACACACAAGAAGAGGAACGTAGGAGAGTGGCACGGGATATTCATGACGGTCCTGCTCAATCCTTAGCGAATTTAGTAATTAAAGCAGAAGTATGTGAAAAGCTATTAGAGGTAGATATGCAAAGAAGCAAGGCAGAGCTTCAGGACTTAAAAAAATGTATTAGAGAAAGTATCAAAGACATTCGAAAAATTATCTATAATTTGCGACCCATGTCGATAGATGATGTAGGATTTATCCCAACAATTCAGAGATACATAGAAAACTTTCAAAATGAAACAGACATTATCGTAGATTTTATTAGATTATCTGAATTTACATTAGAAGACTCGATTAAAAGCCTATGTCTTTTTCGGATTGTACAAGAGGCTTTAAATAATGTAAGAAAACATGCAAAAGCTACCAGGGTGAAAATTCATGTTGAAATGAATCAAAAGGACATAGCTTTAAATATTACAGACAATGGAATCGGTTTTGATATGGAAGAGATAAAGCTTAGGGAAAAGGAAGTAAGTGGATTTGGCTTGCTTAGTATTCAAGAAAGAGTAGAACTGTTAAATGGTGATGTGGATATAAAGAGTGTCTCTAATAAAGGCACAAAGATTTCAGTAACAATACCGATACAAGATTA
Source organism: Clostridium formicaceticum (assembly GCF_001854185.1). Taxonomy (NCBI): domain Bacteria; kingdom Bacillati; phylum Bacillota; class Clostridia; order Peptostreptococcales; family Natronincolaceae; genus Andreesenella; species Andreesenella formicacetica. The sequence goes on from NZ_CP017603.1 coordinate 2,853,675, forward strand.
AACATAGGATGGAAGTGAGGAGCTTATATGAACAAGATTCAAATATTATTAGTAGATGATCATTCTTTAGTAAGACAAGGATTAAAACAGATACTAGAATTAGAAAATGACCTACAGGTCGTAGGGCAAGCTGGAGACGGAGAAGAGGCGCTACTAAAAGTGCAGCAATTAAAACCAGATATAGTTTTATTAGATATAAATATGCCTAAACTAAATGGAATACATACACTAAGGCGATTGAAGGATATGGATAGCACAATAAAAGTAATTATGTTAACCTTTCATGAAGACAGAGAATATCTTTTTGAAACCATCAATTTAGGCGCTAATGGTTATGTACTAAAAGATGCAGAAGGGGATAGTTTAATAAAGGCTATTAGAGATGTATACAATGGTGTTGCTTATATACATCCCAGCATAGCAACGGATTTAGTAAAGGCTTTTAATAACAGAACTACAAAAGAAGGAGAAGAAGTAAAGCTAACCAAGAGAGAATATGAAGTGTTGACCTTAATTGCTGATGGATTAAACAATAAAGAGATTGCCTGTAATCTCTTTATAAGTGAAAAAACTGTAAAAAATCATGTTTCTAATATATTTAAGAAAATTGATGTAAATGATCGAACGCAAGCGGCAATTTATGCATATAAACATAATATAAAGAAAATATAAAAGTAGATAAGAGTAAAATGTGAATGGAGGTCAAGTTCAATGCAGATTATAACCGATAGTTCCTGTGATTTACCACAGGAGTTACTGAGGGAGCATGATATCTTAGTGGTACCCTTAAGCATCGAGATTGATGAAAATAATTATGTCGATTGTGTTGATTTAAGCCATGAAGACTTTTATAAGAAAATGGAAGCCTCAGAAAATCCTCCGAAAACTTCTCAGCCTTCACCTCAAAGTTTTATCGATACCTTTAAAGAGGGTTTGCAAAAATGCGGAGAAATTCTTAGTATTCATTTATCATCTAAATTAAGTGGTACATATAGCACTGCAATGATGACGAAAGATATGGTGAATGGAAAGGTTGAAGTTTTTGATTCTTTGAGCGGCTCATTAGGCTTAGGGCTTCAGGTATTGAAGGCTTCACAGCTGGCTAAAGAGGGATGGAGTGTAGAGAAAGTCATAGAAAAGCTAAAGGAATATAGGGAAGAAATGAAGGTAATTGTTTATTTAGAGACTTTAGAAAATGCGGTTAAAGGTGGAAGAGTAACAAAGACAAAGGAAATTGTTGCGAACCTGTTGAATCTAAAGCCAATTGTTCATGTAGAAGAAGGGTATGTAAGAATATTAAAAACAGTACGTGGAAAGAAAAAAGCTATGAGGACATTGATTGATATGATGGAGGAAAAAAATGTTAGTTTTAAAGATCGTATCATAGGTATTACCCATTGTGATTGTTTAGAAGAAGCTTTAAAGTTAAAGGAAGAAATTATTGAAAAATTTAATCCAGCTCAGGTTATGGTTACCACCATGGGTCCAGTTATTGGTACGCATTCAGGGTTAGGTGGCCTTTTGGTTTGTTTCTAATAAGAAACAAACAGGCTCTTTACTCCTATAGGTATATGCTTATTATATATCATTGAATTTTTATAGTGAGAATCTATGATTACACCCTTGACTAAGAATTTAATCAAGGGTGTAGCTGTAAATCGTATACGTTTGCAGGAAATAGCCACAATACTCAATTCATGTAAGTAAAAAAGTCTTGAAGAAATTTGCATATTAGCTGGAGCTTTCACTTATGCATTAAAATATTCCCATACAAATTTTCGAAAGGCATCTTCTAAAGGAGAGGGAGATCGATATTTGTGACATACTAAATAAAAGTTTCGATCTAATTCCATATCTTTTATTTTAAAGGCCTTTAGTAGATGATGCTTTACTTCATCTTCAATAGCATGCTTAGATAAAAAAGATACGCCTAGTCCCTTCCTAATACACTGCTTAATCGCTTCGGTATTTTCTATATAAGCAATGATCTTTAGATCGTCTATATCTACCTTATGTTTTTTTAAAGTAGTTTCTAATAACGCCCTTGTCCCAGAACCTCGTTCACGGAAAATGAAGTTTTCTTGTAATATATTCTCAATGTTTATTTCAGATGCAAAAGAGTCATAGGGTTCACCACAGGGAGTAACTAAGACAATTTCATCATTGGTTAGTTCTGAATATTTCAACTGACTATGGGCTATTTTCGCTCCTACCATACCAAAGTCTATTTCTCCGTGGAGAATACCCTCAACCACCTGCTTTGAATCATAGTGAAACATATTAAAAGTAACATCAGGATAAGCTTTATTAAACTTACAAATAATATCAGGAATAATGTACTGCTCAGGGATTGTGCTGCAGGCTATTTCTATATTCCCTGTAATCTTTCCTTTGAATTCCTCCAGTTTAAATTTTGCATTTTCTTTTAAGTTAATAATATTCACAGCATAATCATATAAAACTTCTCCTGCCTTTGTAAGAGAAATTTTTTTATTGGTCCTATTAATAAGGGTAGTTTTTAATTCTTTTTCCAAATTAATAATATGGCTGCTAATAGTAGGCTGCGTTAGATATAAATAATCTGCAGCCTTTGAAAAACTTTTGAACTTTGCAATGGCTACGAAGGATTCAAGTTGTTTAAAGTCCATAATAAGACCCCCTTACTATTCTTCATAGTCCAATAGTAACATGCAAAAACTAAAAATTCAATCTCATCACTCATATTTCAGCCTGCATTCTTTACAATTTTCCAGTTCCATATGCTTACAAGGGTTCACATGGATAAGGACATCTTGAATATCATAGTTGCTTTGCATAAGATTTTTCTTAGCTCTAGCAGCAGCCCCATGCCCTTCTTCTACAGTAATATTGGGGTTGACACAAACCTTCATGTCTACAATGAGCTTTGAACCATATTGTCTTACTTTAATATCCTGCACCTCTTTAATTCCCTTTGCTTGAAAGGCGGCTTCTCTGATTTGTTCTAATACTTCTCTTGAAGGAGCTGTATCCATCAAAGCAAGAATCGCTTGCTTATAGATAGATATACCAGTTTTTAGTATAAGGATAGATACAAAAACCCCTGCTAAGGGATCCATCACTGGATAGCCATAAAGAGCCCCACCTATTCCTATTAAAGCAGCTATAGAGGAAAAGGCGTCGGTTCGATGGTGCCAGGCATCAGCAATAACAGCAGGACTATTAATTTTTTTTCCTATTTTTACTGAATACTGATATAAAGCTTCTTTAAATACAATAGAGATTAAAGCGATATAGATTGCCATGGAGTCCGGAGGTGCAATTGTAGGATCTCGTAAAACTTTTAAAGCTTCATATCCGATACCTACGGCCGTAAGAATCAAAATAATAGCCAAAAGTTTTGATGTAATTGTTTCTGCACGATGATGACCATAGGGGTGTGATGCATCTGGAGGCTTATGAGCAATTTTTAATCCTTGTAATAAAATAATAGTGCCAAATAAATCAGATGCAGAGTGAAAGGCATCTGCTACTAAAGCAGTACTTCCTGCTAAAATTCCTATAATTGCCTTAATGATGGTTAAAAAAACATTTATTACTAGACTAATAATAGATACCTTCTTAGCTTCTTGATATCTTTCCTGATCTTGCATAAAAAAATCCTCCTTTTGAAGTTCTATAAAACAACCACAGTACATATTATCTGAATACAATTGCAACTATATGCAAATACTTTTATATATAATATATGCTCCTATACTTGAATTTTAATATATAGGATCTACGATTTTATCCTCCGCTAAAAAATTTAGGCTAGAACCGTAAATGTAGCCCTTAGTATACCAAAATTTAGAGGCATATATTGATAAACAAAATGGTGGGAGGCAGCAAAATGGCACAAATTATCAGTTTAAATGATTATAAAATTACGAAGCAAAGACAGCTTATTAACAACATGTACCACTTTTTCAATGAAGGCTTGGAGAATCAATTGGATAATATATTAATACAGTTTGAAGAAGCGTTTGCTAATTTATGTAATAAATATGATTTTCATCATGAAAATGTTGCTTATTTTAGATTACCCATAATTACTTTCATTGTAACAGTATTTATAAAGAACAGTGAAGTGTGTGATTTTTTTTCTGAGGGATTAATATTAGATAATGATGAAAATAAATATCTATTTAAAAATACACTTGTTAGAGTATTGGAAGCCTTTGAAGATAATTATCATAGTAACAGCAATAAGCTTTTAATAGAAGAAGAAATAGAAAATATTATTGAAAAAGGAATAAAAAACTTATTAAAAATTATGCCAGAAAATATTTATTTAGTGTAATAAAAAGACTTCTAGTGGGTTTGCTAGGAGTCTTTTTATAGATATTGAAGAAAGATTATATGTATTTTTAGCTACTTTGTAGTTGCAATAGATTTATCTGAATAAGTTTTAATAGTTTGTAGTTCCCTAAATTCTTTATGCTTAAAGCTTAACTCCTTTAGGAATAGCAGTAAATCACTAGACTTTCCTATAAAACATATTCTTTTCTCACTTGTTAATTTAAACATACTATTCCCTCCTTAAAAATAAATTATTTTAAATATTTATACCCAATTTTGTTTTTTAAAAACTTACAAAGTCGAATCAAAAAATGAGAATATGCAGAAAACCAACGTTAAAGGGGGGACTAAAACGTTGTTCATCATATTCTCATTCTTAAATAGATTATTGCCGAGTATTAGGAAATTATACATGCTGAAGATTGATTAAAAGAGTAATTTAATAGAAATCAGGTTATTCAACATAAAAAAACCTTTAAGCTCATATTTAAATATGAGTTTAAAGGTTTTTCTTTTGGTGCCGTGGAAGTGGATGCAGACGTACGCACACAGTTTAATTCTAGCCTTTGAGTAATATAATCCATTAAAAATTCAACAAATACATCATCTTTTGAGACTGTTACCCTCTTAACAAATTTTCTAATGAATTTTGAACACTCTTCTATGTTTCTTTCTTCAATACTGGTTTTGTACCTACCTAGCAGTTCCGTAATCGCATCTTCAGGTATAAGGTATGTGTTTACTGAATGTTCTAATTCTATCAATTCAAAAGACAGATCTCTTTTAACTTGTTCTAAGTCTTTTAGCTTTTCTGTTAAAGCTTCTGATAGTCCAATTGTAGATATAGCATTTACTATGTTAATTATCTCTGTTTCTACTCTTTTTAAGTCTTTTCTAATTAGAACCATATCATTATCTTTACCCTCAAAAGCAGCCCTTGCAAACTCATTAAGTTTTTTAGTTAGTCCTTTGATAGCTTTATCTGTAAAATATGTTTCATAAAGCTGATATAAAACAAAGTCTTCCACTGTGTCTTTCTGAATTGAATTTGGACAACCTTTAGCACATCGGTAATAATGATAATTATGGTAGCCGTTATTCCTTGTATTCCCATGCATCTTACTGTCACATTCACAATAAATAATTCCTGATAATAAATAAGTAACTTTAGCTCGGTACTTAGCTCTACTCTCTCTGTTGCTTTTCATTCTTTCTTGACATAGATTCCAGGTATTTAGATCAATTATTTTAGGCACAGCGTCTGGAATTCTAATTATTTCATCTAAGTCCTTCTGTTTTCTAGAATTACGCTTACCATACAGTCTAGGAGCTGTTTTGTTGTAAGAATAAATACCTATATATTTTTCATTGTTTAGAATAGAATGAAGACTATTCTTGGTAAAGTCTGCTCCCCTTTTAGTTTTATATCCTTTGAACTTCAAACTAGCAAAAATTTCTCCGTAAGTTTTTCCAGAAGCGTGCATATCAAATATTAATTTTACAACTCTTGCCTCAACCTCATTAATTACATATTTTTTATCTAGTACATCATAACCAAGAGGTGGTATGCCACCGTTAAATTCAGCTCTCCTAGCTTTAACTTTTAAACCCTTCATAGTTTCATTTGCTAAGTTTTCGCTGTAATATTGTGCAAAACTCTCTAATATGCCTTCCATAAGCCGACCTTCGGGATTGTCGCTTATAGATTGACCTGCATACTGAATTGATACACCTTGTCTTTTTAACTGTGCTTTATGGATAGCACTATCGTACCGATCACGACCAAAGCGATCTACTTTATGGACTAATACAATATCAAACAGTCCTTTTTTAGCGTCACTTAACATTTGTTGTAGTGCTGGGCGTTTATCAGTTTTCCCAGAAATAGCTTCATCGCTATATATTTTTATAATTTGTATATCGTGAGTATTAGCATATTTTTGAATCTCTTGTAGCTGGGCCTCAGTACTATCTACAGACTGCATATCTGAACTAAATCTAGTGTAGGCAACACCTTTTTTCATATGTATATCACACCCTTTTATTCAAAACTCTTATAAACATATAAAGGACTAAAAAATATCGTATATTCTCCTATAGTATAAGAATGACCATAGATTCCCTTAAAATGGTCTAATGCCGTTTCGATAAAATCTTCTGTTACATCAAGAAACTCTGCTAATTCATGACGATTTCTAACTCCTGCTTTAAAAGCATCTATAAATTGCTCGACTCTGATCAAGCGTTTTACTGCCCATCTACGAGCCTTTAATTCCTGCTTTCTATTTTCCACTTTGGTTTGATCGGTAATATCACCAACAGTGGTATAATGATGACCAAATTCCTCCGCTAAGACACATCGCTTTTCTTTTGTAATTTTAACTTTCTTACTGATAAGAATAACTTTAGCTACAGTTGTTTCCACATAAAAACCTTTTGAATCATCTTCTAAATCAGCTTGATCATAAATAATAATTTCTGGTTCCTCAATAAGTAATTTCTCATAACTATTCATAGATAATCCCCCTGATTATTCCATTACTTTTTAGTATTATTATTAGCCAGTGCGATTCTAATAGCTAGCTTTATTTTTTCTATTTCTTCTTCTGATAAAGGTCCTTCATGTCCGGCTCGGTGTGCTGCTAAGGTTAAAATTTTATCGTCATCAAGCATATTTGCTAGAATATTATCTACACCTTTTAATTCAATGGTTTCATTTACTCCATTGTTATTGTTTTTGTTTTCAGGATCAGGTTGTTCTTGTCTTGCTAGAGCTATCCTTAACGGTTTAGGATGCATCTTCAGAGTTTGAGCTATTAAATTTATAATTTCATAATCCTTATCATCTGGTGTTTTATCATCTAAGGTTTTTAAATACATCAAAGGAAGATTAGTTTTTTCAGCTAGCTCCTCTAATGACATATTTAACTCTTTTAACCTGCTTTCAATTAAACAACTAACTGATTTAGCCAATAGATAATCTACTGAAGTATTTAAAACTTCTGCTATATTTTCTAACATGTTTAAACTTGGGTTATATCTACCGTTTTCTACATCACCTAAATAAGAACGAGATATGTTTGCTCTTGAAGCTAATTGACTTTGTGTCAAACCTAAACTGTTTCTTATTTTTTTAATACGCTGACCTATTTGCATAAAATAAGCTCCCTTCCGTTAAATGACGAACATACCGACTTTTTTCTATTATAGACATTTTTTGCCGGAAATACAATATCAAAATTGACGGAAATACAATTAATCAAAAGCGAATTGACGGATTAACAAGTATTTACTACGTAATTCGCAAATTTAATTTAAAATGCTTATTTTTAAGTTTTTACACAATGACGGAAATACAGTACAATAATTTTAGGAGGTGAATGACATGGATAAACAGGAAAAGAAAAAAATTATAGGTAGAGTGATCAGTGATAAAAGACAATCTAAAAAACTTACACAGTTAGAACTTTCAGAGCTTACAGGTCTATCAAGAAACTATATATGTGATATCGAAAATGGTAGATATATGCCCAGTTTAGATGCCTTAACAAAATTAGCTTTACCTCTAAACATCGATCTTAATTTTTTGCTATCTATGACGGAAATACAATTCAAATACTAGGGTTAAATAAATTGAAGGAGGTGAAAAAATGAAGGGCTTAAAAATTTTTAATAGCCAAGAATTTGGACAGGTAAGAACATTAATTATTCAAAATGAACCTTGGTTTGTAGGTAAAGATGTAGCTGAAGCATTGGGGTACGCAGAACCAAGAAGTGTCATATCAAAGAAGGTGGATGAAGAGGATAAAGGTGTTGCTAGAATGGAAACACCTTCAGGAATGCAAGAAATGACCATCATCAATGAAAGTGGATTATACTCTCTAATATTGTCATCCAAATTAGAATCAGCTAAAAAATTTAAACGTTGGGTTACATCAGAAGTGTTACCTTCAATAAGAAAAACTGGAAGTTATTTGCTTAATTATAAACCAAAAGCCACCAGCGTAGGAGAAGTAGCAAGTCTAATTAAAATTCTTAAAGTTTCGATGAAAGATCAAGGTAGTGCTGCACATGAAATTACTTCTATGGAAAAAATGATCTGTGAACAGTTTAATATCGATTTACCGGAAAACTTTGTAAAGAAACCAGCATACATGCAATTGACTCTTACCTTACCAATTGAATAAAAAAGAGGTGAAATCATGTGTAAAACAACTGAAACTATAACCATTTACACTCAACATAAACTAAATAGGCATACTGGAGAAGTCATAAGGTCAAATCCTGTAGAGCTTACGGAAGAACAGTTTTTAGATTGGGTGGAACCTGCAATACCTCATTTAGTTAGGATTCTACTTGATTCAATGAAAGATAGAAAGGAAGTGAAATAGATGGTAGCACTGACAATTTAAAATGGTCCATTGAAAAAATTACAAGAGAAAATAGAACAGATGAAGGAGCAGTTCATGGAGGAAGGTGCGGAAATTACTTTTTAAGACGATACATTGCTTCAAGTTAAGTTAGGAGATACCGCTATAAGTTACAGGATTAAAAGCGAAGCAGATATTGATCGATGCTTGAGAGAAAATGATGAATATTTATTATTTCAAGAAGTTGCAAAACCTTAACTGCATATGAAGAGGGGGGAAATTAGTTGAAACATGGAAAGAGGCTAACTAAAAAACAGAAGTTGTTTTTAGCATCAAAGGGGCTAAATCCAGAAAATTGGCTATCTGTAAAAAACACTTCTGAGAAAATGGTGTTTGTACATAGGCAGCGTGAAAAAACTAGGACTTTCGATAAAAAAGGGGAGGGACTGTAATGAAATCAACAGGAATTGTAAGGAAAATTGATGATTTAGGTAGATTGGTAATACCTAAGGAAACTAGAAGAAACTTAGGCATAAAAGAGGGGGATCCAGTGGAGTTTTATGTTGAAGATGAAAAGATCATTATTCAAAAGTTTCAAAGGCAATGTATTTTCTGTGGCAATCAGGAAGATCTAAAGTTGGTATTGGATAAGCCAGTATGTGCTAGCTGCCTAGATACTATAGGCAAGGAAAAGGAGTGATAGCATGTTTCAAATGTGGGGACAGGCTAACGCTTATGCAAGATTTTTACTGCTGATATTTTGGACATCCCCAGCATGGTTCAGTGTAGCAACGTGGATTTTTTGCAAGAAAAAAGCCCCTGTCACCGCCAAGCAAACAAGGGCTTTAAAAAACACTATTAATCGTATTTTAACAGATCAGGAGGGATTTATCAATGGATAAACTACAAACGGTTCTAGAAACTCGACAAAAATTTGTTAATGCATATAAAGAAAGTTTGATTATATCAATTGATGGTTCACGCGGTAAAATACATTGTGCCAAAGAATATTTTAAAGAATTGATCTTAGAACATTCTGTGAAATTAGTAAATGATGGCACAAATAAATATCCCATTCGAGCCAGTATTATAATCCAAGAAATTGAGTTCTTTACTTTATGGGAGGAAGAAGAATTCAAAGAAACCTTCCCAAAGTTGATTTCACAAGTGGTTAGAAAAGAAACGGTATGATGCGTCTATCAGAAATGGAACAAAATCAAAAGGGTTAATGATAATATGAAAAAATTACTAAATAAAGTCAGGATTATTAAATCCTCAGAAGCAACCTACTGGTATGCAGCTTCCATAGGAATTGTTCTCGGAGTAGTTGGAATTTGGAGAGGAAATTATATGACGGACCATAAGGAAAAGAACGGCCTATACATGGTGGACTTTAAGGATTGTGAAATCATTGAAGATAAAAGTTATAAGCAAAAAAACATATAAAAGCACATTACACTCTCAGACCAAATAAGCGTAATGTGCTTTTTAATAAAAAACATGCAGGTCCTTTCGTCCTCGTAATAGGTATTATCTTATCAACGATAATAAAAAAACAAAGGAGAGATTAACAATTAAGAAATAAATTCAATAAACAATAAATTCTATTTTTCCTATATCCATAAAGGGATTATGGGGGGACCAAAAGGGGACGGGAAAAGAGATGCCATACAGAGAGAAAAAAATATATTCTGGAGAAATGTTTGAAGCAGAAATGTATCCTATTTCAAGAGAAGAAAAAAAACAGCCAAGGACAAAAAAAGAAAAACTAACAGTACCAAAGCAAAAAAACCTGAATAACAAAAATGCTGTGAAACATTTAATTAGATTATTGAATAAAAATTTTACAAATAGAGATCTAGCAGTCCATCTTACATATACAGAAGAAAACATACCTATGAGTGAAAAAGAGGCAAGAAAAGATGTAGCAAATTATATCAGAAGAATAAATCATTACAGGAAGAAAAATGGATTACCTCCATTAAAATACATAGCAGTAATTGAGTACAGAGAAAAAGAGGAAGAAGGAAAAACAGTTAGACTTCATCATCATATTGTAATGAGCGGTGACATGGATAGAGATAAAGTAGAGGAGCTTTGGGGAAAAGGAAGAGCCAATGTAAAAAGATTACAATCTGATGAATTTGGATATGAAGGACTAGCCAGATATATATCCAAGGATCCTAAAGGAAGAAAAAGATGGACCCAATCAAAAAACTTGAAACAGCCAACAGTGAGGGTGAATGATAATAAATTCAGTAGAAAAAAGATAGAAGAAATAGCAAGAAACCCAGAGGATAAAGAATTTTTCTCTAAGCTATATCCAGGATATATTTTGAACTCTTGCAAGGTAGAGGTAAATGAAATCACAGCTGGGATTCATATACACGTGAAAATGAGAAGGCTGCAAATATAAAAAAAGGGAGGTAAAAGTAATGAGTCAAGTCAGTAAAAGTTGTGGAGGTTGTAATTTTTTCAACAAAGGTCAGCTGGTACCAACGATAGGAAAATGCTTTATTACTGGTGAGACCAAGAAAGCTAATGAATACTGCACAAAAACAGAATATTACAGACCAAAGGATCAAGAGGCAACTCATTAGCCAGAGGAGGGCATAAGGTTGAAAAATTATTGTATGGCCAATAAGGGAATGTTCTTTGAAAGAGAAGTTATAATGGCAAATCATCAATACAAAGAAAGAGGAATTGCTTTAATACAAAAGATCAGTACTCCGTGGAAAGTACTTAGAGAAGGCAAGAAAATAATATCAGCATTTCCTGAGGGAAAAAGCACATTAGACTTCAGAGGTACCGTATCAGGAGGAATTTCCATCTCGTTTGATTGTAAAGAGACAACGGAAGAAAAGGGGCTACCTTTACAAAACATAGAAGCTCATCAAATAGAGTACATGAAAAAAGCCATAGAGGTAGGAGAAATCACATTTATATTATGCTGCATCCTACCACGTGATAAGCGGTTTTACATAAAAGGTGAAGTTGTCATAAATCATTGGGATAAGTGGCAGGGAAATAAAAGAAAGCATGGATATAATTATATTCCAGTAGAAAAAATGCTAGAGGTTAGATCTAAGCAAGGGATCGTGTTAAATTATTTAGCTGTATTGGATAAAGAGTAGTTTTTAGATTATGTGACATTATGTACCTTAGTGGGGTTCTCTAGGAGTAATTGCTAGATACATATAAGAAAAAAGAATTGTGTTAATTATCGTAGATAAAGATGTTGTCTTATCATAAGTAAAACGCAAGAAAAATATAACAGATAACACTATTACTACAAGTGCTATTTTATATTTGGTAGTTGAGCCAAAAAAATTCACTAACTTGGTTTTATATGAGTATTTTCTTTCAAGCATATAGAGGAGTGATATGGAGAGGCTTGGATAAAAAAATAGTGATAGAAGATTCATAACAAACACAACCCTTCAAACAAAATGTAAGTTAATTATAGCATAGCAATTTTAAATACACTATGCATTAAAATAAGATTTAATGTCGCACTTCAAGATTTACTTGAAATAGAATTTTGAAATTATTAAAGAAAGAGAGGTCTTAACAATGAACGATTTCGGACACTGTTATTATTGCGGTGAAGGAATTATGTTAGATTACCCCAAAGAGGCTACACCAGAAGAAAAAAATAAAGTGGCAACCAAATTCTGCAAATGCCCACAAGCAAAGATGGAAGCAGATAAAGAACTTGAAATAGAGAGGGCAAAATAGAGGATCGTGCAGCTCTTCGGAGAAAATGCAACAGAAATGGGTCTTAGTCCTATTCCAAAAGAAGAAATTCACAATCTGATGAATAGAGTTGTTGAGTTAATATCTAATCAATTCATTAGAGGATGTACCATTGAAATTAACAGTGTAACCAAGGCTAAAATCTCAGTCTCATCAAAAGGCAAAATTAACATTGAACGGGCACAGGCCATAAAATATAAGCTTGAAGCTTAGTGATTAATTGAAACAACAGAAAAAGGGGGGTATAGGGAAATGTTATCGATAAAGTATCCTCAAGTATTAGAAGAAAGTGAACTTTTAAGATTATTCCGGGAGTATAGAGAAACAAGAAGTACATCCATAAAAGCCAGGTTGATTAAACATAATCTTAGATTAGCTTCATATGTGGGAAACAAGTATAAAAAAGATGATGATGATGTATTTCAAGTAGCTTGTATCGGTTTAACTAAAGCAGTAGAAACCTTTGATCCAGATAAAAAAGCAAAATTTAATACTTATGCCATTAGATGCATGACCAATGAAGTATTCATGTATTTCAGAAAAGACAAAGATTATGGTAGAATTCAAGTTTATTTAGACAAAGAGATCATCAATCCTCAAGATGGTAGTAGCACAGCAACTCATGAAATTATACCCAGTGATATGAACTTAGAGGAAGACTACATGGAAAAAGTTCTACTAGAAACAATCATAGAGGTATCAGATGAACTAATTTTAAAGAAAAATAAAAAACATCAAGAAATTATAAAGCTTAGGCAAAATGGAATGAGTCAAGTAGAGATAGCCAAAAGATTTAATTTATCTCAATCCTATATATCTCGAATAGAAGCAAAGCACTACAAGGAGTTAAAAGTGAAAGTAGAAGCTATTTTTAAATAAAAAAAGAGGGCAGGGAGCTATGGAGACTAAGGAAATTAAGCACGAAGAAGCTGTATCTATAATTCGAACCAGGCAGCCGCTAGGAAAATTCTATGAGTTTGATGGTCATCGTGATGTTTACATAGGAATTGACAACAGTACTGGGGATGCTCAGACAGAAGAATTTGAAAATGTAGCAGATTGTATCACATGGCTACAGGGTAAAGATGAAACTTATCTAGAGGGACAAGAGTACCAACTAGAGGAAGGCAAACAGGTGTTGGACTGTATTATCCTACAAGAATACGAAAGCTATATAACTATGAGAGAAAAGAGCAAAGGGTATCCTGTAACGATTGAAAAGTACAAGTTATTGAATGGGCAAGCAAGATTAATCAAGAAAGGGGAGGATGACGTGGCAAGGGTAAAAAAAGATCCAGAGGTTTATGAAAAGGTGAAAGAATTGGCACTAAACACAGACATGACAGCAGGTGAGATCAAGAATGAAATAGGGATATCTTGGTCGACAGCTCAAAACTATATCAATAAATATAGAGAGAACCAACATAAGGCTGAAAATGAGAAAAAAGTAGAGGTAGAGGATGATGAAAAACAAGAGGCACAAGAAATAGCAGAGGAAGAAAACCAAGAAGAAAAAGAAGAAAGGGATACAGTCTTACAGAGGATGTTCATAGGAAAACTCACAGGAACCCACTACAGTATCAAGAAAAATGGCATCATCATAGAGGAAGGATTTCATAACGCACTGATATGTAAAGACACCTTAGGGGCTATTATTCAGGAATTAGAAGAGATAAAAAAGATGATAAGTTAAGAAGGTGATTCAGTGAGTATACTAAAGTGTTCTTGCTGTAAAAGGTTCTCCAGAAATGCTATAGGGCTAATCGTCATTGGAGACAGATCCTACTGCAGCAAGTGTATAAAAAATATAAGAGTTAGGAAAACAGGAAAGAAAGTTAAATACTATACAAACGTGGGAGCTAGGTGCTTTGTGCAAGCAAATGGATACATAATAGAGGAATATCATGTAAAAGAGCTAAGGATAGGTAATGGGGCATAATGGGGGGTGCAGAAATGACTAAGAAAAAACTTCAACAGATAAAGGGATTACATAGCGAAATAGAAATGCTAAAAAACCAAATAGCTAGCATAGAGCCTCAAATGACTTCTGACAAAGTGAAGGGTTCAACGTTAGGTCATCCATACATACTTCACGAGATAACTATACACGGGATAGATAAAAAATACTATAACCGTAAACGAAAAAAGTATGAGAAAAAGTTGCGGCAAAGACTAACGGAATTAGAAATACTAGTTGAGGAGATAAATGAATTTATAGAAGGGGTAGAGGATAGTCTTACTAGACAGATATTGATACTTAAATATGTAAAAGGGTTGAGTTGGGAGCAAGTAGCAGCGTACATAGGTGGGGGCAATAAGGCTGAAAGCCTACGGAAAAGAGTAGAAAGATTTTTAGGCAAAAACTGAAGTTGTCCCGATATGTCCGTTTTACATGTGCTAATATGGTATTAAGGAAAGATATAACCCGTCCCCCTTTATTATTAGAAACCCTGTTCAAGTTGAATGGGGTTTTTGTTTTATTATTTATTTAATTTGGGGTGATTTGCCATGGAGAGGTATAGGGTAAAGGCAAAGTTTGATCAGGGTAGAATTGTATGTATATCTCAAATTTTCTCTACTGATTGCTGTGAGAAAGATAAGTATGAGGATATAGATTTGTATATAGATAGTAAATACGAAGGGGTTAAGGACTGAATGACACATGATTCGCATAAGAAGAACAAGAGGAAGACTAGGCAAAAGAGCTGGAGAAAAACTTGGATATTGTTGGGTTTAAAAGTATATACGAATCATACCTTAAACTTTAGAGGATTTGGTCAATCTATGTAGAAATATTAAGTAATGCAAGAAATGGTAAAATGAGGGGGATTACATGAGGACGATAAAAAAAGCATTGCTTATTTATATAGAGAGAATAAGTTTAATGGTGTATTTAATAGCAAAGTATACATTCGTTTGGGGAGCAGCGGCAGATATATTATCCATGGCTTTAAGCAAATTAAGCAATATACAGATAAACGAAGTATTAAGTTTAAATATCAAAAGAAAAACACTAAATCAAAATATTAGTTTCAAAATGTATTTTAAAACATGGAAAAAAGACTATTATAAAAATAGAGATGAACTTCAAAAAGAGCTAGACAAATATAGTTTAAACGATTTAAAAACAGAAAAATTTCATAAATATGAAAATGCTGTCTTTAAGTGTAATACAAATTCGCTTTTCTATAGAAAGCATTTAAAAAAACTAGGGAATAACCTTTTAATTGATGAAAATTCTACAACAGAGAAAACTCAAGTTTATGTAAGGTTGAATTTCATTAATTCATGGGCACTATGGAGAAATTCTTTTAGCAAAGAGTTTTGGAGATTTATTTTTAAAAAAGTGATCTTGAAAGACTATTATTTTAAAATTAATTGAAATGGTAAATAAAATATCGAAATGGATTTTTGTTTAATTGTCGAAACTTGCTATCGAAAGATAGAGGAATCCACGTCTCAATAGGTAATATAATATGCAAGGAGGGAGGATTATGAAAAAAAAGATATTAATTTCAGTATGTAGTATTTGTATTTTATTGTTACTGTTTGCTCGCTTATCTAGACCAAATGAAATTACATACAATATTGAATTACCTCAGAATGAGTTAAATACTGATATTTCACTAAACCAGCAGCTTAATGTGTATAAAAATGAAGTTGAACAAATGTATCGAATACATCTAGATGTTTTGGATAAAAGGTTTAATATGTTTTTAATGATAATAGGAATTGCTGTTACTACTTGGATTGGATTGAATATTTATAATGCAGTTGAAAAAATGGAAGTTGATATGCTTAAAAGAGATAAGGAAACATTAAAAGCAGATATGGAAGCTATAAAACTCGAACTAATTGATGTAAAAAGTCAATATCAGGATTATACTAATAGGCTTGCTGAAATAAAAAATGAATATGAAAGAATAAGTGAAGAAATAGAAAAATTAAAAGAAGATGGGGTTTTAGCAAAATTTGGTTAGAAAATAAAAAATCAGTATAGATTAAAATTGAACATAATTAGGCACTCAATATGAGTGCTTTTTATTATGCAGAAGGAGATGATGATATGGCAAGTACAATAAAAATAATAGGAATTCTATCATTTACACTTATCTTGTTTATCATTACAAAAAACTATGAAACACTAATGTTTGCATTTCTAATTTTACTGTTTCTAAAAGATCGATAAGCCAAACCGGTTCTTTTTCTTTTGGAGTTGATAATATGCCACAAAAACCATTAAGACCTTGCAAAAAGGCGGGATGTAGAAATCTAACAAGAGAAGGCTATTGCAAAGAACATAAGCAGCTTGAATTACTTGATAAGCAAGAAAGAAATAAATATTACGATCAACAGGTCAGGCATAAAAGAGATAAAAAATATACGGAGTTTTATCATAGTAAAGCGTGGGGAATAGTAAGACAGCAAGCATTAATAAGAGATAATGGATTATGCCAACACTGTTTAAAAGAAAATAGAATTACCCTAGCGGATATGGTACATCATATTAAATCGATTAAGGCTGCATGGCATTTAAGATTAGTGCTGAGCAACCTTATTTCTTTATGTAATAGCTGCCATAACAAGATAGAACGGAGGGAGGGGGCACCTGAAAAGTTTTAGAGAAGTTTCCAGAAACCGATTGGCCTCCTTCGTGTGAGATTTTTTCCCAAAATGAAAATCGTTTTAGGCTAGGAGGTGAAAATCATGGCGGGAAGATTAAGTAAACCTGTACAGCTTCTAAAGGTGGAAGGGAAAAGCCACAGGACAAAAGAAGAATTAGAGCATAGAGAGAAGATGGAAAAGTCACTTTACACAGGAACAACATTTAAGGAATCCCCCGTTGTGAAGGAGGATCCTATAGCCCATAAAGAATTTCTTCGATTAAAAAAATTGTACAAAAGTATTCAGTATGTAGACGGGTTAGATGAGCAGGTGATTAATCGATACTGTATGATGATAAGTCAGGAAAAAGCTATGCAGAAGTTCATAGAGAAGATGAATGAGGATATCGACAAATGTGAGGATTTTTCAGATCGATTAGATCTATATAAAACAATCTCAGGTGCTACTGCTAAACTTGTTCAAATTAGAAATATGCTTATTAAACTGGAGGATCGGCTTTTTCTGAACCCCACAGCCAGAATGAAGTCTATACCAAAGACACCACTGGAAAAAAATAAAGAATCACCCATGGCAGAATTTTTAAAGAGAAGAAATAACAATGGTTCATGATAAGAGTAGAGCTTTAGAACCGATAGAATTCATACAAATGCTAAAAGCGGTGGATGACTTTTATGGACAGCCTTTTATACTATTAGATTGGCAATATAATATATTGTGGGATGTATATGGAACGGTAAAAGAAAATGGGTTGAGACAATATCGATATGCCTACCTAGAAGTTCCAAAGAAAAACGGAAAAACATCTTTAATTGCAGGTATTGCCCTGTATCATCTTGTATGTGACGGACCTGGGGGACAAATATACTGCTGTGCTGCAGATAAAATTCAAGCAGGATTAGTCTATAAAGCAGCTCTTGGAATGATTGAACAGGAACCAGAGCTAGAAGCAACCTTGAAGGTTGTAGATTCTAAAAAAGAGATCACAAACAAATACACTGGTACTATATTGAAAGTCCTTTCAGCAGAAGCCTATACAAAGCATGGACTAAATCCAACAGTAGTTATTTTTGATGAACTTCATGCCCAGCCTAATAGAGATTTGTGGGATGTCATGACTTTTGGTGCTGGTGCGGCTAGAAAAGAACCACTTTGGTGGGTGATAACAACTGCAGGAGATGATCCAGATAGAAAATCAATAGGTTGGGAAATACATGAACAAGCCACCAAAATAGTTGCTGGTGAAATAGTAGATTCCACATGGTATGCAAAGATATACGGGGCACCAGAAGATGCTGATATTTGGGACGAAAATACCTGGTATACGGCTAACCCAAGTTTAGGACATACAATTAATATAGAAACTGTACGACAAGAAGCAGTAGCAGCACGGAATAGTGAAGCAGCTGAAAAGTTATTCCGTTGGCTCAGATTAAATCAATGGGTATCGATAAAAAGGCATGGATGGCTACCGTTAACCTTATGGGATGCTACCACCGGGAAATGGGATCTATCAGAATTGACAGGAAAAAAATGTTACCCAGGCATGGACCTTTCTAGTACAACTGATATAACTGCAGTTTGCTACTTATTTCCACCTCAAGAGGGTATACCTGATTGGAGGGCGATATTTGAGGCATGGATCCCAGAAGACAATATGAAAGAAAGAACTCAACGTGACCATGTTCCCTACGATCAATGGGTTAACGCTAAATTTTTATATGCTACTCCAGGAAATGTAGTGGATTACAACTTTGTAGAAGCTCGTATACTTGCTGCTAATCAACAGTATGATATACAAATGCTGGGTACTGACCCATGGAACAGCAGGATGTTAACACAACGTCTGATGAAGGAAGAAATTAATGTTGTAGAGATTCCCCAGAATATGAAACATATGAGCCCATCAATGAAAACAATAGAGCGATTGATAAAATCAGGAGGTTTAACACATGAAAAAAACCCAGTGGCTAGATGGTGTTGGGGGAATGTAGTGGTAGCTGTTGATGGAAATGAAAATATTAAGCCAATGAAAAATTTATCTCGTGATCGCATTGATTTAACAGTAGCAATGATAAATGCTATGGCTACAGCTATGCTGTTTGAAAGCGTAGAATTTGATGTAGATAAAAGTACAGAAGATTATCTAAAGATGATGGGTTGGAGTTAAAACTTGTAGGAGGTGAAAAATTGAATGTGTTGAAAAAGACCTATTTTAAGATAAAGAACATGATTATGCCATCTAAAACAGTGGACATGAAAAGCGAAGAACTATTGGAGTGGCTTGGAATAAGTACTACTCCTAAAAAATTAATCAGTGAAGTGACCTATTTCACATGTCTTAAAATGCTTTCTGAAACTTTGGGAAAAATGCCACTGAAGTTCTACCAGGAAACCGACAAAGGAATCTTAAAAGCAAATTCTAATGAAGCACATAAGCTTTTAAAAGTGCGACCTAACCCCTTGATGACACCATCAACCTTTTGGGCAACCATTGAACAAAACAGAAATCATTATGGAAACGCTTATGTATGGATTCGAAGGACATTTAAGAAAGCACGCTATGGAGGAAGTTATAAAGTCCAAGATATGTGGATCATGCCTTCGGATAGTGTACAGGTGCTTATCGATGATGCTGGATATTTTGGCAACAAAGGTCGCATATGGTACTCTTATGTGGATAAATTTTCAGGGCAGCACTATGCTTTTAATAGTGATGATGTCTTACATTTTAAAACATCTCATTCCTTTGATGGTATAGTAGGAACACCTGTCAAAGATATCCTTAAAAGTATGGTAGAAGGAGGTTTAGAGAGCCAAAATTTCATGAACAACCTGTATAAAAGCGGCTTGACAGCAAAGGCTGTGCTGGAATATACAGGGGATTTGAACGAAGAAGCAAGGAAAAAGCTTGTAGCAGGATTCGAAGCCTTTGCAAATGGATCTAAAAATACAGGTAAAATTATCCCTGTTCCATTGGGGATGAAACTGGTTCCGTTGGACATAAAACTTACTGATAGCCAATTCTTTGAGTTGAAAAAATTCAGTGCCCTTCAAATAGCTGGAGCCTTTGGAATTAAACCTAATCAAATAAATGATTATGAAAAAAGTTCCTATGCAAATTCAGAAATGCAACAGCTCAGTTTTTATGTGGATACAGAACTTTTTATCTTAAAGCAATATGAGGAAGAACTTAATTACAAGCTCCTTAACGAGGAAGAAGTGGATCAAGGATATTTTTTTAAGTTCAATGAAAAAGTTATTTTAAGAACTGATAGTAAAACCCAAATGGAGGCATTATCAAAGGCAGTTAATAACGGAATTTATACACCAAATGAAGCAAGGGAGTTTTTAGATAAACCGGCAAAAGAAGGGGGAGATCAACTGGTGATGAATGGGAACTACATTCCTATTACTAAGGTTGGAAAACAATATGACTAAGGAGGTGGTGGTAGTGCCTGAGAATAAAAAGTATTGGGAATTTAAGAATAAATCAGCCGATGAAGCAGATTTGTATTTGTATATTGAAGTAGCTTCATGGGGAGGAGGTTATTACGCACATTCAGCTAAAAGTTTTAAAAGAGACCTAGATGCTTTAGGTGATATAAAGACCTTAAATATCTACATCAACAGTCCTGGCGGGGATGTGTTTGAAGGAAATGCTATTTATAATATGCTAAAGCGTAAAGCTAAGAATTGTCAAATTAATGTCTACATTGATGGGTTGGCTGCAAGTATAGCATCTGTAATTGCCATGGCAGGAAATGTTTTTATGCCAAGTAATGCTATGATGATGGTCCATAATGCATGGTGCCTTACTTGGGGAAACGCTAAAGAATTAAGAGACACAGCAAATGCTCTTGAAAAAATCGATACCTCCATTAAGCAAACTTATCTCAACAAAGCAGGTGATAAGCTTGACGAGGAAACCTTGACGGATTTATTAGACAATGAAACATGGTTAACTGCCCAAGAATGTCTAGATTATGGCCTGTGCGATGAAATTATTGGAGAAAAACAGGTGGCGGCTAAATTTGACAACTCAATTTTTAAAAATTATAGAAATGTCCCTAAGATTTATAAGATTGATGATGAGAACTTGAAAGAACCCCTGAATAATCTCCCAGATGAGTCATTAGAATCGCCAAAACAAGATATTGAAGCTGAAAAAGCTAAGCTATTAATGGAATTAGAGTTAATCTAGTTCTTTTTTGATGCTTTAAAATAAAAACCTAAGGAGGATAAAACAATTATGAATAAGGAATTACGAGAGTTATTAAACAAAATTAATGCAAAAAAGGTAGAGGCTAAAAACCTACTGGCTGAGAATAAGATTGAAGAAGCAAAAGCAGCAAAAGAAGAGTTGGAGCAACTACAGGCTAAGTTTAACATCATGAAGGATCTGTACGATGAAGAGGAGGGTGAAATTCAGAATCAAATTGAAGATGGTACAGCGAAGGCAGCAACAGATAAAAAAGTTGATGCAACAAAAGCTTTTGTAAATGTTTTTATAGCAGCTGCACAGAAAAAGTCTATCAATCCAGAAGATATGGAAGTTTTAAATATGATGACTCAAGCAGATCCAGTGGAGGGGATATCCGATGGAGGTATCACTGTTCCTAAGGATATCAGAACGCAAATCAAAGAATTAAGAAGAAGCCAGGATGCACTAGAAACCTTGGTAAATGTGGAACCAGTAACTACTCTAAGTGGCTCAAGAGTAATGGAAGTCAACGCTGATCAAGTTCCTTTCGATAATGTTGAAGAGGCCGCAGAATTTCCAGAAGTTGCAACGCCTCAATTCAGAAATATTGAGTATAAAGTGAAAAAGAAAGGGGGCATCTTGAAAGTAACAAGAGAATTGCTTCAAGATACTGCAGAGAATATCTTAGGATATTTAAGAAGATGGATCTCCAAAAAAGCTAAAACCACCAGAAACTTCTTAATTCTAAGTCAGCTAGAAGAAAGCTTTGGTGGAGATAAAACAATTTCTGTGGCGAGTATCGATGATCTTAAAGATATATTTAATGTAAAGTTGGACCCAGCTATTGCTCTTTCTTCTAAAGTTTTAACTAATCAGGACGGTTTTAACTGGTTAGATAAATTAAAAGATGAAGATGGTAAATATATTCTTCAGCCTAACCCTACTAATGCAACAGAAAAGAGGTTGTTTGGTAGATATCCAGTGGTGGTAGTGGCTAATAAGGTGATGGCATCCGAAGAAGGGCAAGTACCTATATTCTGTGGTGACTTTGCAGAGGCGGTTACTATATTTGATAGAGAAAACCTATCTATTGAGTTTTCTACAGAAGCAGGAGATCTTTGGTCTAAAGATTTAACTGGTGTTAAAGTTAGAGAAAGACTTGATATCAAGACAGTTGATGAAGAAGCTGTTATTAAGGGTGAGATTACAATTGAAGTATAATCTTAAGGGGTTGCTAAGCCCCTTCTCCTTTAAGGAGGTAAAAAGATGATTTTAGACTTACAACAAACAAAGAATTGGTTAAGAGTAGATGGAGATGAAGAAGATACAGTAATTGAGACATTGATTGCAGCGGCAGAATTGTATCTTAAGAATATGACAGGTATTGAATTTGATAGTACGAATAAATTAGCAAAATTATTATGCATGACACTTGTGTCAGATTGGTATGAAAATAGAGCATTAGTTACAGTTGCTGTCGGTCCTAAGACGAGTGAGAAAATGAGGCGTACAATAGAATCTATGTTACTCCAGCTGCAATACTGTTACCCACGGGAGGGTGAGGAATGAATCCAGGAGAGTTAAGGCACAGAATAGAAGTTTGGGGAAAAGAACAAATAGAAACTGAACTAGAAGAAATGGATTTCATAGATAGCAAACTAAAAACCATATGGGCTTCTATCATACCCCAAACAGGAAACCTTCAAAAAGGACAGGTAGAAACAATACTCACTAATACAACGCATAAAATAATATGCAGATATTCAGCTGCAAAAGATATTACATCAGATATGTATATCAAATTCAGGGGACAAAGATTTGATATAAAATATATTCTTAATCCCTATTTTAAAAATGAATTGTTGGAAATCTTTGTAGAGCAGGTGATAGAGTAATGGGTAATGGATTTGATTTTAGTGAGTTGACTAAATTTCAAAAAGACCTACTAGCAGCTTCTCAAGAGTTTGAAAAAGGCAAACATGCTAAAAGTTTTTTGAGAAAGCAAGGTAATAAGCTAAACAAGGAAAACAAGAAGCAAGCGAATAAAATAGGTAAAAAAACAGGTAACTTCATGAAAGGCTTTAAAGTAGGAAAAGTCTATAAGTACATGGGACAGGATCTAAGTATTCGTGCTTACAATAGCAGTTCTCATGCTCATTTACTGGACCTAGGACACAGGATTGTAGATAAAAATGGCAAGGAACATGGTTTCAAAGAAGGATATCATTTCATGGAGAAAGCTAAAAAAGCCGTTGAAGAAGGTCACTACAAAGATGTTCAAGGATTTATTGATGATATGCTTAATAAGCATGGGTTGTAGGTGATAAGATGGTTAAATATAAAGAGATTCACAAGGCAATAGTAAACAAAATTAAAAGTAAGTTTGAAGATATAGAAGTAACGAGTACTGACGTAGCAGAAGGCATTACAAGACCTTCTTTTTTTATTAGTTTTGATAATCTAAAAGCTACTGATTTTATGAATGAAGCCTTGGACAGAGAAATAACTGTAAGGCTTTATTATTTTCCTAGAGATAAACATAAAAACAAAATTGAGCTACTGAACATGCAGGATGATTTGAATGATCTATTTTTAAAGGATAATACCTTAAAGATTAATCAGTGCACTAATGCAGAAATAGAGGAACTAGCACTAGATATTGTTGATAAAGTACTACACTGCTATTTTGACTTAAGGTTATCTGAAGAATATGACAGAAGCGAACAGGAACATGAAGTAGAAAATATAGAAGAATTACAAATAGGAAGGATTTGATAGTATGGCTGATATCGGATTACCAAAGATAGACATTATCTTTAAGGGTCTTGGTGTAAGTGCTGTGCAAAGAGGCAGTAAAGGGGTTGCTGTGTTAATCATAAAAGATGATACTGACAAGACATTTATTTTTGCAGAGTATAGAAGTATTGCTGATTTTGAAAGTGCAGAACAGGCAAAATATACAGCAGAGAATGTGGAGTACATCAAAGATGTCCTAGAAGGAGCTCCACTGAAGCTTATTGTAGCAAGAATGGATACAGAGGGGACATTAACAGATACCCTAAAGGCAGTGAAAGGGAAGGTGCCTATGAACTGCTGGATTGCTATGGCAGATGCAACTCAAGGAGAAAAAGATGATTTGGTGAGCTTTATAAAAGCTTCGAACCAAAATGATAAGAAAAGATATAAAGTATTTTTGAATCAAGCAACGATCAGTGATGATATCCATGTTGTTAATTTTACAAATCCAGAGATTACATTTAAAGATGCTAGAGGTAAGAAAACAGCAGATAAAGCTGTGCCATGGCTAATGGGTTATCTTGCGGGATTATCTCTTGATATGAGTGCTATTGCAAGACCATTACAGAAATTTGAGAGTGTGACTGAGCCTGAAGATTTAGAAGCAGCTGTTAATGCTGGGGAATTTGTACTTTTTAACGATGAAGGAGATGTAAGGGTTGTAAGAGGCATTAACAGTCTAGTTACAACAGGACAAGGTGTTACAGATGATATGAAGTTTATCCTTATTGTGGAGGTCATGGACCTAATCTACACCGATATCTTCACTACATGGAAGAAATTCTACAAAGGCAAATACAAAAATTATTTAGACAATCAGATGCTGCTTATTGGTGCCATCAACAGCTATTTCGCAGCATTGGCGATAGATTTGTTGTTAGATCCTAATTTTGAAAACGAAGCTGTTGTTGATGTGGAAGCGCAAAGACTTGCAAACATTCCTAAGTATGGGAAAGAAACAGTAGATACTTGGGATGATGAGAAGATCATGCAGATGACAGTAGGAACAGATGTATTTCTAAACGCAAATATTAAAATATTAAACGCTATGGAAGACTTTAGATTCAACATCTTTATGTAAAGGTAGGTGGATGTAATGGCAAAAGGAAATAAATACTGGACTGGCAGTAAGGGTAGGATATGGATCAATGATGTAAGCTATGCAGAATGTTACAAAGCCGAAATGAAGAGAACTAATAACTATGAAGAAATTCCAGATCCCGAGGGTAATGGCATGGTGCAAATTCCTAATGGATATTCTATTGCTGGTAGCGTTACAATCAGAAAAACAGGCAATGAGCAGATATTAAAAGAGTTAAAAACAGACAAAAACGGCGATCTTGAAATTAGCGTTATTATCAAAGAGGAAAATGCACTTACAGGGCAGATGGAAAGAGTGAAGTATATTGATGTAACGGTGGATGAATTTCCTCTTAGTCAATATGAATCAAGAACAGTTACGGAGATAGAGCTTCCATTAAAAGCCAGAGATTATAAAGTATTACAGTAGATATATCTAAAATAAAAATAAAACGCCTTAGAATTTAATCTAGGGCGTCATTTATTTAAAAAGGAAAGGTGAAAATATGTCAAAATTAAAAGCTACATTAGCAGAGATTATAGCAAGAAAAAAGCAAGGGGAAATAGACAAACTACAAGTAAAGCACTATGATTCAGAGACCCTAGGGATGCAAATTGAAATTAGAAAAATTCCACTGGCAAAATACATGAACATTGTGGAAGGTCTAGAAGATGAAAACCTAGGAGGCATGAACACATTAATCTATGAATGTTGCCCTATGTTTAGAGAAAACACAAAGGAAGCTATGGAAGTGTATGGTGTAGCAGAATCTACTGATTTACCAGCTGCAATACTAGAGGAGCAACTCAATGAAATGAAGGACATTGTAGAAATTATTAATAGTTTTTATGGACTAGACAAGATTGGTGATGAAATAAAAAACTTATAAGAGATGATGGAGAGTGTAATATGTATGCCTACTACTTAAGTAAAGGACATACGCTAAACTCTTTATTATCTCTTTCTTTTACCGAAAAATTATTCTATGTAGAAGCTATGAACTACATGATAGAACAAGAACAAGAAAAATATAAGGCTATGTTCGGAAAGTAGGTGAGGCCTAGTGAGCAGAACCATAGCAACGATATTAGCATTAAAAGACAAAATTTCAAGCCCTTTAGTAAAAGTCTCTAAAAATGTAGACAAAGTGACTAGGGAAATGAAAAAGTCACAAAATCAAGTAGAGCGTTGGAAAAACAAAAGCGTAAAGGCAATGGATAATGTCATTAAAAAGACAGCTAAAGTTGCATTAGCTGCAGGAGCTCTAGCTGGGGCTTTTGCAGTAAAGGTAGGTTTTGATGGACTACTGGAGCTTGAAGAAGGTGCTGCTAAAGTAAAATCTATTGCTAAAAATTCCTTGGATTTAAAGGATATACAAAAGGACCTTCTTAAATACAGTACAGCTACTAATGTAAGTGTACAGGAACTTGCAGAAACCCAGTACAGTGCTATTTCCGCAGGGGTAAAGGCTACAGAGAGTATAGAAGCTAGTGTAACCGCTACAAAACTTGCAAAGGCAGGATTCACAGATGCCAATAGTGCCCTCAAGATTATGACCAGTACCATGAATGTATTTGGGCTTGAAGGAACAGAGGCTATGCAGCAAATATCTGATAAGCTATTAGTTACTCAGAACTTAGGGGTAACTACGGTGGCAGAACTCTCTCAAAGTCTTGGACCATTAACTCCAATTGCTAAAAGTGCTGGGGTATCTATAGATGAATTATTTTCAGGGATGGCTGCTCTCACGAAAAATGGTTTAGAAACCAATGAAGCGGTAACGGCCTACAAAGGAGTTTTAACATCCGTTATTAAACCAACCAGCGAAGCCAGTAAAATGGCAAAGCAATTAGGCATAGATTTTAGTACATCAGCTATTGAATCAAAGGGAATGGCTGGATTTTTACAGGAGATCAAGGAAAAAACAGGTGGCAATACAGAAGTTATGGGTAAGTTATTTGGTAATGTTAGAGCTTTATCAGGAGCCTTGATCCTTACAGGAGATGGGATTGATGACTTTAATAGTACCCTAGATGCTATGAAAAACAGTGCTGGTGCTACCGATGAAGCCTTTGAAATTATGACCAACACTATAGGTTTTAAACTAAGCAAGATGAAAAATACAACAAAGAACATATTCACCAGCATCATGATGTCGCAGTCAGGTGCCATCGGTGAGTACATAGACAAGATAGACGGTTGGGTGACAAATAATGAAGAAAGAATACAAGGTTGGGTTAAAAACATAGGTGATGGCATCACAAAGGTTATAGAATTTATAAAAGGCATATTAAACTTTATCAAAGAGCATGAAAAGCTCATCAGCACCATTTTAGTATTTATTATGTCCCTATATACAGTTATTAAAGTCATGGGCATATTAAAAACTGTACTTACCGGCCTTCACACCATATGGTTGATCTTTAATGGCACCCTAGTGGTTTCACCTATAGGGTGGATCATATTAGCTATAGGAGCTTTGATTGCTATTGGTTATGCATTATGGAGGAATTGGGATACAGTAAGCGAAAAAGCAGGGCAACTATGGGAAAGTATTAAGGCAGCCTTTAGCCCTATTGGCGATTTTTTTAAAGGAATATGGGAAGGTGTCAAAGTAGGATTTAAGTCCTTTATAAATTTCTTTATCGATGGGATCAATAAGGTAATAAGCGGCATAAACTCTGTTAAGGTTAAAGTGCCTGATTGGGTACCCAAATTTGGAGGACAAGAATTTGGCATTAACATAGCCCAGCTTCCTAAGTTTGCAAAAGGTGGAATTGCAACAGGACCTTCCATATTTGGTGAAGCAGGACCTGAAATTGCTATTCCTTTAAAGAAAACAAAACGGTCACAAGATCTTCTAACTCAAGCGAATATGCTAATTAATAAAAACAAAGGAAGTGCTACTACAAATCAGTTGACTAATAATTACAACACATCTAGCAAAAAAGATGTGTCAATTAATGTGTATTTTCAAGGAGTTACTGTGGGTGAGGAAGAATTTTTTGAAAAGGCAGGGCAACATATAGCCAATAAGATAAAATTAGTAATAGGAAATACGGTATAGGGGGTATAACTGTGAATATTGTAGTATCTGCAAATAACAATGAAGAAGTATTGATTTTTCCTGTTATACCATCTGATATAGAAGTGCAGAATCCGCAAAACAACGAAGAGTTTCAAACGATTAATAATGGCACCCTAAATCTTATAGGAGATATAGGCCTTAGAACGCTGTCAATCACTTCTATATTCCCTACCCATCCTTATAAATGGCTTAAAGCTGGCAGTAGTTCAGATGGATGGGCCTACGTAGAATTTTTCAAAAAATGGAGAAGTGCAAAGGTACCTATTCGTATTGTTATGAGTAAAAAAGATGAGTCTGAGTGGCTAAATATGCCTTGTACAATAGAGAGTTTTTCCTACGGACTCATGAGGAACGGAGATATCCGGTACAGCTTAGATTTAAAAGAATATAGATTTGTAAAGGTGGTGTAGTTATGACAATAGATAATTACACCATCTTTCTAATTAAAAACAATCCGCAAAGTTTAAATATCACACAATTATGTGCAAGTCTTACTTGGCGTGATAGTTTAGATACTTTAGGTATGCAGTTTTCTTTTGATGTAGCAAGAAACAAAGAAGATAGATATATGACAAATTGGGACCTGGTGGAGATTGGAGATAAATTAATATTAACGAATAATAATATAGAAGTATTTAGAGGAATTATTACAGACTTAGGAATAGAGAGATATAAGAAAACTATCACAGCTTTTGATTATGCTTTTTATCTCAATCAATCTAAAATTATTATTCAGTTTAAGAAGATAACTGCTACAGATGCAATTAAGCAATTATGCTCTAAATTCAATGTTCCTGTAGGAAACATCACAAGTATATCTACACAGATTACAAAGATATATAAAGATAAAACCGTGGCAGAGATTATTAAAGATATTCTGGATCAGGCTACAAATGAAACAGGAACAAAATATAGATTAGAAATGCGAGAAGGAAAGCTCTATATAGAAAAATATGAAGATTTAATAGTCATCCCTATATTTAAACCTGCAAGTAACATAGCACCTTTTAATGCATTAAATGCCATAGGGAGCATTAACAAAACAGAATCAATTCAAGCCATGAGAAACAGTATTCAAATTACAAGTGGTGACGAACAAAGTACTAGAGTTGTAGCAACTGTAGAAGATGCAGCAAATATAGCAAAATATGGGCTATTACAAGATGTAGAAAGTATAGATGATAAAAACATCTCTCAAGCTAAAAATATAGCTGAAAACAAGCTTAAAGATTCAAACAAAGTACATGAAGATATCTCCCTAGAACTCTTAGGAGATGATAAAGTTAGAAGTGGAAGAATCTTAGAAATTAACAATGAAACCTTCGGGTTAAGTGGAAGATATCTAGTAAAAGAATGTACCCACACCTATAATAACCGTATTCATAAAATGAGTATTACTGTAGAGAAGGTGATCTAATGTCCAAGAAAAATTGGGATGTGGAAATATCTAAGTTATTTACGGAGAGGAATAATCGACAAGTTATAGGAAATGTGGTAGGTAAAGTAGTGTCAACATTTCCAAATGTAAAAGTTAGCATTTTAGATGGCACTGTGATTTTAGAGAAAGATCAACTGTATTGTTGTGACCATGTTTTAGCAGGATACACAAGAGAATTTCAAAGTGAAAGTGAAGGAGATATCATCACTCACACACCACCTCCCCAAATATATGATGCTCATACTGTGATGGAATCTTTGGAACACACAGGCAAAATTACTTATATAGATACAATAAAAGTCGGTGATGAAGTGTTGCTTGTCAGTACAGTTGACGAGCAAACATGGTTTATAGTTGATAAGATCACTAAATTGTAGAGGTGGGTGATGGGATGTTTCCTAGTTTGGATTTAGATGAAATAAGAGAAGCAGGACAATCAGAAGAAGAAAAGCCTGGTGGTAAAAGTTTTTTATATGATTTTAAAAAGGGCGATTTTGTTATGAAGGATGGCCGACTTGTGGTAGTAGAAGATGTTGAGGCTGTTAAAGTTTGGATTGAAAAACTCTTAAGAACTGAAAAGTTTAAATTCAAAATCTATAAAGAAGAGGATGCGGATGAATACGGCGTAACTGTTAGAAAGCTAATACTAGGAAAGAAATTTCCAGCATTCTTTCTACAATCTGAACTCAAAAGAGAAATATCAGAAGCCTTGGCAAAGCACACCAAGATAGAAAAAGTCGAAAATTTTAGGATTGAACGGGAAGTGGCTACTTTGAATATATTTTTTACAGTGGTATTAAAAGATGGACACACCTTCGAGCAGGAGGTGGTATTTTAAATGGACAAAGAACGGTTAAACAGAATGTTGTCAAGTATCAATGATCAGTATGATAAAACAGAAGGGTCTTTTTTTTATGACAATCTTAAAGCAGTTGGTCTAGAACTTGACGAAGCTGATAAAAAAGCTGATGCCATCCTGGATAAAGGTTTTGCCGAAACTTCCTTTGGTGAATGGTTAGATAAAAAAGTCGCTGAACAGGGGATAAAACGTAAGCCGGCAACAAAAGCAACAACTACAGTACTTATAACCGGCTCCCAAGGAGCTTTGATTAATACTGGTGATAAAGTTGCTAGTGATGTAGTGACCTTTGTGTTTAAAGAAAGTAAGACAATAGGACCCAGTGGGCAAGAGAGTGTATTGGTAGAGTGTGAATCCTTTGGCACTATAGGAAATGTGCCGGCAGGAGCTATTAGGTTTTTCCCAGTAACTTTAGCAGGACTTACTTCCGTAACGAACCCTGAAGCTGTGACAAGTGGTTACAATGGAGAAACTAACGAAGAACTCAGAGGGAGGTATTGGGATAAGGTGAGAACTCCTGCTACTAGCGGTAATAAGTATCATTATAGGAATTGGGCCAAAGAGGTTATAGGGGTAGGGGATGCTAGAGTTTTTCCTACTTGGGATGGTCCTGGCACAGTAAAGGTAGTAATTATCAATAGTAATAAACGCGGAGCTGATGCTCAATTAGTGACTAACGTAGCTACACATATTGAAGAAGAAAGGCCGATAGGAGCTACAGTAACAGTTGAGAGCGCTGCAGAATTACAAATAAACTTATCTGTAACATTAATAATTGACACAGATAACTATGAGCTAGACTTTGTTAAGGTAGCCATTGAAAACAATATCACGAATTATTTAACATCTATAGCTTTTCACGAAAACTACGTAAGCTATGCCATCGTTGGAAGCACTATCTTAAATACTAATGGCGTACTTGATTACTCAGGTCTTACAATCAATGGTGGAGCTGGAAACATTAATATTTTAGATACTCAAGTGGCTGTTTTGGGGGTGTTAACAGTTGTCTAACCAATTACTAAGACATATGCCAGGGTATTATAAAACTAGTCAAGTAATGAATAGTTTAACAGGCGTTGAAGCTATACAAATGCAGGAATTCAATAGCAAATTAGATGATGTATTGAATCAATTCTTTGTAGATACAGCAACCTTTGCTTTAGAACGATGGGAAAAAGAGTTAGGTATACCAGTGAATAATTCTAAACCGGCTGCATTCAGAAGATCGGTTATCAAAAGCAAACTTAGAGGATCCGGTACTGTTACTGTAAACTTAATTAAAAACGTATCCGAATCTTACTCCAATGGAGAGGTAGATGTGATTGAAAATAATCCTAACTATTCCTTTACAGTGAAGTTTGTAGGAACTTTAGGTATACCACCTAATCTGGAAGATTTAAAGAACGCTATTGAAGAAATAAAACCGGCACATCTGGTGGCTTTATTTCAATTTATCTACAACACACATAATACCTTGGCACAATTTACACATAATCAATTAAGCCAGTATACTCACGATCAATTAAGAGAAGAGGTGATTTAGTTGGCGCAGACACCTAATTATAGTCTAAAGAAACCTGCAGGTAATGAGTACTATGATGTGCAGATTCAAAATGACAACATGGATATAATCGATCAAAAAATGAAAGAAAATGCTACTGCAATTAATACGCATTTGGCTGAGCATATACAGATAGTAGTAACTGAGGAAAATATACCTGTAGGGGAGAGGGAAAAAGGAGCATTTTATTTTGTTGCTACAGATAAAGCTCCAATAGCCACTACTGAAAATATAAAAGTGAGCCCTACTATGGGGTTGAAAATAGAATAGGGGGAATGCAAGATGTCTACGTTAAGTAAGGTAAGAGTACAATTGCTAGATGAAGCTACTGGCAATGTAATTGAGGAAGTTGATGTACTAACATCAGCTGATGCAGTCAAATTTGCAGACGGACAAACATTTCAGCAGAAGCTTGATGCAGGTACATTAAAGGGACCTAAGGGAGATACTGGTGCTACAGGAGCAACAGGTCCACAGGGTCCACAAGGGTTGAAGGGAGATACAGGGGCAACAGGGTCTCAAGGACCACAGGGGGTTGCTGGTGCTGATGGGAAAACATGGTATGTAGCAACATCAAATCCAAGTACCGGATTAGGTGTTGTTGGAGATATGCATTTAAACACTACTACATGGGATGTGAGGGAAAAGACAGGGTCAAGCACATGGACAGTAAGAGGTAATATAAAAGGGACTACTGGAGATACTGGACCGCAAGGACCACAAGGCATTCAGGGACCCAAAGGAGACACTGGAAATACTGGGGCAACAGGACCTACAGGTCCACAGGGTCCTCAAGGAGTTGCTGGGGCAGATGGGAAGACATGGCACATAAGCACCGGGACTCCTGCAGCAGGACTAGGTGTTGTTGGAGATATGCACCTAAACACATCAACGTGGGATATAAGAGAAAAAACAGCAGCTAGTACATGGACAGTGAGAGGTAATATAAAAGGAGCTACAGGAAACACTGGTGCCACAGGAGCTACAGGACCCCAAGGACCAAAAGGGGATAAAGGAGATCCAGGGGACAGTGTAAAATTTGGAACAACTCTAGCTACAGCTGCTGACGTTAAAGTATTCTTCAAGAAAATATAGGGGGTGGTATAATGACAGAACATAAAATTAGAATAGAGGATCATAGTGGGAATATATATTATCCTCATACAAAAGGGGATGTTGTTTTCACCGCAGATGGACAGTCAATTGAACAGAAAGTTAATATACATTTGGCTGAAAGTACGACACATGATGGGTTTGTAGGTGGTTACAAAATTCTACCTAACTTTACTAATTTCAACGATTTAATAACAGTAGGTAATTATCAGGGTGTTTATTCAACAGCGAAAATAAACGAGCCTATAACCACAGGCACCAACAGAAGAGTAATAATAGCAGTAGAGTCTAACGCCACTGCACTAACACAAAGATTGCAGTATATTGACTTCGGAAACGATAGGGGTAGAATTTTTTATCGTTCAAGAGTAGATGGCAATTGGGGAAATTGGATTGAAATAGCACGAAAGTCAGAGTTAGATACACATATCAACAAAAGTGTTGTAAATGGTGGAGTGCATGGATTTGAAACAGAAAAAGGAAGTTTTACACCTAGCTTATTAAATGGAAGTTATACTTATACTGCTCAAGTTGGGAGATATATTAGACAAGGAAATTTAGTCTTTGTCAATATATGGATTCAATTATCAAGTATTACTACAGCAGGTAGTGGTGCAATAATAATTGAAGGTTTACCCTTCGTTCCTGCACATTACAATGGTGCTGTATATCCTGCAACGATTGCTGAGATGAGAAATGTTTTAATTGATATAACAAATAAACAAGTAGGTGCTAGAATTACATCTGATGCAAGATTAAATTTTCAGATTACCCAAAATAATGCGGGTCCTGAACAATTACAATATAGTGCCTTAACATCAATTACTAGGATAGATGTTTCTTGTGTTTATGAAATATAGGGAGGGATTTTAAATGATTGAAAAAATAACGCTTGATATGCTGAAACAAGATAGTGTAAGTGTAAAAAGACAGCAATACATTATACACGAAGGTATTGAATATCCCATTGGAGAGCCTCATAGAAAAGCTTATGTAAACAATGAAAGAGATAGACAGGAAGCACAAAACGAATTACCAGAAGCACAACAAAAAGCTGTATTTGCAGTATGGGGAGATACACCGACAGTCGATGAAGCTGTGACAGAATAGAAAATTTATGCGACACAAGAGCAATATAACAGTATGAAGAGGGTACTGGTGCACCTATGTAGATGCATTAAAACGCTCCTTTAACTTCAGAAAGCAGGTGGGTTATGGAAAATGAGGTTATCAAAATGTTAGTGGGCCAAGGGGTATTTGCTATACTCTTTGGCTATTTACTTTTTTACGTATTAAAAGAAAACAGTAAAAGAGAAATAAAGTATCAAGAGATTATTCAAGACTTAAGCGGCAGATTTAACATCATTGAAGATGTACAAAAGGATGTTAAAGAGATCAAGAACAAAGTTTTTAGATAAGGGAGGATGAATGATGGAAAAGGTAATTATTCCTGATCCAGGACACGGTGGAGAGGATCGGGCCAATCAAGGCCCTACTGGATATATAGAAGCAGACGGTGTTTTGGATATTGGCCTTAGACTAAAAGAATTGTTAATAAAAGAAGGTTACCCAATAAAAATGACGAGAGAAAAGGATGAAACAGTAGCACTTTATGACAGAGCCCAAATGGCTAATAGATGGCAGGGGAGGCTTTTTATTAGCCTTCATACCAATGCTGGAACTGAAACCTCAAATGGAATAGAAACCTTCTATACCTTAAACAATGAATGGCAAAACCAACAACACCATCAAGAGGCAAAACGAGCAGCAGAAATTCTTCAAAGGAATTTAGTTGAAGCTACAGGATTAAGGGATAGAGGGATCAAAACAAGGCTAGTAGACAATGCAACCTCGCCCATCCATGGTAAAGACTATTATGCAGTCATCAGAAGAAGTAATATGCCAGCAATTCTTGTGGAGATGGGTTTTCATTCCAACCCACGAGAAGAAGCCCTATTAAAAACACCAGCCTTCAGACAAAAACTAGCTGAAGCTCTATTAAAAGGCATGAAGGAGGTCTATCCATTGAAGAAGCAAAACATCGTTGAAAAACAAAATATCAAGTTAAATATTCACGGTATGCCTTCACAAGTTGAAGGTATTTTTTATGAAAATAAAAACTATGTGCCGGTTACTTTTCTAAGAGAATTAGGTTATAAAGTTACTGGCCACGGAACAAATGTAGAAATTGAATACAGAAAGGAGCAATAATCATGTTTGAAAAAGAATATTCTAAATGGTTAAAAAGAATTGAGGAAATCAAAAAACAGTGTCCTGACTCAGCAGTTCTTCCCTCCCCTCCAGATGCCAGGGACTACGCCTTAAGTACATCACCTTTAGCCGCCAAAATAACTACAAACAATGCCAAACTCCCCTATCCACCCTTTGTCATTAACCAAGGGGCAGAACCTGAATGTGTAGAAGCTACTGTAGCAGGCATATTCAATGCTTTCTTTCATGCCTTAGGAAAAATGCCGGAGGGTGGATTTTCCTGGAGTTGGCTTTACGCTATGTGCAAAAAAGAGGATGGTATCCCTAATACCCCTGGTACTTACATCCGTGTAGCCATGAAAATTATTCAAAAGCATGGCCTTTGTCCTGAAAAATTCTGTCCTAGCGGAAAAGGGGTAAAGAACACAGTTCTTACAGATACCATGATGAGACAAGCGGCTCAATACAAAATCAAAGCTTATTATCAGCTGCAGGGGTTAGAAGAAATTAAAAATGCCATAGCAAATGGTATGTATGTGGCTGTTGGAACCATGGTGACAGAAAACAACTGGAAAACAAACATTGATAAAAACAAAGGACATCTTAATAAACCAGATGGCACCCTACTAGGGGGACATGCAACCTTTCTATTGAGCTTTGATGATTACTATAAATTTGCTGATTTAATAGGCTATCAAGAAGGACAAAACAGCTGGGGGAAAGAATGGGCCAACCAAGGGAGATACTTTATGCCATATGCTTATCAAAAATGGCCTTTATCCCTAGACATCCCCGAATGGTTGACCTTCATGGAGGCATGGGCAATAGAATTTCACCAACCTGCCCCAGTAACTGTAGAAGAAAAAGCAAGCATTTCCCTTTGGATAGGAAAAGATGTAGCTACAGTAGAGGGAAAAGAAATCAAACTGGATGTAGCCCCTGAAACAAAGAACAGCCGCACCATGGTACCATTAAAATTCATAAGTGATCAGTTAGGCATAAAAGTAACCTGGGATGAAAAAGAACAAAGAGTAGATATTTACAAATAAGGGGGAGATACAATGCATGAGTTAGATAGTATTATAGAAGTTTTAAAAATATTTTTAGCCAATCCATGGTTATTAGTATTTGCTGGCCTTTGGGTAGTAGGTTACATGCTTAAGGAGCATAGTAATTTAAACAATAAATTAATTCCTTGGATTTTGTTATTATTAGGTGGGACTTTGGGCATCTTTCTAATAGAATGGTCCCTAGGAGGACTTATTATTGGTCTTTTGATGTCCTACATTATTATAGGGTTTTATGAACATTTAAAAAATAGTATAGAACTATTCAAAGGGCTGGATTAATTTCCAGCTTTTTTTGTTTTTTGGAGGATTTTCCATTTTATTGTAGAAATAGGGAGATAGAATAGAAGCTATTTATAAGAAGTGAGTAGTTTTAAGTTGTTATGAAATAAGCAAATATTACTGAAATTAAGTTCGCAAATCCCACTAATATAGCATAAAATGCGAATCTAGGGGCGGTAATGCGATGTTATGTGACAATGTCAACTAGTTGAGGAGGAAATATGGATACAATACTAGCTTTTTTAAAGAATAATTATGAGTGGTTATTGTCAGGTATATTTACTAGTTTTATTTTCTATATACTGGGATTTTTTAAAGGTAGGAACTCGGTTCAAAAACAGAAAATAGGCAATAATAGCAGAGGCATTCAGGTTAGAGGCAACTATACTTCAAATAGGGGGAAATCAAGATGAATGATAGGCAAAAACAGAGTCTAGGTAATAATTCTAGTGCAATTCAAGTGTCTGGTGATATGATTGTTGGTAGCTCATATAAAGATATAAAAGAAATTTTTATGGATTTGTTTGAAATGAATTTTCCTAGAATACAGGATGTAGCTAGACAAGAAGCTGATATAAGAGTTAGTAAAGGATTGGACTCGCTAGAGGACGCTTTAAGTAGGCATCATGATTCGATAGATACGGAGAGGTTTATTGATCCTAATATACAGTATGAATTACAAGGATTAGGTAAGAGTTTCGCAAGATTTGGTGACAAATGCAATTATGAGCTTTTAAGTGAGTTGTTTGCTACACTACTTAATAAAGATGCTACAGATGTTGTTAGCTTAATTGCTGGGGAAGCTCTTCAAGTAGTACCTAAACTTACTAAAAGACATGTATCTGTGTTGACCCTAATGTGCTTGGTTTATGATTTAACAATGGATGATTCTACACTTAGTAGGGTTAATTCAATTATTGATCCTATTGTTAAGAGGATAAACAGTGTTGACATGACAAGACTATTAGATTTAAGCTACTTAACAACCATGAATTGTATGAGAGGGCGCGCCATCACTATTAGTAATAATCAACCATTGATTATTACTAATACTGACGAGTATAAAGCAGTTGGTTCGAAGAATTTTAGAGAGACTAATGCTGTAGCACCTTATAAAAATCTTAGTCTTATAGTTGACTGGATGAATTTATGCCAAGCTGGAAGGTATGAACTAACACCACTAGGGAGACTTATTGGAATGACCTATATTAATGATTTAGTTGGATTGAATGTAAATGACTTTATTATATAGTGTTTCGCGTACTTCCATTAACATCATCGCCTAACAAGCCATTCCGTGTGTCTTGCAAGTCATAGTTTGCTTGCCAGTGAAAGTCTGGTTATGGTAACTGAGATCTGTGTAAAAATCTTGCAGGTTACGGGTAAGGCTGGGTTAATGCCCAGTCTTTTTTCGTTTTTTGGAGGATTTTTCATTTTATTATAGAAATAGATAGAAGGTGTTTATTAGGAAAAATTAGTTAAAATTATTAGGAGATAAGCAAATTTAACAAAGTTAAATTTGCAAATCACACTAATATGGCATAAAATGCGAACCTAGTGTCGGTAATGCGATGTTATGCAACACTATAATTTAGGAGGTATATAATGGTATCAAAGAAATTCAATAAAATGCTATATTTTATTTTCTTTGTTTTATTTGTTCTTTTCTTTGGACTTGCTTTTATCAGCTATAGGAATCCCAAGTTTGAGTTTATTACATACCTTTCGGGATCTTCAACATTTATTGTTGCAGTTTTAACTGTATTATATGTATTTACTACTTCAAAGCAACTTGATATTATGTCAAATCAGCTTGAAGAAATGAAAAAGGATAG
This sequence comes from Clostridium formicaceticum, assembly GCF_001854185.1. Lineage (NCBI taxonomy): Bacteria > Bacillati > Bacillota > Clostridia > Peptostreptococcales > Natronincolaceae > Andreesenella > Andreesenella formicacetica. The sequence goes on from NZ_CP017603.1 coordinate 2,892,282, forward strand.
AGAATTGCAGAGTCAACCCTTGCCTTATGTAGAAAACATTAAGATAATAGTAGACAAACCAAAGTTTTTTTATACACCTCCAGAAGATGAATATAGTTTTCATTCTAGGTATAGATTAAAAGCGATCTTAAATAATTTATCTGAAGCTGCTGCAATTTGTATTGATTTTTCTGCTTGCATTATAATTCCAACAGAGAATGAAAAATTATCCCTAGAATGCACATTGTATAGAATTGATGTTATGGAAGGAAAGAGTAGGTTAGACGAAGGTGATGGAATTAACTTGCTTTATCCTTTAGATAGAAATGGAAAGTTTTTTCAAGCATTACGTAGTAAAGGAGCTAAAACATATCCAAGATTATATATAAAATCTTTTTATAGAAATGTTTCAGGTGGATGTTTTACTTATACAAATGAATATTATATTATTCCTGATGTTAATAAAGACGATACAATTAAAGATTGGCATACTCAGATAGTTTCTTTTGAAACTAAATATAAAGATAAGTTATCAGACTTACGGTTGTTAAGAAATAGAAGGCGTGAGAAGTGGGATGATTTAGTCAAAGAGGTTAAAGACGAAATTGCATGTGGATTGATTGACGATGTTCTAGAGTTAGAAGTTCTTGCTATTCCAGGAAAATTTAATATTGAAAGTATGGAGCGTAGTGATTATGAAAAAATTATTGAAAACAATAAGTATGGTCGATTTTTAGGTGTAAGTAAAAGATAACTCTTGATGTTTAGCATCGCATAACAAGCCATTCCCACAAGGGTGCAAGAAGCACTGTCAAAAAGCAAGGTCAGCACCACACCTTCTCACTGGGTGCAAGCACTTCCAAGAGGGTATTCCTATGAGGTTCAGTTCGAAGGCGTCGGGAATAGCAGAACCGTTAGGCGTAATCATAATTAAAATGCGTAGAAGAACAAAAAGGGGGGAGAATTAATGACTGATAAAACAAATCCGTACATATTAAACAAGATATATCCTGATGCTAATTCAATATTAAAGCTATCTATAGAGAAACTAGAAAACATTAAAGATAGCTGTGTCGTTGTTATTGATACAAATGTATTGCTTTTACCATATACTGTTGGGAATAAAGGGCTTGATGAAATACGAAAAACTTTTTTAAAACTAGCATCTGAGGAAAGGCTTTTAATTCCTGGGCAAGTTATTAGAGAGTTTGCCAAAAACAGACCCAATAAGTTAGCTGAGATATATCATGCTATATCTGACCAGAAAAGTAGAGTTCAAAAATATAAGATAAATAGCTATCCACTTTTAGAGTCGTTAAGTGAGTTCCAATCAGCATTAAAAACCATTAATGATATGAATGAACTAGTAAGCAAGTTTCAAAAAGAAATGGGTCAGGTGTTAGATTATATAAAAACCTTGAATTGGGATGACGTTGTTAGTAATACATATAAGGAATTATTTAGTCCAAAGCAAATATTTGAACCTGAGATAAATGAAGAAGAATATTTAAGCGAACTTAAAGAAAGGTATGTAAACAAGATACCTCCAGGTTATAAAGACGGTAGGAAATTGGACGAAGGGATAGGCGATTTTATAATTTGGAAAACAATATTAGCAATCGGAAGCAAATTTAAAAGAAATTTAATATTTGTAACAGGTGATGAAAAAAATGATTGGAATCATCAATCAATGGGGAAGCCGCTATATCCTAGGTTTGAGCTTATTGAAGAATATAGAGCGATTAGTAATGGAGCATCTATACATTTAATAAACTTATCAAATTTACTAGAACTCTATGGCGCTGATACATCTATAGTGGATCAGATTGAAACTATAGAAAATCAGTATGTTCAGCAAATGGGAAGAACTAACAGAATTAGAAATATATATGATAAAAAGGTTGCAATGAGTATGGCACGTGAAAAATGTGATATCTGTCAAGAGGAATATCCTTATTTAGAGATACATCATAAGATTCCCTTATCAGAGGGTGGACAAGATGTAATAGATAATATCATAGTATTATGTCCTAATTGCCATAGAAAAATTCATCAGAAAAAGACAAAGCAAAAGGATCCTATAATACCTATAATAGATGAGTCTTTAATTACTGGCATATATTGCATGAAATGTAAAAAGCCCACAATGGGCTCTGGAGGGTATGAAAATGTGTGTGGCTACTGCAACTATACAGATTCTGAATAATGAAGATTTGTTGTTGACTACTCCTAACAATGTTTTTACGCGAGGGTGAGGACGACACGTTATTAGGGAAAGAACAGTGCACTACATCCCTTCACCGGGAACGAAGTTCCTCCAGAGGACAGGTCAGGCGAGTTTGGTTCAGGGACATCGTAAACACGGAAATGTTAAATGAAATTAGTCGCAAGACAGTCGCCACATCGTGTAGCGGAAAGGAAATTCAGGCTTTGGAGTATTTAATTTAGTTACTTATGGAGGAAATTATGAAATCTATTGAAACATATAAAAACAGGTTTTTAGACGAGTTAGAAACAATAGACCGGTATGTCCAATATATGGAGCAAAACTTTTATTTACAATACAAAAAATTAGAAGTTGCAAATGAATTGGTTAAAAAGTTTGATTTATTTACTGAATGTCAGGAGCAAAGAAAGAGTAACCAAATCATTCTTAAAGAAGTTCAAGAAAAAATTAAAAAAGCTTTAGTTGAATGTGAAGATAAAATTAATAAATCTAAAAGGATTGAAATTCCTGAATGGGCAAATGATTTGAGAATATTGAATGATGAATATGGACTTACGGAGTATTTAAATCCAGTTTATTGCGATAATGATTCAGATTATATAGAATATTTAAATACAGTAGATCCTTTAGAATTGAAGTTAAAAATTGATAAGTTGGATGAAAAGAATAATTACGCTGAATTTCACAGTGAAGATTATAAGTACTTAATAGAGTACATGAAAATTATCCATAATAATGAAACTATTAATGATCTTGAAAATACATATGATGAATTAATTAATTTTCTAACCTTATACAAAATCTTTGACTCAGAAAATCCAATAAACATTTATAGACAGTCTTTTATACTTTTAATGACTGCATTTGATGCAACAATTTATGATATTTCAAAGGAATTATTTATTAATAATTTCTTCAGCTGTGTAGAAAAACTGGATAACAAAGGTAAGATATCTTACTCGGATATTGCAAAAAAGGGAAGCTTTGAAAGTATGGCATTAGATATTGTAGAGGATTCATTGAGTAAAATATACCTACATAAATTGTTGTTCATTATTAGGGATAGTATAGAACATTTCTTCGTATTTGAGGGCAAGGATATTTTTGTTGATATTATCGAAATGGTTAAACGTAGGAATATCCATGTTCACAATAAAGGTATAGTAGACCAGCAATATTTTGAATCTGACATAAAACACAATATTTATAATTTGGTTATAAATGAGTATGCAACTATAGATGATGATTATTACATTAAAGCATATGATTACTTAAAGTTAATGATGATAAATATAAGTTGAGGAGTCGACTATAGAGGGGGATAGCTATGTTAGAAAAAAGAGCGGAGTATAAAACAGACACTGTCATCAGTGATAAAGTTAGGCTACAACTCATGGTCAAGCGAATGATTGATTTAGGACGGGATATAGAGAAGCTTACAGAAGAAGGAAAGAGATTTGTTATCCAAGGAGTAGAGTAACAATATTTCCTTGCTTTAGTAGAGTTATATAATACAATACTTGAATAAATGTAGTAAATGTACTAGGCCTTTCTGGGTCTATTTTTTTATCCTTTACACCAAACGTATGTTCTGATATAATATTAGAAAATACTGTAAATAATATAAAATAAATTAGGGTGATAATATGGTTGATTTTTCTCTAAAATATTCAATAGAAAATAAAGCACCAATCACTATAATCTATCAGAAGGGTATGGAAATTATCCAAAGGAAAGTAATTGTTAAAGAAATCCAAGGAGACATGGTTAAAAGCTATTGCTGCAGCAAGAAAGCCACTAGGAATTTTAAGAAGGACAATATTTTAGCGGCTATGATTCTAGGAGTACAAGAAAATTATACTATAGGAAGTAGAACTGTAGGAGTGTGATAGTAATTGCAAAACAATCTGAAGTTAGAGAATGGTACCAAGGATTTAATATACAGGAAGTGGAAGTAGGATACTCTGTATGTAGAGAGAATAAAGGGAGAAGAAATTTTAAGGAACTGATTATAACTAATTATAATCTATAGAATAGAAAACTCATCAGTTAAAGAAATAAAAGTAAAAATATAAGAGGGTCATTTAAAACTTATGAGTGTTGTTTTGAAATAATTAAGTCCTAATAAGTGCATTATGAAAGAAAAATAAAAAAGTAGATCCTGTTTTTAGGATCTACTTTTTATCTATGTGCACTCTTCGTGTGCGTACGTTTGGTGCCGTGGAAGGGAATCGAACCCCCACGCCCTTGCGAGCGGCAGATTTTGAGTCTGCTGCGTCTGCCAGTTCCGCCACCACGGCTCGTTGGCTACAAGAAATATAATAACATAAATAAAAAATAATGTCAACATAAAATTAATTATAAAATTAATAGAAAAAAATACAACTATAAATCAAGTAAAACCTTTGTTATAATAAAAATATTGTAATGAACAAAAATCGTTTAAATAAAGGGGGGATCAGTATGGATCCAATATCTCATGGTGTTGTTGGTTTGGCACTATATAGTTTGCAGCATTCGCCTACTATAACCAGTGCCGCTTGTTTAGGAGCCGTTATTGGTAGTATTTCCCCAGACATAGATATTATCACAAGATTTAAGGGAGACTATGTGTTTCTAAACCATCATCGAGTAGAGACCCATTCTATCCCTGGCATTGCGATATTATCGGGGCTTATTACTATAGTATTATTTTTTATCTATCCTTCGTTTTCTTTTTTTCAGGTTTTTTTATGGACATTCTTAGGAGGATTGTCTCATACTCTTTTAGATTATTTTAATTCCTATGGGGTTTCTTTATTATACCCCTTCAATAGAAAAAAATATTCATTAAATCTACTGATGATTTATGATCCTATCTTAATGCTTTTATCCTTATATAGTATATTTTTTATACCAAGAGCAGCAAACCAGTATTTTATTATGGGAACGATAATGTTTTTATATCTATTATATCGATTTTTAGATAAAAGTAGGCTAAGAAAAAAATTAATGGTACTGTATAAAAATCAATATGTTATAAAAAATATGAACATTTTTCCTTCGGATTTTAATCTTTTAAAGTGGGACTACATTGCAGATACAGATAGTCACTATATTGTAGGGGAAATCAATAGTATTACTAATAGAAGTAATATTATTAGAAAACTAAAAAAGGTAGTATCACCAATGATTGATAAGTCGTTGAAGCACCAATTAGGAATTTATTTTAAAAATTTCACCCCTATTTTCCATGTGGATTTGATTAAAGAAAAAGAAAAGCTTATTGTAAAGATGACGGATCTAAGGTATCGAATAAAGAATGAGTTTAAACATCATGCAAGTTTTTACTATGGTGTAGATGAGAGTTTAATAAAAAGTGTTTTTCATCCCTTCAGCGAAAAAAATGTTATAGAGGTAGAGTGTGAAAAAATCAGTGGATAGTAAGAACACTGAAAAAGTGTTTTTGTCATCCTGAACAGTAGCGGAAGATCTTTAAAACCTAGATGCTTCACTGTGTTTAGGATAGCAAATCATAATAATATTATAAAAAAATCAGTGGCCTTTGGGTAACCACTGATTTTTTTATGATAAAATAGAAGTACATGTCTATATAAATCCTGCTAAGTAAACCGTAGTTAAGGAAAGTGGCAGAGGTCAAAAGGGACATGCTGCAATTAGATTGGTGGTGTAGGGAACAAAATAAAATTTCTATCGTCTAATAGATTAGAAGAAAAGGGGAAGGGAGTGAGTTTGTTGCAACATCAAGAGGATGTTTTAATAGAAAAGGCTAAGAAAGGGGATGTTGAGAGCTTCGAGCTATTAATTGGAGCTTATCAGAAAAAAGCCTTTAATATAGCTTATCGTATCCTGGGAAACCTAGAAGATGCAAATGATATGACGCAAGAAGCCTTAGTAAAGGTGTATCGATCGATTCACAATTTTAAGGGTAACAGTAGTTTTTCTACATGGCTTTATTCCATTGTAAACAATGTATGTATAGATTTTATAAGAAAAAATAAAAAAACAAAGCTTCTTTATATTGATGGCCAACAAGAAGAAGGAGCTTATACAAAAGAACTACCAGATGAAATGAATACTCCGGAGTGTTTATTTGAAAAAAATGAAGTAAAAAAAATGATACACGATGCTATTAATCAATTGAACTATGAACAAAGAAAAATTATTGTTTTAAGAGATATTCAAGGTTTTAGTTATCAGGAAATAGCGGAAATCCTTGATATTTCTGTAGGAACAGTGAAGTCCCGTATCAACCGTGGACGGAATCACCTAAAGCTATTAATCGGTGAAGGAATGAAAGTAACTTCTTGAAAGGAGGGATAAAATGGATTGCAAAAATATAGATAATTATATCTCGTCTTATATAGATGGTTGTCTTACAGAGAGGGAGGAGGATGACTTTGAAAAACATATAAATCAGTGCGAAACTTGCAAAGCTAAATATGAAAATTTAAAAATGATATTAGATTGTGTTCATGAAATTGAGGAAGTTCCCTTACCCAAGAATTTTTCTGCAGAGTTAGGAGAAAAACTAAGAGAAGAAGCTGCCACTAGCGAAGTTGATATAAACAGTAAAGTTGATCTAAAGAAAAAGCGGTTATCTAAAAAGTGGAAGTTCATAGGAGGTATTGCAGCGGGCTTGCTGATTATGATGATGTCTGTTACTATGCTGAATAACTTCTCCAATAAGTCTGCTGATTATTTGACAACAGAAAGTGCGGATGCTGGTATGGGTGTAATGGGTTTCAGAAACGAAGAAGCCCCAGTGGCTTTTGACACGGGTAGAGATGGTACGTCTGTAGAAGCGCAAGAAGAGATGCTAAATTTTAAGCAAAAAACTTTGGATGACCTTGCAATGGCATCTGAGATGACAACCAATGCTGAAAGCTTTCGCAAGATTATCCAAAGGGGACGTGTTGCACTGGAGGTAGAAAATTTTGAAGAGGTGCATCAAAAGGTGCTGACATTGGTAGAATCTACAAAAGGTTATGTGCAGCACAATGAAGTGTATTATTATTCTTTGAATCGTGAATATCCAGAGGAATCTTTAAAGAATGCTTCTATGGAATTAAAAGTACCAAACCATGAGTTTTTCAGTGTATTCGAAGCACTAAAGACTTTAGGAAATGTAGTAGAGGAAAACACTTCAGCACAGGATATCACAGAAAGTTATATGGATATTGAAAATCAAGTGAAAAACCTCAAAATTCAAGAGGAGAGGTTAAGGGATATTTTGCAAAAAGCTGAGAAGGTAGAAGATCTATTACGAATAGAAAATGAGCTAAATAGAATAAGGACAGAGATTAATCATTTTACGGGCACCCTTAAAAATTATGATCATCTTGTAGCGATGTCCACCATAAGTTTAAATATTACTCAGGTAAAAGATGGAAATATGACACTGCAATCTATTAACGAAGGATTATGGAGTAGGGGAAAAAATAGCTTTATTCACTCTATCAATCGTATGCTTGCTTTATTTGAGAGATCACTTGTTGCCTTTTTAGGTCTCCTGCCACCCCTTATATTAATGACAATTTTAACAGGATTAGGCTATTTTTTCTGCAAAAAACTTGTTAGAAAAAAATAATTTCTATAAAATTGAGGTGCACCGCAGGCGTTAGATTCTCATCTAACACTTGGAGGTGCATTTTATTGTCATGAAATATCTGTTAGAAATGAAGGGCAAAGAAGCTTATTTTTTTATAGGCTATGTTTATACTATTAAAGAGATTCATTACAATTTTACTATGGTGGAAATACATGTTAAAATGTTTATAAAGATAGAAGGAAAGGAAGAAAATCATGGAAAAAGAGCGTATTGTTATTATAGATGGAAATAGTTTAATTAATAGAGCCTTTTATGCTTTACCTCCTTTAACTACAAAGGAAGGACAACACACCAATGCTATCTATGGATTTATGACGATGTTGTTTAAAGTCATAGAAGAGTATAAGCCCCAGTATATAGGTGTGGCTTTTGATAAAAAAGCCCCAACATTTCGTCATAAAGAATATGGAGACTATAAAGCAGGAAGAAAAAAGATGCCGCAGGAGCTGGCGGAGCAAATGGAACCTCTGAAGGAAATACTAGATGTTCTTAGTATTTATAGGATAGAGATAGAAGGGTTCGAGGCTGATGACTTAATTGGTACTTTGGCAAAGTATTGTGAAGGAAAAGATTTTGAAAGTCTTATTGTAACAGGGGATAAGGATGCATTACAACTTGCTTCTCCTAATACGAAAGTTTTATTTACTAAAAAAGGTATCTCTAATTTAGAAATTTATGATGATAAAAAGGTAATGGAGGACTTTCAAGTAACTCCCTTACAATTTATAGATTTAAAGGGTTTGATGGGGGATAAATCGGATAATATTCCAGGTGTTCCAGGAATAGGAGAAAAAACAGCGGTTAAATTGATTAAAGAATTTGGTTCCGTAGAGAATTTGGTGCAAAATACCGAAAAAATTTCTGCTGCAAAGCTAAGAGAAAAAATAGAGACCAATAAACAACAGGCGATTTTAAGTAAAAGATTAGCCACCATTGTCACTAATGTACCAGTAGATATTCATGTAGATCATTTAAAGGTCGAAGCATTTGAAAAAGAAAAGGTACTGAAGATTTTTAATAAATATGAGTTTAATAGTCTAATTAATAAATTGGTGGAGACCCATAGAGAAGAAAATACAGAAAAAAACTATGAGAAAGAAAACGGTATGGCTATTGTAGATATAAAAGATTTGAAAGCTTTAAATCAAATGCTACAAGACATAGAAGTAAGCAAAAAAATAATATTAAAATCAATAACAGAAGAAAAAAATATTGTCAATAACAAGATCATCGCTATAGGGATAGGTATTATAGAAGGTAAGCAGTATTACATAGATTTAAGGGATTTTGAAAATAAGGATAAGGTGTTGCAACAATTAAAGCCATTATTAGAAGATGAAACTATTGAAAAAATAAGTCATGATGTAAAAAAAGAACTACTACATTTCTACCCTTATGATATTCAAATAAAGAACTTTATCTTTGATACCATGATTGGAGAATATTTAATAGATCCTTCTAAGTCCAGCTATAGTATAAAAGAGCTAGGAGCACAATATTTTGGAGAAAGTCTGCTGGAGGAGGAAGAATTAGTAGGAAAGGGTAAAAGCCAAATAGACAGAGCAGATATACCCAGAGAGAAGCTGAAAACTTATTTAGGACAACAGGTGGAGGTAAGCTATCGTTTAAAAGATCTTCTTGAAAAAAAGATAATTGAATTAGAACTAACTGCATTATACTATGAGGTGGAACTACCGCTAACGGAAGTACTAGCCTCTATGGAATTTAGAGGAATTAAGGTAGATAAGCATATGTTGGAAGATTTAAAAATAGAATTTAAAAATAGAGTTGATCATCTAACGACAGAAATTTATGATTTAGCTGGGGAGGTTTTTAATATCAATTCTCCCAAACAATTAGGAGAAATTTTATTTGATAAATTACAATTACCTCCTATTAAGAAAACTAAAACAGGTTACTCTACTAATGTAGAGGTTTTAGAAAAACTTCATGATAAGCATGATATTATACCTAAGATATTAGAGTATAGACAGGTAACAAAGTTGAAAACCACCTATATTGATGGGTTGTTGAATATTATTAATCCTATTACAGGAAGAATTCATTCTAGCTTCCATCAGACGGTTACCACTACAGGAAGAATTTCTAGTACAGAACCTAATTTACAGAATATACCTATAAAGTTAGAGATGGGAAGAGGTCTTAGAAAAGTATTTAGAGCAGAAGAAGGGCATAAGCTTATTGATGCCGATTATTCACAGATAGAATTAAGGGTACTGGCACATATCTCTGAGGATAAGAATTTATTAGAGTCTTTTTTGCAGGATCAAGACGTACACACTAGAACTGCATCTGAAATTTTTAATGTGCCTATTGAGGAGGTAACCTCTTCAATGAGGAGCAGTGCGAAGGCTGTAAATTTTGGTATTGTTTATGGCATAAGTGATTTTGGATTAGCAGAGAACTTAAATATTTCCAGATATCATGCAAAAAAGTACATAGATAGTTATCTTGAAAAATATGCTTCTGTTCAAAAATATATGGAGGATGCAGTAAGAACTGCGAAAGAAAGGGGATATGTACTGACCCTACTAAATCGCAGAAGATATTTACCAGAGGTTCATTCTAGAAACTTCAATCTTCGTTCCTTCGGTGAAAGGGTGGCCATGAATACCCCTATTCAAGGAAGTGCTGCTGATATTATAAAAATAGCCATGGTGAAGGTATACAAAAGATTAAAGGAAGGTAACTTCAAATCGAAGCTGATTCTACAGGTACATGATGAATTAATTGTTGAGGCTATGGATAGTGAGTTGGAAAAAGTATCTAGCATAGTAAAGGAATCTATGGAGGAAGCTATGACGATTAAAGTACCATTAAAAGTAGACTTAGCCTATGGTGAGACATGGTACGATACAAAGTAAGGAGTCGTTTAAGAAATGAAAATCATTGGATTAACGGGTGGCATTGCAAGTGGAAAAAGCACTGTGTCTAGCATGTTACAAGGGTTGGGGGCGGCGGTGATAGATGCAGATATTGTAGCGAGAAAAATTGTTGCAAAGGGTCAGCCTGCCCTTCAGGATATTGTAGCATATTTTGGAAAAGAAGTATTATTGGAGAGTGGAGAGCTAAATCGAAAGATGTTAGGAAGCATTGTCTTTAAAGATGCTACCGCTTTGAAGAAGTTAAATGAAATAACGCATGATAGGATTACAGAGGAAATACAAAAAGAGATAAATTGGTATAAGAAATATCAGCCTCATCGTGTTATAATAATAGATGCTGCTTTGTTAATTGAGACGGACTTAAAGGATGCAGTGGATGAAATTTGGCTTGTTACAATACCTAAGGATCAACAGAAGTTCAGACTCATGGAACGGGATCGTCTAACAGCTTTGGAAGCAGAGGGACGAATGATAGCTCAAATGCCTATGGAAGAAAAGCTGTCTTATGCTGATAAACTTATAAATAATCAAGGTAGTTATGAAGATTTAGAAAAACAAGTGAAAAAATTGTGGGGGATGATAGAAAAGACATGATTTTGGAGGGATCGTTTTTGTTAATTATTTTATCAAAAAAATTTATGCGTATTATTGCAACTATTTTCTTTGTTATTGTCTTAGTAGTTGCCCTTCAAAATGGAAGATGGTTAATGAAAATTATTTATCCAATGCACTATAGAGATATTATTGAAATCTATGCGAAGGAATATGACGTGGATCCCTACCTTGTGGCAGCTATTATGAGAAATGAAAGCAAATTTAATCCTAATGCTATCTCTAGAAGAGAAGCTAAGGGCTTAATGCAAATTGCTCCCATAACAGGAAACTGGGCTGCGGAAAAATTGTCTATTGAAGATTATCATGAGGATATGCTTTATGATCCTGATTTAAATATTAGAATAGGTTGCTGGTATTTAGATATACTTCATAAAGAGTTTGATAATAACCTACAGCTTATTGTTGCCGCCTATAATGCAGGCAATGGCAATGTAACAAAATGGCTACAAAATCCAGCGTATAGTAAAGATGGTGAAACCTTAGATGAGATTCCCTTTGGTGAAACAAGAATCTATCTTCAAAAAGTTTTAAGAGACTACAAAATCTACCAATGGATTTATCGAAAGTAAATAGAATTTTACCATAAAAATGAGGTGTAAAAGCCTTGTTTTTTTGATATAGTAGTAGTTGTAGTTTTATGAAAGGAGGACGCTCATGGGTATAAAAAAATATTTAGCTATATTTTTAATTATGTCACTGGCCTTTTTGATGGTGGCCTGTGGTGCAGAGGAAATAGAAGATCCATTAGAAAGTGAAGAAGAAATTGTAGAGAACTATGAACCAGCTGATGGCGGCACACTAAAGGTATCTGTTACTAGATTTAATACCTTGAACCCACTTTATACCAACAATTATAGTTTATTTCAGTTACAACACTTAATTTACGAAGGATTAGTAACCTTTGATCAAAATATGAATATCATTCCTTTGCTGGCAGAAAGCTGGAGGATTGCTGAGGATGGACAAAGTATTCAAATGACACTGCGACAAAATGTCACTTGGCATGATGGGACGCCTTTTACAGCAGAGGATGTGATTTTTACCGTCAACTTAATTAAAGGAAACATAAGAAATGCTGCTGGTACTTCTGTTTTTAGGCCAAGTCTGCAACAAGTATCTGATATAAGAGAAGTAGGGGATAGCACCATCCATATTAGTTTTTCTAGATCCCTTAGCAATAGCTTGGAGATAATGACTTTTCCTATCTTGCCTAAGCATTTATTCGAAGGAAATGATATGAATAAAATAAACAGTACAGAATTCCCAATTATTGGTACAGGCCGCTATCAATTAAAAGAATATGAGACAATGAGAAGTATTAAGTTAACAAAAAATAATAATTATTGGGGACAAAAGCCTTATATTGAAGAGGTACAAGCAGTAATTGTACCAGATTTAGAGGCACAGCTGGCAGTTTTTGAAAATGGTGATATTGATTTAGTAAAACCGATATCTATTGATTGGGCAAAATATACAGAAAACAAAAGGATAAAAGTATATGAGTATGTGGCTCATGACTACGAATTTTTAGGACTGAACTTTAAACACCCTCTTCTACGGGATAAAAATATTAGAGAGGCTATTGCCTATGGGATGGATCGTCACAAGCTAATTAATAATATTTATTTAGGACATGGTACTGTAGTAGACGTACCTATATATCCATTGTCTGCTATTTATGATGAAGCTAGCTTGCGATATGGGTATAATGCAAATCAAGCTGTAGAACTACTGGATAATAGTGGTTATTTCTACGGTGGTGACGGCAATATCCGGATTAACGGAAATGGGAATCCCTTGATTTTTAACTTAATTACCAATAAAGAAAATATTCTAAGGGAAAAAGCAGCTTTTTTTATTGAAGATGAGTTAGAAAAGCTAGGTATAAAAATAAATGTTGAAATTTTAGAATGGGAAGAATACAATGATAGAATTCGTAGAGGTAATTTTGATATGGTATTAGGGGGATGGGAACTATCCTATCTACCGGATGTATCCTTTGCTTTTCATTCCTCACAAATAGGAGGAAGTAATTTCATTTCCTACAGAGATGAGGTGATGGATGAACTTATAGAAATAAGCCTTAGAGCCCCAAATCCAACAGAAAAACAACAAGCCTATAGTGAATTGCAGCAGCATATTGTAGAAGAATTACCTTATATAAGTCTGTTTTTTAGAAACGGTGCCATTGCAGTGAGAGATAAGATAAAGGGAGACTTTAAGCCCAACAATTATAATTTATTCTATGGGATTGAGAATTGGTTTATTAATACAAAACAATAAAGTTATTTTATTAAGAAGCTACATCATATGTGGCTTCTTAATGAATATTTTTTTCTACAAATGTAATACTTATTAGATAGTTGACATGTCATGAAAATCATATTATAATGTATAAGCATGATAATTTAATAAAACATGCGGATGTGGCGGAACCGGTAGACGCACTATCTTGTGATGATAACTGCTCGGTGATAACCCTCATAAATATATTAGAAAAAATAGCACAATCAGTATAAGCGGTAGTGCTGGAATCGGCAGACAGGCACGTTTGAGGGGCGTGTGTCAGCAGACGTATGGGTTCAAGTCCCATCTACCGCACCAAGAAAAATTAACTACCTGACAAGGTAGTTTTTGTTTTATAATAAATATTAATTATAGGAGCATTTTTAGCATTTCAGGGGGAATTATCTGTAATTAAAAGCTATCTGTATAATTTTTATAGCAGACAGAATATAGTTCCGCATACGCCGCATGTGGAAACGGTGGTAAGGCTATGCGCGTCCAGTTGAAAACTTTTAATTGCTTACTGGTGAAAGTCCAGTCAAGATAATGGTCAAGCAGTCTTGTAGTCAGCAACCAGCGTTAGTAGTAATACGAGCGTTGAAGCGTTGTGTAGGCAAATCAGCAGGTCGTAACATAAAGTGAATACTGCTGCATCGTCAAAAACTACTCTGAAAAGGGTCAAAGAGGAAGCCGAGTCTTAATAGCTTGGGCGAAGGCAACAGATGGTATGAAGAACTTGAATACGCAGTACCTAAGAATCCTCCGGTGTATGGGTAGCGACATGTTGATATAGTAGTTAAAGGAACTGGAGAGACCCTACTTTGCACGAACTAATTCGTAAAGAGATAGCATATAAGCTGGAAAGTGAAGTTGCTTATCTGCAAAGAGGGAGTCAGAGGAGTTCATAGTACCGATGATTATACAGACAACAAAACTGTATATTAGGAAAGGGACTCTACTTTGTTCATGTTTTTGGAGGAGGTAAGAGTGAGTGAATGCCCAAAAGGCTAACAACACCATAGATAAAGTTCGACAACTTCAAAGAAAACTATACCTATCAGCCAAAGCAAACAGCAAGAGAAGATACCATGCTTTATATGATAAAGTGTATCGAACGGACATTTTAATGGAAGCATGGAAGAGAGTAAAAAGTAATGGAGGGGTAGGAGGAATTGACCGTATAACCATAATGGATATAGAAAGTTATGGAGTTGAAAAATTCTTGGTTGAAATACAAAAAGAGTTGATTAACGGTACATACCATCCCTTACCAGTAAGAAGTGTATTTGTCAATCCAAAATTCCTCTATATACTAATTGAAATTTCCCCTAGGGGAGTAAAAAAATTATTGTTCCTCAAGCCATCGTTTGGTTTCTTTTAATCTGTAAGAATTACCATTCATATTTACTATATAAGATTTATGGGTTAATCTATCTATCATAGCTGCTGTCATAACTGGATCTTTAAATATTTCATCCCACCTTTCAAAGGAAAGATTGGTTGTGATAATGGTTGATTTTCTACCCGCTCTCAAAGATAAGTATGTGAAAAGTAGCTCGGAAGCCTCCTTATCAAAGGAGATATATCCTAATTCATCGGCTATGATTAAATCATACTTTTCAAACCTTTTTTCAAAGGCACGAAGGTTTTTTTCTGACCTACTTTCCTTTAATTCATTCACCAATAGGGGAATGGTAGTGAATAGGACTTTATAGCCTACATTACAGGCTTTTATGCCCAAACCAATAGCCATATGGGTCTTCCCCGTGCCTGGGTTACCTGCAAGGATAATATTTTGACCCGTTTCAATAAATTCAAGGGTTGAAAACACCTTCACTTTATTTCTTGCATCTTCTGGCAAATCTTCTATGATTAAATCTTCAAGGTATTTTTTATATGGAAATCTTGCACTTCTAATCCTGCTCTTCCTCCCATTGTCTTTTCTAAGGTCATATTCTTTTTCTAAAAGATCGTAAAGGAAAGTGTCATAGGTTTTAGAGTCTTTATTGGCTTCGGTAAGTTCTTCTTTAAAATGCCTTAGAATATATGGCAGCTTAAGTTCTTTAGAAAACAATGCTATTTTTTCATAGATGTCTTTATGGTTCATATGATTTTCGCCTCCTTCTTAAAGGCTACACAGGAACCTTTAAGAAGATTACCATAATGGCTTAATATTAATTTAGATTGTTCTTCTATTTGAGTAGTCCTTTCGCGATTAATGACTTTTCCTTCGTCTTCATTTCTGTTACAAAGCATTTTTATCTTCTCTGTATTAACTCCTATGGGACTGAGCTTTTCCAAATCTTTAATGATATTCTCAACTTTTTCTAATCCTTTTTGACCAATTAATTCAAGAAGGTCTATGAAATCCTTAGGATTTTCGGTATAATATTTATTGTATATGGTTTGAAGCGTGGGGTTCATTTGTCGCATGGCTGTGCTGGAATGAAGTGACCCAGGCTTCTTTTTTATGGTTTTTATGTAATGCTCTATCTTAATATTCCAAGTGTGAACACCATAGTTTCTGTTATGCTGAGCTATGAGCTTATTTTGATGGTAGACAAAGATTGTTTCTGGATATATTTTTACAAAGACGAACTTACCTACTAGATCATCGGGAACAGAGTATTTGTTTTCATCAATGCTTATGACAGAATATTTATTGACTCTAAGCTCTGCCGTTCTAGCGGTATCATAACTAGGCATTAATTCAAGAAGATATGGTTTCTCTTCCTCAAGGACATCTCTAGGACTTTTACCATCGTTGTACTCTGTTATGCGGTTATTCAGTTTAACTAATACTTCTTGAAGATATTCATTGGCTTCATCAAGGTTTTTAAAGGTATCTCTTTTGCCAAAAACCTTTCTCCTTATGTACTCGATACTTCTTTCCACATGACCTTTTTCATTGCCGCTACAGGTATTGCAAAATCTATATCTAAACCCGTAATACAAGGATAACTTCAAAAGATCTTCTGTAGGTTCCTTTTCTGTTTTACTGACAAACCTTTTTACAGCTACCTTCATATTGTCATAAACTACTGTTTGATAAACCCCTTCAATTTGGTTAAAAAACTTCACATGGACATCTAGAAAGTGCTCCATCCTTTGGTTATGATACAACCTAGCATAACGATAGTTGCCTTTAGCACTGGTGAAGGCTGCCATTTGCAGAGTCTTAGGCTTGCCATCTATGATAAGATTCACATAACCCCAATCAAATTCACATATTTCCCCTAGATGATACTCTTGTCTTATGTAGGCTTCTTTGGTTTGCTTACAATTCTCCCTGATGTAGGTACATACTGTTGGATAGCTTATATCATAACCTTCTTCAATTAGAGCTTCATAAATATCAATCTTTTTCTTCTGTTGTTTACTCCTTCCTGTAGCTTTCTTTATCTCATTTTCCTTGAGGAAAAAGTGAATCCTCTCTATTATCTCATCTGTTAGCTTTCTTCTAATCCTATTGCTGCTATCATACTTTGGTGCTGAGATAATATCTGTTATTAGTTCCTTATCTTCCTCCTGAGAGTTGAGTAAATCTCTTTTTTTCTTTTCATACTCCCTAATATATTTTCTTATGGTTTTTCTATCAATTCCAGTTCTCCTATGAATCTCCCACTGGGACTTTCCCTCCCTGAAATGTGATAGAATTATTTCTTGTTTTTCCACTAAACTGATCATCCCCTTAGCCCCCTATGAAGTATCATAGGGTTATTTTATATTTCCTCTAGGGGAATTTTCAACTATTCTATTAGGGTATTTTTAGATTATCATAAACAAGAAGATGCTATATTCCCAAGAATGATGGAAAGGGTAGTAAACGACCATTAGGAATACCTGTTGTAAAAGATAGAGTGGTACAAATGGCAACTAAAATCGTAGTAGAACCTGTATTTGAAGCAGACTTTAAAGATTGTTCATATGGCTTTAGACCAAAGCGAAACGCAAATCAAGCACTAAAAGCCATCAATGAAGAAGTAAATAAAGGCTGTTTATGGGTAATAGATGCAGATATTAAAGAATATTTTTGTAGCATTAATCATGAAAAACTAATGCTACTTGTAAAACAGCGTATATCTGATAGAAGGATATTAAAGCTAATATCAAAGTGGTTAAAAGCAGGAGTAATGGAAAATGGGAAAATACAAGAAAGTATAGTAGGTTCTCCGCAGGGTGGAGTAATTTCACCGCTACTATCGAACATATATTTACATTATTTCGATTATCTTTGGGGAAAGAAATATAGTCATCTAGGGAGATTAATAAGATATGCTGATGATTTTGTAGTGATCTGCAAAGGATGGGAGAATGCAAAGTTTTCAATGAGAGCAATCAAGGAAATAATGAGAAAACTAGAGTTAAAACTTCATCCTGATAAAACAAGGTTCATTGACTTATGGAATAGTAAAGAAGGTTTTGATTTTTTGGGATTTCATCATAGGTGGAAGAAAGGGAAAACAAAGAACTGGAAGAAATTTTGGGATTTATACCAGTATCCTTCACAAAAGGCAATGAAGAAAATGAGACAAAATATAAAACAAGTATTTCAGAGCAGAGCAACTTTGTTATTAGACGTGAAAGATTTAATTGAAATAATCAATCCTAAAATTGTTGGCATGAGGAATTATTACAACCTTAGATTTTCATATCATGAACTTTGTAAAATTGATTGGTATATTAAAAAGAAATTTACAATATGGCACAATCGTAAAAGGCAAAAAAGTCATCGGCATTGTAGAATAGAAAAGGTTTGTGAGATTATATACAAACAAGGATTAAAGAGACTTGCTGTAGCTGAATGCTGAAGGAAGAAGAATATCGGAAAGCCGTATGAGGGAAAACTTCATGTACGGTTTGATGAGGAGGGGCTGGATAAGCCAGTCCTTTACTCTATGCGCGTCCAGTTGAAAACTTTTAATTGCTTACTGGTGAAAGTCCAGTCAAGATAATGGTCAAGCAGTCTTGTAGTCAGCAACCAGCGTTAGTAGTAATACGAGCGTTGAAGCGTTGTGTAGGCAAATCAGCAGGTCGTAACATAAAGTGAATACTGCTGCATCGTCAAAAACTACTCTGAAAAGGGTCAAAGAGGAAGCCGAGTCTTAATAGCTTGGGCGAAGGCAACAGATGGTATGAAGAACTTGAATACGCAGTACCTAAGAATCCTCCGGTGTATGGGTAGCGACATGTTGATATAGTAGTTAAAGGAACTGGAGAGACCCTACTTTGCACGAACTAATTCGTAAAGAGATAGCATATAAGCTGGAAAGTGAAGTTGCTTATCTGCAAAGAGGGAGTCAGAGGAGTTCATAGTACCGATGATTATACAGACAACAAAACTGTATATTAGGAAAGGGACTCTACTTTGTTCATGTTTTTGGAGGAGGTAAGAGTGAGTGAATGCCCAAAAGGCTAACAACACCATAGATAAAGTTCGACAACTTCAAAGAAAACTATACCTATCAGCCAAAGCAAACAGCAAGAGAAGATACCATGCTTTATATGATAAAGTGTATCGAACGGACATTTTAATGGAAGCATGGAAGAGAGTAAAAAGTAATGGAGGGGTAGGAGGAATTGACCGTATAACCATAATGGATATAGAAAGTTATGGAGTTGAAAAATTCTTGGTTGAAATACAAAAAGAGTTGATTAACGGTACATACCATCCCTTACCAGTAAGAAGATGCTATATTCCCAAGAATGATGGAAAGGGTAGTAAACGACCATTAGGAATACCTGTTGTAAAAGATAGAGTGGTACAAATGGCAACTAAAATCGTAGTAGAACCTGTATTTGAAGCAGACTTTAAAGATTGTTCATATGGCTTTAGACCAAAGCGAAACGCAAATCAAGCACTAAAAGCCATCAATGAAGAAGTAAATAAAGGCTGTTTATGGGTAATAGATGCAGATATTAAAGAATATTTTTGTAGCATTAATCATGAAAAACTAATGCTACTTGTAAAACAGCGTATATCTGATAGAAGGATATTAAAGCTAATATCAAAGTGGTTAAAAGCAGGAGTAATGGAAAATGGGAAAATACAAGAAAGTATAATAGGTTCTCCGCAGGGTGGAGTAATTTCACCGCTACTATCGAACATATATTTACATTATTTCGATTATCTTTGGGGAAAGAAATATAGTCATCTAGGGAGATTAATAAGATATGCTGATGATTTTGTAGTGATCTGCAAAGGATGGGAGAATGCAAAGTTTTCAATGAGAGCAATCAAGGAAATAATGAGAAAACTAGAGTTAAAACTTCATCCTGATAAAACAAGGTTCATTGACTTATGGAATAGTAAAGAAGGTTTTGATTTTTTGGGATTTCATCATAGGTGGAAGAAAGGGAAAACAAAGAACTGGAAGAAATTTTGGGATTTATACCAGTATCCTTCACAAAAGGCAATGAAGAAAATGAGACAAAATATAAAACAAGTATTTCAGAGCAGAGCAACTTTGTTATTAGACGTGAAAGATTTAATTGAAATAATCAATCCTAAAATTGTTGGCATGAGGAATTATTACAGCCTTAGATTTTCATATCATGAACTTTGTAAAATTGATTGGTATATTAAAAAGAAATTTACAATATGGCACAATCGTAAAAGGCAAAAAAGTCATCGGCATTGTAGAATAGAAAAGGTTTGTGAGATTATATACAAACAAGGATTAAAGAGACTTGCTGTAGCTGAATGCTGAAGGAAGAAGAATATCGGAAAGCCGTATGAGGGAAAACTTCATGTACGGTTTGATGAGGAGGGGCTGGATAAGCCAGTCCTTTACTCTATATCGGAAGTAAAATTGATGTAGTTATTTCAGTGTTTAGAGAGGGCATATATTCTTTTTATAGTTTGGCATTGTATAGGGAAACATAACAAGATTGATTAGAAAAAGGTGAAAGCAATGAAATGGGAAATTGATTCAGAACAAGATAAACGAATTTATGAAGTTTTAAAAGACATTAAATCTGATGATTACATGGTTGCCTTGGAGAAATGGGAACAAATTCTTAAAGAGAGATTAGAGTTTCCGTTTGAAGTTGAAGTTGTAGATTCTGATAGTCATATAATTCAAGTAGGAAATAAATTAAGAGTTCATGGTATTGAAATGATAGATGATTTGCATGGAATTATTGTAACTGTAAGAAAAGGAAGAAAAAAGTATGCATTTGAATTATGCTTGTTAGAAGTTCTTGAAGATAATGCAGAAATGAAGCAGTTGGTAGATGATTATAGTGTTTGGTTTGCCAATAGATAGATCGTTTAGCTATTATAAAGGGCATCTGCTTAGGTAGGTGCTTTTTATTATGGTTGAATTGTCGAAAAATGGAGGTCGAAAGTTTGGAGAAATTTGGTTTTTATACAGGGAAGAGAAAGAATGTGTTGAAATATAATTAAGTATGTTCTGAGAAATTTTGAGAATCATTTAAGTGGCTTATTGAGATAACTCCAGATTATTGATAAAATAAACCCAATAGGAGGGATTTAAAATGAGAAATATATATTACTTGTTTTATTTAATACTTATTTATCTATATCTTTATACAAATATTAACAAATATCTAACAGTATCATTATTAATCATAAATACAGTTTTAATAGTTGTTAATAGATATAAACAATAAAATACTATAGAAGTATATTTTAAAAATGGTAAAATAGAGACAATTAATAAAAAACACCTTAGATCATTCATATTACTGCATAAAGCAAATATAATTTGCTATAAAACAGTATAACAGCAGCTACATCATAACAGCCGGACACCTGGGACTCTCAACACATCAACACCAAATAACAATTTTATCTCCAAAGGATGCCAAAGTCCAATGAACCGCACAGATTATGCTCTTGATAAAAAACGCAACAGAATAATTTTATATTTATTCCATATAGATAGTTGCAGTTCTTTGCCAGCAGAACATAATAGAGTTTATTTTAGTAGTAGAGATGAAGCTATTAATGCTGGTCATACGCCATGTCAAAGGTGTAAACCATAAAGTGCAAACATAAAAAACTATCTAAAAGTACGGAGGAGAGTACTAATGAAGTCCTATAGAAAAGAGTTAACCTATAATTTACCAACAAGGCGAGGTTATATAAATATAACACCTGAAGTACAACGCTGTATTGATGAAAGCGGCATTAAGGAGGGCTTAGTGTTAGTTAATGCTATGCATATTACTGCCAGTGTGTTTATTAATGATGATGAAAGTGGGCTTCATAAGGATTTTGAAATATGGTTAGAAAAGCTGGCACCTGAGAAGCCTTATAATCAATATAATCATAATGGTTATGAAGATAATGCTGATGGGCATTTAAAGAGACAAATTATGGGCAGAGAAGTAGTAGCTGCTATTACTGAAGGCAAGCTTGATTTTGGAACATGGGAGCAGATTTTTTATGGAGAGTTTGATGGAAAACGACCCAAGAGAGTGCTTGTAAAAATCATTGGAGAATAAGGATATTATCTTAGAGATGTATTTTGTTAAAAAAAGTATATCTTGAACTCAACTTTATAGTGAGAGAGGGAGAATAATGAAAGTAACAATTGACCGTTTTGAAGGTGAATATGCAGTAGTTGAATTAGAAAACAGAAGAACGATTGATATGCCAAAGAGCTTAGTGCCAGAAGGTGCTAAAGAGGGTGATGTATTGGAGATTAGAATTGATAGGGAAGAGACGGATAGCAGGAAGAAAAGGATTGAAGAGTTGATGGAGGATTTGTGGGAGTAGAATACTAGGTATTGTAAAGAGTCAATGGGCATCTGCTGAGGTAGGTGCTTTTGTTATGGCTAAAGATGGAAGATTGTGTATAAAAAACAATTGGGGTATAATGGATATAGTACTAACATTGGGGGTGGGGTAGTTATGGAAGCAAGACAAATTGGGCTTTTAGGATTACTTTCAGGGGAAGATAGGAGATTCATAATACCAGTATTTCAAAGAAACTACGATTGGAAAGATGAACAGTGTATTCAGCTGTTCAAGGATATAGAAAACGTAGAGATTGATGAGGAAAGGAAAAGTCATTTTCTTGGAACAATTGTGTATATTTCTAATAGTGAAGTGGATATGATTGACTTTCATGAATATGTACTAATAGATGGACAGCAAAGAATTACTACCACAATACTCTTACTTAAAGCGTTACATGACACTTTACAGGAAAAAGAGGACAAGGAGTGCATAAATCTAAGAAATAGGATTTATGATTTTTACTTGACTAATAGGTATGCTGATGAGGTACATAAATTTCGATTAAAACCTATGATAGATGATGATGTTGTATTTCAAAGGTTGATGAATAATGATTTTGATTTCATAGATAAAACCTCTAGGATTTATAAAAATTACATCTTGTTTATTGAGTTGATAAATAATTCACAAATGTCTGTTATGGAGATATTTGAAGGAATTAAGAAATTAATAGTGGTCTACATAGGATTAAAAAGAGGAGAGGATGATCCTCAATTAATTTTTGAAAGCTTAAACTCTACTGGACTTAGTCTATCAGAAGCTGATTTAATAAGAAACTATATTTTAATGGAGAGAGAGCCATTGGAACAAGAAGAACTATATAAAAAATATTGGTATAAGATAGAAAAAATATTGAGTAATGAAAATATATCTGATTTTATTAGAGATTATTTAACAATGAAGCAGAATGATATACCAAATAAAAATAATATTTATGTTGAATTTAAAAAGTATGTAAGAAAAAATAGTTACCAAAATATAGAATTGATTTTAGAAGATATATTATACTATTCTAAAATATATGTAAGGTTTTTAAATGATATAGAAGTAGATAAAGATATTAAAGAAGTGATAAAAGACATTAGAGATTTAAAGGTAACAGTATCTTATCCTTTTTTAATGGAAGTATACTCAGATTATGAACAAGGAATTATTAGCAAGGAGGTACTGATTAACACATATAAACTAATAGAAACTTATGTTTTTAGAAGACTTATATGTGATAGTCCTACAAATTCCTTAAATAAAGTATTTAAGAATCTAGCTAAAGAATTAAAAGAAAATAAAGACTATAAAAATAGATACTATGATTATCTAGTATCAATTTTACTAAATAAAAAATATAGTGCTGCGTTTCCACTGGACAGTGAATTTAAACATGAATTCCTAACAAGAAATATGTATAAATTTAAACATTCAAGATATCTACTAGAACATCTAGAAAATGAGAATAATAAGGAAAAAGTAGATGTTAACATCTTAAGTATTGAGCACATAATGCCACAAAAATTAGATGCTAAATGGACTTTGAAGCTAGGAAACAATGCTCAATCAATCCATGGGAAATATTTACACAACATAGGGAATTTAACATTAACTGGGTATAACTCAAATCTCTCTAACAAATCTTTTGAGGATAAGAAAATTATATTAGAAAAAAGTAGACTTAAATTAAATGAAAACCTGTCTTCCACTGAATCTTGGAACGAAGAAGAAATAGAAAAAAGAGCAAATGAACTTTTCAAAACTGCTATAAAGTGTTGGAAGATGCCCAAAGCAGATGAAAAACTGATAAATAATGCTGAATTTATTGAAAAAGAATTCTTTGACTTATCAGATGAGATAGATGTTACTGGAAGAAAGCCAATAGCTTTTGAGATTCTAGGACAAAAGCATACCGTAAATAGTTGGAAAAACTTTATGTACGAAGCTTCAAAGATTTTATATAATTTAGAGGAGAGGATATTTAAAACCTTTGTCTATGATAATGATTTTTCAGGAAGAAAGAGTAGAATAATTTCTTCAAGAAAAGATATGAGGGAGCCTGTTCAAATAAATGATGGAATCTTTATGGAAACAAATTTAAATGCTAATTCAGTTCTAAACTACGTTAAATTAATGATGGAAAAATATGAAATGTCAGATGAAGATATGAGATTTTGGATTAAGTAGAAGAATAAATTTAAAATACATTTTGAATTTGGCAAAATGAGCATCTAGGATCAAGAAATCTAGGTGCTTTCTTATATTAGAAATGTCGAATAATGCGATGGAAAATTTTGAAAAACTTAATTTGGTAAGGTAAAATTGGGTTGAGGAATATATCTATAGCAAAATCAAAACATTAGCATTTTTACTTAATGTATACATCTATATATTTATGATTTTGTTACTAATCTACTTTTACTGTTTTAGAAATATTTTTTTATTATTAGAAGAATAAAGGTAGCTTACAAAGAATTGATGATATAGAGGTTTTAATAATGATAGGAGGAGAGAGGATTTTGAATAACAATACATACTGGAGACGTTTAATAGAAAGCATGGAACCAGAAAAATTAAAGCAGTACACCAAAACAGATTATGGAAAGGCTCTGGAAAAAGAACTTAATGATTTAGAAGCTAAAGGATTGATATCAGGTTTTCAAAAAAAATTAATATTGAGTATAAAACCAAAGAATATTTTAGATTTTACGAAAATAAGAATACATGGTTGTGCGTAAAATATTTTTTGATAAATTTTCCTGATATTCTACATATTCATGATTTGCTATTTATTGATGCACCGTTTATGAAATTTATTTATGTCATTAATAAACAAGCTGAGATAGAGTTTGAAAAAATATTATACTATAAAAACCTCAAGTTTCAAAAATACTCAAAACAATTAGATGACGGTAGGGAAATAAATATTTATACTGGTATACTGAGACATTATGAAAAATACACATTGGAAGATAATCCAGCTAGAGTTGTATTTCGTACCGCAGAAGATGCAGGAATTAGAATAGGGTTTTATTACTATAGTGGTATGGAAAATTTCAAGGAACTTAGTTCGCTTTCACTAATCAGAAGCTTCCCAATTGAATCAGATGATTTCGGTGACTTTTCATCTGCATCTGGTGGTTTTAGACAGGATCTTAAAGCCGGCTTTAAATCTTCATGGGAGGCAAATATTGCAAGAATATTGAATAAACAAAATGCAAACTGGAAGTATGAAATAGCTTCAGAGAGTTATGCAACTGACATTGGTTACTATATTCCAGACTTTTTTATACAACGTGAAAATGGCATTGATATTCTTGAAGTGAAAGGCTTTTGGGATAGTAGAAGTATTAGAAAAGTTTCCTCTGCGATAGAACAAGCTAAGGATGAAAAGATTATTGTTATCGATAAGGATTATTACTCTTTACTTGAAGAAAAATATGGGAGTTGTATTTCTAATTGGGAAAAAACAGGTAAAATAGACACCTCCTTCGAGGTACCTGTTGTAGGAATTAATGTGAAGAATCGTTTTAATATTGCACAAAAGTTAGTACATGGGGAAAAATTAAAGATACTCCGAGAACCAGAAAATGCTTATGATAGTAATGCTATAAAGATATTAACACTAGAAGATGAAGAAGTGGGATATATTGCGAAGGACTGGGCATCAATTTTTGCGTTTAAGATAGATAATGGATTTACATATGAATGTTTTGTTCATAAAATCGAAATAACTAAAAAACGTATTATCATAAAATTACAAAGAAATAAAGCCACACTTGACTTGCTAAAAAACATCGGATTTTAATAGTGATAGTGAAATAATTACCATTAGTATTGTTGGGGAACTACTGACTATTGACTCAGAAAAAGCATGGTTAGGATTCTGTAAGAAGAACCTAAAGGATTTATTTCCAAGGTTTAGCCATAGAACTCGCTTTAATAGAACCCGTAGAGCACTACATTCGGTAATTGATGCAATTCGTAAGGAACTAACTTCCATGTTAGGATTTCGGGATAAATCCTTTAGGCTCGTAGATAGCATTCCTATTCCCGTGTGTAAGTTTGGTTGAGCACGCTTTCATAAATCTTTTAAAGTTGACTCAGCTTATGGGTATTGTGCTTCTAAAAAAGAAACCTACTATGGATTTAAACTACATTCTATCACTACGATAGAAGGATTTATCACTGACTTTATCCTTACACCAGCTAATATCGATGATCGAGAAGCTGTGTGGGAATTAGTAGATGACTACAATTCCATAACAATCGTAGGTGATAAGGGTTACACTAGTAAGCATTTGCCCTCGCAGCTACAATCAGAAAAGGGAATTCAACTAATATTTATGAAAAGGAATAACTGTAAAGATCCCTATCCTAAATGGCTTCGCCAACATATTTTTAAACTTAGAAGGCGAATTGAGACTACCTTTTCACAATTGACGGAACAGCTAAATATCAATAAAGTCTTAGCAAAATCTCTATGGGGACTTATGACAAGACTCAGAACAAAGATCTTATCCCATAATCTCTGTTATTATATCAATATGCTGTTAGGCAAGGACATTAACCTAGGACACATTAAAGAACTAATATTTGGATAATATATCCAATGTTTGTTCGTAAGAGAAATGTTTTTTTGTAAAAATAAATTGGTAAATTTATCTTGGTGTAGATTTACTAGCACATGAAGTTAAATTATAAAGATGGCGTTAGTGGAGATGATGTTATTGTTGAAAGAGATGGAGATCGAATAAAATATTCAGAATTGGAGAACTAGATTTATATATTTTGCTATGTTATTCTAAAAATACAATAAGTAACCAATAAATAATTAGGGGGGGTATTTTGATGGATAACAAATTATATGAAGTTATAGTTTCATCTATTAATGCTACATTTGACGATTTTTCAAAGAATCCATTTGATTTTGTTCAAAATGAAAGAGAAGCACAATACTGCTTATTTGAAAAATTAAAGGATAAAGTTCAAGGCTCGATGAAAGTACAGAGACAAGATTCAATACCACCATTTGAAAATATGAATGCACGTAGGGTTAGGGTGGAATATAAGTTAAAAAATTTTGTCCCTGACATAGTTATATTCAAAGAAAATATTATTAACACTAAAGAAACAGATATAGATGATGTAGAAGCATTTATAGAAGTGAAAATTGGATGGGGATGTAACTCAGGTTGCTTTACAGGTGATGGATTCTATAAAGATATTTTGAACTTGAAAAAATATCCGAGTAAAGGGTTCATAGTGTATTATATGGGTGATAACTTTGACAGTCTATCTTCAAGTATAAGGTCAAATTGCAAAAAGATTTTTCAAGAATATAAAGATGAGATCGACTTTAAAAATACATTTATTGTGTTTAGAGATAGAGTTATTAATAGCAATGAAATAGAATCTGCTTGGTAAAGAAATAAATAGGAAAAAATCCCTTCAAAGTGTATTGACTTAGTGTGTTAATTGAGTGATTAATGTTATACAACAAATACACATGGAGGGATTTTTATGGATAGAAAAGAAATAGTAAGATTATTAGGTGAGTATTTTGGAGTTAAGCCACAGTACATGGGAGCACCAAGTTTTGCATTTCAGATTGAAGCAGAAGAAGAAATTTATACAATTGATAAAGCAGGAAAGATTACAACTGCACAAGGTAATGAAGTGGAATTTGAAAAGCTGATAAATGGAAGGATTGAAAAGGAAGCTATAGAAGAAGTAGATGAAGCAGCTATTAAACAGAAAAGTGAGCAGGAGCCACTAACTGAAGATGAAATTGAATTTATAGTAGCCTTGCCCATGGAAGGTCACACAGGAGAAACCTTGAGAAATATTG
The DNA here is from genome assembly GCF_001854185.1 of Clostridium formicaceticum. Classification (NCBI taxonomy): domain Bacteria; kingdom Bacillati; phylum Bacillota; class Clostridia; order Peptostreptococcales; family Natronincolaceae; genus Andreesenella; species Andreesenella formicacetica. Next base: position 2,920,512 of record NZ_CP017603.1, read on the forward strand.
TAAACATGATAGCCAGTAAACAGCCACTTATCAGTAAAGCCTTTCAATTAGAAGAGGATATCATAGAGGAAAGTTTTATCATAGGCATTAACGAAGTAAAAATTGAAACCTTAGAGGAATTCAGGACAGCCATTGATGATATAGGGGCAGAGTGCTGTAGAGGCATCGGATTTGATTTCCATGAGAAAAAGATAACCTTTAACTTTTATCAAGGGGAAGAAAAAAGAGATGCTTATATCCAACTGGTGGCATTGATAAACCAGAAGGCTAAGGAGCAGAAATATGCATCGGCAAAGTGCAAACTCACAGATAATGAAAAGTTCACATTTAGGACTTGGTTAACAAGGCTGGGAATGGTGGGGTATGGGTACAAGGAAATCAGAAAACAGCTACTTGAGAATATGGAGGGCAATGGAGCCTTTAGGCATGGAAAACCTGAAAAAATGGAGAATGAAGATGTGCAAATCCATGGGGAGTAACATCCCTTTTTTCTTTTGCCATATTTGCCCTGTAAGGCTTGATATTGCTTAAAGTGGAAGTGTTGAACCATTGGTAAACTGAAAACCGACACAGGCGAAGGTATAAATGGAAGAAATGGATATATATTTCAACTTTACTTTCTTGGAGAGTAGAGGTAATGTACTACCTAACCAAATATGGAAAGGTGGAGATTGGAATGACCAAACTAAAACTAAATATTATGATGGAAGGACTCATTGCCACAGCAGTAGAAAAAATATACGTGCTGGGGTGGGAAGATGCTCAAGAGGATGTTAAAAGGATTATTGATATGGTAAATGATCTAGAACTGTTTTGGGATGAGGATGGAAAACTTACTGGCGTAGACTGGGGCATGAAGATAGCAGAAACAGTAGAAAAAGCTAGGGGCTGAGAAATCGGCTCTTTTCCTTTTGATATACTATCTATGATATAATTATCTAAAATATAAGCATATGAGGTGATTGTGTGGAAGCTACTCAATGTCCCAAATGTGGATGTAAAGAAATTGGCAAAGGCAAATTGACTGGACATGCGGTGATAAGACCAGTTGATAAGTTTTTTTCCTTGGGATCTGATATTATAGCAGATATTTGTACAGAATGTGGTTACATATTAGAAATGAAAGTTTCACAACCAGAAAAGTTTAAGGATAAACGATGAGTGGAATGAACATGGAAATTATAAACCTGTTAAAGCAAAATGCTTTTTATCCTTTGATAAATAAGGAAATTGATTTACCAGATAAGCAAGGATTGTATTTAATTTGCATCAATAAAATAGAAGTATTACCTGAAGCTATGGAGAATCTAACCTATACATATTTTGAAGGTAAAGCAGTTATTTATCTTGGCATTTCGGGTAGTAGAGGATTGCGGAAAAGGGATTATAACAATCATTTCCATGGAACAGCGAGAGTATCTACATTGAGAAAAAGCCTAGGTGTTCTATTTGGCTATGAAAAGGTTCAAAGCTTAAAAGATCAAGGAACTTCAAATTTTAAGTTTATTACAGAATATGAAAAGGCATTAACTGAATGGATGCTTAATAATTTAATCATGTATTATTATGCTACGGATGAAGATGTAGAAAATATTGAAACAGAGCTAATCAGTTATTTTAATCCACCATTGAATTTAAGTAAGAATAAAAGTGAGGTTAATAAAGAGTTTAGAAGGAAATTATCGAAATTGAGGTGTACTTTATAGTGAATGGCAATCAGCTCTTTTTAGATTGTCCATTTCCTTTTACTGGTATATAATTATTGGTGAAAGGGGATGAGGGTATGAGTATATGGAAGAATGAAAGATTGGAAGATAAAATAATCGAGATTTTAAAAGATGTTAATTTTAAACCAAATCAGAATCACCATTTTGGAAAGCCTTTTCTAACTCCATATCAATTAGCTTTTGAATTAAAAAAGAGATATCCTGAGACTGTAGAAAACCTTAATTCTTGTAAGGACATTGGTGGTGAAGGAAGTGGTAATTATAATTCTCTACCACAATATTTAGCAGGACAAATATCTCAACATTATCAATCAATGAAAGCTAGGGGAGTGGAAGGAGCCTTTCTGTCAGGGAATGATCTTAAAGAATTAATATTTGATAGGGACATAAAATCTTCTGTAAGAGATGTATCATTATTTAGATATAATAGAGACTTTGATGAGAGCCAATAATAAGGCTCTTTTTTAGTTATGAGGAGGTAAGGTGATAGTTGAGCAGAAAAGGTGTACCAAATAAAATGACTAAATGGGAAACTCATATTTTACCCCATCTATCTGATATTAAAGACTGGTTATTAGAAGGAGCCACTGATAAAGAAATATGTGACCGCTTAGATATAAGCCATGATACATGGTATAGATATATGAAGGAACATGAAATACTATCTGAACTCGTTTCTATGGGGAAGTCTGTTATGGATTCTCAGGTAGAAAAAGCACTTTTCAAATTAGCTATTGGGTATGAATATGAAGAAATTAAAACAATTGTAGAGGAAGATAAAAATGGTAAAAAAAGAACGAGGATAGAAAAGATAAAACGTCATCAACCAGCAAATGCTACAGCTTTATCCTTTTGGTTAAGGAATCGGCAACCTGAAAAGTGGAATGAAAGAAAAGAAATTATATTGGATACTAAAGATAACGAGCAGGCAAGAAAGAAACTGTTCCTAGAAATGATTCAAGATGATATTGTTGAAGCTGAGTATTCGGAGGTTGATGAGGGTGCGAAGGATTATGAAGATAATATCTTAGACGCTCCCCAAGAAGATGAATATACTGATTAGCAGTAACATTATGTATCGAGTTTTTAGGGAGATAAATGCCCTTTTCATTGCAATTATTAGCCTAAATTAGCCAAAACTGACGACATAATGACGGTTATGGATTGAGATTTATCTTTACTTACAGCACCTTCAGAGGTATCATGTACACACCAAATACTAATGGAGGTGCTGAACATGGCTTATACCAAAGCTTTTGAAGAATATCTAAAGGGACAAGATAAAAGCATTAATACCGTTTCCTGCTATATTAGGGATGCCAAAGCTTTTATAAACTGGTACAATAACCGAACTGATTATGGCTTGGATAAACTAATAGAACTGGACTTGGTAGAATATAAGAAGTATATGCAAAACGGTACTGATTCAATCATAACAATAAATCGTAAAATTGCAAGCGTTAATGCTTTCTTAGCTTGGCTGCACAGGGAAGGAAAAGTTGAAAAGGAACTAAGCATCAAACCTATAAAAAACAAGGAAACACGCCAATATAAAGGGCTTGATGACAGGGAACTAAGGAAACTTAGGGCAGAGATTCATAGGACAGGAGATAAGATGCATATAGCAATCATTGAGATATTGTTGGGAACAGGCATAAGAGTAAGCGAACTGGTGGATTTAAAGCTTGACGATATAGAGATGACCGATAGGAAGGGCAAAATAGCAGTGCTTGGCAAAGGAAATGCACTAAGAGGTGTTCCACTTAATAAAGATGTAAGGAAAGCTATAGGTGAATACCTAGAAGTTAGAAGAGAATCAGCCGATAATCACTTACTAATAGGTCAAAGAGGGAGCTTAAATCGAAATGCTATCAATCTAATATTGAAGAAGTATGGGGATCGAGTAGGAATTGCAATAACTCCTCATAAATTAAGGCATACCTTGGGATATAAGCTGGTTAGAGAAGGCAAGCCAATAACAACTATTCAGCAGATATTTGGACATGACAATATACAAAGCACTAACATATACACATTGACAATTGAAAAGGATAAAATTGAAGCACTAGAAGGACTGGAGTGGTAGAGATAGCCACTCTTTTTTTCTATTTATTATAGAAGGGAGGGGTTCTTCTATTTCAAACAGATGCCCTGACAGCAAAGGGTGCAGAAATTTTTTTGACATTTTTTATGGGGAAGTTTTAATCGGGATTAATAACTTTTAAAACAGACTTCCTGCGTGTAAAATCAATGGGTGTAGGGGTTATAATGGGGTACAGTCATATGTCTTTAGAGGAAAATAGAAGGAAATGTAGAATTACATAATAAAACATACCAAATTTATAGTAATGAGAGGAAAGTGCCTATGAAGATAATAGGGGATATTAATGATATAGATTTAAAAATTCTTGCTAATGAATTTATTGTAACAGTGGATATACAGTCTAAAGATGAAGTTTCAATGAAACTACTAAAGTTTTTAAGGGATGGAGAAATAAAAATTGAAGATGCAGCTATATTTCATGAGATATGTATGATTATAGAGGATAAGTTGTTTGGGTAGATGTATGGATTAGAGTGGTAAAATACCCATTCTTTTTTAACGCACTTTTCCCAATGGGAGGGGTGCTTCTATTTTGGGAAGATAGGCTAACAGTAAAGGATATGAAAATTTTTTTGACATTTATTACCCCAAAATTTATCATATATGTAAGGTGAAAAAGTAAGGAGAATGCAAATGAAGCTATGGACTATACAGAATATTGCTGCATATGAGAAGTTCAAGGAAACAGGGGTGCTTCGTGCAGAAGAAGAATTTATTTGGAATGATTTCAAATTTCAGTATAATTGGATAGTAGGACAAATGAAAAATAGGATTGGATCGCCACTTGATAAAAAAATCAAATTTCCAATATGGGCATGGCATCAGTGGAGTGGAGTAAAAAAGCCAAAACCAGATTTAAGGTTTTCAGGACATTTAGAGAAAGGTACAAAAGGTGCTAGAATAGAATTTGAAGCATCTAATAAAAGTTTTCTCCTATCCGATTTTCATGGATTCAATTGTATCCTAAACTATGGATATATATGCGATTACGAAATGGAATATGATAATTTTTATGAAAGATTAGCCCAATATGGTTATGTGCATGAAAGCATGTTTAATTTAAATGAACAGTCTGAAACAATGGGTTTCTTTAGAGATGAGTTAATTAGAAGTTGGGAGAAGATCTTTGATTTAGATGTTAACGATGAATATTGGTCAGGGAAAAAAGAAGAACAATCAATACAAGCTACATTATGGGAAGTTAAATGGGAACAGGTTATTAGCGTTAAGGAATTTATGGCAAAGTAACGAAAAGGAGGCAATATGCATCAGATACATGAACAAGACCATCGCCGTCAAAGCCTCCTGTTAAAAGAATATCTGAACAAATCTTTCTCTCCGAACAAGATAGAAGAACTTGTAGGGGAGTTTTCATTTTCAGAACTTAGAAGGTTACTTGGCGAGATGGACATAGAATTTTTTGCCCTGTGTTACTTCCCTAAATATTTTGACAGGAAGTTTGGGCAGTTTCACAAAGAGCTATTTGAAGAATTAAAATATATGCTAAACAATAAAGGGTTGATTGAAGCTTTTGGACTTCCAAGGGAACATGGCAAAAGCACAATCAACTCTTTTTTATTTCCCCTGTATTCCACTTTATATAACAAGTCACAATTCACATTAATCATTTCAGCAACAGAACAGATTGCCCTACCATTCTTAGATATGATTAAAGACGAATTAGAAAACAATCAAATGTTAATAGAGGACTTTGGTATTGAAAAAGGCAGTCGCTGGAACAATAATGAGATATGGATTAAAAGTAGAGGTGGACTGGATTCATGTATCATGATAAGGGGAATTGATGGTTCCCTTAGGGGTATCCATTATAAGCAACATCGCCCTACATTGGTACTTTTGGATGATCTGCTTAAAGATGATACCGCTAAAAGTGAAGCCAAAAGAGAACAAGTAAAAAGTGTCTTTAGAGATGTAGTAATTCCCATAGGTACAAGAGATACCAACATTTTAGTAGTTGGAAAAATTTTAAATGAAGAAGATTTAATGGCAGATTTACTAAAAGGTAAAATACCAGGGGTGAGAAGCATAAAGAAAGCAGCCATTATTAACTGGTCTGAACGAGATGATTTATGGAGCCAGTGGGAAACTAAATATAATAACCTTCAAGACTTGGATAGAATTGAAACTTCCAAGTCTTTTTTTTATGACCATGAAGAGGAAATGCTAGAGGGAACTGAAATTCTATGGGGAGAGTATTTAGATTATTACTATCTTATGTGTAAGAAGCAAGCCATGGGAGATAAGTCCTTTTATAAAGAGATGCAGAATGACCCTAGAAGTACAGATGATTATATATTTCAAAATATATCTTACTGGGACAGGCTGCCAGAATATGAGGAAATGGAAATGGTCATGTATATTGATCCTGCAATTAAAGCAGGAAAAAGAAATGACTATAGTGCTATTACAATCTTGGGAAAGCATAATAAAACTAATCAGATGTATGTAGTAGATGGTTCTATTTATAAATTGCTTCCTGATGATTTATTTAAAATGGCAATTGATAAACTTAAGCTATATCCAGTTGAGAAGATTGGCTTTGAAGGAACACAGGCACAGAGTTATATGAAGCAGAAATTTGAAGAGGAACTGTGGAATAATAGAATCTTTGTTCTTGTTGAAGAGGTAGTTGCAAGAGGGCAAAAACATGAAAGGATTATTAGCTTAGAGCCTGATATTAAGAAGGGACATATACTGTTCAATTCTTCCAACATAGGATATAATAATCAAATAAAGGACTATAATAAATTTGCTAAAAATGATGATGCTCCTGATAGTTTATATGGAGCTGTTCAATTGGTGCAAGGTGTACAGAGGATTAGGTTTTATGATAGGGGATTGTTATTTTGATTGATAATAAAATAAGTTAAAAGAAGGTGTATGGGTTATGATATTTTGTAAAATTACGATGCGAGAGCCTGACGAAAATAGTGGACAATATTATAAGGCATTCTATAACATATATAGTTTTATGCAACTAAGCAACTTGGCATTTCACAGTTTATTAGAATCAGCATCAAACAATGATATTAAGGAATTTATAGATGAACATAACGGTAGAATTACCAATAATGACGATAGAATTTGTGTGCATCTTTTGGGAATGGGTATTGATGCTAGAGGATTGTATGATAAAGGTGATAAGTCAAATGTTTTTACAAATGTTTTCGATACGTTGAGTAAGAAAGGATTAAGCTTTAAATATACACTTGAATTTTTTCTAAATTTACAGGAGTTTATTCTTATATATGCTCTGTTTGAAGATAATATAAAGGCGATTATTGGCAATCCGAAGGCAACACAGTCAGGATTGATGAGAGAGTTAGAACAGTTCATTGTAAAGAAAAATAAGCTTACTATATTTACAGATAAAATAAGCGAAATGACTGGTTCAACTATAGAAGCTTATAATGAGATTAAAAGTCTATGGACATATTTTACCATTATAAGAAATTTATATGCACATTCAGCAGGAATAGTAACGGATAGAGTGTTAGGTGATTTAGAAAAAATCAAAAATGAGATTGGCGATTTTTGTAATAAGAAAAACTTCTTGTTACTTAATATTATGGCTGACAATGATGAAGATGTTCTAAATTTCTTATTAGAAAAAGAACAGTTATATGTAATAACTGATTGCCAGTTGAATTTTTTCCGCAGTTTCATCGTATATATATTAGAAGCATTAGATATAACAATATAGCACTATAGTATTAGTCTATACCAGAAATGGTATGGGCTATTTTTATGTCCATTTTTAGAAAGGAAGTGATACTTTGCAAATTAATGAAAGCCTTATAAAACAATGCTTAACCGAGTTAGAGAATAACTCCAGCATCAAGCAAAAATACAAGGACTACTACGAAGGAAACCATAGTATACTTAACAACTATGCCATGCAGGACAGCAGAAGTAACATGAAGTTAGTTTTCAATTTTCCTAGAAAATTCGTTGACAATGAAACAGGCTATCTATTGGGTAAGCCTGTTAATTTCATATCCAAAACAGATGATGATGAAATCATAGATGCCATTGATAAAAATATTAGTCACTGGGACAAGGAGCACAATATTCATCTTAGAAAATCCAGTGAAATTTATGGAGAGAGCTACGAATTGAACTATATCAATCAAGATGGAGAGTTTTGTGGTACAATCCTAAATCCTATGAGTTGCTATGTCCTAGAGGATGGCACAGCAGAAAGAAATGGTATACTAGCTCTTCATAAATTTAATAGGAGATTTGATGAAAATACCTATCTTGATGTATATACAAATCATGAAATACTTCACTATATTATAGAAGATGGACTAAAGCTACAAGGTAAGCATACTCATATTTTTGATAGAGTACCCATAATCGTCTGCCCAGCAAACAGCGAAAGGAAGAGTGGCTTTCATGATGTCATTAGTCTGGTAGATGCCTATAATGCCATCAATTCAGATTTAGTTAACGAGATTTCAGACCATAGAAATGCCTATCTCGTGATAGAAAATGCCAAAATTGAAGAAGAAGATTTACTAAAGATGAAATCCATGGGAATTATCCAAGTCCCGAAAGGTGGTTCAGTAAAGTGGCTCACAAAAGACATCAATGATTCCTTCGTAAAAAATGAACTGGATAATATTGAAAGAAAAATATTTGATATGATGGATCAAGTAAATTTTAATGAGAACTGGGCAGCCAATACATCCTCCTTGGCAATTAGGAATAAATTACTAAATCTTGAAAATAGAGTAGCCCTCCGTGAAGCCATCATGGAGCAGGTAATAAAGAAGAGACTAAAAAATCTCTTTATTTTTTTGTCTAAAAAAGAGGGTAGATATTTTGACTATAAGGACATAGCCATCAAATTCACAAGAAACCTTCCAACGGATCTTGTTGGTCTTGCTGATGTTATCACCAAGCTTCAAAATGTATGCTCTCAAGAATCTCTGCTGACATTACTTCCCTTCATCGAAAGCCCGAAGGTGGAGATCAGTAAATTCAAGGCTGAACAAAAGCAAATAGAATTACATAATTTGGATGGTTTAGATGAGTAGACATGGTGAAATTATTGAGATAAAACAGGCAATGATTCAAAGAACGGAGGAACAAGAGAAGAAACTTCAAATTGAGCATAGGAAAATACTAAGACTATTACTATTGATGCTACTGGAATTTTATCATCATTACTCTGTGGATGGGAAACTAATTATTAATAGGTATCAACGTGAAAGCTTTATGGTACAGGTGGAGAAATTGCTACTGGAAAAAGTCGGTGCTATGGCAGCACTGGAAAAAAACATCTTGGAAAATCTGTTAAATGAAATCTATGAAGATACCTATATCAAGCATAGTGATCTACTAGATGGTAGTTCGCCACTTCCTTTGAATCCTAATCTAATCAATGACCATATACATCAAAAGTTTAAGGAAGATACCTTTGGCAATAGAATCCATAGGAATAAACAGGAGTTGGTTACAAAGCTATATCATCTAATTAATACTGGCATAAAGGAGGGAAGGGATTATCAACAATTGACTAAAGAGATAGATAAAGCATTTCAATATAGTGGGTATCAGAGCAAACGGTTAATGATGACGGAAGAATCCCGTATATTTAACTTATCTCAACGTACAGCTTTTAAAGTCATGGACTATAAAGGTAAAATTATGTGGTGTTCAGTATTATGCCACACTACCTGTGATTATTGCCAAAGCATGCATGGAGAAACCTTTTATATAGAGGATGATAACCTTCCAGATATGCCAGCCCATGCAAACTGTCAATGCTTTTGGGTGCCAGTGTAGATATAGTAGATATTTAATATAAGATATTGAAAGAGGGGAAATGTGGATATTGGATAAAAAATTTAAAAAGGAAATCACTAGCTTAATCAAGAGGGAATGTGCAAACTATGATTCTCAGTTTTGTGGTATTAATCATTATTGTTGTATGGTTGATACCACTTGTATATTTTTTAGAGAGAATCAAGAAGTAGGTAGATGCAAGTATTTTGAAAAAGGAGTGCTACCTTTAGAGGATGATTTAGAAAGCGGATATCGTATTTATCATTCAAAGGATCAAGGAAGTACAACTTCATCTAAACCAGCAAAGCCTAGAATCAAATGTGAAAGGTGTGGTACTTATGTAAAAGCTAATTCAAACAGACAGCGATATTGTGATAGCTGCAAGAAACATAGTGATAAAGAAAAGGCTAGACTTAGAAAACAAAAAAGTAGGAGTGAAACACAAAATGTCACGATTTAGACATACCTGAAAGTTAGTAAAATCAATGGGTGTGAAATGCAAAAATGAGGGATTAGATGTAATATACCACTTGCTGTTTTTTTAAAATCCTAAAGCGTGACAAATCGATTTTTATGAGGGTTTTTAACCATAACATTATGGGATGGATAGAATTACTCATTCAAATAAAATAAAAATATTGGAGGTAATCATTATGGAAGAAAACAAAAATGTAAAGACTGAGGGGACACAGGAAGTGGATACTCAATCAAAGGAAACACAGGAGTTTGATATTAAATCTGTGCTAGAGAATGATGAATTTAAAAGGTTCATGGAATCCTACGCAGATAAAAGAGTAAGTGAAGCTGTTAAAACAACTAAAAAGAAATTACAACAGGAGTATGAGGAAGAAAAGAAAAAATCAGAAATGACTCAGGAGGAAATATTACAGCAAAAAGAAAGAGAACTATATGATAGAGAACTGAAACTAGAAAAAATCCAGTATTTCAAGGAGAAAAACTATGACCTTGATTTACTGGATTTTGTTGTTGGTGGAGATATAGATATGATTCAGGAAAAGGCTGATTCTCTTATATCCACCATTAATAAAGTGGTAGAAAAACAGGTGGCTGAAAGATTAAAGCAAGGATATGTTCCACCAGCTAATGGATCTAAAACCACAGCTACAGAGAGCATTGGTTTGAAATTAGCAAAGCAAATAAAAGAAAGTCAACAGTATTCACAAGAAGCACAGCAACAATATTTTAAGTAAAACAAAATAAAAAATTAGGAGGAATTGATTATGTCAAAGTTTGTTGAAACAAATTATACGAGCACGAGGGAAATATTAAAGTTTCCCGACCATTATGTAGCCATAGCAGTTACAGTGAGTGATGAGGGAATAGAAGTAAACGAGTATGGAAAGAAAGTCATACCAGCAGGAACCATTGTAGGAGGAAAATCAAAGCCGGTTTTATTAAATGAAGATGAAGTAGTTGTAAGGAAAAACACTCAAGGCACTGATGCAAATGAAGCCGAGGGTGTTTTATTTTATGATGTGGATGTGACTTATGGTGCAAAAGAAGCTGCTATGCTTATTCATGGATTTATAGCAATAGATAAACTTCCAGAAGCACCAGCTGTAGATGCAGTAACAGCATTAAAACAAATTAGCTTTATAAAATAAAAAATAAGAAAAGGAGAAGTGATACATATGAAAAATATATTTGATTTAGTAAATGCAGAGGAGATAGCAACCTATTATACCAATAACCCTAGTAACAATATTCCTTATCTAGGAGGAACGCTATTTCCACCAAAGAAACAGTTAGGGTTAGATTTATCTTGAATTAAAGGGCATAATGGACTACCAGTAGCTTTAATGCCTAGTGCCTTTGATACCAAGGCAACCTTAAGGGATAGAATAGGGATTAGTAAAATTGAAACAGAGATGCCTTTCTTTAGAGAAGCCATGAGGATTGGTGAAAAGGAGAGACAGGAGTTAAATAAAGCAGCAGGTTCAATGAATAGTGCCTATGTGATGCCTATTATTCAACGGATTTATGATGATGTAAATAATCTTGTAGAAGGGGCAGAAGTTAACAATGAAAGAATGAGGATGCAGTTACTCTCCACAGGAAAAATATCCATCACAGCCAATCGAGTAAATTATGACTATGGCTATAAATTTAGTTCTGAGCATAAAGAAACATTACTAACAGGAGCTAGATGGAGTAACGTAGAATCCTCTACACCGATTCAGGATATACAAAGATGGGTTAACAAGATTGAAGAAAGTACAGGGGATAAACCAACAAGAGCAATATGTACATTAAAGACTTGGAATTATTTACTTACAAATAAGTCCATAAGATTAGACATGAATCCAATAGGAGCAGATAATATTATTCTAACGGATAATATGTTAAGACAGTATTTATCTGCAAAACTAGGACTTACTGTAGCAGTATATAATAAAAAATATGCTCTAACAGATGGAAGTACCCATCAATTCTTCCCTGATGATGTGTTTACATTAATTCCAGAGGGTAACTTAGGAAATACCTATTTTGGAACAACACCTGAAGAATCCGATTTAATGAGTGGCAATACTGATGCAAAGGTACAGATTGTTAACACAGGTGTGGCTATTACTACCATTAAAGAACCTCACCCAGTGAATGTACAGACCATTGTTTCAGAAATTGCTCTGCCTTCATTTGAGAAAATAGACAGTATTTTTATTGCGAAGGTTAATGAAGAATTGTAAGTATAATAAATGAAGCTTAAGAGAGGGATGGCTTAATCAGTTATCCCTTTTCTACAGAGATTACTGTGAACTTTTATTTAGTATTTTAAAGGATTCTTAAATTTTTATGCAGAAATATATTTATAGTGAAGGATATTTCTTGTAGTGTTTTATATCAGATAAAAAATATGACATGATGTGCTACTAAATTATTCAAAGGAGAAAATAACACATGGTGAACAATAAAGATAATGAATTTCCCATATTACGAACTGAAAGATTAATCCTACGGAAATTGACAGAAGAGGATGCAAGTTCTTTATTCAAATATTGGTCAGATAACGAAGTTACTAGATATATGAATATAAATACTTTTACTAATACGTGTGAAGCAAGAAATATGATTAACCTATTGAATATACTATTTGAAAAGAAACAAGCCATTCGTTGGGGCATATATAGCAAGACATTGGAGTGTCTTATCGGTACTTGTGGATATAATTCTGGACTAAAGCAAGAAGAATATATTGGGGAAATTGGCTATGAGTTAGGAAGCCATTACTGGGGGAAAGGGTTTATGGCAGAAGCATTAAATGCTATTTTGGATTATGGGTTTAAGGATTTAAATTTAAACCGTATAGAAGCATATGTAATGCTAGAAAATGAAAAATCAATAAACCTTCTTGAAAAGCTATATTTTCAAAAAGAAGGAATTTTAAGAGAGCATGGATGCTATAAAAACGGTTTTTGGGATGAATACATTTTTTCATTACTAAAGAGAGATAGAAGCTAAAACTATTACACATTATCTTTCAAAGGTGTAACAGATGAATTTTGCACATTTAAGCCTATTGATTTATCGACTACTTGTAGGGGGAATAACTTATGGAGTATATTCAAGCGGGTTTAGCACTATCAATGGTATTTTTTATAGTTATAGTAATCACAAGAATTTGGATGAAATTCGCAAATCATATTGGGAATACCTTTGGGATAGGAAATTTTTTAATTAAATTATGGGAAAAAATAAGAAAATTAAGTAATATGTAGTTAAACATTTACTTTATATTATGTTTTTAAGACTTAGTAGATAAATTATGCGAAACTAAACATTGTTTATATAATAAAGGGAATGGTTAAATATGAAAAAGAATAAGTGGATGATTACATTATATCTAAATGCTGTTAAGTGGAGGTTGATATCGTATATAATTGCTTTTTTGGTAATTTTTATTCCTATATTTATAGTGTCAGTTACCGATAATGGATTCAGTTCGTTTTATGGCAAAACTTTTATTACTTTAGCAATTATTTTTATTATAATTGGAAAAATACTAACTACATTTAAAAGAACTATAGATGATGGTGCTATGCACTGGACTGGCATTGGCAGTATTACTGGGCTTTTAATTGTACTACTATGGGGTGTACTAAGATAACTAATCTAAAGACACATTATCTTTTTAAGGCGTCACAGATGCAAAGTGTGAAATAGCAATTAATTATAGAGGGGGAGAAGATAATGTTTTTGATTTTTATATCTCTGATAACGGGATATATCGGTATGGCATTAGGAAGTAGCTCAAATGCGGGAGGAATATTTGGTCTTGTAGGATTTCTAAGTCCAACCATATTTCTTTTGCAAAAAATGTATATAAAGTTAGAGGAAGTAGAGAAGAAACTAGATTAGTTTACATCATCTTTTTTAGTCGTCACATATGAATTATGTGCAACAGAAGTAGAAAAAGATGTGAGGGAGTGATGTTAGTTGAATCCTGGTATATACGCATCGGTGTTTATAACATTTTTTGTTATTTTTACGCAACAACATGAAATGCGAAAAGCAGTAATGATAAAAAGAAAGAAAAAAAAGGGGTTGAAAAATATAATGAACGAATTAATCAAAAAGTATATTAGGAAAAGTTGCAAAATAAGCACAGGGTCATTTGGAACAACTATAGTAGGAAAAATAATTGATGTAAATGAAAACTGGATTGAAGTTGAAACTAAAAAAGGCAATGAACTTGTAAATGCAGAATTTATACAGAATATCAAAATAAATTCATAATAGCATAAAGACGCACTCTCTTTTAAATGTGTAGTAACAGATAATTGGATTTGACAATGGAAGAATTGCTTATAGTGGCTAGTAGTTTTATATAATGCGTAAAGCAGGAGTACAAAGGGTGGGATCAATGAGAAAAGTAGATAATGTAAGTTGTCCTAAATGTGGACAAAAAATGAAAAATGGATACATATATTCTCCACATCAAATAATGTGGGCTGATAATAATAATACTAAAATTACCGCTATAGGAGATGAAACATTAGTAGGTTTGTCAGGATTTAAGATGAAAAAAGTAGTAGCTTATAGATGCGAAGCGTGTAAGATTGTTACATTTGAATACGATTCATAAATTTGAAATGAGAGATATCATCTTCTTTAAATGCCATAAATTTATTGAAATAATCAAATAAAGGTTAAAGGAATGGACATATTTGCTTGAAAGATTAGCAATATACCCATTCCTTGTTTTATGTAGAATTACACGTACCTTTATCAAAACTTAAATAAAAATGAAAGGATGAATATGAGTAAGCGCCAAAGAATTTCTGCCTAGATTGTACCAGGAAGCTTTGCTAGAATAACAGATAACAAGCAATAGGGAGGTATCTGTTATGACAAATGAAGCACTGAACATTGACTGGGAAGATATTTTAGATAAATTCTCTTCTCATGAAGGAAGCATCAAGGCCTTTTGTGAAGAGAATAGTATAAGTGCCCATCAGCTTTACTACAGGAGAAAAAAATTACAAAACAATAACACTCCTGTATTTCATGCTGTTAGCTTTAAAGATAAGGAAGCTGATGAGGCTGTAAATCAAAATATTATTCCACCTAATCCTGTCTCAGCATCAACTATAAAAATTGAAATAGGCAAAGCTAAGATATATATACCAAGCAATGATAAGGTATCTCTATCTAATGTTTTTAAGGAAATCATAGCATTATGCTAAATATAGATAAAGTGGATAAAGTATATTTGGCTTGTGGGGTAACGGATCTTAGGAAAAATATAGATGGACTAAGTATGATTGTACAGACCGAGTTTAAGCTGGACCCTTTTGAAAAGGCACTATTTGTCTTTTGCAATAGGCAGATGAATAAACTAAAGATACTTCACTTTGATGATGGCTTTTGGCTATACTATCATCGGCTAGAAAGAAATAAATTCAGATGGTCTATGTCAAAGGAAGAAGCTTTAAAGGTTTCCATTGAAGAACTAAGGTGGCTGCTTAAGGGGTATGAAGTAAGAACTATATCAAAATTCAAGCCCGTTAAAGAGAGAAATTACTTTTAGAAAAAGATACCATAAAACCTTTGTATGCATTCAAATTACAAGGATTTTATGGTATAATTGTTTTGTAAATAAAATGAAAACGGGGATGAAAATGACGAAGGTAAATTTACAAAACCAACTGGACGAAAAGACGAAAGAACTAATTTTAAAAATGGAAGAAGAGCTTGAAGCAAAGGATAAGGAAATAGAAAACTTGAAAAATGAGTTAGCTTATCTTAAAAATCAAGTACTTAATAAAAACAGAAAAATATTTGGCTCTTCCAGTGAACAGGCTAATACTATACAGGTATCCTTTTTTGATGAAGCTGAAAAAGATAGTAACTTAAAAGCAGCTGAGCCTACTATTGAGGAAATTACTTACAAGAGAACGAAGCCAACCAGCAATACTGGAAAAAAAGATAACTTAGCAAACCTAGAAAAAATAGTAATTGAGCATAAGCTTGATGAAGATCAACAGTCCTGCAGAGATTGTTCCAGTGATTTAGTGGTTATAGGTAAGAAGTCAAAGGAAGTGTTAAAGTATATACCTGCAAAGCTGTATGTAGAAGAACATCTAACCTACAGCTATGCCTGCAGATCATGTGAAGAAAATAATGATAAAGCAAATATAATTACAACAAAGGCTCCAAAGACCTTGCTACATAAGAGTATGGCATCTAACGAGCTTCTTAGTCATGTCATAAATTTAAAATACCAGCATGCACTGCCTTTAAATAGACAAGAATCCTACTTCAAGATGATGGGGGCAAATCTTTCTAGACAAACCCTTGCCAACTGGGTTATTGGTGCAGCCCATGAACTAGATCCAATTTATCAGCTTATGAAGGAAGAACTCCTTAAGAGAAACTATATCCAGGCTGATGAAACAGTTGTTAAAGTTTTAGATGATAGGGGCAAGGAGTCCAATAAACAAAAGTATATGTGGCTCTATAAATGCCCAGATAAAGATCAACCTATTATCATCTACGACTACCAAAAGACAAGATCTGGTTCTTGTCCTAAGGGTTTTTTAAGTGGATTTTCAAAATATATTCAAACAGATGGCTATGCTGGATATAATAAAGTTGAAAATGTCAAAAGACTTTATTGCCTAGCCCATATAAGAAGAAAGTTCCACGAAATAATAGTGAATCTAGACGAAGAAGCCCTAAAGTCTTCAAGAGCATTAATAGGGTTTAATTATTGTGCTCAGCTTTATAAGATTGAAAAAGACCTAAAAGAACAGCATAGTGGAAAAGAAGATTTCTATGAGAGGCGTTATAAAAAGCGACTTGACGCATCCAAGTCAATAATAGAAGAATTTATAGATTATGTAGATAAAGAAATAAAAGATGCTGTTCCCAAAAGTGCCCTTGGTAAAGCCTTAGCATATACCAAACCACTACTTCCTAGTTTTTTAAAAGTATTTCTAGAAGATGGATCTTTAGAAATAGATAATAACTCTGCAGAGCGATCCATAAGACCATTTGTAGTGGGTCGTAGCAACTGGCTTTTCTCAGCTTCAACCAAAGGTGCAGAGTCTAGTGCATTAATCTATAGCATCACTGAAACGGCTAAGAACAATAATTTAGTTGTTGAAAAATATTTACTTTACTTAATGAACAACTTTTCAAATATAGACCCTCAAGACAAGGGAAGCTTGTTAAAACTACTACCCTTTTCAAAGGAAGTACCTGAAAGTTTAAAAGTTCAAGCTAAGTAAAAATATAGAATCCAGTAGAGTTAGCAACATATCTAACTTCTACTGGATTTATTTTATCAGCTATTAAATTGGATTTCTATACGTTAATTCCTTGGCGCTTACACTTATAGGTACTGGGTCACAAGGTTAAGAAAGCAGGAACATGTAACGGCGGATATTGATTGGGCTGAAATGAAAATTCAGCCACAGGAAACGTTAGTTTATCCGAAGGCTTCTTTTATCACTATAGGGTATGAAGGTTTTACAATAGATATATCTGAAGCTACAGATTGTCGGTTGTTGGCGGAGGTATTAAAGATTCTGCTGACGGTATGCTAGGGGGTTTTATACAAGGAGCAGAACATATCTACATCGCTTGCGGCTATACGGATTTTAGGAAGCAGATTGATGGTCTTGCTGCTCTTGTAAGCATGAAATTTAAATTGGACCCTTATTCTTCTACCTGTGTGTTTCTATTCTGTAATAAGAGAAGAAACTCTCTAAAAGCATTGCGCTTTGAAGAAGATGGGTTTATCATGGCAACAAAGAAACTTATGAAGGACATGTCTTTTTAATGGCCTCGTAAGACGGATGAGATAAAAGACATCACACCGGAAGGAAAAGAGGATTATCTGCTCTTTTTCCTGATTACACCCATGCCATTATAGATGAAGCGCATAAATTGAAAGACGCTGCCAACCAGATGTATGACACTTCAGTTAGACAAGATGAAATCAATCGATTATTGAGAAAAGCACTGCCAAAGCATGATGGTTCCAATGTCAAACGGATTTGAGAAATATGTAATGAAGGTATAACCTACAATGATTTATTCTTCAAGGAAGTAATTCATCAGATTCCAAAAGAGATTGAAGATGAAGATACTGAAAAATACAAGACCATCATCACTCAACGAGCTAGAGTGTTTTTAAATCGAGTTGTTGTGAATTTAGAAGAAATTCTTAGATTGCTTCCGGAAAAAGATAGAAAGCTGATGGTAGATATTAAGCGAAATATTCGCCAGATGAAAATCTTTAATTGTTGCGATATCATCTACTGGCTTGAAGAGCCTTTTTCGAAAGGTCAAACCACACTAGCATCGGTTCCGATTACTTTAAGTAAAGAACTTGGACAAGATCTATGGACAAACGACATTTCTTTTCTTTTAACATCGGGAACCATAGCAGTTGATGGAGATTTCAATTATATAAAGAATGAATTGGGAATGAAGCAAGTCCGCAAAGATCGGATTATTGAAATAAGTAAAGGAACACCTTTCAATTTTGAAGAAAACTGCTTACTGTATGTAGCTGAAAATATGGAATATCCGGATTATGATAATCCAAAGTACATTGCCAATATTACTGATGAGGTCGAAAGATTAATTCGAGCATCTAATGGACATGGTCTGGTCCTATTTACTTCGTATAAGCCGTTGAGGCTTGTGTATCAAAATCTCAATGAAAGGATAATGGAGATTCCACTGTTTCAAATGACAAGAGGCAGATCAGATGCGATTAATGCATTTAGAGCAAGTGGAAAAGGTGTTTTGTTTGCAACAGGTAGTATGTGGGAAGGGGTTAATATTCCAGGGGATATCTTATCTCACTTAATTATTTGTTATGTGAAATTACCATTTCCAATACCTGATCCAATCAGTGAATACGAGAAGACTTGTTACAGTTCTATTGATGATTACTTGAATTCAGTTCTGATTCCTCAGATGCTAATTAAACTCAAACAAGGTGCTGGGCGTTTGATTAGAAACGAGACAGATACAGACATCATATCGATTTTGGATTCAAGAGCAGGTGCAAATGGTAGATACCACGAAGTTGTCTTGGTAGCATTGCCTAAATGCAGTATTACATCGGATATTCAAGAGATCAAGCAATTTTTAAGGCTGATGAAAGACAAGACATATTTTGAATGATTGTAGGTTTACAAGGGTTAGATGAACTCTTGTTTTTTTTTATATCAAATTTGAGCTAAAAAAATGGTGTCATATAAAGGAGGACATAGAAATGGATGATACTTTAAAGTTTTGTGAGCAAATGGCATTACTAAATCAACTAAGGAATAAGAAACTCGTAACTGCATACGAATACGATAAGATTAAAAGGTATATCAAGAAAAAATATAAAATCGGTATTTATGGAATGGAACTGTATCCTAATACTGATAGCTAAATTGAAACGTAAAAAAATAGTGGATTTAAACTCAATGCCATATTAAAAATCTTTCATATTAAATGATGTAGCAGATTGAAGGATGTCTCATACAATAATAATAAATATTGATTTAGATATCAAATATTGATACAATAAACAGAGCGAACTTTGATATAAACATTTGTAAAGATATAAAAGGTAAAAATGTTGAATAAAAGTATCATTATGTGATATAATATAATTAAAAGGAGGAATTGTTATGACTAAGTTTATACAAAATCTTAACGAATACATTACACATTATAATATTAAGAATAGTTTTATTGTAAAACTTACTGGAATTGAGAAAAATAAGTTTTCTCGCTTACTTAATAGCAAGCAAGATATACTTTATGAGGACATGGAAGCAATTGCTAAAGCTTTAGGTAAGGAAATAAGTTACTTTATGCAAGAAAATTTAATGTTAAAATCATCTGGTTATGAAGAATCAACTTCAATAGCATTTTATATGGGTGCTGTTGATGAAGAAAAAAAAGAATTAGCAAATCTAATATTTGATTTTCTTGAGCATGTTGATGCAGTCTTAGGTATTCAGAAGAAGATTGATAAGGATGCATTAGAGGTGCTTGATTATGGATTTTAGTAGATTTAAAGCCATTATTATTAAAAATCGGGAATATGAGATGAGTGTTAAAGAAGCAATAAAAGATTTCCATAATCAAGTTATATGGGATGGTGATATTCCTAAAATAATGAGAGAAATCGGAAAAAAACTTAATACACTAATTATTGAAATCCCAATGAGAGATAATGATTTTGGAGCATGTTATTTGGGAACTGGCTATAGTAAGTATCTGCTTTTAAATTCAAATCAACCTAGAAACAAAATGTATTTCTCTTTTTGTCATGACATTTATCATATACTCAAGGGAACCCCTGATTATATTAATGAAAAACGTGAGGTTCATTTTAACCAAGAGTATTTTGAAAACGAAAATGAAAGTAAAGCAAATCTTTTTGCAGCAAATCTGCTTATGCCAGAAGTAGAATTTAAAAAAATGTATGATATGTTCAATGTGGACAGTGAAAGAATTGAATGCGTAGTTGTAAAATTAATGAATTACTTCAATGCACCTTTCGTAGCAGTTTTAGTAAGAATATATGAACTGCGAATATTGGAAGACATAAATGTTGCTAAAGAATTATTAGATTTTAATGCTGAGAAAATAGAAGAATTGTTTGAAGAACTTTGGTTAGATAAAGAAATTCTTAAAGCATCTTTGAAGGATGAAATGGGCTACCTTTTCGAAACGCTAAAGAAAGAAGGCAATAGACTAGTAAAGAAAGAATTGCTTTCAGAGTCAAGCTTAGAAGGTATATTAAAAAACACATGGAAACTTTATCTATCAATTAGGGTAAAGCAGGATGAGTAAAGTATACCAAGAATTTCCTCAAAATTATAGCGATATAGAAAAGTACCTAATATCTGCACCTGATCAAATTATTGATTTATTCTTCAAACATGAAAAACATTTTTTTTATGATACTTGCTCTATAATACATCATTCAAATGCAAGTTCTAATGATTTTATTATAGAATTCTTTTTGAAGCATTCAGCTGTAATTATAATAACGAAAACAGTTTTAATGGAACTTTCATCGAGTACTTTTGTCATTGATCCAATTCAAATTGATTACCTAAGAAAGATTCATGAAAATGGTATACCAATTCTATTTATTGCTGAAGAAATGGTCATGGATATACTAAAGGATGCATTGTCAATTAGTAATGAGGAAGCAAATGTATTATTAGGGTATGCTGTAAAAGAAGTTAGTAAATTCAAAACAGCTACTTATAATATAATAAATACGCTTGATGAGGGTGTTAGAAATAGAATCGTAAATCGTAATCCAGGTAGTGAAACGCTATATGAACCATTCTTCAAATATGCTCGTCATCAAAAATCTGAAGGAGACAGTTTAGCAGAAGAACTGATTTTAATTAGTATAATTGTCTTAACAAGAATTCCTGTGGGCAAATATATTCTTATTAGTGATGATTTAAAAATAAGGAGTAATGTCATTAGTGTAAATAGTTATATTGAAAAGCACCACGGCAGAAAAGCTCCTATGCAACTGACAACATCCAGACTGATCTATGAAATGTATAAGAACGAAATCCTAACTGTCCGGGATGATATGATGAATATTTTGTCAGCTTCTTTTCATGGTAACGTCAAAGTGTATTACATTGGTGAGGAAGACATCCAATTAGTGGATGAATCTTTTGGCAAAGATGATTTGCTAAATCAAATGCTTACAATACCGGAATTTAGGATAGTATATTAGAAAAATACAATTTAAACACCTATATATAACAAATGAATGCTAAAAATTAGAGCCTTCTCGAATCACACCTTCCCCCTTTCACTTTGTGACATCCCTCTATCGAAAGGAGAGTTTAAAACCTCCTTCTACAAGGGAGATGGTAGCAAAACTAACAGAGGGAGTGCGACATCCATATAAATGCTGCAATTTATTTTTTTATGCTGCCATTATAAACATCAGGTAAGATTTGTCCACCATTTTTTAGAATAAAAAAGAAGCATAAGCTGAGAAAATGCAAAAAGCATTGGTAATTCAATTAAAGATTTAACAGCTAAAACCAAAGGAATAAGAGGTTTATCTGGAAAAGTAGCCACAGCAATAGTTAAAGCTAGTGGTGCGTTTCTGGCTAATATAGTAAAAATCAAACTGGTTCCCTCTTGATAAGATAACTTAAATCCCCGACCTATTATCTGCCCTACAGAGAAATTAATTATAAAAAATAAGGTTACTGGTATAATGAGTCGAATTACCAAGCCTAGGTTCTCAATTAAAATAATTCCTTGAGAAGCAAACATTGCCATAATGGCAAACATAAGAAATAAAGATTGAAATATACCTACTCTCCCAAGGATATTTTGTTCAAACCAATTTTCATCCTTTATGTACAAGATAATCTTCCTCGTTAATACTGCAATAATAAAGGGTAGTAGCAATACCCTCAAAAAACTTTCTAGAAAAAAATATGGCTGTATTTCTACCACGGTTCCAGCAAAAAGGAAAATAGCAACAGGTATTGAAATAAATTGCATAAATAAATTCCAGGGTAAAAATGTCGTAGACAGTGCAATACTTCCGCCAGCTATTCCTGTAAAAACTAAATACCAGTCGGTACAAGGGGTTACCATATCCATAATTAATGCAATAAAAACATCAGGGGTGTCACGGAAAAAAATAAAACTGAGACCAAAAGCTAACAAAGGCGTCCATAAAAAATGATAACGAGGTTCATTCTCAATACTTTTGCATTTTTAAATCCTGCCTTCAAACTTGCAACTGGCGTCTGAAGAAAAACACCAAAAAGCATCACAATAAGAAAAGGAGTAATAAAATGTGTTGCTATCCCAGCAACATTACCTATCTGTCCTAGTGCAAGACCTGCAATCATGGCTGCAATCATAAAAATCCATTGAAATATTTCAAAAAAATCCATATTTTTCACTCCCATCATAATAGTATCTTATAATAACATAACACTAAAATTCTAGTAAAACAAGTTAAATATATCGTGTTTCTGAACAAGTGTACAGCTCTCACGTATTATAACTACCTATTAAGCCTGTTTTCCTTTTAAAGCTACCGTCCTCTTCATCCTTTTCATAATATACTGTAATAGACATATGACCATAACTATTATACTTCATACCCCACTTGCAAAACATACCTTTTGAACGTATTTTAGTTTCTCTTCTGCTGAAAGTTTACTTTTTCGTCCGATAAAAATATGCTCCTCCTTATGGTTAATCGTTTTATTTATCTTAACTGTCTACCGTAAGGAGAGCATATGGCAGGGGTAATGTGAGCTTCTATCAGCATTTTTTTGTATATAAAGATGTTAATACAAACCATAGGTTTTATTTATGTCTTGGATAAAAATAATACCATTACCTGGTTCATCAATCTTGAGGTTTTCTCTAATAGAAGAAACTATACCTTCTGTTAGATGATTTTGAGATATGATCAATACAACTTCCTTTTCTGGCTCTATTTCCATATCAAACAGTTTACTAGTTTCATGAATACCAGAACCTCTTGCATTGACAATCGTTGCTCCTCTGGAATCTGCTTTATTTGCAGCCTCTACAACAATTTCTCCTTTTCCCCTATCAACAACAGTGATAATAAGATTATACATAGGATTTTCCACCCCTCTACTTTCTTTAAAATCATGGTCTCTCCTTGCTAAACACTTAGCTCCTAATATATTTAAGACAGAAGTACTAAATGCTATACCGTGATGAGGTTTATCAAATTTAAACTTCTTATTAAGTTCCTCTAAAGCAGTATAGGCTGTGTCCTTCTTTGATACCATTAGAACAATTTCTCTTCTTACCTCATTTAAACCCAAAAATTCCCATATAGGATTTTTAATAGTTCCTTTCCCTAAGAAAATAGTGCCTCCTGTTACTCCATATTGTTTTGCATGTTTTATGATTTTACTTGCTGTTCCGAAATTTATAATTACGCAGAGTAGTTCAAAACCAGTACTATCAGAACTATTCTTCATCCTCTGTTATACCTCCTTTTTTAGATTTGACACTAAAGATAAATCCTAATATTTGTAAAGTGATTATTGGCGTCATAGCTACCATAGCAATCATTCCAAATCCATCTATTAAAACATTTGCTCCTTCAATTGCTTCAGCAGCTCCTTGAGTAAAAGCTAGAATAAAAGTAGCGGTCATAGGCCCGGTAGCAACCCCACCTGCATCAAAGGCGATCCCTACGAACAATTTTGGTACAAAATAAGTCATAGCAATTGAGATTATGTATCCTGGTAAAAGATAATGCCATAGTTGGATTCCAGGTACAATAATTCTTAACATTGAAAGAGCTACTGCAATACCAACGCCAAGAGAAAGAGCAATTAATACAGCTTTTCTCTTAACATACCCACTTGTAACATCTTCTATTTGATGGGTTAATACATAAACAGCAGGCTCAGCTAATATTGTCACTATGCCAAGTACTAACCCCATAAGTATAAGATAATAGTTACTATCTAAAGATGCAAGAATATATCCCACAATGCCTCCTACATCCATAAATCCAGCATTTACACCAACTAAAAATAGCACTAATCCTACCAAGGCATAAACAAAGCCCTTTAATATCTTTGAAAAAGCATTTTTGCTCAATTTAAAGGATATTTTTTGTAGAAGTAAAAGAATAATCAATAAGGGCAAAAGAGCAAAAAAACCTTCCCTTAATACCACAGGGAACACCTGAACAAAGGGACCTAGAATGGAGGTTGACTCGGGTATGTCGAATTCAAGTCCAGGGGAAAACTCACTGGTTTTTGAAAAAACACTTAAAATTATAACCGATATTATGGCACCTATAGATGCTATGGCAACTAAGCCAAAGCTATCTTTTTCAGCAGCCTTGCTATCTTTCTTCATTGCAGAAACACCTATTGCAAGGGCTAAAATAAATGGTACTGCTAATATACCTGTTGTGGCACCTGAAGCATCAAAGGATATAGCTAAAAATTCTGATGATGTAAATAAAGCTAGAATAAAAGTAAGCCCATAAAGTCCCGTTAGTATTTTGTATAATGGCACATTTGAGACTATTCTAATTAAGCCAAAGGCAATCATCACTGCTAGACCAATAGACACCACAATAAGGATACTTAGGCTGGATATTTGCCCAGATGTAACCAAATCAACTTGATTTGCAAGAACCAGTAGACCAGGTTCAGCGATGGAAATAAAAAATCCAAGGATTAATCCAGCAGTAATTATTATCCATAGCTTATTTGTTTTAGCAATAGTTGCCCCCACTAGGCTTCCAAGGGGAGTAATCCCAATATCTACTCCAATCAGAAAGATGGATAGCCCTAAAACAACAAAAAGTGCTCCAATAATAAACCTGATGATGAGGGGAGTTTCAAGAGGTGTAAGAGAAAAATTTAATATTAGTACGATGATTGTGATAGGAAGAACTGAAAATAAAACCTCCTTCAGCTTTTCAGTAAGTACACTCAATATCTTCATTTCCTTTCATTCAATTTCTATTAAGGCAATTATTAGTTAATTTGATGTGATTGGTTTACATACTCATCATTACCTAGTATAGCATAGGCATAATCTATAAACAACAGTAGCAGGTTCTCTTCATTGCAATTACAAAGTATATTTTAAACTGTTTAAATGTTAAAATTACACCAATTACGGTGTGGTCTTCTAATTTATATATAAGAGATTTACTTTTATCATAGATGCTATTAAAGGTATATGCAGATATTTTTTAAAAAACCAAGTAATAGGTATACTTCAAATATTTTAAACACACATTGTAATATCTAATCAACTTATTATATGCTTCGTAAGAAAATAAATTTTAAATTGAGGATTAGTTTAGCTTACCCAGTTTTAGATTATATGATATGATATAAATATGGATTTAATCTTTGTTTTTACGATAGGGAGTATACACTCATATGATTTATTTAATCAATAAAAAACAATCAACGATAATTATTTATATTATTCTTGTTTTATTCTTATTAAACTATTTCATAATAGATAGCTCGTATAGCAGTACCAATGATGCTGACGATTTAAAATTTCCATACCTTTTGACTGCGCAGTATCAATCAGAAATTCTAAATATACAAGAACTGCCTCGAAATAGGATTAGCCTTGATATATTATATAGAATTGCCAGCATATTTGGTCTAATATTAGTTTGCAGCTATAATTTGATTGTAGATTATAGATACTTAACCTATATATACTTACACATTTCAAGGCTATTTATAATATTGCAGAGGTTACTTCTGCCAAGAAAAAATTCCAGTAGGTACAAAGCTTCCTTAATTACTAAGTACACAGTTCAATCTAAACTAATAGCTTAATATTAAGGAGGCATTGTCAATGGAACTACAGTTAGATGTAATTGCGGTTTTGCTTGTTTTTATTGGATTTTGCATAGGTAGTGCACTGCTAGTAAAGAAAGCAAATAAGGAAATGAAAAAACAAGAATTAGAAAATAATAAGCTTAGTCAGAATGATAAGAATACAAAAAAATAAAAAGTAGAAAATAAAAGATATTGGGGTAATTCACTCCAATATCTTTTATTTATTGTTGTGAACTATTATCCTTTAATATGCTATTTATTGATTCTATTTTATTATAAAGGGACATCAAAATAGATAGTTCATTTTTAATAGATTCATTTATTTCATCATCATTTGTATTTTGTTGTTTTTTTTGATTTGATGGTATCTGGTTAAAACTAAGTTTAATAAATATTGTATTTCTTCTGTTTTAAAATCTATAGAATCTACCCCCTATCCTCGTAAATTATTCAATAATATACAACTACATAGTATATTTATTACCCAAGATTATGCAGAATAATTATTTTTCTGTAAATCTATCATAATAGGTCATCAATAAGATAATTTAATCTTCTATTTTAATATAGCAACAAGGATATGTCATTATGCATAATTCATCTAATTTGTCTTAAACGCAATTGTTTTTTGTCATTAATTAATTTTCGACAAAGTTAGTCAAAGGGGTTCTTCAAGATTTGTAGAAAATTATGTATTAAATGGAAATCATGGTAAAAAATGAATCAGTATATAGGATATATTTCTACTAAGGTAATTCAAGATTTTGTAAAAGATTTCATTTTAATGCGATATAATTAATGCGGTATAAAAATATTTCAATACTATCAACATATCAGAGCTGTTTTCTTGGGTCTATATTATTTAGTTGGGGAGCTAATTAAGTTTTGTATTAATTCGCAAATTAGGGTCACCTAAATTAGTAGTAATAATTACTGTTAGACATTTTACGTGTTTCAATACATAATTTCAAGTATAGAAACATTCAGGAGGAGTAAGTAAATGATATCCACTATAACGGCAAAAATTATAAATATTTTACCGGATAAATTTGTCACATACATATCTAAAAAAGTTGTTGATAAATACCTAAAAAAATATGCCAATATAAACATAGAGGGCAGTGAAAACTTAAAGGGAATAAAAACACCAACTATTTTTATATGTAATCATTTAAGCAATTCTGATGGATTAGTTTTAGACAAGGCTTTAAAAGAGATTGATCCAACTTTTGTAGCAGGTGTAAAGCTGTCAAATAATATTGTTACAAGTATAGGGGTTAATGGAATAAAGACTACAAATATAAAACCTAATACTGCTGATAAAGAGGGTCTTAAGAAAATTATTAAGCTTGTTAACCAAGGGGAAAGTTTATTGATTTTCCCAGAAGGAACTAGAAGTAGAGTTGGTAGTTTGATAGAAGCAAAGAAAGGAATCTTTCTTATAGCAAGAATGACAGGAGCTCCTATTGTACCTATTGGATTATATGGGACAGAAAAATTGTTACCTATAAATAAAGAAGGAGATATGAGTGCGGAAACCTTTAATTATGCAGATGTTCATATCAACATTGGAAAACAATTTGAATTTCCCAAGAGAGCAAAAGAGCAAGATAAAAAAGATTATGAAGATTTTGCTACAAAATATATAATGAAGAAAATAGCAGAATTATTACCTGAGAATTATAGAGGAGTATATAAATAAGTAGACTGAAAACAGTCTAACTGATTAGGTTTCTAACATCGTTAGTAATCGAGGTCACCTAAATTAATATCTAAAGAAGCAACATTTATTATATAATTATCTTGGTAATATTCGGATCATAGAAAAAAGTTGTTAGGGTAGGCCGTTGGAGCTGAATAGGCAACTATACATAACATTATCAAAAATGAAGGATGTAGGATGCTAGGAATAGCATAAGTAATACAAAAACCGTTGGGCAAACGGGGATAGCTTGGTAATTATATCAGCGGTAGCTGCTATGTCCCATATAGCTAAAATTTTTTGGATTTTTCCTAATGAAATAAAGGTTTTTTATATCAGGATGTAGAAAATATAGAAGATTAATACAGGAATGCTCTAGTGCAGTAAAATGCATAGGCATATATCTGTAGGACAGATAAAAGGAGAGAGGCGACAATGGGAAAAAAGATCATGCTATTTCTAGTGGTGTTAATTTTTTGTACTACAATCGTAGGCTTTGATGTATATGCTAGTCAATATGCTAGCACCTACATAAAGAATGGTCAGCTAGTGACATCTGCTGATTATGATTATGAAGACGATTTTAAAGCAATCAAACCAATGAATAACGCCTATAATCAGTATACTGATTATTCTCACGGTTATTCTATTAACTATCCAAGTCATATGTGGGTGGATACATCCTTATCGGAAGTTAGAACTGTGATTGCTGATGAAGATACACTTATTGAAATTTACTATGATGATTTTAGAAATACCATACATACGGCAGATAGATATATTCATTATAGTAATCAATTTAAACTTAACAAAAAAGATCATAAAATAGAAAAGGATCAGACGATTCGTGTAAATGGGCTGAGGGCACATCTTTTAGAATGGAACAGAAATAAGTTAGAAAAGCTTACCAATGACAAAAATTACTATGTTAATGTTAAAATTGTTAAGAATTCTTATGAAGTCTATACTATTTTTATAAAGTCTTCAAAACCTATTGAGGACTATATGACTATGATTAATAGCTTTCATATTCTTGAAAAGAAAGCAACGCCTCGGATAAATACTACTTATAAGATGAAAGAGCCAAATGTAAGCCAAGAAACTAGAGATTTTTATAGCAAATATTTTTTAGAAAGCGATTCTCTAAAGTGGGGAATTTTTGAATGGTCAACAGCTTATCATTTTGATTATTTAAGCAGTTTAGAAAAAAGAATGGATTATTCCTTTGAATTTATAGTAAGGTATCAAACTTTAGAAACAAATTTCCCAATGGAAGAGATGCTCAGTGCTTATCGTAATAATAAATATGTAGAACTTACATTGCAGACAGAACATAGCCAAAATGATAATGCAAGTGTTACTTATGACTTGCTCAATGGGAAGTATGATGATTTCCTAAATCAATATGCTAGGGATATGAAAGCCTTTGGCCATCCTGTGTTGTTTCGACTAAATAATGAAATGAATGGTGATTGGTGTGTATATTCCAGCTATTTTAGTTCCAACGATACAGAATTGTTTAAGGCAGTTTGGCGATATATTTACGGCATTTTTAAGGAGAATGGCGTAGATAATGCCTTGTGGGTATGGAATCCTCATGATATTTCATTTCCAGGCTTTAAGTGGAACCATTATCTAACCTATTATCCTGGGGATGATTATGTAGACATTATAGGATTGACAGGATATAATACAGGAACTTACTATAAGGGGGAATACTGGAGAGGTTTTAATGAGGTATACGATGATTTTTATGAAGAGTATCTATCTATTTTTGAATATCCTTTTATGATTACAGAATTTGGAGCTAGTTCTATAGGAGGAGACAAGATTGGTTGGATTAAAGATATGTTTGCTAATATACATAGATTTGATAATATAAAAGTGGCCATTTGGTGGAATGGAATTGACTGGGATGAGGGAAAAAATCCTGCTAGAATCTATAAGCTTGATGAGACTGATGAAATGTTAGAAGTCTTCAGACAAGGTCTTCAGAAATATAAATAACGTGAGTTATTAGAGTCCTTTCAAATACTACTAATTAGGGATTAAAGTAAGATGTTTTCCCCAGGAAGCATGAGAAGCAAATGTATCGAAGGAAAAATAATAGAGCATACTGAAGGAAGTTAGTAAAATCAATAGAGCAATCTCTTAAAATTGGTAAGTACAGTTAAAAGACTTTGCTAAAGGGTGAGGCAAATGAAAATACTAGTAGATGCAGATGGATGTCCTGTAAAAGAGATAATACTCAAGGTAGCAAAAACCTATAGAATAGAGTTGGTGATGATAAAAAATATTTGTCATGAACTTTACGATGATTATGCAAAAATTATAACAGTAGATCAGGGTAGGGATATGGCGGATCTGGTACTTATTAATCATGTAGCACAGGGAGATATCGTGGTTACACAGGACTATGGTGTAGCGGCTTTGGCTCTTGGAAAAAAAGCTATAGCTATTCATCAAAATGGTTGGTTATATACAGATGGAAATATAGATGAATTACTGATGAAAAGACATTTTAATCAAGAAATGAGAAGAAAACATAAGAAATATACAAAAATACCTAAGAGGAGCAAAGAGGATGATTTGAGGTTTGAAGCTAAACTTAGAGAATTAATCGTCAATATGTTATAAATATGTCTCCATGAATTTCAATATACTAAGGATTAATAAAATCTAGATCTAAACTTTTTAAGACCATTTATATCTGTAAATGGTCTTAAAAAATAAATAACAATTAAGATTATATAGAGAGGAAAGTTTTATTTCATTGAATCAGGTAGTACATATAATTATGAAGATAATTAAAATGTATTTTTAACTAAAATGGTAAAGCTTTTCCTAGTCCTAATAAAAATGCAGGAATCCAAAGACCTATAGGTATCCATACGATAAGGGAACAGGCAACCACTCGATTCGATAACTTGCCATAGAAGTTTAACCATACCATGTAAGTAAGTACAGCGTAGCCACCTGTTACTAAACCCATGTAAATGTCACCGCTTGAGAAGTTAATAAATGAATAAATGGTAGAAATAAATGCTACAGTAAGACTTACATTTCCAATAGACTTTAAATTTTCAAGTCCATATAGAAGAGCATATGCAATACAAATATAAAGAAGACCATGAGCGAAAAGTAAGCCAGCACCTAATACATCTCCTTTAACCCCATCAATTAACCCACATATTACTGTGAGAAGACCCACAATACCACAAACAAACCCTGTACCCTTAGCTTCTCCATAACCTAAATTTAAAAGAGCTACTGTAAACCACATTAAGCTAATCATTATAAGACCGGGTATTACCATTAAAAAAACCCCCTCTTGAAATATAATTTTTTATTTTCCCCTCTATTAATCTTAAAATTAAAACTTAATGGATTGTCCGCTAAAAGGTATAACAGGATAAACATGACAAAATTATCAATATTTTCTAAATATTGATAATATAACATATTCTAGTAAAAATCAAAAAATCCTTCTTTATTTATGAATTTTATGAAAAGTTTTAAATAAAGAAGGATTTTTGATTTTGAATAGCTTCCTTTCAGAAGATATAGGTTTAAGATATTTTTCTTTAAACAAAAACATATACTTAAAACCTCGTAGTTTAGCATACGCTAAACTATTTCATTGAGGCTAAAAGATGCACTAATGACTTATTCGTTTATTTAATTTATAGATGAGACTTTCTAAGGTAGTAACAATTTGTTGAAATTTTGTCCAGCTCTCCACATGATTAATGTCACGATAGAGTCCATTGATTTCTAACTGAAAAGAAGGAACGCCAGTTTTTTCCCAAACTGTTTTAACAACAGTTCCTTGTCTATCGGCATTGAATAAATAATTGAACCGTACATCATTAATATTTCCTTCTTGAAAGGTTTGAATAATTAAGGTTTTTATTTCCTGTGGAATGGATTTGCCATCGAGGGTTCCTACATCAATCATAAAAGATCTTCTCTTATGAAGACCATGTAGATCAATAACACAGCGTAAAGAGCATTCTTTTATTTTATGAATCAGATAGTCTTTATAAGCACATATTAGGTCACTATTAGAGTCACCATGACCTGTAAAGGTGCGGTAAATTGCATGGCATTTTGTACGTTGTGCTAATATTAGTGCTAAGCTACCTGTAAAAATATCTGGATTTTTTATTAAGCCGTTTCTTATTTGTTTGACAGCATGAGGAGCAGAAATAATAATAGGAATATCCCCTTCCTTATATTTAAAAAGACAACTGTAGTTTTTTCCCAAATAATAATTACTAGAAAACTCTCCTTCTAATAATAGAGCAGTGCTGATTAACTGATTATCAAAACCAAATATCTTAGCTATATAGATCACCACCTGATAAATATATATAAATATATTTTATTTAACAATAAACCTTGTAATGGGATTATAATTATATTCATATTATTAAATTTTGTTCAAATATATTTTTTCTAAAGAGCTTAAGAAATATAGAAGTAATTAATGGATGTATGAAGGAATCCTATAGAGTAATGTATGAAAATAAAGGGATATGTCAATAATGAATGACAAAAGCTATTAATAATGTAAAATATTACAATATAATTTTACAAAAATATGCTGAAATATTGTTGACAAAATAATAAAAAAGTGTATAATAATATTTGTCGTTATTTTAAATATTTTTCCCTTTTGTAGTAAAGGACTGAAAGGTTTGATGAATATTTATATAAAATGACGTTTTTTAAGAAGTTATTGACAAACTAGCAGATTTATGATTATGTATTTCTGTGATCTATAAATATTCCAGAGTAGCTCAATGGTGGAGCACCCGGCTGTTAACCGGTAGGTTGGAGGTTCGAGTCCTCTCTCTGGAGCCAATATATAGTGCCGAAGTGGCGGAACTGGCAGACGCACAGGACTTAAAATCCTGCGGTCCTTCAAGATCGTACCGGTTCGATTCCGGTCTTCGGCACCACCATATAAGCGGGTGTAGTTCAGTGGTAGAACTTCAGCCTTCCAAGCTGACCGCGAGGGTTCGATTCCCTTCACCCGCTCCACTAAAACAATTGCGATCCATTAGCTCAGTCGGTAGAGCACCTGACTTTTAATCAGGGTGTCCCGCGTTCGAGTCGCGGATGGATCACCAAATGGAGAGGTGTCCGAGTGGTTTAAGGAGCTGGTCTTGAAAACCAGTGACTCCGAAAGGGGCCGTGGGTTCGAATCCCACCCTCTCCGCCAATGTAACAATCATAAATTACTGGGAGAAGTACTCAAGTAGGCTGAAGAGGACGGTTTGCTAAACCGTTAGGTCGTGTAAGCGGCGCGCGGGTTCGAATCCCGCCTTCTCCGCCATTTTCCGGGTGTAGCGCAGTTTGGTAGCGCACATGGTTTGGGACCATGGGGTCGGGAGTTCGAATCTCTCCACCCGGACCATTTAAGTTTTATTAACCTAAATATTAGGGCCTTTAGCTCAGTTGGTCAGAGCGTCCGGCTCATAACCGGCAGGTCCGGGGTTCGAGTCCCTGAAGGCCCACCATTTATAAATCAAAGAGCAGAAGGGGTGTAGTTCAGCTGGTAGAACGGCGGTCTCCAAAACCGCATGCCGTGGGTTCAAATCCTGCCACCCCTGCCAAAAATAGAAACAAGCGGGATGTTATACCATATCTTTCAATATAATGGGCTCATAGCTCAGCAGGTTAGAGCGCACGCCTGATAAGCGTGAGGTCGGTGGTTCGAGTCCACTTGAGCCCACCAATAAATTTGCCCAGATAGCTCAGTCGGTAGAGCAGGGGACTGAAAATCCCCGTGTCGGTGGTTCGATTCCGCCTCTGGGCACCAATAATAAAAAAACTAGTACAATTTGTACTAGTTTTTTTATTATTTTTATTGATATTGATCATTCTCCATAACAGTTCTCAACGTGTTTAAATCGTTTGTTAGGCTAAGGGCCAACATTAATTTAATTCGGGCTTTTTGTCCTGGTAAATCTCCACAAAAAATAACGCCTAGTACTCTTAGTTGTCTCCCTCCTCCTTGATAACCATAGGTATCTAATACACGACCAGTAGGGCATCTTGAAACCACAACAACAGCTACTTTTTTATTAATAGCATATTGAATTCCTTCTAACATCTTAGGAGGGATATTTCCTCTGCCCAAAGCTTCAATAACAATTCCTTTTGCGTTAGAATCAACGCAGCATTTTATGAGATGTGAATCCATGCCCGCAGCACACTTAATTAAATGAACATTTGTTTCAATGGAAGTTGCTGGGATGTATTGTCGATCAATAACTTCACGATGGAAAATGACTTTATCATTATCTACAATGCCTAAGGCACCAAAGGACAGCGATTTAAATGTATCTAAGCTTAGCGTGTTTGTTTTTGTTACTTCACTGGCAGCGTTTACTTCATTATTCATTACTACCAAAACACCTTTGTTTTTTGCGTGAGGAGAGATAGCAGTACATACCGCAGCAGCTAAGTTACTAGGGCCGTCATAGCCAAGTTCAGAGCTATTTCTCATGGCACCAACAACGACAATGGGTTTATCGGATTTAATGGTCAAATCTAATAAATAAGCTGTTTCTTCTAATGTATCTGTGCCATGGGTAATGATGACACCAGTTATATCTTTTCTAAGTACTGTTTTAACAACAAGTTGTTGTAGCTCCATCATAAGAAGAGGATCAATGTGTGGTCCAGGGAGTGTGGAAAAGTTGATAGCTTCAATCTCTGCAAACTTGTCAATATTGGTTACCAAAGACATAATTTCTTGATTGGATAAAGAGGGGATAGCTGCGCCGATTCTAGGATCTATTGACATAGAAATGGTCCCTCCTGTAAAAATAATAGCAACCTTAGGTTTTTCCATAGAATACCTCCTAATAAATAATTGTTATTCATAAAGAAATTTTGTGAAAAAATATTGATATATTCCTATAACTTTTAGTATATCAAGAAATATATTTATAGCCATTGACTATGTTTTTTCTAGGGTAAAAGCATGGATCATATGTATTGAGGTTCGAGTGTAAAGGCCTATGCTTAGTAAATACTTTTAAATAATAGTACTGTCGCCTAAAATTTAAATGTGAAAGTATATAGTTATGGTGATGTAGGTAAAGCAAGTCCTCTAATATATAGTAACAGATATATTTTTAACATTCAAAACAAAAAAAACCCAGGCTAAGCCTGGGAAAAACAAAATAAAATTGTTTAAAAGGGGTATTGGGAATAGAGATTATATTTACGAGGTTATCAGGGGGATAACCATAGTAAGATTATAACAAATTACGACAAGACATGCAACAATTTAGCGAAAATATATATAATTTTTTTTACCAAATAACTTTTATCCATAAAAACTTTGTATAAAATTTACGTAAAGGATATTTGGCTTAACTGACTATATAGTATATAATAAGATGAGAGAATATTATAAAGGTGGGGTAATCATTGGAGAAGATGGTAAGTACAGTAGTACAAAACTTGGAAAAAAGAAAAATAAAGGCTAAGTTTTTTGAAACGAAGGAAGAAGCTAAAAAGGAAGTTTTAAAAGACATACAACCTTATGCTAGTATAGGAATTGGTGGTTCTGCAACCATCAAGGAAATGGAATTATATGAGGCTTTATTGAAGGAAAATAAAAAAGTATACTGGCACTGGCAAGTAGAAAAGGAAAAAGTAAGCGAGATTAGACAATTAGCTAGTCAATCAGAGGTATATTTAACCAGCAGCAATGCATTAACTGAAGCTGGAGAGTTAATCAATATTGATGGTGTGGGAAATAGAGTAAGTGCTATGTATTATGGTCCTAAAAAAGTGATCGTGGTATGTGGTGTGAATAAAATTTGTAGTGATATGATTTCAGCAATGGATAGAATAAAAAAAGAAGCCTGTCCTCCAAATGCAAAAAGATTGGGACTAAATACGCCTTGTGCAGCTACAGGGAACTGCAATGACTGTCTAAGTGAAGCTAGAATGTGTAATGTAACAGTTATTATAAATCATAAGCCCATGACTGTAGATTTAAGTGTATATATTGTTGGGGAATCATTAGGCTATTAAAAAATTCCTTTCTTACCAGCACTCAGATGCCATTTATAGGGTGCTGGTTTGTTTTGGTGAGATTTTTGTATAGGGTGTTTTTATTAATATCCTATGTATTGCTTCATTATATTAGGTAAAACTAAAAATTAAGATAAACTTTACAAAGCATTGTCATTTTTATATGATAATAACTGTAGGAATAGATGAGTGAGGTTGAAGTGTAATGGAAGTATATTTAGATAATGCGGCTACAACAAAACCTGCAGAGGAAGTTGTAGATGTTATGGTAAAATCTCTAAAAGAGATGTATGGTAATCCATCTTCGCTGCATAGAAAAGGCGTAGAGGTGGAACGAGAAATTAAGAAGGTTAGAAAATTGGTGGCAAAGGCTTTAGGATGCAATGAAAAAGAAGTGATTTTTACTTCTGGAGGAACAGAAGCAAATAATTTAGCTATAAGGGGTTTGGTAAAGGCCCATAGCCGAAAAGGTAATCATCTTATTACATCAAAAATAGAACATAAGTCAGTACTTAGTCTGCTTCAGCAATTAGAAGAAGAAGGATTTGAAGTAACGTATCTGGATGTCGATGAAAAAGGTTTTATTT
The DNA here is from genome assembly GCF_001854185.1 of Clostridium formicaceticum. Taxonomy (NCBI): domain Bacteria; kingdom Bacillati; phylum Bacillota; class Clostridia; order Peptostreptococcales; family Natronincolaceae; genus Andreesenella; species Andreesenella formicacetica. The sequence continues at coordinate 2,957,378 of NZ_CP017603.1, forward strand.
CTCTTGAGAAACTAGAAAAAGCAGTTAAAGAAAATACGATCTTAGTAAGTGTTATGCATGTAAATAATGAAGTGGGTAGTGTACAACCTATAAAAGAAATTACAAAGATTGTAAGACAAAAGAATCCTAATACAAGAATACATATTGATGGGGTACAATCCTTTGGAAAAATAAAATATTTTGTTAAAGATCTAGAGATAGATAGCCTCTCTATTAGTGCTCATAAATTTCATGGGCCTAAGGGAATTGGCGCGCTTTATCTCAGAAACAGTGTAAGGATGATTCCCCTGCTAGTTGGTGGAGGACAAGAGTTAGAGCTGCGAGCGGGAACCGAAAATGTACCTGGTATTTTTGGCTTAGGAGAAGCAGTGAGGTTATTGCTTGAAGAGCAGGATAAAAAAATAAATGAAATCAAAAACTTAAAGAAGCATTTGCTTCGTAGATTGAGAGAGAAATTAGAAGATATATATATAGCTACAGAGGAAGATGATCAATACGCTCCCCATATAATTAATGTTTCTTTAAAAGGTGTAAGGAGTGAGATTATGCTACACAGTTTAGAGTCGGATGGCATCTACATATCTTCAGGATCTGCGTGTTCCTCTAAAAAGAGAGGCTATAGCCATGTATTAGAAGCGATGGGTATGAGAGAAAGTCATATAGATAGCGCCATAAGGATTAGTTTAAGCCATACCAACACAGTTGAAGAAATAGACTATGCAGTGGACAGCATAAAAAGACATCTCAATAGCTTGAGAAAAATTATCAGGAGGTGATAGCCTAGTGAAGGATGTCATTATCATTCGTTATGGAGAAATTATTTTAAAGGGACTTAATAAAAGATTTTTTGAAGATAAGCTTGTAAAACATATTCGTTATGCACTGGCAGACTTAGGAAAACCAAGCGTATATAAGGAACACAGCAGGATTTATGTGGATGTAGAAGATTATAATCCGCAAGAAATTATTGATAGGGTGAAAAGAGTATTTGGTGTTGTTTCTGTCAGTCCTGCAAAGCGGTTTCCTGTAGATATGGAGGAAATAAAGAAAGTAGTTCTTAAAGAAATACGAGAAAAAATGTTAAAAAATGGAATAAAGACCTTTAAAATAGAAAGTAAAAGGGCCGATAAAAATTTTCCTATGAAATCTCCAGAAATTAGTAGAGAAATAGGAGGATTTATTTTGCAAAATATAGAAGAAATATCTGTAGATGTACATCATCCTGATATTTCTGTTCATGTAGAGGTTAGAAATGATGCTTTTGTACATAGTGAAAAAATAAATGGTTTTGGAGGGCTGCCGCTAGGAACCAATGGAAAAGCTTTGTTATTGCTTTCAGGAGGGATTGATAGCCCTGTAGCTGGCTGGCTGGTAGGGAAAAGGGGTGTGGAGGTCGAAGCTATTCATTTTCACAGCTATCCCTTCACCAGTGAAAGAGCAAAGGAAAAGGTAATTGATCTAGCTAAAATTTTAGCTTCTTATTGTGGGCAGTTTAAGATCTATTCTGTAAACTTATTGCCAATACAGAAGGAAATTAATGAAAAATGTCCTGAAGAGGAAATGACAATATTATCAAGGCGTTTTATGATGAAGATTGCTGAAAAAATTGCTTTAAAATTTGAATACGATGCACTGATTACTGGGGAAAGTATTGGACAAGTTGCTAGTCAAACAGTAAAGAGTCTTCATGTAACCAATGCAGCAGTAAACATACCAGTATTTAGACCACTAATAGCAATGGACAAAGTGGACATCATAGAACTAGCTCATAAAATCGGCACCTATGAAACCTCTATACTACCTTTTGAAGATTGTTGTACCGTATTTTTACCGAAACATCCAGTAACAAAGCCTAAGTTGGAAAAAATATTGCTCTCAGAAGAGTTGTTGGATGTAGAGGGATTAATAGAAAGTGCAATTGATGAAATGGAAGTAATAAGTACATTTGACGAGTAAAAAACTTTAGTTTTGTTAAAACCTGAGGAATAAAATCCATCAGTAAAAGGTAAAAAATTTATTTTCGGGGAGGAAGAACAATGGATCAGTTTACTCACTTTAATGAAGAAGGCAGAGCTAAGATGGTGGAGGTAGGTAATAAATTAAATACAAAGCGAGAGGCTATAGCAACGGGAAGCATCTATATGATGGCGGAAACCTTAAATAAAATCATTGATCGAGAAATCAGCAAAGGGGATGTGCTGGCGGTGTCCCAAGTTGCAGGAATTATGGCTGCTAAAAAAACAAGTGATATGATTCCAATGTGCCACAACATTATATTAACTGGGGCAGATATTCATTTTAATATTGATAGAGAAAACAATAAGATAGATATTCAAGCTACTGTTAGAACCACAGGAAAGACAGGTGTTGAAATAGAAGCATTGAACGCGGTTTCAACAGCGGCACTTACTATTTATGATATGTGTAAAGCAGTAGATCGGGGCATGGAAATCACCGGTATTAAGTTAATGAAGAAAACTGGAGGAAAGTCAGGGGATTTTATAAGAGAATAAAAATCCACTCTTGTAGCTAAAGCTGGACATTGGGGAATCGGGTGGAGACATTACTTTATCTGATTTAAAGAAGTGAAGGTCTTTTAATCCAGTAAAGTATTTCATAAAAAATAAGCACATTTTGTGCTTATTTTTTATGGTTTCCACCACATTCACCCTCAATACCTTTAAGAATACCAATACCATGAGAAAGAGCTGGTAAAATGACTTCTAAGCTTTCCTTTACCCCTTTAGGACTTCCAGGTAGGTTAATAATTAATGTTTGCTTACGAATGCCAGCTACGGCACGGGAGAGCATAGCTTTAGGGGTAATACTAAGGCTTTTCATACGAATAGCTTCGGATATACCGGGAGCCAGTCGATCAATTACATCTAATGTAGCTTCAGGGGTAACATCTCTAGGAGAAAAGCCTGTTCCCCCAGTGGTAAAAACGATATCTAATTTTGCATCATCGCACATAGTTATTAAGGCATTGGCAAGTTTTTCTCTTTCATCCGGCACAATAACATACTCCTTTAAAACCCCGCCAAGCTCCTTCATCATTTCAGCAATTAGTGGACCACTAGTATCCTGTCGCTCACCTATAGACCCCTTATCACTAGCAGTAATTACTCCAATCGTAAATGTCATATTATTTCCTCCTTAGGTATGTAAAGATATTTACAGACGTGTGTTTATAAAACTAAAGTACATAGTCACACATCTATAGAACATAGTATTAGTATAGCCTATCATTTGCCAAAGTGTAAAGAGATTAAATAAATAGACAAAAAACCGCCTACACTTCAAGTTTCATTATGAAGGGTAGGCGGTTTCCATATAGGATAAAGTTTTCTTTAAGTTAAGCTGTTAGACTATATTTGCTGTATTTATTAAATATACTTCTAGCTTTAGCAATATCTGCTTCATTAGCATCGCGAATTCCTTCTAGAGGATATAAGGAATTGTATTCTTTCCATTTGAATTTACCCATAGAGTGATAGGGAAGGAGATCTACTTTTTTCACTGCGTCAAGGGTAAAAACAAACTCTGCTAATGCTTTTAAGGCGGCTTCTTCATCTGTAATTGTAGGAATAACAACATGACGGATCCACATAGGCATATTTTTACTATCTAAATATTTAGCAAAAGATAAAATACCGTGATTATCGACCCCTGTTAAATTCTTATGCTTAGCAGGATCAATATGTTTTAAGTCTAGGAGGACTAAATCGACATATTCTAGTATTTCATCTATGCTGCTGGCAGAAGAAATAAAACCAGAGGTATCTAAACAAGTATGCAGATCATGTTTTTTTAATTCTTTTAGTAAATTTAGCAAGAACTCTGATTGAAGGGTAGGTTCTCCACCGCTGATTGTAACACCGCCTCCAGATGCTTTGATAAAGGGAATGTATTTTTTAATATCGTCAACCAATTCACTTACACTAATTTCTTTACCATCTTCTAGATTCCAAGTATCTCTGTTGTGACAAAACTTACATCTTAAGGGACAACCTTGAAAAAATATAACATAGCGAATTCCCGGACCATCAACAGTACCAAAAGTTTCAACAGAATGAATTTTTCCTTTTACAGTCATGAGAAACACCTGCCTTTCAAAAATGTCTATACAATAGCTTCGTGGAAAGTTCGATGAATAACATCTAATTGTTGTTCTTTTGTTAGCTTGATAAAATTAACAGCATATCCAGAAACGCGAATTGTTAATTGAGGATATTTTTCTGGATGTTCCATAGCGTCTATCAAAGTTTCACGATCAAATACATTAATGTTCACATGATGACCATCTTGAATAAAATAGCCGTCAAGTAATGAAGTTAGAATATTAATTCTATCTGCAGGGGTTTTTCCCAAAGCCTTTGGTACAATTGAGAAGGTGTAGGAAATACCGTCTTGTGAATCTTTATAAGGAAGTTTCGCTACAGAGGATAAAGAAGCTAATGCCCCCTTTGTATCACGTCCATGCATTGGATTGGCACCAGGTGCAAAGGGTTCTCCTGCTTTTCTGCCATCTGGTGTACTGCCAGTCTTTTTGCCATAAACAACATTAGAGGTTATGGTTAATACAGATTGGGTAGGAATGGCATTCCTATAGGTTCTGTTCTTTCTGATGGCATCCATAAATCTTTTTACAAGGGCCTCTGCAATTGTATCAACAGCATCATCGTTATTACCGTATTTAGGGAAATCGCCTTCGATTTCAAAGTCAACCACTAAACCCTCCGCATTTCTAATAGGCTTGACTTTTGCATATTTAATAGCACTTAAGGAGTCTGCGCATACTGATAGTCCTGCAATACCGCAAGCCATGGTTCTGATAACATCACGATCATGAAGGGCCATTTGAATTCTTTCATAGGCATACTTGTCGTGCATATAATGAATGACATTTAGCGTATTGACGTATAGCTTTGCAATCCAATCGATGAAGGTATTGAATTTCTCCATCACTTCGTTATAGTCAAGATATTCAGAAGTAATCTGTTGGAATTTAGGGCCTACTTGAATGCCAGACATTTCATCTCTTCCGCCATTAATAGAGTAAAGAAGAGCCTTGGCTAAATTGCATCTAGCACCAAAAAACTGCATTTGTTTACCGATGGGCATAGCAGATACGCAGCAGGCAATACCATAATCATCTCCCCAGTAGCAACGCATTAAGTCATCATTTTCATATTGGAGGGAGCTAGTATCAATAGACACTTTAGAACAATATTTTTTAAAGCCTTCGGGTAATTGTTGCGCCCATAATACTGTTAAGTTTGGTTCTGGTGCAGGGCCTAGGTTGTATAGTGTATGCAGTATTCTAAAGGAGGTTTTCGTCACTAAAGGCCTTCCGTCCAAGCCTACTCCCCCAATAGACTCTGTCACCCAAGTAGGGTCACCACTAAAAAGCTCGTTATATTCAGGAGATCTTAAAAATCTTACCATTCTTAGCTTCATGACAAAATGATCAATTAATTCTTGAGCTTCTTCTTCAGTAAGATTACCTTCAGCAAGATCTTTTTCAATATAAATATCTATAAAGTTAGAAACTCTACCTAAGCTCATAGCCGCTCCATTTTGTTCTTTTACTGCAGCTAGGTAAGCCAAATAGACCCATTGTATAGCTTCAAAAGCATTGGTAGCAGGTTGAGATAGATCAAAACCATAAGACTTACCCATCTCTTTTAGCTCTATTAAGGCTCTAATTTGTTCTTGGATTTCCTCACGAAGACGGATGGTTTCTTCATTCATAAAATCTACTTCCAAAGATTTTTTTTGCTGCTTTTTATCTTCAATTAGTAAATCTACCCCATAAAGGGCTACTCTTCTGTAATCGCCTATAATTCTTCCTCTGCCGTAGGCATCGGGTAGCCCTGTAATAATACCAGCCTTTCTAGCTGCCAACATTTCTTCGGTATAAGCATCAAAAACACCAGCATTGTGGGTTTTTCTATACTTATTAAAGATATCTCTTACTTGAGGATCTAATTCATAGCCATAAGCTTTGCACGCACTTTCAATCATGCGAATACCACCATTAGGAATGATAGCTCTTTTTAAAGGGGCATCTGTTTGAAGGCCTACAATTTTTTCTAGGTTTTTATTAATATAACCTGGTTTATGAGAAATGATGGTAGAAATTGTGCTGGCATCTACATCGAGTGTACCATTATTTTTACGCTCTGCTTCCATTAATTTTAAAACTTCGTCCCAAAGTTTTTTTGTGGCATCCGTAGCATCGCTTAAGAAACTTTCATCTCCATAATAAGGAGAATAATTTGTTTGTATAAAGTCTCTTGTATCTATTGTTTTCGTCCATTTTCCTTTTTTAAATGCACTGTTATTTATCAACTGTCTCACTCCTTTTAATATGCTTTGTATTTCTTAATAAGATTATAACACAAAATACGGTATATTGTATACAATAATTTGTTAAATTTTTATTCAGGGGAAAAGTTTAAAAATTCTTTCAACAAAAATAGAAGGAAAATTACAAAACTAGTGTTTTTTCTCTGAAGGAGTTGGTAAGGGACAAAGAGAATTACTATTCAATTATATGATAAGGGGGGAAGAACTTTGCAAGTACACTATGAAAATATAGGAAATACACTTATTGTTAAGCTAAGAGGAGAGCTCGATCATCATGTTGCTGAAAAAATAAGAGTAGAACTAGATGAAATGATTTCAAATAAACGTTCAAAGAATCTTATCTTTGACTTAAAAGAAATGAACTTTATGGATAGTTCAGGTATTGGTGTGATTATTGGCAGATATAAAAATATTCATAAACTGGGGGGCAAGGTAGCTGTGGTACAGGCATCTAACAAAGTAGATAAAATATTTAGTTTAGCTGGTTTGTACCGTATTGTTAGTAAATTTGAAACCTCAGAGGATGCTCTTAAATGCATATAAAGGAGTGTAATGATATGGAATGTAAAAACTATATGAAAATGGAGTTCTATAGTAAATCTCAAAACGAGGCATTTGCAAGGGTTGTGGTAGCGGCTTTTGCAGCACAATTAGATCCGACTATTGAAGAAATCTCAGATATAAAAACTGCGGTTTCAGAAGCTGTAACAAATGCAATTATTCATGGTTATGAGGACAAGAGTGATCTTATTACGGTGATATGTAGAATAAATCATGAAGAATTGGAAATTATAGTAGAAGATAAGGGCAGAGGCATTGAAGATGTACAGAAGGCTAGAGAACCTCTGTATACTTCTAAGCCTGAACTAGAACGTTCTGGCATGGGTTTTACGGTGATGGAAACTTTTATGGATCAGATAGATGTATATTCTGAGATAGGAAAGGGAACAAAAGTAAGAATGATAAAAAAGTTCAAAAGCCTGAGTGAAGATTAAGGGGTAGATAAGATGAATATACCAGCATTTTCAGGGGAACACAATGAAATATTAGAACATGAAGAAACAATGGAGCTTATAAAAAAAGCCCAGAAAGGGGACATGCAGGCACAAGAAATTTTGGTAAGTCATAACCTTGGTCTTGTGAGAAGTATGATTAATAGATTTGCTAATAGGGGTTATGAGAGGGAAGATTTATTTCAGCTGGGATGCATAGGATTAATAAAGGCGATAAAAAAATTTGACGCTAGTTATGACGTTAAATTTTCTACTTATGCAGTACCTATGATTGTTGGTGAAATAAAACGTTTTTTGCGTGATGATGGTATTATTAAGGTTTCAAGAAACTTAAAACAGACAGCTTCTAAGGTGAAAATGGTAAAAGAAAAACTGTTTAAAGAGTTTGGAAGAGAAGCAACTTTACAGGAAATTGCTGATGAACTAAATATTGAAAAGGAAGATATTGTTCTAGCGTTAGATTCCAATGCACATCCTGAATATTTATATGATGTGATTCATCATGATGACGGCGCTCCCATATATTTAATAGATAAAATCACGAAAGATGAATCTTTAAATGATACAGAGGTGATTGATAGGCTATTACTGCAGGATACTTTAGCAAAGTTAGAGCCTAGGGAACGTCAAATTATTTTACTTCGCTACTTTAAAGATAAAACGCAAACAGAAATTGCTGAAACTTTGGGCATATCACAGGTGCAGGTGTCAAGAATTGAGAAAAAAGTTTTACAATCTATGAAAGAGTTAATGAAGAAGGCTTGATTTTAGGTCTTCTTTTTTATTTTTATCTATAAGTATACGTCTTGAAATCTGAATTTTAATATCCGCGGTCTACGGTTTTATCCTGGCTAAAAAATGCAGCTAAGGATTGCAAGTGTAGCTCTTAGATATTATTAAAAAGCGTAGACGTATGTCTATATAACACAATGAGTAAATATAGTTAAATATTTCTCTATTGTCTAAAAGAATTAAAAAATTTTTTTAGACAATAATAAGGTAGAGGAAGGTGATTTATTATGATAGATTTTTTAAGAAAATATAAAAGTTACATTATTATTGTATCTATTGTCATACTTATTTTTGGTTCTTGGTATTTTTTAATGAGTAGAAAGATGAGAGGTGAACCTGAAAGGGCAGATTTGGTTTTAAACGCTATTTTCTTAGAAAATGTGGGGATATAGAGATGGAGAAGAGAGAATCACAGGAAATATTTTTACAATCCAAAGGCAAGGTTAGATGTGATTCAAGGAAAGCAGTTTTGTTAAAGGATTTAATTGATGTTTCGATAGAAGAGCAGGACATAAGAGATAAGATAAATCATATAGAGTATAAAATGAATCATGCTCAAGGACAAAAGACCTATGTGATTTCTATGCTATCAATCATATCCTTGATAAAAAACCAATTTCCAAATATCACAGTTCATGTTCTTGGAGAGCCAGATATATTGATGATTTTTCAGGATGTTGAAGTGAAAAATAGGGATAAAACAAAGTTAATAAGGGTAGTTTGTATATGTTTTTTATTATTTGTAGGATCTGCCACTGCCATCATTAATTTTCATTCTGATGTTGATATGCCTCAAACGCAGAAAACAATTTATAGAATTATTACAGGGAAAGAAACGGACCAACTTTTACTTTTGCAAATTCCCTACTCTTTAGGCATTGGTACAGGAATGTCGATATTCTTTAATCATGTTTTCAAAAAGAGAATTAACAATGAACCTAGTCCTCTAGAAGTGGAAGTACATTTATACCAAGAAAACATGGACCAATACATAAAAAATATGAGTGAGAAACATAATAGATAGAAGGGATTGTAGTGCTATATATTATTATTCCAATAATAGGATTTTCAAATGGGATTGTAGTAGGGAGCGGTATCGTGGCGCTTCTAACTTTGCTAGATATTGTACCAAGACTAGGGCAACTGACAAAAACCTATAAATTTACACCAATCTATGAAAATGCAATTATAGGGGGGGCAACGATAGCTGCCTTCCTTTCACTGATTAATAAGGGCATTAACATAGGAACAATTTTGGTGATTTTGATAGGATTTACCATGGGTATTTTCATAGGGTTATTAGCATCTGCATTGGCAGAGGTGATGAATGTTATACCTGTGGTGGTTAGAAGGTTTAAGATAGAAGAGTATGTGCTTTATATTGTTTACTCTTTAATTTTAGGGAAAACAATAGGTTCGTTTATACATTGGCTAGTACTTCACTGATATAATAAGGAGAAAAAATATGAAAAGTAATAAAAAATATTTTCAAAGTTTAGAGATTCATCCTATGAGATTTGAAAATATTGAAGAAAAACAAATCATTCATCAATATGAAAATAGATCTTTAGAAATAAATACAGAAAAACTAAAAGGAAAGAAAAATACAAATGAAATAAGGTGAGTTAGAAAAACAAGAAGTGGTTATAGGGAAGCTTGAGGGTGATATGATGGCAAATAATTTATTTCACAATAAACAGGATTATAAAAAATATGTACAGGAGAAGTCTCCTAAGCATAATTACTTTAAAAATTGTATCTGGGCTTTTATGGTAGGCGGCACGATATGTACGATAGGGCAATTTGTACATAATCAAATAGAAAAATTTTTAAATCTTGATCATTTAAATGCGACAAATGCAACAATACTGGTTATGATTTTCTTAGGAGCACTGTTTACTGGATTAGGCGTCTATGATCAAATCGGTAAACGAGCTGGTGCAGGTTCTATTGTGCCTATTACAGGATTTGCTAATTCTATTGTAGCACCTGCCATGGAATTTAAAAGAGAAGGATATGTTTTTGGTGTAGCCGCAAAAATGTTTGTTTTGGCAGGGCCTGTTCTAGTTTATGGCATTACAAGCTCTGTTATTGTAGGTATCATTTATTACTTTATACAAAAATAGGAGAATGAGGCAATGGCTAGAAAAAAAATTGGTAAGCAAACGATTGAGTTCATAGATCCTCCTTCTATTATTTCTACTACTTCTATTGTAGGGCCTAAGGAAGGTCAAGGGCCTTTATCCCAGTATTTTGATATTATTTTAGAAGACGATTTGTATGGAGAGGATAGCTGGGAAAAAGCTGAAAGTAAGATGGTAAAGGAAGCGGTAAAGCTAGCAGCGATGCAGGGAAGACTTCATTTAGAAGATATTGATTATTTATTCGCAGGAGATTTATTAAATCAGCTAATGTCCTCTTCTTTTGCTGCTAGAGATTTAGGTATGCCCTATTTTGGATTATTTGGTGCTTGCTCGACTATGGCAGAATCTTTGAGTTTGGCGGCTATAATGATTGAAGGTGGTTTTGCTGATTATGTAGTGGCTACTACCTCTAGTCATTTTTCTTCAGCAGAAAGGCAGTTTAGGTTTCCTCTAGAATTAGGAAATCAAAGGCCCCTTACTTCACAGTGGACAGTTACTGGTGCAGGTGCTGCTATATTAGCTCCTATGCGAAATAAAGGTCCGTATATAACCCATGTTACAACTGGTAAAGTCATTGATTATGGTATTACAGACCCTAATAATATGGGAGCTGCCATGGCACCAGCAGCAGTTGATACAATTAAAGCATATTTTGAAGATACAGGAAGATCCCCAGATGAATTTGATTTAATCATTACGGGAGACTTAGGTAAAATAGGAAATGAAATTGCAATAGACCTGTTAAAACAAGGAGGACTTCCCATAAACAAGACCTTAAGGGATTGTGGTGTGGAAATATTTGATCACGTAAGGCAAGATACACATGCGGGTGGTAGTGGATGTGGATGTTCCGCAGTGGTCTTTTGTGGCTATTTATATAAATTATTAAAGGAGAATATATTTAGGAAAGTTTTATTAGTTTCTACAGGGGCATTATTATCCCCTACAAGTATTCAACAGGGCGAATCTATTCCTAGCATAGCACATGCAGTAGCTATAGAAGGTAAACTGAAGGACTAGGGGGTTGAAACGATGGGTTATGTTAGCGCATTTATTGTAGGTGGGTTAATTTGTTTAATAGGGCAGCTGTTAATGGACGCGACGAAACTAGCGCCAGCCCATGTATTGATCATTTTTGTTACATCTGGCGTTATTTTAACTGCTGTAGGGCTTTATGAGCCGTTGGTGAAGATCGGTGGTGCAGGAGCAACAATACCTTTGCCGGGGTTTGGTTATTCGTTGGCCAAGGGTGCTTTTAAAGGTGTAAAAGAAAGTGGACTGTTAGGGGCATTTATTGGTGGGGTTGAGGCTACAGCAGGAGGCATCACAGCAGCTATTGTGTTTGGATATATCATGGCAGTCATATTTGATCCTAAAACAAAACCATAGTTAGTGAACTTTTTTACTTGTTTCAAAAGCAACTTGCATAATGAAATAGTGAAAACTTTAGTTTGATGTTAGTGAGCTAGTTGCTTTATGTAAAGGTGGAGTTTTAACTAGTAAAATACTTGATAGAAGGAGCAAAAAATGGAGGAGAAAAGAAAGGTTATACTAATTACAGATGGAGACATGTGTGCAAAAAAGGCAGTAGAGATAGCTGCGAAAAACATTGGTGGCAGATGTATCTCCCGTTCTGGTGGAAACCCAACGCCTATTACAGCAGGAGAAATTATAGAGCTTGTTAAGGAAGCTAAAAATGACCCGGTGATTGTAATGGTAGATGATGAAGGTAATGAAAACATAGGGATAGGAGAAAAAATATTATGTAAGTTGGTCAATCATCCTGTGATAGATGTATTAGGCGTTGTAGTTGTAGCCTCTAACACAAAGGACGTAGACGGCGTGCATCCAGATTTTTGCATTGATAATTATGGTAATATTATTTACGAAGCTGTGGACAAAGACGGAAACCCAACAGATGAAAAGGTGCTTTATGGGGACACAGTTGATATAGTGGAGAAATGCAAGGTTCCAATGGTTGTGGGTATAGGAGATATTGGAAAAATGAATGGTAAAGATGATAGAAAAAAAGGAGCACCTATCATTACAAAGGCACTACAAGAGATACTGAATAGAAGTAAGTTGTTAGATAAAAGTAATTGATAGAACAAACATTAAATAAAAATAAAAATGATAAAAGAGCAGAATGTGAACTGCTCTTTTATCATTCGTCTAATCATTAATTGTTTCTCATAGAATCTATGATGGTATCATCTATTGGCTCTTCATAAGGATCGGTACCTGGATCTAAATCATCATCAAGCCATCCATCATCTTCTATTAAGCCATCGGTAGAATCGTCCCCAAAAGGGGGGAAACTACCTCCATCCTCTAATGGATCATAATGACTTTTGGGGAGTGTATAAGCATAATCTGCCGGTACGATACCACCATGAGCTTCGGGGTAATAGGGAACAGGCCTCTTTATAAACACTCTTGACTCAACTTCCCAAGGCGGTGTGTGTTCTGTGGCTAGCTTACCAGTAGGCACGTGAATATCTGCCTTTACATGGACATCACAATAGTCTTTGGGTTCAGTGCCACGAACAAAGACTTCTGAACGAACTCTACTACCACGGGGATCCAGCGAGCAATACTCTGTAGGCAATTTACCAGATACATTACAGACATTTCTCCTTACAATATCACTAGGCTCTTCAAAGTTTTTAGAGCTAAGTTCTTCATGAATACGCTGCATTACGTTTTTCCATACAGTACCTGCCATTCTACCCCCACCACCGGGTAATTTATCCGGTGTATCATATCCCACCCAAGTAGCAGCAACATAGTAAGGGGTATATCCTACAAACCAAGCATCTTTATTATTGGTGGTTGTACCAGTTTTACCAGCTACAGGAATTCTACTATTACTTTGATCGAATTTAGCTGATGATCCTGTACCAGAAGTAACGGCTGTTCTTAGCATATCTGTCAGGATATAGGCTGTCTCTGGAGAAACAACACGATGTTTTTCTGAGTTGTTTTCGAGAATTAAGTTGCCTCGTCGATCAGTAATTTTAGTAAAGGTAATTGGTTCTGTATAAATTCCTTCATTGGCTAAAGAATTGAAGGCAGCAGTCATTTCTAAAGGGGACACGCCATGGGTCATGCCACCTAAAGCTGTGGAAAAAGTAGCATCAGAATATCTTTTGCCATCAGGGGCTATATAAGGATTTTCAGGTCTTACAACTGTAGAGATGCCCATTTTTTCCATGTATTCAAACATAATATTAAATGCTTGATTATCATTACCATTAGCTAATTGATGGATAGTTACCATAGCACCTACATTACTAGAATCTCGAATAGCTTCTCTTATAGTTATAAGACCGTTATATCTGTTGTTGTGATTGTTTGGATAACGTCTAGTAGGGTTATTCCTATCAAAATATACCGGTATATCATCAATAACAGTAGCAGCAGTAAAGCCTAAATCTAATGCAGGTGTATAGACAGCAATGGGTTTAATAGATGACCCAGGTTGTCTTGGGTTGAGGGCTCGATTATATATTTTTCGACCACTAATTCCTCGACCACCAATAAGCGCTTTGATTTCTCCTGTAGTAGGTTCCATAATCACCATAGCTGATTGAGGTTGCACATTACCATCTTCACCCACAGTTAGCAGAGGTCTTCCCTGCAAATCTGTAAAGTTACTTTGTTTTTCAAACTCTTCGTCTAAGATCCGTTGAAATTTTGTATCCATGGTGCTATAAATTCTTAGGCCACCAGAGTAGAGGGTATTGTTGGCTTCTTCTCTAGAATAACCTTGCTGTAAGAAGGCTTTTATAACATCCTCCTTTACCAAATCACCAAAATAAGAAGTAAATATATCTGCTGTTAATCGATTTGGTTTCAGACTAGATTTGATATCCTCTTGTAAAGCAGCTTGATACTCGCTTTCAGTAATCATCTCTAACCTTCTCATGATGCTCAAAACTAAACGTTGTCTCGGTATAGTGTTTTCATTAAATACAATGGTGTAGATAGAATCACTATCATTTAAAACATGATGGACATCTGCATCTACTTGGTGTTTTTCTAAGGTTCTTATAGGGGAATATCTAGAAGGGTTTCTAGTAACCCCTGCAATAAGTGCTGATTCGGCAATGGTTAGTTCTGACACATCTTTTGAGAAATATACCTGTGATGCTGCTTGTACACCATAGGCACTGCTGCCTAGATAAATGGTATTTAAATATGCTTCTAAGATCTGTTCTTTAGACAGTTGTCTATCCAGTTGAATACCATAATACATATCTTGAATTTTTCTAGTAAAGGTTTGTTCATGGGTTAAATATAGATTTTTAGCAAGCTGTTGATTGATGGTGCTGGCACCTTGCCTAGAGCCAGTACGCAAGTTTGTCCAAGCAGCACCGAAAATACGTTTAATATCTAGACCATTGTGATCCCAAAATCGCTCATCTTCAATAGCAACAAAGGCATCTATCAAATGAGGGGGCATTTTAGAATAGTCAGTGATGGATCGATAGTCAGTGGTTTGAACTTTTTCTAATACTTGGCCTTCACTATCTAAAATAAAAGAACTTTCATCAAGCAAGTCGTAAATATTGGCTGCATCAATTGGATCTGCATCTTTAATAATACCCACTACAATGCCAACAGCCGCTCCTCCCACGATAAAACCAAGTAAAACCATAACTGTAATAAATATAAGAAATACTTTCTTTTTGTTAACTTTCTTACTTTTTTTAGTAGTTCTATTAGTGGTCTTTTCTGATTGTTTTTTTTGTGACATACAAATACCTCCATCCTTAAAATTAAAAGGATATACTTTTTAAAAACGAATGTTAATAAAAGTAATAATCAATATATCCACTTTAATACTAACATAACAATACAGATTAATACTTTAGTACAGCATATAAAGGCTAGGATAACATTAATATTATAACATAAAATATATAAACTGTTAAACTATCTATGTTACTATACATAATTTGCATAAAAAAGTCAAAGTTAAAATGAAATACTACACAATATTTTCTTTCTTTACATATACTGTATAGAAGGAGATGATTTTTTTGTACATAAAAAAAAGAAGTAAAAGAAAGAAATATTTTAAATATAAAGTCTACCTGTTAATCATCTTCATGTTTATGACCTGTACAACTACATTTATTTATATAGATAACAAGATTATGCCTACGGTACAGGCAATTGGGGAGTTAAAAGCGCAAGAAATTACAACAAGAGCCATCAATGAGTCTGTTAGCATTGTAGTAAAACAGGATATTACTTACGAAGACCTAATAGCTATAAAGGAAGATGAAGAAGGAAATATTACTTTTATGCAGGCGAATGCAATGATTACAAAATTATAAACAGCCTTGTATTGCTACAAGGCTTAAAATTTCAGTATCTGAACCTTCAACTCCTTATCGTCCCATTCAACATAATTGACAATAGTCTTAAGAAGTATTCTCTGCTCTTGAAAATCAACGATATGAATCTTACTTTTAAACTCCAATAGTGCTTCCTTGAAAAGGTCTATATTAAAATTAACCCTATCAGAATCATCCTCCACCAGATGTCCTTCCAAGGTTTTATTTTCCTTAGCAAGTTTTTCAACTTCTGCCATAAGATACTCTGCAGCAAAAGAGTCTTCTTTGCCAGCGATCTGTCTTACGAGGTTTTCTATAGACTTTTTATTCTTATCTATTTTTTCTACGATTAGTTTATTTTGCAGATCCTTATCTTTATTTTTCTTTTTCATAGACTCCAACTGATCGAAGGTGGTAGAGGTAATAATGCCTTCGATTTTTTCAATGACTTCTTTATCTGTCTTTATACCATTCAGCCTTTTAGCATCGCATATAACGCCCTTAGAAATGACTTTTTTATTGCAGACATAGTAATGATATCTTTCTTCACTATTTGGCTTCTTAGGGCCAAATAAAACCCGCATAAAACTACCACAGGAACATCTTATGAGGCCGCTTAAAAGGGCAGCGGCAGAAGTACCGGCTCTGGGAGCCTTATCTTTATTCTGCTCAAATATCTGCTGCACCCTCACCCAATCCCTACCAGGAATAACCCCTTTGTGTTTACCAATAGCAACGATCCAATCAGACTTTTCATTGTATCGACCCATCCGAGTGTTTTTCAAATCCCTTTTATTATAACCAATCACCCCATATTTCCCGGAAAATTCTTCTTTAGCATTACAGATATCAGCACCATTTGTTTTGAAATACTCATAGATACCCTCATCAGCTACAGCGTAGACTGGATTATGCAGGATTTGTTTTAAAGACTGCTTCTGAAAGTCATTGCCATTTTTGGTTTTAATTTTGTTTAGTAGGCAGTAGGTTTCTAACTTTTGTAGGGATTGAAGCTCCAAGTATTTCTGGAAAATAGTTTTTATTATCTCCAGCTCTTCCTCAACAGGGATCAGCTTAAACAACTTTCTTTCCTTCATATTTTGATCGATATAGATGATGGGTTCGCTAGTAAAACCAGTAGGATAAATCCCACCTAACCATCTTCCAGTACGGGCCAACTGATGCATATTATCCCTGATACGCTCTGCAATAGTCTCCCTTTCTAGCTGTGCAAAGACACTGGCTATATAAAGCATAGCACGACCCATAGGGGTAGAGGTATCAAACTGTTCTTTGATGGAAACGAAGGCTATATTATTTTTCTGTAGCAGCTCAAGTGTATTAGAAAAATCAGATACATTACGACTGATACGGTCCAATCGATAGCATATCAAAACATCATATTTTTTCTTCTCAGCATCCTTCACCAACCTTTTAAACTCAGGCCGATCTATATTCCCACCAGAGAACCCCTCATCTTCATAGATAGAAAACTCCCTAGCCTCAAAATGACTTCTGGCATATTCCTTACACATCTGTATTTGATTCTCAATAGACTCACCCTTGCCGGTGAACTTTGACTTTCTTGAATAGATGGCTATTTTCATTTGAATCACCTCGATTATTTATCATAAACATAATATGCTTAAGGGATGGGGTTTACCATTGGGATTAATCATTTTAGTTAATCGTTAATCGTTAACTCAGATAAGAAATAGAACGTTTGTTTTATTATAGTATGGTTAGGAAGGAAATGGTAAGTGAGATGTGGTTTAACCACTATATATAAAAGTACAGTAATTAAATTTTATTTTTTGAAAGCATATAAGAGGTATTTTTTATGTATCCTTTATAACATTTCACCGAATATTTTTATATTTTGTCTAATTTGGAGCCTAAAGGGAAGAAAAAATAGTACAACTGGACTGGATGGAAGATTTTACAAAATTGCTTACCAAATTACAAATATCGACATTGAAACATTCTAATTAATGGTATCATAGTGTTGTATAGGTAAATGTAGGTAGTCTAACGTTGTGCGAAACTCTCTAAAGTTAAAATCATATGTGGAGGTAAATTATATGAAGAAAATAATAACATTAATCTGTTTTTTTATGATAATAGGACTTTTGAGAGCATGCAATTATTTTTCTAACGGTGATATTTCTTCTACAGAAACTATTAATAATGACCTATCATATTCATCTTCAAATTCAGATGATGAAAGATTAATTTCAGAAGTTTCAAATCAAGAAGAGAAAGAAACAAAAGATATTAATTCATTAATACCAGATGGATGGCATATATTTGAGCAAATTAAAGGAGAACCAGTAAAGGTTGAAGGAGATTTAAATAAAGATAATATATTAGATATCGCGGCAGTTATTGAAAAAAACACAAGCGTTAATGAGTCGGAAGCTCCACCTAGGTCATTATTAATTGCATTTGGAAATAATGATAATACGTATTCACTATCTATCATCGCCGATAATGTTATTTTGAGTGCAGATGAAGGTGGAGTTTTCGGAGATCCCTTCGACAGTCTAAAGATTGATAGGGGTTCAATCGTTGTAAGTGATTATGGTGGAAGTAACTGGAGATGGTATAATAAATATCGATTTAGATATCAAGCCAATGATTGGTACTTAATTGGGGTTACGATGGGGTCATATTTCACGGGTAATACAACCATGGATAATGCAGATGAGGAAGATTATAATTTATTGACCGGAGACTATATTATTAAACGAACAGATGAAAATGGTAAGCGTAAAGTAACAAATGGAAACAGAGGAATAAACCCTTTAGTCAAATTAAAAGATTTTAATATAGAAAACATGTAATAAAAAAGCAGACAAATCTCCTTGTGATCTTCAAGGAAGTTGAGAACTCCGCATAGCAGCATGCTTACGGGGGTGCTGGTTGTAATGTTTTTAGGGTAAGGTCAGTGCACCACATCCCCTCACCAGGAGCAAGCCCCATCAATAGGAACTTTGGTACTTGACACCTACTTACTTCATGGTTAGTGTAATTTAAATATATTCTGAGTGAGGAAGAAAGATGGAGCGGATAATATTAAATTGGTACGGTCCTTATAGCATTGACAACATTAAGAATTATGATGTTGCTTATCTATGGGGGATATATGCAATATATAGAAGATGGGGTAATAGAGAAAAGTTACTGTATATAGGGAAAACTGAAAGAGAATTTCTCGAAAGAATAAATGAACACTATGGAAGTTGGCTATGGGGATTGCGGGGTCAATTAGCCATTAGGCTAGCTACCTTACAATACAGTAAATGGGCGTATGCTATTTTCTGCAAGATTATTGGAGATTTCACAATTACCATCTTCCAGATATGTCATTAATCCAGATTGTTGATTTTTTACATATTGTAAAGCCTGTCCAATCTTGGATTTTGCTAAAACTCTATTAATATTTAAATCAACCCATGACCAAAAGGCCTCCAAAACTGGTTTTTCCAGTTTAAGTCGCTGCTTTTTACGATCTTCAGGCGGCAGGTCTTTTAGTTTTTTTTCAATTTCAAAAAGTCTATTGCAATAGCCCAGGCCTTGCTTCGGCAATGTGGCATCTACACTTTTCATGTCTTTAGGCAGAGCCTCTAAAAAGTATCTTCTGGCATGACTCCAGCAAAGGTACCTAGTTATTCCTTTTACCTTTCCATAACCTTTATAGCCGTCTGTATGGAGAAATCCAGTGTAGCCATCTAGGAAATCAGCTGCATTTGCTCCTGCACGACCAGAGCGATATTCAAAGATTCTAATCTGTTTATCACTATAGCTGCCGGTTGTATATACCCACATGTATGATTTGGTAGTATTTTTCCTGCTATCTTCATTCATTACTTGAACTGGCGTCTCATCAGCATGTAGATAATTATCTTTGAGCAGATTTTCGTGAAGCCTTAAGACCATTTTGTTTAGCCATTCTTCTGTTGTTTTTAATATCCAATTGGATAAAGTACTCCTTTTAATTTCCATACCAAGGTTTTGCCAATCCTTTTCCTGACGGTATAAAGGAATGTGGTTGACATATTTCTGGTACATTGTCCATGCAACACTAGATGCCGATGCCATAGAATGTTGAAGAAGTGGAGAATCTATTTTTGCTTGTTTAAGATAAGCTCTTTCTTCTTTACGGCAGGTTCTACACTCCCAATTTTCTTGATAGATATGTACAATTTTCATTGTTGCAGGGATATATTCAATTTCACTACGCATGTATTTCTTTCGTAAGTGCCAAAAAATTGACGTATAGAAATCCAATTGAATAGCTGATACAATAAATCCAGTAGAAGTTAGGTATGTTACTAACTCTACTGGATTTTATATTTTTACTTAGCTTGAACTTTTAAATCTTCAGGTAGATCCTTTGAAAAAGGTAGTAGTTTTAATAAGCTTTCCTTGTCTTGAGGGTCTACATTTGAGAAGTGGTTCATTAAGTAAAGTAAATATTTTTCAACAACTAAATTATTATTCCTAGCCGTTTCAATGATGCTATAGATTAATGCACTGGACTCTGCACCTTTGGTAGAAGCCGAGAAAAGCCAATTGCTACGACCCACCACAAATGGCCTTATAGATCGTTCTGCAGCGTTATTGTCTATTTCTAAAGAACCATCTTCTAAAAGCACCTTAAGACTTGGAAGAAGAGGTTTTGCATAAGCCAAAGCTTTACCAAGGGCACTTTTAGGAACAGCTTCCTCTATTTCTCTATCTACATAAGCTATAAATTCTTCTATTATTGGCTTGGATGCCTCAAGTCGCTTTTTATAACGTCTCTCATAGAAATCTTCTTTTCCACTATGCTGTTCTTTTAGGTCTTTTTCAATCTTATAAAGCTGAGCACAATAATTAAACCCTATTAATGCTCTTGAAGACTTTAGGGCTTCTTCATCTAGGTTTACTATTATTTCGTGGAACTTTCTTCTTATATGGGCTAGGCAATAAAGTCTTTTGACATTTTCAACTTTATTATACCCAGCATATCCATCTGTTTGAATATATTTTGAAAATCCACTTAAAAAACCCTTAGGACAAGAACCAGATCTTGTCTTTTGGTAGTCGTAGATGATAATAGGTTGATCTTTATCTGGGGATTTATAGAGCCACATATACTTTTGTTTATTGGACTCCTTGCCCCTATCATCTAAAACTTTAAGTACTGTTTCATCAGCCTGGATATAGTCTCTTTTAAGGAGTTTTTCCTTCATAAGCTGATAGATTGGCTCTAGTTCATGGGCTGCACCAATAACCCAGTTGGCAAGGGTTTGCCTAGAAAGATTTGCCCCCATCATCTTGAAGTAGGATTCTTGTCTATTTAAAGGCAGTGCATGCTGGTATTTTAAATTTATGACATGACTAAGAAGCTCGTTAGATGCCATACTCTTATGTAGCAAGGTCTTTGGAGCCTTTGTTGTAGTAATATTTGCTTTATCATTACTTTCTTCACATGATCTGCAGGCGTAGCTGTAGGTTACATGTTCTTCTACATATAACTTTGCAGGTATGTACTTAAGGATTTCTTTAGATTTCTTACCGATAACCACTAAATCACTGGAACAGTCACTGCAGGACTGCTGATTTTCATCTAGTTTATGCTCAATTACTACTTTTTCTAGGTTTGCTAAGTTATCTTTTTTTCCAGTGTTTTTAGAAGATTTACTTCTTGTATAAGTAATCTCCTCGATAGTAGGATCTGCTACTTTTAAGTTGCTCTCTTTTTCAGCTTCATCAAAAAAGGATACTTGCATAGAACTAGTCTGTTCACTGGAGGAACCAAATATTTTTCTATTTTTATTGAGAACTTGGCCTTTGAGATATGCTAACTCATTTTTCAAATCTGCTATTTCTTTATCCTTAGATTTTATTTCATTATCTCTAGCTTCAAGTTCTTCTTCCATTTTTAAAATCAGTTCTTTCGTCTTTTCGTCCAGTTGGTTTTGTAAATTTACCTTCGTCATTTTCATCCCCGTTTTCATTTTATTTACAAAACAATTATACCATAAAATCCTTGTAATTTGAATGCATACAAAGGTTTTATGGTATCTTTTTCAGAAGTGATTTCTTTCTTTAACGGGCTTGAATTTTGATATAGTTCTTACTTCATACCCCTTAAGCAGCCATCGTAGTTCTTCAATGGAAACCTTTAAAGCTTCTTCCTTTGACATAGGCCATTTAAATTTATTTCTCTCTAGTCGATGATAGTATAGCCAAAACCCATCATCAAAATGGAGTATTTTTAGTTTATTCATCTGCCTATTACAAAAGACAAATAGTGCCTTTTCAAAAGGATCCAGATTAAACTGCGTTTGTACAATCATACTTAATCCATCTATATTTTTTCTAAGATCCGTTACCCCGCAAGCTAAATATACCTTATCCACTTTATCTATATTTAGCATGATGCTATAATTTCCTTAAAAACATTAGATAGAGATACCTTGTCATTGCTTGGTATATATATCTTAGCTTTGCCTATTTCGATTTTTATAGTTGCCGTTGGGGAAGGATTAGATGGGGTATTTTCTTGATTTACAGCCTCATCAGCTTCCGTATCTTTAAAGCTAACAGCATGAAATACAGGAGTATTATTGTTTTCTAGCTTTTTTCTCCGATAATACAGCTGATGAATACCTATATTATTCTCTTCACAAAAGGCTTTGATGGTCCCTTCACGAGAAGAGAATTTATCTAAAATATCTTCCCAATCAATGTCTAGTGCTTCATTCGTCATAACAGATACCTCCTATTGCTTATTATCTGTTATTCTAGCAAAACTTCTTGGTACAATACTAGGCGGAAATTCTTTGGCGCTTACTTTCTTTCCTGCGTAATGTAATTGATCTGCATCAACTGTACAGATTTTATCTTCTTCAGATAATGTATATACTTTATCCTCTTCTGGAAGATTGATAAGGGCTTTTTCTCTGGAATATCCTTTTCGAGTTCGTTTCTTTGTAATTACAGGTTCAATTTCCTCTGGATCTGCTTCTACCTCTGCTTCATCAAACTGGCCAAATTCTACTCCTTCTATAACTATTTGACCTGATAATGCTGATGTCTTTTCACTTTTTGTTCCAAATAGCTTTTTTGTCAAATAGTCAATCTGCTCACGAAGAATTTTAGAGTCAGCATTTAACTCTTCGATGGTTTGTCTCAAAGATGCAATTGTTATATTCTGTTCTTTGATTACCTCTATTAAAGCGGAGGTTTCAGATGTAGTTAAACCCATTGATTTTCAGCCCTTTTTCAATAATTTCTTTTTACAAATATTATACCATAATATACTTGTAAGTGCACGAAAAAACCTAGGAAAAACACTGAAAATTCAATATTTCTCCTAGGTCATAATATCCTT
The DNA here is from genome assembly GCF_001854185.1 of Clostridium formicaceticum. Taxonomy (NCBI): domain Bacteria; kingdom Bacillati; phylum Bacillota; class Clostridia; order Peptostreptococcales; family Natronincolaceae; genus Andreesenella; species Andreesenella formicacetica. Next base: position 2,980,428 of record NZ_CP017603.1, read on the forward strand.
TTGTTCTCTACTTTATGGATGACTTTTTTCTGATCAATTGTTAGTCCTTCAATGAGCCATCTATATTGTTGAGCAGTAATTTCTCTAACATCTTCAGTAGTTCTTGGCCACTGAAATATTCCATTTTCTAGCCTCTTGTACAAAAGGAGAAATCCATCTCCTTCCCAAAATAGTGCATTCTCAAATGGATCTAGATGTAAACTCTCAGATACGATTGCAGCAAGGCCATCTATGGATTTTCTCATATCTGTCTTGCCACAGGCAATGTATATCCGTACATCATCAGGAAATCTTATCTTCATGATCTTCTAAAAATCTTAAGTATAGCTTCTAGTGTGCTTGGGTCTGCACCATTTAGAATTTCAATTTCATTTCCATTTGAGCGAAGAACAGCACAGACTCCTTGGTGACTAAGTTGAGGTTCCTCTGTACTTGGTTTAATCTCTGCAAACTGGGTTTGCCCTGTGACAGCTAGTGTTCCTGCTTGAATCAGAGATTCTTGACGGAGGACTTTTAACCAGTAATAGTACTGACTTGTGGAGACCTGATTTTCTTCACACCACTGCTTAACGGGTAATCCACTTTCATTATACCTTTTAATTATTTTTCGCCATTTTTCTTTTGATATTTCATGATGAGCTGCTTTCATAGTAGTCATGTATAATCATCTCCCTACACTTTTAATGTTAGCAAAGCTACTCTGTCAACATTAAAAGTACTTTGTAGAGTATATTATCTCATGGTCCCGAAGCATTTTAAATCCATGGGATTACTGACCGCTTACATTGTTTCCGTTTAATAATTTATCATATAGAGATACATATCTCAAGTGATATATCATAGTTTGCTCTAAAAGAGCCCGCATGAGAATAGTAGCAGAAATAGGATATCTTTTATATGCACTATTCTTAGAAATATTTACTATTTCCTGTGCAATTAAAATTAACCCGTGATTTTCAGTAATTTGCACGTCGACTTGAGACCAAGTTAAATTTTCAAAAAAGTTACATCCTTTAAAAGGGACAGATTTAGTAGGTAAAGATGGGTTGGGATTTTGATGTTTTTCTGATTTTTTAGCATTATTATTATTGCTAGAGCTATCCTCAAATTTTGTAGTATTGGAAGTAATTGTGTTATCATTTGATGAACTGATAGCTATTTTACATTCATTTGAAATTTTTTCATCGAAATTATCATTGGCGTTAAAATCGTCAAATTCTACAGTATCAATTTTACTAGATTGATTGTTTGCTAAATAGATAGGACTTAATAAGTCAATGACTCCAGGAACATCATCTATTGTATTTCTCGTATTAAATGATTCATCAACAAAAGCTCCTTTAGCAATTAAGTGTATTGCTTCATCAAAAATAGGCTTTGGTAAATCGGAAGTTGGCGCTAAGGTAATATCGTCACTAGACAACTTTAACAGATCTTTCGCAGTTAGCTGAAAAAATTCACTTTTAGTAGTAAATACGCGTAAAAATGGTGTAGGTTTTAATTTTTGCAGATCTAAATATTCTATTAATTCATCTTCTGTCCATACATTAAGATTAAATGCATAATTAAGTAATTTATATTCAATAATACCTGTTTTAATTTTAGGTTTTGAAGTACCAGTTACATCAGAAATAAAATCAATAGATTTGCCACCATCAAAAGAGTTAGCATAAAATTTCTGTTTTGAGAGTGTAGACCATTTTTTTATACCATCAATATGCTTTGATGCGAGACTACTTTGAGCTTCCATTCTACTACTTGCTATATCAACATCAATCTGCTGTATACTATTTTTTGTCTTGTTCTTTATACTTGGTATTTTATATCCTGGAGGGGTAAGATGAGGGGATAGAAGTAACTGACAAGCAGAAACACGTCGGTTGCCTTCTAAAACCACATATTTGTCTTTCTCCTAACATCAATCCGCCAAATTCATTTATTCCATTGGCTAAATCCTCAATTTCTTCATATTGAAGTAAGTACGCTCTGATAGCTTCTTGAGATGCATTTGGTGGAATGATGAAACGTGGATTTTCGTAATCTAATACCAGTTGTAATGGTGAAATTGAAATTGTTTATCCCCCTTTATAACATTAACTTCAAAAGCCCCACACTGATTTCTTTTGGAGGAGCCGTTTTAATAGGCAATAAAATAATTAATAAAATATAATCACTAATAAAAGATTTTATAAGACTATACTTTAAAAACAACCCAAATCAAATTTGAGCTTCAACAACTCCATAATCAAATTTTCCGCCACAGAAATTTGCGCTATCGATAGCCCCTTTATTAATATTTAGGTTATTTCTACTTATCACTATTTATAACTTTAATTTTAAAAGTGCCACATCTATTCCTTCAGTAGAAGCTATCTGTTCGATGGTAAAGTAACTTGGGTAGTTATGTAATATTTCATTCGACAGTAATAACTCCACAGCAAACCGATTAGCTTCAGTCTCAAGTTTATTTTTAACAAAAAAAGTATTAGCCTCCAGAAAACATACGTTAAGTCCTTTGTACAGAACCGCATGTCCTATTTCGTGTGCTAATACTATCATTTGTTGTCTATATGATAATTTTTTATTAATATAGATAAACTTATTTCTCTGGCACTTCTGATATAGCCCATTAATATCTTTATTTAGTGGCCATAGTTTGACATGTATATTAAGACAAGAAGCAAGCTCAAATGGATCTCTAGTCTTGTATTTCTTTGCTAATTTAGCAGCTAATGTTTTAATGTCCATGAAAATTCCCCCAATCCCTTTTGGGTGCTGTTAAAGCAAGTTTGAATATTGTTTTATTTATTATTTAATGAGCTTAAGTTTAGCAATATCGTAAAGATTTTCTTTTGTTACAGCTTCAACAGCGTTTAACTTATTAGTGATATTGTCTAGTTTTTCATTAGATTCAGTACGAAATTCTGTGAGGTTGGCAGTTTGGTCATAAATGGTATCTAATTTCTTTTCAATTCGTTCTTGACTAGCCTCAAGCTTAGCTTGCCCGGCTTCCAACTTGGCTTGACCAGTTTCCAACTTGACTTGACCAGTTTCCAACTTGACTTGACCAGTTTCCAACTTGACTTGACCCTGCTTTAAATCATTGATATCAGCCTTTATCGTTTTAATTTCACTTAGAATTTCTTTTAGTAAACTTTCCATAGTATCACCCTTTATTTTTATTTACTGTGCTATCTGTTACCTTACTCTTCTATAAATCATTTCTTCATGCTTAGAGACTTCTTGCTCTATGCGTTCTAGTTTTTCAGAGTTTTGTTTGTAGCCATCAAATAAAGCAGATAACTTTTTCCCATGGTCATTTTCTATTTTGATTACTGTTTTTTTAACGTCAGCTACTTCGGTTTTAATCTCCTTTAATTCCTTGGTAGTTTCTTCTCTAAAAGAAGTAAATTCACCATACATCTTTTCTAATAAACTAAACATTTTATCTTCATTACTCATTTTAAAGCATCCTTTGAAAAATTATTTTTATTTAACATCTAATCGCTTTCTTTTCTATGCTTCTTTGGAGTATACTTCTTGTTGATTCTTTTGGCTTGTCGCATACCGTATTCCAGTGCTTCAAGGATAGATTCTAAAGCTTCTGGTGACATAGGTTCACCTGATAGCATTAACTCATTGTCTGAGATAAGCGTTTCCTTCAACAGATGCATCCTTTTTTCTATGTCTTTTTCATCTTTTTTGGTTAGTTCTTCAGTATGTTTATTATATTTATTATTTAATTTAGGATTTCTTATATCGGATCTGCCAAGGAGGTAGTCAACGGATACGTTGAAATAGTCAGCTAATAATTGCAAAGTATCTGTATCAGGCTGTCTTCTACCAGTTTCGTAATGGGCATAAGTAGCCCTATTAATATTTAAATCACTGCTTAAGTCATCTTGTGTTAAACCTCTCGCAGCTCTTAATTCCTTTAATATATTTGGCAATTTCATATATACCACCTCAAGATAATATTAACTAATTTTGATACTAAAAGAAACATTTGATACAAAAAGTATATTTATTTTAAAAAGAGGTTGGCCTTGATACAATTTGTATTAAAGGAGGGTTGTTATGGAAAAAAAATTAACATTAAAAGAGCTAAGAAAAAAAAGAAAAGAAACTCAAGAGGCTGCAGCAAAAGGTGTAGGTATTAATAGAGCAATCTATTCTCATTATGAAAATGGAATTAGGGTTCCGAATGTGATTGTAGCTAAACGTATCGCAGAATACTTCAAAGTCAGAGTAGAAGATATTTTTTTGCAACAAGTGATACAATATGCCACAACGAAAAGTCAGCATAAGGGTGGGGGAGGTGCTTCTTCGGTGTCTCTGTAGGGGTGTGAGTTAGGAGGTTTAGGAGAGGAGGGGTGAAGGATGGAAAAACTTAATTACAGCAGAATCAATTGGAAAGATAGAGTATTAACAGATGCAGGAGAAGTTAAGGAAGAAGGAACAGCACTTAATGCTGATAACTTGAACAGAATGGATGAAATGATTGGTAAGTTAGTAAACAGAGTCAATGAGCTAGAAGAAAAAGTTCAAAAGACATAATTAAGAAAAAAAGGGGGTGCCTGTCTTAGAGTTAGGTTTTAGTTATTTTCTTCTTTAGTACAGTCACGACAAGTTGTATCAATAGTAGCTGTTGGGTAGCTACTTTCAGAAGCGACTTCAGTACCACAAAAAGTTGTTAGTTTTGGTTCAGTATTAAAGTCTTTACTACATATTGTACATTTTACAATCATAGTTGTGCCTCCTTTTTCATTAGCAGACACCCCCTATAAAAAGTTCTACAAAGAAGGTAGCAAACCTTCGAAATTCTTTCGCCAAATAACAATAACTAAAACCATTGTAAGGGGGAGTGGTGTTTCTTTGGAGCAAAAGGTAAAGCTTTAGAAAAAAGGTGGGAAAAACTAAATTGGCAAGCAGTACCACAAATACCTAGAATAGTACAACCAAGTATTTTCATAGTGTTTAATACGGGGGTGGGGGATGTGAAGGTAAATATTTATATAGGAGACACAAAATTTGAAGATTTATCTCTTGAAGAACAAAATGAAGTGGGGCAGAAAATAGCTGCTGTTTTTGCAGAGATTAAATTCAATAAACTATTTCAATTAATAGAAGATAATGACCCCAGAGCAAAGGAATATTATGAGCAATTAGTAGATTGTATCGTGAAAAATTAAGGGGGAGAAGCGATGTTTGGTAAGAAGTTAAGCGATTATTCTATAGAGGAGCTTGTCAAAGAGATTGTATGTAGAAAGCATACCAGTATTCTAAAAGCGGACAAGCATCAAGTATTCTAAGTAAAAAACAATCAAAAGAGAATCAAGGAAAAGGGGCCTGCAGTAGTACTAGTAATTCGAGAGGAGGCATAGATCGTGCTGGAAGTACCTTTGAAGGGAGGTGCCCAATGATTACCTTTGATAGAACACCCGTAATTAAAGGAGAGAGTATTAAAATCTATTGTTTTACAGGGAAAGTAAAAGATTTGAAAACTTATCTTAGGGGAGAGAAAGAGAAAGCAAGAAAGATAAACTAATTATTTACACTATATCACTTGAGTCAAGTCTTTACCATGAACATTTATGCAGGAAGGAAGGGGAAAACATGTATAGATTTGCAAGAGAAAAGGCTGGGCTGACAAGAGAACAGGCAGCTGAGTATTTGCCAATATGCGAAAGAACAATAGCCAAAATTGAGTATGAAGAAATAACCCCATTGCCAGCAGTAGCGGATAAAATGAATGATGTCTACGGAGTACACCATTTAAGTATGTGGTACTGCAAAGAAGAGTGTCCTATAGGGAAGAAATACTGCTACGAAATATTAAACAATGTAGACCTATCACCTATGGCAATCCTTACAAAGTATCGACAGGAGGCTAAAGAAGCTCAAGAAGGCTTAGACCGGTTAACTGAGCTTATGTTAAATAAAAAGGGTGAAGCAGATTGCACCAAGGAAGAGCTTGAGGAAATAAGGCATTGGGGACTTGAATTACTTGACTTAGAACATGTTATAGAAACCTTTAAGCTAAGACTTTGGGACTTTCTAAATGTCGGGGAGCTTATTAAACAGCATAATGAGAAATGTATAAGAGAAAAGTACGTCATAAAAGAAAATAACCGACCAGGGCAACTGTATCGGCTATTTAAAAAATCTTTGATTTAACCTAAGTATATCATATTAAATTCAAAATGGAAAGAAAGAGGATTGTAACAGGGGTGATTACCTGATCTCTTATTTTAATAAAACTTATGGGTGAAATGATGCAATGGGGAGTTAAGGAACTAGACACAGTTATACAAGGGGTAAAATGATGAAAGAGGCATACTATTTTTCACATGACAGTAATGCAAGGAAAGAAAATAATATTATTTATGAAGAAGAAGAAAAGAAGCTGGTACCCAACGAAGATAAAAAAGGTTTGGTAGATGATAATTTCAAAAGAATAGTGCACGCCTTCAACCAAAATATTCACCCCATTAGTCCTATGGAAGCAGAAAAACTTAGTGGTTGGCTTAATCAAATGTCAGCTGATGTAATTATTAAAGCCATCGAAGAAGCAGTTGATTATAACGCTAGGAGCATGAAGCAGATTAATACTGTCTTAAAGGATTGGTATTCCAAAGGTCTAGACACTTTAGATGCAGTTGAAGCCCACATAAGAGACAGGGCAGATAAGAATAAAAATAGGGGGGATTATTCAAGTGGAAGCTCTAATGGCAAAAATGGAAAAACGATTGAATTTGATAAGGCAAAATTCCTTTACCAAGGAGGAAGTGGCTGAAAAAGAAGTAAAATATCAGTGTTCTATATGTCAGGATAGGGAATATATTATAGACAGGCACTCTGTAAAACCTTGCAGATGCAGAGAGACTAAAATATATCAAAGGATTCTGCAAAAATCAGGTATATCAGAAGCTTTCCAAAGAAAAACCTTCAAGAACTATGATACCAACAAAAAGCCTTTGATTATTATAAATGCTAAAAAAATGGCTATGGAGTATGTAGCTGCCTTCCAGAAAATCAGTCAACAGAAAAATAATAGCATAGCTTTTTTTGGACAAGTAGGAGCAGCTAAAACTCATTTAAGTATTGCCATTGCTAATGAGTTGATGCGCAGAAACATTGGTGTGCTCTATATGCAGTATAGAGAAATTATTACCCATTTGAAACAATGCATCATTGATGAAGAGTATTATCAAAGGGAAATCAGTAAATATAAGACTTGTAGCGTCCTGATGATAGATGATTTATTTAAGGGGCTCCTTAAAAAGAACAAGGTAAATGATACAGATATTAATATTATGTTTGAAATTATTAACTACAGATACTTAAAAGGTTTGCCAGTGATAGTATCTAGCGAATATGCCGTTGATAAGCTTTTAGAATTTGATGAAGCAGTTGGCAGTAGAATTATAGAAATGTCTAGGGGTAAGATTGTGGAATTTGAAGGGATTGAACTAAATCATAGGTTAGTAATTTAGGAGGGATCACATGGATAAATTAGCATGGAATCTAGCTGGCTTAGCATCTGAAGTAATACTAAGTGGGAGAAAATTATCAGAAGTGATGGAAGATGTGAAGTTTATCTATAGAGAGTTGCAAGAAAGCATGGAGGGGGGCTACAATGATTAATATTAAAATGCCGGTGTTAAAAAAGGATCATGAGTGGAATGAGCATCTAAAGAAACTCAGAGAAGAGTCTTATGAGCTTAGAACTGCAGTTCAAATGCTAGATTACTCTGAGAAATGCAAAGATAAAAACACTTTGAAGGACGAAGGAGCGGCGGCAGCCTGTGTGTTGAGTGAAGTTCTTGATGTAATGCAAGTTTGTATAGGAATCATAGAAAAGTTATTAGAAAAATATCCAACAATGTTGAAAAATGCAGTAATGATACATATTGAAAAACTATATCAGCGCGGTTGGAAATTTAGAAAATGGATTCAGATTGAAGAGGAATAGGAGGAAAATCATGATTGACTGAGGTGATGGAAGAAGTTAAATCAGCAAAGAGGGCTTTATTGGGTTATCTTGATGGCTTGGAAGTGAGGTTTAGATGCTATGAAGCAAGCTCTAATGAACTAAATAAAAATGGTACAATATTAAATTGTACCTAAAGAACTAATCTTCCTTACTATGACGATTTGTATAGGTTTCAAAGGCCTCAAGGACGATTAATAAGGATTGACAGATAACTTTCCAAATTAAAATGGAGATAACTAGAACACCTGCTCCAACCAAGATCCCAAGCATGATATTAGGCCCAGACGTGAAAGTGACAAACCCAGGGGTTTCAGCTGGAACTTGATAATCTGCAGGAAACAAAATGGCAAAGTATCTTCCTAACCAAAAGGCTGGGAAAAGCAGAGGAGCTATGCCAACAGAAAAAATTCTTTCCATTAGATTAAAGGCAGAATCTCTTTTAAAAGTTAGAAGTTTATCAGACATAAAACACCCCCAAACCAGTGAAGATTATAATAATAGTACCATGGAAAAAACTTACAGTCAAACTATAATATATCACACATGCTATAAGTTTTTCAGTAAATATCTTTTGACGATTTGCCAAAGAAAGCATGCCAAAAGATTAAGTGCAAGATTAAGTAGAAAATTAAGTAAAGGATTCATAAGTAACTTCATAAAATCGCCCCTTTCAAAGAATTAATTAGTACAATTGACTTTTCTTCAACTGAGTCAACAGAAACATCTAGCACTGGGCAGCCTATTGTTTTCATGATTTAGTAATATGAACTAAATACATGCTTTCTAATGTTTTAGAAGTTCTAGAAACTGATTTGACTTTAAACAATTTACTATCATTTAGGGTTATAAAATATGGGTGGGGAAACATAGAATGAAGGTAGGCAAAATTATAGGATTTAATCAATAAAAAATTGTAGTAATATTTGAACTTACAGTAATCAGAAGTATTAGGCAGGTTAGTAAGTGCATTATAGATTTTATGAAAAAAAGCAGATAAAGAAAGCACCATGATGAAAAAACAAACGGGTAATATAACAATTAAGGAGGGACCTCATGAGGGAAATAGAATTTGGAAAAAAGGAAATGTTACAGCACCAAATAAGTGAATTTGTTAAGTCAGTACTGAGCATGGCTGAAACTGAGGGTAAATTAGATCACATAAATATTGAAATAAGTAACCATAATGGAAATCTTCAGATGGATTATACTTTAAGAGATAGAAAAAAAGCATATTAGAGTCCTACTGGACATCCAGCGGACACTACTGGGCGATACATACTGGTAGTGTCTTTGTTTTTTACGAATGAAGTAAGGGTATAGGGTCAACACTGGTAAAAGTAATAGAAAATATATTTCTAATGATATTACTAAGGTAATAAATGATAAGCATTGTAATGCCTCAGATAAGCTCAAAGAGTTTATACAAAAAGAATTATAATTACTCAAAGAAAGTTTTTTAACAGTGGGCTATGGAGCTCTTTTTTTATGGCGTTAATTTTGAAATAGTAGGTGGTGTCAATGAATACAGTTGAGCCCATCAGGGATATAGATGTGGTATATGATATTGCTGAATACCTTAGAGTACGAAATCAGAGAGACTATGTGATGTGGATGTTTGGAATTCATACTGGATTAAAAATCTCTGATATTTTGAAACTGAGGGTAAGAGATGTAAAAGACAAAGAGTTTATCTATTTGAGGGAAAAGAAAAAAAGAAAGAAAGATTATTTTACATTATGATTTAAGGCAAATCATAAATGAGTATATTCATGATAAAGAAAACTACGAGTATCTTTTCAAGTCACGGAAAGGAACAAACCAACCAATAAGTGCAGTACAGGCATGGAGGATAATTAAGGGTGCAGCAAAAGTTTTTCTCATAGAATGTGTTGCAACACATTCTATGAGAAAAACCTACGGATATATTATTTATATCTTATCAGAGAAAGATCCTGTAGCAGTAAAAGAAGCTCTTAATCAAGGGGATGTTTCATCAGCTTTAAGATATATTGGAGTGAGACAGGATATGGTTGATAAGCATGTGAAGAAATTAGGGGACTATATAAGTCAAAAGCGGAAGTAATTTCTTCTTATGCCTTTAATGTAATAAAAAAAGGTGACATTACATTGGCTGATAAAAATAATAGATATATAAGTAGCAAAAAATATTTGCGAATGTAAAAATATCACTGTTTTATTACATTCAAATAAGAAAAAAGAGCGGGTTCTTCTGAAAAAGACGAAAACCAGTGGGTATTCTCGACCCCAAAATCCGTCTGGATTCAAAAAATTTTTATTTGCCATTTCCACTACCAATAAGGTGATTTTATGAATGAAATAAACACTAAAAAAATTGAATCCGTTGACAGTGTAACTGTATCCAGTGGTGTACTTGCTGATCTTTTTAGCTTGACCGATAAAAGAGTAAGGCAGCTAAGTGAAGAGGGTATTTTGGTTAAAGTTAAAAGAGGGAGATACAGTTTAGCTGATAGTGTAAAAAACTATATTATTCATATCAAGACAAACCAAGATATACAAGACAGTAAAAATGAAGCTGAACTAGATCTAGAAAAGGAAAAAGCTCTTCATGAAAAAACCAAAAGAGAAATTACTGAATTAAAGCTTGCTGCCATGAGGGGTGAGATGCATCATTCATAAGATGTTAAAAGAGTGATGAATGATGTGCTAACTTCTTTTGGAAGTAAAATTTTAGCTATGGCTTCAAAGCCGGCTCCAGCACTGATCGCTAGAGACGATATAGGGATAATTCAAGAGCTTATTAAAAAAGAATGTTTTGAAGTGTTGGATGAGCTGTCTAGTTATGATCCAGCAGCTTTTTACGGTGAAGATTATATTGATGTATGTGATGATATGGATATAGAAGTACAGGGTAATAGAGGTGATAAAAAAGAATTTAAAGATTCTAAAATAAAAGGTACAGAAGCGTTAAAGACTTTTATCAACACTTATCTAGGAGAGAACTGGGAAGACCTAGAAGGAGAAGTGAATGATGAGGAAGCTTTAATCAAGCGTAGAGAAAGATATGGATGCCCAGTTCCAGAAAGTGTATTAATGCTTACAGCTGGCATAACAGGTGTAGAACAGGGTTATGGTTTATTACAAACTATAAATGGTCATGGTGTCAGGACTGCAAATGAAGGAGAGTGTATTATAGGTGTTACAAGTGCAACAGCAGGAGTAATACTTGGAGACACGCTTTTTTCATGGCAAGGTAGATGGCTAAAAGACGAATGGGGTGCTTACATCTATGAAACTGTTATTGATGAGGATACAGGAGAAAAAATAGAAGTGCCTAAAGAAAATCCTGATTGGAATCCCGAAATAGAGCAACAATCAAGATTAGAAAGACCTGATGAATGGACGATTGTAGGGTTAGTAGTATAGAAATCAACAGAACCTACGAACTTATAGGTTATGAAAATTACACAAGAGTACGATTCACAAAAAGGATATAAGATAGGATTTTGTCTGTTGAAGTAAGACACGTAAGGAAATTTATACGACATAAACATGCTAGAAAAGCGTGTTATTTTTATGCGCTAAAAACGATCCTTTAACTTCAGAAAGTAGGTGGGCTATGGAAAATGAGGTTATCAAAATGCTGGTAGGTTAAGGGTATTTGCTATACTCTTTGGTTATTTGCTTTTTTATGTATTAAAAGAAAACAGTAAAAGAGAAACAAAGTATCAAGAGATTATTCAAGACTTAAGTGGTAGATTTAACATCATTGAAGATGTACAAAAGGATGTTAAAGAAATCAAGAACAAAGTTTTCAGATAAGGGGCAGTAAATTATAGAAAAGATAATTATCCCATCCTAAATTCAATTGCATAATTACTAATTTAAAAAGATTTTAAGGAAATAATAATCATATAGTGATTATCTATTCAACTTATGAATAATTGTAGATTTATACCTTACAGAAAGGATGGGAAAAGGTGGAAGTAAGAGAAAATATTGTTGTTCCTTTAGGATATGGAAAATTTGTACGTTCCGATAAAATAGTAGCACTTGAGCCAATAGAGGATAATCGTGGGCCTGGTAGAAGAACCCATGTGTATGTTGAGGCGCTTAAAAGTCCACTAGTAGCATCAAGGACAGAAACAGCAATATTAGCTAATATTGCAGAGACACCTGCAGAAATTGTAGAAGCAACTGCAGCATTTGAGCTGTTACAAGATTTGCTAGATGACATACAACAAGTGGGACCAATGCTTAGAAAGAGTATTAAAAAAGAGGCAGAGCTTGATTTAGATGCGATAGAGAAGAAAATTCAAGAAATGTTAACCCGTAACTTCGATTTTAACGAGCATTAAATGATAAGAACATTAACCTTTAGCATGAAAAGAGGAAAAATCGATGAATAACTTATGGCGAATTGTCCAATTAATGGGGGTTATTATTTTTATCATTGGAGCAAGTGGAAGTAAAATTTTAGGAAGGTCCTATTTTAAGTTTATGAAGGAACATGGCAACAAGAACAATTTAGGAGTCATTGGTTATTATCCTATGTTTTTTACATTCTTAATGATAGGACTTGGAATGATAGTTATAGGAACATTGCTTATGGCCCGTTAACTTAGAAAGAACATAAAAAACTATGAAGGATGGAACGATAGCACAGATATAGATTTGAATTTCTAATACAAACTTTAAAATCATCAGTGATAATGTATTTAGTTTTATAGCACCCAACTGGGTGTTTTTATTTTGCGGAAAGAAGATAAACGTATGTTATGTGAATTTATACGGATAATGACACTAGAGTGCAGAGTGGACTAGCAAAGGAAAGAACTAATATGATTTTCAAGATACTAAATAAGATTAAAGATATCGTAAGCACAATAGCCAAAAAAATAGAAGATATTGAATCAAAGCCCAGCATGCTTCTATGGGATGTTTTAGGCACTTTTTCAAGGGCTTTAGCTATGGCCGGAATAAAAATATTAGGTTAGGGAGGGGCATTCATGAACTATATAAAGGAATATAACTTTAAGTATTAATAGTAAAATATTGGTTGCTAGGGTAGGCGCTCACCTACCCTGCAAATTACTCATCTTCTGGCTTTTTTGTCTTTCCTTTGTTAATAAGCCATACATGCTGAAAGTATTCAGTAATAGCCAGCAAGAAAGCAGCTAACATAGCTGAATAAATGCTTATTCTAGCTCCAGTAAATAACAATTGAGAATAATAGATAACAAGCGATGCAGCAATAAAGTCCATAAGGTTGCTTATTCCAGATGATCCCTTTCTTAATATAGCTATTTCCATCATATGAGCTAATACAGCAAGTATAACACCTACAATAATTGGCTGGTATAGGTTTGTATAATTAATGCCAGGAAGTATGATATCAGCCAACACTACTACAACAGGACAAACTACGAGTTTGATTAATAAGCCTATCAATTTACTACCTCCTTTATTACAGATAATATTATAATTTCCAAAACTTCACCTTAAATTACCTAGTATGTAGAGAAAATTTATACAGAGAATAATAATAAGTAATCACAAAAGAGGTGAGCTGCATTGAATACAAGAGAACCATTAGATCCTAATGCGTTAAAAGCATTAAATCAGATGAGAGAAGAAATGGCAAAGGAATTAAACACCAGAGTTCAAATTGGTGGTAAAATCGGTGGTAATATGACAAAAAGGCTAATTGAAATGGCAGAAAAAGATCTAATTAATAAAAAGTAGTAGGGTAGCGTAAATCAATCTGGTTTTTTATTTCCTGTATGACATTAAGAGCAATGTACCAATGTACTACAAACAATAATAACCATAAGACAAATACTATAGAAGAGGTGATTTGCTTTGACTAGAAAAAAATTGCTAAATCCTAACGCAGCAAAGGCTATAGAAGAATTTAATGAGGAAATGGGTACTGAAATAGGTACTGAAATAGGTACTGAAATGCATGTAGATATATCTAAGGATGACGGATTTATATATGTACATAGCGGAAATTCTGTCTCTAGAGCAGTGGTTGAAGAGGCAGAAAGACAAAAGACTAATAAGAAGTAATAGGGGGCTGGGTTCATTTCCCAGCTTCTATTTTTCCTTCCTAAACATACTATAACAAAACAAACGTTCTGTTTCATGTCCTTGATTAGCCCAAGTTAATTTAATTCCAATGGTAAACCCCTTCCCTTAAGCATATTATGTTTGTGATAAATAGTTGAGGTAATTCAAATGAAAATAGCAATCTATTCAAGAAAATTAAAGTTCATCGGCAAGGGTGAGTCTATTCAGAACAAAATACAAATGTGCAAAGAATATGCTAAAAATCATTTTGAAGCTAGAGAGTTTCCCATCTATGAATACGAAGAATACGAAGGATTTTCTGATGGGGATATAGCAGCTTGAGTTTAAAAGATTGGTAAAATGTTCTTATAGTGTTTTTTTTATACGGGTTCTCTTCGACTCTTTGTGTATCCTAAGACTTTTAATAATAGTTTATACGAGTTAATTTGTGATAGTATAAAACTCATTTCAAACCCCTCTGTTACCCTTTTTTTAGTATTATAAGGATATCTTTTAAACTTTTCCCCAATACAAATTTTCATTCTGTTTGCTACTATAACTAAGTGTAGTTTAATGGTAAATTTTATTTAATTTTGTAAAGCGTCTATAGATAACTTAAGTATTCTATTCTCCATACAATGGTGTTATATTTAAAAATTGGTCTTTTGGTACATTGATATAATTCATAGGTACCCTTCCAACAATAATCGTTTCAGCTACTGGCATATATGTAGTTACTTCGATTGTGTTAGAACTAAAGGGTATGATTACTCTTACTTTTGTATTTACAATTAAAAATATACGGTGCCGCGTTTGATTGATACCAGACTGTTCAAACTCTGTACCGAAATTTACATCCACCATACCAAGGGGAGTAACCACCAATTTAATTTTTGGTCCGTACTGCGCCAGCAACTGACTTCCAATAGCGTTTCCTAAAGGAATACGATCAGCAGCTGTTTGGATTTGTTTTAAATGTTCCTGTATTGTCAATGCTACATCTGAAGCTACCTTATTCATCATCATTGTATTAGCTACGATTACAAAATTATATATTTCTTTAGGCTTCACCCGCTATCTTTTTTACGGTATAGTGCAGTCGACTAAGGTTTATTTATAATAACGATACATCAAATAATAAATATTTTACTTAATAGTATTTTTTATCAGACATAACAAGCATCAAGGTAGCAATAGGCCCCAAAATTAGAGATAGCAAAAACCAGTTTAGCCCCGATCTATTTTTTCCTTGTGCCAATCCAGCATTAATTAAAGCCAACGTTCCCCTTAGATATTGCATTCATTATAACGGGACTACTTATTGGATTAGATAGAATTGAAATGAATAACTTTTCAGCAACATTTGAATAACCTCAGTTATTTGGCATAAACATAATATGCTTAGGGGGAGGTTTATCATTGGGATTAAGTGATTCTAGTTCACTCAGATATGAAAAGAATGCTTGTTTTATACATTACTTCAGAACGTTTCAGCACATTTCGTCGAACACTTTTACAGTTTGTCTAATTTGGAAGCTGAGAGTTAAAAAAATACTGTAATTGAGATAGAGGGAAGATTCTACAAAACTATTTATTTAGGCTGCAAATATCGACATCGTAATATTCTATTTAATGTTATTATAGGGTTGTAATAGAAAATTACAATCTGTTGCAAGCGTTTGAGGTATGGTGTAGTAAATCATTACTTTACAATAACGATAATTTTGAGGAGGAAAAATAATAGAGGTATGTCATCATTAAAACCCATTAAGAGGAGTTTACTAAGAATATATTGTGGAAAGAAATATTATCCTTTAATGAGATGTTTTGATTGGTATTTAGGAAGGAAAAAATAAGCTACACAAAAAGAAAATTGTTTATTACCCTATGTGATTTTTCAACATAAGACTCCACTAATTCGAAAGCTTAAAGGAGTAGATATGTGGTTGCAACACAATAAAGTGAAAAATCTTGAAATTGCTTCCAATAAGTTAAATAGAGTCCTAATGTAACAAATATAATCTGATACTTCAGAAAGGGGAAATTAAATGTTTTTTATAGGAACTGCGACTTGGGGAGTTTTGATTATACTTTATGGACTTATTCTATTAACTAGAAAAAAATTCATGATAAGAAGAGAGTGTGATGGTATATTTATCTTCTTTTTTACTATGCTAAATCCTGCCATACAGATAATTGAAATGGGTTATGGAATCAAATATCTAATTATTCTTATTTTATCAGTATCTGCGTTGGTTATTTTTATAGCTAGAGGAAGATATACATTAACTAATGTTAATGCGGAAATGGTATTGTCAGCATTAACTGATATCTTAAATGAAAAAAATATATCTTATGGAGAAGAGAATAACACTGTGATTTTAAAAGACTACGATAGTAGACGAATAACCTATACGCAATCATTAAGTTCTGTAGAGGTTAGTCTAAAAAATATTAGAAACCTTTCTATTTATGAAGAAGTAAAAACAGAGTTAAAAAGCAGGATTAAACAAATTGACTTAACAGTATTTCCTTCTTCGGGACTATTTTATATAGTATTAGGAGCAATATTAATGGTTGGAATGCAATACTTTCAGAAAAAGTTATTGAATTAATCTTTAATCACGGTAGGCCATTTTTAAAATACGCAATCAAAATATGTAGAAAATTACCGCTTAACGATTAATTGTAGAGAATTTGAAGTGCAGAACAGGAGATAACAAAATGTTTGTACAAGAATGCTGGAAGCAAGTGTCAGGAGAAAAGTCAGTGCACCATATCTTTTCATGGGGAGAGAAACTCTAAAAAGAGATAGGATTAAGCAAGAGCGGTTTAATGTGGTTATAAATATTAAAGATGTGATTAGTGTGTTATGTGAAATAAAGTAAAGGAGAGGAAGATAAAATGCGGTTAGAAAAGTGGTTAGTTCCATCACTTATACTATTAAGTATATCAATTGCCTTTAGTGGCTTCTTTGTAGGAAAATCTATACTAGCACTTGGAAAAATCAGCCAACAAGTCGTGGTTGAGCAGAAAATTAACGAGGATATTTTGTCTTTTTCTGAGGCAGCTGTTTTTCTAAATATATCAGAAGAAAAATTAGCGTTTATAGTAGAAAATTCTAAGTTGAAGGATGGTAAAGGAATACCGTATTACAAGATAGACCGCAATATTTTGTTTAGTAGAGCAGCTTTGTCAAAATGGATTGTTTATATATCAGAAAATCAGTCTGATTATTAACAAGAGAATTGCTTATACATTTTAGTCAGCAATATTATTAAGGTTTAAGAGGACAAATGGATACTTAATTTTCCTTATCATTTTTAAACAAGAAAGACGTAATGAATAAAGGATATGCTACAAGATATGCTTCAGGTTAAGCATTTTGAAGAATTGAAAAAATGGTTGCACGACAATAATCAAGCAAAATGATTATTCTCTTAATTTATATTTAAAAGGAGGAAAAAATTGGAATAAATTTATTCATTGTTTAAATGGGCTTTAGGTTTGAATATTATCACTGTATTTCTGGTCATTTACAAATTAAGGAAAATGATAAAAAACTATATTAAATAGAAAAGGCATGGAGGAAAGAAGGTTGAG
This sequence comes from Clostridium formicaceticum, assembly GCF_001854185.1. Lineage (NCBI taxonomy): Bacteria > Bacillati > Bacillota > Clostridia > Peptostreptococcales > Natronincolaceae > Andreesenella > Andreesenella formicacetica. The sequence goes on from NZ_CP017603.1 coordinate 2,998,078, forward strand.
GCATTTCGCCATAAATCTGAAATGAAGATATTCACAGTGATATTATTTGTGTCAGGAACTATGTTCAATTATTGAGTGTCAAAGTGGGGAAATATTGGAAATGCAATTGTTTTTCAGTTGTATTTATTTATAATCGTCATTGAAGCATGGAGAAAAATTGTGGTTTATGAAAAAGGAATCTATCATATGGGGAGATTTGTTAGGTGGGGAGAAATGGAAGACATTAAAATTGATGAATCTTCTATACGGGTTGAAATCAAGGATAGCTTTCTAGGAATGCTAATGATGCGTAAGGTCAGCAGAACATGTGAATTGATACGACTGATTAAAGAAGGTAATTTTATTGGGATTCAAAATTGGAAAAAGTAGAATTACAATGAGTATATCAGCAATATAGGGTAATTACCAAATTTTAGATATCAGCTGCTGGTGTCTTATAAATAGTGGTAACAAATGTGAAACAAAGATAATTTGTATAATTGGAGACAGTGAATAATTGTATTTTACAAGGAGGAGTATAAGATGAAAAAAATTATAATACTTTTATTAGCAATGCTTGTAGCATTTGGGGCCTCTGCATGTAATAATGTAACTACACAAAAAGAAATTGATAATATAATAAATGATAATGAGATTTCCGTTGATATAGAAGAAACAACCGATGATATAAATTATGATAAAATAAGTGTATATATGGAAGAAGAATGTAAAAATGCTTTTACACCATACTATGAATTGTTAGATTTTGAAATATTAGATTATCAGGAAGAAGTTGTGAATGGAAATGTTGAAGCTATTTTTTTATATAAGCTGACACATAAAAATTATGATAAAGACCCAGATACAGTTGAGTACATTAAAGAAGCGAAAGAACGTGGCGGTAGAAACTATCAACAATTATACGATGAATACTTACAACCCAAAGAAATGAATTTCCAATTAAAAGCTATTATAGATAAAAATGATTTAATAACTCTATATTCTAATATTTCTCCCAAAGGAATCGAATGGAAGGAAGTAAAAATGAGTGATTTTATTATCAGGAAATAAAAGGATGATTTTAAGTATAGGCATACTAAATATGTATTATCGGAAACTAACCTTTCCATAAATATGAGAGAGCTTCTGTCAACTTTTCCACTGTGAGATGCATAGAAAAAATATTTAGCATTCTTATGGGGGTGTAAAGAAAAAAATGGTATAAAGACAATGCATCCAGACCATGAGATAATAAAAATACTTATACCATAAGTTAAAAAGGCAAGTGCCGAAATATTATTTATGAAGTAAAGGGTTATAGGCATCTAATTGGCTGATTCTGCCTGAAGGCAAAAGTATACAAGTTTAATAGTCATTATATGCGTTGAGCAATATATTATCTATTGAAAATGAAATGCATTAAACGAAAGGAGTGTACTTATTGTGAAACTCGGTATCATAGAATTTAGTTGGACTCTGCTTTTTCAGCTTTTTAATACTTTAGTATGGGTTGGAATTATTTATTTGATTTTTTATCTAGTCATTAAATTACCTAAACGCATTAAAAGGCATGAAGAAAAAATCAAAAGAATAGAGAGTATGTTGGAAGAAATAAATAAGAAGCTAGATAAATAATTGTCGCATCATCTTTTAAAGACCTACTAGATGAATAAGATGAAACAAAGATTATTTATATAATATAAAGAACAATAGAAGTGAATAGGAGAGATTAGATGAAAAAAGTCAGACATAATAGATTTTTATATTATCTTATTCCGATAACAGTATCGGTAATTATTACAACTATTGGGTATTTTTTTATGAATGGTATCCCTTTGTTTGGTGTTCCCAAAATAGAAGATGTTTCTTATGTTGAAATTTCTAATACTAGGTTAGATACTAATGCACGAAAGCTTACAGAAATCGAGGACATAAAGAAGGCAATAAATCTGACTAATTTTCTATCTTACAAGCTCGGAGCACCAGAAAAAAAAGAGGCATTAATTAAATTTGTATTTCATTTAAAAGATGGAAGTTCTTTTGTTATCAGTTCAAATGAAAAAACTGTATATAGCAATGGAAAAGCATATAGTCTCAAAGCTAATAAAGGAACAACTTTTATAAAGGTTACAGAAGGAATATTCTTCTTCGATGATTTGGTTGAAAAAGAGAAAGCTAAACAGGTATTTTAGTTTTAGGGAAGTTGAATCTAATAAAATGGGAAAGAACTAAGATCTTTGCAATAATTGTATTAGCGAATATAGCTTCATTTATTTTACCTTATATTATAAGAGCCCATACGCTAAGATCAATACCGGAGGTTGGATAAATACCTGGGAAGATGCCTTCACAAATAAATGAAGAGCATAAGGGGGCATTATCAATTCGTCTGAACTTAGATATGTATGAAGGAAAAATTGTTTTCGAGCTATCCTCTGATGAAATGTTAGAAGAAATAGTTGAGCCTATTAATATTACAACTGTCCATGAAACTACTCTATATGTGACAGAAATAAATGAAAGAGAGGATTGAATTAAAGAACGATAAAGAGGTTTTTCAACTAAGGGTGCCAAGTTTAAAATAGTTATGTTGTTATGTTTCATATTCTTTTTTCATGTGTACTTGATGAACTATACGAAGCAAATTTGCATTTATATAACTTAATATAGAATTAAATAATATAATTTTATTAGAGGAGGAAATAGTATTCTCTTAAAATATATTTTAAGCGAAAGGAGCAAAATTATGAATATGTTTTATTTTATGGAATCAGTTTTTCCTTTGTTTTTTATCATAATATGTGGTTTTATATTATTTACTATTTTTCAAGGAATTAAAGAATGGAGTAATAATAATAAACAGCCAAATTATCTTTTAAAAGTGCGGCAGATAGAAAATATGTACGAAATAGGAGTAGAAAAAAGAGAAACCTTTTTAATCAGATATCGTCTATATTCATATAAATTCATTTAGAAAGGAACTATTTATATGAGAAAAATAAAGATGATTGGATTAGTTCTAATAGCTATATTCGTTTTTATAGCCTGTTCTCAATATGAAATTACTCAAGAAGCACAAAGTGCAAACTATCATATTTTTACGACAGAGGATGAAAATTTTCTAATAAAAACATATATTAATAAGCTAGATTTTAAAGATAATGAAGAAATCAGTATGTACTCTACTATAGAATATATTGGAGCAGAAGATAGCATTATGATCTGGTCAGGAGAGCCATACTTTCACTATACAATTTATAACGGGCAAGAATATTTTAATGAAGGTTTAACCCTAGATATACTGAAGACGACGGTTTTAAAAAAAGGAGAAATATATACTATTCCATTTTTAAAAAGTAGTGGTTATTGTGAAAATGACCCTAATGCTAGTTTTTGGAAGAATTACTATGCAGAAAAAGAGCTGAAATTACCTAAGGGAAAATATTTTTTTACAGCATACACAGATTTCTCTTTAGATGAAGAACAAGTAGAAAAGGTAGTATTAAAAATAGAGTTTGAAGTTAAAGTAGATTAATGCTAAGAGAGGGCATAATTATTTTTGGTCTACTGCATCATATCTTTTTCCAAGGTCCTATAAAAAGAAAAGGACTAGTAATTTAGTGAGGTGACGTAAATAGTGAAACGAAAAATTAATAGAAAACTGTTGGGAGCTTATGATTTTATTTTAGGAGTAGGCGCTATTGCTATTGGTGCAATGATGGTAAACTCTAAAAAAGGAATTTTTGCAGAGTATCCAAAAGAATGGCTTTCAATAATACCATTTACAAGTTGGGTTATACCTGGAATAATTGTAATTGTTTTATTTGGTTTAGGAAATATTTATGTAGCAATATCCTTTTTTCGAAGTGAAAATAAAAATGCATGTTTTATGTCTACTTTAATGGGGTCGATATTGTTCGTTAGTATTGTAGCTCAAATAATAATACTGGGGGAGTGGTACTTGGCAACTGTAGAATTTATGATTTTAAGTATAATTCAGATATGTCTGAGTGCATATGCACTTTTATATTATAAAAGAGAATCCATAATGTGTTAAAAATAAAACTATTTTAGCCAAGATAGAAAAAACTGTTTTAGTAGCTATAAGTATCTGAAGCTTTGGTTCAGATCATTTATCTGAAGTATGGGTCAAGCATCATATAGCCATAAGTTCATGCAGGCGTTATACAACATCAGCATATTTATAAAGATACTACTTAACGAATACAGTTAGCTAAAGGGGTGACAAAAATAAATGAAATCAAAAAAGGAACTTAAATTGAAATATGTTTTTGCAACTAGTTTATTAGTGTTCATCATATCTCATAATAGTTTAGTCTATGCTAATTCATCTTGGCGCTGGTTAACATCAAGCCCCAAAGAATTATTACCACTTGCAATTATTTTTACTCTAGCTATTGAATATACAGGTATTTTAATTTTGGGTAAGCTGAACCTAATAAAATGGGAAAGAATTAAGATCCTTGCAATAATTGTATTAGCCAATATAGCTTCATTCATTTTCCCCTATATTGTAAGAGCCCATACGTTTAGGGCAATATCCGGAGGTTGGGTAAATGCATGGAAAGATGCCTTCACAAAAGGACCCTATTACATAGTTTTATTTGGTTACTTATTTATGACGCTTCTAGTAGAAGTGCCCATTGTTTATGGAATGTTGAAAAAATATACTTTATCTAAAAAAATTCTAATTAATTTGATAGTAATTCTAAATATTATTACAACTTGTATTGTAGCGGTCATAGAAAGAACCTTATATCATGGGCAATGGTGATAAAGAAATAATTAGATGGCTGCTGCTCTAAACTAGCTACTTAATTATGTTAATCAAATAAAAGGAAGAAAAGGAGAAAGCGATGAGAAGAAGTGAGAAAGAGGTAAGAGATATTGCTGAGATTGAAGAGATTTTGAAGAGGGCGGACATTTGTAGGTTAGGTTTATGTGTCGATAATATCCCATATGTGGTTCCTATGAGTTTTGGTTATAAAAATAATTGTTTGTATTTGCACTCTGCTAAAGAGGGCAAAAAGATTGATATTATGAAAGCTAATCCGAAAGTTTGCTTCGAACTGGAAGTTGATACGGAACTAGTAAAAAAAGATATAGCTTGTAATTGGGGAATGAAGTTCATTAGTATAATAGGTTTTGGAATCGTAAGATTTATTGAGGAGAAGCTAGACAAGAAAGAAGCATTGAATATAATAATGAGCCAGTATTCGAAAGATAAAACTTTTGAATACAGAGATGAGCAGATAGAGGCAGTCACTGTTATTGAGATAATGATAACAGAAATGAATTGTAAAAAATCAGGATATTAAACCGGCTATATTAGATAAGTGACGGAATTTACGGCTAGCTAATTAACCATCTAATTGCATCACTGTGTATAGCAATGGAAAAGCGTACAGTCTCAAGGGTGATAATGGAATAACTTTTATAAACATTACAGAAGGAATATTTTTCTTCGATGACTTGGTAAAAAAAGAGGAAGTTAAATAAATTCAAGGTTACTATATAGATAAAATGAACATTGTCTCTAACACACTAATTGTAAAATTAGAGTACATTCTTCCTAAATTACGAAACTACTAATTTCTGGATTAATTGGCGCCATCTTTTTAAGGTGTGCTAGATACAATCGTTTCATTCTACGAAGCAGTCAAATTGGTAATTAATTTACAGTTTTATTATAAATTATACCAGATAGATTTTGCTAGGGAAGAATAATTTCACAACAGGAAGGATTGAAGAGTAGTGGGTATATCTCCAAAACTATTAATAGATATTGAAGGACAAAATGGGGTAATGGGATATTTTATTGAATCGGAAATGGAAGTTGTTTTAGCAGGAAAAAATATTGTTCCCATTCCCCAAAATGAACGAAATCTAGATATTTATAAACTATTGGAAAAAAGTTGTGATGTGATTTTTTGCACCACACAAAAATTAGATGATTTCCAGTTCTATCCCGTTCCATGTTTTTGGATTTTTGCTGTTGATAATGAAGGAAATTGTTTTGGCACAATCGGTGGCATGGGAAATCTTGTAGATGATAATTATTCAGTTGGGTATGTAAATAAAGAGGGAATGTGTGGAAAAATATCAAATAATCTAAAAGAATTTTTGGAACTGATTATTTTTTATCCCTACTGGCGAGATATCATTAAGTATGAGAAAACGGGGGCATCCTACGATATAAACGTTATGGCAATGAAGAAAATAGAGAACAATTTACATTCCTCCGCAGATCAGCATGAGATTACAAAAACACTTAAACTCTCCAGGAATCCTAAATCTATGGAACTATTAATATCAAATATCAAAAGCAAATCAGAATTTATGGTGTATGGCTCAAAGAACGAGGCTCAAATGACAAATACATTTTGGGGTATGCATTTTCTAGATTGAATACAAAGATGATGAGTAGTACCTTTTGTTCATAAGCATAAAGGTTAATACATATTATCTTTTTTATATATGGCTGTTAATATTAATTAATTATTTTTTGCAAAGAATAGCAGAATTATGGGATATATTCAATTGGAGATAGTACTATTAGCGGTATTATTTATACATACAGTAATTATAGGTATTTGGATGAAGATTGCAACTAAGTATTTACTCGATGCTTTATTTCAAATATGAGAGATATAGCCGATGAAACATCCTCATAAATGGGGAATGAAGATAATTTTTGAATTAAAAGGTTTCTATGTAAGTTCTATAGAAATCTATAGAAAATAGTAATTTAGAAGAAGTGCTTGAAGTGTATAATTTTAGAAAAGTTTATAAATGATTTTGATACATAAAGGGAGATTGGAAGCAATGAAGAATGTAGTTTTTTTAGAAGTGACTATGTTAATCGTTTTAGGCGTTTTAATATATGTTTTTTTCAAACAATTAAATAGGAAGAGATATTTAGGGAAGCTTATTTATCAAGTACCTAGAGACTTTAATACTGAGACTTTTAAGAGGAAAATAACTAAATTGTGGAATATCCAAGAAAAGAGAAAAGAAAAAATTGATAGCATATTTAGCTACTACATCAATAAAAGTCGTGTTTAAAATATAAGGGGTTTTCAGCATGTTTTTTTTAGCCATTACAGATGAAATAGTATTTCCTGATATAAAAACAATGGCTGATGGAAGAACTATATCATATATTAATCTTTATCAAGAAGATGTCAAAAAGGAGTCCATTATAGCTCTTATTGAAGGTTTGGATAAATAATCAGACCTCTCATATGGCCATAGAAGAATAGAAGAGTCTGAGATTAACAGGCTTTTAAATAAAGAAAGTAAGCATAATGAAGCTAATCAAAATTCAAATAAAAATTTATATATATACTGTAGAGTTTCCACTAAAAAACAAGCAGAGAGTGGCAATCTAAGCAGACAAGAAGATAGGTTAATCCTTCATGCTTATAAAAATAATTACAACATAGTAAATGTATATAAAGAGATTGCTAGTGGAATAAACGAAAATCGTGCTCAGTTATTAAAAATGTTAGAGGGCATTAAAAACAAAGAAGCGCAATACGTTTTAGTGGAATATAAAGATAGATTGGCTAGATTTGGCTATACTTATCTTGAAAAATATATCAAAGACCATGGTGGAGAAATTATTATTCTAGACCAACAAGACGATAAGGATGAAAATCAAGAATTAGTAGAAGATTTAATTGCTATAACCACTTCTTTTTCTGCTAGAATTTATGGGAAGAGAGGTGGCAAAAAAGTAGCTAAAAGGGTTGAAAATATATTAAAAGAAGAAAAAGCCTAAAAAAACTGATTTAGAAACATGTTTAAAGGGTTTATCTATGCGTTTAGAAAAGCTACAAAAAAGAGAATTATACTTAAGGGAATGTCAAGAAAAAGGCATTATTCCAAAGGTTATATTTGGAGGTAGGAAAAACTTCTTTAAAAGAATGGAAGGCAAAATTTCTAATAAAGAGTGGAAAGAACTTCGCTCAAACCATGCATACTCTAGGGGAGATAAGGCTAAATCAGGTAATCTTAATATTAGGCTTGTTTATGAAAAAGATAAATTTTATATAGAAATAGCTGATACGCTTAAAACTAAAGATAAAAATAACCGTAGTCCTAGAATTAAAGCAGAGGTTAGCATTCCTGATAAATTCTTTAATAAAGTGATAGATACAATAATTCCAGATAAGGGCTATAATGTTAAGACTAAAAAACAAGTAGACATCTATAAGCCATATACAATACAAATAATAAGAAAAAAGAATGAATACTATGTTCACTTAACTATTGAAGAAGAGGTTTCAGGTAGAGAGCTTGGATTTAGTGAACTTCCTGTAGATGATAAGGTTGCGGGTATAGATATTAATATAGACAGGATCGCTTTAACTATCCTGTCTAAAGAGGGAAATTTCTTAAAAAGCAAAGTTTTTTATTATCATGAGATGGAATATGTAAAGTCAAACAGAAGAAGTAACTTAGCGGGTGAAACCGCTAAAGAGGTTATAGATGATTCACTTAGTGAAAATATTGGTGCTATCGTAATTGAAGATTTAAAGTTTAGCCAAGATCACGATACAAATAAAAAATTTAATAGACTAACTAGTAATTTTGCTAAGCAAAAGTTAGTGAATGCACTTACTCATAGAGCATTAAGACATGGCTTTTTAATTAAAAAAGTAAATCCCGCTTATACCTCTGTAATAGGTAAATACAAATATTCAAAAATTTATGGGTTATCGGTGCATGAGGCAGCTAGTTTTGTGATTGGCAGAAGAGGTCTAGGTTTTGTTGAAAAACTACCTAAAGAGTTAATTAAAATACTTAAAAATGAAGTAAAGCCACATATCATTAAAACATTGGGTTCAATGGAAGAAACCTATAAAAAAAGTGAAAGTGGCAAATCTCAAAGAAAATTTTTAGGTATGCTATTAAGAAATATTGATGATTTCAAGCAAAATCATGCATGGAAAACATGGAATGTTGTCCAAAAAGCATTAAAATATAAAGAGCATAAGTTAGTTTTAGCTCTGTAACACCGCTTGGCATGGGGTTACTTGTGGAAAGAATGCCTTATGTCAGCACAAAACCCTCCCTAACAGGGAACCACAGATTGTATCTTCTGCAATAGGCAGATGATAAGGCTTTGGCGTTTCTGATGGAATGGAGTGAGAATCTTCAGGGTAAAACAATGTTTTAGTATGCACAAATCTCATAGTTTAGTAAAAGTATATATTTGTGCAGATTTTTTAAACCAGGTATTTGGAAAAATTAAATGAAATTGTTCGATAAGTAATAATATTGGCGAGGCACTTAAAAGGTATTCTAAGAAACTGTAAATTTATAGAAAAATACCACTTTCTTAATCAATGAAAGTAGTATTTTTCTATAACAATGAAAGAAGTTTATACAGCTCTCTGCTAATTATTTTTATTATTATTTATTAGTTGCTTTTCCCCCATCTCAACTAATTTTCTTACAATATATCCAGTATGATTTGACGCCAAAGATCTCGGATCATTTACGCCAAATTCATGAGCAACTTCTGTTTTGAACTGTTCTAAAGCTTGACGAGCTTCGGGTATAACAAGTTTATTTTTAGCCAATCTTCTCGACTCCTTTTAACTTTGGTTTATACTAGCTTTGTATCTTATAGAATGTGTAAAAAATAAAGTAAATATGCTGAGCAAGGATGGTAATTCGATACAATTATAATAAGTTTCAGTTAAATCAAGCAACAATGATTACTTTTTATTTTTTGAAAATAACACCTTTAATTACCTAGTATTTAAATAGATATCGTACAAAAAATAGTATTAATTAAATCCAAAAGAGGTGACTTGCTTTGACTAGAAGAAAAATATTAGATCCTAATGCTGTAAAAGCTATGGAAGATTTTAAACAAGAAATGAGTGCTGAAATAGGGACACCAGAGGATGATTATTATATAGATGATGAATTTATGTATGTAGACTCTGGAGATCTTATACCTAAAGAAATAATTGAAGAGGCAGAAAGACAGATGGCTAACGAGAAGCAGGAAAAGCTGGATTAATTTCCAGCTTTTATTTTAGACAGAAATGCTTATTAAGAAAAGGACTTTATGAATCAGCAACAAGAATTAAATAATTTCCACCTTCCCTTTTCATTTTTTGAATGACAATGAAACATACGGCGATAGATGTAATGCCTACCAAACCATTACTAATCATCATAGCAATACCTACACTTTCACTACCTAAACTACTAAACCGTTGCAGTAGATACAAAGTTGGTATTCTAAATAAAAATAGACGAAGAAAATTGATGACTAATGTTAATTTCGTATACCCAAAACCATAAAGTAGACCCATAACAGCAGAGGTAATTGTCAATGTTGTTAAAGCGATAATTTCATATTTTAATATGTTTTTTATTTCCTGTGCAAACTGCAAATCACCTTTAGCAAAGATCCTGATGATAAGGTCTATGAAAATACCTGTCAACAGCATGCCTATTCCTCCGATAGCTAAACACACAATAAGTGTTTTCTTAAAAGCCTCTAATGCCCTATCAAAGTTTTTATTACCTAAATTTTGACTGATAATGGATGCTTCTCCATCTTGAAAACCATTGGCTACACTGGTTGCAATACCAGCAACATTATTGGAAATACCAAGAGCACCAACCACCATGCTCCCATAAAGCGTGCTCATGGAATTTACAATCACTTTACCAAAGCTAAAGGTAAACTTTTCAAAAAAGATCGGCAGAGCAAGATTTATGATGGGCCATAGAGTTTTTGGAGATAAATCTATGCTTTTGAGAGATAGTCTAAAGACATTATCAGCCCTCAACATATTGGAGATACCTATGATTGTTAATGACAAATGTGCTAATAAGGTAGCTATAGCCATCATGGTAATGCCAAAATTAAAAACATATACAAATAATGATGTAAGAATTAGCTTTATTCCAAGCACCATTAAATTTAGATGCAGAATGATTTTTGTATTACCTTTCGCCTTTTCTACAGCTATATATACACTATTGATAAAAATAGCAATAATCATAATGATTTCAACAGCAAAGTAATTACTACCAACATAGATAAGCTCCTCAGGGGTGTTAGCCATTCTAAGGATTGGTTTAATAAAGGGAAGCATAAAGGCTAGTAGTATAACACCAATACTTATTGCTAAAAATAGTAATGTATTTACATACTTTTTTGCATTTTTTATATCACCAGCACCATAGTATCTTGCAACAATAATCCCTCCTCCAACAGCTAAACCGGCGCCTATTGCTGCAATCATTGTTTTGATTTGAGAAAGATAAGCAATAGCAGAAACAACTTCTGATCCTATATGAGCTGCCATCATTGTATCTAAAAATCCAAATAAATGATTAAAGCCATTATAAACTGCTAGAGGAAGAGATAGAGATAAAACTACCTGCCACATATCTCCTTCTAATACAAACTTTCTCCTTTTACTGTCTTTTTTGTTTAAAACTTCACGCATATTTTGTCCATCCTCGCTTGTTTTTTGTATTCTCCAATAAATTTTCCATCTTCTATCTTAATCTCCTCGTCAGTGTTAAATATGAATAGAATATTTACTGGCGAATAAGTATATATAATTATACTTCAATAAGTTGTATAATTCTGCACAGATTTTGCTAAAATATTAATTTTATATGTTTATTTTGCTTTTTTGTTTTTCAAAGGAATGTTATAATACTTTATAGGTGATTATTATGAAAAAAACAGATATAGATTTTCATTATCCTGATGATTCATTTTATTTTTCCCAGCGTGAAGTGCTTGGGCACTTTAGTATGTTTTCTAATCACTTTCATAATCAATACGAACTTTACTATCTTTTATCAGGAGAAAGATATTACTTTATTAAAGATAGCATTTTCCATGTAAAACCTGGAAATATAGTATTAATTAATGAACATGATTTGCATAAAACAATAGATGCTGGTACACCAAACCATGTAAGAATTTTGATTAACTTTAGCAAAAATTATATTACGCCATCACCTTATATGGAGCAGCTTTTGTATCAACTTTTTTCGGGGAACAATCATGTGATTCCTTTTCTCCCAGGAGATCAACAATATGTAGAAGCTCTATTGGATAAAATTGCTCGGGAAATACAAAATAAAGTTATTGGCTTTGAGATTATTTTACAGTCGAGCCTGATGGAACTTTTAGTGTATATTAAAAGGTATATAGAAGAAAATCGACACAATATATTGGTACGTCCTAGTCCGATGCATGAAAAAATATCTGAAATTGTTCAGTATATTAATAATAATTACAGCGATGATCTATCTCTCCCATCTACTTCGAAAAAGTTTTTTATTAGTCAATATTATTTAAGCAGAGCCTTTAAGCAGGCAACGGGATTTACTTTTATTGAGTATATAAATAGCATACGGATTCGAGAAGCACAACGTTTATTAAGAGAAACAAATTATAAAGTGATTGATATTGCTGAAAAAGTTGGATTTAAAAATATTTCTCACTTTGGCAGAGTGTTTAAAGAGATCACAGGCTTTTCTCCATTAAACTATAGGAAATCAAATAAAGTGTAGAATAATCATTAAAAAATCCAAAATAATGCAGTTTTTAATATATCAAAACCTATAGTTATATGGCTGGTATAAGTGAAAAATTTGTAATAGTAAGAGTAATTATATCTTCCAGTTATAATACTAATGAAATAACCTTCTATGGCCAACAGCAGAAGATATATTCTTAAAAACATCTAAAAATGATGGATGCAATAAAAAATAAACTTCAAACTGTAATATGTAGTTCATTTATTCATATGCTTCCAATAAAAATTCTGCTATGATGATAATAGAAATAAAGCAAAAGTTAATAGGAGTGAAGAACATAATGGAAAGAGAAAATTTAGAAACTTTAAAGGAAATTCCTCAAATTAGAGGTTTGTTGGTAGGGCTAAGTGTTTCTAACAAAGTACAGGATGAATCTTTAGATGAATCTATGGAGGAGTTAGAGGAATTAGCAAAGGCTGCTGGGGTGGAGGTAGTTGCTGTGGTGGTGCAGAATAGACCTGCTGTTCATGTAGCCTACTATATAGGAAAGGGTAAAGTTCAAGAAATAAGTGAATTATGTAAGCATCATGAAATAGATCTAGTTATTTTCAATGATGAGCTATCCGGATCACAAATAAGGAATTTAGAAGAAGTTATTGGGGTAGACGTTATTGACAGAACTACTTTAATCCTAGATATATTTGCACAAAGGGCCCAGACAAAAGAAGGGAAGCTACAGGTGGAACTAGCTCAACTGAAATACCGCCTTCCAAGATTAACTGGTTTAGGAAAACAACTATCTAGGCAAGGGGGAGGTATAGGTACCAGAGGTCCTGGAGAAATGAAACTAGAAACCGATAGGAGACATATTTTAAGAAGGATTGATGATATAAGGGGACAGTTAAAAGACGTTAAAAAAGTTAGGGAAACCCAGAGAGCGCAACGATTAAAGTCAGATCTTCCTATTGTTGCATTAGTAGGATATACAAATGCAGGTAAATCTTCTTTAATGAATGCTTTTTTAAGGCAAAGTGAGGATTATGATGAAAAGCGAGAAGTATATGCAAAGAATCAGCTATTTGCTACTTTGGATACTTCTTTAAGAAAAATAATTTTGTCGAACAAATTTGAATTTCTTCTAACGGATACTGTTGGCTTTGTTAGCAAGCTGCCGCATGATTTAGTAGATGCTTTTAAGTCGACATTAGAAGAAGTAAAATATGCAGACCTATTAATCCATGTTATTGATGCATCCAATCAAAACTATGAACTGCAAAAACTAACAACTTTAAAAGTATTAAAGGAGTTAGGCGTGGATAACAAAAAAATTATTGACGTTTTCAATAAGTGTGATTTGCTGCAAGATCTATCAGAAGCGCCTAAAAGTGAAAACGCCATTTCTATTTCTGCAATCACCGGCAAGAATTTAGATCAATTAATACGTATGATAGATAATATGATTGGTAAAAAAATACTTGAAATAAGTTTGTTGATTCCCTACAATAAAGGAAATATTGTTTCCCAATTACACAAAGAAGCGGAAGTATTATCTACAGAGTATCAAGAATCTGGTATTGTCTTAAATGTTAATATAGAAGAAAACTACTATGAAAAATATAAAGAGTTTCATTTAGCATAAATATTCCCCCTCATGAGGGGAAATATTTATGCTAAATTTTTTTTGAATCATTTCAAAAAAATGGAATACACTATATAGTAAAGGAAATAAAAGTTACAAGAAAATTTGAGTAAATATTCTGAAAAAATATTGTAAATTTGTTTAAATTAGTGTATGATAGTAGATAATAACAATAATAGCAATTAAAAAACTAAAAATAATTCTTAAGGAGGTTTTAACCATGATTTTTAGAAATTGCGCAGGTGGGGTAGTCTTCTATGCAAATCAAGTGTTTCTCCTAAAAAATGAAAAAAGTGAATGGGTGTTACCAAAAGGTAAAATTCGTAATGATGATACTTCCATTGATGCGGCTTTGAGTCGTGTTAAGGTAGAAACAGGCATCGATGCCGAAATTCTATCAACAGCGGGAGATACATGTTACGAATTTTTTTCTATTTCAAGAAAACAGCCGGTATGCAACCAAATCACTTGGTATATAATGAAGGCAACAAATAAAGATTTTGAAATAAACAACAAACTAGGCTTTAAGGGAGGAGGATTTTATCCAATAGATGAAGCCTTAGATATAATTACTTATAGTCAAGATCAATCTCTTGTTAGTTTATCCTATAGAAAATATAAGGAAATTATGAAAGAAAAGAAAGAAAAACTAGCAGTATAACTTTTATAAACATAAAAAGAAGCAGCGAAGGCTGCTTCTTTTTGCGAGAAAATATGATATAATTATTAATTGATATTATATATAAATTAAGGCAAATTATATCCTTAAATAGATAAAAATTAGTTTGGGAGACAGTTTGTGGTCAATATATAGTAAAAGGAATGAAGTGTTATGTTGAAGGAATACAGAACCATTTATGAAGCAGGTGTTAAAGAAATTGTGATTGAGAAGTCTAGGTTCATAGGTTATGCAAAACCTATTATATCAGAGGAAGAAGCAGTTCAATTCATTGGAGAAATCAAAGCAAAACATAAAGATGCTACCCATAATGTGCCTGCTTATGTTGTCGGAGGAAATAATGAAATACAGAGATACAGCGATGATGGAGAGCCTTCTGGAACCGCAGGTATTCCAGTATTAGAAGTCATAAAAAAAGAAAATCTACGAAATGTAGCAGTGGTGGTAACCAGGTACTTTGGTGGTGTAAAGCTAGGCGCTGGAGGATTGGTAAGAGCCTACACAAAGGGAGCTAAAATAGCATTGGATGATGGAAAAATAGTTACCAAGCGGCTCTATAGAAGGATACATATAAAAATAGACTATACTTTGTTAGGGAAAGTTCAAAATGAAATCTTACAAAAGGGATACTTATTACAAAATACCGAATATGATGATGCAGTACATTTTTTTGTCTATATCCTTTTAGATGAGGTGGATTTATTTAAAAAACAAATGATAGAATGGACAAATGCTCGATGTGAAATCATAGAAAATGAAGAGAAATATCTTACTGAATTGGATAATCAAATTATCTTTTGATAAGAATAATATAGAATATCTAAGTGAAAAGAGCAAATTTAGATTTTAGGAGGAAAACTATGGATATTATTGAAAAAAATAAAAAAGAAATGCTAGAAAAGAAAGTTTGGGCTGTTGTTGGAGCTACTCCAGATACAAAAAAGTTCGGATACAAAATTTATAAAAAACTAAAAGAGCGTGGTTACACTGTTTATGGAATTAACCCTAACTGTCAGGAAATAGAGGGAAGTAAAATCTATTCTTCACTTAAGGATCTGCCTGAAAAACCAGAATGTGTTGATATGGTGGTTCGCCCCAATATCAGTAAGGTGGTGCTGGAGGAAATTAAAGACTTAGAAATACCCTATGTTTGGTTTCAACCGGGTACCTTTGATGAGGAGACTATTAACAAAGCAGAAGCGTATAATCTAAATATCGTTTATTATGATTGTGTTTTGGTGGCATTAGATCAGTAGGGTAAAGGTTTTTACCCTACACTGTTTTATCTAGAAAATCATGCTTTATAACTTTATGGGTGAAATAATGTGCAAAGGTACTTTTTTTAGATAAAAACAACCAAGCAAAGTTATTTCTCTCTTGGCACCTTATCTTTATACAAAATTTCATAAACCCCCATAATCAGAAGAAAAACACCAAACAATCGTCTTAAGCTAGAAGAAGGTAGTGTTAAAGCTAGTTTAGAACCTGCCCATGCTCCCAATAAACCAAAGAGTACAATAGGTAAGCTAAGTTTAAATAAAACATCTCTATTCTTCACATGAATAATCAATGCAACAATAGCAATGGGAATAAAAGAGATTAAATTAATGCTTTGAATTGTTTGCTGTTTAAAGTTCGTCAAAAAAATTAATCCAGGGATGAGTATCGTGCCCCCACCAATCCCCATGCCTCCAATAATCCCTGCAAATAACCCTAATATAAATATTGCCATTAAAACACCATCCTTAAGGCGGCTAAGATCATAAAAACGCCAAATATCTTTCTTAAGTAGCTATCAGAAAAGTGGGTTAGTGCTCTAGAACCGATATAGCTTCCTGCTATTCCCCCTAAAGCTACTTTCCAAGTCACATCTAATGCAGAAAAACCCTGGCTGTAATAAACAAAGCTGCTAACCAAAGCAAAGGGAAGAATAATGGATATAGCAGTAGCATGAGCCTTGTGTTGCGGAACGCTAAAAACAAAATTTAAAGCAGGGACAATAATTGTACCTCCTCCTGCTCCAAATAAACCATTAATCACACCAGCTATAAATCCTATGCCTATAATTTTAAGCCAATAAACACCCTTCATAACGATAACCACCCCAAGAGAAGATAATAACTAAAAAAACTTAGATGAAATTGCTTAGATTTCATATTCAGATAAAATTAATTTAACCATATAATATGAAACTATTCACCATAGTTTATTTACAGTGATGGATAATAAGCATATAATGTTTTTTAGAAGTCTAAATAGTAGAGAGGGGAAGATTCGTTATGAAAAAAGCCAATTATATCTACGAATTGATTGGTAATACACCAATGGTAAAGTTAAATCGAATTGTGGAGATGGGTATGGCAGATGTTTATCTAAAGCTAGAATTTTTTAATCCTGGGAGTAGCATAAAAGATAGAATTGCTTTAAGCATGATAGAAGCTGCAGAAAAAGAGGGAAAACTAAAGAAAGATTCTACTATTATAGAACCCACTAGTGGCAATACTGGGATAGGGTTAGCTATGATTGCTGCTGCTAAAGGCTATTCTATTATCCTAGTTATGCCTGAAACAATGAGCATAGAGAGAAGAAAATTATTGAAGGCTTATGGTGCTGAAATCCTACTTACACCTGGTGAAAAGGGAATGAAAGGAGCCATCGATAAAGCGCAAGAGCTTGTTGAACAAAATTCCAATTACTTTATGCCACAACAATTTGAAAATCCTGCAAACACTGAAGTTCATAGGAGATTCACTGCAAAAGAGATATGGGAACAGATGGAAGGGGAAATAGACGGGTTTGTAGCAGGGGTTGGTACAGGTGGCACATTGACGGGCGTAGGAGAGATACTAAAAGAAAAAAACAAAAACATTAAAATTATAGCTGTAGAGCCGTCAAAATCACCAGTTCTTTCAGGTGGGGAAGCTGGTCCTCATAAAATCCAAGGGATAGGTGCAGGGTTTACACCTGTTATTTTAAATGAAGCAATCATTGATGAAATTATCAAAGTAGAAGATGCAGTAGCCATGGAAGTAGCAAGAAAAATGGCAGCCATAGAGGGAATACTAGTAGGTATATCCTCTGGAGCTGCTATTCATGCAGCGCTACAAGTAGCAAAAAAATTAGGGGAAGGGAAAAAAGTAGTTGCAATAATCCCCTCTTGTGGTGAAAGGTATTTGAGTACAGAGTTATTTCAGTAGAAAAAGTATATAAATAAAGAATAGGAAGGGAGATTATCATGTCTAGCAGCAAAGAAATACAAGAAAAGATAAAAATTGTTGTAGATTGGCTTAGAGAACAAGTCAAGTCTTCTGGCACCAAGGGGCTAGTGGTAGGGATATCAGGGGGTATTGATTCTGCAGTAGTAGCGAATCTAATAAAAAAAGCCTTTCCCGATAACTCTATGGGAGTAATCTTGCCGATAAAAAGTACCTTAAAGGATGTAGAGGATGGAAGCTTAGTAGCGAATACTTGTGACATTTCTTATCTAACAATTGATTTGAGTCAGCAGCATGAAGATATTATGGGAAAAGTACTAGATGAATTAAAGAGAACAGGACAGTATAATGAAAATAATCTAAGAATGATGGATGCTAATCTAAGAGCAAGACTCAGAATGAGTACTCTTTATTCTATAGCGAATAATCTTCACTATTTGGTTGTTGGAACAGATAATGCTGCGGAAGTACATACTGGTTATTTTACGAAATATGGGGATGGCGGTGTAGACTTATTACCTATAGCTTCATTAAAAAAATGTGAAGTATATCAATGGGCTGAAGCTTTAGCTGTGCCTCAAGCAATTTTAGATAGAGCCCCTTCAGCTGGATTATGGGAAGGACAAACTGATGAAATAGAGATGGGGGTTACTTATAGGAGTATTGATCAATATCTAGATGGTAAATCTATTGATGAAAAAGATAAGGAGATTATTGATCGATTACATAAATCTTCTCAACACAAAAGACAGATGCCTCCTAGCCCAAAAATCAATATATAAATTGATTAGCAGCGATAGTTGTGATAAAATTTATTTGATAAAAATTCATAGAAGAAGTTCATATAGAGAAGGAGCGAATGAGAATGGGTCGAATTGGTAATATTAAAGATAGGAAGGCAAAGCAAGATTCCAAAAGAGCAAAGATCTACACAAAGCTTGCTAGATTGATAACTGTAGCAGCGCGAGAAGGGGGAACAGACCCTGAATATAATGCTAGCTTAAAAAGTGCCATAGACAAAGCTAAAGCAGGTAATATGCCAAATGATAACATAGATAGAGCTATAAAAAAAGCAGCGGGTGATGCTGGTGGAGACAAATATGAAAACATCATTTATGAAGGCTATGGACCAAGTGGTGTAGCTGTTGTTGTAGAAGCTTTAACAGACAATAGAAATAGAACTGCTGGAGAAGTAAGACATGCTTTTGACAAAAACGGGGGAAACCTAGGTACCACAGGTTGTGTTTCTTTCATGTTTGATAGAAAAGGACAAATTATTATAGAAAAAACTGATGCTATCGATGAAGAAACCTTGATGATGGCGGCATTAGATGCTGGTGCAGAGGACTTTATAGCAGAAGAGGAAGCCTATGAAGTAATTACATTACCAGAAGATTTTCCTGCTGTAAAGGATAAGTTATTAGAAGAAGGCTATAACTTTATTGAGGCTGACATTGTCTACATCCCTCAAACCCAAGCAGAACTTCAAGAAGCAGATGCGAAGAAAATGGAAAAATTAATCGATATGCTTGAAGATAATGATGATGTACAAGCGGTACATTATAATTGGAAGGAAGCTTAAAAGATATGAAAGTTCAATGTTTATAAAGGTTTTTGTGGATTGTTGAATAATGACATACATACAAATTTTTTATAAGCATTGACGTATGTTGAATTTTAATCCTCTGAGTTATGGATGTGCAAGTAGAACACCTTTTTATATGAATGTTTAATCAAAACGATTCATATAGGAGGGTGTTTTTCTGATATAATATATGATGATAAATTATGTAAATATAAGTAAATATAACAAAAAGGAGTTGAGTAAGCTGATGGAAGAAGTGTTACAAAGGGTGAAGGACTATATAGAAGCCTTACCGATAGAATTAAAAGTAATAGAATTTGAAGAAGGTAGTACTAAAACAGCACAAATGGCAGCAGACCAGCTGGGGGTAACAGTAGGAAAAATAGCAAAATCCATTTTATTTTTAGCTCAGGGGCAACCAACCTTGGTAGTTACCAGCGGAGATGTAAAGGTGCATACCAACGCTTTAAAAAAGATTTTAGGAGCTAAGCCTAAAATGGCAAAGGCGGAGGAATGTATTGAATTGACAGGATTTCCGCCAGGAGGTGTATGTCCTTTTGCTTTGAAAGCGCCTATAAAAATACTGATTGATAAAAGCATGGAGCGGTTTGATGTAGTTTATGCTGCTGCTGGAACTGCCAATACTGCTGTCCCCATCACAGTAGAAGAGCTTTTGATAATCACTCAGGGCGAACTGGTAGATATATGTGGAGAATAAAAGTCTTAATTTTATGGGAATATAAAGGCAGAATCAAGATTGAAAATCAAAGAAATTGATACATTAGTATTTTCTGATTTTATAAGGAGTGGTGAAGTGTTATGAACAAGATATTTAAAAGGATAATCATATTTGCCCTTATGTACACGCTTATCCTACCACTTTTTTCAAGCGGTAGCTACATATTTGCAGATGAATCTAAAGAGTTTAGAGTAGTTGGCTATTATTCAGAAATCTTTGATGATCCTGTAGATAACTTACAATTTGATAAACTTACTCATATTACATATGCTTTTTTGATTCCAGCGGTAGACGGTTCATTAATAGGAATTGAAAAACCTGAAAAATTGAAAGAATTAGTTAAAAAAAGTCATGAAAATGAAGTAGATGTTCTGATAGCCGTAGGTGGATGGTCCTATCAAAATCTTCCCCTTGATCCAACCTTTGAAATGATAGCAGCATCGGATGAAACAAGAGAGATCTTTATAGATAATATAATCTCCTTTGTTGATGAATATAATTTAGATGGTGTAGAGATAGATTGGGAGTATCCTGATCTAGGTCAATCTTCACAGAATTATGAAAAATTAGTGCTAGGACTAAGTAAGAAATTAAAAGAGAAGCAAAAATATTTGACTGCTGCATTAAATGGAGCATGGTCTGCAACTGAAGGACCTTCTGCATCACAGGCGGTTAGTGATAAATGTTTAGAAGAATTTGATTGGATTAATATAATGGCTTATGATATGAATAATGAACAACATAGCCCATATTGGTTTTCTAAAACCTCTATAGATTACTGGATTACTAGAGGATTAGAAAAGAAAAAAATAGTGCTAGGAGTTCCTTTCTATGCAAGACCGAGCTGGAAACAGTATAGACATTTAGTATTGGAAAATAAGGAAAACGCATATAGAGATTATGCAGAAGGGGAACCCTTAGATTCATACTATAATGGAATAAATACAATAAAAGAAAAAACCAGACTAGCCCTTAAAAATGCATCAGGCATAATGATTTTTGATATCAATGAAGACACTAATGATGAATTAAGTCTATTAAAGGCAATAAATGATACTATAACTGAAGTAACTTCCATGACTAGCGATGAACTTAATAAAAAAATATACTTTGTAGTAGATGATTCAGAATTAGTATTTAAAAGAGAAGATAATATGGGAATACCTTTTATTGATGAAAACAATAGAGTTCTAGTCCCTATCAGAAAGCCACTTGAAATGATAGGTGCAGGTGTTTCTTATGATGAGGAGACTAAAACAGTTGTAGCTAAAAAGGAAGATACAATATTAGAAGTCTCAATAGATATGAACTATGTAAAAGTAAATGATACAACAGTAGGTATGGATACGAAGGCAGTAATTAAAGATGGAAGGAGTTATGCTCCTTTTAGATACATATTTGAGGCATTTGAATATAAAGTGGAATGGCATGATGAGAGTAGAACAGCGATAGTAATCAAGTAAAATACATGATCGATAATATTTAACAAATAAAAAATATGAATTTGAGAGGTGTTATCATTAAGGGAATTATTAAATTCATTAGAGTTCTCTTAGTTGTTTTGTCATGTGTATTATTTGTTTTAGTATATTTGCGTGGATATCTGGATTAACCATAAAGAACTTAGCATGACTATCGATAGTGAATTGCTAAGGCGCCTACTTCTAGGTGAACAAACTAAGTGGGGGATCAAGCACTACATCCTGGAAGTAGATTCGTCTACAACTGGGGGGCGTAAAAACTTCCTCTGAATTAAGTTTCGTTTTATTATGGATGGAAATATGATATTTTAGATATAAGGAGTAATTTATAGAAAAATCCCCCCTAAGGAGTGAAAAAATGAATAGAAGAATCAGCAATGTAACAAAAATATTAGCTGGTCTTTCCATAGCATTGGTGGTTTGGATGATACTTGGAGGATCATTTAATACGTATTACTTAGTATGGAATTTAATATTGGCTTGGGCACCTATGATTTTTGCATTAATCTTCAGAAAAAATTTTAAAAAGCAATCCTATCGGAGTAAAAATATGATTATGTTATTTTCAAGCTTCTTATGGCTATTCTTTTTTCCTAATGCAGTATATTTAACAACGGACTACATTCATTTAAGTAATGATATGTTTTATTATCCAAATCCAAACTATAAACCTTATTCTGGCGAAACCAGGATGTTATACAATTTTGATCTTTTGCCTTGGAACAATTTTTTTTCAATCACTTTTGGCGTTTTACTGGGTTGTGCTTTAAGTGTCCTCTCGCTTTATATTTTTCATAAATATATCGAGAGTAAGAAGGGAAAAGGTGTAGGATGGATGTTTGTAATAGCTGTTCATTTCCTTAGTGGATATGCCATTTATCTGGGAAGATTTATTCGCTTTAATTCTTGGGATGTGATCTTTAGCCCTTTGACACTGATAAAATTTCTACTGTACAATATAGACAGCGTGGCTGTTCGTTTTACCTTGTATTTTTTTGTATTAAGCCTATTTGTTTATAGCATTTTTTACTTATTTATTTACCTGGCAGAAGCAGATGAAAAGGCCTCTGAAAATCAATCCTGCTGAAGGGATCCAATGTATATGGATTTCCCTAAGAGATACCCTTTGTAATGCTAGGATATATATTGTTTGGTTTTTTTACTGAATTTAGATATCTAGTGACAAAATGCACAAACACTTTTGGAAAAATGGTGCATAGACGTGAAAGTAGCATTATGGTATAGTTTAATAAATAATTCTAAAAAATGAAATGTTTTTACAATTATATTTCATCTAAAAATTTTATATTTTAGTGACAAGGACGTCGCTGACATGAAAATGTCTGCGGCGTTTTTGTGTTTAAAAAAGAAAGGGGAAGTTCTTATGTTAGAAAAAATTAATCAAGTTCCAATAAAATTTGTTTTTGGAAAAGGAAGTTTGAAAAATATTGGTGGATTGACGAAGGCTTACGGAAAACGTGCATTGATTGTTACAGGGCGCAGTAGTACGAAGAAGACAGGTGTATTAGATGCGGTGATTGGCTATCTGCAAGATGAGGAAATTGATGTTACTGTGTTCAACGAAGTAGAGTCCAATCCCCTCACTACCACAGTAAAAAGGGCAGTGGCTTTGCTAAAAGAACAGGAATGTGACATAGTGATTGGTTTAGGTGGAGGTAGTCCTATGGACGCCGCAAAATGCATTGCTTTTTCTGCCGTCAATGAGGGAGATATTTCTGATTATATTTTTGGTAAGGAAGGTAAGGGAGCACTTCCTATCATCGCTGTAACTACAACAGCTGGTACAGGAAGTGAAGGAGACAGTTTAGCTGTTTTGACAAATCCTGAGACCAAAGATAAAAAGTCCTTAAAAAGCCCATATATTTATCCAAAGGTATCTATTGTTGATCCAGCACTAATGATGACATTACCTGCTTCTATGATTGCAGCCACAGGATTTGATGCCTTATCCCATTCGGTTGAAGCATTTTTAGCAAACCATAGTAGGCCAGATATAGAAGAAATGGCTTTGGAGGCAATAGGACTGCTGTTTACGTTTTTACCAAAGGTTTATAAAAATCCAACAGATATCGAAAGTTGGGAAAAGGTGGCTTATGCTAATACTATAGGTGGGATTGCCATTGATCAGGCAGGTGTAGTGTTACCCCATGGGATGGAACACCCTGTTAGTGGCCTGTTAAATGTTACGCATGGGGAAGGATTGGCAGCGTTATTTACAGAAATATTAGAATTTTCTTATAAATATTGCCAAGAAAAATTCTTAAGGATGGCTAAAGTGATTGGTATTAAGGAAGATGGAATAACGAAGGATCAGGTAGCACGCCAATGTGTAAAAACTTTTGAAAAATTATTGAAGGCATTAGACTTGCAGGTAACATTAGGTCAATTGGGTGTAAAGGAAGATCATATAGATTGGTTGGTGGAAAATGCAATGAGAACAATGACTTATGCAATCTCCAATCATCCTGCTCCCTGTAAAGAAGAAGACCTACGAGCGCTATATACAGCATGCTTATAAATTTTCAACAAAGCTAAAGATTTTTAAAAACAAAGAATGATAGGATTGTTCATTACTACTTCAAAATATTATTACATAAGGGGGAAGTGTTATGAAAAAGCAGGCAGAGAATTTTAATAGAGTATTGTCGCAAAAAGATGTGATGGCTTTATCCTTTGGTGCTATGATTGGATGGGGTTGGGTTGTATTGGCAGGAGAGTGGATTCATAAGGCAGGAACCTTGGGCGCTATGATTGCATTTTTACTGGGTGGTGTGATGGTTTTATTTGTTGGTCTTACTTATGCAGAACTAACAGCTGCTATGCCAAAATGTGGAGGAGAACATGTTTTTAGCCAACGTGCATTAGGAAGAAATGCTTCCTTCTTCTGTACTTGGGCCATTATTTTAGGTTATGTTTCTGTAGTTGCATTTGAGGCAGTTGCTTTTCCTACTGTTGTAGAATATTTATTTCCTAACTATCTCCAAGTAAAAATGTATACAGTGGCGGGATATGATGTGTATTTAACCTGGGTATTGGTGGGGGTGATTAGCTCTGTTGCGATCACGATTTTGAACTATTATGGGGTAAAGCCAGTGGCAGTAATGCAAGGAGCAGTTACCGTCATGGTGGCGGTTGTAGGTTTGACCTTTTTCGGAGGATCTGTAGTGAATGGAAGTACTGAATATATTCAGCCTCTTTTTATTGACGGGATAAAGGGAATTTTAGCGGTTGCTATTATGACACCTTTTATGTTTGTAGGATTTGATGTGATTCCTCAAGCGGCAGAAGAAATTGATATGCCTTTTGAAAAAATCGGAAAAGTGCTGGTTTTATCGGTGGCGATGGCTATTGGGTGGTATGTGATGATTATTTTAGGAGTTTCATTGTCTTTATCAAAACAGGCATTAGAAGTTTCCAGCATACCTGCAGCTGATGGAATGCAAGCGGTTTTCTTTAATAGCTCTTTAGCATCAAAAGCAATGATTATTGCAGGTATTGGAGGCATAATCACCAGCTGGAATTCCTTCTTTGTAGGAGGAAGTAGAGCGATTTATGCATTGGCTCATTCCAAACAATTACCAGCTTTTCTGGGAGAATTGCACCCAAAATATAAGACACCTACCAATGCTATTTTATTAATTGGTATACTCTCTTCCTTCGCACCTTTACTGGGAAGACGCATGTTGGTTTGGTTGGTGGATGCTGGTGGCTTAACAATTGTGGTAGCTTACTTTATGGTGGCTTTATCCTTCTTAGTATTACGATATAAAGAACCTGATATGGCAAGACCCTACAAAGTGAAAAGAGGGAAGGCAGTAGGATTTATAGCGGTGTTATTAAGTTTTGGGATGATGGTCTTATATTTACCTGGAGCACCAGCAGCGTTAATTTGGCCATATGAATGGATGATTGTTCTTGGGTGGACCGTATTAGGTGGTGTTTTCTATCTTTGGGCGAAGCTATCCTATACAGAAAGTTATCTCAAGGAATCCTCAATAGAAGCAGAAGAAGGCATATAACAATTTACATCTATATAGGAAATGGAGGAAAATAAAATGAAGTGTATGACAGACAAAATAATCATAGGAGAAATTCCAGCTAGAAAAGTAATAACAAAGACGATTCCAGGAAATAAATCTTTAGAATGGATTCAAAAGCGACAACAATATGTGGCAAAAGGAGTTGGAAATATTACTCCCGTAGTAGCAAAAACAGCAAAAGGCGCTTTGATAGAGGATTTAGACGGCAATGTATTTCTTGACTTTGCTGCTGGTATTGGTATGCAGAATATAGGTCATGGGCATGGAGCAGTGATCGAAGCTATTCAAAACCAAGCAGAAAACTTACTACACCCCTGTTTTCATGTGACAATGTATGAAGGATATATAAAACTGGCGGAAAAACTGGCAAAAAAAGCGCCAGGAATAGGCAAAAGAAAAGCAATGTTAGCCAATAGCGGTGCTGAAGCTGTAGAAAATGCCATCAAAATAGCGAGAAAATATACCGGAAAAACAGGGGTGATCTCTCTAGAGTGTGCATTTCATGGTAGAACCTATATGGCTATGACCTTAACCAGCAAAGTAAATCCCTATAAAAATGGTTTTGGTCCCTATGTTCCAGAAACCTATAAAATTCCATCGGCCTATTGCTATCGATGTTCTTACGGAGGTAGAGAAAACTGTAAGATGGGTTGTTTAGAAAAAATTAAAAATCTATTAAAAGGAGAATTATCTCCCGATAATATTGCTGCTTTAATTGTTGAACCTATACAGGGGGAAGGTGGATTCATCTTGCAACCACCAGCATTTCTAAAAGGGCTAGAAAAGATTTGTAAAGAAAATAATATTGTTTTCATTGTAGATGAGATACAATCTGGATTTGCTAGAACTGGTACTTTGTTTGCCAGTGAAGGATGTGGTTTGGACCCTGATTTAATGACTTTGTCTAAAAGTCTTGGTGCAGGTATTCCTATTAGTGCTGTTGTGGGAAAAGCTGAAATTATGGATGCGCCAGGAGTTGGGGAAATAGGAGGAACCTATGGAGGCAGTCCTTTAGGTTGTGAAGCGGCATTAGAGGTTTTAAAGGTGATTGAAGCAGAAAATATGCTTGCAAAAGCACAAAGGATAGGAAAACAGCTAGAGAAAATGCTGCAAAGTATGAAGAAAGATTTTGAAGTTATTGGAGATGTTCGAGGTATTGGAGCTATGTATGCAATAGAGTTTGTGAAAAGCAGAGAAACCAAAGAGCCTTATCCAGAAATTATAAAGAAAATTACTGATTATGCATTGCAAAAAGGCGTGATCTTTATTAGTGCAGGGATTTACGGTAATGTTTTAAGATTTTTACCACCTTTGGTGATGACAGAAGAACAAGTAGAAGATGGCATGGATGTACTAAAAGAAGCTATTAAAAAAAGTTTATAAAAAACCTATAAAATCCCTTGCCTTATAAAGCAAGGGATTTTACAATAGAAAGAAAATATTTTCTTGATGGAAGAAGGGATAAAGATGTCAATTTGTTGCCAAGAGTTGTTTACGCTACCTTCTTTAAAATCTTTAAAGCTAATAGCAGGAAAAGAAGGATTACACAGAAATATTCGGTGGGTCTATGCAGCTGAAGTGATAGAAGATGTTACAGAACTTACACAATGGTTATATGGTGGAGAATTGGTGATTATCACAGGAATAGGGATTAGAAATGAAGAAACGATTTTTCTTGAATTAATAGAAAAGATTTATGAAAAAAACTTAGCAGGGCTCATTGTATTTATAGGACCCTATATTGGAGAAATACCTATTTCTGTAATAGAACGAGCGAATAAATTGAACATTCCTTTGTTTGCGTTGCCATGGGAAGTACCTTTAGTAGAAGTGACACAGGATATTTGTACGCACCTTGTTCATCGAGAAAAACAATATAATGATGTAGAGCAGTTTTTACAACAGATTCTTTTTTTTGAAAGGGAAGGTTCAAAGAGCCTGGAAGAACAAGCGGCACGCATTGGGTTTGATTTTGATCAAAGTCATAGAGTGGTGGTAATAAAACTAGATAATCTTTCCAGCTTTATTAGAGATAACCAAATAAAAGAAAGCACTATACTGCCTCTGAAAAAACAAATTCGTCAAATAATAGAAGAATATTCCATGGATACCTATAAAGGTTTTTCTCTTTTTCTTAACGATGCTATGTTTATGCTGGTGAATGGAGAGATTTTTAACAAACAAATGTTAAGAGAAACACTGTCTTTGCTACAAGAAAAAATTCAACAAAAAATTGGATTAACTACTAGTGTTGGTATAGGTACGAAGTATAGTCAACTTTCTCAATATAAGAAGAGTATGGAAGAAGCAAGGCAAGCACTAAAGATATCAAATCAAAAAAAATTGAAGAATCAAATTGTATTTTATGAAGAGATGGGGATTTTTTCTTTGTTATGGGAAGTAAAAAACTTAGATGTATTAAGAAAAATTCATAAAAATATGCTTTTTCCCCTATACGAATATGATAAAATCAACGAAACCCATTTAATTGATACGCTGGAAAAATTTTTAGATAATGGAAGAAGTATGCATACTACAGCCAAACAGCTTTTTATTCATAGGAACACACTAAAATATCGTTTAGAGAAAATAGAACAACTAACGGGATATAGCTTAAATAACCAGGAAGACTGCTTTCATTTTCAGTTGGCCTATTATATTCATGACTTTTTAAACAAATAAAAGAATAAATGCATAAAAGAAGCATTTGTTCTTTTGTTTTTTCGATACTCCTTCGTTGGCTTCCTATTAAATACCATTTTCATAGGAGTGAATCTAATGTAATATAGAGTATGTAGCCTTGCTATTTTAGATGAATTGATATTTACATACAAAGGGGGATATTGAATTACTGTGAAAAGATATACTTTTATTATCCTAGTCATGCTTAGTATTCTTTTGGGGATTGGAATGATAGAATTTAAAAGTACTTATTTTAGTGTAAATGACATAGTGGAAAATCTAAAAAACTTTAAGGATACAAAATTCTCAAAAACAACCCATACAAATTGGCATGAAATACAAAACCTAGCTTCAATTGAGGAAGCTAATGACTATGTAGAGAAACGATTAGAGAAACATTTTGATATTTACTTAAATAAGGTATTGGTGGATACCGGTTATGACTGGGATGGGAAATTATTTATCCCCATAAGAAGCATGGGCAAAAGTTTGAATTGGTCGGTGAATTGGATACCTGAAAAACAAATGATACAGCTTGTTAAAGAAAATGAAAAAGCATATGTAGATATTATAAACCTTTTTGGTAAAGCCTATATTGATATTGATACATTAGAGCGTATTCTCAATATAGATCAAGTGGTAATTAATGAAAATAGTATATATTTATGGAAAAATGATCCAAACATCTCTCAAGTTGATAGAAAGAAAACAAAATATTTCAATTTTTATATTGATAATATGAAAATGACTGATGCTGCAATAGAATATGAAAATCATTTATATGTTCCTACAAAAATCTTTGCGTTGTCCCTTGGGAGGACTTTTCACTACGATGCAGAAGAAGGTTACGTAACGATCGATGATGAAAAAGTAGACACCATATTTATAGAAGGAGTATCCTATGTTACGCTTAAAGATATTGGCAGTATAATAGATATCAGTAGCCACAGTTTTGAATTTGATGATTCAAATATACCTTTAAAAGAACCAAATATAATTTTTAAGGGCCATAGAAAAAAACAGATAGCACTGACCTTTGACGACTATATTGATAATGAAGTACTTCCTCTTTTGGATATTCTAGATGATTGTAATGTAAAAGCCAGCTTTTTTATAATAGGAAATACGATAGAAGCAAATAAAGATATTTTAAAGGAAATTCATAAAAGGGGACATTTGATTGCCAACCATACATGGGATCATTTGAATAACCATACAATAACAGACGATGAGTTTAGAGCACAGCTGATATCGACCCAGTTAGTTATACAGAAAAATATTGGCATAGTACCCCTATACTACAGACCTCCAGGGGGTTACTATAATGAGAGAATGGCGGATATTGCAAGAGACATAGGTTTGACGACAGCAATGTGGTCGTTGAACTCAAACGATGCCAATTTCGACAGTAAGCCAGCACATATAATAGATACCGTACTTAGCAATATTACTCCTGGTTCTATTATTGTAATGCACACGAAAAGACAATCCACGATAGAGGCTTTGCCAAGTATAATAAAAAGTGCAAAAGAACAAGGTTATGAATTCGTTAAGATCGATGCGTTTGATACTAAAGGAGGAATATGATTTATGAAATATAACAAGCTTTCTTTTCTTTTGGTTTTAATCGTTATTGCCGCGTTACTCTCAGCTTGTAGTCAGACAAAATCTACTAATGAAAATAAAAACAATTTAATTACATCTGACAATGAATCTGATACGGCGGTGGATAACACAGAAATCAGTCAGCCTAAAGGAATACTAGAAGATCTGTTAAAAGATACGCAGGGAACGGTTAATAAGATCGCTCTTAGTAATATGACGGTAGAAGAACTGGCGTTAACTTCACAAGGCACATTGTATGCGCTTGCTGAGGGTAATCTATATGAAATCAAAAGTATGGATCAAGTGAATCCTATAAACCTTAATAAGGTTTTCTCCACTTTTCATGTTGTGGAAAGTGATCAAGAAGTTATTATTATTGCGGGTGGTGTTAATGGTGAAATTTACACATACTCAACGCTGAATAGTAAATGGGAGGAAGTGGAGATTGATACGAAAGAGGCTCCCGTTAATATTATTCGTAGTAGCAAGGATGGAAAAATTTATGTGGGACAAAGTTCAAAATTTGGTGGAGGACTATGGAAAAGTGATGACAAAGGAAAGAGCTGGAATAAACTAAGTGACTTAACCGTTAGAGGAATAACGATACATCCGAAGGAACAAAATGTCCTATATATTGTTGATGAATTGGCTTATATTTCAACTGATGAGGGGAGCAGCTTTATAAAAATCAATACAAAAGCAAATTATGGTATATTGATTCATCCTCTTCAATCAAATGCCATCTATCATGCTTTTTCTATAGGGGTTGAAACTACTGATATTGAAGGAAATATATCCAGTTATTTGAGGTTTTATCTTGAAGGCAGCATGACAAAGCTAGCGTTAAATCCTATTGACGTAAATGAATGGCTTATGGGTTTTTGGAACTATCCTTTAGGAACAGGGGGACTATACTATAGCACAAATCACGGAGCCCTTTGGTCTGAAGTAGAGGGAGAATTAATAGATAAGCTTGTACTTGATATTGTTTTTAGCGGCGACGGTTCAATTGCCTTTGTTTCCACAAAGGACCATGGTATATGGACAATTAATCTCCCTATGATTAGAAGTAAGTAAGTTATTAAGCTACAGAGTATCAGATTCATTATATATAGCTTCTTAAGTGACACGAGAATATTATAAATGAATGCAAAACCATAGGAGAATAAATGCAGCATGCATTCATTCTCTTTTTTTATAAGCTATATTTACCTATACTTTCTTAAAAAAAGTATAGATTTTACCATGTGTAAATTACCACTAGCTATAGCAGAAACTTGTAAAAGATATACAAAAAATATCAAATTAGGTAAAAAAGGTATTGACAAATAAAAAACAATGTATTAAGATAAAAATATACTAAAAAGGTATAAATTCACAAACAACGGAGTGACAGTATGAAAATTACACAAGAGGCGGACTATGCTTTTAGAATGATATTATATCTTTCCAAAGTAGGAAGGGGTACAAGAGTAGATGCCCATAAGATATCAGAAAGTGAAAATATACCTACGAGATTTGCTCTTAAAATACTTAGAAAGCTGACGAAGGCAGGCTTGACAAAGTCTTTTAGAGGGATAAACGGTGGGTATACTTTAAACAGAGATCCTGAAAATATTACCTTCAAAGATGTAATTGAAGCGATTGATGGACCAATTTATATTAATAGATGTCTTTATGATGAGGATTATTGCAATCTGCATAGGACGAATACTTGTGATGTACATAGAGAATTAGCCAAAATACGAGATACCGTGATAGGTGTGTTAGAAAAGGTGAATTTTAAATCTATTATGGAAAAGAATGAGATAAACTATCATAAGTAGCAGTAAGGGACATATGATTTATTATTAGCAAGGTTATTCTTTGGTAAAAACTATACTAATTTTGTACACTTTTTTAAAAAATAAAGCAATATATTTTTATCATAAACTATACAAAAATTGTATAGTTTATAAAGTGATAAATAAAATATATATTTTATATAAGGGGGAATATACCATGAAAACATGTAAATCAGCAGACAACCGACTACAAAGTTTTATGCAAACAAAGGAAATTGAAACATCATTTAACAGAGTTGAGAATCAAAATATAAAGTGTGGTTTTGGCCAACAGGGAGTATGCTGTAGATTATGCTCAAACGGACCCTGTAGAATTACACCAAAATCACCTAGAGGTGTTTGCGGAGCTACAGCAGATACCATCGTGGCAAGAAATTTTTTAAGAGCAGTGGCATCTGGAGCAGCATGTTATTTGCATGTTGTGGAAACAACAGCAAGAAATTTAAAGGCTACTGCAGCGAAAAAAGGAAAAATTAAAGGTGTAAATACTTTAAACCAACTAGCTAAATGGTTTGAGATCGATTCAGAAGATTTAAATGATAAGGCTATAAAGATTGCAGATAAGGTTTTAGACGATTTATATAAAACGAGAGATGAAAAAATGGAACTAGTAGAAAAAATGGCCTATCAGCCTAGATTTAAAAAATGGAAGGAATTAGGGATGCTGCCTGGTGGTGCAAAATCAGAGGTCTTTGATGCCATTGTAAAATCTTCTACGAATTTAAACAGTGATCCGGTAGATATGTTGATGCACTGTTTAAACTTAGGAATATCTACAGGGCTTTATGGACTGACTTTAACCAATTTGTTAAATGATGTTATGCTAGGAGAGCCGGTGATTAGGAAAGCACCTGTAGGGTTTAAAGTTGTTGACGAAGATTATATCAACATTATGATAACTGGACACCAGCATTCTGTAATAGCGCATCTTCAGGAAATTTTAATAGATCCAATGGTGAAGGAATTTGCAGAAAGTGTAGGAGCAAAGGGCTTTAAGCTGGTGGGATGTACCTGTGTGGGGCAGGATTTACAATTAAGAGGCGAGCATTATCAAGAGGTATTTGCAGGGCATGCTGGAAATAACTTCACAAGCGAAGCCTTGATCACAACAGGGGCTATTGATTTAATTGTTTCAGAATTTAATTGCACGTTACCAGGCATTGAGCCTATTACTGACACTTTTATGGTGCCTATGATATGCCTTGATGATGTAGCCAAAAAAGCAAATGCTGAGCATAAACCATTTTCTAAGGTAGACGAAGAAAAAATATCTCAATATATTATCAACAAAGCCTTAGAAAGCTTTAAAAATAGAAGGCATAAAGTTACCATTGATATCCCAAAAGATCATGGTCACGATGACGTAATAACCGGTATAAGTGAAAAATCGCTTAAGTCTTTCCTAGGAAATACATGGAAGCCTCTGATCGACTTAATAGCTGAGGGTAAGATCAAAGGTGTAGCTGGTGTAGTAGGCTGTTCAAACTTGACAGCTATGGGGCACGATATATTTACCGTTGAGCTAACTAAGGAACTCATAAAAAGAGATATTATCGTTTTATCTGCTGGATGCTCAAGTGGAGGTCTAGAAAATGTTGGACTTATGTCACCAAAGGCAGCTGCTCTAGCTGGAGATCGTTTAAAAGAGGTTTGCATGTCTTTAGGCATACCACCAGTATTGAACTTTGGACCATGCCTTGCCATAGGAAGGCTTGAAATAGTGGCAACGGAGTTAGCTGAAGCATTAGGAATAGATATACCCCAACTTCCTCTTGTCTTGTCTGCTCCTCAATGGTTAGAAGAACAGGCTTTAGCAGATGGCGCCTTTGGTTTGGCTTTAGGCTTACCAGTACATTTAGCTATTCCTCCTTTTATGACGGGAGGTAAAGTGGTAACGGAAGTTCTTACGAATTCACTTGTAGCTATAACAGGGGGAAAAGTTATTGTTGAAGGTGACGTTATAAAGGCCGCAGATCAATTAGAAGAGATTATATTAAACAGAAGAAAAGGTTTGGGACTAGATGCTCAAAAATAGCTCTCTATATTTTATTGATTTTAGAATAAATATATTGTAGCTAAAAATAAAAAGGGGTGAGTATCTATGAAAAGGATTAAAATAGACAAAGAATTATGCATGAGTTGTTTAAATTGTGTGATTGGCTGTATGGCGGAACATAATAAAAAAGGTAAAAATATTTATGCCTTAGATTTAGAAGACTTGAGCAACGAAAGTAAAAATCATATTGCCCTAGACAAAAATAAATGTCCGGCACCCATCTTGTGTAGGCATTGTGAGAAGCCAGAGTGCGTGTATACTTGTATGAGTGGTGCAATGACGAAGGATAAACATACAGGATTTGTTGCCTACAATGAAGAGCAGTGTTCCTCCTGCTTTATGTGTATTATGGCATGTCCCTATGGGGTCTTAAAGGCAGACGAAGTAGAAAAAACAGTGATACAAAAATGTGATATGTGCGGAGACAGGGAAATACCAAGATGTGTGGCGGACTGTCCAACTGGATGTTTAAGTATGGAAGGAGGTCAGTAGCATGAAATATTTAATACTAGGGGCAAGTGCGGCGGGAGTGAATGCAGGGAAAACAATAAGGGAATTAGATCCTAGCGGAGAAATAACTATTGTATCGAAGGATGAACATATCTACTCTAGATGTATGCTACACCATATCATAGGAGAAAAAAGAAATATGCAAGGAATCAACTTTACAGAAAAAGAATTTTGGGAAAGTTATAATATCCTGTGGAAAAAAGGTCTTTCAGCTAAAAAGTTAAATGTTGAAGAAAAAGCAGTGTTATTAGATAATGGAGAATACTTATCTTATGATAAGCTGCTTATAGCAACAGGTGCTTCTTCCTTTATCCCACCGGTTAAGAATCTGAGGGAAGGGAAGCGTATTTACGGTTTAAGAAATATAGAAGATGCTTTGACGGTAAAAAAAGAAGCTAAAAATGTAAAAAATGTGCTTGTACTAGGGGGAGGTTTGGTAGGTATAGATGCAGTTGTTGGTTTGATGGAGCAGGATGTAAAGGTATCATTGCTTGAGATGGCTGATAAAATACTCCCTCTGCAACTGGATCAATACACTTCTTCAAAGTATGAGGAAGCTTTTAAGGCGAGAGGTATAGAAATCTATACTGGAAGAAGCCTAAAGGAAGTCCTGTTAGATGAAGAAGGCAAGGTGAAGGCGATTAAGTTGGATAATGAGACATTGGTTAAATGCGAAATGATAATTGTTGCAACCGGAGTAAGGGCAAATATGGATTTTATTGAGGAAAGTACTATTAAGGTAGATGGAGGAATTGTTGCCAATAATAGATGTGAAACGAATATAAAGGATATTTATGCTGCCGGTGATGTATGCGGCAAAAATCCTATATGGCCTTTGGCGGTAAAACAGGGAATTGTTGCGGCACATAATATGGTTGGAGAAATCGTAGAGATGGATGATTTCTTTGGCTTGAGAAACTCTATGAATTTTCTCGGTATTCCAACAGTTTCCCTAGGCATTGCGGATGCACCAGATGAAAGCTATAAAGTATTGATTGAAAAAGACAAAGAAAGTTATAAAAAAGTTATTTACAAGGATGGTATAATTTATGGAGCCATTCTCCAAGGGGATATAGGTTATGCTGGTGTATTAACCCATCTTATAAAAAATAAAATAGATTTATCTCAAATCAATAAAGATATATTTGAAATAAATTACGCAGACTTTTTTAGCTTAAAAGAAAATGGTGAGTACCAGTACGCAATATAAGACTATCTTGATTTTTAAACTTCCATGATGATATACTATACGTGAACTAAGTAAGGTTAAGTGTATAGATATACGTCTCAGAACTGTAATGATAGTAAGGATCACATTGCAATCCCTGAATATATCTTTTAACTAAGGGGAAAACATAAACTTAGTATAATAAAGCTCAAGTTTAAAAACGTATGTCTATAAAAAGAGACTTAATTCAGGGGGAGTTTTTACTCCCATTGAATTGTAGGCCAATTTATTTCGAGGATGTAGTGCTTGATCTCCCACTTCTTAAAGTGGATGTCTTAGCAATACACCGAAGGATAAAGAAGGGGATATGCTGATTTAAGAAGTTCTTTTATGCTTAGAAATGACATGAAATTCACAATTTTATGTCTAAAAAGTTCACTATGGAAATGGAGGTTATATTTTGAAAGTAATCGTTGAAAGCTTTACTATGGATCATACAAAAGTTAAGGCTCCCTTTGTTAGAAAATGCGGTAATATTACTACACCGAAGGGTGATACCATAACAAAATTTGATTTAAGGTTTACACAACCTAATGCTGAAGCCATGCCTACTGCTGCCATTCATGCTTTAGAACATCTTTTGGCAGGATATCTTCGGGAAGAATTATCAGATATTATAGATATTTCCCCTATGGGATGTCGAACTGGTTTTTATCTGATCAAGTTAGGAGAGAGCTCAGAGGAAGAAGTGGCTTTAGCACTTATAAGTGCTTTAACAAAAGTAATAAATGCTGATGAAATTCCTGCGGTAAACCCTATACAATGTGGTAATTATAGAGATATGTCTTTGTTTGGCGCTAAAGAATATGGGAAAGAAGTACTAACAAAATTAGAAAATAGGTATAAGAAGTAAGTATAAAAAATAAGACGAATAACAACAAACCATATGTTTTCAAAGAAAATGTATGGTTTGTTGTTGTTTGCACAAAGTAGAAATATAGTATAAGGAAAATCTTGTCAATTTATTTTATAAATTAGGACTTTTTTATGTTTTTTTGTAACCTAAAGAAAATTTTACAGAAAAAAAGAGGGATTTCTACAAAAAAATAGAATTAAATAACTTATGAGTTTAAATATCTATCAATTTAAGGTGGTGAATTATTTGAAAGTACCAAAGATAAGGGTCAAATTACTAGCCACATCTGTAGTGATGTTTATGATGTTATTGACCTCTTTTGCATCAGGGCAGGCCAATGAAGCTACTATCATTGCCAATCAAGGAATTTTAAGAAGGACGGCAAATTTTGAGGGTGATGTAGTAGAAACACTGGCACTAGGGACACAAGTACTCCTTCAAGAAAAGAGCGGTGATTGGTACCGTGTTCAACTAACAAATGGTATAACGGAAGGATGGATGTACAAAGACCTTATTGCAGTAAATGGTGAAAAGGGTAGTTCCTTAAAGAAGGGTATTACCACTGCCAGTACATTAAATGTAAGAGGAACGCCTTCTCTACAAGGAAGTGTTGTTACACAGCTGTCCAGTGGCTCTGAAGTAACAATTTTAAGTCAGGAAGAAGAATGGTATCAAGTACAGTTAAGTCAAGGGCCAAAAGGTTTTGTGCATAGTGACTTCATAGAAGTAGTGCCTAATTTCCCACAAGCGCAAGTATTAGAGAACAATAGCAAGGTAAGGACAACGGCGAATTTACAGGCAGAGACGATTGTAACTTTGAACAAAGCTGATATTATTTTTATAAAGGGCTATCAAGATGGATGGTATAATGTAGTGACTAAGGACTTTATTGAAGGTTGGATAAGCAATGAAGTAGTGGAACTGCAGGTGAATGTTGTAAGACCAGTGAATCGTTCTGGTACAAGATCTAATGGGTTGAGCAATATTAAAACCGTAGCAGAAAAGTACATAGGCACACCCTATAGATATGCTACTGCCGGACCGAATAGTTTTGATTGCTCAGGTTTTGTTTTTTACATATTAAATACTTACTATAAAGATTATTTAAATGAAAGAGGCATTGATCTACCTAGATCTTCAAGAGATCAAGCCAATGTAGGTGCATCAGTGAACAAAAGTCAATTGCAGACAGGAGACTTGGTGTTTTTCAATAATGGGACAACCAGTACCATTAACCATGTGGGGATTTATATTGGTAATAATCAATTTATCCATGCATCCTCCGGTAGAAGCATGGGCGTAATTATATCCTCTCTTGATGAAGCAAACTATAAAAGAAGATACGCAAAAGCAACTAGATTATAGACAAACAAATAGATGACCTAAATGATGATTTAGTGTCAGTTGGTTATATAAAGTACAATAAAAAATCAGGCTTAATTAAGCCTGATTTTTTATTTATGTAGATTTCTAAGAATTTTATACGTTGCTAGAGGATGAAGAATCATGGGTTTTAAGAGAGTTTAATATAGATTTCACATAATTTTGTGTTTCAGCAAAGGGTGGTATACCACCATAGCGATTGACATTGCCTGGACCTGCATTATAGGCAGCTAGAGATAGGGATAAATTCCCGTCATACTGATCTAAAAGCTGTCTTAAATACTTTGCCCCTCCTTCGATATTTTGTTGTGGATTCCACACATCAGTTACTTGAAGTTCTTTAGCAGTAGCGGGCATAAGCTGCATCAATCCTTGGGCACCAGCACGGGAAAGGGCTTTAGGGTTAAAGTTTGATTCAGCTTTAATAACAGATTTAATAAGGGCTGAAGAGAGGTTGTATTTTTCTGCTGCTGCATCAATATATTGATCAAAGTCCTTTGGAAGGTATTGCGTTTGCAAGTTAGCTACTTCATTGCGGAACATTTTACTAAAAGAGGTATTGGTAGTATTGGTGTTCATCGAAAAATTCAAATGAACAGGAATACGATTTTGGATTTCATGCATTTTTTGAGAAAAAATATCATTAACAAAATTTTTTATCATGGTATCAACTCCAATTATGGAATAATTTTATATAAGTTTATTATATATATAATAAGACAAGTATTCAATAAGTGTAAGAGCTATTTATGAAGATTATAAAAAATTTAATAAAATATGTAAGAAGAGGGGGTATTTTTATGAGAAAAAGACGATTGAAAATAAGACGAAATAAGAGAAGTTTTAATTACTTTTGGGTGATTACCTTTCTAATTATTATACCAGTAACAGCAGTGCTTATTGGATCTCGTATAACAGAACGAATCGTAGTGCCTGTTTTGTACTCAGATAGCCCATTGGAAGAGGGAATATTATCAGATATTATCAATAATAGTGATGATAATGATGAAACAGAGGTTGTAGATGAAGTAGAAACAAATGCAGAAACCATAACACCTTTGGAAGAAGTGGAAGATACGGAGCTTTTACCGCTATCCATTTATATGATTCAAATAGCCAGTGTATCGGATACAAGCAATATAGAAGAATTAGTAGAAGAACTAAATGAAAAGAAACTTTCTCATATAGTGTATAAGATAGACAATGCTTATAAAGTTTATACATTAGGGCTAACTGATAGGGGGTATGTTGAGGAACAATTACCTTCTATTAGAGCCTTCTATCCAGATGCCTATATAAGTGAATTGCATTTGCCGGCAAAGAAGATAACTTATTCTAAAGATGAAGAAGAAACAGGAAAAAATATTGTAAAAGATTTGAATAGTTTAATTGTAATCATAGATAAACAGGCCAAAGAATGGTATAATTTTATAAAAGGAGAAGGCGAATTAAACCAATATAGTAAATTATTAACAGAACACCAAGTATTAATGACACAACTATCAGAAAGACTTGATACAGATGTTTGGCCAGAAGGTTTGCCGGAAAAAAAAGCTATAGAAAAAATGGTACTTCACCAAGAAGGCAATATTAAAAAGACTACAGAGTTATTAGAAGATAAAGAAAACTTATATAGAGTACACAGTTTATTTCTAGATAGTTTATTTAGGACTTTAGAAACCATCAAATGATAAAATAACAGGAGGGGATGAAATGACGTTAAAGGAGGTCCAATTGCTGCTAGATGCTGAAATCTTGTGGGGAGAAAAATTTCTAAACAGAGAGATTAAAACTGCCTTTGCTTGTGATTTAATGAGTGATGTACTAGCTTTTGTAGATGATAAGACCTTGTTATTGACAGGTTTAGTAAATTCTCATACAATACGAACGGCAGAAATGATGGATATTGCAGCTATAGTTTTTGTTAGGGGCAAGAGCCCGGAAGAGGAAATTATTAAGCTGGCAGAAGAAAACGAAATCGTTATTATGTCAACAAAGTATATTATGTATGTTAGTTCGGGGATTTTATACTCTAAGGGTCTTAAAGGTGCTAACATTATACATAAATAGTTTATTGATTAAATTAAAATAGGAGGATGTGAGAACCATAAAATTATGTTATGCAGTAGAAAAAGATGATTTTACAAAAGCGGGACAGGCTTCTAGCAATATAAAGAAAGTATTAAGACAGTTGGGAATAGAGCCTAAAACCCTTAGAAGAATTGCTATAGCCACTTATGAAGCAGAAATGAACATCATTATTCATTCTGAGGGAGGCGTCATAGAAGTGGATATTTGCCCAGAAAAAGTTGAAATTATTGCAGAGGATAGAGGACCGGGAATTGAAAATATTGAATTAGCTATGAAGGCAGGATACTCTACAGCTTCCCACAGAGTTCGGGAATTAGGTTTTGGCGCGGGAATGGGCTTGCCAAATATTAAAAGATGTTCTGATGAATTTACAATTAAGTCTTCTTTAGGAGAATATACCAAACTGCAAATTGTCATCTATAACAGGCTTAAAAGTCATTAAAGTAGAGGGGGTAAAAAATGATTACAGTAGAAAAATTAATTGAAAAATTAGAACTAGAAGCGGTAGGGGGCCAAAAAGGAATAACCAAGGAAGTGAAAGGTGCATATATTGGAGATTTATTAAGCTGGGTGATGGCACACATTGGTTCTGGAGATGCCTGGATCACAATACAAACAAATATCAATGTTATTGCAGTAGCAGCATTAGGTGAGGCCTCTTGTATCATTGTAGCAGAAGATGCTGAGATAGAGGAGTCAACGAAAATTAAAGCAGACGAGGAAGGTATTCCCCTTTTGAGAAGTTCTCTAAGTGCCTATGAATTAGCAATACAAATCTATCAATGTTTAGAGGGTTTAGAAAAAAAATGATGGTAGCAGTAGATTTGCATATTCATAGTGGATTATCTCCTTGTGCAGATAATGATATGACCCCCAACAATATTATTCATATGGCACAGCTTAAAGAAATAGAAGCTATTGCTATTACAGATCATAATTCCACCAAAAACCTTGAGAGTTTTATGCAGGTGGGGGAAAAAAACAATATGATTTGTATCCCAGGTGTAGAAGTCACCACAAAAGAAGAAGTTCATTTAATTGCGCTCTTTGAAAGTCTTTCAGCAGCAAAAAAATTTCAGGACATATTGGATGATACGCTACCAAAGGTGCAAAATAATACAAGACTATTTGGCCATCAATACATTTATGATGAAGACGATAATATCTTAGAGGACTATAATACTTTATTAATAAATGCTCTTTCTTTACCCCTAAAAGAAACAATTACAGAGATAAGAAAATTAAAGGGCATACCTATACCTGCTCATATTGATCGAAATAGCTTTAGCATTCTTTCAAACCTAGGGTTTATTGCTCCAGAACTAGGTTTGAAAACAGTTGAAATAACAAAAAAATGTAGTTTTTCTGAACTAAAAAAGTTACATCCGTATCTAAGAGGCTATAAGAAAATTATTAGTTCAGATGCTCACTATTTAGGAGAAATGCTAGAGGGAGGCTTTTTGATAGAAGCGCAGAATAGAAATATACAATCTATTTTAATGACACTGCAAGGGTGATTTTAAAAAATAGTTTAGGGGGAGAAGAGCTTGAAGGAATTAGCTTTGCATATATTAGATATTGCAGAAAACGCTATTAAGGCAGAAGCCAATTTGATAGAAATAACGATTTGGGAGGATATTGCAAAGGATTTGCTTACAATAGAAATTAAAGATAATGGCATAGGCATGGATGAGGAAACCGTAAAAAAGGCAGAAAACCCCTTCTTTACTACAAGAACCACTAGAAAAGTAGGATTAGGTATTTCTTTATTTAAAGCTGCAGCACTGCAATGTGATGGTAGTTTTAAGATATATTCAATAAAGGGGAAAGGTACAACCGTAACTACTGTTTTTAAACATAGTCATATTGATCGAGCACCTCTAGGTCGCATAGAAGATACATTGATCACTTTACTGATGAGAGAAAAAGAGATTGACTACATTTATACACATTACTATAATCTAGAAAAATTTTATATAGATACAAGGGAGGTAAAGGACCTCCTCAAAGAAGTGCCAATTACTAACTTACAAGTGGTGGAATGGTTAAGACAATATATAAAAGAAGGACTAGCAAACTTTGTTAAATCATAAACTTTCCCAATTTAATGGTAATCGCAAAAAACTTATTGTATATTAAATGGTGTTGTACTATAATAAATATAATAATTCCTTAACAATTTTATACAGCAATTTTATACAATATTTTACAAAATGTCGAATTTACTAGAAAATTGTATAACTTATGAGGTATAATAAATTTAAAATTATTAATTGTTAAGAGTAATATTTAACTATCTTAATGTATACAGTATATACAAGAAAATATAATGATATTTTAAAATAGTCAAAAAAATTTTGTGCTGTTTTAATTATACTGTATACAAGAATTATTAACAAGGAATCATTATTTTTATTATTTCATTTGGCTATTCTTTAAATTTAAATAAGGGGTGAAAATCAAATGAAGGCTTTAACTTTTAGAGGAGGTATTCATCCACCAGAAGGTAAGGAATCAACTGAGCATTTAAAGATTGAAAAAGCAGTTGATCCTCAAACGGTGGTAATACCTATGCAGCAACACATTGGTGCACCGTGTGAACCCATTGTAAAAGTGGGAGACACAGTTAAGGTTGGACAAAAAATTGGTGAAGCACAAGGTTTTGTTTCATCACCTGTTCATGCTAGCGTGTCTGGGACTGTAAAGGCGATCATGGATATGCCAATAGTAACAGGTAACGAAGCATTAGCAGTGATCATTGAATCAGATGGGAAAAATGAAATTGACCCTTCTGTAGCATCAAAAGGTGATATCGAAGCGTTACAACCTAAGGAAATCATTGATATCATTAAAGAAGCTGGTATAGTAGGTATGGGTGGCGCTACTTTTCCAACCCATGTAAAGCTATCCCCACCACCTGACAAAAAGGTGGACACCATTATATTAAATGGTGCTGAATGTGAACCTTATCTAACAGCAGACCATCGTCTTATGTTAGAGATGCCTGAAGATGTAGTTTATGGCTTAAAGGCTATGATGAAGGCAGTAGGTGTAAAAAAGGGATATATAGGTATTGAAAACAATAAGCCAGATGCTATTGACGTAATGCTAAAGGCCATAAAGAATGAGTCTGACATAAAAGTAGTAGCATTACAGACAAAGTATCCACAAGGT
This sequence comes from Clostridium formicaceticum, assembly GCF_001854185.1. Taxonomy (NCBI): domain Bacteria; kingdom Bacillati; phylum Bacillota; class Clostridia; order Peptostreptococcales; family Natronincolaceae; genus Andreesenella; species Andreesenella formicacetica. The sequence goes on from NZ_CP017603.1 coordinate 3,041,443, forward strand.
GGAGAAAAACAGCTTATTTATGCTGTAACCAACAAAGAAGTTCCTTCCGGCGGATTGCCAATGGATGTTGGGGTTATTGTAAGCAATGTGGGAACTGCAGCTCAAATAGCAAAGACTATTAAAACTGGTATGCCATTGATAGAAAGGGTTACCACTGTAACAGGAAAGGCAATAAAAAAACCTAGAAACTTAATGGTGAAAATAGGTACACCTATTAAAGAATTGATAGAACAATGTGGAGGCTATGCAGTAACACCAGGAAAGCTTATTCTTGGTGGGCCTATGATGGGTATTGCTCAACACACAGATGAAGTATCTGCTGTGAAGGGAACTTCAGGTGTACTGGTTTTTGATAAGGAAGGGGCAGATTTGCCAAATCCTATAAACTGTATACGCTGTGGTAGATGTGTTGAGATATGTCCAGCAAATCTTCAGCCAGTATATATTAGTGAAAATTCATTAAGTAACAGAATGGAACAGGCTGAAAAGTATAGAGCACTAGATTGTATAGAGTGTGGTTCTTGTTCATATGTGTGTCCATCAAGAAGACCTTTACTACCATCCATAAGGGTAGCAAAAAACCAAATCATTGCTAAGAAAAGAGAGCAAAAGAAAAGTAATTAGAGTAAGGCAAGTAAAAGGGAGGGAAATTCATGGATGAAAAGTTAATTGTATCTTCTTCTCCACATATATTGGATGATGATACAGCACAAAGAATTATGTTAGATGTAGTTATTGCTTTATTACCAGCTACGATTGCGGCCATTTATTACTTTAGAGCAAATGCTGCCATTCTGGTATTATTGTCGGTATTAACAGCTGTTGTTACTGAAGCTGGTGTTCAAAAATGGTTGGGACGACCTGTGACAATAAATGATTTTAGTGCAGTTGTGACGGGCTTATTATTAGCATTAAATATTCCTGCGTCAGCACCATGGTGGATGCCGGTAGTTGGCTCCTTCTTTGCAATCGCCATTGTAAAACAAGTATTTGGCGGCGTAGGTCATAACTTTATGAACCCTGCATTAGCTGGAAGAATATTTTTGACTTTATCTTGGACAGATCGTATGACAGCTTGGATTACACCAGGTGTAGATGCGGTATCTACCGCAACACCACTGGCAATTATTAAAGAAGCCGGCGGTACACTACCAAATAACTTACCATCGCTATTTAATACAATTATAGGTAACACTGGTGGAAGTATGGGGGAAACATCTGCTTTACTACTGTTGTTAGGTGGAGTTTATTTAATTTATAAAGGTGTTATTTCTTGGAAAATACCAGGAATTTATATAGGAACTGTAGGGGTACTGACTTTAGTATTTGGAGGATTTGATGCTACTTATATGTTATATCATGTGTTTTCAGGCGGTTTGATGTTAGGAGCTATCTATATGGCAACTGATTATGCTTCTTCTCCTGTAACGCCAAGAGGTAGAATCATTTTTGCTTTTGGATGTGGGCTATTAACTTCATTAATAAGACTATATGGAGCATATCCAGAAGGTGTGGCTTTTTCAATACTATTAATGAATGTGGCATCACCGTTAATAGATCGATATACAAGCCCGAGAGTATTTGGGGAGGTGAAATAGTCAATGCGTGAAATAGTTAAATTAGGTATTATATTACTGGTTATTACTGCTGTAGCAGGTTTGATTTTGGGCTTCACCAATGACGTAACACAGGGAATTATTCAACAGAGAGCTATGGAAGAGACGATAGAAGCAATGAGGGCGTTACTACCTGAAGCCGACGACTTCCAGGGGATTGAGGATGAAAACGTTTTAAATAGAGATCTTATTGTAGAAGCGTATGAGGGTACGAAGGAAGGCAATGTTGTAGGATATGCTGTAAAAGTAGCGCCTCAAGGCTATGGTGGAACAGTAGAATTATTAGTAGGCATATCTAGCGAAGGTAGAATTACTGGAGTAAAAGTAGGAGATCATAGTGAGACACCAGGATTAGGTTCTAAGATTGCTGATGCTGCCTTCATTGACCAGTTTATTGATAAAGGAACAGAGGATGAATTTATCGTTACAAAGGGTGGAGAAGCTGGAGATGAATACATCCAAGCTGTCTCAGGTGCTACTGTTTCTTCAAGAGCCGCTGTTTCAGGTGTAAACAGTGCCCGTAGCTTATTTGAAGAAGTATTAAAAAATCGTTAATTATCGGAGGTGAATTGCTGTGAAACTAAATAGAATATTAATAAAGGGATTAATTTATGACAACCCAACCTTTGTTCAAATGTTAGGTATGTGCCCCACTTTGGCGGTAACAAATTCAGCATTCAATGCTTTGGGGATGGGTTTAGCCACTACTGCGGTATTGATTGGCTCAAATGTAGTTATTTCCATGTTAAGAAATTTTATTCCTAGCAAGATTAGAATTCCAGCCTTTGTTGTGGTTATTGCTACTTTCGTAACCATGGTAGGTATGATGATGAGGGCATACTTGCCAGCGTTAAATGCAGCTTTAGGTTTATTTATTCCTTTAATTGTTGTAAACTGTTTGATTTTAGCTAGAGCGGAGTCCTTTGCATCTAAGAGCTCTATGGTAGGCTCAGCAGTAGATGGTGTAGGAATGGGTCTAGGCTTTACAGGTGCGTTAGTTATTCTTGGAATCGTGAGAGAGTTAACAGGTGCTGGTACAATCTTTGGCAGAGCTATTATGGGTAGCAGCTTTGAACCAGCAAGATTTATGACAATGCCGCCAGGGGCGTTTTTAGCACTGGGTTTACTATTAGCACTAATTAATAAGATTGGTTCAAAAGATTTAAATGAATTATAGGGGGGTGTAGGATTTGTCAATTTCATCATTGTTTATTATTCTTGTAAGTTCAATTCTAGTAAACAACTTTGTATTATCTAGATTTTTAGGGATATGTCCATTTTTAGGGGTTTCCAAACAAGTGGAAACAGCTATGGGTATGGGGGCTGCCGTTACATTTGTTATGGCTTTAGCTTCTTTAATTACCTATTTAGTAGAAAGATTGATTTTGGTGCCTTTAGGTATACAATATATGCAAACAATAGCTTTTATCTTAGTTATTGCATCTTTGGTGCAACTAGTTGAAATGATTATTCAAAAGAGTAGTCCTACACTGTATCAATCATTAGGGGTGTTTCTTCCACTGATCACTACCAACTGTGCGGTGTTAGGGGTTGCTATTTTAAATATTCAACTTCAGTACAATTTATTTGAAACAGTTTTACATGGTGTAGGAGCAGCGATAGGTTTCTCTTTAGCGATTGTCCTGTTTGCTGCGATTCGCGAAAGATTAGAGTTGGCTCATGTTCCTAAGGCTTTTAAAGGATTTCCGGTTGCACTTATTACTGCGAGTCTGATGTCGTTAGCCTTCATGGGATTTGCTGGACTTGTGTAAAGGAGGGGTCATATGAATTTTCAAAGCATTATTTATCCTATTGTCAGTCTAGGTGGCTTAGGCCTAGTATTTGGTGCAGGACTAGCTTATGCTTCGCAAAAATTTGCTGTTCCTGTAGATGAAAGAGCAGTTGCGATTCGAGATATTTTGCCTGGTGCCAACTGTGGAGGTTGTGGTGTGCCAGGATGCGATAGTTTTGCAAAGGCAGTGGCAGAAGGAACCAAACCTGTAGATGGATGTCCTGTAGGGGGCCCTGATTGTGCAAAGGCAATAGCGGAAATTATGGGCGTAGAAGTAAGTACATCTGCTAGAAAAGTGGCAAAAGTCATCTGTAATGGAAATAGTGAAAAATGTAAAGACAAGTTTGATTATCATGGTATCAACGACTGTATCGCTGCATCTATGGTGGGCGGTGGCGGAGACAAGTCCTGTAATTATTCTTGTTTAGGATTTGGAACCTGTGTAAAGGCTTGCCAGTTTGATGCGATAGAAATTGTTGACGGAAGAATTGCTAAGATTATTCCAGAAAAATGTACTGCATGCGGTAAATGTGTAGAAGTATGTCCAAAGGATGTAATCGACATGGTTCCTTATGATCAAAGCGTTGTGATTACATGTAATAATAAGGAATCCGGTAAAGTAGTAAGAAAAAAATGTGAAGTTGCATGTATTGCTTGTCAATTGTGCGTAAAATCATGTCCATTTGATGCTATTGAGTTTAAAAACAACTTAGCTTTCATTAATTATGATAAGTGTACCCAATGCTTTGTATGTGTGGAGAAATGTCCAACAAAGGCAATTGAAGGAGATCTTGAAAAAAGAAAGAAAGCTATAATAAATGATGAAACTTGTATAGGGTGCACTATTTGTAAAAAGCACTGTCCTGTTGAAGCAATTGAAGGAGAACTTAAAGGCAAACATAAGATATTAGCTGATAAATGTATAGGCTGTGGTGTTTGTGAGGCAAAGTGTCCTAAAAAATCGATTACAATGAGTTAACTTTTAACCCTCTAGTATATCATGCTAGAGGGTTTATTTTTTATGAAATATCATTTTTTTCTACTTGTAACTTCAAGTCTTTAGTGATAAACTTTTAGTGGGCTAATTTAACGATTTTTTCACGAATTTATAGAAAGTGTGGTTACAGATGAATACAAAAAAGTTAGTACACTTATCAATTTTAGTTTCATTAGGATTAGCTCTTCACATCATGGAAGGTTTTATTCCTAATCCATTTATAGTAATTGCTCCAGGGGCGAAGCTAGGTTTGGCCAATATTATAGGACTTATTACATTGGTGATTTATGGTATAAAATATGCCCTTACCGTTAATTTGTTAAGGGCGTTTATTGCAGGAATGGCATCTGGTGCTGTTACTTCCATGATCTATAGCATAGCAGGTGCTGTTGTTAGTACTTTAATGATGTGGATGGTATATAAATTATTTAAAAAGTATTTTAGTTTAATTGGTGTTAGTGTTTTTGGAGCAGTAGGACATAACATCGCCCAACTAACAGTTGCAGCTATCATTATCAATAATATAAGAATCTATATTTATCTACCTATTATGATGCTTGCCAGCATTTTTACAGGTATTTTTATAGGGCTTACAGCAAATTTTACATTAAAGAAAATAAAAGTTCATTTTTAAGAAAAGATGATTTCGCTTAAGGGAAAAGGAGGAAAAATATGAGTAAATATCGGAATCCTTTAACATTGATGTTGCTGATTATTACTGGCGTTGTATTAGGTAGCTTAATTGGCACTTCATTTGGGAATACTTTACCTATACTGTCCTATGGTCCGCAACCTTTAGGCTTAAATGATCTTGAACTGGATTTGGGGGTTGTCTATATTAGGCTTACACTGTTAATGCATATAAACTTTGCAAGTTTATTAGGACTATTATTAGCAGTATTGATATTTAATAAATTGTAGGTGATAATATGTATAGAGTGATATTAGCTTCAAATTCTCCTAGACGCAAAGACATTTTAGAAAATTTAGGAATAAAGTTTAGCGTTGTTACAAGTGAGGTGGAAGAAAAAATAGACTGTAGCGTAGATCCTTATAATCTAACTTGTGATTTAGCTTATGCCAAGGCTAAAAATGTTTCAGAAAGAATAGAAGGCAAGGCAATTATTATAGGAGCAGATACAGTTGTTCTCCATCAAAAAATACTTGGAAAGCCGCGAAATCATCAGGAAGCTTATGAAATATTAAAAAGCTTATCAGGAAAGGCGCATGAGGTGGTTACTGGGATTGCTGTAATAGACAATGATAGAAAGAAACAAGTCACTGAATACGAAGTGACAAAGGTGTATTTTAGAGAAATTAGTGATGAGGAAATATTAAAATATATACAAACTGGGGAGCCTATGGATAAGGCAGGCGCCTATGGCATACAAGGAAAGGCATCTTTATTTGTTAAGAAAATAGAAGGAGATTATTATAACGTTGTAGGCTTACCTATATTTAGGTTAGGGAAGATAATGCACCGTTATTTTAATATGAATTTCTTATAGACAATGGCATAATCAACCTTTAAATCTTCTTAGGATAGACTATGTAATGAAAGTGATGCCCTGGGTAATCTATGGCATAAGAAGTGTTGGGGTGAATAAAATGAATGCTTATACTACTATTAAAGAGATGCCAGTATATGAAAGACCAAGAGAAAAACTTGTAACTTATGGTGTCAATACTTTGTCAAATGCAGAACTTTTAGCTATTTTGCTTTCAACCGGATCAAAGGAAATGTCAGCCATTGATTTAGCAAATTGCATATTATCTTCAACAAAGGAAGGACTGCGTTTTTTTACAGATTGTGCGATAGAAGAATTAATACAAATAAAGGGTGTGGGCTTAGCGAAGGCGACGCAAATAATTGCTGCGGTAGAACTTGGAAAGCGTATAGCTTTGACTACAAAAGCAAATAATTATAAAATAAAGGGTCCGGATGATGTGACTCATTTGCTCATGGAAGAAATGCGGTATTTAAAAAAAGAGTTCTTTAATATCATGCTTTTAAATACAAAAAATGAGTTGATTGCTGTAGAAAACATTTCTATTGGAAGTCTAAATGCCTCTATTGTGCATCCAAGGGAAGTATTTGTCAGAGCGATAAAACGAAGTAGTGCTTCTCTTATTTTAGTGCATAATCATCCCAGCGGCGATCCACAGCCAAGTAAAGAAGACATAAATATTACAAACCGATTGGTAGAGGCTGGAAAACTTATAGGAATTGAAATTTTGGATCATATCATTATAGGTGACAATGCTTACGTAAGTTTGAAAGAAAAGAATATGATATAAATGGATATTTAAAGGAAGGAGCAGTATTGATGGGAATTTTTAAAGTGTTTTCTAGAGATATGGGTATAGATTTAGGAACTGCCAATACATTAGTGTACGTAAAAGGAAAAGGAATTGTTTTAAGAGAACCCTCGGTTGTGGCTATTCAAAGTGATACAAAAACCGTTTTAGCGGTGGGGGAAGAAGCTAAAAGAATGATAGGGAGGACGCCTGGAAATATTATAGCAATACGACCTATGAAGGATGGTGTAATTGCTGATTTCGATATTACGCAAAATATGTTAAAATATTTTATAAGAAAAGTTTATTCTAGAAAAACATTGATTTCTCCTAGAGTAGTGGTTTGTGTACCATCTGGTGTAACGGAGGTAGAAAAAAGGGCTGTAGAAGAAGCTGCTCTTCAAGCTGGAGCTAGAGAGGCCTATCTCATAGAAGAACCAATGGCAGCAGCTTTTGGTGCTGGTCTTCCTGTGGAGGAACCGACCGGTAGTATGGTAGTAGACATAGGAGGTGGCACTACGGAAGTAGCGATTATCTCTTTAGGAGGAATTGTTACAGCCAAATCCATCAGGGTTGGTGGAGATGAACTTGATGAGGCGATTGTACAATACATCAAACGTCAATATAATTTGATGATTGGTGAAAGAACTGCTGAAGAAGTAAAAATAACTATTGGTTCTGCTTATCCAAGAGAAATAGAAGAAAAAATGTTAATTCGTGGTAGAGACTTAGTTTCTGGTCTCCCTAAAACACTAGAAATCTCCTCTAAGGAAATATTAGAAGCATTAAAGGAGCCTGTTAGTCAAGTGGTTGATGCTATTAAATATACACTAGAAAAAACACCGCCAGAGTTAGCTGCGGATATTATGGAAATGGGTATCATGCTGACAGGCGGGGGAGCTTTATTGGCAGGATTAGATGAATTGGTTAGAAAAGAGACTGGCATGCCTGTACAAATTGCTGAAGAACCATTAGACTGTGTAGCTTTAGGGACTGGGAGAATGATTGAAGAAATTGATAGTTATAGAGTTGCAAAAAGAAAATTGAGATAAAGATGGTGAGGAATATGGTGAAAAGAACCATTAAAGATAAGCCTATAATGATAGTGACAATTGTCGCTATCATTCTCATTATCATTATAGGGGTAACTTCTAAACAAAGAGAAAACATAACGATTGTGGAGTCATGGATTGGAAATATATTAAGTCCTATTCAAAGGGTGGCCTATACTGGAACATCTACTATCGGGGATGGTATTGCATCAATTTTTCAGTTTAGAAAAACCGAAAGAGAAAATCAAGAACTCAAGGCAGAAATAGCAGATTTGCAGGAGCAACTTATTGAAACAAGGTTGACCCGGGATGAGTTAGAGGAGCTAAGAGGACTGAAGTATGCCCTTAATTATATAGAAGAGGATATACAGCTTCAGCCAATTGCTGCAAATGTGATAGGAAAGTCTCCTAGCAACTGGTTTGAAGTATTTACGATAGATGTGGGAAATAATCGAAGTATTTCAAAAGATAGCATTGTTTTAGCTTCTAACGGATTGGTGGGGAGAGTATATGAAGTAGGAGGAAATTGGGCGAAGGTTATTTCAATTGTTGACAATAATAGCTCAGTAAGTTTTCAGATTTTAAGAGATAGAAACTATCAGGGAATTATATCCGGCAGTATAACAAATGAACTAACGGGATATTTATTTGATCCAATGGCAGAAGTTGTTATAGGAGACAAGCTGGTGACCTCTGGATTAGGTATATATCCTAACGGAATTCTTATAGGGGAAGTTATAGAAGTATCAAAATCTAGTGACCAATTGCTAAAGACGATTACTGTAGAGCCTGCCGTAAACTTTAGGAAAATGAATAAGGTATTGGTTATGACGCCAAATATATAGAGGGAAAAAGGGGCTTAACAAAATTGAAAACACTTCTTATTTGTTTTATAATAATTATAAATATTATTTTGCAGCCAGTATTGCATTATATAGGTATCTATAATGTCATGCCAAATACTAGCCTTATATTAGTTGTATGTTTTGCAATTAATAGCAAGAAAAATCATGGTGCTTTATTAGGATGTATTATTGGGATATTGCAAGATATTATTTTTGGAAAAATAATAGGCATAAATGCTCTGATATATATGGTTATAGGTTATATTATTAACGCTATAAATAGAAATATATTTAAAGAAAACTTAGCTATTCCTTTTATATTTACATCCTTAGCTACTGTACTTTATTATTGTATAGGATTATTTTTTGTTTATTTTCTAGGTTATAACTTACAATTCTTGAGCATTTTTAGAAATATGCTTGTTGTGGAAGTGTTATACAATTCTATTTTTTCTCTTTTAGTATATATTTATGTATCAAAAATTTTCAAAACAAAAAGAAGTAGATATTAGAATGGTGATGAGAGATGATGCTTAATAAACTTGAAAATAGATACAATGTAACGATACTGATATTTTCCTTGATTTTTGTTATTATTTTATTTAGACTTGCAACAATTATGATTGTGCAGGGAGAACACTATCGAGAGCAGGCAGAAAACAGAATTTTTAAAACAATACCTTTGCCTGGAGCTAGAGGAGAAATCCGAGATAGGTATGGGAGGCTACTGGCTGGGAATCGTCCAAGCTTTACTGTTCAAATGATGAAGAATGAAGTCGTGGATGAAAAAATCAATGAAGTAGCACTAAATGTAATTAATATTTTAGAAAAAAACGAAGATCAATATAATGATGAATTTCCTATTATTTTTACAGAAGAAGGGGAATATATATTTACCTATGATTTAGAAGTTCAAACATGGAAAGAAAGAAACGATCTTGTTGAAGTGGAAGATGCTAGAGAGGCTTTTGAAATTTTGAGAAGACGTTACAATATAGCAGAAACAGATCCAGTAGAGGCGCAGCAAGAATTTATAAAAATTCCAAATTTAAGCGTCCCAATCTCTATCAGAACTTGGAAATTTACAGAGGAAATGAGAAAAGGACAATGGCTAGAAAGCTACAATATAAGAGATATAGAAACATCAGCTGAGGAAGCTTTTCAATTGTTAAGAACTAAAACCTATAAAATACCAGAAAGTTATTCTGATATAGAAGCTAGAAAAATCATGGTTGTAAGAGAACAGCTAAGAAAGCAGGGGTATTTACAGTACCAGCCTGTTAGAATAGCACAGGATATCTCAGACGCATCTGTAACAGAGATCGAAGAAAATATCATCAATCTTCCTGGAGTAAATATAGCGGTAGAGCCTATAAGATATTATCCAGAAGGACAGCTTGCTGCCCACATATTAGGGTATCTAGGCAAAATATCTCAACAGCAAGAAATCGATAGATATGTAAAAGAACTAGGTTATTTGCCTACAGATATCATTGGAAAATCAGGCATAGAGCATAAATTTGAGGAAACTTTAAAAGGGAAAGACGGGTCCCGACGAGTGATTGTTGACTCTGTAGGAAGGTTGATTGAGGAACTGAAAAGAGAGGAATCTATACCTGGAGACAGTGTACATTTAACCATAGATGCTAATCTACAGCGTGTGGCAGATGAAACTTTGGAGCAGGTATTAAAAACCATTCAAGCAGGGGGCACCTATACAACCCAGTGGGGAAGCGATCGTTTAGTCGGTAGAAGTGGTGTAATGAAAAATGCTACATCAGGTTCTGTTGTAGTAACAGATATAAAAAACGGAGAAGTGCTGGCAATGTCTAACTATCCTTCCTATGATCCAAATTTATTTGCAACGGGAATTAGCTCTGCCGATTGGCAAAGTCTTATGCCGGAAAATGAAAGAGACCCTCTAGCGCCAAGACCTTTACAAAATATTGCAACAAGTACAGCGATACAGCCAGGGTCTACATTTAAAATGATTGTGGGTTTAGCTGCTATAGAACAAGGCTTAAGTCCTGAATATAAAATACTGGATAGAGGATTTATTCAGGTGGGAGGACATAGCTTTGGTAACTGGCTATGGAATCAGAGTAGATCTACGATGGGATATCAAAATCTACATCAAGCTATCGCTGATTCTAATAACTATTATTTTTATTCCGTAGCCAATGGCTATGATTATGGTATCGGGAGATCCCTACCTATACAGATGAATATGGACATCTTAACAGACTATACAAAAAGGTTTGGATTAAATGACAGAACTGGTATAGAAATGGATGTGCCTAGAGAGAGGTCTGGTGGTGTCCCGAGTGTAGAAAATAAAACTAGAACTGTAAAAGCTATGTTAAGGAATCATTTAAGAAGGCAAATGAAATTAGAGGATTTAGATGAAACAAAGGTAAATCCAACATCGGAGTTATTGACAGAGATGATAGAAGAAATTGTAGGCTGGGCTGAAGAAAACCCATCAAGATCCATGATATACAATAGAATGATAGACCTAGGTATCAGAGAAGATAAAGCTGGAATATATACAGATATTGCAAAATATAGTTACTTTAACCAAGCAAGATGGAGTGTAGCTGATACCATGAACTTTTCTATAGGACAGGGTGAGCATTCCTATACACCTTTACAGATGGCAAACTATATGGCGATACTGGCTAACGGTGGTTATAGATACAATCTGAGTTTAATAAGAAAAACCCAAAGTTATGAGGGAAGTAATACAATAGAATATCCACCAGAATTAGTGGAGCGTATAGAACTAAATGATTATAGTAATTTAGATGAGATAAATTACGGGATGTATCTAGTAACAGAGACAGGTACAGCAAGAAATTACTTTAGAAACTTTCCTATTAAAGTGGCTGCAAAAACAGGAACTGCTCAAAGAGAAGGAAAAATTCCACCAATAGATGAGGTAGAATATTTAAAACGACATTTAAGAGCCTTTGGTGTAACTGAAGCTGCTGTGGAGCATAAAACCTTGCAACTAATGGAGGAGAATAAGGATAATCCCAGATATCAAGATGAAGGCTATGCTATGAGGGAAGCCATCAGAAGTTTAAATCCCCGAGCAAATTTAGATCACTTTAAAGATGATTATGATAACTATTCATGGTTTACGGGTTTTGCGCCTTATGAAGATCCTCAGATAGCAATATCTGTGTTGATTTTTCAAGGGGGATCGGGAGGTTATGGTGCTCCTATATTTAGAGAAATTGTTGCTGAATATATGGGCTTAAATACAGTGACAGAAAACGAGGGAAGTATTATTGAAAACAGGTTAACGAGATAAAGTTAACCTGTTTTTAAATACATAAAATAAAGATTTACATAGATTATTGTAGCAAATCATGTTTTTTGTCGCTTTTAGTACTATTGTCATTGTTTTTTTTATCAATATTAAGAAGGATTTATCTTATATTTGGAGAATCATATAATAATGATACAATATACAAATTAAAGGATATAGATTATTTAATTCACTAGTGGAGGTAGTGTTCCATGCCTGAAAAAAACGCTATCCAGTTTAAAGGAACAAAGGAAGGCCTTTTTATTCATATTAAACCTAATTATGATTTTGAAACGATAAGGAAGCATTTAATCGATAAATTAGAAAAAACACAGTTTTTTTTTAAGGGTGCAAATATTTTTGAGATTAAATGTGATATACTTACAAATGAGGAAAAAGAAGAATTAGAAGATATCATGATAACTAGATATAAATTAAATATTGTGAAAAATTCAGATATATCTAGGACTTCTGAAGTGAAAGAAGAAGTATTTCAAGGAATTACAGAGGGAAAAACCAAATTTATTCAAGGTACAGTAAGGTCAGGGCAGATTGTTGATTATGACGGCAATGTAGTTGTAATAGGAGATGTAAATCCTGGTGGACAGGTTATTGCTAGGGGAAACATTGTTGTAATGGGAAACTTAAGGGGTATAGCACATGCAGGATCGAATGGCAATATGGAGGCTTGTGTAGCAGCCCTTTACTTAGACCCTGCACAATTAAGGATTGCCAATGTAATTGCGAGAGCACCTGATGGGAAATACGAAAAACCTAAAAATCCAGAACTTGCACGGATAAAACAAAATATGGTGTATATTGAACCTTACTTAAATAAATAGTGAAATAATTTTAATGCACAGGAGGGAATAAATGATGGGGGAAGTAATTGTTATTACATCAGGTAAAGGTGGTGTTGGAAAAACAACAACTACAGCTAACCTTGGAACAGGTTTATCGCAGTTAGGTTATAAAGTTGCGGTTATAGATGCTGATATAGGTTTAAGAAACTTAGATGTAGTCATGGGACTGGAAAATCGAATTGTATATGATCTTGTGGATGTAGTGGAGGGAGTATGCAGACTCAAGCAAGCACTGATTAAAGACAAAAGGTATGAAGGTTTATATTTGTTGCCAGCTGCTCAAACGAAAGATAAAAATGCTGTTACACCAGAGCAAATGCATAAGCTAACCAGTGACTTGAAAGATATGATGGATTATGTTTTGGTAGACTGTCCAGCAGGAATTGAACAGGGATTTAAAAATGCTATTGCTGGAGCTGATAAGGCTATTGTAGTTACAACACCAGAAATATCAGCTGTTAGAGACGCTGATAGAATTATAGGGTTACTAGAAGCATCCGAGTTAAGGGACCCTCTTTTAATTATAAACCGTATAAGAATCGACATGGTGAAAAAAGGAGATATGATGAATATTGAAGATATGATAGATATTCTAGCCATTGATCTCTTGGGTGTAGTACCAGATGATGAGGCTATTGTTATATCTACGAATAAAGGAGAACCAGCTGTAACGGATAAAAATTCGCTAGCTGGAGAGGCATATAGGAATATTGCTAAACGTATTACTGGAGAAGAAGTACCTTTTATAAACATGGAAACAAGTGAAGGCTTTATGAGAAAGATAAAAAAAATTTTTGGTTTGGCTAAGTAGTTGTAGGGAAGGAGGAAAACAATGGATTTTTTAAAGTTTTTTGGTAAAGACAGTGGAACAAGTAAAAATGTAGCAAAGGAACGATTGAGACTGGTGTTGGTACATGATAGAACAAATTGCTCTCCTCACTTTCTTGATATGGTGAAAGGAGATATTATTAAGATCATATCAGACTATGTTGAAATCGATGAAAGTGGTCTAGATGTTAAACTAACAAAAACAAAAAGAGACATAGATGATATGTTGGTACCAGCACTGGTAGCAAATATCCCTATAAAAAAAATGAAGGATAAAAGTCGTACAGAATAGCAGATAATAACTACAGGAGGCGAAGGACTGTTTATGAATATTGCCCTTATTGCACATGACAACAAAAAGGATATGATGGTCAACTTTGTAACTGCTTATGAAAATATACTTAAGAAGCATAATTTATCCGCAACAGGTACTACTGGAAAAAAAATTATGGAGGCTACTTCCTTAAAAGTCAAGAGATTTCAATCTGGACCGCTTGGAGGAGATCAACAAATAGGTGCGGAAATAGCAACAAATTCAATGGATATTGTTATTTTTTTAAGAGACCCTTTGACAGCACAGCCACATGAACCTGATATTCAAGCACTGATAAGGTTGTGTGATGTCAACATGATTCCTGTAGCTACGAATATTGCTACTGCAGAAATTTTAATAAGAGCTTTAGAACGTGGTGATCTAGCATGGAGAAAATATGTTAATAAAAAATAGAGATAAAAAAGCCATTTATTTGATAGATAGAATAAATGGCTTTTTTATCTCTAAAAGAAATGGGAGATCAAGCACTACATCCTCCAAGTAAATTCGGCTATAATTTAGGGGAAATAAAAATTCCCCCTGAATTAAATTTCATTTTATTGTAATTGCTATAGCAGTCTGTAATAAATAAAGGTTTTTAACAATATATTTATACTAAATCTATAGATATGGGCCTTTATACTTAAGCTTTATTATGTTAGCTCTTGGTCTTACCCTTAGTATACTAAAATTCATAGGTGCATATCCATATACAAAGGAGGGGGATATAAATGAATCTAAGAAAAAGCAATAAGCCGATACAATCTATAGGCATCTTTCAAAATAATATGAATAAAAATAATGAAGCTTTTGATAGTATAGACTATAGATTATGGCTTTATCAAACGCTTATTAGATTAAGTATAAGTCTTATCATCTTATGTACTATCATTATGATAAAAAATATCAATACAAGACCGACAAATTACATCATGAATAAACTAGAATATAACCTTAATAAAGAGTTCAAAATTACTGAAAACTACCATCAAATAAAGAACGGTATAGTAAGTTTAACAAAAAAAGGAGAAGAAGCACTAGCGGTTGTGAACTTCAGTGGATTTTCAAGAATTCAATTTACTAGACCTATGGAAGGCAGGGTGATTACATTCTTTCAAGATAGAGAGGAAGTAGGTAAGATTTCTAGAGGGATTGTTATAGAAGGAAAAGCCGGAGAAAATGTATTGGCAACGCAGGAAGGTGTTGTTATGGAAATCGGCTACAATCAGTCTAGTGGCAATTATATTATTATCAAGCATAAGGGAGAACTACTATCTGTTTATAAAAATTTAGAAAAATATATCGTAGATAAAAACCAAAAAGTTGTTATGGGGGAAGTGATTGGTACAAGTTCAGGGAAATTGCAGTTTGAAGTATGGCGTAATAGACAGCCTATAGATCCTTTTGAATTTATTGATTTTCATACAGAAAGTATGTAGACTTTAAGGTAGGCATTGATAATGAAGCTATTTAAATTATTTGGCATTTATATAAAAATAAATTATATGTTGTTACCTATTTTTATCTTCAGTATTTATTATAAATACTTTTTTCAATTAATCGTGATGACTTTTATTATTATTGTTCATGAGCTAGCTCATGCCCTAACTTCTATATATTATGGCATTATGGTAGAAGAAATAGAACTTTTTCCCTTTGGTGGTGTAGCAAAGGTAGATAATTATTTCGAAATAGATCCATTTAAAGAAATGATTATTGCTATTGTAGGACCTACCTCTAACTTTATCATGTTGCTCGTCGCGCTTATACTACAGTCCTATATAGCATTACAGATAGACTTAGTATACTTTTTTATATTTGCGAATCTTACTATTGGGTTATTTAATATGCTCCCTATTTTGCCACTGGATGGTGGGCGAATTCTAAGAGCTTATATAAGCAGCAAAATTGGGTTTAAGAAGGCAACGAAAATAGCTATAAGATGTAGTAAAATATTAGCTATCCTCTTATTTCTAGCAGGCTTTCATTTTGGTTTAAAAGCGCAAGAAAATTTATTTTTATGTGGTATAGCTTTTTTCTTATATATACAAACCAATAAAGAAAAAGAGATGATGGGATATACTTCAGTTTATCAAATTGTAACAAAAAAGAAACAATTATTGGAGAAAGGAATTATGGATGTAAAGTATTTAACTGCTTTAGAATCGATTGATCTTAGAAAGGCAGCACAAGAATTTTCCACATGGAAGTATCATTTTGTGACGGTTATTAATACTAAGGGTAAAGTGTTGGGAAATCTATCAGAAAGTGAGATATTAGATGCTATGATAAAATATAACTATAGGATGACATTAGGGGATCTTATAGAGATGAAAAAATAATATTCTTATTAAATAACATATTTTCAAATTATATATGTTATCATATACTTATAGGCATACGCCTATGAACTTTGATATACTAAGGGCTGCATTTGTGGTTCTGACTACTAAAGAAAAACTGACTGGAGGAACAGTAATGAACAAAGTTGAAATTCATGACTTGCTATATAGGGTTGAAAAGCCTGCTAGGTATTTGGGCAATGAATTAAATAGCATACATAAAACAATTACAGAAAAAACCATACGTTATGCTTTTTGTTTTCCTGATATTTATGAAGTAGGTATGAGTCACTTGGGTATGCAGATTTTATATCACTTAATCAATACGGTAGAGGATGTTTACTGCGAGAGAGTCTTTGCTCCAGCATTAGATATGGAGGTAGAAATGAGCAATAATAATATTCCTCTATTTGCTTTAGAAAGCCGACAGCCTATAAAGCATTTCGATTTTATTGGTTTTACTTTGCAATATGAACTAAGCTATAGTAATATTTTAAATATGCTTCATTTGGCAGGGGTACCAATATATAGTAAAGAAAGAAAAGAAGAGGATCCTATTATTTTATTGGGAGGGCCCTGCGCTTATAATCCTGAGCCTCTTGCTGATTTTGCTGATATTATTATTTTAGGAGAGGCAGAAGAAGTACAATTAGAATTATTAGAACTATATAAAAGTTTTAAAATGGGTAAGTATATTAAAGAAGGATTTCTAAAGGAAGCTGCTAAAATATCAGGTGTCTATGTTCCTGGTTTATATGAAGTAAGCTATCATGAAGATGGAAAAATTCAGTCCTTTTTGCCCAAAGCAGAAGACGCGCCTTCTAAAATTAAGAAAAGAATTATAAAAAATTTAGACGAAGTGTTTTATCCAGAAAAAATCATCGTTCCTTATCTTAACGTAGTGCATGATCGTGTTGCTTTAGAGATTTTTAGAGGTTGTACAAGAGGTTGCAGGTTTTGCCAGGCAGGGATGATTTATAGACCTGTTCGAGAAAAATCTGTGGAGAGATTATCTACTTTGGCTGAGAACCTATTGACATCTACGGGATATGAGGAAATATCTTTGGCATCTTTAAGCACCAGTGATTATTCAAGTCTTAATGACTTCGTGACATATCTTATTGATAAATACAGTAAAGATAAAATAGGTATATCTCTACCATCTTTAAGATTAGATAATTTTTCTCTGGAGCTGGTGAAGGAAATACAAAAAGTAAGAAAAACAGGGCTAACTTTTGCTCCAGAAGCCGGCAGTCAAAGATTGAGAGATGTTATCAATAAAGGATTAACCGAAGAGGATTTAATCAATGCAGCCCAAAAAGCTTTTGAATCAGGGTGGAGTAGCGTAAAGCTTTATTTTATGTTGGGACTACCCACAGAAACCTTGGAGGATTTAGCTGGTATTAAAGAGCTTGCTTTTAAGGTAATCGATTTGTATTATAGCATCCCCAAAGAACAAAGGGCAAAAGGATTAAATATTACTATTAGTACCTCTACCTTTGTTCCAAAACCTTTTACCCCTTTTCAGTGGGAACCTCAAATTACGCTGGAAGAAATAGACGAAAGACAACAATTTTTAAGACAGCAATTAAATAGGAAAAGTATTACCTATAATTATCATGATGCAAAAACAAGTTTTTTAGAAGCGGTGTTTGCTAGAGGGGATCGAAGATTATCTAAGGTTTTAGCACAAGCTGTGGCAGAAGGCTGCAAGTTTGATGGTTGGATGGAGCATTTTGACTTTGATAAGTGGATGGAAGTTTTTGAAAAAGTAGGAATAGATCCGAACTTCTATGTCAATAGAAAAAGAGAATACGAAGAAATATTACCTTGGGATCATATTGATGTTGGGGTGAGTAAAGAATTTCTTATAAGAGAAAATGAAAGGGCTATAAAAGGAGAATTGACCCAGGATTGTAGGACAAACTGTTCTGGCTGTGGTGTGAATCAAGGATTTATAGGAGGAATATGTTAATGTACAGAATAAGATCAAGGTTTCATAAAAAAGGGGACATGATTTTCATTTCCCATTTAGACTTAGTACGTCTTTTTGAAAGAGCCTTTAGAAGAGGAAATATTCCTATCTCTTATACACAGGGTTATAATCCCCATCCAATTATGGCTTTTGCCACTGCATTAGGTGTTGGTGTATCCAGTGAAGGGGAATATATTGATATAGAGATAGAAGAAAAACTAGATCTAAAGGATTTTATGGAGAGGCTAAACCATGTTTTACCTGAGGGGCTATGCATAACAAAAAGTAAATATATCTCCCAAAAGGAAGATTCCTTGATGTCTGTCATTCAATATTCCAGTTACATTGTAAAGGTTGTTTTTGAGAAGGAAGTTCCTGAGGAAATACTGCAAGAAAAATTAGAAGAGTTCCTAAGCTTAGAAGAGATAATAGAAGTAAAAGAAAAAAAGAAAAAGAATTACCATAAAAGGTCTAATAAAAAACAAGTACAACAAGTCAATATACGACCTTATATTTTATCGATAAAAGTATTTAAAATAGTAGAAAAAGAAGTGCTCTTGAAAATGACCCTGGCTACTGGTAGTAGTGGAAATTTAAAACCTGAAGTAGTGGTGAAAAAATTTGGGGAAGTTGCTGAATTACAAGTAAATCTTGAAAAAACAAGGGTACATAGATTAGAATTATTGACGCAAATAAAACCTCATGATTTGACACCTTTAGATACAATAGAATCTTAACAACGTTCCCCTAAATCAAATCTTCCTTTAAACGTAAAGGGGTTAAAAGGCTGATTTTAAATAAAAATATTTTTAGTTATATAATTGGGAGTTGGTGGCATGAATCAAATTATTGTAGATACTACTATGAACGAAACGCGACTGGCATTAATAGAAAACAATGAACTAGTTGAACTGTATATCGAAAGAAAAAATAATAAAAGAATCGTGGGAAATATCTATAAAGGCAGAGTGACAAATGTATTACCAGGTATGCAGGCGGCTTTCGTTGATATTGGTTTAGAAAAAAATAGTTTTCTCTATGTAAAGGATGCTGTACCACAAGAATATCAGTATGAAGAAAATGAGACTTTTCAAGATATAGCTATAAAAGATCTTATAAAGCCAGGTCAAGAAATTATTGTTCAAGTTACCAAAGAGCCTATTGGTACGAAAGGAGCTAGAGTGACTACCCATATTACTTTACCAGGAAGATATCTAGTATTGATGCCCTATACTGATTATCTAGGGGTTTCAAGAAGGATTACAAGTGAAGAGGAAAGAATTAGGTTGAAAAAGGCTGTTGAAGAAGTAAAACCTCAAAATATGGGTGTGATCGTTAGAACCGTTGCAGAAGGTAAAAACAAAGAGGCTTTTAATGATGATATTAAGTTTTTATTGAAGCTTTGGCAAAAAATTGAAAAAGAAAAAAAGTTAGGTTTTGCTCCAAGAATGATTTATAAAGATTTTGACTTGGTAGATAGAACAATTCGTGATATATTTAGTATAAACATTGATAAGTTTGTTATGAATAACACAGAGGATTATAAAGGTGCATTAGAACTGGTGGATTTAATTTCTCCAGCATTAAAAAGTAGAATAGAACTTTATGATGAAGAACTGGAAATTTTTCAATACTATAATATAGAAACACAATTTAAAAATAGTATTTTAAGGAAAATATGGTTAAAAAGTGGAGGCTATATTGTTATTGATTCTACAGAAGCTTTGACGGTTATTGACGTGAATACAGGAAAATATGTGGGAAGCATAGACCTAGAGGATACTGTTTTTAAGACGAATCTTGAAGCCGCCCAAGAAATAGCCAAACAGTTGAGACTAAGAGATATAGGGGGTATTATCATTGTAGACTTTATTGATATGACCAATGAAGACTATGTTGAGCGGGTCCTGCAGGCTTTGGAGCAATCATTAAATAAAGATCGGACGAAGACAAAAATACTTGGCATGACTTCTCTTGGTTTGGTGGAGATTACGAGAAAAAAGGTTAGACAGCGATTAGAATCTTTATTGCTAAAGCAATGCCCCTGTTGCGAAGGTACTGGTAAAGTATTAAATGAAGAAGTCTTATTATTTAGAATAGAAAAAGAAGTGAAGAGAACAAAAATTCATACCAATGCTGAAGCCATTGTTTTTGAAGTAAATCCAGATGTATATGATGGCATTTTTAAAGATAAATCCGTCATAAAAGAATTAGAAGAAGAGTATGGTATAAAAATATGGGTATTACCAAAAAAAGATGCTCACTTTAATGATTTGCATATTAAAGCTCGAGGAAAAATAGAAACAATGGAAAAATTAGTAAAAGAAATCTAGGTAAGACGCTTGACATTGATAAATCGCTATGATATCATATATATCTGTAGGTAGCCGCACGGATCGGGTTTAAAACGATGTTACCTAGTATTCGGCGAGACTGGGTTGAGGAGGTGTAAAGATGTACGCAATTATTGAGACAGGTGGAAAACAATACAGAGTACAAGAAGGCGATACATTGTTTGTTGAGAAGTTAGATGCAACTGAAGGCGATGTAGTAACCATCGAAAATGTATTAGCTGTATCAAAAGAAGGTAACTTAACTGTTGGTAATCCAGTGGTTAATGGCGCTAAGGTTGAAGCTAAGGTTGTTGAGCAAGGTAAAGGTAAAAAAATCATTATCTTCAAATACAAGCCTAAGAAAGACTTTAGAAAGAAACAAGGTCATAGACAACCTTATACAAAGTTAATGATTGAGAAAATTAATGCGTAGGCTGTGTAATATATGATTACAATAGACATTCAGCGCAATGAAAACAATGAAATTATTAGTTTTACTACTTCAGGACATGCATATGCAGATGAGCCTGGAAGAGATATTGTTTGTGCTGCTGTTTCTACATTAACGCAAACAATGTTATTAGGCGTATATGAGGTATTAAAGGTGAAATTGCCTTATAAAATGAAGCATGGTTACTTAACCTGTAACATACCTGAAGATATTTCAGTAGAAAAAAGACAGCAGATAAACATATTATTTGAAACCATGGTGGTAGGACTAAAAAATATTCAAGAAAACTATTGTCAATATATAGATCTTCATGACAAGGAGGTGTAAGTCATGTTTAGAATTGATCTTCAATTATTTGCTAGTAAAAAAGGAGTAGGTAGCTCCAAAAACGGTAGAGATAGTATCGCTAAAAGACTAGGAGTAAAAAGAGCTGATGGACAGTTTGTAACTGCTGGAAATATCTTAGTAAGACAAAGAGGCACAAAAATTCATCCAGGTACAAATGTAGGTAGAGGTTCAGATGATACACTTTTTGCTTTAATAGATGGTGTTGTAAAGTTTGAAAGAAAAGGAAAAAACAAAAAACAAGTTAGCATTCATGCTGCAAACTAGTTGATTAAACCGCCGACAAACGGCGGTTTTTGTTTAATTTCCTTATTTTATTGGAATACTATATAAGAAGTAATAGAAGTTTTTGTTGTTATAATAAAATCATTGAATTTACATAAAAATATAGAAAACAGTAAAATAAAATATTATAATTTTAATATAATAAGGGTGAAAATAAATATGTTTATAGATAAAGCAAAGATTCATTTAAAAGCAGGTAAAGGTGGCGACGGCGCTGTTGCCTTTAGACGTGAGATTTATGTTCCTGCTGGAGGACCCTCAGGTGGCGATGGTGGTAAAGGTGGCGACATTGTATTTGAAGTAGATGAAGGTATGCGTACTTTGATGGATTTTAGGTATAAAAAACACTATGTAGCTCAAAATGGAGAAGACGGTAAAAACAAGAACATGTACGGAAAAGATGCAGAAGACTTAATATTGAAAGTTCCTCCTGGAACCATTATTAAAGATGAAAAAACAGGAGCTATTATTGCTGACCTAATAGAGGGTGGAGAGAAAAAAGTTATTGCACGAGGTGGCAAAGGCGGAAAAGGAAACATTCATTTTAAGACGGCAACGAGACAAGCGCCTAGATTTGCTATTGCGGGAGAGCATGGTGATGAACTAACGGTTATTTTGGAATTGAAAATGATTGCTGATGTTGGATTAATAGGGTTTCCTAATGTAGGAAAGTCTACGATACTTTCGGTGGTTACTAGTGCAAGTCCGAAGGTGGCAGATTATCATTTTACTACCTTAACACCTAACTTAGGGGTGGTAAAGACGAAGTATGGGGATAGTTTTGTTTTGGCAGATATACCAGGACTGATTGAAGGAGCCCATGAAGGGGTTGGATTGGGTCATGAATTTCTTCGTCATGTAGAGCGAACAAAACTTCTCATTCATATTATAGATATTGCTGCTGTAGAAGGTAGAGATCCTTTAGAAGATTTTGATAAAATCAATGAAGAGCTAAAGCTATATAGTGGGAAACTAGCAGATAAGCCGCAAATTGTAGCTGCTAATAAAATAGATATTCCTGAAGCTGAAGAAAATCTTCAAAAGTTAAAAGAAAAATTAGAGCCTATGGAAATAGAAGTTTTTCCAGTGTCTGCTGCTACAAACAAGGGGCTAGAGGAATTATTTATCCATGTATCTAAGAAGCTTAAAGAAGTAGAGGAAAGCTATATAGAAGATGTAGTGGTAGAAGACGAAAAAGTGTATCAATATCAAAAAGAAGATAAATACCAATTTACAGTTAGCAAAGAAGATGATATCTTTATTATTGAAGGGAAATTTGTAGAGCGATTAGTGAACTCTACGAATTTTGATAGCATGGATTCATTAAGCTACTTTCATAAAGTTCTAAGAAAGCGGGGAATTATTGATGAATTAAAAACAATGGGCATTCAGAATGGAGATACTGTAAAAATTGAAGACATTGAATTTGAGTATTATGATTAAGAGATGGGGGTTTACAGGTAAAAATGAATTGCATACATTGTGAAAATTGCAAATTAAGTACAAAAACCTATTATTGTTTTGCTAAAAACGATTTTGTTATTCCTACAGAGTCTACTACAATAGAAAAAGTAAGAACTGGATGGAAAAAAGGTGAAAAAGAATATGAGACCCACAGAAGAAAAACCAGAAAAGAAGTAGAAATATAGTAAAAAGGAGTAGATCAATGTTAACAGGTAAGCAGAGAACATATCTTAAAGGAATAGCACATGGTATAAAGCCTATAACCCAAATTGGTAAATATGGTGTCAGCGATAGTTTTTTGACACAGCTAGATGACGCTTTAGAAAGCAGAGAAATTGTTAAAGTGAATATTTTAGAAAGCAGTCTATTAGATACAAAGGAAACAGCTAATGAGGTAGCAAAAACTCTAGAGGCTGAGTTTGTTCAGGCAATTGGGAACAAATTCACGATCTATAGACCTTCAAAAAATAATCCTAAAATACAACTACCTAAAAGCTAATGCTTAAGCATTAGCTTTTATAACATCACTATCAATCGTTAGTTTAACGGTAAAATAGATGCAAAAAATTTAAAAGGAGTCGATGATATGCAATTACCATTTTTAAAAATAGGCGATTTGGTGGCAAATGTGCCTATTATTCAGGGAGGTATGGGAATCGGTGTTTCTTTATCAAGATTAGCTTCAGCAGTAGCTAACGAAGGGGGGGTTGGAACAATATCTGGCGTACAAATAGGATTTAGAGAGCCAGATTTTGAAACCAATACCAATGCCGCAAATATAAGAGGATTGAAAAAAGAAATTAAAAAGGCAAGGGAACTAAGTCCAAGTGGTATTTTAGGTGTCAATATCATGGTGGCTATCAATAACTATAAAGATATGGTTACAGCTGCAGTAGAAGAAAAAGTTAATCTTATTGTTTCAGGAGCGGGGCTGCCTACAGATTTGCCAGGTATGATTAAGGAATCTAAAACCAAAATTGCACCTATTGTATCTTCTGGAAAAGCAGCAGCTATTATTTCAAAGTTATGGGATCGTAAATATGATTATGCTCCGGATATGATGATTGTAGAGGGACCTGAGGCTGGAGGACACCTAGGTTTCTCGTTGGAACAGTTGACACAAGAAACAAAACCTAAGCTTGTGGATCTTGTAAAGGATGTTATCCAGGCGATAAAGCCCTTTGAAGATAAATACAATAAAACCATTCCTGTTATTGCTGCTGGTGGTATCTACAATGGAAGTGATATCGCGGAATGCTTAAAAGCAGGAGCAGCAGGCGTGCAAATGGCAACAAGGTTTGTAGCGACAGAGGAATGTGATGCGGATATAAAATATAAAGAAGCGTATATTCATGCAAAAGAACAAAATATTCAGCTAGTAAAAAGTCCTGCTGGTTTACCCGGAAGGGCAATTGGCAATGTTTTTGTGAAGAAGACAGAAATAGGGAATGTTCCAGTGCAAAAATGTTATCATTGCTTAAGAACTTGTGAACCAGCCACTACGCCTTATTGTATATCAAAAGCACTCATTGAAGCAGTGAAGGGAAATGTGGAAAATGGACTAATCTTTGTAGGCAGTAGCGCTCATAAAATAGAGAAATTGACAACAGTAAAGGAACTGATACAGGAACTAATACATGAAACAAAATTGGCTTTAGAGTAATTCGTAAGAAATTTATCTTTTCATTGTAACCAATATTTGATAAACTTAAATTGCATTTATCCAAATATCACATTTCCTTTTTTTCTGTCGATTCATAAGGATATTTGGTATGAAGGATAGATGCATTAAATTTTTTAGCCAATACCAAAGATAAAATGAGACTTAATTCAGGGAGAGTTTTTACTTCCGCTGAATTGTAGCCGAATTTACTTCCAGGATGTATTGGAAGGATAAAAACTGAGGAGGGTGCATTGATGCACAAGGCAAATAAGAGGTATGGCATCATGGGGGGAACCTTTGATCCTATTCACTTAGGACATTTATTTATTGCTGAAACAGCTTTAGATGAACTGAATTTAGATAAAGTTGTCTTTATCCCTACAGGCCATCCCCCCCATAAAGACCATGAAAATATCACTGACGCACATCATAGGCTACAGATGACGTCGATTGCTATTCATAGTAATAAGACTTTTAAGCTATCTGCGATTGAGGTGAATAGAAAAGGACCTTCCTATACAATAGATACAGTGCGACGTCTGTTGGAGCATGATGGAGGAGACGTTGAATTGTATTTTATTACTGGTACAGATGCATTTATGGAGGTAGAAACTTGGAAACGCTATAAAGATGTATTACAGATGATTAAAATTGTTGTAGCAACTAGATTGGGGTATAGTGATGTGCACTTTAATGAAAAAGTAGATTTATTTACTAAAAAATATAAGGCTAGAATCATAAAAGTTGCAGTGCCTATTTTGGAAATTTCATCAAGTGATATTAGAAATCGTATAAAAGAAGGTAAAACCATTAAATATCTAGTTCCTGAAGGTGTAGAGGAATATATAAGAAAAAATCAATTATATCAATATTAGAAAATATACTTTAAGCATAGAAAGTAAAAAAATAAAGTATAGGAGCGTAATATATGAAGGAGCAACTGATAGAAGAAATTAAGAAGGCATTAAAAGACACGATTAATCATAGGCGTTACATACATACCATGGGGGTTGTGAAGGCTTCTATAGATTTAGCAGAAAAGTATGGTGAAGATTCATTGCATGCTACTATAGCAGCTTTACTCCATGATTATGCAAAAGATTATACACGAGATCAATTGTTAGACTATGTTGCAAAACATCACTTAACAATTGATCCTATTATGTTTGAAGCCCATGAACTTCTGCATGGGAAGGTTGCAGCCTCTATTGCGCAGAACAAATTTCATATAGACCATCAGAACATTTTAAAGGCGATAGAAAATCATACAACTGGCGGAGAAAATATGAGCAAATTGGAAAAAATCATCTATTTAGCAGATTTTATTGAAGAGGGTAGAAATTATCCTGGTGTAGATCAACTAAGAAAGACTGCTAAAGAGGATTTAGATAAAGCAGTGCTTCAAGCATTAAACAATACGATTATTTATGTTTTGAGCATTGAAAAACTGTTGCATCCTAATACGCTTTTTGCTCGCAATGAGATGTTAAAAAAACTAAAAAAATATTAAGAAAAGATGCTAAGTATTTTATTAAAGAGGTGAAATATGGGAAAACGGGCAAAACGAAGAAAAAGACCGATGGGCTTTATCTTAGTGATTGTCATTGCTTTAGCAGTGGGGGCTTTTTTTATAAATAGTAGTAGGTCTAGCCATCGAACAAACATCCTAGTTTTTGGGGTAGATGCCTTAGAATCACAAAAAAGCCAAGCTACTAGAGCAGACACTATTATGCTTTTCAGTACAGATGGGAAAAATCCAGTATTGATTTCTATACCAAGGGATACCAGAGTGAACATTTCAGGTAGAAGATCTCCTGAAAAAATTAATCATGCCCATGCCTATGGAGGCGCAGAACTGCTAGTTAACACAGTTGAGGAGTTTTTGGACATCCCTATCCACTATTATGCTAGAATAAACTATAAAGCTGTTGAGGAACTGGTAGAAGCATTGGGTGGGATAACAGTTGATGTGCCTATAGATATGAAGTATTCTGACCCTTATGATGATCCACCTCTTTACATTGATATTAAGAAGGGGCCACAGACTTTAAAGGGAAAAGATGCCCTTCATTTTTTGCGTTTCAGGAGTGGTTATGCCAATCAGGATTTAGGAAGAATTGAAGCACAGCAAAGATTTGTACATGCTTTGATGGACAAAGTGATGTCACCAATGATTATCTTTAAAGTTCCTACACTAACAAAAACTTTTTATAATAATGTCGACACCGATATACCAAAAGCTAAAATATTTTCTTTGGGTGTACAGAGTTTAAGAGCAAAGATTGACGAGATTACTAAGTTAACATTACCAGGAACCCCTGCAATGGTAAACGGTACTTCTTATTACATTGTAAAGGAACAAGATATCCTTACTATAAAAGAAAATTATTTAACAACACAGTCAAAGCTAGATAGTGTAATTGAAGTATTAAATGGATGTGGTGTAAGTGGTGTAGCAGCAACTTTTGCTAAAAAGTTGGAAGATGAAAAAATTTCAGTGGCTTCCATAGGAAATTATGATGCTAATGATGTCGTTGAATCTTTTATAATCTACCGTATTGGGCATAAAAAAGAGGCAAAAAAACTTAGTAAAACGCTAGGAATAAAAAAACTTATAGAAGCAGAAAAGGAGATAGAGACAGTAGATATCCGCATTATTATAGGAAAAGATTTAACTACAAATTAGCTCTTCAAAAGTCTCCCCTAAAAGAATTTTGTTTTAGAGAAATTGACATATATTTAAGGAATTTAAATATATTATAACTGTACACATTTATTGAAGACAATGGCAAATTTCTTTGAAACAAAAGACATTTTTATCTAGCAAGGAGATTACTTATGCAAGTGAGTAATAGGGGGGACAATATGGGAAACTTAGGGGTTTTTTTGCTGTTTACTTTAGGTGTAGTCATCATTATTAAAGGTGGTGACTGGTTTGTAGAATCTGCTGTTTGGGTGGCCAAAGTAACGGGAGTACCTAATGTATTGATTGGTGCCACAATTGTAAGTATAGCAACAACACTACCTGAGCTGTTGGTTTCTTCTATTGCAACCTATCAACATTACTATGATGTTGCGATAGGTAATGTGGTGGGTTCCATGGTTTGTAATATTGGCCTTATATTAGGATTAACTGCTTTACTGTCACCTATAAAAATTCAGCCTAGTAAATTTGCTGTTAAAGGTTTTTTTATGCTAATCAGCGGCATCGTATTGCTATTTTTAGCGAAAGATACGATTATTACACCTCAAGAAGGAAATCTATTTATTTTGTTATTTTTTATATATATTGTGATGAATATACTAGAGTTTAGAGGGAATGGAAAGAATAATAGGGAATACCACGCTACTGCAAATTTAGATAAAAGTAATACAAAAATAAATATAGGAAAATTTATCATAGGTGCTTTATTTATCACTGTGGGAGCAAGGTTATTGGTGAATAATGGAATTATTATTGCGGAGTTGGTAGGCGTACCGCAGCAGGTAATAAGTTTAACACTGATTGCTTTAGGTACTTCTCTTCCTGAACTAACTACAGCTATAGGCTCTGTGATAAAAGGTCATGGAGAAATATCTGTAGGAAATATTTTAGGCGCAAATATCCTTGACATGGTCATGGTATTAGGGGTATGCTCAAAATTGGGGGAAAAAGGAATTGTTATCAACTATGAAAACATCATGTTGGGAGCAACGATTCATAATGTGCCTCAATCCTTATACTTGGATATTCCAGTAGCTTTGCTAATGATGGTAATTTTGGTTTTAGGAGGCTTTTTAAAAGGAGCAATTAATCGCACGATGGGTTTTAGTATGTTGTTTATTTATATCATGTACTTAGGTGTATTGGCTAAGTTATTTATATAATATGAGGAGGAGTTAAATGAAAAACGAAACCTTTGGCCTAGTAACAAAAATAGTGAAACATATTGATGATAAACTAGGACAGAATATAACTGTATTAGATTTGAACGGTATATCTACCTTATGTGACTACTTTGTCATCACCAGTACCCCTTCTATTCGGCAAGTAAAGGCAATTACAGATGAAATTCAGGATCGATTAGAGGAAGAGGGAGTGTATGTTTTACATAAAGAAGGTTATACTTCTGGAAGATGGGTTCTATTGGATTATGGGGATATTGTTATCCATATACTTTATAAAGAAGATCGGGAGTTTTATAATATAGAAGGAATTTGGAAGGATGCAGCGATTATAAATATTGACAAAATAATTGAAAATAATATATAATAAAATACAATATATAATAAACAAGTATGTATTACTAAAAAATATTAATGAAGTAAAATAGTACAAGGAGTAGTAAACAGAAGATACTTTTGTAGAGAGTTGATGGATGGTGAAAATCAATAAAGTGTGCTGTTGAACTTGCCTGGTTTTGTTTATGCTATTTAGGATGGAATCCTTTATCAACCGAAGAAGTGGACTTTCTGTCAATTAGGGTGGTACCGCGGACTATTGTGTTCCGTCCCTAAATAGACATGAAAGTTTTTGTTTTATTTAGAAAAAATTTAATACTAGAAGGAGGAAGATTAAGTAGATGGCTACTTATGATTTTAAAAAAATTGAAGCAACATGGCAACAACGATGGGAGACTGAAAAATTATTTTCTACCTATAACGAGGAGCAACCTAAGTACTATGTATTAGAGATGTTCCCTTACCCCTCTGGTAAAATTCACATGGGACATGTTAGAAACTATTCCATAGGAGATGTTATTGCCAGATATAAAAAGATGAAGGGTTTTAATGTTTTACATCCAATGGGATGGGATGCTTTTGGATTGCCGGCAGAAAATGCTGCTATCAAAAATGGTATTCATCCGGGTATTTGGACAAAACAAAATATAAATGATATGAAGGAACAGTTAAGCACGCTAGGATTAAGTTATGACTGGGATCGCGAAATAGCCACCTGTAATCAAGATTATTATAAGTGGACCCAATGGTTATTTTTACAATTTTACCATCATGGTTTAGCTTATAAGAAGGAATCAAGAGTGAACTGGTGTCCATCCTGCGAGACAGTTTTGGCAAATGAACAGGTTGTTAATGGGAAATGTGAAAGATGCGATAGTTCTGTTGGAAAAAAGATGCTAAATCAATGGTATTTTAAAATTACAGAATATGCAGATAAATTATTAGAAGATATAGAATTACTAGAAGGTTGGCCCCATAAAGTAAAAATCATGCAAGAAAACTGGATAGGAAAAAGTACTGGTGCAGAAATTGAATTTAAGATTGAAGGCTATCAAGAAAGTTTAAAGGTATTTACTACAAGGCCAGATACAATCTTTGGAGCAACTTATATGGTTTTAGCACCAGAACATCCTTACGTTGGGGAATTAGTAAAAGGCACTGAGTTTGAAGAGGCTGTTAACGCTTTTGTCACAAAGCTTCAACATATGTCTGACATTGAAAGAACATCAACAGAGGCAGAAAAGGAAGGTCTTTTTATAGGCCGCTATTGTATCAATCCTCTATCAGGTGAAAAAGTACCGATTTATATTGCAAACTATGTATTGGTAGATTATGGTACAGGTGCTATTATGGCAGTGCCAGCCCACGATCAAAGAGACTTAGATTTTGCAAAAAAATATGATATTGCTATAGTACCTGTTATTCAATCAGAAGAAAAAGAATGCTCAGCAGATGATGAGGCCTATGCCGGTAATGGTATCATGATTAACTCAGGAGAATTTAACGGCTTAAAGAACCAAGAAGCCTTCGATAAAATTTGTGACCTTCTAGAAGAAAAAAATATTGGTGGAAGAAAGGTGAGTTATCGATTAAGGGATTGGCTCTTATCTAGACAAAGATATTGGGGAACACCAATACCTATTGTTTATTGTGATACCTGCGGTATTGTACCTATTAAAGAAGAAAATTTACCGGTGGAACTTCCTCTAGATGTTAAATTTACAGGAGAAGGTTTATCACCGCTTACCACAAGTGAAACCTTTATTCATACTTCTTGTCCTAAGTGTGGCAAAACCGCTAAAAGGGAAACAGATACCATGGATACTTTTGTTGATTCTTCTTGGTACTTCTTAAGATATGCTGATCCTAAAAATGAAAATTTGCCTTTTGATAAGACCCTTACGAATCATTGGATGCCGGTGGACCAATACATTGGAGGGGTAGAGCATGCGATTTTACACCTTTTATATTCAAGATTTTTCACAAAGGTAATCAAGGATTTAAATCTGTTAGACATAGAGGAACCTTTTAAAAACCTATTGACCCAAGGCATGGTTTTAAAGGATGGAGCAAAGATGTCTAAGTCCAAAGGAAATACCGTAAGCCCTGAAGAAATTATTGAAAAATATGGTGCAGATACTGCTAGATTGTTTGTACTGTTTGCAGCACCACCTGAAAGGGACTTAGAATGGAGTGATCAAGGGGTAGAGGGTTGTTCAAGATTTTTAAACCGTGTATGGCGTCTTGTGGAGGAAGCATTAGAAAATGATTTATTAAACAATACAACTGAGGAAATGACAAAACAAGATAAAGAATTTCAATATATGATTCACAAGACAATTAAAAGAGTCACAGAAGACATAGAAGGAAGATTTAATTTTAATACTGCTGTCAGTGGTATTATGGAGCTGGTGAATGATTTATATAAATATAAAGAAATTGACAAAACCAACATCAATGGCACCTTGTTTAGAGAAGGTATTGAGACCGTTATTTTGCTGTTAGCTCCTTTTGCTCCTCATATTACAGAAGAACTTTGGCAAAAAATAGGTAAAAATACTAGAATTTATTTAACACAGTGGCCTACCTATGATCCGAAAGCCATTGTTAAAGAGGAAGTAGAGATTGTTGTACAGGTCAATGGAAAGCTTAGGGAAAAGATGATGCTTCCAGCAAATATTACAAAAGAGGATATGGAAAAACTGGCAGTAGAAAATGAAAAGATCCAACAATTTATTCAAGGAAAAGAGGTAAAAAAGGTGATTGCAGTACCTAAAAAGTTAGTAAACATTGTAATCAAGTAGGGGAAAAAAGGAGGGGAGATTATGGATAGAAATTTGCATCCTATTTTAAAAAGTTTTATTCCAGTAGTAGAAGGCATTGCCAAGACCCTAGGAAAAAATTGTGAAGTTGTACTGCATGAACTTAAAAATTCTAAAAAAACGATCGTAGAGATTTATAATGGTGAAGTAACTGGGAGATCCATAGGAAGTCCGATGTTGGATGTAGGTATTCAAGCGATTAGAAAAGGAAATGAAGCAGACAATATACTAAACTATAGAAATAAAACTTCTGATGGTAGGGTGTTAAAGTCATCAACTATGTTTATTAGGGATGAAAATGGTGAGATCATAGGTTGTTTATGTATCAACATTGATATTTCTGAATTTATCGTAGCTCAAAAAGCCTTTGAAGAAATTGTAAAAACAGATATAAAGGGCGAGGTAAATTTAGGCGATTTTCCACATAATAATGTCAACGATGTGCTAATCAATATTGTAGCAGATACCTTAGAGAGATATGGAAAACCTGTCTCCTATATGAATAAAGAAGAAAAAGTCAATATCGTTAAGAGATTAGATGAACAAGGAGCTTTTTTAATTAAGGGAGCCATTGATTACGTTGCTAAAATTCTTTGCGTTTCTCGTTACACGATCTATAATTATTTAGATGAAATAAGGGTAAATGGTTAAAAATATATAGTGATCTCACTAAGTAAAGGAGTTGGTAGATGTGAAACAAGAAATCAATACCAAAAAAGCCCCGGCAGCCATTGGACCTTATTCACAGGCCATAAAGACAAATGATTTATTATTTGTCTCTGGACAAGTACCTATGAATCCAAACACCATGGAAATTGTTGAAGGAGATATCCAGGCTCAAACAAAGCAAGTCTTAGAAAATCTTAAAGCTATTTTAGAAGAAGCGGGATTAACTTTAAATGATGTTGTGAAAACCACTGTATTTATCAAGGATATGGAGGATTTTTCTAAAATTAATGAAGTGTATGCTGACTATTTCAAAGAAACTAAGCCAGCTAGAGCTTGTGTAGAAGTGGCAAGATTACCTAAAGATGTTGGTGTTGAGATTGAAGCAATTGCTGTAGTAAAGTAAGAAAGTATATTAAAGTAGTGGTCGGTGATCACTACTTTAGTTTTTGATTATTAAAAAAGCCTGAATCGTGTATACTAATACTATCCAAAGGTAGGAGGAAAAAAGAATGAAGGATTATAGCATTTTCGATATCGTAGGGCCGAATATGATTGGTCCCTCTAGTTCTCATACAGCAGGTGCATGTAGATTAGGAAAGGTAGCGCATAAAATTGCCGGTGGAAGTATAAAAGAAGTTACTTTTTTGTTACATGGTTCCTTTGCAAAAACCTATAGAGGGCATGGTACAGATAAAGCATTGGTAGGAGGGATACTAGGGTTTGATCCTGATGATGAACGACTAAGACGTTCCTTTGATATAGCTACAGAAGAAGGAATTATCTTTCATTTTGTAGAGGAGGATTTAGGAGAAGTACATCCTAACACAGCAAAGATTGTGATGAAAAAGGAAAATAATACGATGGTCGAAATATTAGGTTCATCTATAGGAGGAGGCAATATCGTAGTAAAAGAAATAAATGGTCTAGAACTAGAGTTTACTGGAGAATATACCACCATCATTATTTCCCACATAGATAAGCCTGGTGTGATAGCGAAAGTATCAGCCATTTTGGCTGAGTATAGGATTAACATTGCTTTTATGAGGGTATACAGACATGATAAAGGACAAAAAGCCTTTATGATTATAGAAACAGATGATGCAATTGCTGAAGAAGTTATAGAAGATATAAAGCATATTGATGATGTTGCAAATGGATATTTGGTAAGCATAAAGTAAGATAAAAAAGAAGAGAGGTGAAGGCTATGAATTTTTCAAGTGGAAGGGAGTTATTGGATTTATGTAATAATTCCAACAAAAAAATATCTGAAATCATGATGGAAAAAGAAAAAAAAACCTCTGAATTAACAGAAAAAGAAATTATTGATAAAGTTGCCATAAGCTTAGACATTATGAAGGAGGCTACCAATAAGGGTTTAACAGAGGATATCAAATCTGTCAGTGGACTGATTGGTGGCGATGCAAAAAAAGTGAAAGAACGCAGCGAGAGGCATCAGCCTGTATGCGGAATGATGATGAGTAAAGCGATAAGTCGTTCTATGGCAGTATTGGAAGTAAACGCTGCCATGGGGAAAATTGTAGCAGCCCCTACAGCAGGCTCCAGTGGCATATTACCAGCAACATTGCTTACAATAGGTGAAGAATTTCATCTTTCAGACGAGCGGTTAATAGAAGGTTTAATGACGGCAAGTGCTATAGGGATGATTATTTCAAGAAATGCTACGGTTGCTGGAGCCGAAGGTGGCTGTCAGGCTGAAACTGGTTCTGCTGCTGCGATGGCTGCTGCGGCTGTGGTAGAGCTTATGGGGGGCTCACCTGAAGCGAGTTTTCATGCTGCTGCAATTTGTATCAAGAATATTTTAGGCTTAGTTTGTGATCCTATAGCAGGCTTAGTAGAGTCTCCCTGCGAAGCAAGAAACGCTATAGGAGCAGCAAATGCCCTTATTTCTGCTGAAATGGCTTTAGCAGGGGTAAAGAGTCTTATTCCCTTTGACGAAGTTGTAGACGCTATGTACAGAGTAGGAAGATGTTTACCTATGGAGCTTAGAGAAACTGCTTTAGGAGGATTGGCAGCAACGCCTACAGGGAAAAAACTACATGAACAGGTTTTTGGAATGAAATAAGCGAAAATAGGGGACATTTCTCCTATTTTCGCTTATTTAATAAACTTCTACTAAACTTATAAGAAGAAGCATGTTTTCCTGAATAAAATCCTCTTTTTCCTCTTCTACGTTTTAATCTTATGGTGATAACAATAAGCTGCCATAAAAGAAATAACACCACAAGAGCAATAATAAGGTTTGAAGGTATCGTTATTCTTCTTAATAGAGGTTTTACTTCTACATCATCTTCAACGATTAAGTCTACTTCTCCTAACACTTCATCTTCAATAGAATAGACGACTCTTCCTAAAATATCACCAGCTGCAATCGGAGCTGCTATATCTTCATTTACTATGATTTCTTCATGAACAAAAGAAAGATCTAACGCTTTAGGAACCACAGCATATAGTGTTTCTTCTGTATAAAGAGGGATGGTATCCTGTGTACCATTTTCAATAGGAGATTCAATTTTTAACTGATTTTTTTCAACTAGCTGTACCAATTGAAAGTGGTCGTAACCATAGTCCACCAAACTTCTTGAATCAGAATAAATATTTACTCCTTGCGCTCCCAATACAACAGCAATAAAACGATGATCATTCTTAATAGAAGAGGTGATCAAACACTGTTGCGCTGCTCGGGTATATCCAGTCTTAATACCATCAATAAGGTCATATTGAATATTAGTATATGCTCCATTATACAGCATTCTGTTGGCACCGCCAGTACCCCATAAAAAACGATTGGTATTACGGTAATGTCTGGCTTCTGGTGTAAATTCCGTAGCCTCTAAACTAAAATTGACTGTAGAGACAATCTCTCTAAAAATGTCAAAAGACATAGCATGCTTTCCGATTACCGCTAAGTCATAGGCAGTTGTTACGTGGTTTTCGTCTGGAAGTCCGTGGGGATTTGTAAAGTGCGTGTTTAAGGCACCTAACTCCTTTGCTCTTTCATTCATTAATTGGGCAAATGCTTCTATAGAACCAGAAACATGATATGCCAGTACTTCTGCAACGTCATTAGCAGAGCGAATCAATAGGGTTTTTAATAGTTCTTCAACAGTAAAAGATTCACCTTTAAGAAGATATGCACTAGCACCATCTACATAGGTATCTTCCTGAATTGTTATAACATCATTTAGGTTAGTATTTTCTAAAACTAAGATCGCTGTCATTACTTTAGTAGTACTGGCGGGGTAAGCTACCTCATGTGCGTTATGATCAAATAAAACTTTTCCGGTAGTATAATCTATTAATACTGCATTTGGAGCTGTTATATTTAAATCTGCATAAGCGGCAGATGTAATAGCAGTAGAAAAGATAAGTATAAGTAGCATAAGAAAAAGAATATTTAGTTTTTTTGACATTTTTTTCACCAACCTTGTATAGAGTACAGTATTCACTTTATAGAGTATAAAAGCATTCACTTATATAGTATAGCAGATATGAATAAATTTTTTAAGGAAAACTTTGCAGAATATAGAGGAAAAATAAATATACCTATAGAAATTCTTTTAATAAACTTGAGATTTTTATTGAATATAAGGATCTCCTATGATATAAAAGGAGTGGAGTAATCATGGTAATGAAGTTAAATCATAGACAAAAACTTATTATGATTATTTTTATAGTTATAGTATTTGCTTTTATCTTCTATACAAATCAATTAAAGAGGAAAAAAGAAATATATATTTTAAGTGAATCACAACAAGAGACTGTGATAGAATATCAAGAGAGTCAAAACGAAACAAAGACAAGGAAGCCTACTATTATTGTACATGTAGAAGGAGAGGTAATACAACCAGGCGTGTATGAATTGCCAGAAGAATCTAGGGTTTTTCATGCCATTGAAGCTGCTGGTGGCCTAAAAAGCACTGCCGATAGAA
Source organism: Clostridium formicaceticum (assembly GCF_001854185.1). Taxonomy (NCBI): domain Bacteria; kingdom Bacillati; phylum Bacillota; class Clostridia; order Peptostreptococcales; family Natronincolaceae; genus Andreesenella; species Andreesenella formicacetica. The sequence goes on from NZ_CP017603.1 coordinate 3,077,880, forward strand.
AGCAAGTAAATTTGGCTAAAAAAATCCTGGATGAAGAAAAAATTTATATCCCTACAGAAGAAGAAAATCTTCCAAATTCTTCTTTGGATCAAGTAGTAAGCCAAGCAACTATAGTGACAACCTCTGTAGGCAGCAATGGACTGGATATTAATAAGGCTTCCAAAGAAGAGTTAGAGTCACTTCCGGGCATTGGAAATACTTTAGCCCAAAGAATCATAGACTATAGAAGTGAGAAAGGAGGTTTTCAGAGGATCGAAGAACTTCAAAATGTCAGTGGCATTGGAGAGAAAAAATTTAGTGAAATTAAAGATAAAATTACGGTAAAATAAGAGGGTATAAATACTTTTTATAGAGAGTAGTAAGATAAGATGAAGGGAGGAAAAAACATTGGCACTTGATAAAAGACTAACACAACTAACCAAAAGTGCTGGATGAGCGGCAAAAATAGGACCTGATGTCCTGGCACAGGTACTGTGCCACTTACCTAGAATAAATACAGATAAACTGCTTGTTAGTTTAGATACCTCAGATGATGCTGCTGTATATCAGTTAAATGAAGAAACAGCTTTGATACAAACTTTAGATTTTTTTACACCAGTAGTAGATGATCCTTATCTCTATGGACAGATAGCAGCAGCTAATTCATTAAGTGATGTTTATGCCATGGGAGGCCAGCCGCTTACAGCGATGAACATCGTCTGTTTTCCCACTTGTTTAACGACAGATATATTAAAGGAAATATTAAGGGGAGGAGCAGATAAGGTATTGGAAGCAAATGCTTTGCTGGTAGGAGGACATACTGTTGAAGATGATGAACCTAAGTATGGATTGTCTGTTACTGGAATTGCTCATCCGAAAAAGATTTTAGCCAATAGCCAAGCCAAGGAAGGAGACTATTTAATATTGACCAAACCTTTGGGTACGGGTATATTAAACACTGCCATTAAAGCTGATCTATGTACTCCAAGTCAGTATGAAGCAGCAGTAAAAACAATGCGTACATTAAATAAGTATGCGTTGGAAGCATTAGAAAATCTAAGACTTTCAGCATGTACAGATATAACAGGTTTTGGCTTTCTCGGACATGCTTATGAGATGGCAAAGGGAAGTGATGTATCTTTAGAAATATTTAGTGAAAGAATCCCACTGGTGGAGGGGGCTTTAGAATACGCAGAGATGGGGATCCTGCCAGCAGGAATGTATGCCAATAAAAGACATATTGAAAAAGAAGTACAGGTAGCAATTTCTGTTAAAGAAGCTGTTCAAGATATACTATATGATCCTCAAACCTCTGGAGGTTTGTTATTTTCCTTACACGAAGAAGATGTAGAGAAGGCTTTAGAAAACTTAAAAGCTATAAATAAAAATGATTTTGCAGTCGTAGGAAGGGTGACTTCAAAGCAAGATTATAGGATCTATATAAAATGAGACTTAATTCAAGGGAAGTTTTTACTTCTCTTGAATTATAGCGGAACTTACTTCCAGGATATGGGACTTGATCTCCCACTTGCATAAGTAGATAATCCAAATCTTTGATTTGGTGTTAGTCACTTAGTTTGTTTACCTAGAAGTGAGGGTTTTAGCAATATACCTAAGGATAAAATAATGCTAAAAAAATTACTATAGAACAGATAAAAGACAGGAAACCTAATATCTCCTGTCTTTTATCATAATGATAATTACTTATTTATTTTCTCTGTAAAAAACTCTTTTGTAAGCTTAATAACAATGCCGCTTAGCCCTAATAAACCAACTAAGTTTGGTATAGCCATTAAACCATTTAATGTGTCGGCAATATCCCAAATAAGGTCTAGACTGCCGATAGCGCCTACAAAGATTAGTGGTAACCAGATAACTCTATAAATTTTATTAATACCTGAACCAAATAAATGCTCAGCACATTTTTCACCATAATAAGCCCAACTTAAAATAGTAGAGAAGGCAAAGAATAAAATGCCGATAGCAACGATAATACCACCAGGGCCAGGTAAACCATCATTAAAGGCTGCAGTAGTTAGTTCTGCTCCTGTTAAACCACTATTCCAAACACCAGTGGCAAGGATGGTTAAAGCTGTTAAAGTACAGATAACAATTGTATCAGCAAATACTTCAAAGATTCCCCAAAGTCCTTGACGAACTGGATGATCTGTTCTTGCAGCAGCATGGGCAATAGGTGCACTACCTAAACCAGCTTCATTAGAGAATACACCACGGGCTACCCCTCTACGCATAGCCTCCATCACAACCGCACCAGCAAATCCACCTACAGCAGAAGCAGGAGTAAAGGCATGTTTAAAGATTAAACCAAAGGCAGCAGGAATTTCAGAAATATGCATAATCAAAATAATCAAAGCACCGATAATATAAAATACAGCCATAAATGGTACAATTCTTTCAGTAACAGAGGCAATTCTCTTTAATCCTCCTAATATAACTAAAGCAGCGGCTACCGCCAAAACAGCGCCTGTCACTGCTGGAGGTATATTAAATGTAGTCATAGCAGCAGCAACAGAGTTAGACTGTACCATATTTCCTATACCAAAGGCTGCTAACGCACCAAAAATAGAAAAAACAATAGCTAACCACTTCAGACCAAGACCTTTTTCTATATAGTACATAGGCCCACCAACCCAGTTACCTTCTTCATTTTTCTCGCGGTATTGAATGGCTAACACAACTTCTGCAAACTTTGTCATCATACCAAAGAAGGCAGAAACCCACATCCAAAAGATTGCTCCAGGCCCACCGAGGGCTATAGCAGTAGCAACCCCTGCGATGTTACCAGTACCAATGGTTGCCGCCAATGCTGTGGCAAGCGCTTGAAAGGGTGTAATATCTCCTTCAGTAATATCTGTATCAGGTTTTTCAAAAATTTTCATTAAAGTTTCTTTCATGGTGAAACTAAATTCTTTCACTTGAAGAAAATTTGTTTTAAAAGTAAAATAAATTCCAGTACCTACAAGAAGAACTAACATATAAGGACCCCATACAAGACCGTTAAGCGTACTATTAATACTTTCAATGGTATTTACAAAAGCAAACATAAAAAACCTCCTCCTCTTATTAAATTATAATAAATTCCAACGATACTTTTCACTTCTACCCATTAATCACCTCCATATTGTTTTAAATATAAATAAACTAGCAGCAAAAGAATTAAGATAATTATGTAAAAATCCTGTAAAAGAAGCTACTATGTTATTATTGGCTATATTATAAAAAAAATAACATAACTACTATAAATTAATAAAATAGCAGAAATTAGTATAAAAAAAATAGTATAATTATTATAAAAAAGTAACAGAAGATTAGCACAAAACCACTATTAATATATCAATTTTAACATACATTTTAAAAAAATCAAATAAGTTTTTAGATTATTTATAATTTTGCGCAAAATACAACGATGTTGGAGTTTTTTTTGAGAGTATATTATAATAAAAAATATGTTATACTTTAAAAATATTAGCATGAAGGAGCGAGAACAAATGAATAAAAAATCTATATTAAGCAAATTACCTTCAGTAGATGAACTTTTAAACTGCGATGAAGTGATTCATTTAATAGATCAGATCCCCAGAAAGGTTGTAGTGAATAGCATAAGAAAATGCCTTCAGAATTATAGAAACAAAATATTAGCAATGAAGGAAAGTGAACTAGCGAATCTTCAGGTAAATATGAGTGAATTGATTGAAAACGTTATTTATCAAAGTGAGAAGTTTATGGCGATGAATCTGAGGAAAGTGATTAATGCAACAGGCGTTGTTTTGCATACAAATTTAGGAAGAGCTCTTTTAAGTGACGAAATAAAAGAAGAAGTATGGTCGGTTGCGGCAGGATACTCAAACCTAGAACTAAATGTAGATACAGGTAAAAGAGGTAGCCGTTATAGTCATGTTGTAGAATTGATAAAGTATTTAACCGGTGCGGATGACGCACTTGTTGTGAATAATAATGCTGCGGCAGTGATGCTGGTGTTAAGTACAATGGCGAAGGAGAAAGAAGTCATTGTTTCTAGGGGAGAGTTGGTGGAAATAGGTGGTTCCTTTAGAGTTCCGGATGTTATGGAACAAAGTGGTGCTAAATTAGTAGATATAGGGACTACAAATAAAACCCATCTATGGGACTATGAAAAAGCTCTAGGAGAAAATACAGCAGCATTGTTAAAGGTACATACCAGTAATTATAAAATTCTGGGTTTTACAGAAGAAGTGGCGCTAAAAGAACTGGTTGCTCTAGGCAGAAAAAATAATGTTCCTGTTATTGAGGATTTAGGGAGTGGTGTTTTAGTAGATTTACAAAAATATGGATTAACCTATGAACCTACAGTGCAGGAAAGTGTAGCTTTAGGAGTAGATGTGGTGACATTTAGTGGAGATAAGCTTCTAGGAGGCCCTCAAGCAGGCATTATTGTAGGTAACAAACACTGGATAGATCAAATGAAAAAGAATCCTCTAACCAGAGCCTTTAGAATAGATAAGTTGACAATGGCAGCTTTAGAAGCTACATTAAAATTATATCTGGATGAGGAGGAAATGATTAAAAAAATTCCTACATTGAAGATGTTAACAGAATCAGTAGCATCCTTACAAAAAAGGGCGCAGCAGTTATATGATATCTTGGCTAATTTAGATCTGCCGATGGAAATCAAAGAGGACTTTTCTCAAGTGGGGGGAGGCTCTTTACCCTTAGAAAAATTGCCTACAAAAGTTATAGCCATAAAGCCAATGCATTTGTCTGTATCAAAGTTAGAAGAAAAACTAAGAAGTCATACGATTCCTATTATTACTAGGATTCAAGAAGAACAGTTAATCATAGATGTAAGGACAATTAAGGAAGAGGACTATGATATTATTAAGAAAGCACTAAAGGATACTATGAAGATATAAAGGGGCGTATAAAAGTTGAAAAATATTATTATAGGGACAGCAGGACATATTGACCACGGTAAAACAACCTTAATAAAGGCCTTAACCAACAGAGAGACAGATAGATTAAAAGAAGAAAAGAAAAGAGGTATATCTATTGAACTAGGGTTTACCTATTTTGACTTACCTAGTGGGAGAAGAGCAGGAATTATAGATGTGCCGGGGCACGAAAAATTTGTTCGACATATGTTGGCAGGAGCCGGTGGCATGGATATCGTTATGCTGGTGATTGCTGCTGATGAAGGCGTAATGCCTCAAACAAAGGAACATTTAGATATTTTATCGGTGTTAAACATAAAAAAAGGAATCATTGTTATTACAAAAGCCAGTTTGGTGGAGGAAGAGTGGCTGCAATTAATTCAAGAGGATATAAGGGAAAAGGTAAAACACACTTTTTTAAAGGATGCAAAAATGTTGGTGGTGGATTCTGTCAGCAAAAAAGGAATTAAGGAATTGATTGATACCATAGACCAGTTAACTGATGAAACAGAAAGTAGAGATATTGAGGCACCTACTAGAATGCCTATAGATAGAGTTTTTAGCATTACAGGATTTGGAACAGTTGTTACAGGCACTTTATTAGAGGGAAAAATCTCCTTAGAGGATACATTAGAAATATTACCAGATAACGTGAAGGTGCGTATAAGAAATATACAGGTACATGGAGAGCCTGTAGAAGCTGCTTATGCAGGACAGCGGGTTGCAATTAATTTAGCCAATGTGAAAAAGGAAGAGATAGAAAGAGGATATGTTTTAGCGCAAGCCGATGCTATGGAGACCACAATGATGATTGATGCAAGAATCAATGTATTGAGGGATGGTAGTAGGAAGCTTCAAAATAGAGATAGAGTAAGATTATATCATGGTTCAACAGAAATTTTTGCAAGAGTGGTGTTGCTGGAAAAAGAGGAAATGCAGCCAGGAGACAGTGGCCTGGTACAATTTCGATTAGAGGAGTCCATTGCAGTAAAAAAAGGAGATCGCATTGTTGTCAGGTTTTATTCACCGCTGACAACTGTTGGAGGTGCAGTTGTAGTAGATAGTAATCCCAAAAAACATAAAAGATTCGATGAAAAGATCATTCAAGAACTACTGATAAAAGAAAAAGGAACACCGGAAGATGTTTTAGAAAAGCACATTGAAAGATACAGTAACCAGTTTCCTGATGTTGGTTTTTTAGCAAAATTAACTGCTCAGCAGGTAGAAGAGGTGCAAAAACTTGTTATAGGGTTGAAGGAGAAGGGGAGGGTATTGCTGCTAAATAATACCATCATTCTTCATAAAAAACACTATGAAGAAATAAAGGAAAAAACGCTTCTATTGCTAAGTAAGTATCATCAGCAAAATCCTTTAAGATTGGGTATGATAAAGGAAGAATTTAAAAACAAGATTGTTCCTAAAAACGCAGGAAAGTCGGGGGATGCATTGCTAGAATTACTACAGAGAGATAAACTTGTAAAGGTGTTTGAAAAGTATATTGCAGCATATGATTTTGAAATTTCCTTTAATCCTACACAGTTAGAGATTAAATCAAAGATAGAAGCTGCTTATTTAAAAGAGCCTTATGCAACACCTAAGATAGAAGATGTGATAAAAAGTATTTCCTATAAGAGGCAAGAAATCGATCAAGTTTTAGAAACTATGTTAGGAAGAGAGCTAATAAAAATTAATTCAGAAATTATTTTGCATGAAAAAGCATACTTAAAGGCCAAGGCTATGTTGATAGAACATATCAATAAAAAAGACAGTATATCCTTGGCAGAGTTTAGAGATCTACTGAATAGCAGTAGAAAATATGCTGTTGCACTGTTGGAATACTTTGATAATATTAGGCTTACCAAACGGCTGGAGGATAAGAGGGTTTTACATTAAGTAAAAAATAGTTAAAAAATAAAATAGGTTTACAAAATTCCTTGCCATTTACAGAGATATTTTTCAGAAATAACAATAAATTTGCTGCTTTAGCGTGGATTTTACATATTTTAATGGATATTCCCAGTCATGCTAGAGATTATTTTCCTACGCCTTTTCTATATCCCTTAAGCAGTTTTACTGTAGACGGCATACGATCTCCTTACTTATGGGGAATCAATTGGTTTTTGTTGTTGTCTTTTTATCTATATCGTTACCTGAAAAAATGTAATAATAAGCATAGCACAAACCAGTGAATTAGAAGCGGGTTTGTGCTTTTTGTATCAAGAAAATCTTTTGTTGTAAAGTAAAGGTGTCTCTGCCTTTAAAGGTTTCTCAATGAAGAAACTTAGAAAGCAAAACAAGAATTTAGGGATTTTCCTAAATTTTTGTTTAAATTACAGGAATTAAGTAGGCTAAAGAAAAAATAAAAAAACAGGTTGTATATAATAAACATGTATGCTATAATACATAAGTGGCAACAATAAATAACATATGGGGGTAGATGGGTGCTGGTGTGCCCTCTGGTCTTCAAAACCAGCGCGAGGGGTTAGTAGCCTCTTGGGTGGGTTCGATTCCCACGTACTCCCGCCATATATTGAATTTTCAAGTAAAATCAATGATTATAATGTTTTATGTTATAGTCATTTTTTATTTTTTGAAAATGATTATAACCAATATGTCCAGTTATGGTTTTTCCTTAAATAAAACCATGGAGGTATTGGAAAATGGCTATTTCTATGAAAGGTAGAAAGAAGATTGAAACCAGTATAAAAAATGAACATACTTCAAAGAAGGAAATAACTATCAGAAGATTTATTGAATTGCATACTGAATTTGTTAGAGATAAAATGTTGGAAAATCTATCTGAGAGAACAATTAAAGACCATAAATATATATTCTCTTTTTTTACACGTTGGCTTGAACAATCTGAATGGTCTGATGTTGACCAGTATGTACAAAAGACATTATTTATAGATTATAAAGAGTACATGATATATGAGAAAAAATATGCTCCATGTACTGTAAATGTAAGGCTTAGACCAATAAAAGTATATATAAATTGGCTATTAAAAAATGAATACATTAAAAATAATTATAACAATAATTTAAAGCTTGTGAAAGTACCAGAGGATAGAGTTAAGCCACTAAATAAAATCGAAGTTAAAAAATTAGTTAGTGCTATTGGCAATTATACTTATGCAAGATTTAGAGATTTAACACTTACATTAACTATTTTAGATTGTGGAATAAGAATTGGTGAACTTCTTCAAGCCACTATCTATGATGTTAATTTCACAGATGGTTATATTATTGTTAGAGCAAAGGTTAGTAAGACTAGAACAGAGCGAATACTACCCTTATCAAGAAAAACTTTAGATTATCTACAAGAATTAAAAGATATAGCGATAGAACAAGGACAAACATATCTGTTTTTATCTACAACAGGCGAAAAGGTTATTAAAGAATCTGATGTTTTTACTAACTTTAGAAAATATAAAGAAGAAGCTAAAATTGATAATAAATGTACACCATACATATTACGTCATACATTTGCAACTGAAATGGTAAAGAAGAATGTTGACGTTTTTACCCTCCAAAAAATGATGGGACATGTTAATATTACTACAACTCGTCAATATATTTTCTTAAATAACGATGATGTAATTAAAAAGCATAGAGAAGTAGGTATTTTAGACCATTTCCTTAGTGGAGGTGGTAGATAATGAAATTGACTAAGCAAAACTACCATCTTTACTTTAATTTGAATTTGACCCCAACACAAAAATTAATCATCGATACACTTTTGTCCCATTGTCACAATGGCAAAGACCATAGTTTTCCCAATCAACAAAAAATTGCTTCTGAAATCAACGTTTGTAGACATACTGTTTTTAGAAATTTAGCTAAAATTCAAAAAATAAAAATCGGTGAATTACCATTTATGATCGTAAAATCAAGACGTTCTGAAGGTGGGACTTGGGATCATAACTGCTACATATTCCCCTGGCTTAATAATAAATATAAAAAAGCATATATTCATGAAAATAATAAATATATGATTAATAAGTTGATAGAGCATTATGAACAATTAGCATTGCAGGAGATGTTAGAGGAAGAAGAAAAAGAAAAAGAAGATGATGATGACAATGATAACCATGGAACAGGAAATTCCTCTAAAAAAGATAGACAGAAATTTTTACCTTATTTATCTAGTAAAATTCAAAAGTTATCCACAATTACTAGAATAAAGGCTAACGATCTGTTGAAAATGTTTATTCGCATAGGTGAAACGATGAACAATAGTAATATTATTTTTTGCATGGACAAGTATCTACAAACGTGTTTAGGCAATCTATCGTATGAAGTCAAAGCCACTGAAAAAATAAAAGAAATCTATAATATCCTAATTGGCAATGAAGACCTATATACTATTAATTTGGACAAGTATGTAGGCGATGTATTAGCAGTATAAAGCCCACAATGCCCCATATAAGCGTTTTTTTAAACCTATAGACTAATAGGTCTATTAAGTGTGTTTAAAGGTGAGTTGGATAATACAACCGACCTAAGATGGACAAAAGTGTCTATGTTGGTATAAACCCTCAAAATGTCTAGTTATGGACAATTGTCCTAAACTAGAAACTATTAATCAAACTTGGTGCAAAATTTTGCACAATGTTTAAAAAATGAAACTTGGTGGTTACCCTAGGGAAAATTTTCCACAGGGTGATAAGGAGTAGCAGGTGCAAACAATTTAAGTTTTGCTTCTGGAAAATTTTCCATAAGCGAAAAATCCGTTGGTTATCGTTATCACTGAAAATGATAGCAAGGTTCAAATCGACCCTAACAAATAACACTACAAATCCTGTGTTTATCAATTTTCAAAAAATTGGTAGGTAGAGGATTATTAGTGTTGTTTATTTATAGGGTTGGAAGATTTCGGCAAACCCTATCCTAAAAATAACAAAGAACAGTTGTTGCCGAAATCGTCCACAACAGTTGAAAATTAGAGGATTATTAGTGATGATTTTATCGGTGTGGAAGATTTCTGCAACTCCGATTATTAGTGGCGTAAAAATTCTACCTCGGATTTCTCCGATAAACAGATAGACGAAATTTAGTCCTCCTGATTTTAGCATGTGCGATAATCGCATACCCTTCTCAACATACAATACATAATAATCTATCTACACCAGAAAGGTACAATTTTTAAATTTTGCAGCGTTGCAAAATTCGGCATTGATAAACTAATCCAACTTGCAAAGAAAAAAGCCCATTAAGGGCTTAATGACTTACGTTTTATATTATATTTAATATTTTAAAACCATTGCTATAACTAAATTGTAGCATAATATATTTAAAATTTAAAGAGTTATATAATATAAAAATATATTATATAATAGCAATCAAATAGAAGAAGTAGGAGAGGATAAAATGGAGTTAATATTAAATGACACTAACATTTTTGATGAAGACATAGATATTAAATTAAGAGAATTATTAGATCAAAACAAAGATAAAATTGACACATCCAAATTTTTTGAAGTAAATATAATTTTCAATAAGAATGCGGTTGATTTTGCAAAACTTGTTGAAGAAGGGATTCTCAATAAAAGAGAAAGATCTAAAAATATTCAAGAAAACTATAGTAAAAAGTTAAGGATACAATTAGAAGAGATAGAAAAAGTATTGGAGTCAGTTAAGATAGTTATAAATAAATTACATTTAACAGGCGACGATTTTTCAACAAACGAACGAATAATAAAGGTTAAATTAGAAGAAAAATCAAAAAAACAAGAGATGAGAGTAACTGTTGTTACACCAGATTTACAATATATATTAAACGTTCTGGGTGATTATGCTTCAAAAGAACTTAGTGAAATATTTTGTAAACTTTATTATGATATCTTACATGAGAATATGGATTTGTTGATAGAAATAGTTGGATGTGAACCGACAAAAAATTTAAAAGAAATTTTCCATAGTTTTGCAATGCAGTATAAAAAATTTATTTTTAATAAGGCATATATAATTGAAGATTTGCAAAAGAGAGCCATACCTGTTTTTGAAAGGTATGAAAGTGCTTTTAATAAAGATACAAAATCAGAAAAGTCGTAGTCTATTATTAAAATGCTTAAAATAAATTATTTTGGAAGAGAAATCTAAAGAAAAAGGGGGAATAGGTTATGCACTATGAACAAGCATTATTAAAGTCATTATTAAATAGAGGATATATAGATCGAGATTGGTACATGAGAGCATTTGAATATATAGAGAAACATTATGCTAAAAAGGAGAGAAAAAAGGTGAGGGAGTCAAAAAAAGATGACAGCGGGAGAGAAAATATCATGAAACCAATTGAAGGTTATATGGGGGAGAATTCAAATGAAAGAAAATGATAATACTGTAGATTTTGACCCAATTGCCTTAGAACGATTTAAAAATTCTATCAATAATAGATATAGAAAAATATTTGGTTGCCTAGAAGATGACTATGAAACTATCGCAGAAATACTAGGGGTTCCCTTATCTAAAAATAAGAAGAAGTTAAAAGAAGATATAGTAAATAAATTTATGGAAAAATTTGTTTGGGATATGGCTTTTTCTACTAGAAAAGAGAAAGAAAAAATTACAAATGAAATCACTAATAATATCCATAGAATTATAAATAGACTAGAAAAGGAACTAGAGAATAGTAAGTAACTAATATTTATAACACAAAGATATAATATTGCATCACACCATCTAAGGGCATTGACAGAGTAGCATAGGGGATAATCAAAGAGGACTGTTCTAGTCCTCTTTTTTCTTTTGAATAACTAATTCATAACCGATTGCATCTAATATTCTCTCTACATCCATTAATCTAATTGTTTCTCTATTAATTTTACCTATAACATTTTGTTGGCTTTCCCCTAATTTTTCTGCAATTTCCTTAGTTCCTGTTTCCTCATCAATCATTATTTTTTTAATAGTTTTAGAAAAATTTTCATATAACATTTCAATCATCATCCTTTCTGTAATTTCCTTCAATTAGTATAACAATTAATTTATAAATAATCAATAGATTTAAAATTAACCATTGACTTTATTAACTAATTAGTTTATAATTAATTATATAGTAAATAATAAATTTGTAGGAGGTAAGCAAATGAAAAAAATCTTTATTAAATCAAGCATCGACAGCGAAAGATTTAGACAAGATGAATTCACAACAGGAGATACACCAAAACAAGGCTTTAAATTAGCCAGTATAGATGATCTAATCAATGATCTGTGTCTAGGCGGTGAACCAATACTAGGATTAATAGAAGTCAAAGAAGGGGTATATACATGGGATGCTATAGAGATACCAGAGGACAGTAAATTGGGCTTAGATGTAGAGATAGAGTATAGTTACATACCGTTGTAATTAAAAGGGGGGAATCTAATTGAATAAAGGCGGTTTTTCATGGAAAAGGTTTCTAGGAATTACTAAGTATAAGCGTAAAATATCTAAGGCGACAGGGGTTCCACTAACGAAATCTGGGAGAGAACAGAAGTTAGGAAGAATTATTATTAACCTTTTGAAGGGGAAATAAAAAAGGGCTGCCTTAATAGGTAGTCTTTAACTTTCTAAAACAAGTAGATAGAAAAGATTTTAGTTTTAGTGAAAAAATGGAATGGGCAGAAAAATTAAAGGAAGAGTATAGTAAGATTGCTAAAGAGAATTCATTATCTAATCTCAACAATCAAAAATCCGATGTACAAGATTTTGTACCTCGAGGGAAAACAGATGATGCAGTTGCTAATGAAGTGGGTTTTGGAAACAGAGAGACGTATCGTCAAGCCAAATTTATAGCTGAAAACGCAGATGAAGAAATGATTAAGCAACTTGAGGGAAATTGTAGGTAGAGCATATACTGATTTAGGCAGGGAGTTAAAGGAAGCACAGGATAAGTTGGCACAACATGGATATGGGTGTTTTGGAGAGTGGTTGGAATCAATTGGATTTAAACAAAGAAATGCCTATAGGTTAATTGAGAGATATGAAAAATTGATCTTGCCAAATTGGCACAATCGAGAATTGCTAGAAGACCTCCCAGTATCACTCACATACGAAATATCTAAACCCTCCGCAGATCAAGAATTAAAGCAAAAGGTGTAGATATTAGGTAACTCATATCTACACCAAATTCGACTTAAATGCCATTCTAAGCCATTTTATATTTACACTAGACCTAGTATACCTCCACATTCAACACAGGGCAAATATGAGCATCATTTTAGACGATAATTTTAAGAAATGGCTATTTTTCAACGTTTATAGGGATTTACAGAATGTAGTGTTTGCAAGGTGTGTAGGGTTTGGGGTTTTGTGTGTGGTGAAACAGAGAAAAGATTATCAGAGTTATCATAATGATAAGACTGCATTATCACAAGAAGATATAGCAAAGCAATCAGTGCAAGATCGTACCACAATAAAAAAATAGAAATAGAGTTGACAAAAAAAGCCAAACATGTTATATTAAAAGCAGTAGCTTTTTACTAATTTTGATTACACGAAGCTAGACCTCTGAAATAAGAGGTTAAAAAAATTATACTATAGATAATGTTCATTGTCAATATGAAAAATGAAATTATTTAAAAATATTTTTTAGAGAGAGCGGGAGAGAGAAAATAAAAACAATTTAGGAGGAGAAAAATGAAAAGACAAGAGTTGTTAGAAAAATTGCTAAAGAAGGAATTAGAAGGATTGAGAAAGGTTTGTTTTAAATATCAGCGAAGACCTTTTCTGAGAAATAAAGTTATGATAGTTGAGGGTGATCTAAGAGATTTAAATGCACATGGTTTGTATGAGCAAGTTGATGTTAAAGATAAAATTCGTTACACTCACAAAATTACTATAGATTCAAGGGTTATAGATGAATTGGTCAATTATAAATACAATAAGTGGGATGCCTACGCAGGTATCAACAAGAGTTACTATAAACAAAAACTAAGACAAGTAATCCGTCATGAATTGACGCATGGCATGGTCGCAGAATACTACCAAACTTTTTCAGACATATTAGGTACGAATTGCGATGCAAGTCCAATATTTTTGAGTATGTTACATTTCTGCAAAGGTATAAGTCATCATCAATGCACTAGATCATTTAGAAAAAGTAAAATATTTGAAGATATAAAAGACATAAAGGAATTTTCTAAGCTAGATAGGTACTTAACCGAATTGATATTTAAATATCAGGACATCGCTGAAGATTTAAAGATGATTAAATTAAACGATAAAGATATTGTAAACAATACTTTTGCTTTTAGTCCTCGAAATGCAGGTTTAGAAGCTGCTCACGCATGGACGGATAATATTGTTGCAAATGTAGAAGGAAGAGTTAAAGAACTTGTTAATCAATCTAGTTGTTTCTATATCGGTTGCAATATTACACCAGATATGATTAAAAATTTAATCGATAGAAAAGTAAGATATGGACAATTTGAAGAACAGAAGCAAGGTTATTATCTTGTTGCAGAAGGCAAGGCTGTAGAAGTTGATCGGATAGAGTATTACAAGTTTAAGAGTAAGATTGCTTAGAGAGTTTAACTCTCTAAGCTTATTAGTTTAACTCGGAGGTGAAGCTCCCTTGAGATTTTTTAAAAGATAGGAGGTTGGTTCGATGAAACATTATGGAAAAGGATATGTGTTTATATATAATCCTCAACAAAAAGATTTTTATATATCAGAAGGATGTAAATTGATTGATTCTGACATCCATAGAACTACAAAAAAACAATTTTGGGTATTTGAATTTGATGATACAGAGAAAGCATATTCAAAGTGGTGTACGAGAAAAGTCAGCTAAAATTATAGGATGAAGGAAGAGGGAATAGGATGAAGATTATCGATGAAAAGGTTAGAGAGATACAAACTCAACACATTAAAGATGTGATTACTAAAAAAGAATATTGGAAAGCAGATAAATTTCGTGTTCTTAACAATGAAGCGGGATTCGGGAAAAGTTATATAAGCTATGAAGCTATCGCAGATATAGCATTAGAAGGTTATAGAGTAGTGTATGTTCAAAAATTTGCTAATGAGAATACAGAGGAGCAGGACGCAAAAAAGCTAAAGAAAACCGTAAAAGCAATTGAAGGTTGGGCTTGGGGCAATGAAATAGTAAACTATTTAGCTTCAGACAATAAAAAAGACCATAATAAAATAATTAAAGAACATTCAGTAATCTGCATCACTCATAAAAAATACATGGAGAGTTGTAAAGAAAAGAGTAACTTTATTACGGATGCAGATATATTAATTTGTGATGAGTTTATTGATTTATGTAAGGAATTGGAAATTAGTGATAAAGAATTGAAGATACTATCTTCGGCTACAAGTGTATTTAAGGACTACAGAAAAGAAATACTGCAATTTCATGACTACATCAAAAAAGAAATTGAAGAAAAATATAACACCTATGGCACTACTGAAATGAGTTTTGTTAATTTGAAACCAAGCAAGAAAATGATGAACATACTTAGTAATTTAGAAACAATGGTTGATAAAAAACATGATCTTGAGGATATTAAAGAAGTACTGTTCACATGTAGACAAATATTAACTAGATCATGCTTATATAGTACTAACAATGCATTTATTACCTATGATAATAGATATAATTATTTATTGGCGAAGCAATCAAATATAATGCTTGACGCTAATGCAGGTTTTGATGGAAGGTATAGTTTGAATCCAATATTTGAGTTAGACCCTCAATCCAAGGTATTTGACTATACCAGCAGTAGTATTACGCTATATCAAATAGCTACTACAAAGAATGCTTTAACTAGAACAAAAAATATAGTTAATGATGCTAGAAACTATTTATTAGAAAAGCAAAAGGTAGGGTTTAATAAAAAACCAAATTCGTTGATAGTATCTTCTAAAAAAGTAAGAGAAAATTTAAGTTTTACAGACCTTCAACTTGAACAAGATAAGTTGGTGGAAGGTATTAATTATACGCACTTTGGCTTTATTATAGGAAAAAATGATTGGAAAAATTGTGATGATGTATGGATATTATTTACACCTTATTTTCAGTGGCACACTTATTTAATTGAATATATGTATTATTCGCCTACGGAAAAATTTAGTGGAAGTGAGAGTTGTAAAATAGAGAGTATTCAAAGGAATGATGGATATGAAAAGAAATATTGTTTATGATAATCTAAAAATACCCTAATAGAATAGTTGAAAATTCCCCTAGAGGAAATATAAAATAACCCTATGATACTTCATAGGGGGGCTAAGGGGATGATCAGTTTAGTGGAAAAACAAGAAATAATTCTATCACATTTCAGGGAGGGAAAGTCCCAGTGGGAGATTCATAGGAGAACTGGAATTGATAGAAAAACCATAAGAAAATATATTAGGGAGTATGAAAAGAAAAAAAGAGATTTACTCAACTCTCAGGAGGAAGATAAGGAACTAATAACAGATATTATCTCAGCACCAAAGTATGATAGCAGCAATAGGATTAGAAGAAAGCTAACAGATGAGATAATAGAGAGGATTCACTTTTTCCTCAAGGAAAATGAGATAAAGAAAGCTACAGGAAGGAGTAAACAACAGAAGAAAAAGATTGATATTTATGAAGCTCTAATTGAAGAAGGTTATGATATAAGCTATCCAACAGTATGTACCTACATCAGGGAGAATTGTAAGCAAACCAAAGAAGCCTACATAAGACAAGAGTATCATCTAGGGGAAATATGTGAATTTGATTGGGGTTATGTGAATCTTATCATAGATGGCAAGCCTAAGACTCTGCAAATGGCAGCCTTCACCAGTGCTAAAGGCAACTATCGTTATGCTAGGTTGTATCATAACCAAAGGATGGAGCACTTTCTAGATGTCCATGTGAAGTTTTTTAACCAAATTGAAGGGGTTTATCAAACAGTAGTTTATGACAATATGAAGGTAGCTGTAAAAAGGTTTGTCAGTAAAACAGAAAAGGAACCTACAGAAGATCTTTTGAAGTTATCCTTGTATTACGGGTTTAGATATAGATTTTGCAATACCTGTAGCGGCAATGAAAAAGGTCATGTGGAAAGAAGTATCGAGTACATAAGGAGAAAGGTTTTTGGCAAAAGAGATACCTTTAAAAACCTTGATGAAGCCAATGAATATCTTCAAGAAGTATTAGTTAAACTGAATAACCGCATAACAGAGTACAACGATGGTAAAAGTCCTAGAGATGTCCTTGAGGAAGAGAAACCATATCTTCTTGAATTAATGCCTAGTTATGATACCGCTAGAACGGCAGAGCTTAGAGTCAATAAATATTCTGTCATAAGCATTGATGAAAACAAATACTCTGTTCCCGATGATCTAGTAGGTAAGTTCGTCTTTGTAAAAATATATCCAGAAACAATCTTTGTCTACCATCAAAATAAGCTCATAGCTCAGCATAACAGAAACTATGGTGTTCACACTTGGAATATTAAGATAGAGCATTACATAAAAACCATAAAAAAGAAGCCTGGGTCACTTCATTCCAGCACAGCCATGCGACAAATGAACCCCACGCTTCAAACCATATACAATAAATATTATACCGAAAATCCTAAGGATTTCATAGACCTTCTTGAATTAATTGGTCAAAAAGGATTAGAAAAAGTTGAGAATATCATTAAAGATTTGGAAAAGCTCAGTCCCATAGGAGTTAATACAGAGAAGATAAAAATGCTTTGTAACAGAAATGAAGACGAAGGAAAAGTCATTAATCGCGAAAGGACTACTCAAATAGAAGAACAATCTAAATTAATATTAAGCCATTATGGTAATCTTCTTAAAGGTTCCTGTGTAGCCTTTAAGAAGGAGGCGAAAATCATATGAACCATAAAGACATCTATGAAAAAATAGCATTGTTTTCTAAAGAACTTAAGCTGCCATATATTCTAAGGCATTTTAAAGAAGAACTTACCGAAGCCAATAAAGACTCTAAAACCTATGACACTTTCCTTTACGATCTTTTAGAAAAAGAATATGACCTTAGAAAAGACAATGGGAGGAAGAGCAGGATTAGAAGTGCAAGATTTCCATATAAAAAATACCTTGAAGATTTAATCATAGAAGATTTGCCAGAAGATGCAAGAAATAAAGTGAAGGTGTTTTCAACCCTTGAATTTATTGAAACGGGTCAAAATATTATCCTTGCAGGTAACCCAGGCACGGGGAAGACCCATATGGCTATTGGTTTGGGCATAAAAGCCTGTAATGTAGGCTATAAAGTCCTATTCACTACCATTCCCCTATTGGTGAATGAATTAAAGGAAAGTAGGTCAGAAAAAAACCTTCGTGCCTTTGAAAAAAGGTTTGAAAAGTATGATTTAATCATAGCCGATGAATTAGGATATATCTCCTTTGATAAGGAGGCTTCCGAGCTACTTTTCACATACTTATCTTTGAGAGCGGGTAGAAAATCAACCATTATCACAACCAATCTTTCCTTTGAAAGGTGGGATGAAATATTTAAAGATCCAGTTATGACAGCAGCTATGATAGATAGATTAACCCATAAATCTTATATAGTAAATATGAATGGTAATTCTTACAGATTAAAAGAAACCAAACGATGGCTTGAGGAACAATAATTTTTTTACTCCCCTAGGGGAAATTTCAATTAGTATATAGAGGAATTTTGGATTGACAAATACAAATATTCTGTGTTTAGAAATAAGAAGTTTGATCGATTAAAAAATTCTATTGTAGCAGGGGAAATATATCAGGCACTAAAGAGAATTGCAAGAACAGAAGATATTGATAAATGTACTATGCATGTAGCAATAGATAATGTTAGTATCTTTAAATTAGTTTCTAAGCAATTCAAAAATGTAAATATCATAGAAAAAAATAGTTTACCTTTTGAAGTTACACTCAAAGAAGACAAACGTAAGAACAATGGCAAAAAAGCAACAAAGGGTAAACAGAGAGAAGAATCTGCAAAGGAATATCTTGAGCAAAATGTAGAAAAAGGTATAACTAAAATACCTAAAGAAGGTTTATGTAATGTATCCGGTATAGAACAAAGCAATCTATCAAGAGAAATAAAAAAATGGGAATGGTTTAAGGATAAATTTTATACAAGTAATAAAGCTACAGACAAGTCATTTATCTTTTTAAAGTTGTCGTCATAATCATACTATTGACAGTCCAAGTTTGACGCTATCGCTTACAAACTTTTACACAGTTACAATTGACATTGTAAGATGAATTAAACTATATAATAAATTCAAAGTGAAAAGGTTATAAATGGTGTTCTCGTCATTTTTATCCTTTATAATATAGAATCAATGACGAGGACTCTTTAAATATTGAAATTTACACATTTTAGTCAAAAAGCAGTTTTAAAAAATAGCATTATTTAAGCTGAAAAATGGTTATAAACGTTGGAAATTACACAATTGATAGTTTGAAAAAATATAATCAATATAAAAATGGTAGTCATACCATTCTTTTTTTAAACGTTTTGCGATAGCATAAACGTGCAAAGTCAATAGTAGGATTATGAAGTGGTAATAGGAACGGGTAAAGGTTAAATTAAAGGGAGGAGATTTTGGATGAAGAATGTAAGAATAAATAATATAAATACATTAGCATTTTTAACGGATGAGGAAAGAGTTTTATATAATAGTTTGTGTGAGAAATATAATGAATTGGGAAATATAAAAAGGTATTGTTATCAAGTAGTTTTTAGAGATACTACACTATCTTACAAAGAACATTCAAAGAAGTTAGAAGAGAATCAATACTATAAAAAGGATTGTACTGATCTTACTAAGAAAAAACTAAATAAAGAACAAAAAGATCAATACAATAAGTTAAAAGAAGAATATGGATTTAAGGCTATTTTATCTGAATCAGACAAAATTAAAAAAGAATTGAATAAATTAATAAAGAGTAGAAAAATGAAAGATAAATGTAAATTGTCGGTAGAATTAAATGATTATAGAAAAGTATATGTTTCTAGTAGTGTGCTTACAAAAAGTGTAGATGCTGAAGATATTTTTATAGTAAGTCTTCACAATAAACATGTGAAAACTACCAGGATTTGGGAACAAATAGTTAAAAATGGGTTTACATACACTGATACTGATGGAATAGAAAAGAAGGCAATATTCTACACAGCAAGTACAGGACAGATAAGAAAGAAGAAAGGTTTTTTTGTTGTAGAAGATAGTTTAAATACTGTAATAAATAAGTTAAATTCTGGTCTAACATTGGAAAAAATTAATGAGTTAGGTGGATGTAATGTAAATAAATATTTAGCTTATGCAGCACTTAATACAAGTAGTACAGAAGCGTGGGATAGATTTGATATAGATAAAGCAATTGTAGTAGATGATTTTGAAACAGAAATTGAAATTGAAGTAGATTATATAGATAATAAAACATTTAAAATTACTAGAAGGAAAATGTTTGTTCCTATTTCACATACAGATGGATGTGGTTTAATGTTACCTTCTGTATCTAGAAAAAATATGATGATAAGGCTCCCTTGGATCAAAGGCTTACTTACTGTTGCGAACTTCAAAAAATTTAATGAAAAATATGGAAATGATACGAAAATAAAAGACATTTATGGGAAATGGCATGATATTAAAGATATTGAAGTGATTTTTTCTAAATCACAATTCAAGATGTACAAGTATTACCCTAATGAAGTCGATGGAAATGGTAATGTAATTAAATATGGTTGGGATAAATACAAGGAATTATTTAAACTACATGGTTGCACAGCTAATACTACAAATGTAGAACCCAACAAAGCTGATTTCAAAGAAGCTACACTTAACTATCAGATGATGCAGACTCTTACAGATGTAGAAGACAAAGAAATTAGGGATTTATTGAAGAAGGATTTGGATTATATTAATGACTTGTATATAGATAGTAATTTACAATTCAAAGAGTTAACAAAAAGAAAAGATGCTACAGCAGAAATATTAAAAAAATACCCTAACTTCATTCACGATGAGCATGTACAAAACGAGTTAAGTAGTAGAATTACAAGTAAGCGTAAAGAGTTAAAACGAGCAGAGTTTCATGTTAATAGTGCTAAATATACTTTTATTATTCCTGATATAATTGCGTGGATGCAATTTCTATTTTGTAGCGGTGTAAATCCACAAGGGGTTTTAAAAAAAGGTGAAGTACATTGTAGTATGTTTAAATATAATGAAGATGTAGATGTATTAAGATCACCTCATCTGTGGAAGGAACATTGCATAAGAACAAATGTAGAAATCGAAGAAGAATACAGAGAATATTTCAAAATCGGCAATAGTAGACAATTAGGTGTTTATACAAGTGTTAAAGATGATATAAGCAAAAGGCTAATGTTCGATGTAGACGGAGATTCTGCACTTGTTGTACAAGATAAATTATATAATAAAATTGTGAAAAGAAATATGAAAGATGTAGTTCCCTTGTATTATGAAATGGGTAAAGCGGAACCTGAAAAATTAAGTAATGTGGCATTTTATAAGGGAATAAAAAGTGCCTTTAAATATAATCAAGTTGGTAGATATAGTAATTATATGACAGCGGAGTGGAACACTACGCAGGATATTGATACATTAAGAGTGTTATGCAGTCTAAACAATTATAGTATCGATGCTAGTAAGACTCTATATATGTGTTACCCAGAAAGGGATAGTGACATATATAACAAGATAGAAGAAGCAAAAAATAAAGACATGCCTTATTTCTTTCAATATATTAAAGATGGTTATAGTAACAAAGAGTTAACAACTGAACAGTCAACGATGAATAAGTTGGTGTGGTACTTAGAGGAAGAGTTTAAAAATGCAAATGGAAAAAGGTATGTAGAGAACACTATTGAAAAATTCAATCATAAAGAGTTTTTGAATAATAAAAGTATTTTAGGCAAAAAGAATTTAACTGCTTTAAAGGAAATAAATTATGAATTGGCATATCAGCATTACAAAGAAATAGGCAAGATGATTGAAGAATCTATATACACTGTTAAAGATGAAGATGACAAATCTCTTGTAAGAAGTGTATATACTGATTACAAAGAAAAAATTAAAGAATATGCAAAAGAAATTAATATCCAGTGGACGGAGCATGTTGATGCTATAATTGCATTAAGCTACAAAAAGAATAAAGACAGTAAAAACAAAACAATATTGCTAGAATTATTCAAAGAAGAAATATTATTAAATTTAGAGAAAAATTTAAAGTAAAAAGTTAAAAAAACCCTAGTTTTTCCTAGGGTTTTTGTCTATATTAATAATTTTTTAAAACCATAAAATGCTTTATGTATTAGTGTTTTCAATATATGTGTAGATTTTATGAGTTCCTACAATATGAATAAGAATATAATAAGAGGTGGAACATTGTAGTGTTATAAGTATTATATTCTTATTCAAAACAGGGGAAGAACCTCTTTCCCCTTTTATTATTTTTTTAATAGGAAAACATTACTTTTGTAAGTAAATTATATCATATCAAAAACATAAATGCAATAGTTATTTTTAAAAAAGTTTATAGTATCTCAGTTTTAGTATTGATAGATTTTCAATACTTTATTCATTAAAATAAAATAATTTTAAAAAAATTATAGGAGGAGATTGGATGATCAAATTTGATGAAAAAGAAATTAATTGGGCGGTTAGAAAATTTGAGAGAATTGTAAGGGATATTGACAACATTGATTCGATAGAAGATGAAGATTATAAAGATTATTTAGATGGTATTGATACTGAGACTTATGATAATATGCTGAAAGTGATTGAGAGTGACTTTGACAAAATAAATAGCAATGAAGATATAAATGAAGCGTTTATTGAAGGACTCATCTGGGGTGTTGGTGGTATGTGGGTATGGTTAGATAATAGAGATAGCGTAGAGTTTGTAAGAGAACTATTAGGTAATGTTGTAGATGAAGAATATTTTACCCTATATGAAAAAATATTAAATAAGTTTGAATTTGAGAGCGAGGATGGAGAAGATGGAGAAGAAGATGTATAGCACCAATAAAGCAGCTTATGTTGCGTTATTTACAGATGCAGAAATTAAAAAAGATGAAGAAGGTAAAACATACTATGTTTTCGATTGTGATGTACATAAGTACATAGAAGAATACAAGCAAAATGAGTTGTTGCAACGGTTTGTTAGAAAGTTTGAAGAATTAAAGAAGAAAGCTAGAGAATTGAAATAAGGCTATTTGACCAAGTGTGTTAGGTGGTCTTTTTTATTTATTTTTTTTACTTAAAAATGAAAATAATTTATTAATCTTATTATAACATTATTAAAAGTAAATAGTCAACAAGAAATTTTGAAAAATATTTTAAAAAACATAGGAGGAGATTTAAGATGGAAAAACAAAAATTAATAGGGGTAAGCGGTGTATATGCAATTGTAGTAAAGGAAAATGGTGAGAAAGTTGTTAGATATGTTGGTTCTGGTAGTAACTTAGAAAGTAGAAAGAGCAATCACTGGAGCAGGTTGAGAAAAGGGACTCATATCAAACAACTACAAGAATTATATGATAAATTAGGAGAAGATAAATTTGATTTATTTATCTTAGATACTTGTAATAAGAGTAGCCTACTAGAATTAGAGAGATTGCACAAAAAAATACATGAAGATACGATCTGGAATATAAACGAAATCAGAGATACAAAGAAGAAGGTTAGGCGAGGGTTAGAAGCAGTAAAGCATAGAGAGATGTGCAGAGAATTATTCTCTGGAAGTAAGAATCCTAATGCCAATATAGATGAAACTATGGCAGGAGAAATCCTTTGGTATAAGCAAAATACTGATATGAAACATAGAGAAATTGCTGAATTGTATGAGGGTGTTAGTGTGAATATAGTTAGTAGAATTGGAAGAGACCGATGGTTACATGTTACACCTATTAAACCTATGGAAGCAACGAAAGGAGTAGAGGCAAATGAATAAAGAAATTATATTTAATTTAATAATTTTTTCTTTGTGTTTAATTTTAGTTTTTAGATTATTTAGATCGTTTAGAGAGTCTGCTAGAGAATACAAAAGAGTTTATAGTAAATTAGTAGAAGTTAAAGAAAGGTTAGAAAACAAGAGTAAATTGAGAGAATCTATTGACGAACTAAACATAGATATTGAAAAATACCGATGGGATGAAAGAAATAGGGAAATTAAAGAAGGGTTAAAGGTGTTAAAAAATAATGATGATGTGCTAGAAGAACATATTAAAGAGTTACAAGCTAGTATGAAGCGGATAGAAGTAATACAGGATAGGTTAGATAGAAATATGAGAAATATAGATTAGGGCGGGATAATTTACACAATTGTCCTGCTTTAGTTTTGTGTAATAGTATAGATATGATCTAGACATAAATCGGTATTATTGTTATCGAGTCGAGTTTTGGCGAATGATTTTTAGGAATTATTATATATTATTGAAGGAATATGGGAATTTATAGAGAAGTAGGTAGGAAAATATGAGAGGAGTAGATAGGTGTGATAGAAAAAATATCGGATATTCGTAAAGATACTGTCAAAGGTGAACATGAATGTTTTGTATGTAAAAATAAATATTCTTGGATTGCAATTGTAAGAGGTAATCATAAAGAAGATATAGTAAAGAGAAGTTTTGGTATAGAGGTTGTTGGTAAAGCTATTGCGTATAAGCGTGGTGTTTGGAATGATGGAAAAGCATCTGGGGCAGAACTTGAAATACTTGTAAATTGTCCTGAGTGTAATACAACAAATAAAACTAATTCTTATATTGTAACTTGGAAAACCGATATATAAACATGTGTTCAAACTATTTAGAGTAGGTATAATATCTTACTCTTTTATTTTTTTACTTATATCATATCTACTATTATCATAAATGATGATAGTTTGGGAGGAAATAAATGTGTCATTAAAAAAGGTTTGTAGTAAATGTAATAAAAATTTGATTAAAATAGATGAAAAGTATTGTGGTGATTGTGCTGAGAACGTTGAGAGAGAAAAAAAACAACAATGGCAATACTACGATAAGGTTAAGAGAAATCAAGAGTCTAAAGTAATCTATCAATCAAAAGAATGGAAAAAAGCAAGAACAATGACATTGATTAGAGATAATTATTTATGTCAAGATTGTTTAGATAGTAGGATTACATATGCAACTATGGTACATCATATTACGCCTATTGTAGAAGGTGGAGAACCATATGATGTTAATAATTTAGTTAGTCTATGTGATAGTTGCCACGGTGATAGACATAGTGAGATTGATAAGAAGATGTAGTAATTTTTGGTTAAATATGACATAATAATATGTAAATACTTTTGAAAGGGTGTTTATATGAAGAAGAAAATTAAAATCGCTATTATTATCTTTCTTGTTTTGGCTGGTATAGGTGGCATAATGGAGATGGTAGGATCAGATAATGCTACAACACAAGAAAATCTAGTTGAAGAAATGGAAGAAGAATCAGTACTAGAGCAAAGAGAAGACGCAATAGGACAGAGCAATAAGGATTTTCTTGAATTAACCAAGACAAAACCAAGCAGTGTAAGAGAAGATAATACAGGTAATTGGAGAAAGGTTGCTATAGCAGATTCCGTAGATATAGTAGAGTATGTAGCGTCTTATAATGAGTTGTATATGGAACAAGGTCAGGTTCATGCAATAGTTAACTTTAATTATAACACTACAACAATGATTAATGACTTAGGCGGTATGATTAGTGTAAGAATACATGAGTATGTAGATAAAGAAGAGCATGATGCTAACAAGTTAGGTAGCGGAATGCTGCTTAAAGAGTATCAGGTCTATAAAGATAATAGAGATATAATAGAAGTTCAGTAGGCACTCAGTCGAGTGTCTTTTTTATTGTAATGATTTAATATTAGGGTAAGGGGTATGGAATAAATTTACAACACGTTATTACGTAACCGCATGTCCCCCTTCAGTCGCATAAAATTCCCTAAATGAGAGTCCTTCCAATAGAAATTAATTATCAATTAGAAAGGTAGGTGGTAAAAATGGCACGACCAGCAAAGAGTGTTGATACAATGTCAAAAAATCTCACTAAAGAAGAATATGAAGCTAGAAAACAAATGGAAGAAAAATTAAAGGGTGGTACTGATAAAATAAAACCACCTACTTATCTAAATAAAGAAGCGAAAAAAATTTTCAAGTATATTGTAAGTGAGCTAGAAGTCAGCGGAATCTTAACAAATTTAGATACATATGTTTTAGCAAGTTGTTCTGTTGCAATAGATAGAATACAAGAATCAGAAAAAATATTAAATGATGATTTATTCAATAAGGATGCCTTAAGGGTAAAGGAAAGTTATATGAAAGAATTTTTCAGATTGTGTAATGAATTAAGTTTAAGTCCTCAAAGTAGAGCAAAACTTGCAAATATTAATATTCAGAAACAAGATGAAAAAGAAGATAAATTATTACAAGTGCTTAACGGTAGTGGTGGTGGTAATAATTGATACTTCAAGATTTAAAAGGTTACAAATGGGCAAAAGATGTAGTTGAAGGTAGGTTTATTGCTAATAAATGGGTTAAACTTGAATGTAAAAGATATATAGATAGGTTAGAAACATTACAAAATAAAGATAATTTTCCATGCTATTTTGATTTTCAAGAAGCTGAAACAATATATAAATTACTAGGATTAATAAATTATGCAACAGGATTTTATGCTAATAAACCTATATTAGATCATGCAGCAGGATTTCAAATGATGACATGGGAGAATATTTTTTGTTGGTTCTATAAAGAACTAGATGAAAATGGCATAAGAAAAAATATGATAGAAGAAATTTACCTCGAAATCGGAAGAAAAGCAGGTAAATCTTTTTTATGTGCAGTTACAGAACTATTAATAATGCTTAGAAGTCCAAAATTTGCTCAACATGCGACAGCAGGAAAAACAAGAGATATATCTGCATTAGTTAGAAATGCAATTGTCGAAATCATAAAAGCTAGTCCTTTGATTAGTAAACATTTTAAAATAACAAGAGATAAAATTGAATGTAAATTAAATGAATGTACTACAAAACATTTGAGCGGTGAAGCTAATAATATTAATGGTCTATTGCTTAGTAGTTTTATAGTTGATGAAGTTGCTAATCAAGAAGACGGAAGTATTATAGGTGCTTTAAAGCTATCTCAAATGAGTACAAAGCACAGATTAAGTATTTATATATCTACTCAATATGATATAGAACATAATGCTTTTAATGAGCTATTAGATTACCATAAAGCAATTTTACAGGGTGTTGATAATGAAACTATTAATACTTTTGGATTATTGTTTGAACTTGATGAAGGTGATGATTTCAATGATGAAAATAATTGGGTTAAGTCAAATCCTTTACAGATGGCTTTTGAAGATGGTAGAAACTTTTTAAGACAAGAATATAAAAAGGGTTTAACTATACCTTCAGCAATGAAAGAGTTTAGAATTAAGATATTGAATGAAAGACTTAGTGGTTATAGTGGGGAAACCTACATTGATTTTGAAACATGGAAGAAGTGTCAAGTTGATAGGATTGATTTAGAGGGTGCAGAGGTTGTAGTTGAAGTGGATGCAAGTTTAACGACTGACTTGTCAGCCATTAATATCATGTACAAAGAAAATAACATGTATTATTTAATTAGTCATGCTTTTCTGCCTGAAAACACGTTGCCTAGTAGAAGAGAAAAAATTGACTATAGGCAAATGGAGAGACAAGGGTATTGTACTATTACAAAAGGTAGCATAGTTGATTATAATGTGCTTGAAGAATATATAAGAAATATTGAAATAAAGCATAAATGCAAAATAAGATACATTGCTACAGACCCTTTCAATATCGTTGCTACTATGCAAAAGTTAAGCGAAGATTATGATGTAATACTATTAAAGCAAAGTTATAGTGTCTTAAGTCCACCAATCAAACAATTTAGAGATGATGTTTACAAGGGACTTATAAGCTATCAAAAGAATACTTTGCTAGATTGGAATATGAGCAATACAACAACTGTCATTGGAAGATCGAGTGGAGATATTCTATTAAATAAAGTTAATAAAAATAAAAGTAGAATTGACTTAGTAGTAGCTAGTATATTTGCTTACAGTCAATTGTATTTAGAAGAAAATTTAGTGGACTTAAACAAAGTAATAACAGACGAATATTTGTCGAGTTTGGGGTGGTAAATTGAAAAAATTAAAACAAATTCTTCTAAGTCACTTGGAAGACATTTTTATTTTTTGTGGACTTTTCTTAATTGTGGTCACAACCTTTATTGTTAATGTAATTGTTGCTTTATACACTTTAGGAGGAGTTCTTTTAATTTTGGGAATTTTTCTATCAAAATACCCACTAAAGAAAGTGAGGTGAAAAACTAATTGGGATTCTTTAGAAGAGCAATAGAAAAGAGAAGTAATGAAGTAGTAGATATAAATAGTCAAGAGTTCTTAAAGATATTAGGGATAGATGCTAATAGTATAAGTGATGATAAGCTGAAAGAATCAACTTATTTCACTTGTATGAGAATCATGACGGATAGTATAAGTAAGCTACCTTTAAAACTCTACAGAGAAACTGACAACGGTACTGAAAAGGCTTCGAGTCATGCTTTATATAAATTATTAAAGTTAAGACCGAATCAATATATGTCTAGTAGCGATTTCTGGAAGATGGTAGAATTTCAAAGGTTACATAATGGTCATTCCGTGGTGTATATCGACTATGTTACTAGAGGTAGAAATGCAGGTAAAATCAAAGGGTTATATCCTTTGAATATGGATAATGTAAGAATCTGGATTGATGACGCTGGAATTATAGGTAAAGATAATGCTATTTATTATGTCTATAAAGATAAAAAAGGTAATGAATACAAACTAAAACATTCTGAAGTATTACATTTTAAAGGGTTAACGTCTGACGGTATTACAGGAATGAGTGTTAGGGAATATTTAGTTACTACTATTGAAAATGCTCAAGCTGGTCAAAAGTATGTAAATAATTACTTTAAGGGTGGTTTATTTGCAAAAGGGTTACTTCAATACACTGGAGATATTAGTCCTGAGAATATGAAGAAAATGCAGGGTCGCTTTGAAAGTATGGCAAATGGAATTAAAAATGCAGGTAAAATACTTCCAGTGCCTTTGGGGTTTAGTTTTAATAGCATTTCTAATAGCATGGCAGATAGTCAATTCTTAGAATTAAATCAATTCTCGATACAAAATATTACGTCGGCATTTGGTGTTAAAATGCACCAAGTAAATATGCTTGAAAGAGCTACACATAATAATATTGAACATCAAATGAAAGAATTTTATATTGATACTTTGCAGTCTATATTGACGATGTATGAACAAGAACTTAATTATAAACTACTTCTATCAAAAGAATTAGAAAATGGTTATTTCTTCAGGTTTAATGTTGACTCTATACTTAGAAGTGACATCAAAACAAGATATGAAGCTTATAGAATTGGTATACAAAGCGGATTTTTATCCATCAATGAATCAAGAAATTTAGAAAATCTACCTTCCGTTGATGAGGGTGACACGTTGATTTGTAATGGTAATATGATACCTGTTAAAATGGCAGGAAATCAGTACAATAACGCATCGGAGGGAGGTGGAACAGATGACTAGAGAAAAAGAGATTAGACAGTTATTTTCTAGTTTTGAAGTAAGGACAAATGAAGAAACTAATGAGGAATTGCTAGAAGGTTATGCTTTAAAATTTGAATCTTGGTCTGAGAATTTTGGTGATTGGAGAGAAATTATATCTAGTACAGCACTAGAAAAAACTAATTTGTCTGATGTTAGAGCATTAATAAATCATGATTCTAATTATATACTTGCAAGAAATACGGCAGGCAATTTATCTTTAGAAGTTGATAGTATTGGTTTAAGATTTAAAATGAAACCTGCAAAAACTACTTATTATAGAGATTTATTAGAAAATATTAAAGCAGGTAATATAAATCAATGTAGCTTTGGATTTTGGTTGAGATGGGATAATTCTAACTGTGAAGAATGGTCTTATAATGAGGATTTGAAGTTATATGAAAGGCGAATAAACGATATAGAAACAATTACAGAAATATCCATATTAAGCACTCCTGCATATAAATCTACCGAGGTAGTGATGGCAAGAGGATTAAATGAGTATAAGAGTGAGTTACAAAGGCAATTAAATAAACGTAAATTAGCGATTGAACTAGAGTTGTAAACTAGTTCTTTTTAATGCAAAAAATTAATTTTATATATTGAAAGGATGATAAAACGATGACTAAAGAAATGAGAGAAATGTTGGAACAGTTAAATACAATGAAGGCTGAAGTTAGAACAATGCTAAACGACAACAAGGTTGAAGATGCGGAAGCAAAAATGGTTGAAGTTAGAACTTTAGAAAAGAAAATTGAATTACAAAAACAATTAGATGAACAAGAAGAAAGAGATGCAGAAGAAAAAATCGAGAAAAGAGAGGAAGAAAAAAATATGGAAACTAGAACAAATCAGGGTGAGATCGAAGTAAGAGCATTTATTAAAGCATTAGCAGGTAAGACATTAACAGAAGAAGAAAGAGCACTGGTTTCTAGCAACACAACTGATGGTGGTGGATTGTTAGTACCTAAAGATATTCAAACTAAAATTAACGAACTGAAAAGACAATATAAGTCTGCAAAGGATTTAGTGGGTTTCTACCCTACTAGTACAAATAGTGGTTCTGTGGTGTACGAAGACTTATCTTCTTTAACTGATTTAGCTGACATGACAGAAATGGAAGACTTAGATGATACAGATAAACCAAAATTCAAAAGTGCTCCATATGCGGTAAAAGATTATGGTGCAATTTTACCAGTATCCAATACATTGCTTCAAGATGAAAAAGCTGACTTGATGGGTTATATCGGAAAATGGTTTGGAAAGAAAGCTGTTAGAACCGAGAATAAGAAAATATTTGCAAAATTAAAAGAAGGTAAGACTGCAAAAGTTGTAACAGATTGGAAGGTATTAAAGAAATTAATTAACAAAGATATTGATCCAATAATTGCTGAATCCGCGATTATTATTACAAATCAAGACGGTTTTGATATGCTTGATTCAGCGCTAGACACTACAGGAAGACCTGTACTACAACCAGACCCAACAAATCCTACAGTAAAAAGATTTATGGGTAAGGTTGTACATGTATTTAGTAATGCTGAATTACCAACGGTTACAACTAAGGCTCCAATTTTTGTTGGTGCAATGGAAGAGGCTGTTAAGTTTGTAGATAGAGAAGTATATGAAATTAAAGCATCCTCTGAAGCAATGTTTACAAAGAATGCGACTGCTGTTCGTTGTATTGAAAGATTTGATGTATTAAAAACTGATGCAGATGCTTATTTCTATGGTGAAATTACAGTAGCTTAATATTAATTGAGGGGTAAAATCCCCTCTTTTTCCTATTGAGGGGGTTGATATATTTGATTTTAACATTAGAAGAAGTGAAGCAATTTTTAAAGCTTGATGATTTTGATGATGAAGACGCTTTTATATACACATTGATAAGTGTTGCTGAACAATACTTAAAAAATGCAACAGGTAAAGATTTTGACAAAAAAAACGAAATGGCAAAGTTATTTTGCAAAGTCTTAATATCTGATTGGTATGAAAATAGAACGTATATACACGAAGGTAAAATAACTGAAAGAGTAAGGTTTACGGTTCAAACTATACTAACACAGTTGCAGTATTGTGAAGGTGATGAGTGATGAATGTAGGCAAATTAAACAAACGTATTAAGTTTTTGAAGTTTGAGAAGGTACAAGATGGTGCTGGAGGTTTCTTGGATAATTGGGAAACGGAAGAGGGCTGGAAAGAGATTGCTAGTGTGTGGGCTAATATAAGACCACTAAAGGGAAGAGAATTTGAACAAGCACAACAAGGACAAGCAGAAGTTACACACAAAGTAATTATAAGGTATAGAAAAGATATAGATAAATCCATGATTATAAAATTAAATAATCGTAGATTTGACATATCTTACATTATGAATATCGATGAGGAAAACAAGTATTTAGAATTGCAATGTTTGGAGTCGATATAAAATGACTGAAATACAAGTTGAAGGCATTGAAAAAACAATAAAAGAAATGTCTAGGTATAGCATTGAAAAAGAAAAAGAATTTGATGCAATTGTTAAAAAGTATGCTAAAGAGACAACACAAAAGGCAAAGTCTAATATTGCACCACAAAGTAAAACAGGAAACTTAAAAAGCTCAATTAAAGCAAAGTCTTTTAAAAAACTGGGTCCGAGTGCCACGGTATTTCCAAGGGGTAAGAAGGGCGCACATAGACATCTAATTGAATATGGTACTAAAAATAGATCACATAAAAGTGGTAAAAGCGTAGGTAATGTAACAGCTAGACCGTTTATGAAACCAGCTCAAGAATCAGTGGAAAATAATTATTATACAGAGATAAAGAGAGTGGTGGAAAAAGTTGATACTATCTAATTTTCAAAGAGGTATGTATGAGTTATTAATTGCAAATAAAGAAATTGATTGTGGGGTATATGACTTTATCGCTGAAGATGAGGATATGCCCTTTATTGTTATTGGCGAAGATCGAGCAATTGATTGGAATACTAAAACTTGGGATGGTAAAGAAATAACAACTACTATACACATATGGGCAGAAAAAAGAAGTATTTCACATACTAAAAAATTGCTCGATTTGATTGAATCTACACTTAAAACAGATTTTGAAAAAGATGAATATAAGTATGAATATCATTCAACTGGAACTATTGAAGTGACAAGGGAGACTGTTGAATTGGTACATGGAATAATCGAGTTAACTTATAGAATAAAGAAAGAGGTGTTGAAATAATGGCAAAGATAGATTTTGTTGTAAAAATTAATGACAAAATAATTGGTGGACAAAGAGGTGCAACTCTTAACAGAGGTGCAGAAACAATAGACACAACAACAAAGGACTCACAGGGTTGGCAAGAAAATGAAATAAGCTTCAAAAATTGGAGTATTGATGCGGATGGATTATTAATTGAAGATGATGTAGCTTATGGCGACTTAGAAGAAGCATTTATGAGTGATGAGAAGGTACAAGTAGAATTTGTTTCTGGTACTGGAAATAAATATGGCGGCAGAGCAATTATTACTGATTTTCCGATTGAATCCCCATACGATGATAATGCTACTTACAGTGTAACATTTTTGGGCGATGGATCTTTAAGTAAAGTAGGTGCTAGTGAATAATGAAAAAATCTATAGCAATTGAATTAGACAAGATTAGAAATCTTAGAATTGGCATTAATGCAATATGTCAAATCGAAGATTTTATAGGGAAATCTATATCTTCTCTGCAAGATGGTGCAGGTGTTAAAGAGTTGAGATTAATGTTGTTTTGCGGATTGAATTGGGAAGATAAAGAATTGACTCTTGAAAGAACAGGTGAATTAATGGATGAAGCAATAGAGAACAATGGAATTGAATACATAAGCGAGAAACTAGGGGAAGCAATTAAATTAGCTTTACCTGATAAAAAAAAACAGATGACACTGAAGAAGTAACAGATTATGAAGATATGTTCAAAATGGCTGTGTCCTTATTGAACATATCTTTTTTTGATTACTACGAAATGACTCCACGGGAGTTGAGTTTGATGTTACAAGGTTATGTAGAAAAGTACAAAAATGACTTCGAAATACAAGCTATTGTAACAAGAATAGCTATTATAAATGCAATGGGAAAGAAAAATTACAAAGTGTTCCCAGAAGTAAAAAAGGAAATGACACAAGTTGATAAAGAGAGTAAAGAACAAACTTTACAGGATTTAAAATATATATTCTCCTAGATTGGAGGTGAATGAATGGGTTTATTAGTAAAAATTGGTGCTGATCTCTCAGATTTTGAAAGGAAAATAAATAAAGCAACAAAAGAGATAAGTTATATCGGAAAGAAACTAGGGGATGTAGGCAGGGACTTAACTAAATATGTTACTTTACCGCTAGTTGGTATTGGTACTGCTGCTGTAGCCATAGGTGCTGATTTTGAAGCGGGAATGAGTAAAGTTTCAGCTATCACTGGTGCAACAGGACAAGATTTTGAAAGATTGAAAGATACAGCGAAAGAACTAGGTTCTAGCACAATGTTTAGTGCAAAGCAAAGTAGTGAAGCGATGACATACCTTGGAATGGCAGGTTATGACACAAATCAAATTATATCGGCTATGCCAGGACTATTAGATTTGGCAGCTGCTAGTGGAACAGACCTCGCAACTACAGCAGACATTGTAAGTGATGCCATGACAGGTTTTGGCATGAGTGCTGAAGAGACAGGAAGGTTTGCAGATTTATTAGCAAGTGCTTCTAGTAGTGCAAATACAAATGTTGAAATGTTAGGTGAGTCTTTTAAATATGTGGCTCCCGTAGCTGGAAGTTTAGGTTATTCTGTAGAGGATACTACGAAAGCTTTATCTTTAATGGCTAATGCAGGTATAAAAGGAAGTCAAGCAGGTACAACACTTAGAGGTGCATTAACTAGAATGATAAAACCCACAACCGAAGCAAGTAAATTAATAAATGAACTGGGTTTAGAAATGACGGATGCACAAGGGAATATGTTACCACTTGATAATGTTATGAATCAATTACGAAATACTTTTGGTAACTTAACGGAAGAACAACAAGCTCAATATGCTTCAACTATATTTGGAAAAGAAGCTATGTCGGGTATGTTAGCAATCATTAACGCTAGTGAAGAAGATTATAATAAACTAACCGAGGCTACTACTAACTATACAGGAACAGCTAAGGAAATGGCTGATATTATGCAAGATAACCTTCAGGGTCAGTTAATTAAGCTAAAATCAGCAATTGAAGGTGTAGCTATACAAATATCAGAAATATTGATCCCTATTGTTTCTAAAGTAGTTGACAAGATTGCTGTATGGGTAGATTGGTTTGCTAATCTAGATCAAGGAACTCAGGAAATGATTGTTAAATTAGCTTTATTAGTAGCTGCAATTGGTCCGATACTAATTGTTGTGGCAAAGACCATTACTTTATTCGGAAAATTAAAAGCAGGCATATTAATTTTAAAGGGTGGTTTGGCTGCATTAGGTACAACCTTTACAGCCACAGTATTGCCAGTGATGGCAGTAATTGCGGTAGTTGCTTTATTAGTAGCTGGTTTAGTGCATTTATATAAAACGAATGAAACTGCAAGGGAAGTTATGGATAAGGCATGGCAACATATTAAATCTGCTATAGAAGGTGCAATAAATATTATAAAAGGTATTATAAATGTATTTATTGGATTGTTTACTGGTGATTGGACTAGAATGTGTGAGGGTGTAAAACAAATATGGAGTGGTATGTGGCAAGTTTTACAAGGTGTTGTTGCAGGAGCATGGACATTGCTTAGTGGTGCATTTAAAGGATTATATAGTTCTATTACTGGATGGTTTACTGGACTTGGGCGTGATGCCTACAGCTGGGGTAAAAATATGATAAGCGGATTTGTTGATGGTATAAAGTCTATGGCAAGTTCTGTTACAAATGCGGTTAAAGGTGTAACAAGTAACGTAAAAGGATATTTAGGTTTTAATTCTCCAGCGAAGAAAGGCGAAGGTAGATTTATAACCAATTGGGGTGAAAATATGATTGATGGTTTTCTAGATGGTGTAAGAAATGCAATACCACAGGTATTAATGACTATGAATGATGTAATACCTAAACTTATACCAAACAGTACACCAAATACAATAGCAAGTAATGCTTCAGGTTTTAATATAGAAAATCACATACATATAGAAAATATGTCAACAAGAGATGATTCCGATATAAATAGAATAGCAGAAAAACTTCATGATTTACAAGTTAACAGTTTAAGAGGAAGGGGGGCGTGGTAATGTTTCAATTTAAGAATAGGCATTTGAAAGAGTTTACAGCAAAAGCTAAAATAGACAACCGTCCCTTAAAAGCTGCTAAAAGAATTGCAGAAGAAACAATAAACAATAGGCATAGTTCGATTAAATTTGATGATGCTTACAACGATATTATAATACCTGTAACTATATTTTTAATAGAAAAAGATATAACTTTAAGAAGACAGATACTAAGAGAAATGGCTTATTGGCTTGATGGCGAAGGAAAATTAATCTTTGATGATGAGCAAGACAAATATTATACAGCTAGAGTTGATAGTGGAATTGTGACAAGTAATGACTTGCATTTTGATAGTTTTACGGTTGAATTTATTTGTGAACCATTTGCTTACACAAATCCTATTTTAGTAGAAAGTAAAAGTATTACAAGTGAAACAAAATTATTGGTAACTAACAATGGAACTTATGAAACAAAACCTGTTTTTGAAATTAATGGTAATGCAACATCTTTAACAATAATGACACCTACAGAGAGTATAACTTTATTGAATATCAACCAAAAGACCATTATAGATACGGAAAAAATGCTTTGCTATACCTTTAGTAGTTTTGGAAATAAAGTCAATAAATTAATGGATTTACAAGGGGCTATAGATAGACTTAAGCTTCCAGTAGGTACTACAGAATTGACATTAACAGGCAATAACATGAATGTTAATGTAATAGTAAAATTACAAGAAAAATACTTATAGAGAGGTGATTAAATGATAACAAAGGATTTTAATATTAATGTAGATTTTGAAAGAGCTACATTTGTTAATAGAATCACCTTTGTACGGGGTGATACAAAAGCAAATAAGATTAAATTCAAATTAACTAAAAATAATTTACCCATCGACTTAAATCAAGTAACGGTGGGTATTACTTTTTTAAGAAGTGATAATGTAAAGATTATTGCTGAAGCAGAAAAAATAGGAAACAATGAAGCCGAATATCTAATAGCAAGTAATATCCTTGATGTGCCGGGACAAGTCTTAGTATCGGTAGCTTTGTTCGGCGGTGATGGTGAAAGATTAACGGTACCTGTCCAGTTTCCCTTTACGGTTGTAGCAGATTTGGGCTTTGACGCTGATGAGATAGCTGAAGATGATAGATACCCTATTTTGACACAGCTTATTAATGATGTACAGGGGTTTATTAATGACGTAAATACAACTATGGATAATTACCAACAAAGTATTAATAATGATGTAGATCAGTTTAAGGGAGAAATAGAAGGGTTTAAGAATAATATTCAACAATCAGAAAATACAAGAGTAGTTAATGAAAACAATAGAGTAACAGCGGAATATACTAGGGTAAACAATGAGGATACAAGGCAACAACAGGAGACAAGTAGACAAGCTAAAATATTAGATATTGAAAACAGATGGGATACGTTACAAACTAGTCAACAACAAGATGCAGAGATTATAAATGCTAGAACTAGCACAGTAAAATCAAAAACATTTCCTGCATTAACCAATCGAATTGAAGAAATAGAACAAGACATAGTTAAACCCATATATAGCACACCAGTAATGACTTATGATACAGCAATTTATTTAGGAATGGAGGTGAGTAATACTAATGCCCAAATTAGCGTACAAATTTTTGGCAGGTCGCTAAGACAGGAATTAAATTATAATAGGAGTACGTGGGTGGAGTGGACGTTAGAAGATTCATCAATAGTAGAAAACGGAAGGTTGAAACTAATTAGGACAACTTTAGGTCGTCAAGCGTTTTTAAATACTAACGTTAAATCATCTACGAAATATGGTATCTTGTTATACGTTTATGAAAATACAGGCAATCTAACCACGCAGGGAAATAATACACCTTTTGGAGACTCATCAGTTTTAATAAGTGGAGTTGGTAACAAAAAGGCTATATTGACAACTCAATCTTCTTTTACTGTTAATTCTTTAGCGTTAAAAATGAGTGGTAATAGCACGAGTGTTACAATTCAAGACATTAGATTATTTGAACTTCCATCAGGTTCAGAAATTGAATCCGACTTCACCAACCTAACAGCTGACCAACTAGCAGTTAAATACCCGTACATTAAAGGGGATGGCACGAAGTCTACACTTTGTGGCGGTCAGAGGATGAGAAGTATAGGACTCAACCATTTTAATCCTAATAAAGCAAATATAACGGTAGGTAAATACTTAGAATCAACAGGTGGTGAAATTGGGAACCCTAGTACATCATACACTAAAGGAGTTTTCAAAGTAAAACCTTCAACTCCATA
Source organism: Clostridium formicaceticum (assembly GCF_001854185.1). NCBI lineage: Bacteria > Bacillati > Bacillota > Clostridia > Peptostreptococcales > Natronincolaceae > Andreesenella > Andreesenella formicacetica. The sequence continues at coordinate 3,115,914 of NZ_CP017603.1, forward strand.
CGTTAGAAGTATATCTAACAGATGGTACTTCTTTGATAGGAATAAGAACTTTATTTCAAGGTCAGACAATGTAACTGCAATTATAACTCCTGATAATTGTCATTATGTTGGTTTGCAAGGATTAGATACCACAAATTGGAATATAGAATATATTTATGAAGGAACTACGTCGGGAGAATATAAACCTTATATCGAATCAACACGCTACTACCCCATCACAGACGCTCAAGGAAATATTATCTATCTACGTTCCCTTCCTAATGGCACTAAAGATGAAATTAGTGACGATGGCAAGCTGACTAAGAGGGTTAGTGATGATTTCAAGTTACAGTCGGGACATATTACAAGTGTGAACACAACTCCTGCTAATGTTGACATAGTTCAGTTAGAGAATTTTTATAATAATATTTTGCCTAATGCAGTACAACAAACAAATGCAATAAATAGCACTACATCAATAACAGGTTGGACAGAAAGAGCACCAGCAACAAACGCGGATGAGTATACAATAGCAGATGTTGGTAAATTTTATACTTTGTCTAATCAGGGGCTAAGATTAATAGTTGCTAAAAACACTTATACAAACATAGAAGCTGCAAGAAATGCTTTAACAGGAATGACGGTAAATTATCAGTTAATGCAAAGCTCTGTTACACAATTACCACCACAAGAAAAGTTAATAGCGTATCCAGGAGGACATCTATTCATTGAACCATTTACTAAACTTACAAAACCATATGGTGAAGGAATAACTCTACCTATTGCGGTAAAAGGTGGGATAAAAGACAATATCGAATCTATCATCAGATTAGATGGTACAACTAGAACAAATATAGATAAAGCAAATGTAACATTGACAGGCAATGTAGTAACTATTTCAGGTGCAACAGCAAATCAAATATATGAGGTAGTTTGGGAATATCCTAGTGAATTGAGTGCTACACCACAAATATCTTGGAGTGTACCAATTAATATTGCAGCATCAATTGAAAGTGCTAATAAGACAGCAGTAGAAACAAATAAAGAGTTAAATAACTACAGGGCGTTTAATAATGCAATGCTATTTAACCATGAAATTAGGCTTGTCATGTTGGAATCTAAATAGGAGGGATCACATGAATTACGAATATTTTAAAAGACTTATTACGGACATGAAAGCGGAAAATAACCCTTACGTGTCCTTTACTTTTGTAGAAATGCAGATAAATATGTTGTGGATGATGGGGCAATTAACATTAAATCAGAAAGAAGAATTGCTAGCAATCATCCATCCACCAGTAGAAATAGTAGAGGAAGGTGAATAACCTTCCTTTTCCTTTAGGGAGGTGATAATTTGATAAGAATAGTAGATGGGAATAACAAGCAATTAGCTATATTAGACAAACTGATTAATCCTATCATCAAGGAACAGATTAACGGAGAATATATTTTCACATTTACAACCGTCATTGAAGAATTAAAATCAGAATACATCCATCATGACAACTATATCGAAACAGACGACAATCTCTTCCAAATAGCCAAATACACAAAAGAACGAACTCAAGACAACAAGGTATTAATCCATGTACTAGCAGAGCAAATGTCCTACAAATTAATAGACATTTCTATTAACAGTTTTCTAAAAGTAGAAAAAACAGCACTTGAAATGCTAACAGACTTATTGGTAGATACTGGTTTTACTGTAGGGACAGTAAGCGTATCAGGTAAAACAACAGTGCTAATAAATGAGACCGCAAACAAAAGAGAAGTTCTAAAAGCTATACAAGAAGCTTTTGGTGGGGAACTGCAATTTAATAGATACTCGATTAGTTTACTACATCATAGAGGACAAAATAACGGAGTAGAGTTTAGAGTCGGAAAGAACGTCAAGGGCATAAAAAAGATAGTTGATAATACGAAAAAAGATGAATATGGTAACCCTTCCGTATCTTATGAAGTTAACATTATAGAATTAAATGAACATGAGGATTTTAAGGGATTGGAAGGTTTTGAAATAGGCGACACAATAAATAAGATTATTGATACAGAACTTGGTATTAGCATTTCGGCTAGGATTGTCGAGATAGAAAAAGATCCAACAAAGCACGAAAAAAGCACTAAAGTAGTTTTGGGTAATATTATTGAAGATATAACAACCTTCAATCTAAAGACAATGGAAAGACTTAGGAAGGTATCAAACAGAGTTACAGATGTAGAATTTAAGATTACAGATGATGCTATTATCTCTACTGTAACTGCCAGTGAACCTTTTCGAGAAATGGGTACGCAAATCACTCAAACTGCTGAAGCTATTACTTTAACTGCTGAAAATGTTGATTTATTAGAAAATAGAGTAGCTGAAGCAGAGTTTAAAATTGAACCAAACCAAATAATTTCTACTGTTGCAAATAGTGCAAAATATCAAGAAGATTTTTCTTCAATTACCCAAAGGGCAGACAGTATAGAATTAAGTGTAACGAGTTTGAATGATACTGTTTCTACTCAAGGAAACAACATAACGAATCAAGCTTCTTTGATTTCGCAAAATGCTAGTGCTATAGCACTACAAGCTGCTTCGGTTACGAGCTTAGGGGAAAATTTAGCGTCTTTAGAGGTTAAGGCAAATAGCATAGAAACTAATGTGAGTTCTTTGCAAAACACAGTAAGTGGTCATGTTACTACACTTTCTACTCATACTTCGCAGATCAGTCAAAACGCTACTGCTATTACTCAAAAAGTGTCTACAACAGACTACAATGGTAATACGATAGCATCGAAAATTAACCAAACAGCTACTAACATCAAGTTATCAGCTAATAAAATCGATCTAGATGGTATTACTGCTGTATCAAATTTCTTAACACTAGGGGCGTTGACAAATAGCGGGTCGATAATCTTCAACGATACTAGTAGTATTTCAGGAGATCGCAGTATAGGAGATTTAAAACTTGATGCAATGAACACTATTAGGTTCATATCTGGCTCTAGTATTAGTTTTAACACGCCCGCTATTAATTTTGGTAACGCAGCAGTCAGTGGTTTAGACTTAACAGCTAGGTTTGGATAGGTAGGTGAGATAATATGAGCGTTCAAATAGGAAAAGGGTTTGTATGGGCAGATAGTTCAATCTTACAGGTATGGGGTTATCCTCTACCAAATACGATAGGTCAAGAATTACAGGCAGGGGCATTCCCTGCAACAATATGGCAACCCACTACTACATTCGATCTATCAACCCTCCCTATAAACCATGAAGCAGTTGCGGTACTCTTTAAAAATCCCGTCAACTTGATCTCTGATACGACAATGTGGGTTGAGTTACATAGAGATAGAGACAACACGCATTTATATAGCGATGGTTGGCATACGTGGATTGTGCCATCAGGTCAAGTTATTCCCGCAGGGAATGCTGAAATGCGATCCGTTATCGGTTATTGCACGCAAAATTCACCGATCCCAACAGGTGTATTCGATGAAATAACTGAGAATGGATCATATAGATTGTTGTTAAGAGCTACGGGTGGAGCAAATTATACTCAAACTGCTCAATTTAATGTAGTGGGTGTCCCTGTTCAAACAAACATCTTATTTCCAAGGAATAATTATATAGGGGATACTTTAGAAATAGAAGTAGAAGCTTTTGGAGGGGACGGTATTAGTTATGTGAATTTCTATAATTCCCAACTAGGTACTAAAGTAGCATATCCTCCATCTAGTAAGTTATCAGTGCCTTATCGTGTTACTTTTGACACATCTTCATTGTCTTATGGAATACATGAATTCCTAATAAGAGCTTACGATATTAACGGAAACCGTTCTGAATTAAAAACATTTACTGCTATAAAGCATAATTTCAATCTTAATTTTTATGCTACAGGTACAAATACCGCCTATGGGTATTGGACAGGTACTCCAAACACTACTTCTTATCAAATAGAACTTACACCAACGACAGGAGGAACACCACTAACTTATAGTACTGTCAATACTTCTATTACTACGTTAGGATTATCCGCAGGAACAACCTATAGAGCAAGAGTTCGTGCTTTTACCACTGGTGGATATACAGGATGGTCAAGCATAGTTGAATTTACAACAAACTACATTACACCTACAGTTCCAACAGGTTTAACCTTTAACCTTACAGGACAAACAACTGCCACAGCGAGTTGGAATAGTGTCCTAGGAGCTTCTATTTATAGAGTGCAGTTTATCAGTCCATACGATGTTAAGAATTATACAACTTCTTCTACTTCGTATAATTTTAGCAACTTAGAACTAGGAGAGTATCATTACGTCAGAGTGAGTGCAGAAAACGCCAATGGTGATTTTTCTGGATGGACTGATTGGGTAGACGTTTTAACAGTACCACCAACTTTAACAGGTTTGCGGCTAACGAATATTGATGCAAATAGTATCTCTATAGCATGGGATGAGTCTAAAAGTACAGTGTGGTATGATATTTATGTCAACAATGTTCTCAATGGAAGTGTTCAAGGACTTCTTAATTACACTGTGAATTTGTTGCAACCAAATACATCTTACACTATAAGGGTTATACCCAGAAACGACAGTGGCAGTGGAGGATATCAGCAGATAGTAGTCACAACAACAACAGGTAGACCACAAAATTGGACTTGGTTCAATATAGAGATGATGTATTTTACTAATGGTTATCCTACAACAAATATTTTGCACACCAGATGGAATGAACTTGTTGATAGAATTAATCAATTTGCCCTCTATAGAACCAACATGGGTTATCCTACAACACAGTTATCCGATTCAAACAAAATGACTATTAATGATAAAAAAGTATACGCATATAAATTTAGGAATATCGCAAATAAATTACATGAAATGAGCAATGCAGTAAGTGATGAAGTAAGAAATGTGCAATTTAATGATAAAGTGCTTGGGTGGTATTTTATGCATTTGGCTCAAGCATTTCCGTATATACCATAACGAAAGGAGAAATTAAAAATGAATGTAAAAATTTTAGATCAACAGGTAAGAAAAAGTGTAGGTGCAGCAGTGGTAGTGACTAGAACAACCGAGGAAATTTTAACAAAAGAGCAGATTCGAAACGAGATAGACAACTATAAAAGACAGCAACAACAACTAATACAACAGTCCCAAAATATTAAAGCCCAGTATGACCTTATCGATGCGAAAATAGGGGAGTTAGAAGAGTTTATGGCGATTATTCCGCAAGAAGAGGAAGAAGGAAAGTTAGAAGTATTGTAGGCACCTGAATAGGGTGTTATTTTTATGAGTTTTTTAGTTCATATCTTTAGAAAAAGTAGGTGGTCATATGGAAAATGAAATAATGAGGTATATGATAGGGCAGGGAGCATTTGCAGCATTATTTGTATATCTTCTTTTTTATGTATTAAGAGAAAATAGCAAAAGAGAAGGTAAATATCAAGAGATTATACAAGAGTTAACGAGTAAATTTAACATAATTGAAGATGTGAAAAGTGATGTGAAAGAGATAAAGAATAAGATTTTTAAATAGGTGGTGATGTGATGATTAAGATATTACTATCAGCAGGACATGGGGCAGGCAACATACATAATAGAGGTGGTTTGTATTTTAATGAGGGCGACAACAATTATTATTATAGTTTAATTTTAAAAACAGAATTAGAAAAGTATAATAATGTAGTTGTTAATCTAGTTAGAAAAAATATAAACGATAATCCTCAAATAAATGACAGATCAAAAATGGGTGAAGGATATGATCTGTATTTCTCCATACATTCTAACGCAGCAGGAAGCACTGTAAGAGGGACAGAAGTATGGGATAGTGTAGAAACACCTAATAAAACACTTGCACAAGCTATATGTGATGCTACAGCAGACTTATTTAATCATAATAATAGAGGCGTAAAACATAGAGAAGGGCAGCCGGGATTTAATTATTATGGTGAATTGAGATTTAATAAAGCTAAATCAGCAATGATTGTTGAAAATGGGTTTCATACAAATCATGACGATTGTTTGTTTTTTAAAAATAATCATGAATTAATTGCTAAGGCACAAGCTGAAGTAATTGCAAAACATTATAAATTAGACAAAAGAAAAATAGAGGATGAAATATCAAGCTGGGCTAAGGATGCACAGCAATGGGTAATAGAGAATAGGGTAAGTGATGGAACGAATCCAAAATCTAATGTAACTAGGGAACAGCTTTGGCAAATGCTTTATAATTACCATAGGAGGGTAAATGGCAATGGTTGATAATAAAATAAAAGTAATATCAGCAGTATTATTTCAGTTTGCAATTGTGGGGATATTAACTTATTGTTTAGTTGCTGGAGTTGGAGATACACAAACAATTATAGGTGCGTTAATAGGTTTGGCTGTAGGAGTTGGAGTAAATAGTATAACGGATATATAGAACGTCAGCAAACTCAATAATGTTATTGAGATAGTAGGTAAGGGTAAGGTTACCCACCCCTATGTCAAAGGGGTGTCTAATTTGGCACTCCATTGCTTTTTCATTTTTGAAACTGGTACAAAATTTTGTAGTAGTTGAAGCAAGTCATATTTGACGGGAAGGTGTCCAAAATTTTGAACTACCTTCCTACGAGGTACAAAATCTTGTACATCGGATTTTTGGATTTTCCCCCTACAATAATAATGATAATAAGGGTGGACAATATATTAAATGAATACATGGTTTGTTTTTATTGACATATCCATTTTTTTACTTTAATATTATGGTTAAGGACAAACCATTCTGCAAATTGGACATGAAACCTTATAATAATTGGAATTACTAGAATATAATATATTAGCTGGAAATGGGGTCTTCAAAACCAGCGCGAGGGGTTAGTAGCCTCTTGGGTGGGTTCGATTCCCACGTACTCCCGCCATATATTGAATTTTCAAGTAAAATCAATGATTATAATGTTTTATGTTATAGTCATTTTTTATTTTTTGAAAATGATGCTTCATAAATGATGCTCCCTGCACTATAAATGTAAGGTTAACTTGACGTGAAAACAAAAAGATGCTACATTGATGATATAAGGTTAACATTACAGGAGTGATTATTAATGAAAAATAAATTAAAGCAATTCCGTGAATCTTTGGGACTAACCCAAGAACAATTAGGGGAACTTGTAGGTGTATCAAGACAAGCAATAAACGCTATTGAAACAGAGAAGTTTGAACCATCTATATGGTTGGCTTACGATATTGCTAAAGTATTCGATAGTACAATAGAAGATGTTTTTCTTTTTGAAGAAAGCCAGAGAAAATCAAGAGCAGAGCAAAGTAGAGGTGTAGTTTAAATGGCGTTAAGACAAATCAGATTATTGGATGATGAAATATTGAGGAAAAAGAGCAAGCCTGTTGAAGTTGTAGATGATAGAATAAGACAAGTATTAAATGATATGGCAGATACTATGTATAATACAGAAAACGGAGGAGGATTAGCGGGCCCACAAATAGGTATATTAAAACGATTAGTTGTAATAGATATGGGACAAGGACTTATAAAGCTGGTGAATCCAAAGATAATTAATCAAGAAGGAACTCAAGAAGTTATAGAAGGATGTTTGAGTATCCCAAATAAATGGGGAAAGGTAATAAGACCTGCAAAAGTTACAGTACAAGCATTGGATGAAAATGGAGAAGAAATTATACTAACAGGCACAGGAGATTTAGCAAAATGTTTTTGCCATGAAATAGATCATTTAGAAGGGATACTTTTTATTGATTTAGTTACCGAATATATAAAATAGTATTACATGGAATTTAGTGAACAATTTTCTTATTCCTTAATTTTTTACAAGATACCAACATTTATTTTCAATTAAACCTTATGGTAATAAGAAACTTTTAAATCAGGTGGAGTAGACTCTCCACCTGATTTAAAAGTTTTCAACGTTCTTGGATGCCTGAGTGAATTTACAAAACCTAGAAGTGCTGCTAGTTAATCCTTCAATCCTTCTATGATATGCGCAAAGCCATATTTTCTATAATCCTCCCAGAATTTCTTACGACTTTCTGGAAACTTTACAGGTTCACTTAAACGTTGTTGTTCTGCAAGAGATTCTTCTTTTGGACGTTTTTCGTATTTCAACTCATCACTACATTTCTCAAGAAGATATACACCTTTCTTATTGTTAATTAAAATTACAGAAACCCCTTTTTTATCCATCCATTCAGGAGCGTACTTTTCAATTCCCCAGTAATCTGCAATTGTGATATCTGATGCACGATATATATCTGTAAATCGACATTTTTCGCAAGAGGGACGCATGATCGTCTTTTCTCCAAAGAAAAGTTGATAGAATCTTTTATCGTTATGGAGCTCTTGGCTATGGGAAGTGGTAAATAGAAATGTTTTGTTGCTGTTTTCCCGGCTCCAATCAATGAATTTAGAGCGAAATTGAATACTGGTTAGCTTTCCTCCATATTCTTTTTCCAATAGTCTTTTATAATCCTCCCAAATCAAAGGGCTGGGAATGCTGTGACAAATCAAATCACATAGGTATAGATTCTCAATCAATGGCGAATCACCCATATATCCCCTCAGTCCTGCGCTTTGGCATGGCGTTCCAGTAAAGAGTACCTTTCTTTTATTGTATAAGTCCTTTTTTATTTGCTGAAAAATATCCTCTAGGTTGCTTTGTACATACTTAGATATCCTCATTCGATTTCGTTGCTGGTAATTTTCTGCTCTCTTATGTAATACACGGAATTCATCGTCGTAGTCAGCACCATAAACTACGCCATCTTCCCGAAGTATTGCATCGGAAATTGCTGTGAAGACTCCTCCAGATGTGGAATTCATTAAAACTTCTTCTGATTTATGTTTAGCTACAAAAAATTCCGGTATAGTCTTTTCTTTATAACCTCCATCACAAATTAGAGGACAAACATTTACGCAGCTATGACAATCCACGCATAATGTTTGATCTATAATGGGGTATAAAAACCCCTCTTCGTCTGGTTGCATATAAATTGCCTGTGTAGGACAAATGTTATAACATGCACTACAACTGCAACAATTCTCTTTTTTAAAATAAACTCTCTCCATGATAATGCTCCCTCTTATTTTGAAAAAATATAAATTGGTTTCTAAAAATGCTTGCCAGTGAATAACCATAGTTTTATATTAATATAAATTGTTATATCAGACAAATGAATTATTTTTATTAATAGCATCAGACATACCGATAGCTGTATCAGGAATACTATTATAGGGGTAGGGGGTGTTCTAGAAACAAAACTAAGGAGAACTTGAAAACTGTAGAAATTAGGAATTATCATATTGAATGTTATCATAAATGATAAAATGATTATTTAAAATCCTTTTAAATACTAATATGCAGAAACTACATTTATAGTTTTAAATCAGCGTTTTCATTCAAAAGCAAAATTAAAAAGGCGTTGGTAAAGATATATCAGCTATAGCTAAAGAGAAATCATTAAAGCCTGCAAAATAGTTTTCCTATCTTACCCAAAACCAACAAAAAAATAAAGAATAACATTCATATCGAATAGAATAAGAAATCGTAGGGAAGAGCCAAGACTTCCCTACGATTTCTTATTCTATTATTGTAATTACTTCCTGTAAGTCTTTTCGAGGAGGGCTGTTAAGCTCCTCTTTTTCTGGGAGACCTAAGGGCGTCATGGCGGCTAAGTAATAGCCTTCTTTTTCAAAGCCTAATGCGGTTTCAATCTCCCTAGCAGCATAATTAGGTCCGGTCATCCAACAGGTACCATAGCCTTTGGCGGCGGCAGCTAGTAATAAGTTCTCCATTGCAGCACCAATGTTTTGAATGCCTGGAGCAGACTTTAAAATCTCCTTGGCTTCTTCTATTTTACCGACTTGTTTTAAAAGATCATAAGAGCCAATAGAATAAGGGCCAGCAAAGACTAAAATAAGAACAGGGGCATCCTTAAAAAAGGTATGATAATGAAGGAACTTTAAAACCCCTTTTTTAAGCTTATCATCTTCAGTATAGTTGGCAATTTCATGGGTTTTATCTTCAATAATTTTTGCTAGTTCTTGGATTTTTTTCTTGTTTTTTAATACAACAAAATGCCAATTCTGCGTGTTTTTACCTGAGGGTGCGTAGGTGGCTGCTTTAAGAATTTCTAGGATATCCTCATGAGGCACATCTTGATTCTTAAATTGTCGGACGCTATGTCTTTTATAGATAAATGCTAAGTTATCCATATACATACAACACCTCCTTGTCTTTAATATTAACAAAAAATTCCTTAACCTTCAATCTTTGTCTGTAATTTAAAGAAGAGATAATATCTCTTAGCAAATAATATTATCTCTTTTCTTAAGTTCTTTTAGGGATATTTGAAATTTTTGTTACTCTCTCGTAGTAGTTCTTTCTCTAAACAGTAAACTAATACAGTAGGCACCAGCGATTCCTACTAAGGTATATACAGCTCTACTCAATAAAGTAGCTTGACCACCAAACAAAGATGCTACTAAGTCAAACTGAAACAGCCCTATCAGTCCCCAATTTAATGCGCCTATAATTACCAAAATAAGAGCTAATCTATCCATATTAAACAACTCCTTATTAAACAAATTAACTTCAATATTTAGTATGGATTTTTTTAAAAGAATCATGCACTTTATTTAAAACGATAAAAGATGTTAAATGAAACAAAGTATAGTTTTCTAAAATTTGGATAAAATAACCTTCTAGATAGATAAGGAGGTTATTTTATGTTTAGAAAAAAGAGAAGATTCCCTTCAAAAGTAATTTTTTTCATTATAGCTTGTAGTTTTATTATAGTAGGGTTTTTTGCGGGATACTATAAATTCACACCTCCACAGGATGAAAAAATACCCTTTGCAGAAGAGAATAATATACAACGAAACGAGCGTATTGATAATGTTCAACAGCTAGAGGAAAGTGATGATGCGCCAGTAAACTATCATGAGGATAGCATTGAAGCAGAAACGCAAATAGTATATAAGACTTTTTATACTATCTGTGAAAACACCATGGAAGAAGTGATGACGCCGGTAAGTGCCATGGTGGGATTAAATGAAACAGGATTTCAGGAATATGTACAAAATCATTATCCTTTGTTCGAAATTGAAAAGTTTTCATCAGAGGAAGTAGTTTTATTCCAAAGAAAAGAAGCTGTATGTCCGAATCATTATAATCATTACCTAATCACAGTTAATGAAGGCTATATTACAATTTATCAAATTAATGAAAATGGAGAAAAAATACTCGTGGAGAAAACTGCTGTATCCGCTGCCATGTTACCACATGTGGATCAGGAAAAATTAAAAAGTGGCATACTAAGAAAGACTAAGGAAGAGGTCTACCAACTGCTAGAAGACTATAGCAGCTAATAAGAAAGCGATATGATTGATCACAAAAAAATCATATCGCTTTCTTATACTTAGAAAACATGTCCTGCATTTTTTTCTATTCATTTTTATTGAGGGTTTGTATTGGGGCAAATATCGCTTTTTATGATAGAATATGTTACACTATGAAATAGCATAAACCTACTCAATATAATGGAGGAAGCAAAATGATCATATTAGGAATTGACCCAGGTATCGCTATTATGGGTTATGGTGTTATTAACTATACAGGTAACAGATTTCAGGTAATGGATTATGGTGCCATCACCACCTCTAGCAAAATCTCTACTGCGGAGCGTTTAAAAAAAATATACGAAGAATTAAACATTATCATAATAAAGTATCATCCAGAAGCGGTGGTTATAGAAGAACTTTTTTTTAATACAAATGCTAAAACAGTGTTATTAGTAGGTCAAGCCAGAGGTGTAGCAGTATTAGCTGCTGCTAATAATAATAAGCCGGTTTATGAATATACCCCTTTACAGGTAAAGCAGGGGGTAGTAGGCTATGGAAGAGCAGAAAAACATCAAGTTCAGCAGATGATTAAGACCATATTAAATCTTGAGAAGGTTCCAAAACCAGATGATGTTGCAGATGCCTTAGCTGTGGCGGTTTGTCATGCTCACTCGGGAAATTTTAAAGATTTATTTAAGTTAAAATAATTAAGATTGTATGGAGGGATGGATTTGTTTGAGTACATAAGAGGAAAGGTAAGTGATGTGATCTTAGATAAAATTGTTGTTGAAGTGGGTGGCATAGGCTATCGTATCCATAGCAGTATCCATAGTGCTACTATGGCGAAACCAGGAGAAACCATTACAATATTTACGCATTTTATCGTGAGAGAGGATGAAATGAGTTTGTACGGGTTTACTACCAAGGAAGAGTTAAGCATGTTTCAAAAGCTTATTTCTGTTTCAAAGGTAGGTCCTAAAGTAGGGGCTGCTGTATTGTCCACCTATACCTCAGCAAAACTAGCAAACTTTATCATAAATAATGATATACAAAGTATTTCAAAAGTGCCAGGGGTGGGGAAAAAGACCGCTGAAAGAATTATTTTAGAACTAAAGGATAAAGTAACTCACTATGCTATAGAAGAAGACGACATTGCCATCGAAACTCCATCTAGTTATGAAGTTGTAGAGGCATTGATGTCTTTGGGATACAATAGACAGGAAGCTCAAAAAGCTTTTGATAGGATTAAAGAGGAGAAATTATCTGTAGAAGAAATGATTAAAAAGGCATTGAGCTTATTAATAAAATAAGTAGGGAGGTGGGAAGATGTTGATGGAAGATGACGAAAGAATTATAACCAGTCATATAAGGGATGAAGATAAGCAGATAGAAAATGGTTTGCGCCCTAAGTATTTAGAAAGTTATATAGGACAAGATAAGGTAAAAGAAAAACTAAAAATCTTTATTGAAGCAGCAACTGTTAGAGGGGAAGCTTTGGATCATGTACTTTTATACGGTCCTCCAGGTTTAGGCAAAACAACCCTTTCTAATATTATTGCAAATGAGATGAATGTCAATATCCGAATAACTTCAGGACCTGCTATTGAGCGGCCAGGAGACTTGGCAGCTATTTTGACCAATCTTTCAGAAAATGATGTGTTGTTTATAGATGAAATACATAGATTAAATAGAAGTGTTGAAGAAATATTGTATCCTGCTATGGAGGACTTTGCTCTGGATATTATTATAGGAAAGGGACCAAGTGCTAGGTCTATTCGACTGGATCTATGTAAATTTACACTAATAGGTGCCACCACAAGAGCAGGATTACTGACCTCTCCATTAAGGGACAGATTCGGTGTAATTTGCAAACTGGATCTATACAATACGCAACAATTAACAGATATTGTGAAGCGTTCAGGCAATATTTTAGGGGTGGAGATTGTAGAGGAAGCTGCTGTAGAAATAGCCTCTCGATCTAGAGGGACACCTCGTATTGCAAATCGTCTTCTAAAAAGAATAAGAGATTATGCACAGGTGAGAGCAGATGGAAAAATAACGAAAACAGTAGCAAAAGAGGCCCTAATCCTTTTAGAAATTGATGAATTAGGCTTAGATGCAGTGGATAAAAAAATCATACAGACGATGATTGATAATTTCCGTGGAGGACCTGTAGGAGTAGATACATTGGCGGCCTCTACAGCGGAAGAAAAAAACACCATTGAAGATGTGTATGAGCCTTATCTTTTACAAATTGGCTTTATTAACAGAACCCCTAGAGGCAGAATCGTATCAGAAAAAGCATATAAACATTTTAATATTCCATATAAGAAGGAGTAGTGAAAAAATGGAAGGCTTAGGTAGAACTTTGATCCTTTTAGGTATAGTGATCTTCTTAGCAGGAGGTTTGTTAACAATCGGGGGAAGGCTTGGATTAGGTAGATTGCCAGGAGATATCTTCTTTCAAAAAGGAAACTTCTCCTTCTATTTTCCATTAGTAACAAGCATTATTTTAAGTGTTTTTTTAACGCTGATTCTTAATCTTTTTAGAAGATAGTAAGATGCTCCGTAAGAAAAATTAAAGAGAGAATAATTATTTCAGCGATAGAATTTATTTTACAAATAAATTTTTTGAAGGAATACACTAGGAACTTGTCGAAAAAGATATACTTATGGACATAAATATATGAATTTTAATGTATCAGGGACAAAGTCTTATGCTAAGGATACTAAGATGCAAGTCTAAAAACCTATATCTATAGAAGAATACTGTATAGATAACGAACCACAAGCTGTATTTTGCTAAGACTTAAGATTAGTTATTTATATTGAATCAGAGGGGGATAAATTCTATCATGAAAAAAACTGGCTTTATCACGATGCTATTTTTAATCATAATAATGATAATGCATAGTGGACAGACAGCCTTTGCTTTTGATAAGGCACAAATTCCTATGTATATAGAAATCGGGCTTTTTTTCGAGAATTCTGCTAAGTCTACGGTGAACTTAAAGGCTAATGATGGATTTGAGATAGGAAAATTTCAGCAAAATAATTTTGTAAGATTATTAGATTTTTTGGATAAAAAAGAAGTGATTTTAAGAAAAGATACTCATTATATCGGTGCTGGAGGAAGTTATGTTGAGTATACAGGAGCGATTAATACTTCGATGAATACCTCTAATCTTCAAGGCCCTTATCATGTACAGGTTGCTGATACTTTTAGTAGCAGTAATGAAGCTTTAAGTTTTATGCAATCTTTAAGTACAGGTATGGATCAACCTTACTTGGTATATGAAAATGGCTGGAAGGTATTTGTTGGGCTGTATGTGCATCAGGAAGAAGCTCAGTTAAAAGGAGAAGAAATAAGCAATGTAAACAGCTATCAGACGAAGGTAATCCCTCCATCCGCGACAAGGGTGCAGGTTTTAGATTTAGCGGGAAGACCACTGTTTATGTTTGATAGTAGGGAAAATATTTATTTTCGAGGTTTTGAAGATAAAGGAAATGTTTCTTTAATAAGCGTAGAGGGAAAAAACTATAGAGGAGCTATTGGGGCGAAAAGACTAAGTGCTAGTGATATGTCTATTGTCAATAAACTATTGTTAGAAGAATATTTATATGGGGTAGTGCCAAGAGAAATGCCAGCACTGTGGTCGCTAGAAGCCTTAAAGGCACAGGCGGTGGTGACTAGGGGTTATGCTGTATCTAATATCGGCAGATTTACAAACTTAGGCTTTGATCTGTGCAATACCACCAGATCACAGGTATATGGCGGCTATGACGCTGAGCATGCCAACAGTAATCGTGCTGTCAATGAAACAAGTTCTAAGGTAATTACCTACAATGGAAATGTCATCAGCGCCTTTTATCACTCCAACAGTGGTGGGCGTACAGAAAACAGCGAAAATGTTTGGTCTAATCCCCTCCCTTATATCAAAGGTGTAAAGGATGATTTTTCATTAGATGCTCCTAATTCTACTTGGAAAGAAGTGTTTACTAAAGGCCAGATAAAAAGTCTATTAGAGAAAAACAATATTTTTGTAGGAGATGTTACAGATATTCAAGCTACCTCTGTTTCAGAAAACGGCAGAATTTTAGAACTAACGATTTATGGTACAAATGGAAAAGAGGTGTTGGTAAAAGAAAGGAGCAGAAACTTATTCGGCTTGAAAAGCACATGGTTTACAGTGAATCCTATAGGCAATACTATAGGTAACACTACAAGCAACAGCAATGTTACAATACAAGGAGACCCTGAAATCCTTCATGCTACAGAGCTACAAAATCAATCTATCCTTTCAGCCAACGGTGTAACGAAAATTACCAATCCTTCTAATATAAAAATCTTTGATGGTAAAAACTATAGAGAGATAGCGTTCTCTTCTGCTGTAACAGCCGAGTCCTTTGAATTTGTTGGTAAAGGATTTGGACATGGCTTAGGTATGAGTCAATATGGAGCGAAAAAAATGGCAGAAGAAGGTTACAATTATATGCAAATACTAGCCCATTACTATACAGGCATAAAGGTGGAATAAATAAGAATGAAGACAAAAGATTTTTACTTTGATTTACCTGAAGAACTTATTGCACAAAAACCATTAGAAAAGAGAGACCAATCTCGATTGCTGGTTTTAGATAAAAAAACTGGAGAGATGGAACATACTTATTTTTATAATATCTTAAACTATTTAAAGGCGGGAGACTGCTTGGTAGTAAATGATACAAGAGTACTGCCTGCCAGATTGATTGGAGAAAAGGAAGGTACTGGAGGAAAAGTAGAATTTCTACTATTAAAAAGAAAAGAACTGGATACATGGGAGACATTAGTTAAGCCTGGTAAGAAAGCTAAGCTAGGTAGCCGGTTTGTTTTTGGTGATGGTTTATTGCAAGCAGAGGTGATAGATATCGTTGAAGAAGGAAATCGCGTGATTAAATTTCACTACACCGGAGTTTTTGAAGAAATCTTGGATCAATTAGGCAAAATGCCTTTACCTCCTTATATCACAGAAACGCTAGAGGATAATGAACGATATCAGACAGTATATTCCAAAAATCAGGGTTCGGCAGCAGCGCCAACCGCTGGCCTTCATTTTACAGAAGAATTATTAGAGAAAATCAAGGAAAAAGGTGTAAAAATAGTATATATTACACTGCACGTAGGACTAGGGACCTTCAGACCTGTAAAGGTAGAGGACATAGAAAGCCACAAGATGCATTCAGAGTATTATACCATCAGCAAAGAGGCAGCAGATAGCATCAATGCAACGAAGGCGCAAGGAGGGCAAGTAATAGCAGTAGGTACTACTAGCTGTAGAACGCTGGAATCTGCTGCAATAGAGGCCTCAAAAATAAAAGAAGGTAGTGGATGGACAGATATTTTTATTTATCCAGGATATGAATTTAAAATTGTAGATCATTTGATTACAAATTTTCATTTACCCGAATCCACATTAATTATGTTGGTTAGTGCTTTATCACAAAAAGATATCATTATGAAGGCATATGAAACAGCTGTCAAAGAAAGATATCGTTTTTTTAGCTTTGGAGACGCAATGTTTATTAAGTAGAAAGGTAGGTAAGTAAATGGCTTTAACATATGAACTTATTAAAGAATGCAAACAAAGTGGTGCGAGGTTAGGGAAAATACATACTAAAAGAGGAACCATTGAGACACCTATTTTTATGCCTGTAGGCACTCAAGCTACTGTAAAAACCATGGCTCCAGAAGAATTAAAGGAGATAAAATCCCAAATTATTTTAAGTAACACCTACCACTTATACCTGAGACCTGGACATGAACTTGTAAAAAAAGCTGGAGGGCTGCATAAGTTTATGAACTGGGATAAGCCGATCTTGACAGATAGTGGTGGGTTTCAAGTGTTTAGTTTAGGGGATCTTAGAAAAATATCAGAGGAAGGCGTGGAATTTCGATCCCATTTGGATGGTTCAAAGCATTTTATTAGTCCAGAAAAGGCGGTGGAGATTCAAAATGCTCTAGGCTCTGATATTATGATGGTGTTTGACGAGTGTGCGCCTTATCCTGCTGATAGAGATTATGTAAAAAAATCTCTAGAACGTACAACAAGGTGGGCAAAAAGGTGTAAAGAGGCGCATAAAAACATTGAGGATCAAAACCTTTTTGGCATTATCCAAGGGGGCATGTATGCTGATCTAAGAAAACAAAGTGCTCAGGAGCTATTGGAACTTGATTTCCCAGGTTATGCAGTAGGTGGTTTAAGTGTTGGAGAGCCGAAACCATTAATGTATGAAGTGCTGGAACATACTACACCCCTTATGCCAAAAAACAAACCTAGATACTTAATGGGGGTGGGAAGTCCTGATTGTTTAATAGAAGGGGCAATTCGAGGTATTGATATGTTTGACTGTGTACTGCCCACTAGAATTGCTAGGAATGGTACAGCTATGACCAGTCGCGGTAAAGTAGTTATAAAAAATGCTAAATATACCGAAGACTTTGAAGGGTTAGATCCAGAATGTAGCTGTTATACCTGTAGAAATTATTCAAAAGCATACTTAAGACATTTGTTTAAAGCGAATGAAGTGCTAGGGCTCCGATTATTAAGTTATCATAACTTGTATTTTTTACTTAAATTAATGGAAGAGATACGGGAAGCTATTAAAGAAGACCGACTGCTAGATTATAGAAAAAGCTTTTTTCAAAAATATGGTTATGAGGTATAATTATAAGAAAATAGGAAAAATTAGATGCTATAAGTATATTGATTTTATTTATTTCTTAAATAAATTGAGTAAAAAAAAAGGAAATTCAATATAGATGTGGAATAAATTATCTTATGTAGAAAGAGAGGGGGAAATGTATGCAAAATTTAGGTGGTTTAATTATACCTTTAGGATTCCTAGCTATTTTTTACTTTTTGGTAATTCGACCTCAACAAAAGAGGGAGTCGAAAACCAGAGAAATGAGAAATAATCTTAAAGTAGGGGATGAGATTGTAACCATCGGTGGAATATATGGTACAATTTTAAAGATTAAAGATGATACCCTTACCATTGAAATAGGCGCTGACAAAACAAAGCTTACTATTGCAAGGTGGGCTATTGGTAGTGTTACCAATGAAATTAAATCTAAGTAGTTGATTCTTTTTTAAAATAAAGTAGTGGATTTTCCACTACTTTATTTATTTTTATGGGATTTGCTATTCTAAGGGAATATTTACTCCATAGATGCATATTTATTTATAAAAACCACTATGGAGGTGTTAGAATGAAAAGCGGTATCACGGGAGGCTTTAATATATGGATCTATGGGAAAGGACTAGTGAGAGGATATATTATATCGCTGGCACTGTTTTTATTAGGTGCTATATTGATTACATATACAGGATTAGGTGAAAACATTATTCCCGTATTAACATCTGTGATTATGATTGTAAGTATAGCCTATGCTGCTATTTATGTAGCAATACACATTAAGCAAAAAGGTTGGCTGCATGGTGGACTAATCGGTATTTTATATATTTTTATACTTATTCTGCTAAGCAAAGCTTTTGTTACAGGTTATATTGTGGATCGTATTGCTTATTTTAGAATATTTATTAGTATGGTGGCTGGTGTGATTGGTGGGATGATAGGAATTAATATGAAATAAATTTCTTTTTTTTCTCTATGCATTGTGATATAATTTTATGGGACATTATATTGGAAAGGAGTCTTAATGATGAAGCATATTAAAACATTAACTGGAGCCAATTTATCTAAAAGTGCTGTAAAAGGTGGTTGTGGCGAATGCCAAACATCTTGTCAATCAGCCTGCAAAACTTCTTGTACAGTTGCGAATCAACAGTGCGAAAATCAATAAAAGCATAATACAATACATAAAACAAGGCAGCAGTATATATTCACTGCTGTTTTTTCTTGAATATTATTAAATAATTATATAAAATAGATATGGATAGCTGAATTAAGAAAGGGGCACTTTATTGTAATGATTCATAAATTTTCTCAAGGAAATGTAAATATCGTGTTAGATGTAAATAGTGGTGCTGTTCACGTGGTAGATCAATTGGTTTATGATGTGTTAGATTATTATCCTGAAAATACAAAGGAAAAAATAATGCCTCTGTTGAAGGACAAGTATAGTGATGAAAAAATTTCAGAGGCGGTTGACGAGATAGATAGTTTAATCAGCAATGGTTTATTGTTTTCCAAAGAAAATTATCTACAACATGAAGCTTTTCAAAGCAGAGAAACTGTTGTAAAGGCTTTGTGCTTGCATATAGCACATGATTGTAATATTCGTTGCAAGTATTGTTTTGCATCACAAGGAGATTTTAAAGGAGAAAGGAGCTTGATGACGCCAGAAGTAGGTAAAAAAGCTCTTGACTTTTTATTAGAGAACTCCGGTAGACGAAGAAACTTAGAGGTGGACTTTTTTGGTGGAGAGCCTTTAATGAACTTTGAGGTGATCAAAGAGATTGTTGATTATGGTAGACAGCAAGAAAAAAAATACGAAAAAAATATAAGATTTACAATCACCACCAATGGGGTTTTATTGAATAAGGACACCATGGATTATATTAACAAAAACATGCATAATGTTGTCTTAAGTATAGATGGCAGAAAAGAAATTAATGACTACATGAGATATACAATAAATGGAGGCGGAACTTATGATATTATTATTCCTAAACTCCTAGAAATGGCAGCACTACGGAATCATGAAAATTATTATGTCAGAGGAACCTTTACCAGCCATAATCTAGATTTTGCAGCGGATGTGTTGCACTTAGCTGATTTAGGCTTTAAACATATTTCAGTAGAGCCAGTGGTGGCAACAGAGGAAAATGACTATGCTATAAACGAAGAAGATTTACCACAGGTTCTTAAAGAATATGAATACTTAGCAGAGGAATGTATAAAAAGAAATAAGGCAGGGAAAGGCTTTAATTTTTTCCACTTTATGATTGATTTAAATCAAGGTCCCTGTGTTATAAAAAGGCTGTTGGGCTGTGGCGCAGGAGCAGAGTATTTGGCGGTTACCCCTGAAGGAGAATTATATCCTTGCCATCAGTTTGTTGGAGATGAAAACTTTAAATTAGGTGATGTCAACGACAACAGCTTAGATATGTCTATGTATAAAGAATTTTCAAATGCCCATGTTTATCATAAAGAAGCATGTCAACAGTGTTGGGCAAAGTTTTATTGTAGCGGAGGCTGCCATGCTAATGCTTATAACTTTAATAAAAGTATCTATACGCCTTATAAAGTTGGATGCGAAATGGAGAAAAAACGTATTGAATGTGCATTAATGATTCAGGCAAGGTTGATGGAGGAGGTATAGTGGTGATCAAAGATTTAAAAAATAAAAAAGTAAAAGTCCATGAAAGTTGTTTTATCGCGGAAACCGCAGATATTATAGGAGATGTAACAATTGGTGAGGATTCAAGTATCTGGTACAAAACTGTACTTAGAGGAGATGACAATTATATCAAGGTTGGAAAAAGTACCAATATTCAAGATAATTCAGTGGTACATATAAGTCATCTTTATCCTACGGTTATAGGCAATTATGTGACAATAGGGCATAACGCCATTATCCATGCCTGCACCATAGGAGACTGCACATTGATCGGTATGGGAGCCATTGTGTTGGATGGAGCAGAAGTAGGAAGTGAGACGATTATCGGTGCTGGTAGTCTAGTAGCTCCTGGGAAAAAAATTCCCTCAGGGGTATTAGCGATAGGTTCTCCGGCAAAGGTGGTGCGGGAACTGACGGAAGAAGAGAAAAAGGGCTTGCGGGACTCAGCTGAAGGCTATGTAAAATATGCCAATGAACACAAGATCTAGCGAAACATCTTTTATAAGCTAGAAGCGTCCGACTAGGTAATCTCTTACAGGAGGAGCGCTTATGTCTAAAAGAAAACTATGATAAAACAAAATAAAATTAAGAATCAGTTTGTTGACGGACAAGTCCCAACCGTATATAATTATAGTTATTGTATAATGCTCTAATTAAGATTAAGTTCATGTTAGGAGGAATAGTCAGTGAAGTTAAAGAATGCAATAGTATTTATTCTAATTATTGCAGTTGTTGGTATGGCAGGATTTACTGCATTAAATGGTTTACAGATAGGTGAAATGACAATAAAGCCAATGCAGGAAGCCATTAATCAAGGACTAGATTTAAAGGGCGGCGTTTATGTAGTTTATGAAGCAGAAACAGATGAAACTGGAAGAGAATTAGACCAAATTATTAATCAAACGATAGAAGTATTTCGACGCAGAGTAGATGCTATGGGTCTTACTGAGCCCTCCATTGTAAGAGAGGGAGATTATAGAATTCGTGTTGAGTTACCAGGCGTAGAAAATGCTCAAGAAGCTTTGGATATGATTGGTAAAACTGCACAACTACAATTTATCACCCAAGATGGGGAGACTGTTGTAACAGGAACCAATGTAAGAAAAGCAGAAGCAACCTTTGTTGATGGACAAGGTAGTCCTGTTGTTAGTTTAGAATTTGATGGTGAGGGTACCAAAAACTTCGCAGATGCTACAGCGGCGCATATAGGTGAACCGATTTTCATTGTTTTAGATGATGAAATTATCTCTGCTCCAGTAGTAGAAAATGCTATTCCTAATGGTAATGCTTTTATAAGCGGGAATTTTACAGTAGAATCAGCTTCGCAATTAGCAGCTTTAATCCGCGGGGGAGCATTGCCTGTTAATCTTAAAGAAGTGCAAACCTCAACAATCACGGCAACATTAGGGGTAAATGCACTTGAAAGAAGTATCACTGCAGCTACCATTGGCTTTGTATTAGTGCTATTATTTATGTTATTTTTCTATAGAGTTCCTGGTTTCGTAGCAAATATTGCACTAGCTATTTATGTTCTTTTAGTACTAGGAATTTTTGTTGCTTTAAATGCTACACTGACTCTGCCGGGTATTGCAGCTTTAATTTTATCAGTAGGTATGGCGGTGGATGCCAATGTGATTATTTTTGAAAGAATTAAAGAAGAATTAAGAGCTGGAAAAACAATTCGTTCAGCGATAGATGCTGGCTTTAAAAGAGCTACAAGAGCGATTTTAGACTCTAATATCACTACCCTTATTGCAGGCGTTGTATTATATCAATTTGGTACAGGACCTATCAGAGGTTTTGCATTAACTCTCATTATAGGAATTGTAGTAAGTATGTTTACAGCCATTATTATTACAAAGTTCTTGCTAAAACTAGTTGTAGGAATGGACTTAACTAAAAACAGCAAGTTGTTTGGTGCATAAGGGGGGAAAGAAAATGAAAATTATTGAAAACAGGAAAATATGGTTTTCTATATCAAGTATAATCATTATTATAGGGCTTGTGATGGGTCTTGCAAGAGGATTGAATTTAGGGATTGACTTTACCGGCGGAACTTTAATGGAAATAGAGTTGCATCAGCAGGTAGAAGTATCAGAAATAAGGCAAATTACTAATGAATACGATAGGAATGCCAGCATTAATCTGTTGGGACCAGATAGAACAATTATTCAAATGAGAAGTATAGAGGATTTCGACAGTCATACAAGGGCAGAAATTTTTAATGCCTTTAAAGAGAAATATGATTTAGAAGAAAATCAACCATTAAGAGCAGAACAGTTTGGACCTGCTATTGGAAAGGAAATTCAAAATAGAGCTTTTCTTTCTGTAATTATTTCCGCTATTGGTATGTTAATTTATATTACCTTTAGATTTGAGCTCAAGTTTGGTCTAGCAGCTATTGTAGCTTTGCTTCATGATATATTAATCGTTTTAGCGGTGTATTCCATCTTTAGAGTACCTGTAAACAGTCCTTTTGTAGCGGCTATGCTTACGATTTTAGGGTATTCTATCAATGATACCATTGTGGTATTTGATAGAATTAGAGAAAATTTAAGATTTATAAAGAAATCTAATTTTGCCGAAGTGGCGAATAATAGTATTGCTCAAACAATTAGTCGTTCTATTAATACTTCTGTGACAACATTGATTACGATTGTTTGTTTGTATATATTTGGCGTAGAACAAATCAAAGTATTTGCCCTACCATTAATTGCGGGGGTGCTAAGTGGTACCTATTCTTCCATTTTTATAGCATCTCCAGTTTGGGTTATGCTTAAGGAACGCAAGAATAAAAGAGTATCTTATAAGCCAAGTCATGAATAAAAAACAATAGTTTGGTGATTGCAAAGATAGATAGATTAAAAAAATGTGGTAATAATACAAAGATAAGTATTATTACCCTTTTTTTACCAAAAGGCAGGTAAAAGATAAGAGGAATCTTTGGAGTTGGTGATATGGTGGGAATTGGAACAAGATATAAAAACTTGAGGCGGTATAAGAAAATTGGTGAAGTGCTTGTGAAGTATGGTTTTACCTTTGCAGCAGAAAAGCTAAGTGAAAAAGGCTATATACCAAAATTTATATTAAATATAAAACAATATGAGAAGCAATTAACCGATGGAGAGAAACTAAGGCTAGCCTGTGAAGAACTAGGACCCACATTTATTAAATTAGGCCAAATTATGAGTACCAGAAGAGATATCTTTCCTGAAGAAGTGGTGAGTCAGTTAGCAAAGCTACAGGATGATGTGAACCCCTTTCCCTTTGAAATAGCAAAAAATCTATTTGAAAAGGAAATGAAACTTCCCATAGAAGCTTGTTTTAAAGAGTTTGATTCAACTCCTATCGCATCTGCATCGATAGGACAAGTGTATAAAGCAACTTTAAAAACAGGGGAGAAGGTAGTTGTTAAAATTCAAAGGCCCTCTATTCATGAAATCATTGTAAGGGACTTAGATATATTATTTAATTTAGCGCGCTTATTGGATGAGCATATGGACAAAGAAAAGCCCTATAATCTTCTTGAAATTGTAGATGAGTTTAGTCATGTTATTACAAAAGAATTGGATTATTCCCTAGAGGGAAGAAATGCTGAGAAGTTTTATTCTCAATTTAAAAGTGATGATAAAATTTACATACCTAAAGTTTACTGGGACTTTACTTCAAAGAAAGTATTAACACTGCAGAGAGTTTATGGTATAAAAATTATGGATAGTGAGGGCTTAAAGGCAAAAGGCTGGAATTTAGAAAAACTTGCTACAATTACTGCCAACTGTTTTATGAAGCAGGTGTTTGTTCATGGGTTTTTTCATGGAGATCCCCATCCAGGAAATATCTTTGCTGTAGGGTCTTCTAAAATATCTTTCATAGACTTTGGTGTTGTAGGTTATTTAGATAAAGGCACAATGGGTTTTATTTCTAATTTGTTTACAGCAGCCACTAGAAGAGATGTGGAAAAAATCGTGAATATTTTAATGGAAATTGATGCACTAGCTCCTGATACTAATATAAGAAGATTAAAAGAGGATATCTCTTTTTTAATTAATTTATATTACAATATGCCCCTAAGTAAACTAAATTTAGGGGAAGCCTTAAAAAAGGTAATGGAGATAGCCTATACAAATAAAATTAAACTACCTTCACAATTTACGGTGTTATTGAAGGCAATTATTACTTTGGAAGGCAGTGTAAAATTCTTAAATCCTGAATTTAGCTTATCACAAATTTCTAAAAATGTTGTAAAAGAAATTTACTTAGATAGATTTCATCCTAAAAATTTAATAGGGGAAATGAAGGATTATTCAGAAGAAATATTATATGGTATTAAATATTTGCCCAAGCAAATAAGAAATTTAATCAAAAAGATAGAAAGCAATCAAATTAAATTTCAATTGGAACAGATAGGTTTTGAAAAATTGCAGGATGAATTAACGAGGATGACCAACAAGCTGTCTTTAAGCTTGATTAGTTCAGCACTTATTGTAGGCTCTTCTTTAATTATTCAAAGTGCTAGCGGGCCTATGTTATGGGGAGTTTCCTTGTTTGGCATTATAGGTTATCTTTTAGCAAGTATTTTAGGACTGGGAATTATTCTTTCTATATTATTAAGCAGCCTGCGAAAAAAGTGAGTTAATACTGTAACTGAAGGTGAAATTGTAGACTGTCTATATTTATAGATAATAAGGAAAGGTAGGGGGATCATTGGAAAAATGGATGTTGAAGAATACAAAAGCAGATTTTAAAAAAATGTCTAAAGACTTAGGGGTAAGCCAGGTTTTATGTAAGTTACTGGTTAATAGAGGAATTGAAAACTATGAAGATATGAAACGATTTCTTGATCCCGGTATAGAGGTGCTTTATGACCCTAAGGACATGAAGGATTTAGAAAAAGCTGTACAAATTGTAACCAATAAAATATTGCATAATAAAAAAATACAAATTGTAGGAGATTATGATGTAGATGGTATTATTAGCACCTATATCCTCTATACATCATTACTAAAATGTGGGGCAGATGTTATCTATGAGATACCAGATAGAATCAACGATGGTTATGGTATCAATAAAAAAATCATTGAAAATGCTAAAAATAATGGTGTGGATACCATCATCACTTGTGATAATGGCATTTCTGCCTTAGAACAAATAAAGTATGCAAAGGACTTAGGTTTAACCGTGATTGTAACAGATCATCATGATGTGCCATTTGAATCTGATGATAAAGGCAATAGAAAATTTTTAACTTCAGAGGCGGATGCCATTATTAATCCTAAACAAATAGAATGCAACTATGCTTTTAAAAATTTATGTGGTGCAGGAGTGGCATTTAAATTTATTGAAGTTTTATTTGCTATGATGGGGATGGCGAAGCAGGAGAGCTATAGGCTGATGGAATTTGTAGCCATTGCTACTGTTTGTGATGTGGTTGATTTAGTGGACGAAAATAGAGTATTTGTAAAAAATGGCCTTGAAATGTTACAGGATTCACAAAATATTGGTTTACGGGCCTTGATCAGCAAAACTGGCTTAGAAAAGAAGAAACTTACTGTTTATGCATTGGGCTTTGTGATGGGTCCTTGTCTAAATGCTTCTGGTAGATTAGATACTGCTAAAAAAGGTTTAGAATTATTACTTGCTGGTAATAAAGAAGAAGCACAGGGACTTGCTGAAGAATTGTACCAACTTAATGAAGAAAGAAAGCTCATGACCTTAAATGGTGTGGAAAGTACTATAGAAACTATAGAAAACGAGGGTCATAAAAAGGATAAAGTATTTGTACTTTATCAACCTGAAATTCATGAAAGTATTGCTGGCATCATAGCAGGGAGAATAAAGGATAAATACAATATACCCACCATACTTTTAACCAATGCTGAAGAGGGTGTGAAGGGCTCCGGAAGATCTATAGATAAGTATAATATGTTTGAAGAACTGTTGCAATGTAAAGACTTACTTACTAAGTTTGGGGGGCATCCAATGGCGGCTGGTTTGTCTTTAGAGGGCTCTAATATTAAGGCTTTAAGAGAGAGATTAAATAGGCAAACTGTTTTGACAGAAGAAGACTTGATTCCAAAAATTTATATTGATATGCCCTTGCCCTTAGAATATGTTTCTTTTGACTTAATAGAAGAACTACAACGTTTAGAGCCTTTTGGTAAAGGAAATAGCAAACCTTTATTTGGAGAGAAAAATATAGGTGTCAAAAAAGCTATAATTTTAGGCGCTAAGAATCATGTCTTAAAACTTACAATAGATAAAAATGGCAAAACACTAGAAGGTATATACTTTGGGGATATAGAAGAATTTAAAACTACTATCATTACTAAATTTGGGGAGGCTGCATTAGAAAAACTTCTTAAGGGAGCAGCCAACGAGATAACGTTGGATATTCTATATACACCTACGATTAATGAATATATGGGCAGAAAATCTCTGCAGTTACAGATTCAAAATTATCGTTAATATGTTTTTATGCTGATACCTTTTTTTAGATAGGTAACATTTTAGGATGAGATACATATTGTTATAAATACAAATATTGATAAAATTCGATATAAAATATATAATAGTATTATTGCATAAAATATATTTTTGAAAAAAGAACCATTTAAATACAATCATAAGTTTCACATTCAAGGAGGTAGAAGAAATGGATTTGTCTAAAAAAATAAGAGAAGTGCAAGACTTTCCGAAAGAGGGCATTAATTTTAAAGATATTACAACACTACTGCAAGATAAAGATGCATTTCAATATATGGTAAATAAATTAGCACAAGAATTGGAAGATTTAGAGATAGATATTGTTGTAGGTCCAGAATCTAGAGGATTTTTAGTAGGGGCTCCTGTTGCCTACAAAATAGGCGCAGGATTTGTTCCAGTTAGAAAGCCTGGAAAGCTGCCTCATGAAACCATGCGTTATGAATATCAGCTGGAGTACGGTTCTGATGTGTTAGAAATTCATAAGGATGCCATTCAGCCAGGACAAAAGGTAGCTATTCTAGATGACTTGTTGGCAACTGGCGGGACTGTGCTAGCCACTGCAAAGTTAATTGAGGCTTTAGGAGGAGAAGTGGTGTCTATCAACTTTTTGATAGAACTAGCCTTTTTAAAGGGAAGAGATGTGTTAAAATCCTATCATGTCAAAACATTAGTAAGCTATGACGCTTAAGTAAAAGTCTTTATAAGACTTATTCAATAATGCTACTGAAGAGGGTGATATAAATGATGTTGGAAAATTTAATAACAATGATTGAAGAATATAACCCTCAATGTGATGTGGAGCTTATTATAAAAGCCTATAATTTTGCGGAAAGTTCACATGCAGGGCAATTTAGAAGATCAGGGGAAAGATATTTCATTCATCCTGTTGAAGTAGCTAAGATATTAGTTGAATTACAAATGGACAGTACAACTATTGCGGCTGGTTTACTTCATGATGTTATTGAAGATACGAGCTATGGCTATGAAAAAATAAAAGATGAATTTGGTGAAGAGATAGCTGAATTGGTGGACGGGGTTACTAAATTGACCCGTCTCTCCTTTGAATCAAAGGAGGAAAGGCAAGCAGAAAACTTAAGAAAAATGTTTATAGCCATGGCAAAGGATATTCGGGTTATTCTCATTAAATTGGCAGACAGATTGCATAATATGAGGACACTTAAGTATCAGACGGATGAAAAGAAAAAAGAAAAAGCCCTTGAAACTTTAGAAATTTTCGCTCCTATTGCACATCGGTTGGGGATTTCAAGGATCAAATGGGAATTAGAGGATTTATGTTTAAGGTATATTGATCCAGAGGGATATTATGATTTAGTTGAAAGGGTAGCAAAGAAGAGAAAAGATCGTGAAGATTTTATTAATCATGTGATAAAAGAACTGAAAACCAAGCTAAGAGAATTTGATATTGAAAATGAAATTTCCGGTAGACCAAAACACTTCTATAGCATTTATCGAAAAATGACCTATCAGGGTAAATCCTTTGATGAAATATTTGATTTTTTAGCAGTGAGAATTTTAGTAGATAATGTAAAGGATTGCTACGGGGTTTTAGGTGTTGTACATACCATGTGGAAGCCTATACCTGGCAGATTTAAGGATTATATTGCTATGCCTAAACCCAATATGTATCAATCCCTGCATACCACTGTCATTGGTCCTAAAGGGGAACCCTTTGAGATACAGATTAGAACCTGGGAAATGCATCAAATTGCCGAATATGGTATTGCTGCCCATTGGAAGTATAAGGAGAACAAGATTACAGATAAACAGGCAGATATAGATGATAAATTGGTTTGGCTAAGACAGATGTTAGAATGGGAAAAGGAAACAAAGGATCCGAAGGAATTTATGGAATCTTTAAAAATTGACCTTTTTACCAATGAGGTTTTTGTTTTTACGCCAAAGGGTAAGGTCATCAATTTACCAAACGGTTCAACGCCTATTGATTTTGCATATAAAATTCACTCTGATATAGGGAATAAATGTGTTGGTGCCAAAGTAGATGGAAGAATGGTACCTATTGACTATAAGTTGAAAAATGGAAATATCGTTGAAGTAGTAACATCCGGGCATAGTAATGGCCCTAGTAGAGATTGGTTAAAAATTGTAAAGAGTTCGCAAGCTAAGACAAAGATTAAACAGTGGTTTAAAAAAGAACGCAGAGAAGAAAATGTAAGCAGAGGAAAGGAAATCCTTGAAAAAGAAGTAAGACGTCAGGGACTAAATACTACAGAAGCTTTACAGGTAAAATTACTAAATAACATTGCTAAAAAATTAAGCCTAAGTAATGAAGAGGATCTATATGCCGCTATTGGTTATGGTGGTATCACTCTTACACAGGTTATACCTAAAATAAAAGATAACATAAAAAAAGAAAGTCCTTCTCCCCAAGAAGCACAAGAGATACCCACAAATCCTAGAAATGTGGATAATAAGAATAAGTCTAAACGAAGTCAAGGGGTAAAGGTTAAAGGCATAGATAATATTATGGTGCGTTTTTCCCGTTGTTGTAATCCAGTTCCTGGTGACGAGATTGTAGGTTATATTACTAGGGGAAGAGGAGTTTCTATTCATAGAAAAGATTGCCCTAATTTACTGGGAAATGACGAAATAACAGAACGCTTTATAGATGTGGAGTGGGATGTAGGTAAGCCTATTTCCTTCCAAGTAGAAATTCAAATTAAAGCAACAGATCGTAAAGGATTGCTTTCAGAACTTACTCATGTTTTATCAGAGGGTAAGGTAACGGTAAATGCTTTAAACGCCAGAACAAACAAAGAGAGGGTGGCAGTGCTTAATCTTGTGTTAGAAGTCACCAGCATTGAGGATCTAAATAAATTGATGGAAAAGTTGAAACGGGTTAAAGGGGTTTTAGATGTATTTAGAGTAATTACCTAAGAGAAGGAGGACATTATGCGTGCAGTTATACAAAGAATTTCTGAAGGTAAAGTAACAGTAGGAGGTCAGATAACCGGTGAAATTCAAAAAGGATTGTTAGTATATCTAGGGGTAGGTCACGAAGACA
Organism: Clostridium formicaceticum; assembly: GCF_001854185.1. Lineage (NCBI taxonomy): Bacteria > Bacillati > Bacillota > Clostridia > Peptostreptococcales > Natronincolaceae > Andreesenella > Andreesenella formicacetica. The sequence continues at coordinate 3,146,094 of NZ_CP017603.1, forward strand.
CGATAGATGATATAAAGTATATGGTAGAAAAAATAACCAATTTAAGAATTTTTGAAGATGAAAATGACAAAATGAATTTATCTCTAATAGATGTTGGAGGAAAGTTATTAGTGGTTTCTCAGTTTACGCTTATGGGGGATTGCAGAAAAGGTAGAAGGCCTAGCTTTATTGAAGCAGGAAGACCAGAAGAAGCTGAAAAATTATATGAAATGTTTGTAGACTATTGCAGAAATCAGGGAATAGAAGTAGCTACAGGCGTGTTCCAAACCCATATGATGGTTCATGCTATCAATGATGGGCCTGTTACCATGTTAATAGATAGCAAAAAAACTTTTTAAAGAAAGGGAGATTAACGATGATTTTAGAAAGACTATCCGTTGGTGTTTATGGAGCAAACTGTTATATTATAGGAGATGAAAAAACCGATGAGGCAGCAGTCGTTGATCCAGGCGGAGATGCTGACAAAATCCTCAAGGTGTTAGAAGATAAAGGGTTACATTTAAAATATATCCTACTAACCCATGGTCATGGGGATCATATCGGTGGATTGAAAGAACTCAAGGAAAAAACGAATGCGCCTATTTACCTCCATGAAGAAGATCATGCTATGCTACAGAACAGTAACAAAAACTTTTCCTCTAGAATGGGGGGACCAGTGATAGAAATGACAGCAGATCATTTTCTTGAAGAAGGAGACAGCCTAAAAGTAGGAGAATTGACATTAAACATTATTCATACCCCAGGACATACGCAAGGGTGTGTTTGTATACATATAGAAGATATCATTCTTACAGGAGACACATTGTTTGCAAATTCTATAGGTAGAACAGACCTGGATGGAGGAAATCATCAACAAATTATTAAGTCAATTAAAGATAAATTAATGACTTTAGATGAAAATACAACTGTTTTCCCAGGACATGGTCCTGCTACACAAATAGGCGTAGAAAAAACAACAAACCCTTATATCAAATAGTGGACAAAGTATACTCCTAGAAACGAAAGGTTATACTAGCTTTAAAAAAGAAATTTTTAACAGGAGTTCATTGCAATGGTGAAAGTCATATTAATAGGTCATAGCTATGACTATGAAGTTAAGGAACTATTAAAGTTGTTTTATGATGCAGAAGATATTGCTATTTTCCATAGTGAAGATACTTTTGACATTACAGCAGAAAAAGATTGCATAGTAAGCAAGATAATGGTGCAAGGTGATTTGCTTACAGCACATACTATGATAAATATAAACAATCATATTACTTCCTTTGAAAAAGCTATCTCACTAGAGAAAAGGGATGATATGAAAAAAATTGCAAAACAGCTGATAAAAGTCTCTGTTTTTCAGCTTCTGCAGAAAGAAAAGAAAAAAAACCTCCCATGGGGGTTTTTAACAGGAATACGCCCTACAAAAATTGTTCATGAGTTTATGGAAAAGGGCATGAAAGATCAAGAAATCATTGATAAACTTATGAAAGACTACTTTATAGTGAAGGAAAAAGCATTACTACTACTAGAGGTTGCCAAGATAGAACATGCATACATTTATCCAATTAATGAAAATAAAATAAGTGTTTATGTCAGCATTCCCTTTTGTCCTACAAGGTGTATATACTGTTCTTTTCCTTCTAACCCCTTGGAACAATTTAGTAAATACGTGGATGACTATGTGGAGGCTTTATGTCAGGAAATCAAAGGCACTGCTGAAATATTAAATAAAAAGGGAAAAGAAGTTGAGACAATTTATATTGGTGGGGGTACGCCTACAACATTAAGCATAAAACAGTTTTCTAAGCTGTTTGATGAAATTGCCGCATCTTTTAATCTATCTAGCTTAAAGGAATTTACTGTGGAGGCAGGACGACCGGATACGATTGACAAGGAAAAGTTATTGTTTTTCAAAAAAAGTGGCGTGACGCGTATTAGTATCAATCCACAAACCATGAATGATTGTACATTAAAGGAAATTGGTAGAAGTCATTCTGTAAAAGAAACCATAGAGGCATATAGATTAGCTCAAGAAGTAGGTTTTTATCATATAAATATGGATATGATTATTGGCTTACCTGGAGAAAATCTTCAAATGATCCAAAATACTTTGGAAGAAATTACAAAGCTTTCTCCTAGTAATCTAACAGTACATACACTAGCAATAAAAAATGCTTCTAAGTTAAAAGAACAGCAGTATCATCAAGAACAAAAAAATCCTGAGATAATAGAAATGTTAGAGATGACGGAAAGGTATGCTAGACAAATGGGATTACGCCCCTATTATATGTATAGACAAAAACATATGGTAGGGAACTTAGAAAATATAGGTTATGGGAAAGCGGGATTTGAATGTATTTACAATATTCAAATCATGGAGGAAAAACAGACGATTATAGCTATGGGGGCAGGCGCTGTGTCTAAAATTGTATTTCCTAAAGAAAACCGCTTAGAAAGAGTACCGAATATTAAAAACCTAGAACAGTATATAGAGCGTGTAGAAGAGATGGTACAAAGAAAGAAAAAACAGTTGATTTAGAGGAGATGGGAAAATGATTTCAAAGATGCTGAAGAGAACCCATATGTGTGGTGCCTTGACAGGAGAAAATATAGAAGAAAATGTGATTTTAAGTGGATGGGTACAAAAAAGAAGGGACTTAGGAGGTCTTATCTTTGTTGATTTAAGAGATCGATCTGGCTTAGTACAAATTGTTTTTGATAAGGACATTTCACAGGAAGCTTTTACTAAAGCTGAAACATTAGGATCTGAATATGTTATCAATGTGCAAGGTAAGGTTTATAAGAGACAATCTATCAATCCTAACCTGCCCACTGGAGAGATTGAAATATTTGCAGAAGAGCTGCAGGTATTAAGTACTGCTGAAACACCACCTATTTACATTAAAGATGATGATGATGTTTCAGAAAGCTTAAGGTTAAAATATAGATATTTGGACTTAAGAAAATCCTCCATGCAAAAGAATTTAATTTTTAGATCAAAAGTAGCGAATGTTGTGAGAAACTTCTTAGCTGAGGAGGGTTTTATAGAAATAGAAACCCCTATGTTGACAAAGCCCACGCCAGAAGGTGCTAGAGATTACCTGGTGCCCAGTAGAGTGAATCCTGGAAAGTTTTTTGCACTACCACAATCTCCACAATTATTTAAACAATTGTTAATGGTATCTGGTATGGAGAAGTATTTTCAAATTGTAAAATGTTTTAGAGATGAAGATTTAAGGGCAGATCGTCAGCCGGAGTTTACACAAATCGACTGTGAAATGTCATTTGTAGATACAGAAGATATCATAGAGGTGAATGAACGGCTGTTAAAAAAGATTTTTAAAGAGGCTATGGATATTACCATAGAACTACCCATTCAAAGGATAAGCTATCAAGAAGCTATGGAAAGATATGGATCTGACAAACCAGATGTACGATTTGGCTTTGAACTGGTGGATGTTTCTGAGGTAGTAAAAAATTGTGGTTTTAAAGTGTTTTCTGCCGCTATTGAAAATGGAGGCTCAGTAAGAGCAATTAATATTGACGGTCATGGAGAAAAGTTTAGCAGAAAAGACATTACTGCTTTGGAAGATATAGCAAAAACCTATGGTGCTAAAGGACTTGCATGGATTAAAATTACAGAGGAAGGCATCACATCTCCTATAGGAAAGTTTTTTACAGAAGAAGAAATGACGGAAATTCTCAATAAAACCAATGGCAAAGTTGGTGATTTATTACTATTTGTAGCAGATAAACATGAGATTGTTTATGATGCATTAGGACATTTACGGCTTGAAGTTGCAAAACGATTAAACTTATTAAATAATGATGAATATAAACTTTTATGGGTAACGGAATTCCCGCTGCTAGAGTATGATGCAGAAGAAAATCGTTATGTAGCAAAACATCATCCTTTTACATCTCCAATGGAGGAGGACCTTGAATTATTAGATACAGCACCAGAAAAAGTAAGGGCAAAGGCCTATGATATCGTGTTAAATGGTCATGAAATTGGCGGAGGAAGTATTCGGATTTATTCCACTGAGTTACAACAGAAAATGTTTAAGGTTTTAGGATTTAGCCAAGAAGAGGCTTGGGAAAAATTTGGGTTTTTATTAGAAGCCTTCAAATATGGTACGCCACCCCATGGTGGTATTGCCTATGGACTAGATCGATTGGTAATGATTTTAGCAAAAGAAGAAAATATTCGCCAAGTCATTGCTTTCCCAAAGACCCAAAATGCTACTTGTACCCTTACAAATGCTCCTTCCTATGCGGATGGAAAACAGTTAAAGGAATTAAGCATAGAGGTTCAAACAAAGTAAGATATATAGATATATGTCTTAAAACTTGAACTTTAATAGCCAGGATATAGGATTTGATTCTTGGTTAGAAAAACGTAGCCCTTAATATATTAAAATTCTTAGATAGATTTTTATAAAAGGAAAGGTCTCAGATCTTTCCTTTTGTGTTTTTTAATGCACCGTTTCCCACTATTTTCATTGGTAGTGATTCCCGATAAACGTTGCAATTTCAAAGAATTTTCTGTAGAATATTTTTGATGGACTTTTATTCGCTATAGCCCATAGATCTGCATATTCATTGGAGATATCAAAGGGTAGGAGTCTGTGGACATAAAAACTAAGCGTATATACGCAACGGAGGGATTTTGATGAAAAGAAATATCGCAGCAAAGAAGCTTACAAGTTTCCTAGTGGTGGCAGTAATGATCCTTACATCAGTAGGAATGGCATTTGCTAATGAGGGCATCAACTTCAATGATATTCAAGGGCATTGGGCAGAAGAAAGAATTATTGAGTGGGCTGAGATGGATATTGTTAGAGGGTATGGGGATACCTTTAAGCCTGATAATAATATCACTAGAGCGGAATTTATGTCTTTAATGAATAAAACCTTCTATGAAGACATAACAGGTGAAGAAGTAGCAGAGGCAGACGTTTACTTAGCTGATGTAGATGCTGATAAATGGTATGCACCTATCGTGAAAAAAGCAGTGGCGGCGGGATATATTTCTGGGTATGGTGAGGGGATGATGAAGCCAGAAAACTTCATTACCCGTGAAGAAGTAGCTACTATTCTTAGCAAAATCTTTGAATTAGAACAAAATCCTGAAGCTGTTGAAGTTTTTACAGATATTCATACTGTTTCTGATTGGGCTAAGGGGCATGTAGGAGCAATCGTGGAAGCCCGTTTTATGACGGGATATAAAGAAGGCGAAGAGAGAGCCTTCAAGGGTAACAACAACATCACAAGGGCAGAGGCTGTAGTTACATTAGATAATGTGTTTACAAGAATTTTTGAGGATATCTTTGAAGGAATTTCTGAAGAAGATTTTGAGAATATCTTTGATGGAATTTTCGATGGGGATTTTGAAAACACTTTAAAAGAAATTTTTGGTGATGATGCTGAAGATATCTTAAATAGTATTCTTAATGGAGAATTTGATGAAATTTTAAATAAAATTTTTGATGGGAACTTTGAAGAAATTTTAAACGAAATTTCTCTAGAGGATTTTGAAGAAATCCTAGCAACAGTAGAGGAAATGCTTCCAGAAACAGATGTAAGTCTGGAATAAAGTCGAAAAGACTAGGATGAAGATATTGCTTCAAAAAGCAAAATATCCCTGTTATATTTTAAATGATTAAAGAACATAATAAAATCAGTGGAGGATTGCAACCAAAGCTGAAGATTGGGGAATCTAGTGAGACGCTATTTCAGCAAATTCAAAGTCCACAAAAACAATGATTCATTGAATTATCTTTTAAAATATGCTATGATATTACTAGACACCTGCTATGTGCGTGAATTCGACCATGTTTTGAGCCAACATATTTACATTGGGATTTCGAGTTTATTTATGGAATAAATGCCTTTTTATGAGGACTTAAGAAGTAAGTAACAGAAGGCCCACCTGCTAGCGCAGGTTTCAAAACACTCGAATCACGGCATGGTGGGTAAAATTACTGATAGACCAATAAAAAATTCCTATTCATAGGAATTTTTTTTATAGTACAGGGAAAGGTTGACAGAAAAATATTATTTATATATCATAGACATTAGCTTATAGTACGATAGATGCGCGCCTCTAAAGTTAAATTTTAATATACACGGTCTGCGGTTTCGCCCAAAAACCGTGGGCTGCAAATGTAGCCTTTAGTATATTAAAATTTAAGGGCGCACAGCTATAAGTTTTTGAGCTGTGCAGTTATTTGATGTAGTGGTAAAAATCAAGTATGTACCAACATTTGAGTTACGAATTTTTTTGCTTTCTTTTGAAGCGGCTATAAAATTGCGCAAGTTGAGTAAATATATAAGTTAAAGTAAATAAACTATTTTTAAGCAAGGACTAGGAGGAAAAATAGAAATGGCGTTACATCCTTTTTCAAGATCAGAACTTTTAATTGGTACAGAGGGGTTAGAGAAACTAAAACAAAGTAATATTGCAGTTTTTGGCATTGGAGGTGTAGGGACTTTCGCAGTGGAAGCGCTGGCTAGAACTGGGGTTGGAAAATTTGTTTTAGTAGATGATGACGATATATGTTTAACGAATATTAATCGACAGCTCCATGCAACACGTTCAACTGTTGGTAAGTCTAAAGTAGGGATGATGAAGGAACGAATTCTTGATATTAATCCCAAGGCAGAAGTAACTGTTTTTAAAGAATTGTATAATAGTGAAAGTGCAGAAAGATTGTTATCTCAGCAGTATGATTATGCCATTGATGCTATTGATATGGTTACGGCAAAATTAGATCTAATTGTACGGTGTAAAGAAAAAGATATACCTATTATTAGTAGTATGGGAGCAGGTAATAAGCTGGATCCAACAAAGTTTGTCGTAGATGATATCTATAATACCTCTATCTGTCCTTTGGCAAAGGCGGTTCGTAAAGAACTGAGAAAAAGAGGTGTAGAAAGTTTAAAAGTAGTATATTCTCAAGAAAAGCCTATGGAGCCTCAGCAAATTGACAGCGACTGTAAAACTGATTGTATATGTCCTAATAAAGACAGAACCTGTACTGTCAGACATCAAATCCCAGGGAGTGTGGCCTTTGTACCTTCGGTAGTAGGATTAATTATTGCATCTGTAGTTGTTAGAGATTTAATAAATTGGGAATATAATCAGTAAAAGGTAATATGCGAGTACATTTAAAGGGGGTTATAGTATGAAACAATGTGGTGTAGTTACGGAAGTATTAGATACAACCGCTAAAGTATTAATGCAAAGACACTCAAGTTGTGGCAGCTGTAATGCATGTAAGATGGGTCAAGAAGATATGAAAATGGAAATAGAAGCAATTAATCAAGTCAAAGCTCAAGTCGGACAGCGGGTAGAGGTGGATATGGAGGGGCAAAATGTATTAGCTGCTGCCTTCATCGTATATATTATTCCGTTATTCACTTTACTGCTGGGTATTGCAATAAGCAGCAGCTTATTGCCTATGATTGGGGTTAAGAAATATACAGAAATATTTACTGCCTTCATTGGATTCACATTTATGGCAGCTGCTTTTATTGGCATTAAAAGAAAAGAAAAAGATCTAAAAACCAAAAGAAAGTATGTACCTATCATTACAGAAATTGTTCTTAACGAAGAAAAGAAGATCTAAGTTTTTAGATCTTCTTTCTTTTTCTAAAGGAATTTAATGACAGTACGATGGTCAGAGAACCGGCAATCGCCATGGCAATTAGCAAAGATTCACTTCCATAGCTTATAGCTAACTCATAATCTTCTTCTAAAATAGAAAGCATTGTGTAATATAGGCCAAATCCTGGAACGAGAGGAACAATGCCTGGTATAATATATACAGTGATAGGTTGCTTTCCTATGATAGCAAAGAATTCACCAATCAAAGCAATGATAAAAGAAGCAATAAAGGTAGATACTACTACAGAGTTAAAAGTATTATTAATAAGGATAAAAATAATCCAACCAAAAGCACCAGCAAATCCAGATTTAGTCAAAGAAGATTTTGGTACATTAAAAAGAATAGCAAAACCTATTGTACAAATATAAGCAAATACAAAATTCTTGAGATACATCATAGTAAAGTACCTCCTGTGATAAAAGTCCAGAGTTTTAAAATAAATCCTATACCGAAAGCGATAGAAGTGGCAATAATTAGGGCTTCGGTAGCTCTTGCCAATCCAGATACTAAATCTCCCGCAATAGAATCCCTAACAGCATTTGTGATAGCGACTCCAGGTACCATTACCATAATAGCTCCAATGATTACCTTATCAGTAGCGATCAAAGGATGCAGTGATGAAAGTAGAATAGCCATAGTAGCTGCTACCACTCCTCCAGAAATATGGGTAAGAAAAGGAGAAAATTCAATACTAGTCAATACCTTTAATGTATAAGTGACTAAAATACTTGTAAAAAAAGCACTAAAAAACTCTAGCAGGTTTGCTCCAAACAAAAGACCAAAGAAGGCACTGGCCAGTCCTCCAAATAGAGCATGAACATAATGAGGATACGGCAGTAAATCATGGATTTCTTTTAAAATCTTCATTCCTTCCTCTACAGACATATTGCTTTCAACAAATTTTCTTGAGAAATCATTTACCTGAGCTACTTTATTTAAATTAATGCCCCTTGATTTAATTCTTTTTGTATAGGACAAAATTCCATTTTGTTCTTCTCCCTTAGTGTCTACGGAAACAAAAAATCCTGTAGGCGTAACATAGACTTCTACATAAGAGAAACCTCTAGATTTACATAATCTTATTATAGTATCCTCTACCCGATAAGTTTCTGCTCCATTCATCAACATAATTTCTCCTGCATAGAGGGCCAATACTAAAACTTTTTTCCTGTTAATTTGCAACAGCACATCACCTCCAAAATACTATTATTATATCAAATATATACCAGTAAGTAACGAAGTTTTTCTTAAAAATATGTTAAAAATCTCTTTATTAGGATATGATAATCTTAATCGTCTTATTTTATAAAATGGTTTTTGGAAAATATATATTGAAGGGAGAATACTTGATGGATTTTCAGCATCTTAAAGCACAAGATACGGATATTTATGAAATCATACAAAAAGAAAAAGACAGACAAAGCAAAAACATTGAATTAATAGCTTCTGAAAATTTTACTTCTATGGCTGTTATGGAGACCATGGGAAGTTACCTAACAAATAAGTATGCAGAGGGCTACCCAGGTAAAAGGTATTACGGAGGCTGTGAAGTGGTAGATATAGCTGAGGATTTGGCTAGGGAGCGTCTAAAGGAACTATTTCAAGCAGAACACGCTAATGTACAACCCCACTCTGGTTCAAATGCTAACCTAGGGGTTTATTTTGCTATCCTGCAACCAGGGGATAAAGTTTTAGGCATGAACTTGTCTCATGGAGGACATCTAACCCACGGAAGTCCCGTGAATATTTCAGGCGTATATTATAACTTTATCGACTACGGTGTGGATCGGCAGACACAAATGATTGATTATGAAGAGGTTAGAAGAATTGCCCATGAGGAAAAACCAAAGTTAATTGTTGCAGGAGCCAGTGCTTATCCAAGAAAAATTGATTTTAAAAGGTTTAAAGAAATTGCTGATGAAGTAGGAGCCTACTTCATGGTAGATATGGCCCATATTGCTGGCTTAATTGCCACTGGGTTTCATGAAAATCCTTGCCAATATGCGGACTTTGTGACTACCACCACCCACAAGACCCTTAGAGGACCTAGAGGAGGCGCTATCCTTTGCAAAGAAAAATATGCGAAGATGGTAGATAAAGCTATCTTTCCTGGAATACAGGGAGGCCCTTTAATGCATGTTATCGCAGCTAAAGCGGTTGCCTTTAAGGAAGCTTTGAGCCCCGAATTCAAAGTGTATCAAGAACAAGTTCTTAAAAATGCAAAAAAACTAGGTGAAGCGTTGAAACAGGGGGGATTTGATTTAGTTTCTGGAGGTACGGACAACCATTTGCTGCTTATTGACCTTAGAAATAAAAAGATCTCTGGGAAGGATGCGGAGAAGCTATTAGGAAAAGTGGGAATAACAGTGAACAAAAACACAATTCCCTTTGACCCAGAAAGTCCTTTTATAACCAGTGGAATAAGAATAGGTACGCCAGCTGTAACCACAAGGGGCATGAAGGAAAAAGACATGGAAAAAATTGCTGAAATTATGTATACAATCATAAGCAGTCTTGAGAAGGAGAAGGAAGCCTCCCAAATGGTTCATGAGCTTTGCAGCCAGTTTGCATTATATAAATAATACAAAAATACAAAAAACCTATAAAGATGCCTTGTGTTTTTATAGGTTTTTGTTATGCTATAGATATACTTGAATTAAATATCTGCAACATAGGGGAGAAGAGAAAATGATAACAAAGCGAACGTTAATGGTTATACTGCAAAAAATTTTGCACTCCATTGATGAAGGTATACATGTCATTAATAATGAAGGTATCACCATTTTGTACAATGAGGCTATGGCAGAACTAGAGGGGATGAAGACAGAGGAGGTTATGGGAAAAAGTTTGTTGGATGTATTTCCAAGCCTAAATCATGAAACTAGCACCCTATTGCAGGTGTTAAAAACAGAAGAACCTATTTATAACCAAGGGCAGATCTATTTAAATAATCAAAAAAAGCAAATTAGTACCATTAACACCACCATACCTTTATATTATGAAAATCAGAAGATCGGTACATTAGAGATTGCTAAAAACATTACAAAGATTAAAGGGCTATCTGATGAAATCATGAGGTTACAAGCAAAACTAATAAAACCTTCTGAGAATAGGGGCAAGATAAAAAAATATACCTTTGATGATTTAATCGGTCAAAATATAAATTTTAAAAGGGCAATACAGCTGGCAAGACGGGCAGCTTTTTCTGCCTCTAGTGTTTTGATCTATGGGGAAACCGGCACAGGTAAAGAGCTATTTGCTCAAAGTATCCATTACCATAGCAACAGATGTGAAAAACCCTTTATTGCTCAAAATTGTGCTGCCTTACCAGAGAGCTTATTAGAAGGCATCCTATTTGGAACAATGAAGGGTGCCTTCACCGGTGCCATTGATCGGCCGGGAATTTTTGAACAAGCCTCAGGAGGAACAATTTTATTGGATGAAATCAATGCAATGGGTTTGCAATTGCAAGCGAAGCTATTAAGGGTTTTGCAGGAGGGATATATAAGAAGAATAGGAGGCTTAAAAGATATCCCTATAGATGTTAGGATTATTGCCACTACAAATGAAAACCCCTCTGCACTAGTTGAGGAGGGGATACTGCGCAAAGATTTATACTATAGACTGAAGGTAATTAGTATCAATATTCCTAGCCTTCGAGAACGAAGAGAAGATATCCTTCTTTTAGCCGACTATTTTATCCATCAGTATAACCATCAACTTCAAAAACAAGTGAGAGAACTTTCTGAGGAAGTAAAAAAGGATTTTTTACACTATACATGGCCGGGCAATATTAGAGAGTTACAAAATCTTATAGAGGGGGCAATGAATCTTATCCAAGATGAGCATATACTTGAAAAAGAATTTTTTTCAGAATATATTGTTTCTGAGAATCTACTTCCTTCACTAGAGGAGGATATGCCTTTGCCACAAAGAATGAATTTTATTGAGGAACAATATATTCGTAAAACAATAGCCAATTGCAACGGAAATATTACAAGAACAGCAGATAAACTAGGAATTAAGAGACAAACTCTACAGCATAAGTTAAAGAAATTGAATATCTCTTATATAGAAAATTAAATTCATAGTGAACTCATTCCAGCAAGCTGAAACATCTCACCTACCCTAACGCTTAGGGGTGGGGTCTTTACTCTAAAAATAAAATCAAGATAAATAGAATAAACCGCAAAAACATTTGCATACAGCTGCAAATGTTTTTGCGGTTTATTCTGCTCATCATTTATATCAAAAACTTTATATGACAAAAATGTATATATATGAAAAGCTAACAAAATTCTCGCTTAAATGAAACCATAAAATCCCTAGTTATAGCAGAGGTATTAAAGGTATAAAAAGTAAGGGTTTGCATGAATATAAAAGTAACAAGCTATGGCTTTAGAAAGAACTTTGGCAAACTATTTGCAATAGTATAAAAAGGTGAAGGAATATTTACTAGACGGAGGGATTCTAATGAAAAATATAAAAGTGATTTTATGGGGATTTGGTGCTATGGGAAGTGGTATGGCACAAATGCTGTTGAAGAAGAAGGGGGTTGAAATCGTAGGCGTATGTGATAGAAATCCTGACAGAAAAGGAAAGGACATTTTTGAACTGCTAAAAATAGATAGGGGAGATCATCCATCTGTGGTGGTTACAGATACAATTGAAGAAATTGCTAAGCAAGGGGCTGCGGATATTGCATTAATAGCAACTGATTCCTTTACAAAAGGAACCTTCGAAAAAATCAAGCTAATGGTAGAAAATAAAATCAATGTTATTTCAACGGCTGAAGAAATGGCTTATCCACAAGCACAAGAACCAGAATTAGCTAAAGAGATGGATCGTCTTGCAAAGGAAAATGGGGTGAGCATTTTAGGCACGGGAATTAATCCTGGTTTTGTCCTTGACTTATTAATCTTAGCCCTTACAGGGACATGTGAAAGTGTGGAACATATTAAAGCAGCAAGAATTAATGATTTATCTCCCTTTGGAAGAGCCGTCATGGAGGAACAAGGGGTTGGTTTAACGGTGGATGCCTTCGAAGAAGGTGTAAAAAATGGTAAGGTTGCTGGTCATGTAGGTTTTCCTGAATCCATTCATATGGTGGCGGACGGAATTGGATGGAAGGTAGGAAAGATAGATCAAACACGAGAGCCAATTGTAACCAATGTGTATAGAGAAACAAAATACACAAAGGTTGAGGCAGGCAATGTTGCTGGTTGCCGGCAATGTGGCTATGGCTATGTAGATGGAGAACTAAAAATTGAAATGGAGCATCCTCAACAGATTCTCCCTGAAAAAGAAGGTATAGACACCGGAGATTATATATGGATTAAAGGAACACCTGATATCAGTCTTCAAATCAAACCAGAAATTCCAGGAGGGATTGGTACGATAGCAATGTGTGTGAATATGATTCCTCATGTAATCAATGCATTACCTGGTTTAAAAACGATGCTGGATTTACCAGTTCCGAGGGCTATTATGGGAGACATGAGGGATTTTATACAAAGGTAGGGGATAACATGAAAATAGAAAAAGGCTCATGGGTCAGGATACATGATATTGTCTTAGAACCCGACGAGAGAACAGGGCAATTACCAGAAGATACAAAGAAAGTACCTTTAGAGATGTGGACCAAGGGTTTCTTGCTACAGGAGGCTATGGTCGGAGATCAAGTGGAAATTCGTACGATAACCGGTAGAAGGGCTGAAGGAACTTTAGTAGAAGCTAATCCTTATTATGAGCACGATTTTGGAAGGTTTGTTCCTGAAATTCTTCAAATAGGAATACAGTTGAAAGAAATGCTGTGGGGAGGTGAAGAGGATGCGTAAAGATTACAGCTATGAAGCCGTTATGGCAAGACGTAGTGAAATCATGAAAAAAGCTGTAGGAATCGATTATTCTGTTTTTGAATCTGGCAGCATTGCCTTTGATTATGAAAGAATGATGCGAGAAACTGGGTATACCCTTCAGGAAATGCAGCAAATACAAGGAGAAACTGGTGTAGGAAATACGCCCCTTTTAGCGCTTAAGAACATCACAGCTTTAGCCAGAAAACTGGCGCCAGAGGGTAAGGGGGCAAGAATTTTTATTAAAGATGAGGCTGCTAACCCTTCTGGAAGCTTTAAAGCTAGAAGAGCTGCTAATGCAGTTTACCATGCAAAAAACTTAGGCTACAAAGGAGTAATTGCTGCCACTAGTGGTAATTATGGGGCAGCAGTAGCTAGCCAGGCGGCTATGCGGGGATTAAAATGTATCATCATTCAAGAATGTTACGATAGTAAAGGAAAAGGACAGCCAGAGATCATTGAAAAGGCTAGAAAGTGTGAAGCCTTTGGAGCGGAGGTAATACAGCTTACAGTAGGGCCTGAGTTGTTTTATACTTTTTTAAAATTATTAGAGGAAACAGGCTATTTTAATGCATCCTTGTATACTCCCTTTGGTATTGCTGGGGTGGAGACTTTAGGCTATGAGCTGTCTATGCAGTTTAGAGAAAAAGAAGGTAAGGACCCAGATATAGTAGTATGTACAAACGCTGGAGGTGGAAATTTAACTGGAACTGCACGGGGATTGAAAAAAGCAGGAGCAAACCATGTGAAAATTGTAGGCGCCAGTGTAAATTTAAAGGGCCTACATATGGCAAGTGATGTACACTTCAATAAAAAATCTTTTACCACAGGACATACAGGTTTTGGCGTTCCTTTTACCACATGGCCAGACCGCTCTGATGTACCAAGATCTGCAGCAAGGCCCCTAAGATACATGGATCGCTATGTTCTTGTAAATCAAGGAGAAGTTTTCTATATGACAGAGGCACTAGCACAGTTAGAAGGACTAGAAAGAGGACCAGCCGGGAATACCTCTTTGGCAGCCGCCTTTGTTTTAGCTCAAGAAATGAAGGAAGATGAAATCATTGTTGTGCAGGAAACAGAATATACAGGTGCTGGAAAGCACATTCAGCCACAACTGACCTTCGCTAGAGAAAACGGCATCAAGATTTTCTTCGGGAACCCTGAAGAAGAAATACAGGGGGAAAATATTGTTTTACCTTCCCACCCATCTCTCATGAAGGTAAGAGATATGAATATGCAGAAACTCAGAGCTTCCTATATTAAAAACGTCATAGAAAATAGCAAAACACCTCAATTAACAGAGGAAGATATAGATTTTTTAGCAGTGGATTGTAAGGCAAGTATAGGCTTTGTTAAAGATATGATTCGTGAAATAGGAGGTGCAGGACAGTGAAAAGGGCAGATGACTTTCAACAAAGAAGGCAGCATTTAAAGGATTTGAGTGATGAGGCACTAGAAAAAAGATTTTGGGAATTAGCAGAGAAAATTGTAGATCCAATGATAGCGTTAGCGAGAAAGCATACTACTCCTTCCATAGAAAGATCTGTTTTGCTACGTATGGGCTTTTCTAGTATAGAAGCAAAAGCTATCGTGGAAGCAGTGATGGATCGAGGGTTGATGGGAAAAGGTGCTGGGCATGTGGTGTATAGATTGGCAAAGGAGAAGGACTTGAGCATAAGAGAAGCCGGCCTTCAGCTCATGGAGAGAAAACTATGGGATGAGGTTGTAGGGATGTTTAAAGGGGGTGCAGAATAATGGATCTAAAGCCAAATGAGAAATTAGATATTAAAACCTTATTAAAGGATCTAGATAAATATACGCCAAAACGCAGAGGCTGGACATGGAGGCAAAAACAAGAGAACCTACAAATGGGACCCTTTGTTTATAAAGATGCCTCTATGCCACTGGAACAAAGCACGCCACTGCCTTCAGCAAAGTATTTTGGTGATATCGACCCCCAGCCAGATTCGGTGATAACAACAGAAATTGCTTCTGGGAGGTTCGAAGATGATATTCGGCGTATGAGGATGGCAGCATGGCACGGAGCAGATCATATCATGGTGATTCGGACAGCCGGTCAAAGCCACTTTGATGGCTTAATCGAAGGAACGCCTCAAGGGATTGGTGGTATTCCCATAACTAGAAAACAAGTAAGAGCACAAAGAAAAGCTTTAGATTTTATTGAAGAAGAAGTAGGCAGACCCATCAACTACCATTCTTACATTAGTGGGGTTGCCGGGCCGGAGATCGCAGTGATGTTTGCGGAAGAAGGGGTAAATGGTGCCCATCAAGATCCCCAGTACAACATTTTATATAGAAATATTAATATGATTCGTTCCTTTGTGGATGCTGCTGAAGCAAAACAATCAATGGTCTGGGCAGATATTGCACAGATTGATGGAGCACACAATGCCAATGCTACTGCTAGAGAAGCCTGGAAGGTAATGCCAGAACTGATGGTGCAACACGCAATAAATTCTATTTATTCGGTAAAAGTAGGAATGAAGAAGGAAAATATATGCTTATCCACTGTGCCTCCTACAGCACCACCAGCACCTTGTATGACTTTAGATTTGCCTTATGCTGTAGCACTAAGGGAATTGTTTAAAGAATATAAAATGAGGGCACAAATGAATACAAAGTATATGGAATCTTCTACCAGGGAGGCCACTGTAACCCATGTACTGAATTTATTAATTTCCAGACTAACAAGGGCAGATATTCAATCTACAATTACACCAGATGAAGGAAGAAATGTGCCGTGGCATATTTATAATATAGAGGCATGTGATACTGCAAAGCAAGCGCTAGTAGGCATGGATGGATTAATGGAGATGATCCAGCTGAAAGATACAGGCATGTTGAGGGATAAAGCTAGAGAACTGAAGGAAAGAGCCGTATTATTCATGGAGGAGGTACTAGAAACAGGAGGATACTTTAATGCCGTTGAAGCAGGTTTTTTTGTAGATTCTGGCTATTACCCTGAGAGAAATGGGGACGGTATTACTAGAAAGATAGATTCAGGTATAGGTGTAGGGACGGTCTATGAAAGAGATGAGGACTATTTAGCTCCAGTAACCGCACATTTCGGCTATAACAATGTAGCACAATATGATCCTTCAGCAGTAGAGGAACCATCAAAGCTTATTGATGGATGCACCTTTGAAAAACCAGAAAAAATTATCTTTATCGATGAGTTGGATGAAACGGATAATGTCAATGTGCGATTAGAAGAAACCAAGGAATTAAGGGAGAGCACAAGCATTAAGCCGGAGGTAGAATGGATGGGAGATGGCTATGTCATGTTAAATCTTTTTCTACCGCTGCCAAAGCGAGCTGCCCAATTTGCAGCGATTGAGATAGGAAAAAAGATGGGCCTAGAAGATGTAGAGGTGATTCATAAGGAAGAGATGCACCCTTCTGAAGGTACAAGAATAGAGCTTAAGGGAAGAGTTGGTTTTACCATTGATGTTAAGGACTTGGTGATTCCACCAGAGCCTACAATCATGTCTGAGGACGAAATAAGAGAGGCAATTGAAAAGCAGCCTATGAAAATTGTCGCAGGCACAGTAGGAGAAGATGAGCACTCTGTAGGGCTCAGGGAAATCATAGATATTAAACATGGGGGCATCGAAAAGTATGGCATTGAATGTCACTATTTAGGTACTTCTGTGGCGATAGAAAAGTTAGTAGACGCCGCCATAGAATTAAATGCTGATGCTATATTAGCCTCTACCATCATTAGTCATGATGATATTCACTATAAAAGCATGAAGAAGATTCACGAACTTTGTATAGAAAAAGGAATTCGCAATGATATTATGATTCTTTGCGGAGGGACTCAGGTGACACCTGAATTAGCTGTAAAACAAGGGGTAGATGCTGGTTTTACCAGGGGAACAAAGGGTGTACATGTGGCTACCTTCCTGGTTGAAAAGAGAAGGGAAATGCAAAATGAGGATTAGTGTTCTTGTAGCTGAAATTGGCAGTACGACCACTGTTGTAAATGCTTTCCAAGACATTCATACTCCCTGTCCAAAATTTATTGGACAGGGGCAATTTCCAACAACTGTCTTAGAAGGGGATGTAAATATAGGCCTACAGGGGGCCATAGAGGATTTGAAAAAAAATCTTAAAATTGATAAAATTGAATACGATGAAATGTTTGCCACCAGCAGTGCAGCTGGGGGGTTAAAGATGACGGTGCATGGTCTGGTGTATGATATGACGGTTCGAGCAGCTAAAGAAGCGGCTCTAGGAGCAGGCGCTATTATTCACAAAGTAACAGCTGGCAAACTTAAAAGAACAGATATTAAAAAAATAATAGATCTTTGCCCCAATATTATTTTGCTGGCCGGCGGTGTAGACTATGGAGAAAGGGACACTGTCCTCTATAACGCTGAAAAAATAGCAGAACTAGGTTTAAAGACCCCTATTATCTATGCTGGTAATATAGAAAATCAAGAAGAAATGAAAGAAATATTTAGAGAAGCAGGAAACAAACTATATCCCGTTGAAAACGTCTATCCTAAAATAGATCAACTCAATATAGAACCTACAAGAAAAGTAATCCAAGATGCCTTTGAAGAGCACATTACACATGCACCAGGTATGAAGAGGATAAAAGAAATGGTAAAGGGATCTATTATCCCCACTCCAGGAGCCGTGATGGAAGCATCCAAGCTATTGAAGGCAGCATTAGGTGATTTAATTACCTTTGATGTAGGGGGAGCTACAACAGACCTGCATTCTGTTACAGAAGGCAGTGAAGAGATCAACCGTATTTTAATGAGTCCGGAGCCCTTGGCAAAAAGAACTGTTGAAGGAGATTTAGGGGTATATGTAAACATGCTGAATTTAGTAGAGCGTATTGGCAAAGAAAAACTTCAACAAGAATTTAATTTTGATATACAGAAAATAATCACAGCATATCAGCCTATTCCTAAGACATCAGAAGAAATAAAATTTGTTGAAAGGTTAACCTTAGAGGCGGTAGTGACAGCTTTGGAACGACATGTAGGTAAGCTAAGGTATTTATATGGTGCTGCAGGAAAAACAACAGTTGCAGAAGGAAAAGACCTTTCCAATGTAAAATATATAATAGGTACTGGAGGCGCTTTAACAAGACTTCCCAATAAGATAAATATTTTGAAAGCCGCGCTGAAGAAAAGGAATCAAAATATGCTATTGCCAACAGAAGAAGCGAAGATACTCATTGATCATCATTACATTATGGCGTCTGCAGGGGTGTTGGCAAAGCGGTACCCGGAAGTAGCTCTTAATTTGATGAAGCAAAGTTTGCGTTGTGCAGTTATTTAATGTAGCAGTGAAAATGAACCGAGTAAAATATCAGATAAACTAAAGAGGGTAATAAAATGAATCCAAGGATAGATATTGATTACAATAAACTAAAGCACAATGCTGCTACAATCGTGGGCCAATGTAGGAAACAGGGTATCCATATTGTAGCAGTTACTAAAGGATTTTGTGCTATCCCCCAAATAGCCCAGGCAATTTTCGAAGGCGGTGTAAAGTATTTTGGGGATTCTAGATTAGAAAATCTAATAAAGCTTAAAGACTTTCCCATAGAAAAAATATTGTTAAGGCTTCCCATGATTAGTCAAGCAGAGGCAGTAGTAAAACATGCAGACATTAGTCTAAATTCTGAGATAGAAACAATCAAGGTTCTCAACCAGTACGCCAAAAAATCTAATAAGCTTCATAAAATTGTACTCATGATAGACCTTGGGGATTTGAGAGAGGGAATCTTTGATGAAGAAGAAATTGACGCTGTTTGTGATTTGTTGAAAGAACTGACCAATATCAAAGTAGTAGGAATAGGAACAAATCTAACGTGCTTTGGCGGCGTAATTCCAGAGGAAAAAAATTTAACCCGCTTAGTAGATTTAGGAAGACACATTGAAGAAGCTTTAGATATTCAATTAGAGATGATTAGCGGCGGCAACTCCAGTAGTTTTTATTTGCTGGAGAAGGGAGGGCTGGTGAAGGAAATTAATCAACTGCGTTTGGGAGAGGCAATTCTATTAGGGACAGAAAGTGCCTATGGCGAAAACATTCAAGGGGTACATCAGGATGTATTTACACTAGTAGCTGAGATTATAGAAATAAAAGAAAAACCTTCTATGCCTATTGGTAAAATTGGAAGAGATGCCTTTGGAAATGTGCCTGTTTTTGTAGATCAAGGCATAAGAAAAAGAGCGATACTGGCCATAGGGAAGCAGGATTTAGCAACCCACAAAATATATCCAACAGATTCCTCCATTAAAATTATAGGTAGCAGCAGCGATCATTTGATTGTTGATATTACTGATGTTTCTAAAGCACTAAAAATAGGAGATGAATTAAGATTTCATGTAGGTTATGGAGCAATGTTGGCTTTGATGACCAGCGAATATGTGTATAAAAAGGTTATAAGATAAACAAAAAAGATTGTACCTATTGGTTACAATCTTTTTTCTGTACTAAATAAAACAGAGAGGAAATATGTTAATAATAAAGGAGGGGAGGTAATGGAGAAAAAGGTAGAAATAAAATTACCTCAGGCATTGTATAAAAGGTTAGAGGAGCAGTCTAAAAGTAAGAACTTAGCTTTGGAAAATTACATCGTCTATTTACTTCAGGAAGGGGAATATAGTAAAGATCAAGTTCAACACTTTAAAAAAATAGTAATAAGTGATATGCAAAATATGATTTATAAAGTGCAAAAATTTAATCTAAATCCTTCAAATAAGTTTACAAACAAAGAGATAAGTTGCATTCCTCTAGAAATTTTTAAACATCCGTTATCAGAAGACCTAAGTAAAAAAATAGATTTCCTTAAGAAGCAAAAATTTTTTAAGGAGAACTACTTTTACTTATTAATAAACAATGAGGAAGTTGTAGGTTATACTGGGTTAGATTTTTTTGAGGAACCAATGCCTTATGGACAATACGGATTTATTTACTGTCTTCATGTAGAAAAAAGCTATCAAACCTATAAAAATCTCAAAAATATTTTTAGTTTTTTGCAATCTATTATAAAGGATGAAAAATTTTATAATATGGATCTTTCCACTAGCAACTGTAATATTGCTGGTGAGGCACTTGTAAAGTTAGGATTCAAAGAGTTTTGCCATGTCAAGCAAGTATATGGAAGCGTGAAGACTCAGATGGAATATGATACTATTTTACAGTATAGAGAAACAGAAATTGACCTAAATAAATGGCAAATACAGAATTTGTTGCCCGTAAATAGAATATCGCCTATTGCCTATTTACAAGAGCATTGGAAGGAAAATAGAGAGGCCATTAGAGTGAAAAGTATCCAGTATAATCAAAAAGTGGAGGCTTTTATTCTACAAGAGAGCAAAACAATTCAAGGGAAAAAATATTTATACTATTCAATATTTCTAAATCCTTTGGATGTATATGATAGAGATGTTCTTAAGGAAATATATCATATATTTATTAAGGATATAAGTATAAAAGCTTTATCCGACGCTATTATTATGGATATTCCTATCGAAATAGAGGGTATGATAACACAATATATAGATGCTTATAAAGAAAAATCCATATACTGGTACCGAAAGATGTTGTAAACAAAACCCCTCAAAATTGAGGGGTTATATGCTATAAATTATAACACCGCTAAAACTAAAAGCATAAGGTATAGCATTTGAACATGCTGTTTATAGGATTCTACCTCCTCTTTTAAAGCAGTATTTTCTTGACTAAGTGTATTTACTTTTTCATTTAGTGTACTTGTTTCTGCTTTAAATGCATTCACTTTATCAAGGTCAGTTTTTAAATCTTTAAACTCTTCGATATTGGCTTCTAAAGATGTAAGCTTACCTTCAACCGTTTCTACTTCTTTTTCTTTATTTAACAGCTCGTATTGTAATGCTTCCAATTTTTCCTCATACGTTGCTATTGTGGAACGAAGTTTATTATTTTCTTCCTGCAAAGCTTGATTTTCTTCTAATAATGTTTGTTGTTCCAGTGAAATTGCAGATTCTATTCCTTGTTTTGATTCCTTAGGGATAAAATTATAATTAACATTTTCATACCTCATCATATTATCTCACCTCCAAAACCTATAAACTGAATTTTTGGATATAGGGTACCATATAAAAAATCACATAGTATGCCTTGTTGTTCATCTTGACCACTAGAAATATATCGATAACGTTTATAATGAATCCCTTGACTTTCTTTGCTTAAAAGAGGAAGAGACCAGCTTTTTCCACGGTCTTTAGAATAACAGCTATATAGTTTATTCATCTGTGTCCAAGTGCACCAGAGAATATTCTTGTAGAAAAGTAATAGGGGAAATGAAGCATTGGACTTTTCTGATAGAGATAAAATTAGAGTATCTTCTTTATTTCTATTAAAGTTATAACTTGTGTATTGAACGGCTAATCCCTTTTCATCATAGTCACTCCATGCAATATGTAGGGTATTTCTTTCATCTATTATGCCGGATAAGTACACTTTATCGATGGTAGACTCAGTTATTTTTAAGGGATGATTCCATTGACCTAAAGAAGTATCATAAGAAGTCAAATAAATTTGAGTGCATTTACCGTCTAGTGATCCAAATAAAATATGCATTTTCTTATCATGGAGCATAAGATGAAAAGGATTAATAATTTCACGAAAAGTTATATCTATTAAACTTTTTTTGCTCCACCCCTCCTCAGTTTTAACAAGATGTATCAAACTACATATATTAGCATGTTTTTTATAGTGAAAATAATAGAAAATATGTACTTTATTGTGCAATATTTTAATAGAAGGATAATAGATTTCCGAAGAGTATTTTGAGCAGTCGGCTAGTTCCTGGTGAATCCATTGGTTACTCTTAAAGGAGTGATAGCGTAAAACCCCCTTTGTAGAAAGGCTAATTATATGTATTTGGTTAAACTTATCAATATCTACTGAAAAACTATAAATAGCTTCATGGAATATCGTATGTTTTTTCTCCCATTGGTTCATTGTGTTGGCGACAATGTATTCAATCTGTTTATTTTCATTTAAATAAATATTATAGATCTCACCCTTACTATTTTTTACAATAAATTCATAGTCCATCAACAGGCCCATTTAACCACATCCTAACAAATAAAAAAATTTTCTCTAATCAATTCTATTAAAATATATGCAAATATAAAATAAAAATTACATATTAATAGCACCTTAAATCGGGTATTGTCATATTTTACAGTAAGAGGGAATATAAAAAGACTATTTTATTAAATCAATAATAAAAAGGAGTTGAAGTAAATGGAAAAAGATCAACAATTAAGTGTAGAAGCGATGCAAATAGATGAACCCTGCTGTATAGCAAATACGGGTTGTGAGTTCAGAGGCCCAAAAGATCTTCACAAAGTAGTCGGTGAATGTATCTTTGTGGATAAGGTTTATGATTCTGTAACCTTTAATCTTCAAGGGATTCAACCAGTATCTAAAGCACCATTAGGAGCATTACCAATAAAAAAATGTGGACCTAAAACTAGAATTACAAGAGTTTTAGATATCCGTGTTAGAAGATCTTTTAACCCCTGCAATATTAATGACCCCAAAAATCTAACGATAACACCTAAAACAACATTATCAGGGGCACAGTTTGTACTAGACGAAAGAGGAAAACCCGTAGTTGTACCGGGTCCTGCTGGATTACTACAATTCTTAATTTTCACAGATACTACAGATTGTGATGAAGTAGGAAAGGGTACCCCTATTTTTGGTTCTCAAGAAATTCAAGTAACAGGAACCGTATTGATAGAAATAGATATAGAATTCATTGACGT
This sequence comes from Clostridium formicaceticum, assembly GCF_001854185.1. Taxonomy (NCBI): domain Bacteria; kingdom Bacillati; phylum Bacillota; class Clostridia; order Peptostreptococcales; family Natronincolaceae; genus Andreesenella; species Andreesenella formicacetica. The sequence goes on from NZ_CP017603.1 coordinate 3,169,419, forward strand.
TTTAGGTGTCCCACAAACAGTAACATTAAGGGGTAGAGCACCAGTGAATCAGACACTGACAAATTTCTTTGAATTATGTATGCCATCAGTATTTGAATCTGCATTTTTACCACAGTTTACAGAGTTTTGCAATATTTCCTTTATAGGGAGATTGGCTACACAAAGTATTGCAAGAGATATTATTTTTGATCCAGCAACGGGAGACGTATTTGTAAACTTAATTCTAGCCCTATGTATTACATGTGAAAAGAAAATCAAAGTTCCTGTTCAATTATGTGTACTAAGTACAGGTTTCTGTGAACAAGAAGCGAGAGTAAGACCAATTTGTGGAGACCAGTTCCCACCATTGTTCCCACCACAAGTAAATGAACCTTTTATTACTGCTGATGATGACTGTTAATAAAAGCTCCTTTTGATGAAGGTTTTATTTAAGTTAAATATGGATATAATTTAATATAACATGTAAAATCTGATGTCTACGGACATCAGATTTTTTGTAATGTGCTGGTTCAGCATGATTGAAAAAAATTTTTAAAAATATGTGAGATTTTTTTAATCTAAGACTTTTAATAAATTGTAACCAATTTGTCTCAAGGGAATATTATTAGATTAGGAAAAGGGAAGCAAACCCTGATTCCTGATAATATTATTATGAATCTAAAGGGAGAGTGGAATTATGTTGTACAAACAAAGTATTAAAAAACAGCCAAATGTAGTAGTAGCTAAATATCCTAAAAAAGAGGTTTGTCCGCCGAAGAAAAGTGATTGTGTAAAGGTTAGCAATGGAAGTATTAGCACCTGTGAAAACACACCAACACCTATAACTGCCGTGACTTCCGGTGCAGTAGTTAAAGTACCTGTTGTGTTAGCTGAATTAACAGTCCAAATTGATGTTAGTTCAATTATTGATCTTCCTGAAAAAGCATTAGAAATCAAGGACATTAAGAAACGCTTAAAGATCACTCAATGCTTATTGCTTCAAAACACCAATAAACTTTTCATCAAAGGATTTGTCCGTAAAAACATTGAATATGCAACATGTGATTGTGCAAATGATCAAGGTTTCTGTGGAAATATCCGCCACTGTACAGTGGATGTTCCTTTTGAATGTACAACACCAGTTACTTTCAACGGGGCTAATCCATTGCCGGTAATCGGAACAACTAGAGAAGAATTTGAGTACTTTAGAAGAGAAGATTTAAAACAACCTAAATTTGCTGATAAAGATGAACTGCTTTCAGGCGACTTTTCTGAGTTTAACCAAATCAGCACAGAATTTTTTAATGAGCTTCCATTCTGTGAACTAATCAGCAGCAGAATTGTAGAATTTGATGAGTTTCTCAACAGAAAACGTCCAGAAAAGAGTAAACTTCCTTTCGAAGAAAAATACTTTGATAAAATAGAAGAAAAAATGGTTATCTTTGTAACTTTAAAAGTGTTGCAAAACCAACAAGTAGCTGTTCCTGCTGTAGATATGGTCGAAGATGCAGATTGTGGTTGCTAGACAAAGAATTTAATAAAAAATATACCTTAACAGTTTAACTGTTAAGGTATATTTTTTATTTGTGTATTATTTCTGAGTTTTGATCTTTTTCCAGTGGTCTTTAATGGATTGCTCAAATTTATTTTTTCCATATTCATAGTAGGTTTTATCTTTTAAATTATCAGGCATATATTGCTGTTTAACATAATGATTAGGGTAATCATGGGGATAGAGATACTTGGTTTTGTTATGAACAGCTATATTGGCGTGGGTATCACATAAATGAGGGGGAATTGTCCCTACATCTAATCTGTGTAAATCATCTAATGCAGCATTGATGGCTGTATAGGCTGTATTGGATTTGGGCAATATGGACAATAACACAGTAGCTTGGGCTAAAGGGATTCTTGCCTCTGGGAAGCCAAGCTGGAGAGCAGCATCTACGCAGGCTTTGACGATTACTATTGCTTGAGGATAGGCTAAGCCGATATCCTCCGATGCTATAACCAGCAATCTTCTACAAATTGCGTTTAAGTCTCCACTTTCTACTAGACGTGCAAGAGCATGGGTACTTGCATCTGGATCAGACCCCCGAATGCTTTTTTGAAAATAACTTAGCAAGTTATAATGACCATCTCCATTTCTATCATAATTTATAATTTTACTCTGTGAACATTCTTTAGCTTTTTCCATATCAATAAAAATTTCTTGCGAATTATGCAATGCATAGGTATTAATGACGAGTTCCAAAGTATTGAGGGCTCTCCTCAAATCACCGCTAGACACTTCAGAAATATATTTTAGTGCAGTTATATCATAATTTATTTGTATGGATTTTTCTTCCTTTACTAAAGATATAGCTCTTTTCAAACTTTCGATGATATGATCAACGGTTAATTCTTTAAATTCAATCGTAATACATCTGCTAAGTATTGCTTTAAAAATTGAAAAATTTATGTTCTCCGTTGTACTGCCTATAAGTGTTATATCACCATTTTCTATAAATTCAAGAATAGACTGCTGTTGACGTTTATTTAGATAATGAATCTCATCTATGTAAAGTAATATACCATTCAAAGAATCTATTGTACCGATTTGTGCAATGATGTGTTTAATATCATCCGTATTCGCTTGTGTACCGTTAAGCTTAAAAAACTTTTTGTGAGAATTTTTCGCTAAAATATTTGCTAAAGTTGTCTTGCCTGTTCCTGAAGGACCATAAAAGATCATATTAGGAATTATTTTAGAGGCTAGAATTCTGTTTATTAGTTTTTTTTCGCCAATAATATGCTCTTGACCAACTAGATCTTCTAATCGAGACGGTCTAATTTTATCAGCTAATGGTTTCATGAAACGATTCGCTCCTTAGAATTTATATTTTATTTATGAACACTTACTATTATAGCAGAAGAATACAGCGTAGGATAAGTGAAATTACAAAAAGTCCTCTTCAAAGTTGCACAGAGGACTTTATAAATTGTAACGGGTTATTATAGTACGTGATTAAGAATTTTAATATGCTAGGGGCTACATTTGCAGACCTTTGATATTAAAATTCAATTATAGAATCACATATCTATGCTGATAACATATATTAGAAGTAAATATCAAATGATCTATATCAACTTGGGAGGAATGGTTACTATGCAACAAAAAAGTATAATAGATAAGTATTATATTGCTGTATTTGATTCTAGAAACCATGCTATGCAGCTACACCAACATTTGAAAAAAATGAATCTTAATCAATTTCAATTAATTTCTACCCCATGTAAAATTAAAGCAGGTTGTAGCTATTCAATAAAATTTTTAAACTTAGAAGACGCAAAGGTATTAATGGAAGAAGCAGATAAAATGAAAAAGAAAATTTCAAGTATTTATAGTGCTGAAAGAATTAACAAAGCTAGAGTATTAAAAAAATTAAAATCTATTTAAAAAGATTTTTAATACGGCTTATGAAACTAAAGTTTTCCTCCATATATTGCATTGCTTCATTCTGTAAAATTAAATATTCATCCTTATATTCATTAAGCTTATCTTCCATTGTACTAAATTTTTCTTGTAAATGAATTAGTTCTTCTTGGATACCAGCTTTTTCTTCATTTAATAGCGAGATGTGTTGATCCATTTGTTGAAGTTTATTGCACAGCAATTCTTTTGAAGACAGGTAACTGGTGAAAGAAGGTGTATTGCTAGATTGGGTATTTTTTTCATCTAGGACCATTCTAACTTCCTCCAATTTTTCCAGCTCTTTTACCAATCTAGTAATATGAATTTCAATATGTTCTAGAAGTACTTTAAAATCAACAATTTCGGCTTTGGTTATTCCGTGGTCATATAAATTTTCATCCTCTTCATTCTTACTAGGGTCAGGCGTATTTAAAGGTTCCTGCGGGATCTCTGAAGGATTTTTTTCTTCAATTTCATTTTGTTCTATTGGAGAAGAGGTATTCTCTGAGGTATTCTCTATAGTTGTTGGACTAGATATATGTGTTTTAATGTTAATATTGGTAGCAGATTTTGTAGGCATAAGTTTTGTTCCAAATATTGTTATCGTATCGTTTAAAATTTCTCCATAAACATAGTGAATTTTATAATGATGTTTTTCACTTTCATGGTTACTAGAATATCTAATCAGCGAGGGATTGTTAGTTTTATAAGCTTTGGTTCTGCTAATAGATGTCCAGTTGATACCATAATCTTCTGAAATGATCTCGTTGATGATATTTCCTTGTTTGCTAAAAACCTTTAGAAAGCCTCCTTCTTGCAGAAGAATAGGGGATAGATTGTTGGCATTCTTACTAGATAAAGTCTTAGGGTTGGACCATCGAGACTTATGATGAATGATATTTGCCTTGTTTTTATATTTCAGCGTGAAATTGTTTTTTTCAATAACACACCAGATTAAGTGAAGATTATCTTTTTTATCTATTAGCATATAGGAGTGGGAATGATCTTCTTGTAAATTACTAATTAACTCAGCATTACTCCATTTTTTATTAAAAGCGCTAAACTTGCTATAATACAACTGATGGTTATTCCTGTAGAAGACCTTATATAGGATATGGAGGTTATTCATGCTATCGACATCCACTTTGTAAGGACTTGGATATTTACCGGTAAGATAAGTGGTAATCGTTGATTTATTTATATCCTTTTCGTTCCAATATAGATGTTCAATAGAAGAGACCATCGGATTTAGCAAGTTGGTTTTCATACAAAAAATATGGGTATAGTCATTGCGTATTAATAGAAATAAGTATCTGTAGATATTAGATTTGACATCAAGTTTGGTAATAGACTTATGATTCCAATAGCTATCTGAACCCATATAATAAAGCATATTGCCTTGTTTGGTTATGCAAATTAAATGAAGCTGATTTTTTGAATCAATGGTTGCTGAAAAATCTATGATGATTTCAGTAACTAAACTTTCTGTTTTTATTAAAGTACCAAGATCGTTATAAAGGTGATACTGGATTTCTTTATTTTCATTTAGGTAAAAGTAATAAGAAAAATTTTCTTGTGTTTTTACAAGACAGTGTTGCGTTTGGTAAGATAGATGCATATATTTCACATCCTTTTTTTATTCTATATATCACAAATATTTATTTATTCCATACTATGATAGTAAAAGTTAATTTATTATTAATTTATAAGTTATTTATAATTAAAATCAAGTAAGGGGGAATAAAAGTGAGTGAAATAATCAACCCAGATATTAGCCTACAGCAAGACCCATATTTTCCAGACTTTCAGCCAGTGTGTATTATAGCTGACAAGGTTTATGCACATTGCCAACAAAGAGAATGTTTTGAAGAAATTGCTGTACAGCTTCCAGAAGGGGGACCTTTTGAGTTTGTAAACATTACCTTCAATGCAGGAGAAATTATCGATGGGACACTTATGATAACGCCAATAAAAAATCGACCAAACTTTAGTAGAGTACGTTTTAGAGTGAGAATTACTTTTGTATTACAGGTGAGAAACACAATGACAGGTGTTGTCATAAGTATTCCTGGAGAATTACCAAAGATTCAAAAAGACATTGTATTATTTATGCCAGAAGCAAGAGATGAATTTGAGTTCCAAATTGTGATAGAGACAGCATCACAACTTTTAACAGAGCCGATGCAAGAAAAAGAATGTTTGGTATTTGCAGTAGGCGTATTTATTATAATAAAAGTAGTAGGTAAAGTGCAACTACTTATACCAGAATTCGGATTCTGCCCCGAGCCACCAGAATGTGAAGATTTTAATGGGGAATTGGTTTGTATTGAATTCGAAACAGTACCATTTCCAGATTTTTTCCCTAGACAATTAGAAAATATTCCTACGGATGAGTTGTCTTAGAAAATGATTGATCCTTCGGTGTATTGTTAAGACGTCCACTTCTAAGTGAGCAAACGAAGTGACTAACACCAAATCAAAGGTTTGGGTTATCTACTTTATGTAAGTGGGGAGATCAAGCACTACATCCTTGAAGTAAATTCGGCTGCAATTTAGGGGAGTAAAAGCTCCCCCCTGAATTAAATTTCATTTTATATAAACTTTTCAGTTAAGCAATAAGACAGCATAAAATAATTTCGGAGAATTCTTTAAACAAAAAGAATTCTCTTTTTATGATGATTTCTTTTGTTTAAACTGTAACACAAAGTTAATGACCACATATAATAATATTGTATAGGAAATTAGCATGAGTAAGGAGGGTATAAAATGGACTCATTAAATCTGCAGCAAGATCCATATTTTCCAGATTTTCAGCCGGTGTGTATTATAGCAGATAAAGTTTATGCACACTGCCAGCAAAGAGAATGTTTTGAAAAAGTTGGTGTGCCACTTCCAGATGGAGAACCTTTTGAATTTGTAGACATCACTTTCAATGCAGGAGAAATTATTGAAGGAACACTTATGGTAACACCAATAAAAAATCGCCCAAACTTTAGTAGAGTACGTTTTAAAGTAGGTATTACTTTTACATTAAGAGTGAAAAGTACTGAGACGGGTATGGTTGTGTGTATACCTGGAGCACTACCTCCAATACAAAAGGATATTGTGTTATTTATACCAGAAGCAAGAGATGAGTTTGTATTCAAAATTGTGATCGAAACAGCGTCACATCTTTTAACAGAACCAATGCAAGAAAATCAGAACTTTGTGTTTGCGGTAGGGATATTTATTATAATAAAAGTAGTAGGAAAAGTACAACTACTTATACCAGAATTTGGATTCTGTCCTGAACCACCAGAATGTGAAGAATTTGCCCCCGATGACATATGTGAAGTATTTGAAATGGAACCATTCCCTCCATTCTTCCCGAAACAGCTTGAAGATATGAATGAGGAAGAATTCTTTTAAAATAAAAAACTGCCTAAGGCAGTTTTTTATTCTATATAGAAAACAGAATTATTTTTGAATAAACATTTGCGTATAATGTCTATTTTGAATACCTATTCCAATATGTGTAAAGTTTGGATTAAGAATATTCTTTCTGTGTCCCTCTGAATTCATAAAAGCATTATGAGCACCACTTACACTAGAATTAATAGCAATGTTTTCAGCAGCAGATCTATATTGAATACCAAAATTTTTCATCATATCAAAAGGTGATCCATAGGTTGGTGAAGTATGAGAAAAATAATTGTTATCCTGCATGTCTTTAGATTTTACTCTTGCTACATAAGATAAATCTACATCAATCGCTAAGGGTTTTAGCCCAGCTTGTTTTCTAGCTTGGTTTACATATTCAACCATTTCAATTTCAGCAGCTGTTAAGGCATGTCTAGCATTTGATGTGTTTTGCGCAGGGGTAGATGGATTTGCAGGCTGAGTTTCTGCTGGTGTTGGTTGCTGTTGTGGTGCAGCTGGAGGAGGTGTTGTTTGATTTGCAGCTGGTGTTTCTGCTACTTGAGGTTGTTCTACAGAATTATTTTCAGGTGCACTAGCTTCTGGTGTCGCAGGTGCGCTATTTCGAACAAATCTTACAGCATTAAATCTATATTTATTATTAAAGCTGGTATTTGTTCTTACTGTATAATTGGTTGTAACTCTTGCGTTAGTAATCGTATACTTTGCAGTACTCGCATTAGCTGTAACAACTGTTGAAAATAACAAAGCAGTTGTAAGTACAGGAACTACTAACTTTTTCACTAATTTTGGCTTATCCATACAAAAATCACTCCTTTAAAATATTATGTTAACCTTACTAACTATCATACAAAATTTATGTCAATATTTCAATAGTATCCCCTAAATAATGGAAGATGTAATATATGGAAGATAGCGAAGAAAGAATGGGAGGTGTAGAAATGCCAACGGTAGTATGTGTTTCCTCAGTAAACTATGAATGGATGTATCAAAGACCGCAACAGCTGATGAGGGGATTGAGTGAGAGGGGGTGGAGGGTGATTTATTGTAACAAAACCCAAAGAAAAGACAAATATTTAGAGGCGTTATCAGAGAACCTTACTATTTGTCATGATATGAAGAGATTAATAGAAAGTGCTGAAAAGGCAGATGTTGTTTGGGTGATAGATCCAAGACAGAGGGATTTAAAGGGACTTTTTAAAGAAAAGTTATTTCTTTATGATTGTGTAGATGATTTTCCTTTTCTTCAGAATGATCATTATAAGATGTTAAAAATTGCAGATATTGTGCTGGCTACGTCTAACCCTTTATATCATGCCATAGCTAAATATAGAAAAGACCTATATTTAGTACCAAATGGCTGTGACTATAAACACTTTAGCGAAAGAAATAAACTTTCAATCGATTGTCAGATAAAAAACGCTTTGGGGATCATTGGTTATATAGGAGCATTAGCCCCATGGGTTGATTATAAATTGTTAGAATTGATAGCTGCTGAAAAACCAAAACATACTTTGCTATTAGTAGGAGCATCCTTAGGAAATATTGCAATGCCTAAAAAAAATAATATCGTATATGTAGGGCATCAAAGCTATGATAAAGTTCCTTCATTTTTAAGTATGATGGATGTTACGCTGATTCCTTTTAGGAAAAATAAAATAACTTATGCTACGAACCCAATAAAAATGTATGAATATTTATCTCAAGGAAAACCCATTGTAAGTGCTGCTTTACCAGAGGTTATGCCCTTTGCTAGATACTTATATGTTGCTAAAAACCATAAAGATTTTATAGATCATATCGATAAAGCCCTAGTAGAAAACGATTCAGAAATTCTAGCGCAAAGAAAGGAAATAGCAAGACGAAATGCTTGGGAAAAAAGAATAGATAACATTGAAGAGATTATTTCTTCTTACTTAAGGAAGTTACCCAGGAAGGTGAGTAGATGAAAATTTTGATGTATATTCGTCATGATTATCAAGAAAATATTGCAGGTGATAGTATCCTGGTAATAAAAACAAAAGAGTATCTCATACAAGCTGGAATGAAGGTAGCGGTTTCTAGTAATCCAAATGAGGATTTAAAAAAATATGATCTGGTGCATCTATTCAATACAATTAATGTACTAGACACTTACAAATTTTTTATAAATGCCATGAAATATAAGAAAAAAGTAGTATTAACACCTATCTATTGGAACTATGTTAAGTATCTACCGAATACTTTTACAAACGCTTTAAAAGCAAGCTACTGGCAAAAATATGATCCATTAAGGAAAGAAGTTTTTAAAGGTGTTGATTTGCTTTTGCCTAGTTCAGAAAGTGAAATGAGAGAAATAGAAAAAAATTTTAATATAAACTTACCTTACAAGGTGGTTTTTAATGGCGTAGATAAAACTTTTGCTGAAGGGAATGCCAATGATTTCTTAAAACAGCTTCAGATAGAAAACTTTGTACTATCGGTAGGCAGAATTTCTCCTCACAAAAACCAATTAACTTTAGCGAAAGTTACAAAAAAGTTAGGCGTTCCTCTTGTATTGGTGGGTCCAATCAATGATTTAAATTATTATCATCAATGTATGAAGATCAATAAAGACATTTTATACATTCCTAAAATAAATCATTCCAGCTTAAAGGCTATCTATGCTGCTGCCAAAGTACATGCTTTGATTAGTTGGTATGAAATTCCTGGACTGGTAAGCTTAGAAGCAGCGTTAGGAAAGTGCAATATAGTCACTACGAAGGAGGGTAGTACAAAAGAATATTTTAAAGATTTCGCTGTCTATGTTGATCCCTATGATTTGGAAGAGATAGAAAATAAAGTTTTAGAATCATTAAAAAAATCCTTTAATACTGACTTTAAGAAATATATCTTAGAAAAGTTTTTATGGGAAAAAGTTGTTGAAAAACTTATAAGCTGTTATACCTATGTAACTAAAGTCAATGGATAAGAATATAATTTAATTAAAACAGTTTTAAAAGATAATGGGAACGCATATTTTTATTAGGGGTTGAAATTGATTATCTATAGACTTCAAAGTGATAAAAAGAAGGTGTTTCTAATAGGATAGAATAGGTACCCTTGAAGGCGTAGGGGAAAGTAGTTAGTCGATCAATAATAAAGTAAGGAATTGTGGGGTGAAAAGATGACAATATGTATACTAGGAGGTACTGGACAGCTAGGACACGAGTTAATCAAGGTAATGAAGGATAAAAAGGTTGCTAGTTTAGGTAGAAAAAACATAGATATTACCAAGTTGGATGAAGTGTATAAAACCCTAAAAACAATAAAACCAGATGTAATTATCCATGCAGCAGCTTTTACAGATGTAGACCAGTGCGAAAATAAGCCGGAGTTGGCTTTTAAAGTAAATACACAAGGAACAAAAAATGTTTCTATTGTGGCGGGAAATTTAGGTAGCAAGTTGATCTATATAAGCACCGATTATGTTTTTGACGGGAATAAGGGAAGTCCTTACAATGAAAGCGATTTGCCAAACCCCATCAATATATACGGTATGTCTAAATATGAGGGTGAAATTGAAGTACAAAAAAATCTTGAGAAATACTTTATTGTAAGAACTGCTTGGCTATATGGCAATAAAGGCAAAAACTTTGTTAAGACAATACTAAGTCTAACTTCTAATAATACGCTTTTAAAGGTAGTAGATGACCAAATAGGTTCTCCCACCTATGCCGTGGATTTAGCTCAAGCATTAAAAAAATTACTAGTGATGGAAGACTATGGTGTGTATCATTTCATTAATGCAGGTAATAGTACATGGTATGACTTTGCTAAGGAAATTATTAAGATTAAAAATATTGCAGCAAAGCTTAGTCCTATTACTTCTACTGAAATACAAAGAAAAGCTCAAAGACCTGCAAACTCAACTTTGAACAACAATTCATCCATCAAGTTGAGGCCCTGGCAAGAGGCATTAAAAGAATATCTATTGGATAAATAAGGAGATTTTTATCTCCTTTTTTGTTATGAAGATATATTTAATCCATCTTCCGTAACCACCTACATTACTTTGTCATACAATAAAATTAAAGAGTTCACTATAGATATTGATAGAAGGAGATAGAAGTATGAGCCTTAAAGACAAAATCATAAATAAAGAAGCTGTTATTAGTATTGTAGGTTTAGGTTATGTGGGTTTACCTTTAGCAGTATCAATTGCATTGTCAGGGTATAAGGTAATTGGTATTGAAGCTGATAGAACAAAAATTACTAAGTTGTTAATGGGAACCTCTTATATTAAAGATGTTTCAGATGAAAGTGTAGCCAAAGAAATAAAAAAAGGAAACTTGTCTATTACTAGCGATTATAAAAAGATGGAACAAACAGATGTCATTATTATTTGTGTTCCTACACCATTAAAAGATAATATTCCAGATGTTAGCTATATTTATCAAGTAGTAAAAAATATTAAGCGATACGCAAAAAAACCAAGCTTAATTATTCTAGAGAGTACTAGTTATCCTGGTACAACAGAAGAAATAATTATGAAGGAGTTAGAAGGAGAGGGATGGGTGCTAGGCAAAGATTTTAACCTATGTTTTTCTCCTGAACGGGTTGATCCAGGAAATGAATTTTTTAATTTAAAAAACACCCCTAAAATAATAGGGGGAATAAGCCAGAAGTGTAGTGAATTAGCAGGTTTACTCTATAAGGAAATCGCTAATGAGGTTTGTTTTGTTTCTTCAGCAAGGACGGCTGAGATGGTAAAACTTTTGGAAAATACCTTTAGAAGTGTTAATATAGCTTTTATTAATGAAATGGCTTTGATGTGCGAAAAAATGGGGTTAAATATTTGGGAAGTTTTAGAAGCTGCTTCCACAAAACCTTTTGGATTTATGCCTTTTTATCCAGGACCAGGCATCGGAGGGCATTGCATTCCAATTGATCCAAATTATTTAGATTGGAAGGCACAAGCCTTTAATTTTTCCAGCAAATTTATTAAGTTGGCAACTGAAATCAATGAAAGTATGCCAGAACATATTGTATATACCATTGGAGAGATTCTAAGTACCCAGGGTAAAAATTTAGAAGGTTCAAAAATTTTGATGATAGGTGTTGCTTATAAAAAAGATATTGATGATATAAGAGAATCCCCTGCCTTTAAAATACGAAGTATACTGATTGACAATAAAGCTATCGTTGATTATTATGATCCCTACGTAAAAGAGATAACGGTGGAAGATAAAAGAATTTATGCCATTCCTTTTACCAGAGAAAACCTAAAAAAATATGATTGTACAGTAATTATTACAAATCATAGTGGAATAGACTATCAACTACTCATAGAAAGTTCAAAAATTATTTACGATACTAGAAATGCTATTAGAGAAAAAAGTGAAAAAATATTTTCTCTTGGAGGGGTGAAGCATGTAGATGAAAATAAAAATAAATGGTAATTTCTACGAAATTAAAGCAATTGATAAGAAAGGAAAGAAGGAATTTATTTATACAGAAAAAATGGAAAAAATCAACACAATCAAGTATCCTATAAATAAAAATCAAAATAAAGCTTCTATAGATGCTACCTACAAAAACAAGTATATTAAAGTAAAAACGAAAAAAGTTCCTCAAGGTAAGGAGCTTCAGGATAGAATTTCCTTGTTGAATAAGAGAAAAAGATTAAGAAGTAGTGTTTACAAATATAAACCTGAAAAAAAGTATAGGAAGTTAGAAAAACCTGGAGTATCTATAATAACCTGTACAAACCGTCATCAGTTTAAAGAAAATATTTTCAAAAACTTTGAAAATCAAAACTACCATGCAAAAGAACTAATTATTGTATTGAATAAAAATGATATCGATATAAAAGAATGGAAGAAAAAGGCTGGTGAATATAACAATGTTAAAATTCTTAGGCTAGATGAAAGTCAGCCATTAGGAGCATGTCTGAACCTTGCTATAGCAGAAGCAAAATACGATTATATTTCCAAGTTTGATGATGACGATTACTATGCTCCAGAATTTTTAGGTGACATTATGGATTGCTTTAGATGTACAGACGCAGATATCGTAGGAAAGCGAAATTTTTATATTTATTTTGAAGGAAGTAAGACTTTGGCAGTAAACGCTTTAGGTCAAGAGCACTGCTATACAAATTTTATAGCAGGCTCTACTATAACTGCAAAGAAAGAAATTTTTAAAAAAGTAAAGTTTGCAACAGACAGAGTAGGAGGTTCAGATACACAGTTTAGAAAGGATTGTATTGCAAACAACTTTAAAATTTATGCGGCAGACCGATTTAATTATGTTGCACATAGACGTTCAAGTCCACAGGATCATACTTGGAAAATTACTGACAAAGAGTGGTTAAAAAGCTGCAAAATTGTTGGGAAAATTGCTAATTATAAAGACTATGTAACGGTATAGTCTTTAGATATATATTCACCCTATAACAAAAATCAGATATCTATCCTGCACTGTCACTATGTTAAATTAGACAAAATGGTTCTTGTAGGCTCTAGATATCTGATTTTGTTAATAATAATTTTAAAATCTTATTTTAGATAAAATTTTTAAGGATATTTTGTATTTCTTTTTTATCTGTTATTACTTTTCCAATTCTATGATTATTAAAGGCGTTTAAAGTGTTTTTTCCATGAACAATCACAGCATAGTTCGTTTTATGAATAACTTCGTGAGGATTCTTTATCACTGTACAATGGCCCCTGGGGATAGGTATCCTTTCTCCAGCTAAATAATCTTTAGTTTTATAGATTAAAGTATAAAAGGGCGGTGAAACATAATACCAATTTCCTAAACGATGATTCACAGCATCATATACATATCCCTTTTGATTAATTAATGCTCGGGTGCTTTTCCTAGGTTTATATTCATGCAGTTGGTTGATGAAGGTTTTGTGGTAAACGTCATCACAGTCTAAGCGTACTAAATATAAATATTCATAGCCTTTAATGCTTTTTTCAATAATACTTTCATACTTCTTATTTTCAATAAATTTAATATTATTTGGTAGAGGGTTATAGTGGGATAAAGCATCTTTAATCAGATCTGTGGTTTTCTCAGCATATCTAACTAAAACTAAGAAATCTTGGTTTGTTTGTTTTTTTAGGCTTTGTAAAGTGAACTTATTAAAAATCTCCATTCTATAATCAATCCAATCTTTTGTACGACTAATACCGTTTGCTCTAGAGTTAAACTCAATTCCAACAATTATTTTCACTTTTTTACCTGACATCTTAGCAACTCCTTATATGACTTTTCAAAAAAATGTAGTTTATCACATAAAATCTTTAAGAATATTTCTTATCTCATCTTTATTGTTAATAATACTTCCCACTCTGTGACTGTCAAATTTGTTCATGGTATTTTTATCATGAATTAAGACAATATAATTGGTTTTTGGGATAATTTCATGTGGATACTTTATTGCTATAGCATGGTGACTACCGATACGAATTCTTTTGCCTTCTAAATAATCCTTTACTTTATTCACTGTGACATAAAAGGGCGGAGATAGATAATACCAATGACCTAAGCGATGGTTGATGGAGTCATATACATATCCTTTTTGGTTGATTAATACCTGCGTACCTTCTTTAGGTCGATATGCATGTAGTTGATCTATGAAGGTTTTATGATACATGTCGTCACAGTCTAATTGAACCAAATACAGTTTATCGTAACCAATAATATTTTTTTTAATTATATTTTCATAAGCATCACTAGCAATAAACTTAATATTTGTCGGCAGTGGAGCGTAGTTAGATAAGGCAGCCTTAATTAAGTTTTTTGTGTTTTTATCATACCTAACCAAAGTTAAAAATTCTTGATTCATTTGTTTTTTCAAACTCTGCAATGTAAATTTATTAAAGATTGACATCCTATAATCGATCCATGCCTTGGTACGACTAAGTTTAGTAGCTCTACATTTAGTGGCTCTAGAGTTAAATTCAATATCTACAATGATTTTTGTTTTGCTTTCTGACATTTTAGCACCCCTTTCAATATCTCTGATTAACTCTATACACTATAATTTATGCGATTATCAAGATTTGTGACTATAGCTATATATCTTTTCCTTAAGTTGCAAGTAACCAAATTCTTCAAGGATTAATATAATACAATATAATGAGAGTTAAGTCCTGCTATTTGCCCTTAGCTTTTTTGATAGCGAATATTTTAAAGGAACAAGGATAGCTGGTTAGTAAATTCTAGGAGGTAGGATATTTTGAAAGGTATTATTTTAGCAGGAGGAACAGGTTCTAGACTTTTTCCACTGACAAAGGTTATAAATAAACATCTTTTGCCGATAGGAAAATACCCAATGATCTACTATTTGATCGCTAAAATGAAAGAGGCGGAGATCAAGGATATTATGATTATATCTGGAAAAGAACATATGGGATCAATAGTAAATTTACTTGGCAGCGGTTATGAATATGGGGTTAAATTTACATTTAAAACCCAAGATCAAGCAGGAGGCATAGCTGAAGCACTAGGGCTATGTGAAGGATTTGTAGGAAAGGATAACTGTACCGTTATATTAGGTGATAATATTTTTCAAGATAGTATTTATGATAGTGTGAAGAAATTTCATCAGCAGAAAAGTGGTGCTAAGGTATTCTTAAAGGAAGTTAAGGACCCAGAAAGATATGGCATTGCTGAAATAAAAGGAAATAAAATAGTGGGAATAGAGGAAAAACCGCAAAAACCAAAGAGTAAATATTGTGTTACAGGAATCTACATGTATGATCATAGGGTATTTGAAGCAATCAAAACTTTAAAACCCTCCAGTAGAGGAGAACTTGAGATTACAGACGTGAATAACTGGTATGTGAAGGAAGGTTCCTTAACCTACGACATTTTAAAGGGTTGGTGGACAGATGCAGGAACCTTTGATTCTCTTTTAAACGCTAGCATCTTAGCCAGTGAAATGGATCTAGATTACTTGTTAAGCAGGGAGGATAAAAAAGGAAAGTAATACTAAATGATTTGGAGGTTAAACTGTGAAAACCTATTTAGTTACTGGAGGAGCAGGTTTTATTGGTTCAAATTTTATTATATATATACTAAAAACATATGGTGATATTCAAATAATCAATGCAGATATGTTAACTTATGCTGGAAATCTTGAAAACTTAAAAGAAGTAGAAAACAATCCAAAACACATATTTGCGAAGGTAGATATTTGTGATAAAGAAGCGATAGGAAAAATATTTGAAAAATATGCGATTGATTGTGTTGTAAACTTTGCTGCAGAGAGTCATGTGGATAGAAGTATTTATGACCCGGAGGTATTTGTAAGAACTAATGTTTTAGGAACACAAAATTTACTCAATGTAGCTAAAAAAGCTTGGGAAAAAAAGAATGGTTTTGATAGGGAAAAGAAATTTATACAAATCTCTACAGATGAAGTATATGGTTCCTTGGGAGATGTAGGCTATTTTACAGAAAATACTGCCTTAGATCCCCATAGCCCATACGCAGCAAGTAAAGCGGCAGCAGATTTAATCGTTAAGGCATACTATGACACTTATAAAATGCCTGTAAATATTACTAGATGTTCAAATAACTACGGATCTTACCAATTTCCAGAAAAGTTGATACCACTTATTATAAATAATTGTCTTAATAAAAAAGCGTTACCTGTCTATGGAGATGGACTTAATGTTAGGGACTGGCTTTATGTTGAAGACCACTGTAGGGCAATAGATAGGGTAATAAGAAAAGGGTCCATAGGAGAAGTGTATAACATAGGAGGTCACAATGAGAGAACAAATATCTATATTGTAAAAACTGTTATAAAATATATCTCTGAAAACCTTGATAATACTATAAATGAAGATTTGATAAAGTATGTGGAAGATAGAAAAGGGCACGATAGAAGATATGGTATTGACCCCAGCAAAATAAAAGAAGAATTAGGCTGGAAACCTACAACTTCATTTGAAGAAGGAATTAAAAAAACAATTCATTGGTATATAAAAAACAAAGCATGGCTTGACGGTATAGCTTCTGGAGAGTATACGAATTATTTTGAAAAGATGTATGGAAATCTTTAGGGAGGGACAGTATGGGGAATTTTACGTTTATTGAAACACCTATTGAAGGGCTATACATTATAGAACAAAGATTGTTCCAAGATAGCAGAGGCTATTTTATGGAGACCTATAATCATAAAGAGTTCAAAGAAGCTGGATTAGATAGGATATTTGTACAGGATAACCAATCAAAATCTCAAAAAGGTGTTCTTAGAGGACTTCATTTTCAAAAAAAATATCCTCAGGGTAAGTTAGTCAGGGTGATAAAGGGTGAGGTTTTCGATGTTGCGGTGGATTTAAGAAAAACTTCAAAAACCCTTGGTCAGTGGTATGGATGTATATTAAATCAAGAAAATAAAAGACAATTTTATATACCAGAAGGCTTTGCTCATGGCTTTTTAGTACTTTCAGAGACGGCAGAATTTGCCTATAAATGTACGGAGTTTTATCATCCTGAAGATGAAGGGGGGATTATCTGGAATGATGCAGATATAAAGATTGAATGGCCTTTAGATAAAGTTCATGAGATAATACAATCTGATAAGGATAAGAACTGGAGAACATTTCGGAATTATTTAAGATAATAATAAGCAGCAGGCAATAAAATGTACTAAGCTATACAAGAACATTTTAAACAGGTAGCTTAGTACATTAATTTTTTAAAAACTTGACAGTAAATTTTTGATTGATACATCTAAATCTTTACTTTTAGGATAGATGATACCTAGGCCGCGGCACTTTTTTGTCATTTGAAAAGAAAGATCATATTTCGTTTCCTTTAAAAAGTCTTCAACAGCAGTTAAGACCCCATTCCGTTGATTCCCTTCATAAATTGCATTGTTGAGCTTTGCATTCAGCCCTCCTTTTTTTAATAAATCACTGTGACCTTCTTTCATGCCTGCCTTTTTGTAGGGGTGACGGAATTTTTTTGGAATGTTTTCTGGATTATAATATAAATCTCTTCTAGCATAGGGCCAAGCTACATCATGCAAAAAAACAATTGGAAAAGTTTTATTTACACTAGATTTTTCTATGAGCTTAAGCTCATTATAAACTGTGTACCAATTATGATCCCCATCAATAAGAACGATATCGTAATCTTTAAGGAGGGGCAAAGCATTTAAGCTTATATCTTTGTAAAAGTCAAAACGATCCTTATAATGTACCTTGAGATCATTCGTATTAAACAAAGGTTTGGGATCTATTGCCGAAAGTTTTATATATTTTTTTTCCCCAAACCTTAAAATTTTTTTTGTATTTACACCACTAGCGCATCCTATTTCTACAATATGCTTAGCACTATTTTTTTCAACAATTGGTTGGATAATTTTATCCCAAAACCTATTCAAAATAATCACTCTCCTAAAAAGACTTTGTTTGTGGTTTTACTGATTTAACTTTATTGCTAATACAAAGTATGTCAGAAGGTTATTAATGTTACTCTTTAAAATACAAACTTATTAGGGGCGAGCAAGCCAAAGGAACATCTTATAGACTCAAACATATATTGTAGTAAAAAATGCGGGGCGCGGGGAGATGATATTTCAAAGGAAGGGAGGCGAAATAGTTTTGAATAATAAGGTAAAATATCCTCAAATAAGTATAATTATTTGTATTCATAATGCTTTAGAGGATGTTAAAGAATGTTTAAGGTCACTCTATGCCAAGAAAACAATTGATTTTGATTTAGTTATAGTAGATGATGGGAGTAATAAAGAGACGAAGAAGTTTTTATCTGAATTTATTAAAAATAAGCCGGTGAGACTGATTACCCACAAAGAAAGTAAAGGATATACTGTATCTGCAAACGAAGGGTTAAAGGCTGCTGGAGGGGAGTTCTTACTGTTATTAAATAGTGATACTATTGTAACAAAGGGATGGTTAGAAAAGTTAATAGAATGTATCACAACAACACCAAAAACAGGAATTGTTGGTCCCTTATCAAATTCAGCCGGTTGGCAGACGGTTCCTGATATGAAAAACTGGTTGACAAATAAGCTGCCTAAAGGAATTGATTTAGAGACTATGAGTTCAATTGTCCAATCGGTATCTCTTAAAAAATTTCCGAAAGTTCCCCTTGTCAACGGATTCTGCTTTATGATTAAACGAGAAGTCATTCATAAAATAGGATATCTAGATGAAGCTAGGTTTCCTATAGGGTATGGTGAAGAAGATGATTATTGTATTAGGGCAGTGAAGGCTGGATATGTACTGAGAATTGCAGATCATTGTTATATTTACCACAAAAAATCAAAAAGCTTTACGCTAGAAAGACGAAAACAAATTAGTAGAAGGGCTGGACATATACTGAAACAGAAACATGGAGCTAGTGTTGTAGCAGAGTATGTAAAAAAAACCAGGAATAATAAAGATATTTCAATGATGCGTCAAAGGATAAAATCAAAATTAGATAAATACAAATAAATATAGACATACGCTTTTAAAGATAAATTTTAATATATACGGTCTACGGTTTCGCCCAAAACCATGGGCTGCAAATGCAGCCTTTAGTATATTAAAATTTAGGAGCGTATGCCTTATAGAAGCTATAAAATGATTTTTAGGAGTGATCATAAATATGGCTAAGAATAAAATTGCAATTTATACGGCTATTACTGGAAAATATGAAAAATTGAAAGAACCAAGATTTGTGTCAAAAGAATGTGATTATATTTGTTTTACTGACGATAAGAATATGAAATCAAACATATGGGAAATACGGAAAATAAATGATCCTTCTAATCATCTAATTAAAACAGCAAGAAGATACAAAATATTGCCGCATGTATATCTACCAGACTATGAATATAGTATTTGGGTTGATGGAAGTATGCTGATCATAGGAGACCTTAGAAAATTGCTTAAAAAAGAATTAGGTAATGCAAACATGGCTTTTTTCAAACATCCAACAAGAAACTGTCTCTATGATGAAGCAAGGGTATGCTCTAAAAAAAAAGATAATCCAAAAATAATTTCAAAACAAATAGAAAGATATAAATTGGATGGCTATAAAAAGAAACAGGGTTTAATTGCAAGTGGGGTAATGATTAGAAAACATAATGAGGCCGAAGTAAAAAAATTAATGGAGGCTTGGTGGGATGAAGTAGCTTCCTTCAGCATAAGAGATCAAATAAGTTTTAATTATGTCGCATGGAAGAATAAAGCGAATTATAAAGCTATTCAAAAAAACATTTTTCATAATGAATATTTTACGCGGACACTTACAGGGAGAAAAAGAAAAAAAACCAAGTAAGTTAGTAACATATTTTTATGTTCTGAATAGATTATAGTGAAAAGAGGGAAGGACAATAGTCTCTTTTCAAATCAAAAAAATAAATTTAAAAGGAGGAAAATAAAATGGCAATTTATAGGTTTATAAGTGATAGTGCAACCACCTTTTTCAAAGATCCAGCAGATCCAGCGTTTTCTCCAGGGGATACGGCGGTAGAGGTAACAAATCCTTTTACCTTCTGGCCCCAAATCACAAATCCAGCCCTCACAGATCAACCTGAATATGTTTGGTCAGAGGATCCAGTAAGTCTTTCAAGCGCTGAAAATGGTGAAATAGTAGACTTTGGTTCAGCTGCGGAATCAGATGGATTAGCCGTAGGCATAGATCTAGATTTTACTATACCAGTCCATTTAACTGTTTTTGCTGACAATGCTTTTCAAGGAACATTGAGAATTCAAGGGCTAGATCTGCTAGGTATCGTACTTTTTGAAGATGAAATTCCTATTAGCGGTGGTGTTTTTGATCTAAATACAGGATTGTCGCCAACGGATGACTGGAAAATCGTTTACCAGTTTTCTGACGAGGTAGTTGTTCCTGTAGTACTTCCCATTGGTACTACGATAAGATTTGATCTAAATATTTCAGCAATGAACTATGCACAAACTGATGGTACTCCTGAAACCAACCCAGCTGCTATTCAATTTTTGTTAGAGTTATCAGACTTACCAGCTGGACTCACATTTACCCCTGATGTACCAGAAGTAATAGGCGTTTAGTTTATGAAACTATAAAACCTCACCTTTATGTGAGGGATTTTTTTTATCTAATAAAAACTTCAGTTGAGTTAATACGTTGTAATTCAGTGTTTCAAAGGTATTCAGTTAACATTATATTTTAAGCTGAATATAATAAATTAGAACAATAGTCAATGATAAATACAGCAATTAAAAGGGGAGAAATATGAGGATGAAAATAAAGATTAATGGTGGTTTACATGAAATAGAAAAAGTTCGAGAAAAAGGAAATAAAAAATTTGTTTATGCCAATAAAGAAAATAAAAAAACTGTTTATACCCATACAAATACTAATGCAAAAAAACATATTAAATATAGAGAAAAAATATGTTTTATAATATGTGTTAACAATAAAAGGAAGAGTGAAAAGGCTTTAAGTCACATAAATTCATTAAAAATTCCTGATGGATGTAAAGTAGAGAAGATTATTATAAATGATGCTAAATATCTTACTGAAGCATATAACAGAGCTATGCGCAGCACCAATGCAAAATATAAAGTTTATATGCATCAAGATGTATACATCACTAATCAAAATTTTATTGCGGATATTATCAATGTTTTTCAAAGAGATAAGGCAATTGGAATGATTGGCGTTGCGGGAGCTAAAATACTTCCCCAAAATGGGTTATTACATCAATCAAACCATAAGTATGGAAATCTTATCCATATTCCACATCTTGATGGAAAGCAGTTGCCTTGGAGATTTGGAAACTTTAGGAATGCTTATGAAACTGTAAAAGGAATAGATGGATTGATAATGATTACTCAATACGATGTGCCTTGGAGGGAAGATCTTTTTACCGGATGGCATTTTTATGACGTTTCACAGAGTTTAGAGTTTATCAAAGCCGGTTATAAGGTAGTCGTCCCTAAAATGGAAAAAGTATGGTGTATACATGATTGTCCTAAAAGCGAAAAAGAAAGATACAAAAGCTATGATAAGTATAGAGAAATTTTTGTCAATGTGTATAAAAAATATTTAGGCTAAACTTCTTAAGTAATGAAGCCTATTTATTTTATATGAGACATTGTAAAAACAACTTTACTCTTCCTATAAATAAGTAGTGATACACAATTTTATCGTGCTTTCATACAGATAAAGTATAAGTATTTTGATGGAGATTGATTCAATGCAGTAAGACTTATGTAGAGGAGGAGATTTAAAGTGGAGACGAGAGATAAAAAGAAATTTCTACAGCATTTGCAGAAAGAATATAAGATTTATAATGTAAAGGAGGTATATCCATTAACTGTAGGTAAATCAAATATTTTTTTTGAGGGAAGCCATTTATCAACAAATAAAAGAGTTTTTATAAAATATGATAGATATTTCTGTGGTTCTATAACTCGGGAAGCACAGATACTTCAATTGCCAAGACTGAAGAAGTCACCCTATTTCCCTAATGTGATTACCTACGAAGATGATGTATTTCCTTTTGTTGTTTTTGAGTTCATTGAAGGAATGATGCTAAGTAAGATGCTTAGTAACGCAAAACTAAGAGATAGGTTACTATCAAAAAATGAACAAAAAGAGAAATTTTTGTTACAACTGCTAAGTATATTAAAAACTCTTCACAAAGAAAATATTATTCACCGTGACATCCATCCCAAAAATATTATGGTAGCTCAAAATCAAGATAAAAATTTAGATAGATTAATTTTGATTGATTTTTCATTTGCAGTTGGCATCAATAGATTTCCAGAACTTCCCTATTTAATCCATAGCAAACGATTGAAACTTTTAGGTATAGCAGACTATAGGCCTCAAATATATAAGTGGGATAATCAGTATTCGATTGCTAAAATAGCAAAACAAATAGATAAAAACTGCGATAAGAAGTTTCCATATATTTGGCATGAGATGGATTCCTATAAAGAAAAATTAGTGTATATTTATAAATAATAATAGTCATAAAACGCCTTTGTTTGCATAGTTACAGAGGATTAAGAAAAGTTCATAGATAGCATAATCAGCAGCATAAAATAGTACTAGATTGGATTCTTTAGCTTAAAAAGTCATAATCGGGATGTGATAAAGAATGATCAAGGAGGAAAGTTTATTATCGGCAGATGAAGTCATTGAAAAAATGTATACGGCTTATAGAAATAAGCAGGGATTGTCCATTGTAAGATTAGGCGATGGGGAAGCCTTAGCCTTAGCTCAGGAAGTTGTATTGCGTTGTGATGAAATAAAAAAGAGGAAATGGTTACCTTATGCTGGATTAACTGTACCGGATTTAAAGGCTAGAGATGAACTTGTTGCTTCAGTGAAAAAAGCAGATATTGTTGGAGTAGCAATGAATGAATTACCGGACTTTACTCCTTTGCTGATAAAAGTTTTTGAGGCCCACCAGATAAACACAAACCAAAAGGTACTGACAAATGCATGTATTAATTATTTTCTAATGGAGAAGCAAAGGTTAAAAAAATTTTTATTACAATCTCCTAAGCCAAGGGTTTTTCTTATAGGCAATAAGGTAGACAGACTAGTGCCTTATTTAACGAGGGAAGGTATAAGAGTAGTAGGATTACTTAGAGCCGTAAGAGGATTAAAGGATTGTTCTAAGATCGTAAAGCTCACTTCTCTATATCGAAATCGCTTTGACATCGTATTGGTTTCAGCTGGAATTCCTGCTGTGATTATCAGTGAAAGAATTGCAAAAGAGTATAGTACGATTACATTAGATTTTGGTCATGCAGCAGACTTGATTATAAAAAGAAAATATTTTTAAGAGATAAAAGATAAAGCATAAAAAATGAACCTCTGAGAGAGGTTTTTTTATTTTTATCAAGGAAAGATTTAAATTAATTATTTGTACTTTTATTTTTCAGTAAATAAACCTGCGCTTCTATTAGAATTTCTAGCAATAAGACATTGAATTCTATGTCCAAATACTCTAAAATAGTTTTTGTATAGCTTATGGCTAAATGCTTTTTTTCTTCGTTTGAGATATCTTTTTCTGTTTGTTCTATAAATAGAACAACTCTATTGATAAGGGTTTCAACTTTTTCCATGTCTTTATTATTAATGGTTTTACTAAGAACGGGAGCTACAACAAAAATAAAGATGACTGTAAGAAAAGTAATCATCACAAAAAGTATTAAATCAATCATTCATTAGACACCTCCTTATATCCATATTGTATTTTAGAAGAATATAAAAGGTGCAGAAATATAAAATATTATTGGATAAAAAGAAGAAATAAGAGATAAGATTGTATTTTTTTTCATAATTTTGGCGATTTTATTTTTGGAATCTTGACAAAAATACTAGGAGATACTATAATTAAATTAAACTCCAATCATTTTACTTGGAATTCGGGGAGGTAGGTAGTTTGAAGCTTTCAACTAAAGGAAGGTATGGATTAAAGGCAATGTTTGACTTAGCTCTTCATTATGGCGATGGTCCCATTGCTTTAAAGCATATTGCAGAGAGGCAGGAAATATCTGATCACTACTTGGAGCAGCTGGTAGCTATCTTAAGAAAAGCTGGTCTAGTGAAAAGTGTAAGAGGCGCACAGGGAGGATATATGTTAGCCAGTGAGCCTAGAAACATCACAGTAGGAGATATTATCAGAACACTGGAGGGTCCTTTAGCGCCTTCTGATTGTGTGATGGAGGAGGAACCTAAAAATTGTGAAAAAGCCAACTATTGTGCTACAAAGATGGTATGGGAAAAAATTCGAGATAGTGTAAACGAAGTCATAGATTCTATTTCACTAGAAGATATGCTGGAGGACCATAATAAAATTAAAAATAAAGACAATTATATGTTTTATATATAAAAAATTAAGTTTATAAAATAAGTAAATCATTATATGTTTAAGGAGAGGATCACATGAAGGTGTACTTAGATTACGCTGCTACAACACCAGTAAAAAAAGAAGTTTTAGAAGAAATGTTGCCTTATTTTCATCAACATTTTGGCAATCCATCAAGTATCCATTCGTTTGGTAGAGAGAGCAAAAAAGCTATAGATTCAGCGAGAGATAAGGTTGCTAAATCCCTAGGTGCAAAATCTGAAGAAATATATTTTACAGGTAGTGGATCTGAAGCAGATAACTGGGCGATTAAAGGTGTGGCTTATGCTTTAAAGGCCAAAGGGAACCATATTATAACTTCTAAAATTGAACATCATGCAGTGTTACATACCTGCCAATATTTAGAAAAAGAAGGATTTGAAGTTACGTATTTGGATGTAGATCAATATGGTCTTATTGATTTAGAAGACTTGAAAAATGCTATTAAAGATAATACAATACTTATAACGATTATGTATGCTAATAATGAAATTGGAACGATACAACCTATCAAAGAAATAGCAAGCATAGCAAAAGAAAAATCAATCATTTTTCATACAGACGCAGTACAAGCTTATGGTAATATTGAAATCGATGTACAAGAGTTAGGTGCTGATTTAATATCTATTTCTGCTCATAAAATTTATGGCCCTAAGGGAATTGGTGCTTTATATATTAGAAAAGGTGCAAAACTCAATCAGTTAATACATGGAGGGGGACAAGAAAAGAAAAGAAGAGCTGGTACTGAAAACTTGCCAGGAATCGTTGGATTTGGTAAAGCCGCAGAAATAGCTCATGAAAACATAAAAGAACATAATCAACGGCTGATGCAGTTAAGGGATCAATTAATTCATAAATTAACCGGTAAAATACCTTATACGCGGTTGAATGGACATCCGAAAAAAAGACTTCCTGGTAATGTAAACCTATCCTTCGAATTTATTGAGGGAGAAGCATTATTACTAAGTCTTGATATGCTTGGAATTGCTGGTTCTAGTGGTTCTGCCTGTACATCAGGTTCTTTAGATCCTTCTCATGTCTTAATGGCTATAGGACTTTCTCATGAGATTGCTCATGGCTCCCTTAGACTATCATTAGGAGATATTACCACGCAAGAAGAGATTGATTATGTTGTTGAAAAATTACCACCAGTTGTAGCAAGACTAAGAGAAATGTCACCGTTGTATGAAAAAGTAAAGGGGGAAGCAAAAAGTGTATAGTGATAAAGTAATGGAACATTTTATGAATCCTAGAAATGTAGGGGAAATAGAAAATGCAGATGCAGTAGGTCAGGTGGGTAACCCTAAATGTGGAGATATTATGAAAATGTATTTAAAAATAGAAGAAGGTGTTATTGTAGATGTAAAGTTTAAAACCTTTGGCTGTGGTTCTGCAATAGCAACTTCCAGCATGGCTACAGAAATGATAAAAGGAAAAACGATTGAAGAAGCGCTTCACTTAACAAATAATGCTGTAGCAGAGGCACTGGATGGATTACCACCTGTAAAAATGCATTGTTCTGTTTTAGCAGAACAGGCAGTAAAATCTGCAATTTATGATTATGCCAACAAGCATGATTTATATTTTAAAGAATTAGAAGGTTTTGACCCTAATGAAGAGCATGATCATCATCATGATGAGGATGAAGAAGGAGAACATTGCTAAAATAAAAAACCCGAGAAAATTCTCGGGTTTATTCTTGTCAAAATGTAGGTGAGGTGAGAAGATTGAAAAAAAATAATCGCGTCTTGTTAGGAATGAGTGGTGGCGTGGATAGTTCGGTAGCTGCCTATCTATTAAAAAAACAGGGCTATGAAGTAATAGGTGTTACAATGCAGATATGGCAGGATGATGAAGAAGTCAATAAATCAGATGTTGGCTGCTGTTCTTTGTCAGCGGTAGAGGATGCTAGGCGAGTGGCTACTAAACTAAGCATACCTTTCTATGTAATGAATTTTAAAGAGGTTTTTAAAGAAAAAGTTATTGACTATTTTATAGACGAGTATACAAAGGGAAGAACACCAAACCCTTGTATTGCCTGCAATAAACATATTAAGTTTGAAGAATTTTTAAGAAGAGCACTTCAATTAGATTGTTACTATGTAGCTACTGGCCACTATGCTAAGATAGAATACGATGAAAGTATAGACAGATATCTGCTTAAAGAATCTATTACCGATGAAAAAGATCAAACCTATGCATTATATAATATGACGCAGCATCAATTAAAACATACATTAATGCCATTGGGTTACTATAATAAAGATGAAATAAGAAAAATAGCAGAAGAACTAGATTTACCGGTGGCGACAAAACCAGATAGTCAAGAGATATGCTTTGTGCCAGATAATGACTATGGTAATTTTGTAGAGGAAAATAGTTCTAAGAAAATTCTTGCAGGAGATTTTGTAGACCAACGAGGAAATGTTTTAGGTAAGCATAAAGGGATCATCTACTATACAATAGGTCAAAGGAAAGGTTTAGGAATTGCATTAGGAAAGCCTGCTTATGTTACTGAAATCATACCAGAGACAAACCAAGTTGTACTAGGGGATCAGGAAGCTGTTTTTGGTAAAGAACTTATTGCGAATGAAGTGAACTTTATTCCTTTTGACAACTTAGATACTCCTCGGAGAGTAAAAGCAAAGGTTCGGTATAATAGTAAGGCAGCCTTTGCTACGCTATATCCTTATGGAGAAGAGATGCGATTGGTTTTTGATGAGCCACAAAGAGCGATTACTCCTGGCCAAGCGGTTGTACTTTATGACGAGGATATTGTTGTAGGTGGGGGCACGATTATAAAAAAACTATAGCTATACGTGTATGATCTTTAATACACTAAGGGCGCAATCGTAGACTCCGGTTATTTAAATTTAAAGACATACATTCATATGAAGATAATATAAGGCAAAAAAGCATAAAATCTTATAGGACTGTGAAAGAAGCCTATAGGATTTTATGTTTTTTTTGTTTGAAAACTATGACTGAGTATACAAGTATTGGGCGAATTTTTTAAAACAATTAAAGTAAAAATAATAAAAAAACTATAATAACCTTTGTGAAAATGAGGGATTATCATGATTAAAGGAAGTGAATTTATTGGATTACCTATAAAGAGAGAAAATGAAAAGATGATGGATTATAGGGTGAAGGATTTAATTTATACAAATAATGGGTCAACGTTACTGGCTTTTATCATAAAATCCCCCAAAATCTCTAATAGGAGTACAAAAGTTGTGCCTTTTAAGAAAATTAAAGAGATCCAGAGAGAAGGTCTTGTGATTTCTTCAGAAAATGATATTATGTTTTCCCATCAGGTACCAGAAATACAGGAAGCTTTGATAAACCCTATAAAAGTAATAGGATTTCACATTTATAATTACCATGGAGAGTTATTTGGGATTATAAAAGATACTATTATAGAGAAAAAAAGGGGAAATGTAATTGCTTTGGTGATTAGTAAAGGTATAATTGATGACTTTGTAGAGGGATACTCAATACTGCCACTAGTTTCATATATTGAGTTTCAACAGGATCGTATATTTCTTGGGGATCATGAACTAAATACCCTCTTTCTGGAAGGTGGAGGATTGAAAAAATTGCTTGGTATAGAATAATAATAATGACAAAAAATAATAAAGCAATATTAGTGGGAAACCTCTTCCTAAATAAAAAGGAGGGATTGTATGAGAAGAGATACAATGATTAGCTTAGTAACTGGAGGAATTATAGGAGCGACAGTGGGTATGTATGCCATATCTCATATGAGTCCAAGGGAGCAAAAACGAATGATGAAACGTAGTAAGAAAATGATTAGCACAGCGGCTCACATGATGAGTGCAATGAATATGTTTTAATGTAAAAGCAGCTATTTAGCTGCTTTTATCATACAGTTTATCTTAAAAGATTGAAAATGGTGTTTTAAGAGGCAAGAAAGTGCGAATATAATATAAATACATATAAGAAAGCTATGGGGGATTTCATATGGAAAATAGTGCGATTGAGATTATTTCTAGAAATGTTAAGATGATGACAGAAGGGGCTGGTTTCACTGACTTTTTTCTGTTTCTGACACAGTTAACAATTTTAATCTTATTAGGCTTTATTACTTACTATCTTATTCATATTGGGAATCAACATGTGGCAGCAAAAAATAAGGTAAATGTAGGAAAAAAGCAGATTTATCAATTTGTATTGGTCTTCATTGTTTTATTAGTAGTAATTTTTATGTTTAGAATAAGAGGATTACTGTTTGAAATTCTTGCTCCTTTCATTTTTGCCCTTGTATTTGCTTATATATTAAATCCCATAGTACATTATCTACAGACAAAAGGAATAGAACGACTTTGGGGTGTTCTATTGGTGTATTTAACAATCTTTTTCGCTTTGTTTTTACTTTCTGTCACGCTAATACCAAGAATTTCAGAAGAAGTAAGAAGTTTTATAGAATTTATGCCAAAGTATAGTAATAACACTTATGATTATTTATACGAATTATATGTAAAATATAATCGTAATGTAGAAAGTTTGCCAGAGGAACTAGAAGGTGTAAAAAATTTATTAAGGCTGAATATTGATAGAATTCAGGGCCTTGTATTCGATATATTTACTTCTGTTACCAACACACTGCTAAATATGTTTTCTAAAGTGATTGGTTTAGTTTTAATACCAATTTTAACTTTCTACTTTTTAAAAGATGCTGATGGCTTTAAAAAAAGTATTGTTTTATTTATTCCTAAGTGTTGCAGGCATGAAGTTCTCAATATAGCTAGGGATATTGATGAGGTTCTGGGAGGTTTTATAAGAGGACAGCTGACGGTAGCTGCTTTTGTTGGTATATTAACGACAGTTGCTTTATTAATTCTAAGAGTAGAGTTTGCAGTATTAGTAGGATTGATAGCAGGAACAGCCAATGTCATTCCTTATTTTGGGCCTGTTATAGGGATTGTGCCGGGGGTTCTTTTTGCTTTAATGGATGGACCGGTAAAAGCGCTTTGGGTAATTGTTACTTTTACTATCATCCAACAAATTGAAAGTGCTATCATTGCTCCTAAAATTGTAGGAAAAAGTGTAGGAATTCATCCTATTTTTGTAATTTTAGCACTCATTGTGGGAGGGAGATTTTTAGGCATATTAGGATTATTAATCGCTGTTCCCACTGCAGCCATTATGAAGGTTTTGGGGAGACATTTAATGAATTATATTGTTAAATTTTAGGGATATATTGACAAAAAACGGGTTATTCTATATAATGCAAGTAAATTAAAAATTATCAACTGCAATGATGAGAAGGAGTAACAATACTTGATGCTTATAGAGAGGAGGTTCTTGGCTGGAAAACCTCTAGATACAGTATGTGAAGCAGTCTCGGAGCAATAATCTTGAAATAACTACGGTTAAATTAGAGATTATCGGTAAATCCGTTATCTTAAGGCTTTTCCTATGAGTGACCGTTTATACGGTAATTAGGGTGGTACCGCGAGAATACTCTCGTCCCTACTATGATATCAAAAGTAAGGATGGGGGTTTTTTATTGTACAGATTTAAGGAGGAATTTATGTGGAAAAAAAGGGTTTAAACGAAATTAGACAGTTGTTTTTAGACTTTTTTAAATCAAAGGATCATTTAGTAAGACCTAGTTATCCATTAGTACCCCAAAATGATAAAAGTTTATTATTGATTAATGCAGGGATGGCACCTTTAAAACCATATTTTGCGGGAACAGAAGTGCCTCCTAACAAAAGAATGGCAACCTGCCAAAAATGTATTCGCACAGGAGATATAGAAAATGTAGGTTATACAGCAAGGCATGCTACATTTTTTGAAATGCTAGGAAACTTTTCTTTTGGGGATTATTTTAAAGAGGAGTCTATTTTATGGGGATGGGAATTTGTTACTGAGTATCTAAAAATGCCAGTAGATAAACTGTGGGCTTCTATCTACTTGGATGACGAGGAAGCTTATAAGATATGGCATAAAAAAGTAGGAATTTCAGAAGATAAAATTGTTAGACTAGGAAAAGAAGATAATTTTTGGGAGATCGGCGTAGGCCCCTGTGGTCCATGCTCAGAAATCTATTTTGATCGTGGAGAAAAATATGGTTGTGGTAAGGCAGACTGCAAACCAGGTTGTGATTGCGATCGCTATGTTGAGTTTTGGAACCATGTATTTACGCAGTTTGATAGGGATGAAGCAGGTAACTATAATCTCTTACCTAATCCTAATATTGATACAGGCATGGGCTTAGAGAGAGTAGCTTGTATTATGCAGAATGTGGATTCTATTTTTGAAGTAGATACCATGAAATATATACTAGACCAAGTTTGTCAGATCACAGCATCAAAGTACAATGAAGATGAAAGAACAAACATATCCATTCGTATTATTACAGACCATATCCGCTCGGTTACCTTCATGGTTAGTGATGGTATTTTGCCAAGCAATGAAGGGAGAGGTTATGTATTAAGAAGATTATTAAGAAGAGCAGCTCGTCATGGAAAAATATTAGGTGTAGAAAAAAGTTTCTTGTATCAATTGGTGGATGCTGTAATAAAAATGTATGGTGAAATGTATACAGAGCTTCGAGAAAAAGAAGATTATATTAAAAGAGTGATTCAAGTAGAGGAAGAACGTTTTCAGGAAACAATTCATCAAGGATTAGATATTTTAAATCAATACATCAAAGAACTGCAAACAGCAAAAGAAAGTATATTAACAGGAGAGTTAGCCTTTAAGCTTTATGATACCTATGGATTTCCACTAGACTTAACCAAAGAAATCTTAGAAGAAAAAGGGTTAGGGGTAGATATTCAAGGTTTTGAAGAAGAGATGACAAAGCAGAGAGAAAGAGCTAGACAAGCTAGAGGTGCTGGAGACACAGAAGGTTGGAAGGAAGATGCATTTTCTAGTCTTAATATGGAGATCACCACAAACTTTAAAGGCTACGAAGAAATGAAAAACAAAGGAAAAGTGCTGGCCATCGTCAAAGAAAATACTGTTGTAGAGAAGGCTGAAAAGGGAGAAGAAGTCATTGTTATCCTAGATGAAACTACTTTTTATGGTGAAGGTGGAGGACAAGTAGGTGATGTAGGTTCTATTTACAATGAGGTGTTTCAAGGAACTGTCACTGATACAAAAAAAGGAATTAATCAAAGAATTCATCAGGTTGTCATCGTAAAGGAAGGTACGCTGAGGGTAGGTGATACTGTTGTTACAGAAGTAGAGGAAAAAACACGAAAAAACACTGCTAGAAATCATACTGCAACCCACTTATTACATAAGGCATTAAAGGAAGTGGTGGGGGAGCATGTTCAGCAGGCGGGTTCTCTTGTAACACCGGAAAGATTGAGATTCGACTTTACGCATTTTGAAGGATTAACCACGGAGGAAATAAAATCTATAGAAGAAAAAATCAATCAGCAGATTATGGTTGGACTAGAGGTAGGGGTTTTAGAAACTACACCTAATGAAGCAAAAAAAATGGGTGCAGAGGCTTTGTTTGGAGAAAAGTATGGTGAAATTGTAAGAGTTGTAAAAGTAGGGGACTATAGTATTGAATTATGTGGAGGTACCCACATCAAAAATAGTAGTGAAATCGGTATGTTTTTAATTCTCAGTGAAGGTGGAATTGCCTCCGGTGTAAGAAGGATAGAAGCAGTTACTGGTAGAGAGGCCTATACATTTGTAAAAAGTCAGCAAAACACCTTACAGAAATCTGCAGAGTTGCTAAAAACCTCACCAAATAATGTAGCTAGTCGTCTAGAGGGTTTGGTTGCAGAAGTGAAAGAAAAAGATCGTGAAATCAGCAGACTAAAGGCGCAGTTAGCTATGGGAGCTGTAGATGAGTTGTTGGAAAAGATACAAATAATCCAAGATATAAAAGTGATTATTACTAAAGTAGATGTAGAAGGTGTAGAAGATTTAAGAAAGCTGGGGGATACATTAAAGGAAAAAATGCAATCAGGGGTTGTTTTACTAGCTTCTGAAACGGAAGACAAAGTAATCTTTATAGCTACTGCCACAAAGGACCTTTTAGGGAAAGGCGTGCATGCAGGAAACCTTGTGAAGGAAGCGGCAAAAGTCACCGGTGGTGGCGGTGGTGGAAGACCTGACATGGCTCAAGCAGGTGGCAAAAACCCAGAAAAAATAAAAGAGGCATTAGAAGCAGCGGAAGAACTATTAAAAAAACAATTAAATGGATAAAATATATAGAGCATGGAAAACCATGCTCTATATATTTAGCATAAATCATTAGTATAGAATATAATGATCTTTTTGTAACATTTTCTAAATCTCATTGGAGGACAGGGTAGAGTATGATAAAATAGAATTAAATTAAGAAAGAGAGGGGAATATAAATGGGAGAAAAGTTAAATTTAACAATGAAGTTTAATTTAGATAAAGAGAAGGAAAAGCAAGTACAGAACATCATTATAGAAGTGTATGAAGCTTTAGAAGAAAAAGGGTATAACCCTATTAACCAATTTATAGGTTATATTTTATCAGGAGATCCAACATATATTACTAATCATAGCAATGCTCGTAGCATTATTAGAAAAATTGAACGAGATGAACTGCTAGAGGAACTGCTGAAAACATACTTAGAAAAAAATAGGAGCGAATAAGGTTGAAAATCAATAAAATGCAGGTTTTTATGTTATTGATACCACTTATAACGGTACATATCTATTACGCTACAGTTTATGGACTAAATGCTGAGGAAACACCAAAAGTAGTTGCGCTTATCCTAAATCGTGTGGATTTTCAAGATTTGTACAGCATGCCTCAGATGAGAAAATTGATCCAGGAAGGAAGCATAGGATTGATGAATACAAGGGCTTCTGGTAGTCAAAATGAATTTAAATCTTATGCAACCCTGGGCTGGGGAACGAGAGCAGAAGCTGGTGAAAACACCTCAACATTTTATTCTCTGGGGGATGAAAATACTGCTGTATATGAGAGAAGAATAGGGAAGATTGCCAAAGATGAGGGGATTATCAACACAAATATCAATGTATTGATACAGCAGAATATAAGGGGAGAGTATGGCGCTGTTCCTGGTATTTTAGGTGATTTGTTAAGACAGCATGGCTATAAAACGGCATTGTTAGGTAATAGTGATGTAGAAAATAATGTATCTAGGCCGGCGGGTTTTATTCCTATGGACAGTAACGGTTATATTGATTATGGAAATGTTGATGGGTCTATGGTGGAGGAGGACATGCATCGTCCCTTTGGCATGAAGACCAATTATGATCAGCTATTAGAAGATTTTAAGGAACTATATGCTAAAGGAGATTTTATTGTTATAGAAACCGGAGATATCAATAGATTAGAACGGTATAAAAATTATTTAAATGCCATCATGTATCAAGAACATAAAAAAAATATTTTAGCGGAGATAGACGCTTTTATTGAGAAAATTTTAATTCATGCAGATGGAAATCCTACTGTATTTATGCTGGTAACGCCTTTTCCATCTGATGCTGCGATACAGCGTGGTGAAAGACTAACACCAATTATTATCCATGATGGCATAAATAAAGGACTTCTATGGTCTGGAACCACCCGTCGGGAAGGTATTGTTGGGAATGTAGATTTTGCTCCTACGGTTTTGTCTTATTTCCATATCTCATCTTCTAATATGGTAGGCAGAGAAATGTCAACCGTAAAAGCTACAGATACGATAAATTATATTTTGAAGCTAAATAGTAGGGTAGTGAATACTTCTCAACAAAGATATAGAATTCTCTATAGCTTTGCTATTTATGAAATTATCGCTTCTGCTATTGCATTACTGGCGATTATTTTTAGAAAAAAAATATCTTACAAATGGCATCTCCCTATAGCTCTAGGGCTCTTAAGTAATATTATAGCACCTTTTACCCTGCTGGTTCTGCCACTATTTGGTGTATTAAGTATTGTTAGTAATTATTTTTTGTTTGTTGTAAGCACCATCTTTTTTGTTTGTATAGTGTATCTTTTAGGAAAAAAGCAACCTTTAGATATTATCCTTTGTGCTTCCTCACTGATAGTTGCAGGATTGATGATAGATATCATCACAGGACAAAGTTTAATTAAAAACTCTGTCTTAGGCTATGATCCTATTATTGGAGCACGATATTATGGAGTTGGAAATGAATACATGGGCATATTTATTGGTGCTATTTTAATTTTCACGACTACTTTGATAGAAAGATATTCTATCAACAAATATTTTATTTTGCTGTTTTATTTAATAACAACGATGATTATAGCATTTCCAACATTTGGAGCTAACGTCGGTGGGACAATCACTGCTGTTTTTGCCTTTTTATTCACTTCTGTTAGGCTATTAAATAAAAAAATAAGTTTTAAAAAGTTGCTTTATATCTTGGTTGCTGTTATTATAGTAGTTGCTGCTATGGCAATGGTTGATTTGTTCTTTATTGAAAATCAAAGTCATCTAGCTTCAGCGGTCGAACAAATTTTTTCTAGCGGACCAGTTGTAATTTATCAAATTGTTGTTAGAAAAATTTCTATGAATATAAGGGTCATGGGGGTAACTGTGTGGAGTAAAGTTTTATTAAGCGCTATCGTGATTTTAGGTATATTGTTTTACAGGCCTGTGGGTATCATCAAAAAAATTACTATTACTTATTCTTATATGGCTATTGGATGGAGTGGTATCATCGTTGCAGGTATAATAGCTTTTGCTGTAAACGACTCTGGTGTAGTTTCAGCAGCTACTGCTATTATATTTTTAACTACTACGATGTTATATTCGGCGATGGATTTGTTGAAACAGGAGGAAAAAATTGGAAAATAACTTACTTGGAAATACTTCTTTATTGGTATCAAAGCTTTGCTTTGGTAGTTTAACCATGGGCCCTTTGCAAGCCAATAAATCTCCCGAAGAAGGAGGAAGGCTGCTTTTGCATGGATTTGAAAAAGGGATTAATTTTATTGATACGGCAGAACTCTATGAAACCTATCCCCATATTCAAAATGCATTAAACCAATGGGATCGAGAAAAAATCATTATTGCAACAAAATCCTATGCATATTCTAGAGAAACAGCTGAAGCAAGTCTACATAAAGCCTTAAAAGAAATGAATATAGATTATATTGACATATTTTTACTACACGAACAAGAAAGTCAATACACCCTCAAAGGTCACTGGGAGGCATTTACCTACTTTATGAAAATGAAGGAAAAAGGATATATCAAGGCGCTTGGTATTTCAACCCATACGATTGCGGCTGTTGCAGCTTCTTTGGAGATCAAAGAAATAGAAGTGCTTCATCCCATTGTGAATATGGCTGGGCTAGGCATTCAAGATGGCAGCATAGAAGAAATGGTACATCTCCTAGAAAAGGCTAAGAAAATGGGGAAAGGGATCTACGGCATGAAACCATTAGGTGGAGGAAATCTTTTGAAAAACTATAAAGACTGCCTTGATTTTGTATTGGACTTATCCTGTTTAGACGCTATTGCAGTGGGGATGCAGACAATAGAAGAAATTGATGACAATGTGGCAGTTTTTGAAGGCAAGGACATTGATGAAGCATTGCTCACCAAGATAAAAAATAAAAAAAGAAGATTAATGATAGATTTTTGGTGCGAAGCATGTGGAAAGTGTGCTGAAACCTGCAGTCATCGTGCTTTAATGATGACAGATGAAGGATTAGTTGTAGATCATGAAAAATGTGTTTTGTGTGGATATTGTTCAAAAAGCTGTCCTCATTTTTGTATAAAAGTAATCTAGGAGGAGTTTATATATGGTTAGAATTATGGCATTAGATGTAGGCGATAAAAGAATAGGTGTAGCACTAAGTGATCTCATGGGGTGGACAGCTCAGGGCTTAGAAACCATTGAACGAACCAATATCAAGAAAGACTTGCAGAGAATTGAAGAAATCATTAGTCAACATCAGGTAAAGAAGGTTGTCATAGGTCTGCCTAAAAACATGAATGGTACATTAGGACCCCAGAGTGAAAAAGTTATAGACTTTACAGAACGGTTGAAAAAGCGGATTCATATAGAATGTGTTTTTTGGGATGAAAGGCTTACAACGGTGGCTGCTGAAAGATCCTTGATTCAAGCAGACATGAGTAGGAAGAAGAGAAAAACAGTGATCGATAAGGTGGCGGCTACATATATTTTGCAAAGCTATCTTGATAGTATAAGCAAGTAATGAAAAAAAGATGTTTTTTTTTCCAAGGTTTAGTATATAATACATTTATGTGCTATTAATAATAAAGGAGGTTTTTTAAAATGTCAGAAAATGAAAATATTGTAACATTAGTAGATGAAGAGGGACAAGAACAGGATTTTGAAATTATTATGACACTTGATGTAGAAGGAAAGGAATATGCAATTCTACTGCCTATTGATGCTGGTGAAGAAGAAGATGCATATATCTTTAAAATAATTCATGAAGCTGATGATGAGTATACTTTAGTAGCCATCGAGGATGATGAAGAATATGAAAATGTTGTTGCAGCTTATGAAGCAATTTTAGATGAAGAAGGCATTGAGTAAAAATAGAAAAAAGAAAGAATAGATGGACTCTTCAAAAGCTCCATCTATTCTTTTTATTAATAGAAAAGCTAGAGATAACTGCACCAATAAAGCCTGAGGTAGCTAAAAAGGTGAAAATATAACTACTTAATACAGGGTCCATCCCCCTCAATCCTATGCCAGATTTAAAAACAATTGGGGGCAAAGCTAGCAAACGATCGAATCCTAATAAAAAGTATATTAAGACAATAGCTATAATAGGTGTTAATACAGTTCCTGTAGTGGAAAATAAAGGGTACAATAATCTACTATAATTGTTTAATCCTTTAACATATCCGATGATGGCACCTAATACTGACAAGATTGGATATATGTAAGCTGGATGAATAAACTCCCTAATTTCTGGTGAAAATTCAAGGGTTAAAATAGATATTGTTATACCAAAAACAAAACCCAAAAACATGCCGTGGACTAAGTTTAAGAAAAGATTATAATTTGATCTCAAAGATAACTACCCCCTAAAATATGAATATTTGTAAAACTACTAACAGTACTACATAGCTTTAGTATAACTAAAGAAGGTGAAAATTATGAAAATAAATATTGAGGGAAATAAAATAGAAGGTATATTTCATAAACGTAGAAATCGATTTATTGCAGAGGTTTTTATTGACGATAAGTTAGAAATTGCGCATGTAGCTAATACTGGTAGGATGAAGGAGCTGCTTACTTCAGGAGCCAAAGTAATATTGAGGAAAGTAAACGAAGCCCACAGGAAAACTCAGTATGATTTGCTTATGGTGCATAAAGATGCTACATTGATTTCTATTGATTCACGGCTTCCAAATCAGTTACTCCAACAAGCTTTTATGCATAAATCTATACCCTATTTCAAACAATATAGTGATATAAGAAGGGAAGTCAATTTCGGCAAGAGTAAGCTTGACTTTTATATTTCAGATCAAAAAGAATCTGTATTAGTTGAAGCCAAGTGTGTGACCTTAGTGAAGGAAAACAAGTTAGCCTCTTTTCCTGACGCCCCTACTGATCGAGGTCGAAAACATATTTTAGAGCTAATAGAAGGAAAAAAACAGGGATTTCGATCAGCAGTTTTTTTCATTGTTCAACGGGATGATGCGGATAAGTTTACGCCAAATAAAGAAATGGATGAAGCCTTTTATGAGGCGGCTTTATTGGGCAAAAAAGCTGGGGTAGAATTTTATGCATATAATTGTAATGTGACGACACATTCCATAGCCTTAAAGGAGGAAATAGAAGTTTTTTTTAATTGATAAAAATAGAAATTCACTTAGAAATCGTTGACAAAAGGAGAATTATATACTATACTATTCTTGATAAATGTTATTATTTGAGAAATGAAGGTGGCATAATGGAAAACCTAATAGATATGTTAAAAGACAGACTAAAGGAAAAAGGACATAAGTTGACGCCTCAGAGGAGAGCTACACTAGACGTTATTCTAGACAATCAAGGTAAACATCTGAATACTGAAGAAATTTATGGGCTAGTGAAAGAGAAATGTCCCGAAATTGGTTTAGCTACTGTCTATAGAACATTGCAACTATTAGATGAAATGCAGATCATATCTAAAATTAATTTAGATGATGGGTGTAGCAGATACGAATTTAACACTCATGAGGATGATCATCAGCATCATCACCTTATCTGTCAAAACTGCGGTGGCGTGACAGAAGTAGAAATTGATCTATTGGAGCAATTAGAAGAAGAGATAGAAAAAAATCATGATTTTCATATCAC
Organism: Clostridium formicaceticum; assembly: GCF_001854185.1. NCBI lineage: Bacteria > Bacillati > Bacillota > Clostridia > Peptostreptococcales > Natronincolaceae > Andreesenella > Andreesenella formicacetica. Next base: position 3,208,405 of record NZ_CP017603.1, read on the forward strand.
GGATCATAAGGTTAAATTTTTCGGCATTTGTTCTAAGTGTAGGTAGTCTTGCATATTCTGCAAGACTTTATCTATGTGTAATATTTTACATATAACAAACTTTTAAAAGTTTAACTTTTAGGTTAAAATACATATATCTATTATTAATCAGGATCAAAATACATTAAGGTATTTTTGCATAGATCACCATTATGTTACAGGATATAGGTACGGGTAAAGCTCAATAATAAAAAAATAGTGAATATACAAAGAGATAACAAAGGAGTGATGAATGTTGGGAAGAAAACCTACAAAGATTAGAATAATTCCTTTAGGCGGTTTAAAGGAAATTGGCAAAAATATGACAGTAATCGAATATAAGGATGAAATGATTATTGTGGATTGCGGCTTAAGTTTTCCTGAAGATGAAATGTTGGGAATAGATATTGTAATTCCTGATATAACATATATCATGAAAAACAAAGACAAAGTGAAGGGAATATTTTTAACCCATGGTCATGAAGATCATATTGGAGCATTACCTTATGTATTAAAGAGGATCAATGTACCTGTATACGGAACACAACTAACTTTGGGTTTAGTAGAAACAAAGTTAAAGGAACATAAAATAACAGATGTACACCTACAAAGGGTAGAGGCTGGTTCGACTACGCAGCTTGGAAATTTTGAAGTGGAATTTATCCGTAGCAGCCATAGTATACCTGACGCCTGTGCATTAGCAATTCATACTTCTTTAGGGGTGATCCTACACACTGGAGACTTTAAAATTGATTATACGCCTATTGATGGACAAATGATAGATCTTCAAAGAATTGCTGAACTAGGGAAAAAAGGTATTTTGCTAATGATGGCAGACAGTACAAATGTAGAACGGCCAGGAACTACCATGTCAGAAAAAAATGTAGGTGTTACCTTTGAGAATATTTTTGGTAGTACAAAAAATAGAATTATTGTAGCTACCTTTGCTTCCAATGTTCATAGGGTACAGCAAATTGTAAATGCTGCTTATAAATATAATAGAAAAATTGTTATATCTGGTAGAAGTATGGTAAACGTTGTTTCTGTAGCTCAAGAATTAGGCACTTTGATGATTCCTGAAGGTTTAATTATTGATGTGAATCATATAGACCAGTATGATGATCATGAAATTGTTATTATTACCACTGGAAGTCAAGGAGAGACAATGGCAGGATTGTCAAGAATGGCAACCTCTGAGCATAGAAAGCTAGATATTCGAGCAGGAGATACAGTGATTATCTCTGCTACCCCTATACCGGGAAATGAAAAATTAGTGAGCAGAGTGATTAATCAGCTATTTGAAAAGGGTGCAGATGTTATTTATGAAAGCCTAGCAGATGTTCACGTTTCGGGGCATGCTTGTCAAGAAGAATTGAAGTTAATGCATCGACTTGCTAATCCAAAATATTTTATACCTGTGCACGGAGAATTTAGACATCTGAAACAACATGCTAAACTGGCAGCAAATTTAGGTATGGATAGAGAGAATATATTTACTTTACAAAATGGTAATATTGTTGAGATCACAAAGGATTATGCTAAACTAGCTGGAAACGTACCGGCAGGACCAGTGCTAGTAGATGGTTTAGGGGTTGGTGATGTAGGAAATATCGTTTTAAGGGATCGTAAACATCTTGCTGAAGATGGATTAATGGTGGTAGTAGTTACAATTTCTAAGGAAAACGGAAAAATTGTTGCAGGTCCTGATATTATATCAAGAGGGTTTGTCTATGTAAGAGAATCAGAAGTTCTAATGGATGAAGCGAGACAAATTGTGAAGGCTGCTTTAGAGCAATGTGAACAACAAAATGTAAAAGAATGGGCAGTTCTTAAAAGCTCTATAAGGGATGCATTGAAGGATTTCTTATATGAGAAAACAAAGCGCAGACCAATGATTTTACCAGTGATTATGGAAGTATAAATAAAAATCCGTCATCTTATGAAGAGATGGCGGATTTTTATTTTGGTATCTATTTGTTTAAAAAATGAAGGAAAATCTGTGAAGATGTAGTATATCATTATAGAGGGGGATGGGAGATGAATATTTTACTTTATTTAGCAATATTAATATTAGGGGCAGTGATTGGCTATAAAAATGTCTTTGGTAGTTTTCTGTCCGAAAAAATAGGCGTCATTCAAAACTGTGCTTTGCTTTTTTTATTATTGATTATGGGGATCAGCATAGGAATTGATGAAAATGTCATACAGTACTTTGGAGTGATCGGATATCAATCTATGATTTTGGCAATTTTCTCCATAGTAGGGAGTATCTTAGCAGTAAAAATCATAGCAAAAAAAGTATTAGGACAGGAAGAAGGTATAGAAGATGACATTTAAAATCATGCTATCTGTTGTACTAGGAATTTTATTGGGAATCTGGATTTTTCCTCAAGGTATAGAAGTCTATATGGGGACAATGATTGATATAGGTCTATGTTTATTACTTTTTTTCGTAGGTATGGATATCGGTAAACAAGGAGATCTTTTTAACAAAATCAAAAAAATAGGCTTTAAGGTGTTATGGGTGCCCTTTATGATCGCTGTTGGTAGTATCACTGGTACTATCTTAGGTGGTATTCTCTTAAGAATACCTATGAATGAAGCTGCAGCAATCGGTGCAGGTTTTGGATGGTACTCTCTATCTGCTATAGAATTATCGAAACATAGTGCTGAACTAGGCGCATTAGCCTTTATTACAAATGTTTCTAGAGAAGTTATTGCCATTATCAGCATACCTTTTATTGCAAGGTATATTGGTAAACTTGAAGCTATTGCGCCAGCAGGAGCTACAGCGATGGACACAACATTACCTATTATAGCAAAATCTACTGATGGTAATACTGCTATGATCTCTTTTTTAACCGGAGTTGTATTATCTTCATTGGTGCCCATTCTCGTACCTGCCCTTATGATAGTGTTAAAATAATAAAGAAATTAGAGGAGGACTAAAACTATGAATGTTTATGATTATGCTCACCAATTGGCGAGGGGATTAAAGGAAAGTCGGGAGTATCAAGCATATAAAGATTTAGAGAAAAAGGTGAAGACAAATCCTCAATGTAAGACAATGGTAGATGATTTTAGAAAGCGCCAGTTACAGGTTCAAGGACAGCAAATGATGAATCAACAGGTGGATGAAAATACCCTAAAGGAATTACAAAACCTTCATAGCGTTTTAATGCAAAATCCACTTATTGCAGAATTTATGCATGCGGAATATAAGCTATCTCAAATGATGTCAGATATCTATAAAATATTAGGCGAGGCACTGGATTTGGATATTAGTGGTTTGGAGTAATGACAATGTATACCGTTGGACAAGTTTGTAAAAAATTTGGGATTTCAAGAAGTGCACTTTTATATTATGAATCGATTGGACTAGTAAAGTCCGGTAAGCGAACAGAGGGAAATTATCGACTGTATTCGAAAGAGGACATAACAAGGTTAGAGCAAATTTTTCTTTATCGTGAAACAGGGATACCCTTAGTAGATATTAAAACGCTTCTAGATTCACCTAAAAATAATGCATCTGACATTTTAGAAAAACGTTTGAAAAGTTTGAATAATGAAATAAATAAGTTGAAGTTTCAACAACATTTTATTATAAAGATGTTAAAAAACAACGATGTACCTTTAGAAGCAGCGGTTATTTCTAAAGATAGCTTTGTTGATATTCTAAAAATCATTGGCCTTAAGGAGGAAGAAATGGATAAGCTGCACAGGGAATTTGAAAGACTTTATCCAGAAGAACACCAGACATTTTTAGAATTCCTTGGTATTCCTCTTGATGAAATTCAACTTATACGAGAACATTCTAAAAAAGTGTTTCAGCAACAAAATAATCGTTAAAAATGAACATCCTATAAAATGTATAATATTATACATTTTATAGGACGCTTAAATTCCTCTATAAAAAACTTTGCACTTTTTATCCTTCGGTGTATTACTAAGAGCTCCCTCCCCTGAATTGTAGCCCAATTTTATTATGAATCTTCTTGACCTGACTATAGCTTTATAGTTTATGCTAGCAATATACTTAAAAAATAGGAGGGGTGAAAATAAAATGCTTCATAAACTATTCTTAAATAAAAATTTCTTTTTACTGTGGACAGGACAGATGGTATCTCAAATCGGAGATAAATTCTATGGAATTGCTCTTGCATGGTGGATTTTACAGCAAACGAATTCTCCCGTAATTATGGGTCTCTTTATGGCTGTATCTGTATTACCAGGATTGGCTTTTGGTGTTTTTGCGGGAGTATTTATAGATAGATGGAATCGTAAAATCCTTATCATTGCCAGTGACATGCTTAGAGGAATTTGTGTGATTGTGATTGCTTTTCTTTCAGTCATTGATATTCTAGAACTATGGCATATTTTTGCCGCAGCTATCCTTATATCTCTAGCCTCTGCTTTTTTTGATCCTACTGTCAAGGCAGTAATTCCTCAGATTGTTGAGCAAGAACAATTACCTCGAGCCAATGCTCTGAGTGAAATAATAGATGCCTCCAGTATGATTATCGGCCCTGTACTTGGAGCTGCCTTTGTAAGCTTCTTTGGTTTTACCTTAGTATTTCTTATTAATGGGCTTTCCTATCTTATATCAGCTTTTTTTGAAGGCTTTATAACTATTCCTCCACAGGTTGATTCACCTTCTGCCGACTATACCCTACGACATGAGATAGAAACGGGAATTAGGTATTTACTAAGTAGGAGGAAGCTTGTAGTTACTATAGGAGTCATAGGAATAGCTCATATTTTTGTAGGAGCTCTTATCGTATCTTTGCCCTTTTTGGCAAAGGCGTTGTCAGGAGATAGTATCCAAACTTTAGGTAATTTGGAAATGATGATAGGATTTGGGATGCTGTTGGGTGCTCTTTCTATTCAATTACGTGGCAAAAGCCACTTCAAGGACAAAAATTTGTTTGTTTTTATTGCTGCTATGGGTATTTTTTATTTAGCTATTGCAATAACCAAGTCTATAACAAGTACCTTTGTTCTGCCTTATATGCTCTTATTACTTCTCATTGGTGCAGCTATTGCAAATGCTTCTGTGTATTGGCAGTCAATTCTTCAATTAAATACTTCCAGTGATATGGCTGGGCGTGTTTTTAGTATATCCTCGGTGGTTGGCAATATATCTCTGCCTATATCCTATGGATTATTTGGGATACTTCTTAAATACACATCAATTTTAAGATTAATGCTTTTTTCTGGATCGGCTTTACTTTTCATAAGCATTGTACTTATGTATTTTTATCATTATGGAGATAAGGAAAGTCAAGATAATTCCCTTATCTAAAACAGTTCAAGTGTGATACTGGTGCAATTCACCCTAAAAAAAGCATATCCAATCAATTAGCATCATCCTAAAGCTGAGATACAAAACCCTAATGAATTCCAATAAGTGTGGAGGTATGCTGACGTTTTGTATTGTAGATTTATTTATTTATATGGTATTATATGGATAAGGTAATCGGATAAAAGCAGGTGTGGTTGCTGCCTCTATTTCCAAATGGAAGGGGGTGGTGCTATGACTACATATGAAGCATTATCTTTAATGATCTTGTTTTCTATGTTAGTACTAGCAGTTCTGAATTTCAGGACAAAAAAATAATCACCCTGCTACCCACAGTGTGATTATTATAATGCAAATCGCAATATGGCAATCGCACCATGCGGTACCGATTACCTTTTTATATATTATACCACAAAATTCAAAAATAAAAACAAATTTTCACTCTTTTTGCTTATGCGTCAGTAGCAATAATCCAAAATTTTTAACTGTTCTTGCAAAATAGATTTCTAGGGATTTTAGAAATTCCTTGTTTTAAAAAATACAATAAAAAATATAATTTTAGGAGAAAAATATTCAGCAAAGGATAACAGTGTAGAGCGGGATGATAAAGTGTCTTTATATGTGCTGCTTAGATTGCTACTTGAATATAAACTTAAGGAGCATTGGTTACGGGAAGCAATGGCTGAAGCTTTAAAGATGTTTTTTGTAAAATAAGATTAAGAAAGTTGTAACAATTATTCTGAGCTGATTTTTAGGTTTAATCTGACTTAATACTGTTTTTATCTTAGTGGTACGTTGATTATTTGACCGACGAAGATAATGTTCGGATCAACAATCTGAGGGTTAGCAGCGATGATAGCTTGCAGGGTAACACCGGTACGTCTAGCGATACTGATCAGGGTTTCTGCTAACGAAACATAGATTTGAATCGTGTTTAGTGGTGGCGGTGGCGGCAAGGGTGGCGTTACCACTAGATTGATAACCTGGTTGACAAAGATAAGAAAGGGATCAAAAATTTGGAGATTTTGTGCCCATAACAATTCTACCGTCAGACCAAAGCGCTGGGCAATAGAAAAGAGGGTATCTCCCAACCTTACAAGGTATTGTGCCCGGGCAAAACCAGGATTTGGTGGTACCGGTGCTGCCGAGGGGATAGTGACAATTTGACCGGGAAAAAGGACATTAGGATTGATGATTCCGGGATTAGCTATCAGAATTTGCTCGATGGATACATTGAAGATTCCTGCAAGAAAAAAAAGGGTATCTCCCGGTATGACAACGATGTTAACCTGAGGTCTCTGATTCATTATTTTTCACTCCTCTGCTTGTTACAGTTATTCTTAATAAATAGTATTCATGGCAAAAAAAAGTGTGTCAATTTGCTATATCACTTTACTGAGAATGAAGTTCCGCTAGGGGGAGGGTAGTTCGGCTCCGATTTAGGGACGTTGCAAACATGAAGGATTTTGTGCAGCAAGGGGGAGATATAGGGGGTGGCAGAAATAGACCTACCGAGTGAAACAGGGATGTATACTTATAATATGCTCGTATACTGGTTTGGTGAGAAAGCAACTACTCAAGGGTTAGCTAATTATAGATTTAGTATTATGGTTGAATAATAGTATTTTATAAATACGTTGAAAAGTGGTGAATGAATGATAGAAATTAAAGGTAAATATAACACAGCGAAAATATTTATTGATAAGGTTGAGGAAAAAGCAGCAGAGCAAATATTGGAGTTGTGTAATCAGGAGTTTGTAAAAGGAAGTATGATTAGAATCATGCCAGATACGCATGCGGGTGCAGGATGTACTATTGGCACAACTATGACAATAAAGGACAAAATAGTTCCTAATCTAGTTGGTGTGGACATCGGCTGTGGAATGTTTGTCAGCAGGTTAAAAGAAACAAAGGTTGATTTTGCTAAACTTGATAAGGTTATTCGGGCCTTTGTTCCAAGTGGATTTAATGTACGAAAGACGCCTCATGAATATAATGCTCATATAGAGCTTAATAATTTAAAATGCAAGGAGCATATTGATTTAAACAGAGCACGTCTCAGCATTGGAACACTTGGAGGCGGAAACCATTTTATTTTGCGTCCAAGATGGGCGGTAGGTATTGCGTAATTGGGTAAACGACATTCCAAGAAAGCTGGAATGATGTCACCAACCTTATCCGAGACCGAAAGGAAACGGGGAGTGTAGCATGGTTGGAAAGGTATAAGTCAGTTAGATGGAAAACTGCGACTGAGTATCGAGACATAAAGGTTTGTATAAGGATAAAAACTGTCCTGTTTAAAGAATGAGTGTGAGCAGTGCCATGGTTCACTACTGGGAAACCATCTGAAACCCAGTATCATCCTTGACCTATAAATATCGATGAAGTTTATAGGGGTGTTATTTTAGTATCAATAAAGCTAAAATAATGGCTTTCAATTAGAGGGGTGAAGCACTTATAGATATAAGTAAAACACTAAAATTCTATCCGACAACAAACTACCCATATCTACCGTACTAACTGGAGATTACCTAAACAGGAACGCCAGAAATGGCTATGAGATTAGTCTCTGAATATCCTGCATGGTAACGGAGCAATCGTAGTAGTCGGAGATAGGGAAAGCCTATTACATGGCGAAGGGTTGCAGTTTATTTTGATTAAACTAGGAAGAAAGGAGCGAAATGCTCTATGCAAAATTCAGAAATAGTTTTAATCAACCTATCGAAGCAGGCATTAAAACCAAAATTTAAGTTCGACAGGCTGTATCGCATACTCTACAACGAAAGCATCTACAGAAAAGCGTACAGCAATATCTACAGCAATGACGGGAGTGCAACTCATGGAGTTGACAAAGAAACAGCAGACGGATTCAGTATAGATAAAATCAATAAGATAATCGAATTACTGAAAAATGAAAGCTACCAACCAAAACCTGCAAGAAGAACTTATATTCCAAAGAAGAATGGTAAGAAAAGACCTCTGGGAATACCAAGCTTTGGGGACAGATTAGTACAAGAAGCGTGTAGGATGATTCTGGAAAGCATTTATGAGCCAAAATTCCTTGATTGTTCACATGGATTTAGACCACAAAAGAGCTGTCATACAGCTCTCATGGATATATCCAAGACATTCACTGGAGTAAACTGGTTTATAGAAGGAGACATAAAAGGCTTCTTCGATAATATAAATCATCATACATTAATTGGAATACTTAGAAAGCGGATTGAGGACGAAAAGTTCATCAGATTGATGTGGAAATTCTTAAAAGCAGGATATGTTGAGGAATTTAGATTCAACAATACTTACAGCGGAACTCCACAAGGTGGCATAATTAGTCCAATATTAGCTAATATTTACCTCAATAGCTTAGACTGGTTTGTTACTAAAAAACTCAAAGAAGAATTTGATAGTGGAAAACCAAAGGCTCAACAGAGAAATCCTAAATATAGAAATTTGGAATATCAGCTTGGAAAAGTCAAAAAGCAAATCGAAAATATGGAAGAAAATAGTACACAAAAGGAAGAACTTATAGCTAAGTATAAGGAAATTAAAAAGGAAATGCTATCAATTCCTTATATAGTAAATCCCAATGGGTATAAAAGTCTTAAATATTTGAGATATGCCGATGACTTCCTTATCGGGGTTAATGGAAGCAAAGAGGATTGTAAGACTATCAAGGAATCCATCAAATGCTTCTTGAAAAATGAACTAAACCTTGAACTTTCAGATGAAAAGACTCTGATAACTAACAGCAGTGATATGGCGAAATTCTTGGGATACAACATAACCATAGGAAACAATGAGAACGTCTACAAGAATAAAAAGGGTATTGAAATTCGAAGCGCTCGAAGAAACGTCAGATTAATGATGCCCAAGGAAGTAATAACCAAGGCAATAGTAGACAGGAATATGGTTAGAGATATTAATGCACTAAAATGGAAAATTGACTGTAGACCTATGCTCATTAATTTGAGTGATTTAGAGATTGTGACTATCTACAATGCTGAAATTAGGGGCCTGTATAATTACTATCGCTTAGCTGAGAATGTCACCCATAAAATGTGGCAATTCAGATATGTGATGGAGTACAGTTGTTTGAAGACGCTGGCTGGAAAACATAAAAGCAGTGTCCATAAAATGATTGAAAAATATAGGATAGATAAAAACTGGGGCATCAAGTATGAAACCAAAAAAGGACAGAAAATTTGTTATTTCTATAAAGATGGTTTCAAAAGGGATAAATCAGTAAAACAATTTAACCCAGACCCAATAGCGAATGTTAGAAAGTATATGGGAACAACCGAACTTGAAAGAAGAATGAATGCCAGTATGTGTGAATGGTGTGGAAAGGAAAATGTTCCTTTCGAGGTGCATCATGTTAACAGACTGAAAAACCTTAAAGGTAAAGAAGTTTGGGAAAAATTGATGATTAGCAGACAACGCAAGACATTAATACTTTGTGAGGAATGTCATAATAAAATCGCACACCCACATGGATAGGTAGAAAATAAATGGAGAGCCGTATACATGGAGACATGTAAGTACGGTTCGGGAGGGGGGTATCGGGAACCTGTTGGAGTAATCCAATAAGGCACTGATAGCCTACCTCACGAAATGAATAAAGATGAAGACAAAAATATATACCTGGTTGTACATTCGGGAAGCAGGTATTTGGGAAAACAAATCGCTGAGTACTATCAGGAGAGAGCAATAAAGGAAATTGTAAGAAAGAGTAATGATATGATTATTGCAGAATTAAAATCGAAAGGTAGAGCTAAAGAAATACAAGGAGAAATTGAAAAGAAAAAAGTCAAAATAAACAGAGCATTATCTTATGTTGAAGGCAAAAGCTTTAATGAGTATATCCATGATATGGGTATTGCTCAAAAATATGCTAAGTATAACAGAAAGGCAATAGCAGAGGTGATTATACGAAAAATGGGATTTAATGTTGCCGAAAGCTTTACTACAATACACAATTATATTGATCTTCAGGAAATGGTACTGCGAAAAGGAGCTATATCTGCAAAAAATGGAGAAAAGGTTATTATTCCTATTAATATGCGGGACGGAAGCATAATTGCCACAGGAAAAGGTAACGCAGAGTGGAACCAGTCAGCACCTCATGGAGCTGGAAGATTAATGAGCAGAAAGCAGGCAAGACGAATGCTGTCACTAGAAGAATTTAAAAATTCAATGCATGGTATATATACGACTTCCCTTTCCATGGAAACTTTAGATGAGGCGCCATTTGCCTATAAACCTATGGAGGAGATTATTGCTAATGTTCAGGATACGATTAAAATCAACAACATCATTAAGCCCATCTATAATTATAAGGCATCGGATGATTAGATTAACCTGATAAATTCATTAATTCGTTTCGCTCTGCACAATATCTACTGTTTGGTTTTGTATTTAATATTCTATACAGTGGGTATGATTTTGAAAAGAGTATTTTATCAGGTTAAACGAATCACAGGATAAGTCTTTTATGGTGTGTTCAGTATGAGGGATGTCATGTATCCATTATCCTAGAGCCTAAATAGTCCAGCCATTAAGTTATACATTGGCAAGACAGGTCTACAATGATAGACTGAAAATATTAGGTCTATATCAATAAACTAAAGGAGGTACACTATGGATAAATTTAATCTTTGAGAAAGTGAATATCGTTTTGCAAGTATTGTTTGGGAAAATGAGCCAGTTGGCTCTGGAGAACTTGTCAAGCTTTGTAATGAGGAGCTTGGGTGGAAAAAATCTACAACTTATACTGCCTTAAAAAAGTTGTGTGATTGAGAAATATTTAAAATGGAATATATCCCTTTCGATATCGGTATGATGGTAGAGCCACAAATAGATACTGGGATAAGTGGAGTAAATTCTATTATCAATAATTTTTTACCTGCTGCAAGGCCATATGCTAGTATAAACCCTATGCAGATGATCGTATTTATTCTTTCTGTTATATGGATATTTGGTGTGTTGCTACTAATGATCTACAGTCTTACATCCTATTTAATGTTAAAACATATATTTGATTAAACTTTTTGCATTTTTAGCACTTTGTGTTCACTGGTTTAATCCTTTTGTATGGTTTAGCTTTGTGCTTATGAGCCATGATATGGAAATGTCTTGTGATGAACAGGTCATTAAGGAACTTGGTACAGACATTAAAAAGGATTATAGCACCTCCATATTATCTTTGGCAGTAAACAGAAATTTGATATTTCAAATGATTTGAAAATAAACATTTTTTAAATTGCATCAAACAAACGGTTGTGGGAAGTATGTGCCTTTAGAATTTTTGAACCAGTAAAGGGCGGGAGGATATAACAATTATAAAGCCGCATTAAAAAAATATTTAAGGAGAAGATTTACTATGAAAAATTTAATTTATTTCCTTGTTATAGCTGGGACAATAGTGGTTATCTTATCTGGAAATATTATTTTAGAATATTTAAATAGTACACCTCCTATTGTTATGGATAATTCCACACAGTTCCAGGAGGTAGGTGAAGCTAATACTTTTCAAACTACAGAAAATCTAAAACTTTTTCTTGAGAAACCACAGATAGAGCCCTCATCTGCATCAATAAAGATATATAAGGAACTAAGAGTATTAGAGCTTTATGGTGACGAGATATTGATAGGACGTTTTAAAATTGCCTTAGGCGGCAATCCCATAGGAGATAAAAATCAAGAGGGTGATTCAAAAACTCCAGAAGGACAGTATTATATTTGCACCAGAAATGATCGCAGTAAATATACTTTGTTTTTAGGCCTAAGCTATCCCAATATTGAAGATGCTCAAAGAGGATTGAAAAATGAATTAATTGATGAAGAAATATTTAATATAGTTAAGTATGCTAACGAACATAAGCAACGTCCTCCTTGGGATACCCCATTGGGAGGAGCGGTTGGTATTCATGGAAAAGGTAACGCTTATGATTGGACTTTAGGCTGTATTGCATTGTCAGATGAGGATATAAAGGTTCTTTGGGACTATACATCATTAAAAACCCCTGTAGAAATATTTAAATAATTGTTTGAATGAATAAAGACAACCTTATAGATGAAAATGTACCACTTGTGGCAAATGAAATTATTTTATAAGTAAGTCGGTGGAATTTACCGTTTTCTCGTCATTTTGCTGGATTATCTATTGAAACTAAATTTTCTGATAATCCAAGCATAGACTTTTTAGCGGAGCTATGGCATAATTTTCACAATAAAAAAAGCGACATTGATCATTTAAAACAAGATGGAAATGAAATAGGTGTCGGCAGCCCAAGTGAAAAAGAAGGTTATCTTCGGTATTTTGCAGGTGCAGAGGTAGATAACCTTAATACTCAAAATGAATTTATCCATTTTGAAATGTCTGCCGGAAAGTATGTAGTTTGTAGGTTTGAAGCAGAAAACTTTCATCTTCTGACAACTGATGTACTGGATAAAGCGGTTAAGTATATGTATGAAACTTGGCTCTTAAAAAATGAAATAAAAACAGAACTTTTAATGTTAGAATTGTACTTGGATACTCCACCAGAAGGTACTGCTATGGAAATCTGGTTTAAAATAGTAGATGGTTAGAATCTTTCAAATCAACAAGATTATTAAGATTACTTTCAACTTTAAGGCATCAAATGATTCATTGTGTTATCTAAAAAACTGTAGAAAATTTTTCAAGATTTTTCTTGACTCTCCTGTTAGGGGAGAATTTATATTGAAATTATCACAAGAAATATGTATAGGAGTGAAGATTGTGTACCGGATAGGATTGTTTTCAAAAATAAACAAGGTAACCATTAAAACGCTAAGATATTATGATGAAATAGGGTTGCTGAAACCTGCCTTTGTAGATGAAGAAAACGGCTATCGTTATTACACTTCAGAGCAATTGCCGACACTGCACAAAATCATTGCTTTACGACAGATAGGTTTTTCAATCGATGAAATAATGGCAATATTAAAGGGTGGCAATATTTCTATTATTTTTGAAGAGAGAAAGCAAGAGATTGAAACATCAATTGAAGAAAAGCGGCAGCAGCTATTTCAAATTACATATTATCTTGAAAAAATGAAGGAGGATTTCAATATGAATTATGAGATTGTATTAAAAGAACTACCAGAAGTTATCGTTTACTCTAAACGTATGGTGATACCAAATTATGATTATTATTTTGAGGCTATTCCCCAAATCGGAAAAGAAGTTACTAAAGCTAACCCTGAACTACAGTGTACTGTACCAGAATACTGTTTTATTATCTATCATGATGGTGAGTACAAAGACCAGAATATTGATGTTGAGTTTTGTGAGTCGGTGACTGCCTTTGGTACTGATACTGAAACAATTAAGTTCAAGAAGATTGAAAAAGTACCGACTGCCGCCTGTGTTTATCACAAAGGACCTTATAGTACCATTGGAAAGGCCTACGCCCATCTTTTCAAATGGATTGCTGATAATGGATATACCCCCAGTGACAATCCAAGAGAATCATACATTGATGGCATTTGGAATAAAGAAAACGAGAATGACTGGCTAACGGAATTGCAAGTGCCTGTAATGAAAAATAAATAGTTAAGGTGATAGAAAGAACACTTCTAACTCAGGGTAGGTAGATATGTTTTCTATTCATATAACAATCCCGCAAAGAATTGTGGGATTGTTTATGTAAATATCACAAATTTTTATCTGCAACTCAGTTGCCTTTTACTTCTGCCAGTTTTGGATTTCTACCAAATTTCCCTCTGGGTCCTTTGCATAAACAGCTGTTAAAACTCCAATTTCGCCGAAATCCTTTATTACAACTTCTCCAAGCTGTTGTCCTCCATGTTGTAGTAGTTTCTTTAAGACATCCTCAACAGAATCTGCATGAAAAGCAATGTGACCAAAGCCATGTCTATTTATTTCAGGTGTAATACCACTAAAATTAGTTGAGGTGTATTCAAAGATTTCTAAAGTAGGTCCATTTTCATATCCGGGCAATCTAAGATGAATTCCTTTTATTTCAGCATTTTTCAAATTAGTTAATCTATCCAACCATTTTCCAGAAAGATCTCTTTCGGGATATACTGGTTCACATTTGAAAACATTTATGTAAAATTGAGCTAGCTCTTTCCAATTTTTTGAAACGATATTTGTGTGTACATAAGTAATTTTATTATTCAATTGATTTCCTCCTTATTTTATGTAATTCTTAAGCTGACAATGGTACTGCTGAAAATGGGGATGCTGTGGTTTGCATCTTTGTTTTACATCTAAGTTTAATTATATGTTGTGGAAATAATGGAATCAAGTGGGAAAATTGGTCGGCAATAAATTCGAATAAATCAACCTGCATTTCATCTATTTCTTCCTTAATAAATGATAAAAAAGTGGGTAATTATATAAAATAAGTACAATTAAGTACAATGTAGAAGAGTAGAAAGGAGATTCCAATGAAAGAAATAGTATTAGCAGGAGGTTGCTTTTGGGGAATAGAAGCATATCTTTCCCGGATACCAGGGGTGAAAGAAACAAAGGTAGGCTATGCCAACGGTCATACAGAAAATCCAACCTATGAAGAAGTATGCACATCAGAGATAGGACACACAGAAGCTTGCTATGTTAAATTTGATGAAAAAATCATTGATATGGAGAATTTGTTGAATCAATTTTGGAAGATAATCGACCCTACCACATCCAATCGACAAGGCCCGGACATCGGCAGTCAGTATCGGACAGGGATCTATTATAAAGACGAGGAAGATTTGGAAGTTATTTTAAAAACCAAAAATCAGCAGCAGAAAATATACGACAGGCCTATTGTAACAGAGATAGAACCTTTAAAGTGCTTTTATCCTGCTGAAAACTATCACCAAAAATATTTGGAAAAGAATCCGGGTGGGTACTGTCATATTGATTTAAACAGTTTACCTATTCCTATAACGTTAGCTGAAATCGAACTTAAGAGACGTCTGTCATACACAGAATTAAATTAGTTAAGCTTTGTAGTCTTATTAAAAAAGTGGGGAGAAGGAGATGTACAAAAAAAATATCGGTGAATATAGAATAGAAGAATTTCCAATTAGTAGAACAGCTACTATAGATATTGGTGTAGCTGGTCTTAAGAAGCATCATATTAAAGCATTAATCGAATTAGATGTAACTGAAGCTCGAAAAGTAATACGTGAAAAAAAGAAACTATCAGAAAAGATTTCTTTTAACTCATGGTTAATCAAATGTATAAGTCATGCAGTAGAAGAATTCAAACCAATTCATGGAATAAGAAAAGGCAAGAGAAAAGTAGTTATCTTTGATGATATTGACATATCAATAGCCATAGAAAGAGAAGTTGACGGAAAGAAAGTACCGTTACCTTATGTTATTCGAAAAACAAATGAAAAAAGTATTTCTGATATCAACCAAGAAATAAAAAGTGGACAAAAACAGTCGATTCAAGGTGAAGATGATTATATTTTAGGTCAAGAAAAGAAGAATAAGTTTGTGATGAAAATATATTACTGTTTACCAGGTTTTGTAAGAAGATTGATATGGAAATGTATTATGAAAAGCCCTTCATTAACAAAACAAAATATGGGAACTGTAATGATAACCTCTGTAGGCATGATAGGCAAGATTAATGGATGGGTTATACCAGTAAGTATTCATCCGTTATGTTTTGCAATAGGGTCTATAGTTAAGAAACCAGGTATTGTAAAAGATAATATAGAAATAAGAGAGTATCTTTATATGACAGTTTTAGTTGATCACGATATCATTGACGGTGCTCCAGCAGCTAGAGCACTCTCTAAACTCACTAAACTTATTGAAGGTGGATATGGATTAACCTGAGTTTAGTTTTTATTATACATCTGAGGACAGCCATCCAAGACTGACTTTGAAACTCAGCGATTTCGACATCAGCTAACAATATGTTTCTACAAGGGTGCTAGATGCACGTTTTATGGGAAAGACTAGTACACCACATCCTTCATCGGGAGAGACACTCTGCAGAGAGGTAGGGTTAGGTGAGGCCATTTCAAGGACGTCGTAAATATTAAAGACGTGATTGATTTATTATGTGCAACAATGTTGTGATTATACAGGGGTAGGTCAAAATTTATTGTGGGACGTAGGGGCGACCTGTGGTCGCCTGTTTATGACTTGGGTGGAACTTCTCTTCAAACTAACAGGAATAGATCATACAATATGCCCCTGCTGCAGCAAAGGAAAAATGATAAGAAAGATCAAACTAGAACCTCGATGCTATTCATCACCACAGCTAAAAATACGAATAGCATAGATAAAAAGTAGTTAAAGCCACCAAGGGATCTGAAATTTCGTTCATGTTCTTAAGCATGAGATACTTGAACAGCTGAACGGGATCTTCTGCACTTCGTCCCATCGAATCACTATAGTTTTTTTCAACTTCTTCTATGACGAAAGAAAAATCCATTAAATGATTGATTTGCCTTAAAATATGATTTTCTGATATCAAAATGTAATATAATTCCAGATGATTGCTAAGCATCATTTCATGCTGAAAATTTATCATGATAGCCCCCAGTTTTTTAATCTTTACTCATAGTATTCGACATCTTGGGACTATTTCCTTTTTGCATAAAAGAAAAACCTTACCATTTTTGAACTGCCCCCTGTCAAGTAGACAGTGGAAATAATTAAAAGATGTAGCGTCAATCTCGTTGATTGGCGCTATGTTTATGCGATTGATCTTGACAGATAACTACGATATTCTAGTGGCGTCATGCAGTCCAGACGTTTCTGATAACGGCTTTTATTGTAGTAGTCGATATACTCTTCGATGGCGCATTTGATGCTTTCATAATCAGCGAACTTTTTAAGATGATACATTTCGGATTTTAAAGTTCCCTAAAACCCTTCCATAGGTCCATTATCAATACAACGTCCAACGCGGGACATACTTTGAACCATTCCAGCTTGATCAAGTTTCTTCTTAAACACCTTGCTGGTATACTGAAAACCACGATCACTATGGAAGATAGGTTTTGCATTAGGATAATTTTCAATAGCTTTATTAAAGGTTTCAAACACAAGTATATTGTTATTTGATTTGCCAATGACATAAGAAACAATGCTCTTGTCTCCAAGATCTAAAATAGCACTCAGGTATGCTTTCTTTCCATCGCCATATTTGAATTCTGTAACATCGGTAAGCCATTTTTGATGGATATTACTTGCATTAAAATCTCTGTTTAATATATTTTCTGCTGTAATCTCAGGGGTAGATTTTATATAGTTTTTTCTTTTTCTACGACATACAGACTTTAATCCCACACTACGCATAATGCGATATATTCTTTTATGATTGACCATTATGCTGTGTTCACGACGGATTTTAATCGTCATCTGGCGGTAGCCAAGAATGCCACTTCTTTCTTCATATGACTCTATTACAAGTTTTAAGAGATATTCATTTTCCAGTTCTCTTTGACTTTTCTCTCGGCGAAGCCATTTATGATATGCTGAACGACTGATTTCTAAGATTTCACAAAGAATTGATGTTGTATAGCCTTTTTCTGAAGATAGCGCCTGAATAGCAAGGTATTTATGCTCATGTTTGATAAGATTTAACCTCGCCCCCTTTCGATTTCTTCCAACTTTTTTAATAGAGCATTTTCCATTTCTAAACGTTTATTTTTGGCTTCTAGTAGCTGCATTTGTGCTTTAAGTTTCTCAACTTCCGTCAGTTGATCTTCTGGCTTACATTTCCCTCTTCGATCTAAAAGTCCATCAATTCCTGATTCTTCGAATTTTATCACCCAGCTACGCACTTGCTGGTATGAAACCTGATATTTTCTAGAAGTTCCATTATAGTCCGTTCCATTTTCTATGCAATATCCAACAATAGCAATTCGTTCTTCTAAGGTTGTTCTTCTTCCTTTAGTCATGATTCGATTCTCCCCTGCTTCTGATGATTTAATCTCTTCATGACTATTATACTTCATAATCCAGTTTTGAAGTTGTTTCTTTGAACGCAATCCATATTTCATGCTAATATCCAAAGCGGAACCATTTCCTGCTAAATATTCTTCTACAGCTTTAATTTTTAGTTCCTTAGAATAGCCGATATTTCTTGTCATAGGCAATAATCCCAATTCTCCCTTTGACTCATAAATCTTAATCCATTCTCTTACCGTAGTATTGCCAACTGATAGTTCTTCACATATTTGTGCAACGCTCTTTTTAGATTTTAAATAGTCTTCTACTGCTGCTATTTTTATTTCGGATGGTACATTAGATTTTCTCCCCATAATAAAACTCCCCTCATAATAAACAGTTATATTATTTTAACTGTCTACTACAAGGGGAGCATATCAAAAGTAATACGGTTTTTATCATTTAATTTTTTAAGCAAAGATTCCATTTTTTATAGATGAGATTATATGTTACATGAAAATAAATGTTGACAGAATTTCCATATAATGATATCGCAGATAACGATATTCATTATCATTGAATTAATGTCTATATCGTGTAATATATTAACTAATACATAAGAAAGTGTGGAGAGGAAAGTTTAGTATAATGCTTATAGAGAAATCCATGTAGGCTTTGGATTATTAGTACTATAATAATTATTATTATTTCATATAATGGTTATCTTGCTACTAGTAACCAAAAACAGACTTACACCATAGACAAAATGATTCACCAGTTAATTAAAGCTTGTTTGCGTTACAAATATTACCAATAGGAGGTAAGGTAATAGTTTGGTGAGTTAATTTGTGATAATGTTTAATAGTTTTTATACTTAATATGACTAAAAAAACAAAAACAGAAAGGAGAAAGTCATGAAAAAGTTTTTACTAATGGGGTTAATAATAATTCTAGGAAGTTCATTGGTTTTAGGAGGATGCACAACTACTGAAGAATCTGAAGAAGTAAGCGTAGACAAAGATGAACTAGTTGTCTCTAGTAATGATAATATTGTAGTAACCTATGATAATGGAAGATACAGAGGTACATATGGAGATAGAGGAGACCAACAAATAAGCATCGAGTTTCATTTAGAAGACAATATTATTAAAGACTTAAGCTATAGACATTTATAACATTCAGGCAAAGACTATCGTCAAATGGAAGAAGGGGATGAATTTTATCCTATTGTAATACAACACCAACAAGTCTTAGAGTACTTAGAAGGTAAACCACTTGAAGTTATTTATGACCTCCATAATACAGGTGATTTTGTGGAAGATATTGATACATTTACCGGAGCTACAATTAGGGGTAACAAAATATTTTCTGCAATTAAAGATGGTTTAAATAGAGGGCTTTATTAGTTCAGAACAGCATCTAACAGTGCTAGGAACTTAAAGTTATTAAGTTGTTTTAATATAGATATCCAATTACAAAGAAATGACAGATCCCAGCTAACAAAGAGGAAATTCTAAATGCAGGGATCTTTTTTTGGAATATTACATCCTAATGCCCCATGATTTTTTCTTCCCTTTGGGGAAAAGCTCAATAAAGATAATCGTTGAGTTAAGCTCGCTGAAATAATATTCTGGTGGGAAATTGAAGACGCTACGCTAAACTAAAAAATTGAGCAGTGTGAGTCAAGAAAGTTTTTAGGTATCTTGCTATGATAGATGTAGGAGGTGTATGTACTATGGAATCATGGCAAGCGGTACAGCAAACTTTAGATTTTATTGAAAACAACTTATCAGAGAAAATCGGAATTGAACAGTTATCACAGATGGCATGTTTATCACCCTTTTATTATCAGAGATTGTTCCGGCGTTTAGTGAGTAAGCCTGTAATGGAATATGTGAAATTACGACGATTGGCAAATGCATCGGAAGCTTTAACTAGTGGGAACCACCGCATTATTGATGTGGGGCTGGCATTAGGATTTGAACATCATGAAACCTTTACACGCTCTTTTAAGGATGCATATGGTTTAACCCCTGATGCTTACCGCAAACAACCAAGGCCCTTATCCCATTTCATCAAACCAGACTTATCTATGAAGTATCACTTAATAGATGAAAATGTACCACTTGTGGCAAATGGAATTATTTTAGAAGTAAGTCGGCGAAATTTTCGGCGAAATTTACCGTTTTCTCGTCATTTTACTGGATTATCTATTGAAACTAAATTTTCTGATAACCCAAGCATAGACTTCTTAGCGGAGCTATGGCATAATTTTCACAATAAAAAAAGTGTTATTGATAACTTAAAACAAGATGGAAATGAAATAGGTGTCGGCAGCCCAAGTGAAAAAGAAGGTTATCTTCGGTATTTTGCAGGTGCAGAGGTAGATAGCTCTAATACTCAAAATGAATTTACTCATTTTGAAATGTCTGCTGGGAAGTATGTAGTTTGTAGGTTTGAAGCAGAAAACTTTCATCTTCTGACAACCGATGCACTGGATAAAGCGGTTAAATATATGTATGGAACTTGGCTCTTAAAAAATGAAATAAAAACAGAACTTTTAATGTTAGAATTGTACTTGGATATTTCACCAGAAGGTACTGCTATGGAAATCTGGTTTAAAATAATAGATGATTAGAATCTTTCAAATCAACAAGATTATTAAGCTTACTTTCAGCTTTAAGGCATCGGATGGTTCATTGTGTTATCTAAAAAACTGTAGAAAATTTTTCAAGATTTTTCTTGACTCTCCTGTTAGGGGAGAATATATATTGAAATTATTACATGGATTGCTGATAATGGATATACTCACAGTGACAATCCAAGAGAATCATATATTGATGGCATTTGGAATAAGGAAAATGAAAATGACTGGCTGACGGAATTGCAAGTGCCTGTAATGAAAAATAAATAGTTAAAGTGGTAGAAAGAACACTTCACTCAGGGTAGGCAGATATGTTTTCTATTCATATAAAAATCCCGCGAAGAATTGCGGGACTTTTTATATGAATATCATGTTTCCATAAGCAAATGAAGAAAAGAGTAAACATCACAAATTTTTATCTAAGTTTAGCTATATATTGTGGAAATAATGGAACCAAGTGGGAAAATTGGCCGACAATAAATTCCATCAAATGAAAGAAATAGTATTGGCAGGAGGTTGTTTTTGGGGAATAGAAGCATATCTTTCCCGGATACCAGGGGCGAAAGAAACAAAGGTGGGCTATGCAAATGGACATGCAGAAAACCCAACCTATGAAGAAGTATGCACATCTGAAACAGGACACACAGAAGCTTGCTATGTTGCATTTGATGAAAAAATTATTGATCTGGAAAGCTTGCTGAATGACTTTTGGAAAGTAATTGATCCCACCACA
Organism: Clostridium formicaceticum; assembly: GCF_001854185.1. Taxonomy (NCBI): domain Bacteria; kingdom Bacillati; phylum Bacillota; class Clostridia; order Peptostreptococcales; family Natronincolaceae; genus Andreesenella; species Andreesenella formicacetica. The sequence goes on from NZ_CP017603.1 coordinate 3,230,000, forward strand.
CGAAATCGACAAGGACCAGATATAGGCAGCCAATACAGGACAGGCATCTACTATATAAAAGAAGCAGATTTGGAAGTCATTCTAAAAACCAAAGAACAGCAGCAGAAACGATATGCCAGACCTATTGTAACGGAAATTGAACCTTTAACATGCTTTTATCCTGCTGAAGAATATCATCAAAAATATCTGGAAAAGAATCCGAGGGGATATTGTCATATTGATTTAAATAGTTTGTAAATATGGTTATCATTGAAATAGATAGCGTTGACAAAATCATGTTGAAAAAAGAACCCTATCTATGGCATTTTGTCTCTTAAAGAGTTGGGAATAAGCCGCTTATTATTGAGAAGGAAACGATTAAATTATTTCATTTAGAAATAGATATCTGAAAACTCAATATGTATTCTTTCTACATTTGTTTCACCAATCGTTTTAGCCTCTTGCAAGGAGCGTTGTTGACTAACTAACCGTATTGGAAGTGAGATGGTGAACTGGCTTCCATTATTCAATTGACTTTTTGCAGAAATCCTACCTCCATGCATTTCAACCAGAGATTTTACTAAAGCCAAGCCTATGCCACTGCCTTCATGATTCCTGGATAAAGACTTATCTACTTGTGAAAATCTATTAAATATATCATCTAATTTTTCCTGAGGTATGCCTATCCCAGAATCCTTTATGGCGATGATTACTTCATTATTATCTACGCTTATTTTGACATTTATTTTTCCTCCTGATTCCGTAAATTTAACGGCATTCGAAAGAAGGTTAAGTATGATTCTTTCAATTTTTTCAGGATCACAGGCTATAATGAGGCGATTTATGTTAGTATGAAATTTTATGCTTAAGCCTGTGTTTTTTATATAATCCTCGACTGACAGTACAATATCTTTTATAAGTTTTACTATATCAAAGTTTTTAAAGTTAGGGGTGTAAAATCCAGCGTCAATCCTAGTTATATCAATCAAGTTATTGACAATTCTTAAAAGTCTGTAACAATTTTGCTTCATCCTTTTTTGCGTTTTCTTGTATTTGTCTATGCATTCACTGTATTTATCTGCATTTATATGCAACTCTTGTAATTGTAGGCTACCTAGGATGATATTAATAGGGGTTCTAAGCTCATGGGAAAGATTCGCAAAAAAATCTGTTCTTAACTTTTCCAAATAGATTTTTTCATCTAACTCTCTTTTTATTTTCTTTTTTTCAGTAACATCGTTAATTACACCTACCATACTAAGAAGTTTGCCGCTACCTATATCTTTCTGGATAGATACACCTTTTACACGTAACCATGCGTACTCTCCTATTTTTTTCTTAAATCTTACTTCATGACTAAAACGATGAACTTCATTTCTGCAACATTTATATATGATGCCTATAAATTCGCTAACATCTTTGGGATGTATTAGTTTTACTAGTTCACTACAATCTTTTATAGTTTCATCTTCTCCATAACCTAATATATTAAAAAAAGCTTTGCTAAAATAAACTTCGTTTGTTTCAATATTCCATTCCCAAATGCCATCTCCTGTAGCGCTAAGAACATATCGCAAGATTTCCATATCTTTGTTTTTCTTAAATGGTTTAGCATCTGTAGACTCATGATCAGTTCCTGTCTCTAAGGTAAAATGTTTTCTAAGGGATATTCTTTCAGCGTGCTCTCTTAGCTGTTCTTTAATATTCACATAATATGGATTCGGTTTAATTAATTCTATGCCATTGATTATGGCTGTGTGTTTTTTTATCATATCTTCTAAAATAAAAATAGGGAACTTTCTTTTATCAAAGACACATAAATATAGATGATTATCATAAAAATGCATCGAATGGGTATTTGATAGCATTTCATATTCCATGAGGGCATGAAGAGTTTTTTCTGTACCATCAGCTGCAAAAATCATTTCAGCTAATACCCTAAAACCATGAAATTTTTCTCTTTTTATCATTTGCAACTGTTCATTCCAATATTCTAATGTTTTATAAGGATTAAAGCCAGCTGGGTTCTGATAAACGTTTTTGACATTATTAATAATCAACTGCCCTGAAGCCAGAGATTTATGTGTATCTATATTTTTCTTTTCAAGATCTTCAAGTAATAGAGCTTTAGGATACTCATCAATTATACATAGTACTTTTTCATCATGAATTAGTCCTTCTATGATATAATGAACAGCAATATGCCTGTAGTCATCCATATTGCTATACAATAAACAAGCATGGTCACCGAAAGTTAGTTGTTGTGACTTATCAGTGTTTTTCAACATTGTCATTATGTATCCCCCTTGTGCTAAAAATCTACATAATTTTATAGAGTACTGCAGATAGAGAAATATTAATATCAAGCATTTTCTAACACCATTTATCGGTGTAATTTTTAGGTTGTTATGTTGGCAAAGCTATAATGTCTTATCAATACATATAGCTGTATAAATAAAAATTGACGTATATTTTCTACATTTATTTTTTACATTCTTGTATTTTCTACATTTTTCAATAAAAACCTGCTTTTTTAAAAAATTTAATTGAGAATTAAAATGAAATAGTGTTCAAATTTGAAAGTACAGTCATTAAACTATAGATTGACAAAATGGGTCTACGATGGTAGACTATAAAATATTAGGTCTATATATATAGACTAAAGGAGGTATATTATGGATAAATTTAATCTTTGCGAAAGTGAATATCGTTTTGCAAGCATTGTTTGGGAAAATGAGCCAGTTGGTTCTGGAGAACTTGTGAAGCTTTGTAATGATAAGCTTGGGTGGAAAAAATCTACAACCTATACTGTTTTGAAAAAACTGTGTGATCGAGAAATATTAAAAAATGAAAACGCCACTGTCCGCGCTATTATAAAACAAGAGCAGGTACAGAAATTTGAAAGCCAGAAGTTTTTAGACAAAACCTTTAATGGTTCATTACCTCGATTTATCGCCAGCTTTATGAGTGATAAAAAGCTATCAAAAGCTGAGGCAGATGCACTTAAAAAGCTGATAGACAGCTATAAGGAGGAATAAACTATGGCCTTCTTCTTGCAAGAACTATTTTTAAGCGTAATGAATATGAGTATTACCGCCAGCTATGTTATTTTATTTGTTATGGTTGGAAGGCTGTTTCTTAAAAAGACGCCAAAGATTTTTTCTTATACTTTATGGGCAGTTGTGCTGTTCCGGCTGGTATCTCCCTTTTCTTTTTCCTCTGCCTTTAGCTTTTTAAAAGCAGGTACCTTAAGCTCTGGTAAAATGGAATATATTCCTTTTGATATTGGCATGATGGGACAGCCCCAAATAGATACTGGGATAAGTGGAGCAAATGCTGTTATCAATCATTCTTTACCTGCTGCAACCCCATATGCCAGTACAAATCCTATGCAGATGATTCTATTTATTCTTTCTATTATATGGATACTTGGTGTGTTGATACTAATGACCTATAGTTTTATATCCTATTTAATGTTAAAACGTAAAGTCTGTATGGCGGTGCTCCTGCAGGACAATATTTTTGAGTGTGAAAGTATTTCTACGCCTTTTGTACTTGGAATTGTAAACCCTAAAATTTATTTACCAAAGGGACTTTCAGAAATAGAAAAAAGTTATATTTTAAAACATGAGCAAATCCATATCAGGCGATTTGATTATTTGATAAAGCCTTGTGCATTTTTAGCACTTTGTGTTCACTGGTTTAATCCTTTTGTATGGCTTAGTTTTGTGCTTATGAGTCACGATATGGAAATGTCCTGTGATGAACGGGTCATCAAGGAACTTGGTACAGACATCAAAAAGGATTATAGTACCTCCATATTATCTTTGGCAGTAAACAGAAAAATGGTAAATGGAAGCCCTCTTGCTTTTGGAGAAACAGGAGCAAAGGGGCGTATCAAAAACGTGCTAAACTATAAACGTCCTGCTTTTTGGGTAAGTATTGTGACAGTCATTGCAGTAGCAGCTATCGGTATCGGACTTGTTTCAAACCCCAATGCTTCTATTCATTATAAAAAAGAAAAAATTCATATGGCCGAAATTTGGGCAGAGGGGTTAAAAACACGAGATGGTAAATTGCGTTATGAAATCATGTCTGAGGACATGAAAGAAAAGTTTATTGTTGAGCAAAAAGCCGGTAGTGAAGAATGGTATTATAATATTGGCTATTCCAGTCCATGGGTTGTCAATTATGAGATTGAGGTAGAAGGGGATACTGCAAACATCATCTATTATATGACTGATAGTGACGGAGAAATATATGAAAAAACTGAGATAATTACTTTTGGAAAAGAAAATAATCAGTTTGTAATAATTAACGCAAGGGAAAAATTTGCCCATTATGAAGTAGTGCGCTACTTTGCAGCAACAGCGAGGGGGGCTATGGAGACTTATACAGAGGCGCTTCTTGAAAGCGATTACCCTGTACTTCTTTCACTTGTTCATACAGAGAATTTTGACCCTATAGGGCAGGACATTTGGGATACGGTTAAAATCGACAGTGTAAAAGTTATTAACGAGGATGTGCGTGAAAATAAGGCTTGCTATGGGTTAGAACTAGATATTAAGGATGGAGGAAGTTCTGCTTTTGAGGCAGGTGTTTTTCCCCGTTGGCTATGGCTTGTAAAAGGTGAAGGTGAGTCAGGTTGGTATGTAGAAGGCCTTATGACAAGTGGAGAACCAGATGCCAGTTGGTGGGGCTTTCAAAGTGAACAAATAGATGAAATAGATATGAAAGATTTAACAGAAAAATTAATCATAACAAGTGATCGTTATAACAATACAAAATATCCACTGATAGCGGAGCTTTCTCAAGAAGGTATTTATTTATATGGGATAAATTCTACTGGAAGTGGTGTTGTACTTAAATATGGAGAGAATATTCAGGTTTTCGATTGGATATATACAACCACTAGGTTTATTTTACCTGTTTTAGAAAAATATGATGTAGATGATGATGGAAAAGATGAAATCATGTGTGTACTTAATGTGGGTTCCGGTACAGGATTGTCAGTTTATGAGTTGCATATTTTAAAGTTTGATAAAACAGCCGGCTATATAGATTATGCCTTTAGTGATTATATAGAGCAAATTAAAACAATGTTTTCTTTTACATATAATGAAAACGAAAACAGTATCTTATTAAAGACAAAAAATGATAGCTACACCTATGTTCTTCCAAAGGAATATCAAGAACTTACTTTTAAAGATATAACTTATGGAGATATTGTCTACTTTTATATTTCAGATGGTTTGGAAATAAACATTTTACCAGCTATGGTTGCTGAGGAAGTTGCAAGCCCGTTGTTTTTAGAAGATATTATATTAAAAGGAGATATTCGATTTAAAGATGGGGAATTTCAAATTACTAGTTTACAAATAGTAGCAAATTGATACTTAAGAAGCGGAAATAATTCAATTGGATATTTAGGGATTAAAGAGCAGATAACGAAATACTGCTCTTTTTCTATGGCATTGAGATGAAGTTATATATGAATTCTTAGACTTTTTTCAGGATAACAAGCTGTAAATTAAGAGAATGTTAGTGATAATAAAAAATATACCAACAAAAATGATACAAGCTATAAAATATGGGTATTATTATAAAAATTTAGGAACTCTATCTTCTTGTAGATATTTACATTGTAAAGGAGAACATATATGAAAGAGGAAAAAGTTAGCAAAAAAGAGTTAGATGAAATAATAAGACAAGATCTAAATAACTTTTTTGACTTTGAAGATATCAATGAAGTAATCAATTTTTTTCTTGAAAACATTGGAAAGCTTACGGGAGCCAGTCGAGTTCATGTATTTTTATTAAGAGAAAATACAAATATTATGGATAATACCCACGAATGGTGTGGACCAGAGGTGCAACCGCAAAAAGAAAAATTACAGAATATTCCAACTACTTCTCTTGCTTGGTGGGGAGAGAAAATGCAAAAAGAGAGGTATATACAGATAGAGGATGTAACAAAGCTTCCTGAAGAAGTCATTAAAGAAATAAAAAATCTAAATTTACCACAGGATAAATCTATTTTAATATTTCCTATTTATATTGGAACAGAAATGGTAGGTTCCATTGGTACTAATAATGCAAGGGAAATTACAAAATGGCGCAAAGAAGATATTATGTTGTTGGATCTTGTTTCAAAAATTTTTGGCAATGTTATTAAGAGGAAGCGCGTGGAAGAGGCTTTGAGGACAAGTGAAGAAGCACTAAAAAACAAAAACAACGAATTAACCGCAGCCTTTAGTTTGTTGAAGCAGACACAAGCACAACTGATTCATAATGAGAAGTTAGCTGGCATAGGTCAGTTGGCGGCAGGAGTAGCCCATGAAATTAACAACCCTTTAGGATTTGTTTTAAGCAACTTCGATATGTTGAAAAAATATGTGCAGCAATTATCTAGAGTGGTTGAGGGGTATATGCGATTTAAGGAAGTGGTCATACAAAAAAATATTACTGACTTAAAGGAAGAACTTCATGAGATTGATCAGCTAGAGAAAAAAAATCATTTAAATTTCATACTAGGGGACTTTGAAGATTTAATTAAAGAATCAAGAGAAGGCTTGAAACGGGTAGAGGAAATTGTAAAGGGATTAAGAATGTTTTCGCGGGTGGATCAAATTAATGAACTTGAAGAATATGATCTTAATTTAGGCATAAGAACTACTCTTTTAGTAGCTAGAAATGAAATAAAATATCATGCAATTGTAGAAGAAATACTGGAGGATATCCCCATTATTTTTGCAAATGGAGGGAAAGTCAATCAAGTGCTGTTAAATATCCTAGTTAATGCAGCACAGGCTATAAAAGCCAAATCAATGGAGGAACCTGGTGTTATTAAGATAAGAACCTATGAAGAAGGTATGAATGTAGTTTGTGAAATAGAAGATGACGGTATTGGCATAGAAAAGGAAAATCTTCATAAAATTTTTGATCCGTTTTTTACAACAAAACAATTAGGAGAAGGTACTGGTCTGGGCTTAAGCATAGCTTACGAGATCATTACTGCCCATCATAATGGAGAGATATTAGTAGATAGTGAGGCTGGTGTTGGTGCTAAATTTACCATAAAAATTCCTAAGAACTACAAATATATGGCGCAAGGAGATTGATATTTATGAGCAAAAAAATTTTATTTGTAGACGACGAAACGGCAATTTTAAAATCCCTAAAGCGTTTGTTTATGGATGCTGATTATGAGATTTTTTTAGCTGAAGGTGGAGAAGAAGCATTGCAGTTTTTATCAGCGGAAAATATAGATTTGCTATTTACAGATGTAAAAATGCCAGGAATGGATGGGTATAAGCTTTTGGAAAAGGTGAAAAAGAAATATCCTTTAATTATAAGGGTAATATTAAGTGGTTATACAGAAGGAAAAGAAATCGTAGAGGCTATACAAAAAAACCTAGCCAGAACTTATATTTTAAAACCCTGGAATAACGAAGAACTATTAAAATTCATAGAAGATACGTTTGAGATTCAGAAATTATTAAAGAACAAAAATAACATGAACAAGTTTAATAATATCCCAACATTAATAGGTTCCTATAATCGCATTAAAACGCTGATCGAGGAAAAAAGTGATATGGAAGAAATAGCAAAAACCATCGAAGAAGACCAAGCAATAGCAGCAAAAGTATTACATATTGCAAACTCTGCTTTTTATGGTGTGAAAACTGCATCTATTAAGCAGGCAATTACTTATTTAGGATCAGATAATGTAGAGAAAATCGTGTTATCCACAAGCATATTTAATCAACTAAAAGATAATGACAAAATTACTAGCGTAAAGAAACCTTTATGGAATCATGCAAGTTTAACGAATAAAGTATTGACTTTTTTCTATGAAAACCTTTTGAACCAAAAAATACCAAAATGGTGTGAAACAGCAGGTTTATTACATGATATAGGAAAGGTAATCATACTTACTCAGTTTCCCAAGGAATACGAAACAATGTTGAATAACGTGAATTATCATGGAAACGGTAAAGAAGATTTAGAAGTAGAAAAAAGCATAATAGGGAATTCTCATGAGGAGATTGGCGGTTATGCTTTATATTGGTGGGGATTACCTTACGCTATGGTGGAGGCAGCATTATTTCATCATCATCCATTAGACGAAAAAGTGTTAAATAAAAATCTAGTATCTATGGTACACCTTGCAAACTACTATGCTTGGACGATGGTAGATGGTGTAGCAACTTGTCACTTGGACATGGAGATTTTTGACTTTTTGGGCATAACAAAGACTCAGTGTGATGGACTCATAAAGAAACTGAAGATAAAATGAGACTTAATTCAGCGGAAGTCTTAGCAATATACCGAAGGATAAATATTAAGAAGGAGGAATAGCTGCATAAGGATTTGTAGCTATGGAGGATATGGATAATAAAAACACTGTTTTATTTGTAGATGATGAAATAGGAGTATTAAATGCTTTAGAAAGGGCTTTGTTTGGAGAAGCTTATCGATGTGTTTTTGCTTCTAGTGGTATGGAGGCACTAAAAATTATGGAGGAAGAAGCGATAAGTGTCATTGTAACAGATATGAGAATGCCAGGAATGGATGGTCTAAAACTATTAAGAGCTGTTAAGGAAAAATATCCTGACGTAGTGAAAATCGTGCTTTCAGGTTATGCACAGATATCTCAAGTGTTATCTACCATAAATCAAATAGATATATTTAAATTTATCTTAAAACCATGGGACACAGAGGCAGAGTTACAGCCTATTCTCCAAAAAGCTGTAGAATATTATAACCTACAGCAAGAGAGTAAAAAGGCAAAAGATACCCTAGAAAAGAGAAATGCCCTGTATCAAGGAAGTTTAAAAAAAGTTGAAGAGAGATTAAAGCAGCATAAAGTGGATTTTAATAACAGCAGGAGATTATGTAATGTTGTTATGAAGGACATCAAAGAAATAATCAAAGAGCATGGAGCTGAAGAAGATGGGGCACTGGAAGAAATAATAAAAAAAATAGATGAGATGCAAACTTTATACGATAGTTATTTAGAAGCATTGCCTTTAGAATATGATGTATTTCCTGTGAAAAGATTGATAGAGGGTTTGACCAGTCAAATGCAAGAGAATGACTTAGCGTATATGGCTGATATAAAGGAAGATAGGGATAAATTTCATAATGTAAAATGTTACGGAAATTTTAAGCTAGTACACAGGATAATAAGTTATGTTATTAGTTATACAAAAAAACCACAATTCATTAAAAAACCTAAAATCCTCACGACTATTCAGGATGGCCATTTGTGTTTTGTAATTTCTATAGCTTTAATAGAGGGGGAGGATACTGCATATAAAAAGCATGGATTTTATAGGGATATGAATATGTTACAGGAGGTATGTAAAGCAACCAATCTGGTGATGTGTATCGCTGAAGAACAGCAACAGATTGTTGTGAAAATACAAATACCCATACAATCTTAATGATGATGATCTTAACAGAGGGGGAACTGCATAGATGAACAGCCAGGGGAATGCTAAGGAAGTGTGTAAGCTATATAAATTAAATGAAAATAACAAATTATACTCTGTACTTCAAAATATGCCGACACCTGTTATATTATTGAATGATAATTTTGCAATACAGCTTATTAATGAGGCTGCACGGGGGCTTTTAGGTGGAAACTACATCTGCGGCCCAAGTTGTGGAGCGAATGCCTGCAGAGATGAAATAATCACATGGGTAAAGGAGGAAATTGGGCTTCTACATGAAAATTACAAGGAACATGAATTTAAAAAAACTATAAATACACCTAAAGGAAGAAGAAATTTACAGTTTAATATTAGGGAGATTGCAGAAAAAAGTAATGGCAAGAAGGAATATATCATCACCATGAATGATCATACAGATAAGGATATTGCAGAGATTCTTATCAATCGTAGTTATAGTATTACCAAAACAATCTCACAAATATCTGCGCGGTTTGTAGGGATTTTTGATTTGGATGAGGAAATCAGTCATTCATTAAAAGATATAGGGGAAACTACAGGAGCTAGCCGAGTACATATGTTTATGTTTTCTGATGACTTTAAAATCATAGATAATACCCATGAATGGTGTGATCAGGATGTTGGACCCCAAATAAATCGCTTGAAAAATATACCTACTTCTATGTTACCTTGGTGGACTAGGAAAATAAGAAAAGGACAATTAATTTTTGCAAAAGATCTTAAAGACCTACCTGCAGAGGCACAGGCTGAAAAAGATATCTTAGAAAGTCAACAGGTAAAGTCTTTTGTGTTTATACCTTTTAAAATTGATAGTAACATCGTTGGGTTTTTAGGAATTGTTTATATAAATGATAAAAAAGTATGGAATAATTATGATGTAGTATTATTAAAACTCATAACAGAAATATTCAGTAAAGTCTTTGAGCGACAAGAAATAGAAAATAAATTTAAAAGAAGCGAAGAAAAGTACAGAAAGTTGGTAGAATCTTCTCCTGATGCAATTGTCATTCATGAAAATGGAATAATAACCTATGCAAATAAGCAGACGGCAGAACTATTTGCGGCAGATAGCGTGGATGCGTTAGTAGGAAGAGAAATAATGACTTTAGTTGCTCCTGATTATAGAAAAGTTGTTACGAAACGAATTGAAGAAAGAAAGGAAGGCAGTGAAATTCAAGGATTAATAGAAGAACAAGCTGTTACGTTGGACGGAAGGATTATAGATATTGAGGTAAAGGAAACCCTCATAAAAAGTCAATCAACGTTAGCGCATCAAACCGTTATACGGGATATAACTGAAAGAAAAAGAATAGAAGAAGAGCTAAAAATAAAAAATAAAGAACTGAAAGATACGATTAAAAAATTAGAAAAAACACAGTTGCAATTGATACAACGGGAAAAAATAGCAGCAATTGGCCAGCTTGCAGCAGGTGTTGCTCATGAGATTAATAATCCATTAGGGTTTGTCATGAGCAACTTTGAAACCCTTAAAAAATATAGATTAAAATTGCAAGAAATCATGATGGCATATAGAGATCTTAAGAAGATTTGTACAGAGAAAAGGAGAGAATGTATAGAGGGTCAAATAGAATCCGTAAATATTTTGGAGAAAAAGTATAAGGTAGCCTTTATGGATGAAGATATGGAGGAACTGCTAAAGGAATCTACTGATGGGCTAGACCGAATTAGTAGAATTGTTAAAGGATTAAGGATATTTTCCAGAGTAGATGCCTGTGATGAATTTGAGGAATATGATCTTAATAGGGCCATAGAGAATACATTATTGATTGTAGCAAATGAAATCAAATACAATGCAAATATCGAGACTTATCTAGGAGACATTCCCAGTCTTTATGGGATTGCAGGACAAATAAACCAAGTATTACTAAATCTTATTGTCAATGCAAGTCAGGCAATAAAAGCTAAAAACAGAGAGGAGTTAGGTCTTATTACAATTAAGACCTATCAAGAAAATGACTATGTGTGTTGTGAAATAGCTGATACAGGTGAAGGTATTCCTAAAGAAAACTTAGATAAAATCTTTAATCCATTTTTTACAACGAAGCCTGCGGGAGAAGGAACAGGCCTAGGGCTTAGTATATCCTATGATATTATTAAGAATAAGCATCATGGTGATTTAGAGGCTGAAAGTAAAGTGGGGGTGGGAACAAAATTTGTTTTGAGACTCCCAATTTTTAGAAAAAATTCATGATTTTTAACACAAATTGTCAAGAAGTCTCACCATTTATAGGCGTGGGAGACTCCTTGGTAATTTTGATATTAAATGGATTATAAGTAAAAAAAGGAAGAAAAGCATTTAAGGATAAAAGAGTAGATCAAAATACTGCTCTTTTTTTATTGCTACTATATACATTTTGAATACATTTTGATATCGTTAAAGTAACTATAAAAATATTATGTAAATATAAAGAGGAAAGAGAGGAAAAACGAAAATCGAAGGATGCTTTTGTTGTTATAAAAAAAGAATAGAAAATAAAGCGTGAACAACAAGAAAAGGCAGTGAAACAAGAATATACATGCCAAACAAAACGTCCCCTTGGCTCTAGGCTCTTTGGCTCTAAAATACACCTAAAAGTACAAAAAATGTCTCGATTGTGCATGGACAATGCAAAGAGTTTTATATATAATGAATATGATTATTGTTATCATTTAGAATTTAACCTATTAGACTAGTATAATAGGTTAAGTAAATTATCCATGAAGAAACTGGTTCAGTTAAAGCTGGACATCGGGGAATCAGGTGGAGAGTCTACTCCATCTGATTGAAAATCCCACCTACGCTAATGCTTAGAGGTGGGGGTTTTATACCTTAAAAGCAAAATTATGATAAAAGGAGTGTTTTGTGGAATGTTGAAAAAAAAATTTACGAAGTCATTAATTGCAGGCATATTACTTCTAACAATGGGTCTGCTTGCTGCATGCTCTTCAGGGGGTAAAGTGGAAAATGCATCTAACAGATCGAATGGAGATAATGGAGTGGTTAACACAGATGAATTAATCTATGTTAATTTTAGAGATATAAGGGATTTAAACCCTCATATTTACAGCGGAGAGCTTTTTGCACAAAATCTGTTGTTCGAAGGTCTTGTTATGATTACGGATGAAGGTATTCAGCCTTGGCTTGCTAAAGATTGGGATATTTCTGATGATGGACGCACCTATACCTTTCATATAAGACAGGGAGTAACTTTTTCAGACGGCTATAAATTTGATGCCTATGCAGTAGAAGCGAATATTCAAGCTGTTTATGACAACTACGATAGACATGGATGGCTTGAAAGTGTTAGATTATTGGATAGCTTTGGTGCTGTTGATGATTATACCTTTGAAATGAAGCTAAAAGAACCTTACTACCCTCTTCTTACAGAACTGGCAGTAACGAGACCCTTTAGATTCCTATCTCCTAATTGTTTTATTGACGGAACTACGAAGGATGGCGTAGATGGGCTTATAGGGACAGGAAAATATGTACTTACAGAAAACCATATTGATCAATATGCAGTGTTTGATATCAACGAAACCTACTGGGGCGAAAAGCCAGAAATCAGCAGGATCATTGCTAAGGTGATTCCAGATAATCAAATAAGAACACTTGCTTTAGAAAAAGGTGAAATTGATATTATCTTTGGTATTGGTATGATTGATGCAGAAACTTATCTTAAGTTTTCAGAAATGGAAGGCTTTGGCGCAAGTCTATCAGACCCTGTAGCTACAAGAATGTTGATTATGAATTCGACAGATAAAATTCTATCAGATGTTAATGTAAGACAGGCCATCAATGCAGCAGTCAATAGAGAAGAAATATCAGAAGGAATTTTTTATGGACTGGAAGCTCCTGCAAGTAGAATGTTAGCAAGAACGGTTCCTTACTGCGATGTAGATTTCGAAGATTATGTCTATTCCTTAGATAAGGCGAAGAACCTTCTTGAGAAAGCAGGTTGGGCTATGAATGAGGCCACAAACATACGTGAAAAAGACGGTATGCCTTTACAAATTGAAATGCACTATAATGCAGATAATGTAACAGAAAGAACCATTGCTGAATATCTACAGGATGAAATGAGAAAAGTCGGCATCAGCCTCAGTATTATTGGAGAAGAGGAGCAGGCTTATAGAGATAGGATGAAAAATGGAGGTTTTAGTATTACCTTTAATATGCCATGGGGAACACCTTATGATCCACATTCCTTTCTTGGTGCTATGAGAATGCCTGCTGTTTATGGAGATTATGCAGCGCAACAAGGACTTAAGGAGGTTGAAAAACTTCACGATACAATTTTAAAGGCATTTACTGCTACAGATGAAATGCAAAGACAGGAATATTACGATTATATTCTTACATATCTACATGATGAAGCTATCTATGTTCCATTGGTTTTTGAAAGAAATAGGGCAGTATACAATGAAAAAGTGAAGAATGTTACCTTTAATCCTTCACAATATGAAGTGCCCCTTGACAGAATGTATATTAAATAAAAATGATGCCTGCAGAACTGGTCATAGAGCAAATAATCTATGACCAGTTTCCACGCTTTAAAATCTATAAGGAGGTAACTCATGGGAAAATACATTATAAAAAGAATGCTAGCGGCTTTACCTATGATGTTGGCGGTATCCTTTATTGCCTTTGTTCTTATTAATCTTATTCCAGCAGATCCTGCTGAGGTAGTATTGAGGGTTAATGAGATTATTCCTACAGAAGAAGCAATAGCGGGGATGAGGGAAGAGCTGGGATTGGATAAACCTTATTTGCAGAGATATTTTGATTGGCTACAGGATGTTTCACGTCTGAATTTTGGCAACTCTTATGTAAATAAAAATAGAACTGTCATCGGTGAAATCACAAGAAGTTTGCCTGCTACCTTAGAGCTCGCAGCGGCTTCTTTGTTGATTGTAATCTTTGTTAGTATTCCTGTTGGTGTGTTATGTGCCGTATGGAAGGACAGTATTTTTGATCGTGTGGTTAGGTTTTTTATATTTATAGGGACTGCCATGCCTAATTATTGGATAGGCATCCTATTGATATGGTTGTTTGCTGTAAGGCTAGGGGTTTTACCAACAGGAGGAAACAAAGAGGAAGGAGCCATTATTTTGCCGGCTATCACCTTAAGCCTTACCTATATTTCCACTTATGTCAGACTCATTAGAAATAGCATGCTGGAGAACATGACAGAGAATTATGTTTTTTATGCAAAGGTTAGGGGCATAAAGGATAGAAATATTATTTTAAAGCATGTTTTCAAAAACTCCCTTCAATCTTCTATTACTGCTTTAGGGATGAGTGTGGTTCAACTTCTTGCTGGAACAGTTGTGGTAGAAAATATTTTTTCTTGGCCGGGGATTGGGAGATTGTGTATCACTTCTATTTTTAACAGGGATTACCCCATCATTCAGGCCTATATTCTTATGATGGGAATGCTGTTTGTTTTCTGTAATCTTATTGTAGATATTGTGCATCATAAATTAGATCCAAGGTTGAATAGGGTGATGTAATATGATAAAAAGACTAATGAAAGATAAGATCGCAATGATAAGCTTATTGATTATATTGTTTACTATGGTTTTAGGAATTTTTGCTGATGTGATAGCACCAAATGATCCAATTAATACCAGTATTATAAATAAATTTGCCCAGAGAAGTCAGAAATTTCCTTTAGGAACTGACCATCTTGGACGTTGTATATTATCAAGATTGATCTATGGTATAAGGCCTACTTTGTTTTTATCCATGTTTACCATGGTATGTACCATTCTTCTTGGTACCATTATAGGTGCTATAGCAGGCTATGCTAAGGGCATCGTTGATGAAGCGATAATGAGATTTGTGGATATTATGTTATCTTTTCCAAGTCAAGTGATGATTCTTGCAGTGGTGGGTATGATGGGGGTAGGGATACGGAATGTCGTTATAGCCAGTATTGCTATTAAATGGGCCTGGTATGCTAGAATGATCAGGTCTAGTGTAATCCAATATAGTAGTAAAAACTACATTCTTTATTCTAAAACCATAGGCACAAGTAAGCGTTTTATTATCATCCGACACATGCTTTTAAATGTTTTGTCAGAGGTCATTGTCTTAGCTACCTTAGATATGGGATGGGTTATTTTAAGTATTTCTACTCTTTCTTTTCTGGGATTAGGCATCCAAGCGCCGACAGCAGAGTGGGGAGGCATGCTGAGTGAAGCAAAAAATGTTATCACTGCACACCCAACCCAAATGCTAGCCCCTGGCTTTGCTATCTTAGTGATTGTAGCTTCATTTAATATGCTAGGGGATAGTTTAAGAGATATACTAGATACTAAGGAGGGATAAGATGAAAAGCGAAATATTAGAGGTCAAGCATTTAACGGTAGACTGTGGGAATCATAAGATGCTTAAAAATATCATTTCGGATATTTCTTTTCACTTAAAAAGAAATCATTGCTTTGGTATCGTTGGAGAAAGTGGCAGTGGTAAAAGCATCACCTGTAAGGCGATATTGGGACTTTTGGATAAGTCCTTTGATGTAAAAGGAGATGTGATTTTCAATGATATACACCTCTTGAAGGAGGACAAAAGGAAGATCAGACATATAAGAGGTAAAGAAATTTCCATGATATTACAAAACCCCATGACTTCTTTTGACCCTCTTTTTCCTGTACAGGAGCAAATGGTGGAAACCTTTATTGAAAATCTCAATATAAGTAAAAAAGAAGCTTTAGAACTTTCATTAAAAGGACTGGAGGATATGCATATCCTCCACCCTAAAGATGTGCTAAAAAAATATCCACATCAACTGAGTGGTGGTATGCTGCAAAGGGTAATGATAGGGATTGCCCTTGCCTTAAAACCAAGTATCATTATTGCAGATGAGCCAACCACTGCAGTGGATGCCATCAATGTAGTGAAGGTAATGGAACAATTCATAAGAATTAAAGAAAATCACCATGTATCGATGATTTTTATTTCTCATGACTTAGGTGCAGTATCAAAAATAGCTGATGACCTTCTCGTGATGAAGGATGGAAAAATTGTAGAGGCAGGGGAAACACAGCAGGTGTTAAATCGACCCCAAAGTGAATATACCCAATATTTAATCAACATAAGAAATGCATTGGTGGATAGATTTTACCATGTGATAGGATAGGGGGAAGGTTCGTGTTATTAGAAGTAAAA
This sequence comes from Clostridium formicaceticum, assembly GCF_001854185.1. Lineage (NCBI taxonomy): Bacteria > Bacillati > Bacillota > Clostridia > Peptostreptococcales > Natronincolaceae > Andreesenella > Andreesenella formicacetica. The sequence goes on from NZ_CP017603.1 coordinate 3,246,632, forward strand.
AACATTTATAAAACCTATAAAAGACCTTTTGGTATGCTAAAAAAAGAAAGGTTTGAAGTGCTAAAGGATGTGTCCTTGTTTCTTTATGAGGGAGAATGTCTTGGGATTATTGGGGAAAGCGGCAGTGGAAAAAGCACATTAGGTCGGTTGATGATTGGCGTTGAGAAGGCAGATGGTGGCAGCATACGAATAGATGGTAAAGAGATCAGTAAAAAAGCAGATAAATCTATAAAGGAAAAGGTAAGTGTCGTTTTTCAAGATTACAGTTCTTCTGTGAATCCTAGGCTGAAAATTATAGATATTCTTTGGGAACCAATAAAAGTCTTTGAGGGGTTAAGCCAAAAAGAAAGCCTGCACAAAATCATCACGTTATTAGAAAAAGTAGGTTTATCAAAGGAATATTTATACCGTTATCCCCATCAACTAAGTGGAGGACAGTTACAAAGAGTATGTATTGCCAGAGCCATTGCCACCAGTCCGAAGTTCATTCTTCTTGATGAGGCCATAAGTTCTTTGGATGTATCTATTCAGGTTCAGATTCTAGATTTATTGATTCAATTAAAAGAAGAAATGAGAATCTCCTATATCTTTATTACCCACGACTTAACAGCAGTTACTTATATATGTGATCGGGTTGTATTTTTAAAAGAAGGTAGAATTATTGAAGAAGTAGATGATATGAAGCAATTAAAGAATGTAAAGGAGCCCTATTCAAAAGCACTTTTGTATGCAGCTAGAGCAATGAATGCTAGGGAGGAAAGCTATGAGATACAAAGAATATCTTAAAATTGCTATACTTTTTACAATTTCAACTATTATCCAACTTTAAGCAGGGAAAAAAGACTTGTAGAATTCTTATCTAAAGTAGGCGATATCATGAGAGGATCTATCAAAACAAAAATTATTATAGCGATAATCATCACTTTTTCTATACTATTTTCTATACATCTCTATATTATAGACACTAAGATAAAGGATAGTGTCTCTGTGCTTAATAGAAATCTTACAAAGCAAGTCATTGATGCTAGGGCGCATCAAATAGCCTATTGGCTTCAGCAGAGAAAAATAGAGTTAGAGATGATGTCTGACTGCATCATAAGTTTTAACATGGAGGAGATAGAGGCTAGGGATTATGTTCAATCGGTATATGAGAAAAAAAGCAACATTTACCTTGATATGGGGATTATAAAATTTGGTGGCTATAGAATAAGCAGTGATGGTATTAGAGAATGTATTCGTCAGGAAAAGTATTATAAAAATGCACTGAAGGAAACTGCTTGCTTTAAAGTGAGTCATCCAATAGAAAAAAACGGCAGAAATATTGCTGTGATGCTGTATAAAGTAGGAGGCGTCAATAGAGAGATTGAATTTATTTATGCAGAGGTTTCTTTAGAAGATTTAATGAGGATAGCTGCTAAAATCAATGTGTATGAGGGTGTTGGAGAAATTTTGATCAGCAACAACAGTATCCATACCAATGAAAAAATTTTTTATCAGGATTTTATGAGGGAAAACCCTATTATTTTTGAGACGGATATAGAACCAGCTAGAGGTTGGTCTCTTAATTATTATATTCCCGAAAAGAATATAAACAAAATTAACCAGCATATCCGAAAATCTATACTGGTTTTTGCAATCATCCTATTAATGACGGTAATAGTGCTATTAGCTGGCAGTTACACCTCTATTGTTAAGCCGATTGACCAGTTGAGGAAATTGATGAAAAAGGTGGAGGATGGAGATTTCTCTGTAAGATTAAAAAGCAATAGGCAGGATGAAATTGGTCATCTTATTACTAGTTTTAACAAGATGACGGAAAAACTTGAAAAGCTCAGTTATCAGGAGAAAGAAATGAGAATGAGAATCATGCAAGAACAGATTAAACCACACTTTCTTTATAACACCCTTGATACCATTAAGTGGGTTGCCATGGAGGATAATACTGAGGAAGTCTTGAGCCTGATAGATGCTTTAAGCACTTACTTTAGAATTGGTCTTAGTAATGGAAAAAATTTTATTGCTTTAGATGAAGAGTTAGAACATATTGATAGCTATCTTAGCATCCAAAAGGCCAGGTATGAGGAACGGTTGACATATAGTATTCATTATGATGATTCTCTGGCGGATTGTAGTGTGATGCGGGTTCTTTTACAACCTATTGTAGAAAATGCTGTGATACATGGGGTAAATAAAAGAGAAAATGGAGGAAGAATTTCTATTTCTATTATCCATGATAAGGAGACGATCATCATAAAAATCATGAATAACGCAGAGATGTCCTTGGATATCTTGAAGGAAATAAATCATGCTTTAAAATTAGATAAACAAATCGAAGCCTTTAAGGGATACGGTCTTTATAGTGTAAATCATAGAATAAAACTAGAGCATGGAGAGAAATATGGGTTAGAACTTCAATCTCAAAAGGGATGGACCACTGCTGCCATTAGAATACCCAAAATAAGAGGGGGAAATGAAAATGTTGAAAGTTCTCATTGCAGATGATGAACCCAAAATTAGAAAAGGGATTAAACTATGGATCGGTGAAAATACTTATCCCTTTGAAGTAGTTGGAGAAGCAAAAAATGGTAGAGAAGCTTTAGAATTCACCACAAAAACTTCTCCAGAATTGTTTCTAGTAGATATCAATATGCCTATGGTGAATGGACTTGATTTTATCAGTCAGTTAAAAAAACTTTGTCCCAACAGCATCGTGGTGATTATTACTGGCTATGATCATTTTGAATATGCCCATAGAGCTATAAAGCTTCAGGTGTTTGATTATTTGTTAAAACCTGTTTCCAAAAGTGATTTTAACCATCTTTTAAAAAGAATTACAGAAGAATTTCAACCCAACGAAAAAGAGCATATTGAAGATAAAAATATTCAGTATTCCTGTATTGTTAGATGCGTGAAGGGACATATAGATCACCACTATGCAGAAAGTCAATTGGACTTGTCCTATATAGCAAAGTTATTCAATGTAAATAAATCTTATATCAGCAAAAGGATGAAGCAAGAGCTTGGAAGATCTTTTGTAGAGTATCTAACGGAGGTAAGGCTAGAGAAGGCAAAAGAAATTCTGGAGAGTGCTGATCCTAGAGTGACAATGTATCATGTTGCCACGAAGGTAGGCTATACATCACAGCATTATTTTAGCAGAGTTTTTAAGAAGGCCTATGGCATAGCGCCTTTAGAGTATAGAAATAGTTTTCATTCTTTTCAGTAAATAACAGGGTGCTTTTGGAGCTACCTTGTATTTTTTTTCCCTTCGTAATATAATAAAAATTAAACTCTGATAAAATCAACCAATTTTAGCATATACAAACATATAAAGATTATAAAAAGATTAAAATAATAGAAAAAATTCTATCTATGTTATTGCTTAGAGCTGAGGGTTTTACACGCTAAAAGTAAAATTAGGATAAAATAAATTCTTCACTAGAATAGGAGTTGTGGTACATTGAGTAATATTACAGAAGAATATGTAGAAGAATATATAAGAGAACTACTGCCAGACCATCAAGGTCAACTAAAGGTGATTGAAGAAAATGCTTTAGAAAATCAGGTGCCTATTGTACATAAAGAGGTAGCAGCTTTACTAAAGGTAATAACAAAGGCATCTAAGAGTAAAAGGATTTTAGAAGTTGGTGCAGCTGTGGGGTATTCTAGTATTTTGCTCTGTCAAGCGGCAGGAGATGGGGCAAAGGTGACTACCATAGAGAGAAATGAAAAAAGAGCAGAAGAGGCAAGAGTAAATATTGAGAAACTAGGGCTTAGCAACAACATTCAAGTCATTGAAGGGGATGCGCAAGAAGTTTTAAACTTTTTGCAAGGGACTTATGATTTAGTTTTTTTAGATGGAGCAAAGGGACATTATAAAGAAATGCTAGAGCAATGTATTAACCTGCTTAAGGTTGGAGGTATACTCATATCAGATAACATCCTATTTAAAGGGATGGTGGCCAATGATGACTTAGTAGTAAGGCGCAAAAGAACCATAGTAAATCGTATGAGGGAATATTTGCAATACATCTGTAATCATCCCCAATTAGATACATCTATTATTCCAATAGGAGATGGTGTAGCCATAAGTTATAAGAAGTTGGAGGAATCAAAATGAAAAAAGTTGAACTATTAGCACCAGCAGGGGACTTAGAAAGATTAAAGATAGCCGTTATCTATGGTGCTGATGCCGTCTATCTAGGGGGAGAAATTTTTGGATTAAGGGCAGCAGCTAAAAACTTTAACTTAGAGGATCTGGAGGAAGGCGTAAAATTTGCCCATCAAAGAGGAGTAAAGGTTTTTGTTACCACGAATATTATCCCCCACAATGAAGACCTAGAGGCTTTGCCTCAGTATTTAAGGGAAATAGAAAAAGTAGGGGTAGACGGGGTAATTGTATCAGACCCTGGAACCTTTGCTATTATCAGAGAAACCGTCCCGAATGTGGAGGTGCATATAAGCACGCAGGCAAATAACACAAATCATAGCACAGTAACCTTTTGGCATAAGTTGGGAGCTAAGCGGGTTGTATTAGCTAGGGAGCTGTCCTTTGATGAAATCAAGGAAATTAGAAAACATATTTCTAATGAAATTGAATTAGAGGCATTTGTTCATGGGGCCATGTGTATTTCCTATTCTGGCAGATGTCTTCTCAGCAATTACATGGCTGGAAGGGACGCAAATCGTGGGGAATGTGCCCATCCATGCCGTTGGAATTATTATCTAGTAGAAGAAAAAAGACCTGGAGAATACATGCCCATCATAGAAGACGAAAAGGGTAGCTATATTATGAATTCTAAAGATCTTTGCATGATTGAATATATTCCAGAGTTGATAGAATCTGGTATAAATAGCTTGAAGATTGAAGGCAGAATGAAGACAACCTACTACGTGGCTACCATTATTAGGGCTTATCGTATGGCTATTGATGCTTATTATGATAATCCGAAAGAATGGAAGTGCTTACCAGAATGGTTGCGGGAAATTAAAAAAGCAAGTCACAGAGATTTTACCACTGGGTTTTATTTAGATAAGCCTGATCATAAAGAGCATATCTATGGAGATAAATCCTATATAAGAGGTTATAGCTTTATTGGTATGATAAAAGCATATGATGAAACAACACAAATTGCTACTGTGCAGCAAAGAAATCGCTTCTTTTCAGGAGATGATATAGAGATCATAGGACCAAGTAAAGAAGTGATAAAGATGAAGATTGAGAAAATGTGGAATGAAGAAGGAGAGGAAATAGAAGTGGCACCTCATCCTAAGCAAATTGTAAAATTTAAAGTAAAACATAAAGTAGAACCCTACTACATTCTTAGAAGGGAAAGAGCAGAAGAAGAAAATGAAGAGAGGTAGTACAAAAGCGTAAATGGTTTAATCCCCTGTAGATTTGGTGATAATAAAAAAAAATACAGGGGGTTTTTTATGAGGAGAGCACAAAAAAAAGAAAAGAAAAAAGAATTGGTTTACATAAAAAGATTATGGTTTATAGGAATTGTAAGTACCATGATGATTTTACTATTAATGATGCGGCTCTTTTATATACAAGTGATGCAGTATGATTTTTATCTAAAGGAAGTGAATAAACAAAGGCAAATCAACATTCCTATCAATAGTGGAAGAGGCATGATTTTTGATCGTAATCTTATCCCCTTGACAGAGCGTGAAGAAGAAAAGGTTGTTGTGATTTTTCCTCAACTATTTATCCCTAATGAAGAAAATTTAGGGTTTTTAAGTGAAATTACTGGGGAAGCAAAAGATGAATTAAGCAATAGAATAAATCAGGCCAGTTATCCCATCGAAATTTCTATTGCTAAGGAAATTGATTGGGGAGATAGAAGAGTACTTGGCACAAGAGGGTTGTTTGTTATTGGCAAGAGACAAAGATATGAAAACTTTCCACTTCTAACCCATGTAATCGGCTATATCAATCAAGTAGATAAAAAGGGTATGGCAGGCATTGAAAAGGCTTTAGATCCAATTTTGATGGGAAGTTTAGGGGATAGCTTAGTTGCAACATTGGATGGAAGGAAACGGTTTTTACCGGGAGAAGGATTTTCAGTTGCTAGCAACACAATGAAGCAAAATGACATTCGTCTCACCATTGATTATCACCTTCAAAAAGTGGTGGAAGAGGTGATAGATCAGCATAAAAAAAATGGTGCTATTATTCTTTCAGACATAGAAACTGGGGAAATATTAGCCCTTGTCAGTAGACCTAATTATAATCCTAATACAATATTAAAGCATATCAACAGCAGCGGAGATGAACTTTATAACAAAGCCATACAAATGACCTTTCCACCAGGCTCTGTATTTAAAATTGTCGTGGCAGCGGAAGCTATAGAAAAGGGTGCGGTTGCTTTGGATGACGTATTCTATTGCAGTGGCTCGGAGGAAATTGGCAGCATTGAGATAAAGTGCAATGCTCATGACAAGGGAGGGAACGAAGAAATCACCTTTGAAAGGGCCTTTGCAGAATCCTGTAACTCCACTTTTATTCAGCTAGGACAGAGGCTAGGGGCAGAAAACCTTATGGAAATGGCAAAGAATTTGGGCTTAGGTGAGGTGGTTGGTATAGGATTACTGGAGGAGGAAAAGGGAAGTTTACCTGCTGAAGATCACTTGTTGGGACCCGCTATAGGAAATATATCTATTGGGCAAGGGGATATTGAAGTTACTCCCCTGCAAATTAATCAATTGACGCAAATTATTGCTAACAATGGGATAAAACAACCTTTGGTTTTGTTGAGGGATATTTTAGATAATTATACTACTGTGCAGAGCTTTGAAACTAAGGAGAATAAAAGAGTGTTATCGGAAAAGACCGCCAAGACCCTCCAGCAGATGATGCATTCGGTTATGACGGTAGGAACAGGAAGAAACATAGGAGAACTTGCCAGTATCACTGCTGGAAAAACCGGCACAGCTCAATCTTCACAAAAAGGAAAAAGTGTTTTACATGCTTGGTTTACAGGATATTATCCAGTAAATCATCCTAAGTATGCCATTACTGTATTAATACAAGAAGGAGGATCGGGAGGAAGGGTAGCAGTTCCTATATTCAAGGAAATACTAGAAAAAATGATATATCTGGGTTATTATAAGTAGTGTAAAAAAAGGATCAAGACTGACAATCTCAATTAAAAAAGTACGTGCACATATAGATCTTCCCCAACATATTATTTAGAGGGACCTATTTTACGGGTTTTAAGGGGGATGATAGATATGTTATGTATTTTAACAGAATTATTCATGACAATGGTAAAACCATTTTTATTTAGTCTATCCTATATATCCAGTAACATTTCTTTTCCACAACCACTTACACCAGAAGAAGAGGAGATGTATCTAGAACGCTATGAACAAGGTGATGAGGAAGCTAGAAATGTATTAGTAGAAAGAAATCTCCGATTGGTAGCACATATCGTTAAAAAGTATGGGAATATAGGCTGCGATGTGGATGATTTAATTTCTATTGGAACCATTGGATTAATTAAAGGGATTACTACCTTCGATAGAAACAAAGGCACGAGATTAGCTACATATGCGGCTCGATGCATAGAAAATGAGATTCTCATGACGATCCGTGCTAGCAAGAAAATAAAAACAGAAGTATCTTTACAGGACCCTATTGGTGTGGACAGGGAGGGAAATGAAATCTCCCTAATAGATATTTTGGGAACAGAACCAGATGAAGTATTAAATGAAGTAGAATTAAAAATGCAAGTGAAGAAACTGTATAAAAAAATGGCTAGTGTATTGAAAAAAAGAGAGTTGATGGTGTTGGAGTTAAGATATGGTATATCTAATGGTGGTAGGAAAACCCAAAGAGAAATAGCAAAACTTTTAGGTATTTCTAGATCTTATGTTTCGAGAATAGAGAAAAGAGCTATTAAAAAATTATATAAATCCTTTGATATGAAGGAGTAAAATTATAGAATAAATATCTAGATCGTTTTCTATCTAGATATTTATTCTTATTTGTGTCGAATCATAGAAATTCATTTAGAAAAAATAAGGAAAATGTTGAAATTTACTTATTTCCAAGGAAATAAGAGCAACCAAAGAACCATTCCTTAAGGGCAAATATAATGAAGATTTCCTACAATATTTACCACTTAGTTTGTGGTATAATGATATTAATTACTTAAGTATGCAGGGTAAATGATCTGTCTAAAAAGTAGTTGTTTAACCAAATCTATTATAGTAAGGTAGGGAATGCTATGGATAAACATAAAGGCTATTTAGGAGGAAGGACCTGTAGAAGGTGTAAAAAAATTATAAACGAAAAATCTTTATATGACTATTGCGCTGAATGCTACAAAAAAGTTGAAGATGTTTTCAATAGCATTAGAGAATATTTAAGGGAATATCCTGGGGCAACCGCTTTTGAGATGGAGCAAAGACTAGGAATTCCTATACATGTAATTAACAACTTTGTTAGAGATGGCAGATTGATAGAAATACCTAATGCCTATCTAAATATGGAATGTCTTCGATGTGGCTGTCTTTTGATTTCTGCCCATCATAAATATTGCCCTGTTTGTGAAATCGCTATAAAAAAGGAATTAGAAAAAGCGAAGGAGTCTTTGACTATAAGTATGGAAAAAAGTGAAAATGAAGGTGCTAAAATGCATTACAAAGCTCATACAAGAAAGAGTGACTAGAAAAACTTTTGTAGCAGCAGTTTAAATTTTATTATTTTCTCTAATAATAAGAGGGATAGATGGAGAAAAAATAAGCTATAGAGGATATGATGAGGTGAAGAAATGAAACTTTTAACGCCAGACTTATATGTAGAATCTATACTGCATTTAGATTTGGAAAAACTAAAAACACGAAATATAAAGGGTTTGATCATTGATATTGATAATACATTGGTGGCATGGGATATTAAATACGCAAGTGAAGAAGCCAAGGAATGGCTGCTTAACCTAAAAAAAGAAGGTTTTGAGGTATGTCTTGTGTCCAATAACACAGAGGATAGGGTGGTTACTTTTAATGAAGCATTGCAGTTGCCAGCTATTCATCGTGCCACGAAACCTAGGCGAGGCGCTTTTAGAAAGGCTATGAGAAAGATGGGAACAGATGTACATAATACAGCAGTAATAGGAGATCAAATATTTACTGATGTTCTAGGCGGCAATAGAATGGGCCTGTTTACAGTTTTAGTGGTGCCAATAGAAAGTAAAGAATTTTGGTGGACAACTCTGGTAAGAAAGGTTGAAAGACATGTTTTAAGGGTGGTATTAAAGGAGCATAGGGGGGACTAAGTAAGATGAAAGGGAGTATTAATGGAAAGACGAAAACGATATGTTTACTGGGAAATCCGGTGGAACACAGTTTTTCTCCTGTTATACATAACTATGGATTTGATCAACAAGGTATAAATTGTGTTTATGTAAATCATAAGGTAGAGGATGAAGATTTAAAGGCAGCAGTTGAAGGGATGAAGGCGCTGGGCTATTTGGGCTGTAATGTAACCTACCCACATAAAATAAACATTATGAACTACTTAGATGAACTGACGGAAGAAGCTAGGCTTATTGGTGCTGTCAATACTGTAAAAAACCAAAATGGAAGGTTCGTTGGATATAATACTGATGGTATGGGATTTGTAAAGGGATTATTGAGGAAGGGCATAGATCTAAATGGAAAAAAAATATGTATGTTAGGGGCTGGAGGTGCTGCTAAAAGTATAGCAGTAGCTCTAGCCATTCATTTTGATTGCAGCATAGCTATTTGTAATAGGCGTTTTGAAAGTGCTATAAAGATTCTTAATGTTATCAATAATATTAAAGAAGCACGCGAAGAAAAACATAAATATGTGGCACCTGAGGATTTGGACACCACGAAAATAGATATCCTCATTAACTGCACCCCGGTAGGTATGGTACCTAATGAGGATGTGGTACCCTTTGAAGATAGGATAGAATTTCATGAAAACTTAATTGTAAGTGATTTGATCTATCATCCATTTGAAACAGCGCTGCTAAAAAAAGCAAAAAAACATGGTTGTAAAATTCATCATGGGCTTGATATGCTGATTGATCAAGGAATTTTAGCTTTTGAAATTTGGACAGGAGAGAAACTTGAGTTTGAAAGTCTTAAGCAGCTATTATGGGAAATTATCTACAAGCAATAAAAAATTGCCTCTAAATGAAGGGGCAATTTTTTATATATTAAATAAAACTCTAAAAGATGTTAAGAAAAATGGAAAATCAGGAGGAATTTACAATTATTTATAGAATATATATTTCATAAGTGGTAAAGTTTAACATAATTGTATATTCAGTCAATAAAAGGATAGAACAGAAGAACTACAGCTATATTTGGACGCTTAAGCTGTAGGGATGTAGTGGCGTAACCGGCTAACAATGATATAGATTGTTAGCCTTTGCTTTTTTGCAGGAAAAGTTTTGAAGTTTTTATCTGTTTGAAGCTATTGAATGATAAAGGGGCTGACATCATGATTACTAAAAACATGCGATTGGGTGATATCCTTCTTCGTTCTGGATTAATTACCGAAGAAGAATTGAAAACTGCTCTTGACCTTCAAAAGAAAAGAGGCAAAAAATTAGGAGAACTATTGATTGAAGAGGGCTTTGTGACGGAAAATCAGATCATTGAAGTCCTTGAATTTCAGCTAGGTGTACCTCATATGAATTTAAATAAATATTATATTAATCCACAGGCACCTAAAAAAATCAGTGAAAATTTAGCACGTAAACACTTGCTGATTCCTATAAATATCATCGGTGAAAAACTGATTGTTGCTATGGCAGATCCACTAAACATATTGGCGGTAGATGATGTAAAGCTGACAACTGGGTTAGATGTAGATGTTGTCATTGCCACCACCAATGATATATTAAACGCCATCAACAAATATTTTGACAACAGAGAAGTAGCAGAGCAAGCTATAGAGGAATTTACTACACAGCAAAGACCGCAAGAAACAGATGAAAAGGATAGTCAGCTTCAAGCTGATATCAACAATGCGCCTGTTGTAAAGCTAGTCAATACCATCATTACCCAGGCTGTAAAATCTAAGGCCAGTGACATCCATATTGAGCCCTTTGAAAAAAATGTCCGTATTCGCTATCGGATTGATGGGGATTTAAAAGAAATTATGACACCGGCGAAGGCAACCCATTCAGCTATTGTTACACGAATAAAAATCATCAGCAAACTAGATATCTCTGAAAAAAGGGTACCTCAGGATGGAAGAGTTGAAATTATGATAGAAAATCGCCCCATTGATATGCGGGTCTCTGTGCTGCCCACCGTCTATGGAGAAAAAGTTGTTATACGTTTATTAGATAGGAGCAGCATTGTTATAAAAAAAGAGCAACTTGGATTTACACAACAAAACTTAAAGCTTTTTAATAGCATTATAAAAAGTCCCGAAGGAATTATTTTGCTCACTGGACCAACAGGCAGCGGTAAAACCACCACATTGTACACCATGCTACAGGAACTTAATGAAGTTAATAAAAATATCATTACGGTAGAGGACCCTGTAGAATACAGACTGGATGGTATTAATCAAGTGCAGGTGAACATCAAGGCAGGCATGACCTTTGCAGCGGGGCTAAGATCGATACTTCGTCAAGACCCTGACATTATTATGGTAGGGGAAATCAGAGATGTAGAAACCGCACAAATAGCAGTAAGAGCAGCTATAACGGGGCATTTGGTTTTAAGTACCCTTCATACCAATGATACCGCCAGCTCTATTGCAAGACTGATGGATATGGGCATCGATACTTATCTAGTGGCTTCTTCTGTGGTGGGAATTATTGCCCAAAGGCTTGTAAAAAAAGTCTGTGTACATTGTAAAATCACTTATCAGCCTACAGAAGAAGAAAAGCTCATTCTGCAGGAACAAGGGGAATTCCTATTGCATAAGGGAAAGGGATGTAATGCCTGCAACAATACCGGTTATTTAGGAAGAACCGCTATTCATGAAATTATGCCAATAAATAGGGAAATAAGGATGTTGATTAATAGACATGCTGAAAGTGATTTGATCAAAGACAAAGCCCTTGAAGCTGGGATGTTAACCCTTTTTGAATCCTGTAGATTGCTGGTACTAAAGGGGGTTACTACTGTAGATGAGCTACTAAGAGTAACCTATAGCGTAGACATTTAGTGGGGAGGTGAGAAAATTTGAATATTATTGAATTATTAACAAAAGCAGTGGAGGCAAAGGCGTCGGATATACATATCACAGTGGCTTCTCCCCCTATGATCAGAGTAAATGGCAAGCTAATGAAGATCGGAGAAACAAGGCTTTCTCCTGAGGATACAAAAAACATTGTTCAACAAATGATGACTCCTGATCAAATGCTATTGTTTAAAGAAAAGGGAGAACTAGATTTTTCTTACTCTAATGCCGGCTTAGGTAGATTTAGGGTAAATGCCTATAAGCAAAGAGGAAGCTATAGCATGGCCATTAGAATTGTAACCTTTAAAGTCCCAACGATTGAAGAATTAAAGCTGCCTCCGATAATTACCGAACTATCTAAAAAACAAAGGGGATTAATTTTGGTGACAGGCCCCACCGGTAGTGGAAAATCCACTACATTGGCGGCGATGATCAACTATATGAATGAAAATAGAAATGATCATATCTTAACCCTTGAAGATCCCATTGAGTATTTACACAAGCATAACAAAAGTGTTGTTAACCAAAGAGAAATAGGTAATGACTCCTATAGTTTTGCCAATGCCCTGCGGTCTGCCTTGAGACAAGATCCTGATGTCATCCTTGTGGGGGAGATGCGGGACTTAGAAACAATCAGTACTGCCATTACAGCTGCTGAAACCGGGCATCTTGTATTATCTACTTTACATACAATCGGTGCTGCTAAAACCATAGACAGGATTATTGATGTATTTCCACCCCATCAGCAGCAACAGATAAAAGTACAGCTTTCTTCTGTACTAGAGGGAGTGATTTCTCAGCAGCTTTTACCCAAAGCTGATGAATCCGGCAGGGTTGCTGCCTTCGAAGTGATGGTTACCAATCCAGCCATAAGGAACCTTATCCGAGAAGGAAAAACCCATCAAATGCAAACAGTGATTCAGACGGGGGCAAAGCTGGGGATGAAGACAATGGATGCTTCACTAATGGATTTATACCGTAACGGCATAATTAACAAAACAGCCCTACAAAAATATGCAGTAGATATAGATATGATTAGCCGTCAAGTGGGTATGTAAAAGAAAAGAATTTCTATTGGAGGGCAGAAGGGTGGTGGTTCATTGGCAAGTACTTTTAAGTATAAAGCTGTTACCAGTAAGGGAGAAGCTATAGAAGGAAGCTTAACTGCTGAGTCTAAGGATGAAGTTATTCGGATGATTCGGCAAAATCAACAAATTCCTGTAAAAATAGAGGAAAGCAAGGGGAAATCAAAGGAAGTAAAAGAACTTACACTTTTCAAACCAAAGGTAAAGGTAAAAGACCTTACGGTATTTTGCAAGCAGTTTTATACCATGTTGAATGCAGGGATGTCCTTAACCAACTGCTTAGAGGTTTTGATAGATCAAACAGAAAACAAAACATTGAAGGTTGTTATTGGAGACCTTTTTACCCAAGTGCAAAAAGGAGCTGTATTATCAGAGGCCATGAAAAAACATAAAAAAATATTTCCCACCATACTGATTAGCATGGTGGAGGCGGGAGAACTTACAGGTACCCTTGATGAGATTTTAGGCAGGATGTCAGAGCATTTTGAAAAGGAAGGCAAAATAAACGCTAAAATCAAGGGGGCTATGATGTATCCTCTGATTTTAAGTATTGTAGCTATTGGTGTTGTGATTTTTCTTTTGGTAGTTATTATGCCAACCTTTATCGGTATGTTTACCTCTTCTGGTGTAGCACTACCTTTACCTACAAGGATGCTATTGGCCTTTAGCAATGCTTTAACTCAATTTTGGTATGTATTTATGTTTGCGATTGTCGGTACAATGTTTCTTCTTCATAGAATCCTCAGTACCGATAATGGAAAAAGAGCCTATGACAAATTGAAGTTTAAAATTCCAATCATAAAAGGCTCTATAACAAAAATTATTACTTCAAGATTTACCAGAACATTATCATCTCTACTGTCCAGTGGTATACCTATCATTTCAGCCTTAGAGGCCTCTGCCAATGTAACCAACAACAAAGTGGTGATAGAGGGTATCGAGATGGTGGTAGAGGACATAAGAAAGGGGGTTAGTTTAGCGGTACTACTAAAGAAAATCAACATTTTTCCACCCATGATGATCTCTATGGTCAGCATTGGTGAAGAATCCGGTTCCTTAGATACCATGCTTTCAAAAACAGCAGATTTTTACGATCAAGAACTGGAGGCCGCCATACAGCAGATGGTTTCCCTGCTGGAGCCAATCATGATTGTGGTGATGGCGGTAATTATTGGCTTTATTGTCATTGCGATGATGCTGCCTATGTTTGATATGATGCAGACGATTTAAAAAAAGAAATAAAGGAGGAGAAGAAATGATTCAATACTTATGTACGAAAGTGAGAAATAAAAAGGGTTTTACTTTGATAGAATTAATTGTTGTTATTGCTATATTAGGGATTTTGGCAGGGATTGCTGTGCCGAGGTTTACGAATGTTGGAGATAGTGCAAAAATATCTGCTGATGAAGCAACGGCTAGAACGATAGTGGGGGCAGTTAATTTAGCTATAGCTGCTGGAGATTTAGTAATACATGATGGTGATTTTGTAGATACAACTGATGACTCAAAGATTAGTGAAATTTTAGATTTTCTATCACCAAAATACTTAGAACCTGGTTTGAAATCTCAATCAGGAACGTTCAATATAACTGTTGACGCAAATGGAGCTATAACAATTACTAATGGCTCTGTAACTCTTTATCCTAAGAATTAAGGGTAGTTAAGAACAGCACAAGAACACATAGGGACAGTTCTCTTGTGTTCATGCATGTTCAAGTACAGTTCTATTGTGTTGCTTTTAAAATAATTAGTACGCTATAGTGCTAGATACTTTGTTTATTAATTTATTTTATGAATTAACAAAATTCAGATCTTATGAATCACAAATAAAATATGGAGGAAAATATTTTCCTCCATATTTTAAAAATCAAACTGAATAAAACATGTTGAGATGATTCTCTTGTGTTTAGTGTGGTAAGGATGAAGTTGTTGAAGGTGGTGGAAATAGCTTATTAGATGTAATTCTTGTCATTAGTTGTATTTTCTTAAGAGAAAACTATAGATATTGAAGCTATAAGATTTGTGTAGGATGTCCATGGTAGAATTGCTAACAGGTATTATTTTTTAAAAATAATTATGTAACTATTTTTTGCATTTTAAATAATTTTAGCGACTATTTCGATTATTATTTTTACTGACTACGATCATAAAATTATACCCAACGAGTTTCTTTATAGTTAGATTTTGGGTAGGATTATTATATAAACTAAAATACAGACAACAATGTGTTATGGATTAACACGTTGGAGTAGTTCTCTTGTATTATTAGAACTGATATAAGAAAGTTGGCTGCTTTTTGAGTTGAAGTGATCAGACGAGGAGATATCAATTATGGGTAAAAAAGAATTTTTTTATAATAAAAAAGGCTTTACACTGGTTGAAATAATCGTCTCTTTAGCATTATTAGGAATGATTGCGATTATGATTTTGCCAATCTTTGTTTTTGGAATAAAAAGCAGTACTTTTCATCGCACTACCATGTCCGCGGCCCAAATTGCCAGTAATCAGCTAGAGTGGTTAAGAACGTTGGATTACGATGATGAGCTTGGATTGGTGGGAGGCTATACTCCTAGCGGAATCGTTAATGAAAATTTGTTTCAAAATAAGTTAAATACAGACCCATATATAATAGATGGAGTTGAATATCGAGTTAGAACCAGGATATCTTGGGAAGATGATGTTAGTGTAACAGGGCGTCAGGTGGATGATGCACGAAAAAAAGTTGATGTTATTGTATATGCCTACAATCCCTTCACAAAAGCAGAGGGGGAGTATTCGCTTCTAGGAACGATGTTTACCTTTGAGGGGCAGGAAAATCCGACTACCCCAGGAATCAGAGTGTATGTATCTTTAGGAGACGCTCCAGGAGCTGGGGTACATCGAGTTCTTATTGAGATGACAGGTGATGCAGCTAATTTGACATTTACTGATGTTAATGGTAGGGCTGTGTTTCCTAATTTACCTCAGGGTGTTGGCAACTATTTTATCAGACCACTATCTTGGGATCATCCTAGAAAGATGATGGTGAGACCGCATAATGTAGAAGATGTATCTAATTATAATGACCAACGGTGGGTTTATAGCCGTAAAGCAGTAGGTGTTCCAAGTGATGTTTCCTTTTGCGTAGATTTTCCTGGATACCTTCAATTTTTTAACAATACAATACCAAACTTCCTGATTTGGCTGAAGCCTTATGGTACCGAGGCTGATGGTATACGTGAACCAAACCCAGCTCCAACGCCACCAAGAAGGTCAGGATTGACAACTTCTTTAGAGAAATTGAAGGAAAAACACTTAGAATTATGGCCTCATTGGCAGTATGAATATCAACTCATTAGTTCTGCTGGCAGTCCACTTAATAGTTATTATCTAGCAACAAAAGAAGATGGTTTTTGGCAGGAATTGCAGCAAAAATTTTCTTTTAATACACCTACAAATAATGAAGTAACAAAGGATGTACTTCTGCATATGGGCTTTAAGCATGTAGATAAAAATATAAGCAGTTTGATAGAGTCTGAAAAAGTAAAGCATGGTGACATAGTAATTATTGAAGAAGATGATGCTGGTAATGAAATAGAAACACATGAATTACCATACATTAGGATGGAGTTATCTTTTACTGATGCGTTAGATATCACTGACTCAATTCAACTCCAATTCAGCGATGAAGAGGTTTTTCAAGGAAATGTTTGGGAGTACAATCTCGAAGATGATCGAGTAACTATATTTAAAAACGACAGTTTAATGGATCTAGAAAACTGGAACGACTTAGATTATATAAGGAAACATTACATTAACAGGCAGGAA
Organism: Clostridium formicaceticum; assembly: GCF_001854185.1. Classification (NCBI taxonomy): domain Bacteria; kingdom Bacillati; phylum Bacillota; class Clostridia; order Peptostreptococcales; family Natronincolaceae; genus Andreesenella; species Andreesenella formicacetica. The sequence goes on from NZ_CP017603.1 coordinate 3,263,705, forward strand.
TCAGATCCTAGAAGAGTGGATTATTCTATAGAACGTAATCATAACAAACTGATTATTACTATTTTAGACACTGATTTTGATAATAGTGCTTCTGCTGATTTTTATTCTTTCGTCAATGAGACTTCATCGGATCAGTTATATATTAACATACCAAATCCTGAAGACAATGACTTTAATAAAGCTATAAAATCTGTGGATGGAATACCTCTGTGGGGTTATACACTGAGTGATGGGGCAATAGATATCTCCAACAGTAAGTCTTATGGTTTTTTAATGATTAAAGAAAGCAAAGAAACAGATATAGTGAAAAGATATCGACCATAGCTTGATTTCAACTGAGACTTTACGCTTTTTGGTATTAATAGGAGCAATTGTTAACAATAATCAGGAATTTTATGAGGTGATAGGATGCTTCTAAACTACAAGAAACCAATATTAAAAAAATCTCAAACCGTATCAGGGTTTACTTTGGTTGAAGTGATATTGGCATCAGCTCTTACTGTGATAGTCTTAACAGTTGTCTACAATATGTTGTTTTTTGGTATGTTCACCTATGAAGGTGTAAGAGAAAGCAGTCTCGTATCTATAGAAATACAGCCAGTCATTGCTCAGGTTGAAAGAGACGTTAGACAGGCAAGAAAGCCTAATGATACACAAAACTCAGTTGTACGTATTAATGGACATGAATTAATTGTACACACAGATATCACTGGGGATGGAAAACCTGAACAGATTCGATATAAGATAGAATCAGGTGAATTAAAAAGAAGCTATCGTATTCCACAAGGAAGTCAATATCCCTATACTTATTCAGGTAATTATAATAATGAAAAGGTATTGATAAGGAACATTATCAATAGCGATGTTTTTCCTATGCCTTATGATCCCGATCCTTTTAACCCAGCTATTCATGATAAAGAGCGTAAAGAAAAAGTTACTGAACCTGAACATGAATATAGCCCTCCCGACCATAGAAGAAAGCTGAACATAAGGCTTGTTATTGATGATCCAACAGTGCGTGGTGGGAATATTGAAATCCATAAATTTTTAATGTCAAGAAGTCGTGTAGAAGCTGACTGATAGATTGAAGGATTCTTTTGGAAGGGAGAAAATTTGTTATGAAAGTACTAAGAAGTAATAAAGGATTCATTTTACCTTTAACTATGATTATTTTTCTTGTTTTGGTTATTTTTTCCTTATCAATTCTAACGTTGTCAAACAATCAAGGTGTTCTAACTGGATCATTGGTTAACACACAAACTAGTACTAAAGGAGGTCTTATTGGTCAGGAGAAGGCTCTTCAATATGCAGAAGCAGGATATAGTGCATATTTGTGGAAATTGAATGATCATGTAAATTTTTATTTAACACAAGAAAGTCAAGATATGTTAAGGGTTCCAATAGCCTATGAAAATGGCTATTATCAGCTTGATGTTACTTGGCCTTCCGATGAAGATCGTTATGTAACTATTACTTCAACAGGCTGGTCAAAGGATTCACCTGAGATAAAACGTACTATACAAGTACAAATGCAAAAAAAACAGTTTGTTCATCAGGTATATGTTAGTCAAGAGGAGGGAAACAATATTTATTTTGGTGGGTCAGATAAGTTGTATGGACCTGTTCACACAAATGGTATTTTAAAAACGATGGATAACCCAGGACCAGAATTTTTTAATACTGTAACATATACCATTGGCTACCAACAACAAAGTGGTGCTAGACCAACATTCCATAGAGGAGTACCTCAACAAGTTGATGAGTTGGTGATGCAAAAGGCCAACACTGAATTAAAAGCGTGGGCTGAATTAGATGATACCGTGTTTATAGGAAGGACTTGTATTCATTTAGAAGGTGATAAAATCCGAGTCAAGTACCCCAATCCAGATGACTATCAACCAGCAAGTTATCCTAATAATAACACTGGATATATTGAGAAGGTGATCGATATCCCTCCAAATGGCGTGATTTATATTGATGGTGCGGAAGATAGTCAAGGGCGGCCCATAGGAAACAAATGGGAACCTCGTACGGGAAATTTATTTATTGCAGGTACTTTATCTGGAGAGCTAACGATTGCTGCTAAAAATAATATTTATATCACGCATAGTGATCCCACTGAATGGTATGATGATCATCCTTACATAACTACCAATTATATTAACACTCAAAATCCTAATCCTAACATTCCCATGACAATCGACCATCATAATGCAGGGATACATTACCAAAATACGACATTCAACTTAAATAAGACAACAGGTGAAGTAACTATATTAGGAGAAGGAAAAGACATGTTGGGGCTGGTGGCAAACAATTATGTGTATATTTTGCACTATGGCTGGCCTAGAGATGGATCAAGCGATGGAAATCATTCGTGGAATTATAGTTGGGGGTGGGAAAGATATTGGACTTTATTTGTCGGTTATCGGTGGAGGTGGGAGAGAGGATCATTAGATGTGGCACCAAATAATATGAATATTCACGCAACACTGTTTGCCTTAAATCAAGGTTTTGGATTTGAAGAATATACTGAAACACCAGGAAAAAACATGATTTATTTATGGGGAAACATAACACAATATGAGCGTTACGCAGTAAGACGGGGTTCTAGTGGCTATGGAAAACAATATGTTCATGATCCACGTATGTTTTACCATTATCCGCCCCATATTTTGGAACCAATTAACTCTGGTTGGGAAGTAAGAGACTGGAAAGAGCTTAATTCACATCTAACAGATAAATAGTACTAATTTTATTGGTTATTTTCAAAATAAATATTCTAGTTGAAAGGTTTGATTTGTTTTGCACATATATAGCATTGTTTTTCTCATGGGCATAATCATTGGTTCTTTTTTAAATGTATGTATTTATAGAATACCTAAAAATCAATCCATTGTTTACCCTTCATCTCACTGCTCAAGTTGTAATAGATCATTGCAGGTCATGGATTTAATTCCAATCTTCAGTTATTTTATACTGAAGGGGAAATGTAGGTATTGCAGACATAAGATTTCTCTGCGATATCCTATGGTAGAATTATTAACAGGTATTGTTTTTGTTTTGTTACTTTATAAATATGATTTTAGTATTGATTTGCTTTTTTATCTCATATTAGTCAGTACTTTAATTTGTATTTCTTTTATTGACTACGATCATCAAATCATACCTGATGGACTTGTTCTATTAGGTTTTGCAGCAGGATTGATATATAAATTAGTTTTATATTATTTTATAAATGTGCCTATAGAATTCCTAAACAGTATACTAGGTTTTTTAGTAGGAGGAGGGTTCTTTTTATTGATTGCTGTTGTTTCAAAAGGTGGTATGGGTGGCGGTGATATTAAGTTAATAGCTATGTTAGGATTTTGGATTGGCTGGCAGGACGTTATCCTTATCTCTTTTCTAGCCTTTATTATAGGTAGTATTGTTTCTATAATATTGCTAATTACCAAAATAAAATCCCGAAAAGATGCTATACCTTTTGGCCCCTTCATTGCAATATCTAGTTTAATTGTTATCCTTTATAAAAATTATCTTTTAGTACATTATATGAACTTGGTCATGTGACTATTTTGTTGAATAGCGTAACTGAAGACAACTATTAATCATTTTCAAAGGGGTGAGGGTCATTGAAAAGTTTTAAATTGAAAAGCTTTAAATCATTTAGCAAAAACAAAGATGTGCTAGTATTGGATCTAGGAAGTCACAGTGTAAAAGTTATCATAGGAAAATATGAAAAAAGTAAAGTCATTGTTTCTAATGCTTTTACTGTTCCTATTCCACTGGATTGTTATAGAGATGGTAAAATTGTAAACATGCTGGAGGTAAAGGAAGTTTTAAAAAAGGCATTAGAGGAAAACCATGTAAAAACAAAAGCAACAATTTGCACCATAGAAAGTAGTTTCGTTATTACAAGAGAAATCCTGCTGCCAGTGGTGCAGGAGGAAGAATTAAAGGAGATGATCCAATATGAAGTGGGGCAATATTTGCCTATCGAATTAGATAAATATGTAATACAGCATAAGATGATGGAAGAAGTTACAGAAGAAAATATAAGTAAGTATAGAATACTGGTGGTGGCTTTGCCTGTAGAAATTGCATGGAGTCATTTTGAATTGCTTGAGTTTTTGGATTTATCTCCTGTGGCACTAGATCTTCATGCTAATGCAATTTGTAAGATTTTTAATGCTGATGCAGCTATAAATGACACTGAAACCATCGAAAGTAAAACCATTGCGGTAATTGATTTAGGCTATAGTCACATCAATGTAATTATTATCGAAAATGGTATTTATAAATTCAATAGAATGATTGACTTAGGTGCAGGGGATATGGATACAGTGATTGCAAATTATTTAAATCTTGATTTGAAAGAAGTTGAAGAACAAAAGCTGGCGCTTAAAAGTGTGTTTGCTGGTATGGAAGAGGCTGCTGTTTCAAATGAACCAATATCTTTAGAAAAATCCTCTGCTTTAGAAATGACGCTTGATGTAATTAAATCTACTTTAGACAATTGGATTGACGAAATCAATCGCGTGTTTAAATATTATACCAGTAGAAGTGCGGGAAATAGAATTGATGGAATTTTTATTTATGGGGGCAATACTGGTTTTAAGGGGTTAGATCAATATATGACACATACCTTTGGCATTCCTACTGCTAAAGTCAATGGTATCAAGAATGTGGAGATGCTTCATCAGCCAACAGTAGATGACCTGCCAATATATCTTAATGCCATTGCTGCATTAATCAGAAAGTAAAGAGGGGTGAACTTGGGAAATGAGGGACTTTAACTTTTTTGAACCCTACATAAAGGAGCCAGAAAAAACAAATAGTAAGCGTTTGGTTACTTTGAGTGTGCTGACGATTGTAGGTTTTATGATGATATTTTATCCTGTAAAGAACTTTTATGAAGTAAAAACCCTGCAGAAGGAGATTGCTGCTTTAAATGAAGTATTAGAAGCACCTGAGAATATTCATAAGCTACAGCATATAGAAGTTTTGGGTATTGAACTAGCGGAACTAAAGGAAAAGCAACAGCTTTTTAATGATTTACAAACCAGTATGGAGGAACAGGAAATTATTAGTGATTTATTAATTCAATGGATTTTACAGGAGATTCCTCATGACATCTATTTTGATTCGATAAATGTCACCGAGGATGAAATCCAAATACAGAGTAAAGCCCCTCATAAATTTGTCATTGCTCAGATGGAACACAATTTGCGGCACTCCATTCATTTTGATGAGGTGTTTATTCCCTCCATCACAGAAAATAATGGATACTATAGTTTTTCCATTACATTCAAAGCAAAGGATGTGACTGCTGATGGTGTTGAATAGACGAGAAAAAATTTTGATAGGACTATTGGCGGGAATGGTCCTATTGGGTGTTTATTATAAATTCCTATTGGTCCCTCTTGGAGAGGATTTGAGTCAACTGAGATTGGACAAGCAGGAAAAAGAATTTGAATATCTACAGGCAAAGCAGAAACTTGCATCGGAAGTACAGCTAAAGGATGATACTAGCAACTTACATAACGAAATCTTTGATTTCGCAGGTGTCTTTTTTGGAAGTATGCAGCAGGAGGATGTAATTTTACTCTTAAATGATTTTATCCTAGAAAACACCTTGAGAATTTCTTCCCTAAGTTTCCTTGAAGCTAGAACAGAGACTTTTTATAGTGGGGAAGAAGATCAAGAAGCATCTGATGAGAATCAATTAACTGTGGAGGTATTCTCAGCACAGATTAATTTTGAGAGTGATTATGAGGGATTGATGGATTTTTTGCAAAGGATAAGAGAATATGATAAAAAAATCTTAGCAAAGAACCTAAGAATTAATAATAATTCAGGAGGACAGTTATCGGGGAATCTTCTACTAGACTTTTATAGTGTGCCCGAGGTAGATAAATATCTTCCTCAGGAAAATAGTATTTTACATTTTGCCACCTCTGGAGAAGATGAGGAAAAGGTGCCTTGGAATCCATTTACAGCTGTAAATTTCTTTGATGAGGCGGAGGAAGGATCGTCGCTGATAGAAAGCGGTGGATCTATGGAGGTAGCTACCCAAGAAAATCTTACAAGAAAGACGTTGCTTTATGGCTTTGAAAGTGAAAATATTTTTTTTTTAGGGGAACCACGAGATATCTTTGGTATGATATCTTTGGATACAAATTCTATAGAGGGCAGATATGCCGCTAAGGTACAATATGACTTCATCAGAGGTAGAGAATATAATGCTGCCAATCTGGTTTTTGAAGGAGACCCTATTACCATAATAAGACAGCCAGAGATATTAGCTTTGTCTATTTATGCTTATGAAAACAACAACCATAGGATAGGCGTTGTGCTGATTGATTCAAAGGGTCGTGAATTTAAGGTACCTTTAGTGCAGGGGGTAGATTGGTTCGGGTGGCGTAGTGTAGAAACTACCTTGCCTGTGGAAGTTACTTACCCAGCAGTTCTTCAAAGGATTTATATGGAGAGTGAGGATTTCGCGGATAAATTAAAGGGACATTTTTTATTTGATAAACTAGAAGTTGCATATCCTGAGGTTTCGTCTTTTTCTAATGATATTTTAGGAAGAGACGAATAGATTACTGAAAAGAGGTGGCTAATTTGAAAAAAAAGAAAGGGATCATTTTTTTGGTTTCATGTATTATCATCAGTCTCCTTCTAAATAGTGCTTTTGTTTTTGGCGATAAAAAGCAGGAGGAAAAGGATCGTGAAAGTGGTTATGAGGATGGATTACGATGGGGAGAAACCGCTGGAGCCATTCAAGGTTATAGAGATAGAATGAACAGCCAGAGGAACAACTGGGAGCGGGCTTATAAGGATATAAGATCAAAGGTAGTAGCTGATTATAATTTAAAGAGTCAGTCTTATGCTTATAGCAGCAGCTTCGAAGAGGGCTTTAAAGAGGGCTTTGAAATTGGCTATGAAAGAGGCTTTAAAGATATTGCCTATGATAGTAAAATGAGTGCGACGGAAATTGGGGAACTCCACGGTGTTTTTTTTGGCAGGATGTTGGGAGAAAAATATGGACGGCAGGATTATCATCAAAACCTAGAAAGCAATTGGCAGAGGCATCTGCCTACTGAAAGTTCCCTTATTGCAGAATACAATTTAAGAAACGATGCAAAGGAGTATTCTGATGGTTTTTTAGAGGCTTATAAAGAAGGGTTTGAAGAAGCATACCTTTATGCTTACCGTATTTCCAACTATGATGTTCAAAGGGTTACTAAGGAATATGGCATAAGTGATGGCATCGAAGCAGGACAGCAGGCAGGAGCAGCCCTTGGTGTTACTTATTATATTGAAGGAAAAGGAAACAGCTGGCAGAATGCTTATAATTTCTATGAAGCCCAGCAACCCCTACTGACGAGGTTTTTACTACTAAGAGAGGCGCCTCAGTACCGTCTTGGTTTTGTAGAAGGGTTTAAGGAGGGCTTTAGAGCTAGCTTTGTCGAGGCCTATCAATCTCTAAATATGCAGGTAGCTACGGAAAACATCAATTTGAAAAAAATCAGTATGTTTGAAGAAGTAATCGAATACATAGAAAAGACCTTTAATTATGTAAATGGTGAGGAGGAAGAAAATGAAGTAAAGTTAGCAGAGTTAGCGATTGAAGCCGGCACGATTTATAGGGAAACCTATATGGGCCTTATAAAGGAAGAAGGCTCCTTCAATGGATATTATAATAAATATGAACCAGCTACGAAGGTTTTTGAGGTGAAAATACTGAATGATTTAAATCAAATACAATTAAGGAAGCCCATGAAGTTGAGTTTTGAATATTTTGGTACGGATCGAGCAGGGGTTTATCAACAGATTAACAACCAGTGGATGTATCAATATAGTCAACTAGAGAATGGTAAAATCACTACAGAAATACCAGCCTCCCTCTATCGAGGCGGGAAATATGTGGTATTAATTGATGATCATTACCAGGAATTAATAGATATTCAAACCCATTGGGCTAGAAAAGAACTATATACCTTTTTAAGAAGAGGATATATTCAGGGAAATCAAGAGAGAAGGTATGCCCCCGACAATCCTATGACAAGAGGAGAGTTTCTTATACTTCTATCTAAGATTCAAAATTGGAATAAGTCGGATGATATGAAAAATGCAGCTGTATTTAAAGATTTTGATAGTTTTGGGGGCTACAGCCAAGTGATTGATTATGCAGTAGGCAGGGGTTATATAAGGGGTTACAGCGATAATACTTTTCAGCCTAATCATCCTATAAGTTATGTGGAAATAGAAGAGAGTATGAAAAAAGTCCTTAGCGACAGTGACTTTAACTGGAATGATTTCGCAGAAAAAATGATGTACGAAAAATACACCCGCTCAAAAAGTCGTATGGATAAAAACCAACCGATGTCTAAGGCAGAGGTGGTTTATATGCTCCATGAACTACAAAGCTATCGAAGACTGTAAAATGGGACTGGGGGATTCCCCAAGTCCTGTTTTTATACAAAATTTGCCATATTTAGCAGGAAAACCAAAAAATGTAGCGAATATTTAAACGATATGAGAAGATAAGCAATGTGCTAATATGGGTAGGTGAAGAAAAGTGATGAAGGATCGAAGAGGATTTACCTTTATTGAGTTAATAGTAACTGTAGCCGTTTTAGCTATCCTTCTTTTGGTGGCTTTGCCTGGTTGTAATGGTTTATATCACAGGTTTCTTTTGAAAACCACTGCTGATGAAATGAAAAGCGCTCTCTACTTAGCACAGCAGTATAGTATAGACGAGTCAAGGGATTATTGTTTTGAATTGTTTGATGATATCTTTAGAATAAGGGAACCAAAAATCGGGGGGGAGATAGCTTATAGGCAAAAAATAGATGAGAAAATTAAAGTATTACCTGGATACAGCTCAGACGTCACTTACAATTGTCATGGCATTACACCCTATAGCAAGTTTGTACTAGCCAACAGAAGGGGAGAACGAGTTCAAGTCGAAGTGATGCTGGGGACTGGCAGGGTGAGAGTGTCTGATATTTATTGAGGTGGGTAAGATGGGGTAAAGAATAGGAAGGGATTTACCTTGATAGAAGTGTTGATAGCTATTATACTATCAGCAGTTATGGTGGTGAGTACTGCTTCTATCCTTGGGGCAATCAATAGAATTTATAAAAGAAGTGTACTTCATTATGAAATCAGTAAAATAGCCCAGGCGGTCATGGAGGAATTGTATTTTACTGATGCTTTAAGAGAGGAAGGATTCGATACAGCAGAATATACTCTAGAAATAACCAAAGAAAAAATACAAGAAGAAAAAGAAGGTTATCGTGTCAGGGTAAAACTACGGCATAGATCAAAAACCATTGATTATATACTTTATAGTTATACAAGGGACCAGGTTTTTATACCACAAGAAGCTTATCGTGAGATGCCGATAGAACCGTGGGAGTTATTGGATTGAAAAGCGGAGGATTTTACGTTGAAAATATTTCATAGTAATCGAGGAATTACTTTAGTAGAGGTTTTGTTGGCGATGACTTTATTTGCTATCATTCTGATGAGCTTAATAACTATCTTAACACAATATATTAGCTACTATAGAGATTATCATGAAAGATTAGCTATAAAACAAAGTACACGATTGGCTTTAAATTATATTGAAAAACGTATCAGAGAATGTAACCACCAACAAATGATTTATCATGCAGAAAGTCAAACCATAGAAGGACAAAATAGTATGCAGGAGAGGGTTTGGGTTGACTTAAGCGGACAAATAAGGTATGAAGAAAATACGTTGTTATACTTTAATAGAACCACAGGAGAACTAAGAGTCAATAAAAACAAAGAACACAATGTTTTGGTCAGGAATATTAAGGAGATTATCATCAGGGAGATTATAGAAGGAAGACTGATAGAAATAGAAGTCATTGCCGCTGGATTAGACTATTCAGTGAAAACAAGCATAAGACTATGCTATTGGTAGAGGATGAGCCTTATGAAAAGCTATTTGGAAAATGAGGCAGGGTCTATTGCTGCAATCTGTTTTATGTTGGGTGTTACAGTATTGATGTTGGCACTATCGACACTAACTGTCTATGTCAATGATTATGCTGCTGTTGTGTCTAATAGTGATGCTATAAAGGCATACTATTTAGCAGAAATGGCGGCGCAAGAAACCTTGTGGGAGCTCATGGAAACGACGGAAGCACTAGTTCTTGTATATTTTTCTCATCTAAAGCAACATAAAATAAATTATATGAGGAATGTGGAAAAAGAAATTTATGAGGCATATCATCCACCAGTTTTTAATAACTATTTAGAAAGCTATCTTATTAGCCATTTGTCAAACTTTAAGAAAGAAGCAAAGAATCCTTTCTTAGATTATAGTCACCCTCATAGGTATGAAAGCAAGTTAAATTATAATGCTGCAGAAAGTACAATTGTAATAGAAGGGACAGGGGTTTATAACAATGCTAGAAGGAGGGTGAAAATGGAGGTAAAGGTTCCCTATCAAGTGCAGGAGGGAATAGATACCTACCATCTCCCTAGTACAGTAATCTATCCACCAAGGATCAGTGGATACTATCAAATTGTTCTGTAGGGCATGAAGACAGAACTCTAGTTTCCATGAAAGCAAACGTTTTTTCATAGGTATATTTGACGTTATTTTGTGCATAGGAGAGATTCCACAAGCATCTATAAATAATGATGAAAAATATAGTGGATGTAGGAAAAAATTATAAGGGGGGAGATTTATGGAGGTTAGAAATTATATGGAGGTTGTCGTACAGCATTTGTTACCAGGGATTTTAAAACGTAATCCAGAGGTATGTAGTTGTGAGAGATGTATAGCAGATATAAAAGCTATAGCACTAAATTCCCTGCCACCTAAATATATAGCCTCTGAATCAGGGGAAGTTTATTCGAAAATTCATGCTTTGTCGCTTCAATTTGAGGTGGATGTTACTAATGCGATTCTTCATGCTATGAACAAAGTAAAGAACAAGCCTCAACATTAATCGGTTACATATTCATAGAAAATGATGAGATGGTTAAAATAAATCAAATAACTATTCAAATATTAAAAAATGTGGTATGATAGTATAGAATTTTACATAAAGGAAGTGTTTAGGAACTTTGGAAAAATATTTAGTAATTCACGGACCGAATTTAAATCTTCTCGGAACACGAGAGCCAGAGGTTTATGGCACAATGACATTAAACCAGGTAAATGAAAAATTACTAGAGGAAGCTGAAAAAAACAGTGTAGAATTGGACATAATTCAAAGTAATGATGAGGGTGAGATTATTCATTTACTGCATAAGCACGGAGACCTACAAGGAGTTATTATTAACCCAGCAGCCTATAGTCATTATAGTGTGGCCATCCATGATGCTATAAAGTCCATCAGTATTCCTGTTGTAGAAGTACATTTAAGTAATATTCATAGTAGAGAGGAATTTAGAAGAAAGTCGGTTACGGCGGCAGCTTGTATTGGTCAAATTAGTGGTTTTGGCTACCATAGTTACCTATTAGGACTCTATGCACTTATTCATCATAACCAATCATAGCTTTGTGTAGGAGGCTTTATCTTAATGAATAGAAGAATCAGCAAGCTAAGGGAACTATTAGATGAAAAACAAATAGAGGCTGTACTTATTTTTAAGCCAGAAAACAGAAGATATTTTTCAAATTTCACTGGTACTACAGGTTTTGTGCTTGTTACGAAGTCAGAGGCAAAACTTATTACAGATTTTAGATATATTGAGCAAGCAAAAAGCCAATGTATGGGCTATGAAATTGTAGAAATCAGCAGATTTGAACCTCTAACCACCATTATTGAAAAAATGAATCTTAAGAGCCTAGGGATCGAGGAGGAGTTTTTTACTTACGGACATGCTATAGATTTTTTATCAAAGTTAAGAGGCATGAAACTAGAGGCACTAGAGGGGGCTTTAACCAAAATTAGAGCTGTTAAGTCTCAAGAAGAAATAACCTGTATTGCCACAGCTGCTGTTTTGGCTGACAAAGCTTTTCTTCATGTTTTACCCTATATAAAGCCAGGGGTACTGGAGAGGGAAATAGCATTGGAGCTAGAATTTTTTATGCGAAAAAATGGTGCTTCTGGTGCTAGCTTTGAATTTATTGTGGCTTCAGGGGTAAGATCATCCCTACCCCATGGTGTTGCATCAAAAAAAGCTATTGAAGCAGGAGACTTTGTTACACTAGATTATGGTTGTATCTACGAAGGTTATTGTTCAGATATGACTAGAACTGTTGTTGTTGGAAAAGCTAATGATAAGCAAAAAGAAATCTATTCTACTGTGCTTCAAGCGCAAGAAACCGCCCTACAGGCAGTAAAACCAGGTGTTACAGGGAGACAACTTGATAAAATTGCTAGACAAATCATTGAAGACCAAGGCTATGGCGAATACTTTGGGCATGGATTAGGCCACGGTGTAGGTTTAGAAATTCATGAATTGCCCCATGTCAATATGATAGGGAATATTTCAATGGAGCCCGGTATGGTGATTACAATAGAACCTGGTATTTATATACCTGATTTTGGTGGGGTTAGAATAGAGGACTTGGTCATTGTGGAGGATCACGGGTATCAAGTTTTATCAAAAACTCCAAAAGAGTTGATTGAAATTCAAATATAAATATTTAAATGTCAATGGAGGGATTTTATGATTTCAGCAGGAGATTTTAGAAAGGGCGTTACTTTTGAAATGAATGGAGAACCATTTGTTGTACTAGATTTTCAACATGTTAAACCTGGAAAAGGAGCAGCTTTTGTTCGAACAAAGTATAAAAACTTAAAAACAGGAGCCACAAGAGAAGAAGCTTTTAACCCTTCTGATAAATTTCCACGTGCCCATATTGAAACAAAAGAAATGCAATATCTTTACAATGATGGAGAGTTGTATTATTTTATGGACAATGAGACCTTTGAGCAAACACCACTAACATTAGACGAGGTGGAGGATGCTATTAAGTTTTTAAAGGAAAATGAAAATGCAACCATTAAGTTTTATCAAGGAAAAGCCTTTCAGGTGGATCCACCAAACTTTGTCGAATTAGAAGTAACAGCTGCAGACCCTGGTGTAAAGGGCGACACTGCTTCTAATGTCACAAAATCTGCTACTTTAGAAACTGGAGCAGTGATTCAAGTTCCTTTATTTGTTAATGAAGGGGACAAGGTTCGCGTAGATACGAGAACAGGGGATTATATGTCTAGAGTATAAACACACATTTTTTGGTAAATACTATACCGTAACTGTATTTATACTATTTAATCAAAGGAGGAAGTGCTGTGAATCACTTATTTGAAAAGGTTGCTTATTTAAAAGGCTTAGCAGAAGGATTGAATATTGAAGAGAATTCTAAAGATGGTAAAATCATATTAGGTATTATAGATGCTTTAGATGATTTTGCTGAAGCGATTGTTATGATGAATGAAGACCAAGAGGATTTAACTGAATATGTTGAAGCTTTAGATGAGGATTTAGCAGAAGTAGAAGAGGAATTGTTTGATGAAGAAGATGACGATGAAGACGAAGATATAGACTTCATGGAAATTGAATGTCCAAACTGTGATGAAGAAATTTATGTGGATGAAGACGTATTCTATGATGACGAGCCAGAGGTAGTATGTCCTCGTTGTAGCGAAGTCATAAAGATTGATGTAGAGAACACATGTGATCATGAAGGCTGTCATCATCATCACGAAGATTAATTAAAAATAAAAAAACCTTGAAAAACCAACAACAAGTTTGTTGGTTTTTCTTTTTTTTTTGAATTAAGAATAATTTGGTTACAACGGAAATATCTATTATATATAAGGAGGGACATGTTGTGATAATGAATATTCAAAATGCCCATTTTATTGAAAAAAACACCATGATTGATTTAGAAGAATTTCTATGTCCTGAGGTTAGGGAAAAAATAGTAAAACTTCCAAAGGACATAAAGAATGTGATGGAGGAAATAAGACTAAGAATAAATCAACCCCTAATGATTTATGCCAATGATCAGGACTATTTTATAAGTAAAAATGGTGAATTGTTGTCAGAAGAAAAAGGTAGCTATAGAATCTCTAAAAAAAATATTGAAAACACTTTACAGTTTATTACCAATTATTCTATTTATTCAGTGGAGGAAGAAATAAAAAGAGGTTATATCACTGTACAGGGAGGTCATAGGGTTGGTATTGTAGGAAAGGTTTTGTATGATGGTAGCGGCGTAAAAACCATCAAAGAATTTACAGGATTAAATTTAAGGATTTCTAGGGAGAAGATAGGGATTTCTTCTAGTATCTTAAGCTATCTTATAAATCATAAGAAAGAATTCATGAATACTTTGATTATTTCTCCTCCCCAGTGTGGAAAAACCACTTTATTAAGGGATATTATTAAAAATTTAAGCGATGGTATACCTAGCCTAGGATTAAAGGGTTTAAAGGTAGGAGTGGTGGATGAACGTTCAGAAATCGGAGCTTGCTTTCAAGGGATACCGCAAAATAATTTAGGAATAAGAACAGATGTATTAGATGCCTGTCCAAAAGCCCAGGGAATGATGATGCTGATTCGAGCAATGTCTCCACAAGTGATAGCAACCGATGAGATTGGAAGAGAAGAGGATAGTATAGCAATACAGGAGGCGCTGCTAGCTGGAATAAAACTGATCACTACAGTTCATGGAAAATCTTTAGAGGACGTGCTGTGTAAGAAGGTGATAGGAGAATTGGTAAAGGAAGGGATATTTGAAAGGATCATAGTTTTATCCAATAGTCAAGGCGTTGGTACTATAGAAAAAATTATGGATGGATATACCTTTAAAGATTTACTAAAATCTCCTATGAAAAATAAGGTGGCGAATTAATATGTTGGTAAAACTAATGATTTCTTTGGTGATTATAGGGTGCAGCTCTTTAATAGGCATCATTTATGCCAATACCTTTATAGAAAGAACGAAACTTTTAGCCAATGTTTTATCTACTTTACAAATGCTAGAAACAGAAATCGTTTTTAGCGCCACACCTTTACCGGAGCTTCTAAGTAAAGTAGGTAAAAAAAGCAGAGCTGAGATAGGGTGTATCTTAGAAGCGACTGCGGAAATTTTAGGAAAAAAAGAAGGAGATTTGTTTTCTGAAGCATGGCGGAAAGCAGTGGAAAGAGAAAGTGTTTCAACGGTTTTTACAAAGGAGGACATTCAAATATTACTGGCTTTAGGAAATACATTAGGAATCTCTGATACCCATGATCAAGTAAAGCATATACGCTTGGCGATGGAGGAGATAAAAAGAAATTACGAACTGTCTATTATAGTCCAAAATAAAAGTGTTAGGCTATATAGAAACCTAGGGTTTTTAGTAGGAATCACGATAGTAATTGTTTTTTTCTAATTATTTAAAGGGGGAGAGATGAATGATCATGAATGTGGATTTGATTTTTAAGATTGCAGCCATTGGTATCTTAGTTTCTGTATTGAATCAGGTATTGATAAGAGCAGGACGGGAAGAACAGGCCATGATGACAACTTTAGTAGGAATCGTGGTAGTATTGATGATGGTCATTAACTTAGTAAGTAATTTATTTGACACAGTGAAAACAATGTTTCAATTGTACTAAGGGTGTGATAAAATGGAAATTTTTCAAATAGTAGCAATAGGAATGGTTGCGGCTGTTCTATCCGTGCTTATAAAGAATCAAAAACCAGAAATAGGCATCTATATTAGCTTAGCGACAGGGATTATCATATTTATCTTTATTGTAGCAAAATTACAATCTGTCATTGAAATTCTTAATCAATTAGCTAATAAAATAAACATCGATGATATCTATTTATCTACGATCTTAAAAATTGTTGGGATTGCCTACATAGCAGAGTTTGGAGCACAAGTTTGTAAGGATGCAGGCGAAGGGGTAATCGCTTCTAAAATAGAATTTGCTGGAAAAATACTCATTATGGTGATGTCAGTACCTATTTTAGTGTCGTTAATGGATTTGATTATCAACATAGTACCTTAGGATGTGATATCTATGAAAAAAACTGTGATTGTAACGATGATGATGTGCTTTTTGCTGACTTCTATGGTTTGGGGAGAACAGCAGGATTTAACACCAGAGGGAATCATACAAAATCAGATAGAAAAATTAGAGATAAAAGAGTTACAGGAAATCATGGATGTAATGAATAGAGATTTGGAAGAGTATATGCCTAGAGTAGATATCAAACAGTTTATTATGAACCTTATACGGGGGGAGGCTACCTTATCTTTTAGTGACATTATTAAGGGTAGTACAAGATTTTTATTCAAAGAAGTGGTGGCTAACTGGACGTTATTAGCACAAATTATTGTACTAGCCTCTATATGTGCAGTTTTAAAGAACTTGCAGAGCGCTTTTGAAAATGAAGTAGTAGGAAAATTGGCTTATAACGTATGTTATTTGGTGATCATCAGTATTACCATTAAAAGTTTTATGATCGCTATTGGCATTGGGAGAGAAACTATTGATGTTATGGTGAGCTTTATGCAGGTTTTGATGCCGGTACTTCTAGCTATGTTGATGGCGATAGGGGGCATAACAACCTCAGCGATTTTACATCCTATTTTACTAGGCGCCATTGGATTTGTTGGAACCATCATTAAGGTTACCATCCTACCGTTGATTTTATTCTCGGCGGTCTTAACGATTGTTAATCATCTATCCTCTAAAATTCAAGTAACAAAACTAGCAGGACTATTGAAACAAGCAGCTGTAGTAACCTTGGGTTTTATACTAACCGCCTTTATAGGGATCATTTCCATTCAAGGAATTACTGCTTCTACCGTAGATGGTGTGACAATAAGAACAGCTAAATTTGCAGTAGACAAGTTTATCCCAATCGTAGGAGGTTTTTTATCAGAAGCGATGGATACGGTGATTGGATGTTCCTTAGTACTTAAAAATGCTATTGGCGCCATTGGACTAATCTCTATTTTTCTTTTATGCTTGATGCCTATGATAAAGATATTGGCTTTGGTGATTGTTTATAAGCTATGTGCAGCAGTGATTGAACCAATCTCAGAAAATGGACTGGTAGACTGTTTAAATAGCATGAGTAACTCACTGATTCTTTTATTTGCAACCGTCAGTTCGGTAGCAATAATGTTTTTTCTCACTATAACGATTATCGTAAGTACCGGTAACATTACTGTAATGATGAGGTAGGTGATAGGGTGGAGATGATTAGGGAGTGGATTATTACCATTGTGTCGGTGATTATTTTTGTAACCTTTGTAGAGATTCTTATACCCAATTCTAATAATAAAAGATTTATTAATGTAGTTGTTGGCCTACTGATTATGATGGTTATTTTAAATCCCCTTATGGGATTCCTTCAAGGGGAGGTGGATTTAGGTGAAAAAATTCTACAAACTTCAAATCATTTGGATTACAAAACAGCGCAAAACAGAATAGCGCAAACTGATTATATGCAGGAGGAGGCAGTTGTCGCACTGTATAAAGGACAACTAGCGCAGCAAATGAAAAATCGAATAGAGAATAATTTCTATTATACTGTTGAGGATATCCATTTAGAGATAGAAGAAAAACAAACCAGCGAATTTGGTATGATTCATGGGGTAGAAATCATCCTTAGAGAAGGGATAGAGGATACCAATAGGAGAAACGAAAAAAAGGAAATAGTCCCTATAAAAATTGATGTGGCGCTTAATAAAAGTAATAATACTGTAGAAGCTCAGAGCATATGGATAAATAATGAAGAAGAAAGTATGATAAAAAATGATTTTAGTGTGTATTATAACTTACCAAAGGACAACATAAACATTTATATACGCAAAGATAAGTGATAAGTAAAATAAAGGAGGATGAAAATGGATAATGACAAACTTAAAAGCATGCTAAAGAACTTATTATCAAAAAAGTATATTGCTAATCTTCTTGTTCTGATGGCCATAGGGGTAATGGCACTTATTGTATCCAGCAACTTTTTTATGAAGGATTCTAGGACAAAAAATATTTATAGTGACCCGACGGAGGATGTGCTGGTGCAACAAAGCAGCCAACCAATGATGGAGGAGGAAGTGGTAGAGCATAGGTTAAAGGAGATTTTGCAAAGTATTAGAGGGGTTGGAGAAGTTGAAGTGATGGTTACCTTTGAGATGGGGACAGAAATTATACCAGCTTCTAATACGACAAAGTCTACAGATACAACAGAAGAAAAAGATTCAGGAGGCGGAACAAGGGTTGTGGCTTCAGAAAACATCACAGAAACGGTGGTTGTCGCGAATGAAGCGAATGGACATAAACCATTGGTATTAAAAGAAATAAAGCCACAGGTAAACGGTGTAATTGTGGTTGCTGAAGGAGCAGACAGTGTGGAGGTAAAGGCAAAGCTATATGAAGCGGTTAAAACCGTGCTTCAAGTGCCTGGACATAAGGTGGAAGTGTATTCAAAAAAATAGTAGGGGGGAATAAAAATGAAACTGAAACTTTCAAATGTAGGAAGAAAAAATCTTGTTATCTTTTCTCTAGTAATTATGTTAGGACTTATAGGATATATCAATTATAGTCTGAATAGACAATCTCTATTGCAGACCTCTAGTGAATTAGAACAGTATAGGATGACAATGTTGGAAGAAAGTGGTGTGATGCTAGACTTATTAGAGGAAGATGCCTTGATAGAGGAAATGGAGGATCAGGATGCAAAAGATCAAGATACAGAGAAGCAAGAAGAGGCATTAGAGGAAGGAGAAAAGCAAGAGGAGAAGCAAGAAACAGAGGATGTGTTGGCAGAAGAGGAAGCACAGATCGTTGACAGCAGATCCTATAATGAGGTAGTGGGTTTAGTAAATGAGACAAGTGCAGAAATAGCAGAAAACATAACAAATAGAGAAACGATGAAAAGTAGTACATACTTTATAGAGAGTAGATTAGAAAGAGATAAAAAGCGCAGTGAAATGATTAGCTATTTGAATGATATTATTAACAATCAATTAACCAGCGAGGAAATTAGGGGAGAGGCACAAACCGTAAAATTGGATATGATTACTAGTACTGAAAAAGAAGTTTTAATAGAGAATATGATTGTAGGCAAAGGTTTTAACGATGCCATCGTCTATCTAACAGATAAATCAGTCAATGTTGTAGTAAGTGCTGATGCCTTAACAGAAACAGATGTAGCAAAGATTGTTGACATCATAAGAAGAGAAACAAACATAGGTATGGAGGGTATAACGATTATGAATAAAAAATAGAAGTGTTTGTCATTAAAGCGCGAATTTGGTATAATAGGATGTGTATTGGTTTCAGTGAACTGAAACATCGAGGAAACAAATAACAAAAGAGAGAAATAAATGATGCTTCTAGGTAGGGGGTATACGGATGGATGCAATTGAAAAGTTAGAATATGGGGAAGTGAAGGTAGCGGATGAGGTGCTTGCTACTATAGCTGGAATTGCTGCAACAGAGGTAATCGGTGTATGTGGAATGAGTGGAGGATTAGCAGATGGTATCGCTGAAATTTTAGGTAAAAAAAATTTATCCAAAGGTGTCAGGATAGATGTAACAGAGGAAGGTGTAGCCATAGATTTGTACCTTATTGTGGATTATGGTGTGAAGATTCCAGAGCTAGCTTGGAAAATACAAGATAGTGTGAAAACCACCATTGAAAGCATGATAGGTACAAAGGTTATTGACGTAAATATTCATATACAAGGCGTTAATTTCCCTAAAGAAACAATTGAAGAAGCTCCAGTCCCCAAAGGTTAAAAAATGAATGTTTTTTTCTAAACTAACCCTCTGACTTCAGAGGGTTAGTTTGAATTTCACTTTGTAATAAAAACATCTGCTTTTGGGTACTATCATTAATATATGGCATAAAACGAAACTTCTATGAGAAGTATGAATAACTACAGGAGGCTAAAGATACCTATGAATAGAAAACTAGCTAGAGAATTATGTATGAAAGTCATCTTTGAAATGCTGATGAATAAGACTTATGACAAAAAGTTATTAAAAAACTATTTATCAGAAGAGGATGAAATAGAAGAGATACAAGCAACCTACATACAGACAGTGATAACATCCACCATTGAGCATTTAGAAGAAATCAATCGCGTGATAGAAAAATATGCCATTGGTTGGACATTGGACCGTATTGCGAAGGTAGATTTAGCAATTTTACAATTGGCATTAGCAGAGATCCTATATATTGAAGATATACCCTATAATGTATCTATCAATGAGGCAGTGGAATTGGCTAAGAAATATAGTAGCAATGAGTCAACTTCATTCATCAATGGTATTTTAGGAAAGTTTATAGAAAAAGAAGGTATCAAAAAAAATGATTAAGGAAGCTGTTGTATTAGGCCTGGATACTAGCAATTACACAACCTCTTTAGCCTTAATAAATCTCAAGGGAGAACTCCTTAAGGAAGAAAGACAGTTGTTGCCGGTAAAAAAAGGAAATCTAGGATTAAGGCAATCTGAGGCATTATTTCAACACATAAAGAATATGCCTCTTTTAGTGGAGGCTATTAGTGAAAATATTTCTTATAAGGTTGTTGCAATTGCCGGAGCTATAAAGCCAAGGCCCGTAGAGGAATCTTATATGCCGGTGTTTTTAGCAGCAGCGTCCTTTGGTAAAACGATGGGCAGCTTATGGAAGGTGCCTTTTTATGGCTTTAGCCATCAGGAAGGACATATTGAAGCAGGACTGTGGTCCTTGGGCCTAAAGTTTGAGAAGCCTTTTTTAGCCCTGCATCTATCTGGAGGAACAACTGAGCTCTTAAAGATCATACCCCAAAAGGTAGGGTATGAGATAGAACTTCTTGGGGGTACCAGTGATATTAGCGCAGGACAATTTATTGATCGCATCGGTGTAAAACTAAACCTTCCCTTTCCATCTGGAGCTCATTTAGAAGCATTGTTATCTGAAGGAGAAAAAATAGATATGAATATTCCTATAGCTGTAAAAGGTACTACCCTTAGTTTTTCAGGTCCCGAAACCTTCCTTCAAAGAAGGTTAGATGAAAATTTTTCTTCTTCACAAATCGCCTTCTCTATTTTTCAGTGTATAGCAAAATCATTATTAAAGCTAATAAAAAATGCGTTTAAAAAATATCCTTATCAACAATTACTAATTGTGGGGGGGGTGGCCTCTAATCAAGTGATAAAAAACTTTTTAGAGGATCAATTGCAAAAGGAGAAGGTAGCGGTATATTTTGGTAGACCCAAATACTGCTCAGATAATGCTGTAGGGATAGGGGCTTTAGGCTTAGAAAGCTATTTAAAGAAAGATGAATTCGCTTTAAGGGGATAAAAAAATGGAAGTAAAGACCTTAACAGTTTCAGAAATAAGTCATTATATTAAAAGATTATTAACCAGTGATCCCATTCTATGTAATATTCATGTAGAAGGGGAATTATCCAATTTTAAATTACATAGCAGCGGACATTTGTATTTTACCTTGAAGGATGCTTATAGTAAAATTACTTGTATTATGTTTAAATCAAATACCAGTCAGTTAACGATAACCCCTAAAGATGGCATGAAGGTTGTGATTAAGGGGTACATATCTTTGTATGAAAGAGATGGACAATATCAACTATATGTCCAGGAAATGAAATCTGCTGGTCTAGGAAACCTGCATATCGCCTTCCAACAATTGAAGGATTCCCTTCAAAAAGAAGGTATTTTCGATGCTAAACATAAAAAACCCATCCCATTTATTCCCCAAAAAATAGGCATTATTACTTCTCCCACCGGTGCCGCCATAAGAGATATCCTATCTGTTATCAAAAGACGATTTCCAAAAGTGGAATTATGTATTTTTCCTGTATTGGTGCAGGGAGAACAAGCGGCGGCTTCTATTGTAAAGGCAATAGAACTTTGTAATACTTATGAAGATATCGAGGTAATCATTTTAGGAAGGGGTGGAGGATCTATTGAGGAATTATGGGCCTTTAACGAAGAAGTGGTGGCTAGAGGAATTTTTCATAGCAAAATTCCCATTGTATCAGCGGTTGGCCATGAAACAGATTTTACTATAGCCGATTTTGTAGCAGATGTAAGGGCTCAAACACCTTCGGCGGCGGCAGAGTTGGTGGTGCCTAGACTGAAGGATATAGAAGAAACATTGAATACTTTTCAAAAAAGACTATCATTTTTAATGAATACAAAACTAATACAGGAAAAACAAAGGCTAGATGCTATGAAAAACAGTTATTCTTTTAAATATCCCTTGAATCCTGTCTATGATCAAAAACAATATATAGATCAACTCTATAAAAATCTCAGCAAGGTGATGCATCAAAAAATATTCTTATATAAAGAAAATTTAAGAAATACAGTAGAACGATTAAATAGTTTAAATCCACTTTCAGTATTTTCAAGGGGGTATGCTGTAGTCACTGACCCCCATGGGAAAATCATTAAAAGTGTTGCAGAAGTAAAGGAAGATTATCTTATGAAAATTCGTTTATTAGATGGAAGTATCACCACCAAGGTAATAGAGGTAGAAAAGGAGGACAAACCCCTTGAGAAAACTAAGCTATGAAAAAGCACTAAAGCGATTAGAAGAAGTGATTCAACAGTTAGAAAGTAAAGAATTATCTCTAGAAGATTCCTTAAAATTATTTCAAGAGGGAATCGATTTATATAGAATTTGTAACACAAAACTAAATGAAGTAGAAGAAAAAATTATGATAATTATTGAAGAAAACGGAGAAATTAAAAATATTCCATTTACAGATATGGAGGTCTAACCATGGATTGGAGAAATCAGCTAAATGTTTATATAGATAGTATTAATGTGGCGCTAGGGAGGTACATACAAGTAAGAGATACTAAAAATAAAACCTTAGTTGAAGCAATGAATTATAGTTTAATGGCAGGAGGAAAACGGTTAAGGCCTGTATTAGCATTGGCTTCCTATGAGATTTTTAATGATGTGCTAGAAGAAATCTTGCCTTATGCCTGTGGTATAGAGATGATTCATACTTATTCTTTGGTTCATGATGATTTACCAGCAATGGATAATGATGACTATCGTAGAGGCAAGTTAACGAATCATAAGGTTTTTGGAGAAGGAATAGCTATTTTAGCGGGGGATGGATTGTTAAATTATGCTTTTGAAATCATGTTGCAGGATGCAGTAAAAAGAGATCCCATAAAGCCTTATGTTGAAAGTATAAAGGTAATTGCCCAAGCAGCAGGTATCAATGGCATGATAGGTGGACAAGTAGTGGACCTTGAAAGTGAGAATCAAAAAATTGATGCTAAAACCTTGGATTATATACACTTAAACAAAACGGCAGCTTTGATAGCAGCACCTCTAAAAGTAGGAGCAATCATTGGGAAGGCTAAGGAAGAAGATATAAAAAACATGGAGGAGATAGGAAATATTTTGGGACTAGCTTTCCAGATAAGGGATGATATTTTGGATATTGAAGGGGAACAGGAAAAACTAGGAAAAAATATAGGTAGTGATGAAAGCAAAAATAAATCTACTTATCCTGCAATCTATGGCTTGGAATATTCTAAAAAAAAGGTAAGGGAATTAACCTCTGAGGCAAATCGGAAAATAAGCCAATACGCCGATAAATCCAAATTTTTATTTGAGTTAAGTAATTACTTAGTGCATAGGGAGTCTTAATAATATAAGGAGGTAAATCAGTGGATTTTTTAGATGCTATTTTTAACAACAGAATATTATGGACCTCTATTTTGGCATGGTTTATAGCACAGTCTTTAAAGGTAATACATACATTTATTGTAGATAAGCGATTTAATGCTTCAAGGTTTGTGGGTTCTGGGGGAATGCCTAGCTCTCACTCAGCCTTTGTTATGGGACTAACTACTGCAACAGGAAAAACCCATGGATGGGATTCAACAATATTTGCCATTTGCCTTGGCTTTTCTTTAATTGTTATGTATGATGCAGCTGGCGTTAGAAACGCTGTAGGAAAACAGGCCATTATCCTTAATAAGGTAATAGAAGGTATTCATCATAAAACAGAAAAAAAGGTTACAGAACAAAGATTAAAGGAGCTAATAGGGCATACACCCATTGAGGTAATGGCAGGCGCTATTTTAGGCATCCTAATAGGAAATTTCATGGTTTGATAAATATGTTAGCATATGCTATAATGTTTGCTATATTATCGTTAGTGGTACAGTATTCTAGTCAGTTGAATTAACTTGGAAGACGGGCCTAAAAATCCGTTGAAGGGCACATCGATGAAGTTCTTGGTTTCGGCTTCTGACGCCCAGTCGGGGGTTGTTTCTGAGAGTAAGGAGATGGGGGCGATCCGCAAAGGCATGCGGGCGATGACCCTTGCTCCGTGGAGGCCACTTGAAGTTTTCATGACTTCAATGGTAGAAACCTATCAATTTGTGCGGAGAGTGCGAAGGATAGCGTAGCCTGCCTTGCGTGGGATAGGGAGATGAGTAGATCAGGTTTTTGATATCAGGGCCCGATGGAGAAAATCATTGCTACTTGAAATCTATTCTGCAAAAGAGGCTAAGAGTTGATGAAAACTGTTGAGGAAAACTCCTAGACTGTTCTGTTTAGAAGCATAATAAGGATTACAGTGCGGACTAAGTGGTACTCCAGTCCTGTCTATGGTGACAAGACAGAGATTGATTTAAAGGGAAACCGCTGCTATGGCGACAGGCAGTATTGATCTGGGAAATCCTACTGGACCTAAGCCGTAAAATTTACTTATTATGCTACCACTACGACTTAAAGCTGATAGCGAGCGTGCTATCAGCTTTAAGTTTATTTAACTATTGTGCCACTAGGTGGAGGGATACTGTTGTCTAAAAATAACGAAAATGGGAAAAAAGCAAATTATGATATCAGTGATATTTGGCAAAAATATAATTTAAAGTGGGTTATTCTTGTTTCCATTTGGACCTTTATATTAACGATTATTATTACTATTATAGCAGAGATGCTTTTTATTAATACAAGGGTTATATTTGCTTTTATGATTCTTATTGTGATTATATTCACTGGGGTTATGAGTGATATGGTGGGAATTGCGGTTACTGTAGCTTCGGAAAGACCCTTTCATGCTATGGCAGCAGATCGGGTTAAGGGAGCAAAATATGCCATCAGGCTATTAAAAAATGCTGGACCAGTATCTAATTTCTGCAATGATGTTATAGGAGATATTTGCGGCATTGTTAGTGGCGTTGCGGGGATCAATATTATATTACAGCTTCAGAGTGACGTTATAAATCGTAGCCTTTTAACTATCATCATGAGTGGTTTTATCGCATCCTTAACTGTGGGGGGAAAGGCCATTGGTAAGGGAATTGCCATTCTACAATCCCATACAATTGTTTTTAATACAGCCAAGGTTTTAGATTTTTTAGATGAGAAACTAAGTCTTAAATTATTCTCTAAACCAAATAAAAAAAATAGGAAAGAGAGATGATCCGCATGTATAAAATTTTAGAACAAATCAACTCTCCTGATGATTTAAAAAAGTTGAAAAATAACGAAATAAAGATTTTAGCAGAAGATATTAGGAGATTTTTGGTTGATTCTGTTTCTAAAACAGGAGGGCACTTAGCTTCCAACCTTGGGGTTGTAGAACTGACTTTAGCTTTACATACAGTTTTTAATACCCTAGAAGATAAAATTGTTTGGGACGTAGGACATCAAAGCTATGTGCATAAGATATTAACTGATAGGAAACCTCAATTTCATACCATCAGACAATATAAAGGTATTAGTGGATTTCCTAAGAGATA
Organism: Clostridium formicaceticum; assembly: GCF_001854185.1. Classification (NCBI taxonomy): domain Bacteria; kingdom Bacillati; phylum Bacillota; class Clostridia; order Peptostreptococcales; family Natronincolaceae; genus Andreesenella; species Andreesenella formicacetica. The sequence goes on from NZ_CP017603.1 coordinate 3,289,458, forward strand.
TGAAAGTCCTCATGATCACTTTGATACCGGCCACAGTAGCACTTCCATCTCGGCTGCGCTGGGTTTAGCCAGTGCTAGGGATTTAAATAAAGATAAGTATGCTGTTGTTGCTGTAATTGGCGATGGAGCCTTAACAGGAGGCATGGCCTTTGAAGCCTTAAACCATGCTGGACAAAGCAAAAAAAATCTCATTGTTATTTTAAACGATAACGAAATGTCCATATCTGAAAATGTTGGAGGGCTATCAAATTACTTAAACAAAATCAGGACAAATACAGTTTATTCTAAGGTAAAGGGGGATGTGGAAAATTTAATTACCAGCATACCTGCTATTGGAAAGACGGTTATAAAAACTGCAGGAAAAGCAAAAGACTGTATTAAATATCTTTTTGTTCCAGGCGCTTTGTTTGAAGAACTAGGTTTCAAGTATATTGGACCAATAGATGGTCACAATTATAGTGAAATTTGCAAGGTTTTAAAGAGCTGCAAAAACATACCTGGACCCATATTATTGCATGTGATGACACAAAAAGGAAAAGGATATGCTTTAGCTGAAAAATTTCCTGATAAGTTTCATGGTGTAAATCCATTTAAGATAGAGACGGGGAAACCTATTTCTTCTAACAAAAATATTACTTATTCAGAGGTTGCAGGCAATACTTTAGTAGCTTGTGCTGAAAAGGACAAAAGAGTCGTAGCTATTACTGCCGCTATGCCGGGCGGGACAGGATTATCACCCTTTGCAAAACGTTTTCCAGAAAGATTTTTTGATGTAGGTATTGCAGAGCAACATGCGGTTACATTTGCTGCTGGTATGGCGGTTTCAGGCTATAAGCCGTGTTTTGCTGTATATTCTACTTTTTTACAAAGGGCCTATGATCAAGTGGTTCATGATGTGTGTTTACAAAACTTACCGGTGATTTTTTTAATAGATAGAGCAGGTTTAGTAGGAAATGATGGTGAAACCCATCACGGAAGCTTTGACATTTCCTTTTTGTCTCCTGTTCCTAATCTAACCATCATGTCTCCTAAAAACGGATGGGAGCTAGAGAAAATGATAGAATTTGCTATGCAGCATCACGGTCCTGTAGCCATAAGATATCCTCGGGGATCTGCTATAACGATGGAGAATTCTATAAAAAATCCTATTGCTTTGGGAAAAAGTGAAATTTTATATGAAGGTGGTAATGATGCCTTCATTATAGCAGTAGGCCATATGAATGCTTATGCATTAAAAATCTGTGAGGAATTAAAAGAAAAAAGTATTGGAAGCACCTTATGTAACTTTAGATTTATAAAGCCAATGGATGAAACGATGCTGATAAAACAGGTGAAAAATCATAAAAAAGTCTATGTCATAGAGGATAATGCAAAAATAGGTGGGGTGGGAAGCCAAATACAGGCACTTCTCAATAATTATAGGATACTTAAAGAAGTAAATACTATAGGATTGCCGGATGCCTTTATTGAACATGGGGATGTTAATACCTTATATCAGCTTTATGGCTTAAGTATAGAAGAGATCGTCAATAGAATAACAGAAGATTTTGCATCAAAAAACTTTAAAAATATAAGAATACGTTAAATAGGAGTAATGTGTTGATGGATAAATTAAGATTAGATACGCTTTTGGTGGAAAAAGGATATTTTGATAGCAGAGAAAAAGCTCGGCGTACGATTATGGCGGGCTTAGTTTTTATAGATCAACAAAAGACTGATAAGCCTGGAACAAAGGTAAGCAGCGATTGTAACATTTTAGTAAAAGGCAATGCTATTCCCTACGTTAGTAGAGGGGGACTAAAGCTTGAAAAGGCTATGAAGGAATTTCATATTGATTTAAGGGATAAGGTTTGTTTAGATATTGGCGCTTCAACCGGCGGGTTTACAGATTGTATGCTTCAAAATGCTGCTGCGAAGGTTTATGCTATTGATGTAGGTTATGGCCAGTTAGATTGGAAACTACGGCAAGATCCAAGGGTGGTTGTAATGGAACGAAGAAATATTCGTTATGTAGAGCCCCAGGAACTGGAGGAATTAGGGGATTTTGCCTCTATTGATGTATCCTTTATCTCTCTGAAGCTAGTGCTTCCGGTGGTGAAAACCCTACTAAAGGCATCTTTATCAGAAATTGTTGCTCTAGTAAAGCCTCAATTTGAAGCCGGTAAGGAAAAGGTAGGAAAAAAAGGTGTGGTGAAAGATATAAATGTTCATAGGGAAGTAGTTGAGGGTATAATAAATTATGCAAGGTCTTTAGGATTTCACATACGAGATTTTTCTTATTCTCCTATTAAGGGGCCAGAGGGAAATATTGAATATTTATTACATATGCAAATAAATCCCTCGTCAGATCAAGGTGTTACCCAGGAAGAAATAGATAGAATAATTTCTGAGTCTCATGAATCTTTAGAGGGTATATAAGATTTCTTTTAAAATAAGAAGAATTTATTTTCTTTGAAGGAAAAAGTTTTTTTTTGAAGAATAAAGTATATATAATGTTTTTTGTAAATAAATATACATGTTTTCATTGATAGACCGATGGAGACTTTTTAACATTTGATAAGGAGGATGTCTATGAAATATACTAGGCATGCAAAAATTTTAGAGATCATAGATAACAAAGAGATCGAAACCCAAGAAGAACTGTCGGAGGAATTGAAAAAAATTGGCTTAAATGTTACGCAAGCCACTGTTTCAAGAGACATTAAAGAATTGAGACTGATTAAAGTAATGTCTAAAAGCGGAAAATATAAATATGCTACGCTAAACAGCCAGGAAAATATTTTATCTGACAGGTTAGTGAGGTTATTTAAAGATGCCATACTATCCTATGACCATGCCGGTAATATTTTAGTTTTAAGAACCATACCAGCAGCAGCGCAGGCAGCTGCATCCGCTATAGATGCAGCAAATATGGAGGATATTGTCGGTACAGTTGCAGGTGATGATACGATTTTTGTTGTCATAAGAGATGCGACAAAAATGGAGGAAATGATTGAAAAGTTTAGAAAACTAATGCGATAGAATGGGGGGCCTTTATGCTTTTGGAGCTGGAGGTAAAAGACTTTGCTTTAATTGATAAGTTAAACCTACATTTTGATAGTGGTTTAAATATACTGACGGGAGAAACAGGGGCAGGAAAATCGATTATTATAGATGCAGTAAATATGGCTATCGGTGAGCGGGCAGATCGAGATTTTGTAAGATCTGGTAGCAAAAAATCAATGATACAAGCTGTTTTTTCTACAAAGGATGTAACGGGCTTAAACAGTATTTTAGAAGAATACGGTATAGATTGGGAGGAAGAACAAACCCTCATCGTTACCAGGGAGATCCATGTAAATGGGAGAAGCGTCAGCAGAGTGAATGGTATCATTGTGAATCAAGGGGTGTTAAAACGCATTACTGAAAAGTTAATCGATATACACGGTCAGCATCAGCATCAGTCTTTATTAAATTCTGATTTTCATATAGATGTATTAGATGCTTATGGAGGAAAAAAAATTCAAGACTTGTTGAAACTTTTAGCAGAAAAGTATAAAAAATATGCATCTTTACAAAAAAAACTCAATTCTTTTTGTTACGACGAGATGGAGAGAGAGAGAAAAATCGATTTACTGAAGTTCCAAATTGAGGAAATCGATGGTGCTAAGCTGAAGATAGGAGAAGAGGAAGTGTTGCTTCAGCAAAAAAATCTTTTAAGTAATAGCGAAAAAATATATACAACGCTAGCCACCATCTATGAAGATTTCTACGATAGTACAATGCAGCCTTCTGTACTGGATCATATTTCAAGAAGTGTGAAATCTCTACAAAATCTTTCGTTGTTGGATGATGATCTAAACCATTATTATACCACCTTGGAGGATATCCAGTATAGGCTTCAAGACATGGTAATGGAGGTGCGAAACTATAAGGACGGCATTGATTTTCATCCAGAAACACTGCAGGAAATCGAAAAAAGATTAGATATTCTTAATAATCTTAAAAGAAAATATGGCGCTTCTATTGAGGAAATTCTAGACTATAAAGAAAAGATTCAACAAGAATTAGATGATTATACCTATAGTGAGGAAAAAATAGAAGAAATAAAAAAAGAAATACAGAAAGAACAAAAAGAATTACAAGATTTATCTCTGGAGATTAGCAGCTTGAGAAATAAAGCCGCTAAGTCCTTCGAAGATGAACTCATAGATATTTTACAAAGTTTAAATATGAAAAAAGTATCTTTTTCTATTAAAATTACGCAGCCTACAGATCCTGATGGCGAATATAGGATTACTGCTAAAGGCTTGGATAAAGTGGAGTTCATGTTATCTAGTAATGCAGGCGAACCGTTAAAGCCTCTTTCCAAAGTAGCCTCTGGGGGCGAAATGTCCAGGGTAATGCTGGCATTAAAAACAATACTAGCCCATGTAGATGGCATACCAACGTTAATATTTGATGAAATTGATTCAGGTATTAGTGGCCTAACTGCTCAGACAGTCGGTGAAAAGCTTTACCATATTTCAAAAAATCGTCAGGTCATATGCATTACGCATTTGCCTCAAATAGCTGCTATGGCAGATACACATTTTTTAATTGAAAAGGAAACAGAAGACAATACAACAAAAACCCATATCAATAAATTAGATCAAAAAACAAGGTTATACGAATTGGGAAGATTGTTGGGTGGAGAAATAACGGAAATTACTTTAAAGCATGCGGAAGAAATGATTGGTCATGCCGATAAAAAAATAAAAGCCGAAAAACCTTAAATAGCCTGGAAATAGGCTTTTATTTTTTGAAAAAACCAAAAAAGGATGATCATGACATCTTTATTATATTTTATATATTATAATCACTCTACGAAAAGGCCAAATTAATCATAGTAACTTCAATATGAGGATGAGCAAATTTATGAAGGGCTAGATTATGCTGGATTAGGAGAGTGATTTTTTTGATTGATAAGTTTAAATATAGAAAAAGTTTTATAGTAGTAACTGGTATATTACTGGTTTTTAGCTTATATGCTTTTTTTATACAAATCACTGGCGGTTTCGATAAAGAATATAACATATCTATTGGTGATGACTATACATTAAGTCACAGATTTCCAATATTACTTTCTGGTTTAGATGTTGATAAGGATTCAATTATACAAATTACACAGCTAAAGGACTCTAAATTCAATCTTCGAAGAAGTTTTCAAGTAAAAACGATTGAAAAAGGGACGGCTAGTTTACACTTAAAGATGTTTGGTGTGGTGCCCTATAAAAATATTAAAGTCAATGTAGTGCCTCAACTACAGGTGGTCCCAGGAGGACATTCTATTGGGGTAAAGTTAAACACGGATGGGGTTTTGGTGGTGGGTCTTGCCCAGATAACAGATGCAGCTGGAAAGAGTCATAACTTAGGAGAAGCTAGTGGCATAAGAATAGGCGATACTTTAATAGCAATAAATAATATAAAGGTAGATAATGCGGTTCATGTAGGGGAACTAATAAAAGAAAGTAACGGGAAAGAGTTAAAATTAACCCTTAAAAGGGATATAAAGGAATATACAACAACCCTTATCCCAATAAAATCTGCAGAAGACCAGCAGTATAGGTTAGGATTATGGGTGAGAGATAAAACTGCCGGCGTAGGAACCATGACTTTTTATCATCCTGAGACGCAAAAATTTGGTGCATTAGGTCATGCGATTACGGATATTGATACGGGAAAAATTTTATCGATTAAAGATGGAGAAATTATCAAATCAAGGGTGGTTTCTATAGAGCCAGGAAAAAGAGGGAAACCAGGAGAAATAAGAGGTGTTTTTTATGATGTAAATGAACCTATTGGTAAGTTAGAGAAAAATACTGAATACGGTGTATATGGCGAAATGTTGGAAAATATAGGTAATGACTACTACAAAAGGTCGCTTCCTATCGGTTACCAACATGAAATTACAGAAGGACCTGCTTATATCTTAACCACAACCGACGCTAATAAGATCGAAAAATATGCTATCGAAATATTGAAGATCAATCATCAAACAAAAGTAGATGGCAAAAGCATGATTATTAAAGTTACAGATAAAGCTTTATTAGAGAAAACAGGCGGCATTATTCAAGGTATGAGCGGTAGTCCAATCATTCAGAATGATAAAATTATAGGTGCAGTTACCCATGTGCTTATTAACGATCCTACAAAAGGTTACGGTATTTTTATCGAATGGATGATAGAAGAGTCGGGAATATTTGATAAAAATCTCAAAAATGTTGTAGAAAATTAGGAAAAATAAGAGAACGAAATATTGGAAAAATTTGAAGTTTTTTTCAATGTGGGGAGGAATAAAAATTCACTTGTCGAATAGTTAAATTATACTAATAATAAATATACTATAAAATTAAAATAGTTTCAGGGGGGTTTATAAGTGATAAAAGAAAAAATTAGTGTTTTAGTGGTAGATGACAATGAGGATTTTTGTGATATCTTAAGTGAATATCTAGAAAGGCAAGAGGATATTGAAGTAGTAGGTGTGGCACAAGATGGATTAAAAGCTATTGAACAGATTGGTGAGAAGGTGCCAGATGTGGTGGTATTAGATATTATTATGCCTCATTTAGATGGTTTAGGCGTGCTAGAAAAATTAAACAGCATGAATCTGCCAACGTTTCCTAAGGTAATTATCTTATCAGCAGTTGGACAAGACAAAATAACACAAAGAGCAATTAGTCTTGGTGCTGATTATTATGTGATTAAACCTTTTGACTTTGAGGTTTTTATTGATAGAATCAGACAAATGGCGGGTGCTTCTTCTTCTAACATGCATAATAAAAAAAGAACAGTTCCTGTAGTGTCAACAGGCCTTATCACAAATAACAATAGTTTAGAAGCAGAGATTACAAATATTATTCATGAAATAGGTGTACCTGCTCATATAAAAGGCTATTTATATCTAAGAGAAGCCATTACGATGGTAATAGGAAACATAGAGTTACTAAGTGCGGTTACTAAGGAGTTATATCCATCTATTGCAAAACGATTCAATACAACACCTAGTAGAGTAGAAAGAGCTATACGTCACGCTATAGAGGTAGCTTGGAGCAGAGGCAAAATAGACACGATTAATAATCTATTTGGTTATACTGTCCATAACGATAAAGGCAAGCCAACAAACTCTGAATTTATAGCGATGGTGGCGGATAAGCTGAGACTTGAAAAAAGAGCTGGGTAAAGATTATAGATCAATCAGCAAACACCTCCATAAGTATTGAGCTATAGATCCAGTACTTATGGAGGTGTTTGCCTTACAAGAATTTTTATAAAAAAAATATAAAAGTTTTTCCCATCGGCAAATTTCGACAAAATTCTACAAAGAAGAGGCGTATAATTAAAAAGGGGAAGTATAATGTATACAAAGTCAGTTCGTGAAAGACAACTTATAAAAAATTTCTAAGGGGGAAATTGAAGATGAAAAATTTACCATGGGAGTATCTAAATTTTTATATGATCGCAGGGGGATTTGGTAGGAATCCAATTATGCGAGAGTGCTTAGCAAATAGATGGTTAAGAAGGTTTCAAGAGGAATGCACAACAGAAAACTTAAAAATGCAGTTTTGGCTCTTAGTGGATACTTATAAAGATATTTTTGTTGCATTTAATCACCTGCAAAAAATGGGGTTCTAACTAGATAAAATAGGGACTGGCCAAACAATCCCTATTTTATTATTTTAAAGCGCTTATAGCAATTCATTTCATCTATTATAAATCTCGCCAGCTTATCATGATGTAAATTCCCGTGAAAATAAAGTTAAAAAGAAGTTATTTGGGGAAAGCTTATAACGATATATCATAAAAAATCTTATCATAAATGATAATGTTTTTTATAGTAAAAAATGCTAAAATGTGTTAAACTAATATACATCCTTTGGCTTATAACTATACTATAGGTAACCAACTACAGAGCTTAGTACAATGCAGGCTGTATACTTTTGCAAGAAATGACTACAATGTTCAATGCATGTAAGAGAAAAATCTATGAAGAAACTTGTAGATACTATATAAAAAAATAGAATAGGGGAATATTATATATGAAATATATCGTATTTGACTTTGAATTTAATTCTTCCTTTAAGATCGATAGAAAGACAAAAAAACTCATAAGAGGTAATGCCAATCCATTATGCCCTCAAGAAATTATTGAGATAGGGGCGGTGAAAACAAATGCTAAAATTGAGATAGAAGATACCTTTCAAATCTTTGTTAAGCCTCAATTATACACAAAGCTTCATCCAAAAGTAAAGAAGAAGACCAAAATTACCAAGGAGGATTTATTAAAAGGTATCCCTTTTCAAGATGCAATAAAACGATTTACTCAGTGGATTGATACAGATCATTTTATGATGTGTTCTTGGGGACAGGATGATATCAATGAGCTAAAAAGAAACTGCGGCTTTTTTCATATAAAGACCCATTGGATTGATAAGTATTGTGATATACAAAAAATGTGTATGGGTCATTTAAATCTCCCTAAAGGGGAGCAGGTGGGCTTAAAAAAGGCATTAGAGATTTTACATATAGAGATAGACAAAGACTTCCATAAGGCCCTCAATGACGCTGTATATACTGCTAAAATATTAAGCGTATTAAAAAATCAAAGAAAATAAAAAAATGATAAAAAATAATATAGAAGAATTATCATATTTAATTTTATCATAAATGATAATGTTATATCATAATAATTCTTCTATCACTGATTGAATTAAATCAAAAGAATAGCCCCTTCGCAATAACTGACCATATATTTTTTGTTTTAGCTTAAAGGGATTGGATTCTTTTTTTGTATACTTTTCATAGAATTTTTTAGCCAAATCCATAGCCTCAGCGCAATAAGTGTCTTGTTGTTCCATCATAATGCGTTGAAACTTTTCATCCTCTTCTAAATAAACCAAACTCTTGTTGAGAGCTTCTTTGGTGAATCCTTTTTGTAATAAATAGTGATATACTTTTATTTTTAGTTGATTTAGAGGCAGACTCTTTTTTTGAAAAAAGAATTTTTCCGTCATCTCTTTTGCTATTTTGATTTCTTTCTCCAAGGGATATAAAGATAAAGCATCTACAATCACCTCATCGGATATTCCTTTTTCTGTAAGGACTTTTTTGACAAGATTTCTTCCCTTTCGCTGATTTTCCATCATACTTCTTACAAAGACTTCTGCAAACTTTTTATCGTCTAAGTAATGAAGGCTTTTAAGTTTCTTAATAACTGCATCAATACAGGTAGAAGGATGACCTTTATTAGACAAATGGATAAATAATTCATGCTCACTTCTTATCTTATAGGACAAATATCTTAATGCTAATTGAAAGGCTTGCTTATATGAAGGATCGTTGGCGTTACACATTTTATTCATCCCTTTCTAGTTATTTATTAAAATCTTTACTTTAAATGGCAAAGAATATCATAACATTTTTCTACTATTTATACAAATACTATAATAAAGAGCTCATGGAGGATGAAGATGATGGATATTCGCGCACCAGTAAAATTAGACAAAAAAACAAAAAGTTTGGTCAGTAGAATCGAAGAAGGGGATATTGCTATTATTCATCATAGGGATATTGATGAGGTAGCTGCAAACTCTCTCATTAATAGAAAGGTCTCAGCAGTGATTAACTGTGAAATGTCTATTAGTGGCAGATATCCAAACCTTGGACCAAGTCTATTGGAAAAAGCGAAAATAAATATCTATGATGTCATCAAAGGAGATTTGTTTCATGTATTAAAGGATGGAGATCACATCATAATTAAAGAAGAAAAGGTGTTTTTTGAAGACAAGGAAATTGCTACTTTGTTGGAGCTGACTTCCACTAAAATTCAACAATTGTTAACAGCAGCAGAAACAAACTTGGAAGTTGAACTTGAAAAATTTATTGATAACACTTTGACCTATGCTCACAAAGAAAAGGATTTTATTTTAGGGAAATTAGTTATCCCCTCAATTAAAACAAACCTGCAAGACAAACAGGTCTTAGTGGTCGTAAGAGGTCAAGATTATCGTAGGGATTTAAGTGCAATCCTTCCCTATATCAGAGAAATAAAGCCCATTCTTATAGGTGTGGATGGGGGAGGCGATGCTTTGCTTGAATTTGGATTTACCCCTGATATTATTATTGGAGATATGGACAGCGTTACAGATGAATGTTTGAAGGCATGCAAGGAAATTATTGTACATGCCTATCCCAACGGAAAAGCTCCTGGGATGGAACGGGTAAAACAGTTGAATCTTAAAGCTACGCTTTTCCCTGCCCCCGGTACCAGTGAGGATATTGCCATGTTATTAGCTTACGACAAAGGTGCAGATCTCATTGTAGCGGTGGGTACCCATTCAAATATGATCGACTTTTTAGAAAAAGGTAGAAAAGGAATGGCAAGTACATTTTTGGTTAGATTAAAAGTGGGCTCAAAGCTTGTAGATGCTAGGGGGGTAAGTAAACTATATCACAGTAGTATTAAAGCAAAACATATAGTGTGGCTTATTTTTGCAGCCCTCACCCCAATTGTTATTACACTATCTATTTCTCAACCGGTAAGAAACTTGGTAAAACTTCTGATGATTAGATTTAGAATACTCTTAGGTGTATAGGGAGGGTAATAAAGTGGTATTTGATATGAAATATTATGTGGTTACAATCGCTGCTATATTTATTTCTCTAGGTATTGGTATTTTTATTGGATTTAATATGAATGGTGGAGAGATATATTTAGAGCATCAGCAACAACTAATAGATAGTCTTGAAAATAGCTTTGGGGAATTTAGACTAGAGAAGGAAGATTTGCAAAATACCATTGAAGAATTAGAATTAGAAAAAGAAAAACAGGAAGATTTTATTCAAAAAGCTTACTATGAAATTATTGATGATAAATTATTTAATCTTAATATAGCTGTGATACAAACTTCAGAGGACTATTATTATGATGATATAAAAATTGCGTTACAGGAAGCGGGAGGTAATGTTCCAGCACAACTGGTATATACGAATAAAATCCTTTATTTAACAGAGGAAGAATTAGATCATATTAACTATTCTTTCGGCGTGACCTTAACAAAGGAGGCGGTGTTAGGTCAAACAAACAATGATATTTTAACATTGTTAAGGGATGGCAAAGTATCTAATTTATTAAATTATCTCATTACAAACGACTTTATACGATTTTCTGAATATGAAGCATTTGATTATACAGTGGATCAAATTATTCTTGCTGGAGGAAGCCAAAAAGAGAATGATGAAGTGTTAAAGGCGGTTGACTTGGATTTAATTCAGAAAATACAAAATCAAAATATGAAGGTAGTAGGGGTAGAAAGACTAGATACAGCTTATTCTTATATACCCTCTTATAAAAATAGTGGAATTTCTACAATAGATAATGTGGATACTTTTTTCGGAAGGATGGCTTTAATTCTGACAGCAGCCGGAAGAGAAGGGTCTTTTGGAGAAAAGGAATACTCGGATCAGCTGGTACCTTTAGGAGGATATCAATAAAGGGAGGGGAATGGATTGAAGTCGACGATCGCTATTATTATACCTGCTTTTAATGAAGAAAATAGGATCATAACAACATTAACAGCTATAAAAGAAGCAAGTCCTTTGTATAGAATTTATGTTGTAGATGATGGTTCTACTGATGCTACAGCCCAAAAGGTTGCAAAACTTGAGGATATATGTTTAATAAAATCCATAAAAAATAAGGGCAAGGGAGAAGCGTTAAAGATAGGTATTGAAACAGCTATTGCTACCTCGGATATCTTAGTTTTTTTGGATGCTGATCTTCAGGAAAGTGCTAAAGAAGTGAAAAAATTGATAGGACCCATATTAAACAATGAAGCTGATGTAACCGTTGCAAAGTTTCCGCCGGCTAAGAAAAAAGGAGGTTTTGGACTGGTAAAAAAACTTGCCCAATACGGTGTATATATCAATACAGGAAAAAGATTAACCACTGTGCTTTCGGGGCAGAGGGCTTTTAAGAAAGAGGTTCTGCAGGACTTACAATTTAATTATAGTGGGTATGGGGTTGAGTTGGGAATGACCATTGATATCTTAAATAAGGGTTATCTTATAAAGGAAGTGGCAGTAAATATGTTTCATAACGAAACCGGCAGAGATTTACAGGGTTTCTATCATAGAGGAAAGCAATTTTTTCAGATATTAAAAGTATTTATGAAAAAGACAAAATAGTTTTAGTCTCGGAGGAGAATAAGATGATTGTATCAATAATAGTCATGATCGTTAGTATTTTTGTTACTAGAATCACTATGCCTTATATGATGCGTATGTTGATGAAAGCAAATGTAGTGGGGAAAAATTATAAGGGAGACACCATACCTATTGGTATGGGAATAACTTTTATTCCGGTAATGTTATGCAACTTTTTTCTGATGATTTTATTGCTAAAAGATTTACAGGAGGTAATATTTATTTTTTTAACAGGGATAACTACTATGGGTTTTGCTGGAATTATAGATGATTTAATAGGTAATAAAAGCGCCTCTGGCTTTAAGGGACACTTTTCTCGCTTTTTTAAAGGAGAATTAACTACAGGGATGTTGAAGGCTGGTGTAGGTGGAGTGATTGCCTTTATGATTAGCTGGATATATTCAGTAGGTATCATAGAATTTTTTATTAATGCTTTTGTTATAGCTTTATTTACGAATCTTTTAAATCTATTAGATTTAAGACCTGGAAGAGCTTTAAAGACTTATTTATTCATAGCTGTGATTTTTCTCGTGATAGGCATAGCAGGCATAACAAAGATGATCCTTTTTAGTATTATTGGCTATTGTATAGGTTATTTGCCTCAGGACTTAAAGGCAAGAAGTATGATGGGGGATGTAGGTTCCAACACACTGGGAATCACTTTGGGTATTATCACGATAATAAGTTTCTCAATAAAAGTTAAAGTTGTATTATTGATCCTCTTATTATTGGTTCACACGATATCAGAAAAGTATTCTTTATCCAAGGTGATTAAAAGCAATTATATATTAAATTATTTAGACGAACTTGGTCGTAGCTAGTAAAGAATTGATGAGGTGATAAAAGTTGATGTTACATATAAAACGTGGTAAAGTGATAGAAATACTAAGTAGGTCAAAAGAGAAAACAAAAATTTTGGTAGCAGTAGATGAAAAAGAAGAGAGAGCATTGAATTATAACTTAATAACCGGAGAAGTTGCTGTAGATGATGAAGTCTTATTAAACACCACAGCAGTTGAATTAAAGCTAGGCACTGGAGGTTACCATTTTGTATTATATAATCTTCATAGTATGTCTCCATCACTAGAGGAAGATCAGGGGCACATTATGAAACTGCGTTATACACCTCTTCAATTAAAGGTATTTGCTACGGAGGAACAAAATCATCCTAATCATCATAAGTTTTTGGAATTCCAGTCTTTAAAGGAGTTACCTGTTATTGTAGGTAGCCTTCATAGTATGTTAACACCCATTGCAGCCACTTTGAAGTATATGAATCCTAATATAAAAATTACCTATATTATGACGGATGCAGCTGCACTACCGATATATTTTAGTGATACAGTTTATCAGCTAAAAGAAAAGAGCATTGTTGATAGTACGATTACAGTGGGGCATGCATTTGGCGGAGATTTGGAAGCAGTGAACATTTATAATGGTTTGATTGCAGCAAAAGAAATTACTGCCTGTGATATTGCTATTGTAACAATGGGGCCTGGTATTGTAGGCACTGGCACCCCCTACGGATTTACTGGCATTGAACAGGGACAAATACTGGATGCAGTAAAGGATTTAGGAGGAATTCCTATAGGTGTACCTCGAATCAGTTTTAGTGATCCTAGGGAACGGCATTATGGTATAAGTCATCATAGTTTAACGGTTTTTAGTAAAATTGCGAAAACAAAGGTTAGAATGATCCTTCCTATTCTGCCAGATAAAGAGAAAAAATTTTTATATGAACAATTAGAGTACTTGAATATTCATAGAAAACATACTATTATTGAAGAAGATGGTAGCATACTTTCTGAGGCATTAAATCAATTTAATTTATCTGTCAAAACAATGGGACGTAGTTTAAAGGATGACACTGTTTTCTTTCTAGCCTGTAGTGCTGCTGCTGTGTATGGTTGTGGTCTTCTGAAAAATTATTATAGAAAATGAATTCCTATGCTATGACTGTACCAAATAATTATATAGGGAGGGTTTAAATACTTATGTCATTTGAAGAAAAAACGTTAAAGTCCGAGCGAATATATGAAGGAAAAATTGTTAATTTAAGAGTAGATACAGTAGAACTACCACAAAAAAAATATTCTAAGAGAGAAATTATAGAACACGCGGGAGCTGTGGGAATCCTAGCAGTTACAAAGGATCAAAAAATTGTTCTTGTAAAGCAGTTTAGAAAACCTGTTGAAGAAACAATATTAGAAATTCCTGCTGGCAAGCTGGAGGCAAAGGAAAATCCTGCGGACTGTGCTTTAAGAGAATTAGGCGAGGAAACTGGATATAAAACTTCAAAAGTGAAAAAGTTATTAGAGTTCTACTCTAGCCCTGGGTTTACGAATGAAGTGCTTCATATTTATTTAGCAGAGGATTTAGAAGAAGGAATAGCACATCCTGATGAAGGTGAATTTGTTGAACCAGTACATATAGGTATAGAAGAGGCCCTTGAAAAAATTACAAAAGGTGAAATAAAAGATGCTAAAACAATTATTGCTATCTTAGCTTATAAAAATATATTAAATATGCTTTAAGGACATGTCATAAAACCTCCATGACTGGCATAATGATTTTAATATCATTATTAACTGAATGGAGGTTATTTTGTGTTCAATAAGGTGATGAATTATTTAAAAAAGCACATAAGGGAAAACCTATTGATTTATTCTATGGTGATTCTATGCTTTTTAATTGGCGTATCTGTAGGTGCCTTTACTGTAAAAATAGTAGACAAACATCAGAAAGAAGAGCTGTTTTACTATTTAAGAGACTTTTTTCAATTATTTTATACCAATGAGCTAAGCGGGGTTAGTATTTTTAGACAATCCTTTGTGAATAACTTCCAGTTGCTTATTTTAAGTTGGATTTTAGGTTTAGTGGTTTTGTTAGCACCACTTGTTTTGTTGATTGTATCCTTTAAAGGATTTGTTATTGGATTTACAGTTGCACTACTGATTGAAGAATTTAAACTTTGGGGGATTCTAGTATTTTTACTTGGGGTTTTTCCTCAAAATTTTATTATCATACCAAGTTTTATTTTTGCTGCTGTTTTTTCTCTATGCTTCTCCTCCTCTTTTATAAAGATAAAAATAAAGAAAATAAAAAACATAGGATTTTTAAAGCAAATGTTACCCTATAGCAGCTTATATGGCATTTTAGTGATGATTATTGTGGTTGCATCCTTCATAGAAGCCTATATTGCCCCTTTGTTTATAAGACTTATTGCCAGTAATCTTCTTTAATTGATGAAAAGATATAAAAGATTTTACTGCAAATTTTATTTTTTGGCAGGAATTATGAATCATTTGTGGAATAATTTCTATAGCAAGCAAGAGTAAAGGGAGAATTTCACTATGAATCAATTCATTTCGAACTATGTAGAATATTTAGCCAATGAGAAACAACTATCCAATAACACTTTAGAGTCTTATGTGCGGGATGTAAAACAATATCTAACTTATTTAAGTGAAAATGAAGTTGAAGATATTGCGTATACCAGCAAAACTACGATTATTACTTACTTAGTTTACTTACAAAACAAAGGAAAAGCAGTTTCTACCATATCTAGGAGTATTGCTTCTATCCGATGTTTTTATCAATACCTACTACAAAATAAAATTGTTTTAAAGGATCCTACTTTAAATTTAGAGTCTCCAAAAACAAAAAAGAAGTTACCTAGTATACTAACTTTAAATGAAGTAGATGCGTTATTGAATCAGCCTGAAGAAAGTACTCACAAAGGAAAAAGAGATAAGGCGATGTTAGAACTTTTATATGCTACTGGTATTCGGGTTTCGGAACTGATTTCTTTGAGCATGGACGACATTAATATAGACTTAGGTTTTGTAAAATGCACTACGGGAAGTCGAGAGAGAGTTATTCCCATAGGCTCTGTAGCTTTAGATGCCCTGAATAATTACTTAGAAAATGCTAGAAACCTTTTTATTAAAAATGAAAAGGAAAATCTTTTATTTTTGAACATGCAAGGAGGACAATTAACTCGTCAAGGTTTTTGGAAAATTATTAAGGCCTATACAAAACAATTAAGTATTGCAAAGCCCATCACCCCCCATACGTTGAGACATTCCTTTGCAACCCACCTTGTGCAAAATGGTGCAGACTTAAAGTCTGTACAGGAGATGCTGGGACATTCTGACATATCCACCACGCAGGTTTATGCAAATTTAACAAAAAATAAGATTAAAGATGTATACAACAAGACACACCCTAGGGCCTAAAGCAGGTCCTTTTTTATATCACTGGGATTCGCTTAAGTTAGCGTTCACGCTGCGCCATGTGTGCCATCGCCATGGAGACGCTTCGGAAGCCCTCGAACCGTCCCCATGACTCCGCTATTTTGTGTCTGACTGTAATATATTTAGTGTTACTTATCTAGATTTATTTTCAATTTTATTTTTGGGAAAAGGGGTATAATAGTAATAAAATTTATTATGAGGAGGAATTTTATGGTGAATAGAGTGGTGTTATTTGTTATAGATAGTGTAGGCATTGGTGCTTTGCCTGATGCAGAAAAATTTGGAGATGTAGGAGCAAATACGCTGGGGAATATAGCCAAAGCTGAAGGAGGTCTTCATTTACCTAACCTAATCAGTCTAGGATTAGGAAATATTGATGGTATCGTAGGGATCGATCCAATAGAAGCACCTCTTGGAACTTATGGTAGATCAGAGGAGGTATCACAAGGAAAAGATACCACCACGGGTCATTGGGAAATAGCAGGACTCCACCTAACAAAGCCTTTTAAGACCTATCCTGACGGTTTTCCTGATGCTGTTATAAAGGCCTTTGAAGAAAAAATCGAAAAAAAAACGCTGGGGAATAAAGCCGCTTCAGGAACAGCTATTATTGAGGAACTGGGAGAAGAGCATCTTCAAACCGGTTATCCTATTGTTTACACTTCTGCAGATAGTGTATTTCAGATAGCAGCCCATGAGGAAGTGATCCCTATAGAAGAACTATATCAAATCTGTAAAATTGCTCGGGAGATTATGATGGGGGATCATGCGGTTGCCCGTATTATCGCAAGACCTTTTGTAGGAAGCCTAGGAAGCTTCACACGAACTTCGAATAGAAGAGATTTCTCCCTTAACCCTCCCGAGGAAACTGTCTTAGAAATTGCCAAGAAAGAAGGTTTAGATGTTATTGCTGTTGGTAAAATTGAAGATATTTTTAATGGCCAAGGCATTACTGAAGCTGTACATACCGAAGATAATATGGATGGCATTGATCAAACCATTCATTATTTAAAGAAAGAAAATAAGGGGATTATCTTTACAAACCTAGTGGACTTTGATTCAAAATATGGACATCGAAGAGATCCTAAGGGTTATAAACAGGCTTTGGAGGAGATGGATAAGAGAATACCAGAAATATTAAAGAGCTTAAAAAAAGAAGATATGATTATGATTGTAGCAGATCATGGGAATGATCCCACCTTTAAGGGTACAGATCATACAAGAGAATACATTCCTATCTTAATTTATGGTGAAGGTATCCAAGCCAATGTAAATATAGGAACAAGAAAAAGCTTTGCAGACATTGCAGCAACCATTTCAGATATTTTAAATATACCTACTACTGGTAAAGGAGAAAGCTTCAAAAATTTAATGATTAAGTAAAGGAGTTGTTATAATGAGGGCTATAGAAAGAATTTCAGAAGCTGTAAATTATATTTCTTCTAGGATAAAAAACCCTCCTAAAATAGGACTTATTCTAGGATCTGGATTAGGCGTTTTAGGGGATGAGATTCAGGGTGCTGAAATAATACCCTATGAAAAAATACCTCATTTTCCTAAATCCACTGTAGAAGGTCATGCAGGAGAGTTAGTCATAGGAGAACTGGCGGGTAAAGCTGTGGTGGCGATGAAGGGAAGATTTCACTATTATGAAGGATATTCCATGGAGATGGTGACCTTCCCTGTAAGGGTGATGATGGCATTAGGAGCAGAAATCATCATTGTGACCAATGCTGCAGGAGGGGCTAATAAAAGTTTTTCTCCTGGAGATTTAATGCTCATTGAAGATCATATTAACTTTGCCTTTAATAATCCACTAATAGGGCCAAATGATCCAGAGCTAGGTGTAAGATTCCCGGATATGTCCAATGCCTATGATAAAGCGTTAATCAGCATAGCAAAATCCGTTGCCAAAGGTATGTATTTAGATGTGAAGCAGGGGGTATACGCTTATTTCACGGGGCCTACCTATGAAACCCCTGCGGAAATTAGAATGATTCGTACTTTAGGGGCAGATGCAGTGGGGATGTCGACTGTTCCAGAGGTGATTGTAGCAAGACATGGTGGGGCAAAGGTATTAGGGATTTCCTGCATAACCAATATGGCGGCAGGGATCTTAGATCAACCATTGAATCATGAAGAGGTGATAGAAACAGCACAAAAGGTAAAACAACAATTTGTCAGTTATGTGAAGGAAATCATAAAAAGCATTTAAATAAAGAATATAAAAAAAGGAGTTGAGGGAGAAGTGGAGGGTTTACTACAAAAAGTACAACAAGCCAAGGATTATATTTTAGGTAAAATAAACACTATGCCTCAAATAGGGTTAATTTTAGGATCAGGTTTAGGAAGCTTAGCAGATGAAGTAGAGGATGCTGTAGTGATTGATTATAAAGATATACCTAATTTCCCGGTTTCAACAGTAGAGGGTCATGCAGGAGAACTAGTGATAGGACAGCTACAGGGAAAATCGGTTGTGGTCATGAAGGGGAGATTTCATTACTATGAGGGTTATAGTATGCAACAAGTGACCTTCCCAGTAAGAGTGATGAAGGCTATTGGTATTGAACTACTATTTGTAACAAATGCTTGTGGTGGCTTGAATCCCCAATTATATCCGGGAGCCTTGATGATGATTCAAGACCATATTAACTTTATCGGTGCGAATCCTCTTATTGGTCCCAATTATCATGAACTAGGTCCAAGGTTTCCAGACATGTCCTCTGCCTATGATAAGGATTTGATACAGTTAGCCCATAGGGTAGGAAAAGACTTGTCTATAGAAACCCATGAAGGTGTATATATAGCCATCAGTGGCCCTAATTATTTGACAAAGGCAGAGTTAAAAATGATCATAGCTGTGGGAGCGGATACCGTGGGAATGTCGACGGTGCCTGAGGTGATTGTGGCGAGACATAGTGGATTAAGGGTTTTAGGTATATCCTGTGTGACAGATATGGCGATACCGGATCAGTTGGAATCTATCAGTCATGAAGAAGTAATGGAGGTAGCAAATAAAACAAAGCCTAAATTTATTTCCCTAGTGAAAGAAATTCTGAAGGAGGTGACGCTTTCATGAGAATGTACGATTTAATACTCAAGAAAAGAAAAGGAGAAGCACTTACCAAGGAGGAAATCTACTTCTTTATTGAAGGTTACACCAAGGGTAGTATTCCGGATTATCAAGTTTCAGCACTTTTAATGGCGGTGTACTTTCAAAAAATGAATAAAGAGGAGACTGTGTATCTGACAGAAGCGATGATGCATTCTGGTGAAGTGATTGATTTATCAAGTATAGAGGGTATTAAGGTTGACAAGCACAGCACAGGGGGGGTAGGGGATAAAACCACCATAGCCTTAGCCCCTATTGCGGCGGCCTGTGGCATTCCTGTAGCAAAAATGTCAGGCAGGGGATTAGGGCATACAGGAGGAACCATAGATAAATTAGAGTCTATTCCAGGATTTTGTGTAGAGATGACGAAAGAAACCTTTATCCAGAATGTAAATGTCATGAAACTGGCAATAGCAGGACAGACGGCTAATTTAACACCTGCAGATAAAAAACTCTACGCCCTTAGGGATGTTACTGCTACAGTAGATAATATTTCTTTGATTGCCAGTAGTATTATGTCTAAAAAATTAGCCTCTGGTGCCGATGCGATTGTTTTAGATGTTAAGACCGGTAGTGGGGCTTTTATGCAGGATATTGATGAAGCATTTCTATTAGCAAAGGAAATGGTGGATATTGGTAATCGTGTAGGCAGGGAGACGGTAGCCATTGTCACGGATATGAACCAGCCTTTAGGCTATGCCATAGGCAATAGTTTAGAAGTAAAAGAAGCAGTTCAACTGCTGAAGGGAGAAGGACCAAAAGATTTAGAAAAATTGTGTATTACGCTAGGTGCCCATATGTTGCTGTTGGGTAAAAAAGTTGGTACAGAATATGAGGGAAAAAGAATGGCCAAAGCAGCAATCGATTCCGGTGAAGCCCTCAACGTATTAAAAAACTTTGTTAAACAGCAAAATGGACAGATTGATTGTATAGAGAATCTTGATTTATTGCCAAAGACTAAGGAAGTCTATTCCTTGAAGGCAGATAAGAGGGGTTACATACATAAGATTCAAGGAGACATTGTTGGGGCAAGTGCTCTGACTTTAGGGGCTGGCAGAGATACAAAGGATAGCAAAATTGACTTATCTGTAGGGATTCTTCTCAATAAAAAGATGGGAGATTATGTGGAAACTGGGGAGGTACTGGCTTATATTCATTATAACGATGAAAATAGGAGAGATCTTGCTATAGAGCAATTGCTAAAGGCCTATGAAATAGAAGATGAAGCACCAGAGCATAGACCTTTGATCTTTGGCGTTGTAACAAAAAATGGCATTCAGAGGATATAGTTCATAGACTGTTTAAAAATTTTTAGTCTGTTTTTGGCAAAGGCCTTCTTGTATAAGGAATCATATAGATGGAAAACCTAAGATTAAAAACCTATACAAGGAGGAGAATTATGAAAAGAATTTTTGTGAAAACGATCTTTGTTTTATTCGTCATTACTATGATTTTTAGCAGCTATATCACTGTAGCTGCAGAAACACAACCATTTGATATAAATGCTAAAGCAGCTATATTAATGGATGCATCAACTGGTACAATACTGTATGAGAAAAATATACATGAGGCACTACCTCCTGCCAGTGTAACAAAGATTATGACAATGTTATTAACAATGGAGGCGATAGAAGCCAATAAAATTACCTTAGCAGATAAGGTTGTTGTTAGCGAAAGAGCCTCTTCTATGGGTGGAACACAGCTTTATTTAGAACCAGGGGAAGTAAAAACAGTGGAGGATTTAATCAAGGGCATGGCTATAAGATCTGCCAATGATGCCTGTGTAGCCATTGGCGAACATCTTGCTGGAAGCGAAGAAGGTTTTGTTGAACAGATGAATGCAAGAGCCAAAGAATTAGGCATGAAGAATACACACTTTGTGAATACCAATGGTTTACCAGCAGAAGGACATGTTACCTCTGCCTATGATATCGCTTTAATGTCAAGAGAGCTTTTAAAACATAAAGAGATACATAAGTGGTTAACTACTTGGATGGATACTGTTGATGTAGGAATAAAAAATGTCTCCACACAAGAACTAGTCAATACCAATAAACTCATAAGAACTTATAAGGGGGCCAATGGGATAAAAACAGGTTCTACTTCAGAAGCTAAGTATTGTCTTTCTGCCTCTGCAACAAGAGGAAATACTACTTATATAGCAGTAATTTTAACGGCGCCTACTTCTCCAATTCGTTTTAGCGAAGCAGCTAAGTTGCTGGATTATGGTTTTGCAAATTATAATACTGTAAAGGTAGTTGAAAAAGGTGGTGCTTTAGGTACTGTAGCGGTAGAAAAAGGAAAAAATACTCAAGCCAATCTGGTAGCTAAGGATGATCTAAGTATTTTGGTGAAAAAGGGAGAAGAATCCAAGGTGAAAAAGGAAATGATTATTCCCCAATCAGTAAAGGCACCTATTATGCAAGGAGAAAAAATCGGCGAGGTTATCGTTACTTTAGAAGGAAAAGAAGTTGGAAAAGTGGATATCATAGGTGAAGAAACCATAGAATCTGCTTCCATTATCGATATATTAACGAGAATGTTTCAAAGAATGGTGGGTCACTAAGAGGAAAGGAACCTATAAAAAGATTACCTGGCAAAGTAGTACAGCAATGTACTGCTTTGCTTTTTAATAGGATATATGTGTGTTATAATAAGTGAGTAAATTTTGTGAAGGGGAGATGTTATGAAGGTAATCGTTAGTCATGAAAACTTAGATTTTGATGGAATTGCCAGCATGATAGCATGTTCCAAACTACATCCTGAAGCTATTGTGGTCTTTAGTGGACGCGTGAATAATGATGTTAAAAAGTTCTATAGTTTATATAAAAATATTTTAGCTATAAAGTCTGCCAATGAAATTGATCTTAAAGCAATTAAAGAACTAATGATTGTAGATGTAAATAGCTTTAAGAGGGTAGGAAAATTTAAAGAATTAGCCAATCATAGTATTCCTATCACCATTTATGACCATCATCAAGAGACAGAAGATACCATTGTCAAAGCCCGTAAAATTATGAAGCCCTATGGCTCTTGCACAGCTATTTTGGTGGAGTTAATTAAGGAAAAAGAGGTAACTATTACCTCCTTTGAGGCCACCTTGTTTCTTATGGGCATCTATACCGATACTAACTGTCTAACCTTCTCCAGTACAAAACCACAGGATGCAGCCGCCGCAGCTTATCTATTAGAAAAAGGAGCAGATCTAGAAATTGTTAATACTTTTATTCAAACATCCTTTGGTAATGAGCATGACCAGTTATTTTTAGATCTTTTGTTAAATATGGAGACTATGGAGGTAAATAATTATAGGATTATACTTTCTCTTTATGAAAATGATCGTTTTATTGGAGAACTAGGACATATCGCCAGTAAAATGTTAGAAATCAAAAACTGTGATGCTGTGTTTTTGATTGCAAAAATGGAAAACCGTTGTTATTTGGTGGGTAGGAGTTTAAAGGAGGATATCAATGTTCCTTTTATTTTAAAAGAATTTAATGGGGCAGGACATGATAAAGCTGCATCGGCTGTAGTGAAAAATGGTGAACCACAGGTTTTAAGAGAAGCATTGCTAGAGGCATTACATACAAAGATAAAACCACAAATAACAGCAAGAGATATTATGAATTATCCTGTAAAAATCGTATTTGAGGATATGAACATTGAAGAAGTAAGCAAAATCATGCTCAGATATGGTCATACAGGTATGCCGGTGATTAAAGATAACTACATTATTGGTATTATTTCTAGAACGGATGTTGATAAAGCGATGCAGCATGGGTTAGGACATGCCCCCGTGAAGGGATTTATGACAAGAGAAGTAAAAACCATTAGTCCTACAACCTCTCTTAGTGAGATCAATGATCTGCTTGTTAAAAATAATATTGGTCGATTGCCTGTAGTAGAGGAGGATAAGATCATTGGCATTGTAACAAGAACAGATTTATTGAGAATGTTACATGGTAATAATCATCCTTATTGGTATAAAAAGACCTTTACAGAGAATGAAAAAGCAATAAACTGTTTAAATAAAATAAAACAACTTCCAGAAGAAACCTATAATCTTTTAAAGCTTGTGGGAAAAGTAGGAGATTCATTAGATAAAAAAGTTTATGTGGTAGGGGGATTTGTTAGGGATTTATTATTAAAAAGAGAAAACTATGATGTCGATATCGTTGTAGAGGGGGATGGGGTCTTATTTGCTGAAGAACTCAATCAAAAACTACAGGGGAAACTTTTGGTTCATGAAGCTTTTGGCACTGCATCCATTAGGTTGGAGAAAAACAATGTCATTGATATTGTTTCTGCCCGCAGAGAATATTATGAGTATCCAGCTGCTCTACCAAAGGTGGAAAAGAGTTCAATATGGAATGATCTTTTTAGAAGAGATTTCACAATAAATTGTATGGCGATACAATTGAATACAGAAAGTTTCGGTAAATTAATTGATTATTTTGATGGGTTGCAGGATATGAAGCATCGTAGAATAAGAGTTTTATATAATTTAAGTTTTATTGAAGATCCAACGAGAATTTTCAGGGCCATTAGATTTGCAGCCAGGATGGATTTTACCATTGAAAATGAAACCAAAAATTTTATGATGGAAGCTATTAGAGATCACATGATAGAAAAGGTCAGTGATGATAGGATTCGTGAAGAAATCAGTCCCATGCTAGAGGATGAAAACTTCATAAAATATATTTTATCTATGCAAGCATTTAACTTGTTTGAGGCCATAGACCCTGACTTAGTTCTTACAAAGGAAAGCATTAAAAAGCTTAGCAGTATCCAAAGCGCTATTGATGCGTTTCGTGAATTTTTTTCTATCATACCCAGTGTACGAAGGATCATTATTACAGGAATTTTTCGGGATTTTCCCATGGATAGACTCCATGATGTTTTAACGAAATTTGTTGCTAATAAGCAATTGGCAACAAATATATATCATACCTTAGAAAACAAAGAAAACATTTACCAGCTATTGACGAAGGAGGATGTAGATAGATTCACTTTATATCGTGTCTTGAATCAACATGATTTAGAGGATCTTATCTTTTACTACAATGATTGCGAAGATGGCTACATAAAACATTATATTATGTACTATATGCTGCATCTAAAAAATATCAAACTGAGTATGTCTGGGGAGGATTTAATTAATTTAAATATTAAGCCTGGGCCTATCTATAAAAAAGTTTTAGAGAGTGTTTTGAAGGCCAAGGTATCTGGAGAAATTTATAATAAAGATGACGAGATCAACTATGCATATGATTTATATCAAGAACTGAAGGGAGAGGAAAATGTTTAGTTTAGATATTGTTACAATTCTTTTAACATTACCGGGGATTTTATTGGCATTAACGATTCACGAATTTTCTCATGCTTATAGTGCCTACTTATTAGGGGACGATACAGCCAAGTATTATGGAAGACTGACATTAAATCCATTAGCCCATATTGATCTTGTAGGCTTCCTCATGCTGATTTTTTTTCGGTTTGGATGGGCAAAACCAGTTCCTATTAATCCTAAAAATTTCTCCGATAGGAGAAAGGGTTATTTCTTGGTATCTATAGCCGGGCCCCTGTCAAATATTGTATTAGCGATTTTATCTACTTTCTTTTTCGCCTTGGCTATAAGGCTAGCATTAAGTGAGTTTATTCATACAATGCTGTATTTTTCTATCTTTATTAATTTAGTTTTAGCGGTGTTTAATTTATTTCCTATTCCTCCTCTAGATGGGTCAAAAATTTTACTGAGTATATTACCTAGTAGTTTTGAAGAAACCTACTATAGGCTGCAGAAATATACTTATATTCTCTTGTTTTTGTTAGTCTACTTTAGGGTAATCAATAGAGTATTATTTCCCATCGTACAATATCTATTAAATTTATTGCTGGGCTTTGTTATGTATCTTGTTTAGGGGGGAATAGCATGAGTTGCAGGATTAAAATTCAAGCTTTTGAAGGAGCATTTGATTTATTATTTCATCTTATTGAAAAAAATGAGATAGATATTTATGATATTCCCATCAATGAAATAACAGAGCAATATCTTCACTACCTTTATCAAATGGAAAAATTAGATTTAGAGGTTGCCAGCGAATTTTTAGTCATGGCTGCTACTTTAATTGAAATTAAGTCTAAAATGTTGTTGCCAAAAGAAGTTGTAAAAGAGGATAAGGTAGAGGCTGAAACGGTTGACCCAAGGAGTGAACTAGTAGAAAGGCTGTTGGAGTATAAAAGATATAAATGCATGGCAGAAGAGTTGAAACAAAGAGAGGATCATTATAATAAGTTGTATTTTAAACAAAAAGAAGAAATTATCATGGAGACTTCAGAAGCTGATGTCGCTTTAGAGAACCTTAAGCTGGATGATTTGGTAAAGGTTTTTGAAAAGCTTCTGTTAAATTACGAAAAACATAAAAATGATCGTCCTTATAATGTAAGACATATCTCTAGAGACACCTATACCATTGAAGATAAAATTACTAGTATTTTAACGATGCTACAGCATCATAAAAAAATAACCTTTGACAGTATTTTTATATTGGCAAAGGAAAAGTTAGAGGTGGTTGTAACTTTTTTAGCTTTGCTAGAATTAATAAAAGGAAAAAAAATAAAGGTGATGCAGGAAAAGAGTTTCGAAGGTATTGTGATAGAAGGAATAAGTAATTGAGGTGCTAAGAATGGATGAAATAAACAGGGAAGAAATAAAGTGTATTATAGAAGCAGTGCTTTTTGCCTGGTCTGAACCTATATCTATCAAAGAACTCAGTAGAGTCCTGTCTATAGAAGGCAAGGAAATTAAAAAAATTTTAGAGGAAATGATAGATGCCTTTAATTTTCACAAGAGAGGGATACAGATTATAAAGATGAACGATTATTATCAGTTGGCTACAAGACAGGAATACTATCCCTATATAAGAAAGCTATTGGAGCCCAAGGAAAATAAAGGTTTAACCCAAGCAGCTTTAGAGACTTTAGCCATTATTGCTTATAAGCAACCAATCACGAAAGCAGAAATTGAAGGCATTCGAGGCGTAAAATGTGATAAGGCTTTAAGTACGCTGCAGGAAAAAAGTCTAATAGAGGAACAGGGAAGGCTTGAAAAAATCGGTAGGCCCATTGTTTATGGTACCACGATGCAATTTTTAAAGACCTTTGGCCTAAAGGCTATCGATGATTTACCAGATATTAGTGGGTTTAAACTCTTGGCTGAAAATAGTGAGATGGGTGGAGAAAAGGATATCTTTAGTAAGTAATAAGCAAACAAGATAGAAATATAGAAAAGCCACTTTTTTAATAGTTTTATTAAAAAGCAGTGGCTTTTTACATCTCCTAAACAGAAATTTTGTATTTGATGTCTGTATATTTATTTTTTGAGTGTTTTCTTATTCTAGAAACAATACCTCTAGGTAGTTCTTCTGTATCCGTCACTTCTGCTTTTAATTTTTCTTTTAAATATTCAAATGAAGCCCAAGGATTTACTTCACCACCACAGGTAAATACATCAATAGAAGCGTAACCATATTCTGGCCATGTGTGGATGGTTAAATGAGATTCTTGAATAACAACGACGCCACTTACTCCCCAAGGATTAAACATATGAAAATTGCTGGTTACTACCGTAGCATTAGCGGCTTCAGCAGCCTCCACCATATATTTTTCAATTAACTTATGATCATTTAAAATATCTGAATCACAGTTATAAAACTCCGCTAAAATATGTCTACCTAATTGTTCCATTTTCATTCTAATCAATCTCCCTTCTTATTTTGCAAGTTAAGTGATAGTAAGTTAGCTATCTAAATAATAGATATGCACATAGTGCATATCTATTATTTATATTTTCAACTATATTAAATATATAGATTTTTGAGAAAAAGTCAATAGTTTTCATGGGTTTTCCTAAAAAATATTCTAAAGCTTATTGTTTAGTTCTTCAAAAAGAGAATTTGTTTTATGGATTACCAGAAATAAGTCTATTATCGTTAAAAATGGAAAAAATAGTAATACTATAACTTAGAGGTGATTACGCTTGCTGATTTACTATTTTTTTGTTTTTTTAATAATTTTTTTAGGATGCGTTATGTTACTATTGTTTTTAAACTTAAGAATAGAAATACATTTTATAAGGGAGGGAGAAAATGACGAAATAAATATTACTGTTTCTACTTTAAAGAATTTGTTAAAATATAGAACAACTATTCCTTTTGTGGATTTTCTAAATAATGGTAGAAATATATTAACAACAAATGTTTATAAAAAGGCTGAAGTATCAAACACTGAAGCTTTAGAGGATGAAAAACAAGAAAAAGAGCTAAACTATAATGAAATAAAAATTATTGTTAAAAGAGGTCATTATTATTACAAAAAGTATTGGCAGGTACTTCAGTATATAAAAAAAAGAATAATCATTCACAAGGTATTATGGAAAACACAAGTAGGCTTAGAGGATGCCGCAGATACAGCTATCATTAGCGGTCTGCTTTGGGGAGTAAAGGCAAATCTTATGACACTGCTAAAAAGCAAAGTAAGACCACAAGCTATTCACATAGATGTTGCTCCTTATTACGTTTGTAAAAGATTTGGCATGATTTTTGATTGTATAGTGACTTTAAAAATAGGATATATTATAATTGCGGGCATAAAATTGCTTTCAACAAAAATTAAGGGTGGTGAAGACATTGAATGAACATCCAATAGAAGCTTTGATGAAGACTACTATGGAAAGTATTAAAGAAATGGTAGATGTAAATACCATTGTAGGAGATGCTGTTGAAACCCCAGATGGAACAGTAATTATACCTATCTCTAAAGTATCCTTTGGCTTTGCCTCTGGTGGGGGAGATTATATAAATGAAAAACCCTCTGAAGAGGAAGGTAAAGACGAACAAGAAAAAAATAGTGGAAGTAACGGGAGTAAGGAAAAGTTCCCCTTTGCTGGTGGAGCAGGCGCAGGGGTTTCTGTACAGCCTGTAGCCTTTATGGTTGTAGGCAATGGACAAATAAAATTAATGCCTGTTGATCAGAGGGCAAACATGATAGATAATTTAATTAACACTACACCCAAAGTCATCCATAGCATTCAAAGTATGTTTAATAAAAAACAAGGATCAAATGATTCAGACAATATAATTACTTATGAATAGGGGATATGCTTTATATCCTCTATTCATTTTTTGTACAATATTTAATGCGTCTAATATAAAATTTGAAACTTTTGGATGGTAAGGTTATAATTAGATTAAGTACGAATCAATAGAAAAGGGGGCAGCATATGGATATTAGAGAAGCTATAGAAATGATATGGAATAACAGAAAGTATAGTACCAATGACCCTAAAACTGCTATAAGTCATTTAAATGAAGAAGTTGCAGAGTCCTTAAAGGCTTTAATGAAGGGGGACTTAGATAAAGCGAAGCGAGAGTTGCAGGATGCAATGTCCTGTTTATTTATAGCCATGAAGGTACTAGAAGTGGATGCTGTAGAAGCCGTCAATAAGCAAGTAACACAAATGAAAAAAAGAAATAATAAAATTATGATCTTTAAAAAAGACAAAGTAGAAATTTATGTAGATGGTTTATTAAGAGGTGGATGGTCTATTTGGGGACCAGAAGATATTAAAGAGGCAGAAAATTTAGCAAAAGAATTTGGCTGTGATATCGAGCATGCGTTTGATGAAATAAAAAATGATAAGTAAAAGCACTTTTACTTATCATTTTTTATTTCATTTTTTATAGAATGATTCTTTGTTATTTTGCTTATAATAATTTACGAATCATCTATTTGTCAATTTGCAGCTGTAGAAAACATGGTTTTTATTGCATTTTAAAAGTATAAACCTATATTAAACAAGAAATGAGGTTGAATATATGTTGAAAAGAGCAGGTATATTTCTACTCATTCTCACAACGATACTATCGGTAAACTTCTACAGATTTGCAGAAGAAGTACATGCTAATGGAAGAGCTAGTATCGTTATGGATGTAGAAACCGGCAGAATACTCTACGAAAATAATATCTATGAACAATTACCAATGGCCAGTACAACCAAAATTATGACAGCGTTGTTGGCAATTGAAAATATCCCTGAAGATAAAATGGTTAAAATTCATCCAAAAGCTCAAGGGGTGGAAGGTTCTTCTATTTATCTAGAAGCAAATGAAAAAGTAAGAATGATAGACCTATTATATGGATTAATGTTAAGGTCTGGGAATGATGCTGCTACAGCGATAGCCTATGAGGTAAGTGGGTCTATAGAAGAATTTGCACAACTGATGAATCTCCGTGCTAAGGAAATCGGAGCCAAGAACACAAATTTTGTTAACCCCCATGGATTGCATGATGAAAATCACTATACTACTGCCTATGATTTGGCACTGATTACTAGAGAAGCTTTAAAAAATCCTATTTTTAAAGAAGTAGTAAAAACAAAGTTTTGGACAGCTGAAAGGGATGGCTATAAACATTTTGCAAATAAAAATAAAACATTGAGTATTTGTGAAGGTGGGGATGGTGTCAAAACAGGTTTTACCAAAAAATCAGGTAGATGTTTGGTTGCCTCTGCTACCAGAAATAATATGCAGTTTGTAGCTGTAACATTAAATGATGGGGATTGGTTTAATACAACCAATGAACTGCTAAATC
Organism: Clostridium formicaceticum; assembly: GCF_001854185.1. NCBI lineage: Bacteria > Bacillati > Bacillota > Clostridia > Peptostreptococcales > Natronincolaceae > Andreesenella > Andreesenella formicacetica. The sequence goes on from NZ_CP017603.1 coordinate 3,319,698, forward strand.
GTTGTTTTGAGGACTATGTACCCTATACTGTTTTTGAAGAAGGTGATTTGACTAAAAAGGTTTTGGTGGAAGATGGAAAAAAAGATGCCCTCTATATCCATATACCGACAACTTTGATTATACCCATCAAGCAGGAGGAAAGTGGGAAAGTATTATCTGTTATTAAGACACCGGAAGTTTTACAAGCCCCTGTAATTAAAGGGCAAAAAATTGGACAAATAGTAACTTATCTTGATGGTAAACTAGTGAACACTACAGATTTATTTACCAATGAACATATCGATGAATTAACTACAAAAGAAAAAATCCTGAAAAAATTTTTTGGAATAAGTAAGTGATTGGATGCTCTCTATAGAAAAGTGGCAATGTGCTGATTGTCACTTTTTTCTGTTTTTCTTATAAACTTTGTAACAATATTCGGTTAAAAAAATATTCTAGTATTATAGCATATTTTACGCTTAAAAATTTAAGTTTATAGTCAGATAGCAAATAGATATTTACCGCCCAAGACGACAAACATAGCTTTTAGCATACCGAAATTCTTACATGAAGAATCTGTAAAGATTTTGACTAAATAAAGGAGGGAAAGCATGAATAATCACCGCTGGCAGTGTATTGATGCTGGAAGTGATTATTGTCCATGTTATTTAGCAGAAACAATGGACTGTATCACTTGTTCGCACCTAAAAGGAAAGGAATTCTGCGACTGCGATTGGCGAGGCGTATGTATATATCAAGCTTTTATATTTGAGGGAAATAGAAAAAAAGACCCTAGAGTAGATTTTGACGCCGAGATTGTAGAACGGAAAAAACTTAGTGATAAAATAATTATTTTTACATTGAAAGTACCTCATTCATTTGCTAGACAGGTAAACCAACCTGGTTCCTATATTTTTATAAGAAATAAAGATTTTGGCCAATACTTCGATATTCCTATTTCAGTGATGCATGCTGATTGTCAAAAAGATCTTATCCAAATAGCTGTGGAGATTCATGGGGTGAAGACTAAAACGATTAGAAGTGTAGAAAAAACCATGAGTATTAGAGGACCTTACTGGAATGGTGTGTTGGGGTTGGCGTATCTAAAACAAACACAAAATGCTAAGTGTCTGGTGATTACAAGAGGAATTGCTCAAGCTCCAGCAGTCTTAGTGATCAATTATCTTTTAAGAAATAATAATGCTATTGATGTTTTGCTAGACCAAGGTTCTGCTGATTATGATTTTATAGAGGAATTTTGCAAAGTGAAAAATATAGAAAAGTGTAATCTATATGAAGCTCAGGGAATAGAGCTTCTTCAGAAAAAAATAGACACACAAGATTATGATCTCCTTTTCTTAGGGACTTCTGATTACTTACAGAAAAAATTGTATGATTCTATTGAAAAGTTAAAAGACAAAAAGGTTGTAATGACAAACAACAATGAAATATGTTGTGGAGAAGGAATTTGTGGTTCCTGTACTATTCATGATATCAATGGTGTTCCTATTCGTACTTGTAAAACACAGTTCATAAAAGGGTAAAGACAGGGGGGGATTTCTTATGACAAAACCTAAGGTAATTATTATCGGTGGCGGTTGGGCAGGCTGTGCAGCAGCTATTAGCGCTAAAAAAGCGGGAGCTGATGTAGTGATCTATGAACGGACAGATATGCTATTAGGCCTAGGTAACGTTGGCGGTATTATGAGAAACAATGGTAGGTATACTGCTGCTGAAGAAAATATCTTATTAGGGGGCAGCGAATTGTTTGCCTTATGTGATGAATGTTCAAGGCATAAGAACATTAATTTTCCTGGACATCAGCACGCAAACCTATATGATGTAACCATCATTGAACCCAAGGTAAGACGGTTATTACAGGCGAAGGGTATTGAGTTATATTTTCAGCATAGGGCAGTGGATGTTATAAAAGAAGGGAATACAATTAAAGGGATTCAACTACAGGACCAGCATGTTGTTTATGGGGATGTGTTTATTGAAACGACAGGTTCAACAGGACCTATGGGAAACTGTCTAAAGTACGGTAATGGATGTGCCATGTGTATATTAAGATGCCCTTCTTTTGGGCCAAGAGTTAGCTTGAGTCATAAGGCGGGGGTAGAGGATATATTAGGACAGAGGGCAAATGGTTCTTTTGGTGCCTTTAGCGGTTCTTGTAAACTCAATAAGGACTCTTTATCTAAGGAAATTGTAGATGAATTAAACAACAAAGGCGTTTTTATTCTTGCAGTGCCTAAAGAAGATATCAATATGGATAAGCTAAATATGAAGGTATGTCAACAATATGCATTAAAAGAATATGCTGAAAATTTAATACTACTAGACACAGGTCACGCAAAACTCATGGCACCATTCTATCCTTTAGAAAAATTGCGGAAATTGAAGGGTTTTGAAAACGCTAGATTTGAAGATCCTTATGCTGGCGGTATCGGTAACTCCATTAGATATTTATCGATAGCTCCTCGAAACAATGGTATGAAGGTAAAGGGGATAGAAAACTTGTTGTGTGCAGGGGAGAAGGGGGGACTCTTTGTAGGGCATACAGAAGCCATTGTAACAGGTAGTTTAGCGGGACATAATAGCATTAGAGTTTTATTGGGGATGCCGCTGTTGGAGTTACCTAGAAATTTAGCTTGTGGAGATTTGATTGCTTATGCCAACGAAGAAATTTTAAAAGAAGAAGGGTTGAAGAGAAGATATACTTTTGCAGGAGCAGATTATTTTAAACGAATGAAAGAATTAGACTTATATACGATAGATAAAGTCTCTTTAGAGAATAAAATAGAGAGAATGAATTTATTAAATATTTATAATGAAAAATTAGTATAAGTTTAGAGAGATATTTTTGAGTTGAAAGAATAATTTTCAACAAGGTGATTCTTGAGAGACTTCTTTCAACTCATTTTTACTTATAACAGGTTAAGTTTTAGGGATCTTTAAGGAATCTGGAGTAAATACATAGTTATTTCCATTAATCATTAAGTCTACATATTTAATCATTTCTTCCTCTGGAACAGACATCTTGTTTTCAAGCCACCATTTTGCTAAAGAAAGCAATGCACCAGCGTGAAACTCTGCAATGATGCGTATAGGAACATAATAAACAACGCCTTTTTTTTCATTTTCTTCTAGCTTTCGTTTTATTTCTTCAGCAAGTAATTTGTGGAGGGTTGTCATAAGAGAGCCACTCCCACCTGTAACTAAAACCAGTAAAGATCGTTTTTTATTAGCTGCAAGATACTCCAAAGCATGTTTGATTACAGACATATAGTATTGTTTAGGATACTCAAAATTTCCACCCATGAGGCTGGCTTGATCAAAGTTTTTAATAAGGGTTGCTATGCCTACTTCTAACAAATGATATTTATCGTTAAAATGTTTATAGAAGGTGGTACGGTGTACCATGGCTTTAGCACAAATATCTGTGACATTGATTTCTTCAAAAGATTTTTCTTCAAGCAAGCTAGTAAGTGCATTTAATAATAGTTTATAAGTTCTTCGTACTCTTAAATCCTCTTTTTTTCCTTTTTCTAGTGGTTTTTCAAACATAAACTTTCTCCTTTTAAAAATAGTATATAATTTTGTAAATATGTAGAATAAATGTACATATTTAGAATTTTGTTTCTTGATAATCATCTCCTTTAAGTATAAATTATTAATAAACACATGTAAAGTTAATCTACATGTGTTGAATATTAAAGGGGAGGTATAGATGTGAAGAAAGTGACATCAATTTTACTCATTTGCTTTCTATTACTAATAGGTTGTACTAGTAAGCAAGAAGAAGTGGTAGAAAGGGAAGGGGTTAAACAGGTTTACACAAAAACCATAAGCGGTTCAGGGTATACCAACAAATTAACTTTAAGCGGCAACATTGTTCCAACAGAAGTCGTTAAACCATCATTTAAGATTCCTGGCGTAGTTTCTAATATTCTAGTAAACGAGGGGGATGTTGTAAGAAAAGGACAGGTTATTGCCCAAATGGATCAAAGTGATTATGCTATCAAGGTTAGAGCAGCACAAGCAGAATTAGAGGCAGCTAGATTACAGATTGAAACGGAAATTCCAACAAAAATAAATCAAACGAAGGCACAATATGAACTTACAAGGCTTACTTATGATAGAGTGAAGGCCTTGCATGAAGAAGGAGCAGCTCCCCAATCTCAACTGGATGAAATTTCTGCTAAGTTGATACTAGATGAAAATACATATAACCAGGCGATGGATGCAAAGGTCATTGCGGAAACAAAACTTCAAATGGCAGAGGCAGCACTTGATTTAGCGAATGCTAATATAAGTGATACTACGATCTACAGCCCTATAGATGGTGTAATTTTAAACAAAATCATGGCATCTGGCGAAACAACAAGTGCTGGATATCCTGTTGTAGTCATTGGCCAGATCAATAAGGTTTGGGCTGAAATTGGTGTACCTGATGAATATATCAATACCTTAAAGGTTGGTCAAAAAGCAAGCGTGTACATTTATGGTATCGATCAATCTGTAGAGGGAAGAATTGATGAAATTACTTTTTTAGCAGACGCGAAAACAAGGACATTTCCTGTAAAAATTCTAATGAATAATCCTGACAGAATCCTAAAGCCAGGAATGATTACGAAGGTAGACATTCAGTTAAGTAATGGAGAAAAAACACTTATTCCTTTATCCAGTGTTATGCATTTATCTGCTGGTTCAGCAGTTTATGTTTATTCAGATGAGACCCAAACAGTTAGCTTAAGAATGATTGAAACTGGCGAAATTATAAAAGATAAAATTGAAGTTCTTGAAGGATTAACATCTGATGAAAAAATTGTTATTGAAGGGCAATTTCTTCTTCGTGATGGCGAGCAGGTTATGGCAGAGGAGATGGTAGAATGATAAAGTGGAGTGTAGAACATAAAAGCATTATCCTGCTATTTGTAATCCTAATACTAGTAACTGGCGGATTTTTATATGGTGTTATGGAGAGACAAGAAAATCCTACGGTTGCAGGTCCGGTAGGTGTAATCAAGACCATCTATCCAGGTGCTACTCCTGAAGATATAGAAAAGCTTATTGTGAAACCAATTGAGGATGAAATCAGTAAAATCTCTGATATAAAAACAATAGAAAGCTTTGCTATGGATAGTATCGGTATTGTTAAAGTGACCTTGAAGGATCTAAGTGATGAAAAGATTGATAAAGCTTGGGATGAGGTAAAGGAAGGGCTAGATACAGTAAAATCATCTTTGCCATCAAATGCCTATGAGCCAACGATAGAAACTGATCTTGCAAGTTCCTATGGTATCATTTTAGGTCTTACTTCTCAAGATTATACCTATCAAGATTTAAGCAATGTTGCGAATAAACTGAAAGAGGAATTGAGCAAAGATTCTGGTGTAAAGGCTGTTGATATTGATGGTGAGATTGATGATGAAGTACATATTTATCTTGATATGGTGAAGTTAGAACAATATGGGGTTTCTCCAACAGAGATTGCTACTGTCATAAAGGCTAGAAACATCAATATTCCTGGTGGAAATCTTGTGATTAATCAGGTAAAGGTACCGGTTCAGGTATCAGGGGAATATAAAGATATTGAAGAAATCAAAGATACCATTATAGCCGTTTCAACAGAAACAGGTACACCAATTTACCTAAAAAATGTTGCGGATGTAGTGATAATACAAGAAAAAAAAGAAGTGTTTGCTTCTGTCAATAATGAAAAGGCCTTGTTGATAGGTATCAAATACATGGAGGAAGAGAATATCGTTGCTATAGGAGAGCGGTTAGATACGATTATTAACGAGTTTAGAAAAAAGCAGCTTTATGAAAACATGGAGCTTATTAGACTAACAGATCAGGCAGCGTTTACAAAGGATGCAATAAATCTATTTGAATATAATCTTATTGCCGCTATTTTGTTGGTAGTAATTGTAGTATTGATAACAATGGGAGTTAGAAGTGCGATTGTGGTATCTTTGCCTATACCAGTTGTAATTGTAATGGTATTTATCTTTATGTATTTATCGCATACCCCATTGCACCAGGTTTCAATCGCCTCCCTCATTATATCCCTTAGTTTATTAGTAGCCAATGGCATTGTTGCTAATGATAACATCAATGTTTATCTAGAGAGAGGATATGATAGGGTGACTGCTTGTACTAAGGGTGTTGAAGAGGTGAAAATCCCCATATTAACCTCTACGCTTACGACGGTAGCTTCCTTTCTGCCTTTGGCTATGATGCAGGGTGTGGCTGGAAAATTTGTAAAAAGCTTACCTATTTTGGTTTCTATTGCTTTGATGGGTTCTTATATAACCGCATTAACGGTTATTCCGGCAACGGGGTACAAATTTTTAAAAGTAAAAGAAAAAGATGCTGAAGAAAAGAAAATAAAAACAAAAATAAGAAAAGTCTTGAAAGTCGATGGCATGTCAAGAGGTATCGTTAACTTTTATGGGAAGCTTCTCAAGGCAGCATTAAACATACCATTGATTGTTATATTGATTTTTATTGGGATTTTTATTGTTAGTTTATTCATTGTACCATCTCTAGGTGTTCAGTTATTTCCACCTGTAGAAAGAGATCAATATGTTATTGATGTAGCAGTACAAGACGGCAGTGATGCAGAAAAAACTGAAAAAGTAGCTACTATGATAGGAGAATTGCTGCAACAGGAAGCATCTATTAGAAACTTCACTTACAAAGTAGGTGACGGTATGCTGAAATACTATATCACATTTACCCCGAATGATCGTGCCTCTAACAAAGCACAATTCCTTGTAAATGGGGACCGCAGCGAGGCTGGAAGAATCGAAAAAGAATTAGGTGCGAAAATTCCAGGGGTTTCGATCAATATAAGGGAGCTGGAAACAGCGGTACCTGTAGCCTATCCAGTTCAGGTACGGGTATCGGGCCCTGAGATAGCAGAACTTAGAAGGATAGCAGAGGAAATAAAAGAAATCATCTATGATGTACCCGGTGTAAAAAACTTGGAAAACAACTATGGTTATGATTCCTATAAGCTTAATATAAAGGTAAATGAAGAAAAGGCAAATTTAGTAGGTATTACAAATTATGATATTGCCAGTACTGTAAGGATGGCTGTAAACGGACTGGAGGTTTCAGAGCTTAAAGAAGAGGATATAGAAAAGGATGCCCTTCCTATTATTCTTAAGATTCCTGATGAAAAGAAAAGGGATAGAGATATTTTAGATGATATCTTTGTTACTTCTCAAATTACAGGCAAGAATGTTCCTATTCATCAAATTGCTGAGATAGAGACAAATTCTTCCTTAAATAAAATTGTAAGAAGAAATACAACAAGAACCATTACTATAGGTATGTTTGTGGAAAAAGGCTACAATTCCAATGAAATTTTATCATCCTTCCAGGTGCTTTTGGAGGATTATGTATTGCCAGATGGGTATACCATGGCATTTGGTGGAGAAAGTGAAGAGCGTAATGATGCTTTTGACTCTATGAAGATTCCTAGTGTTCTTGCCGTTGCAATTATTTATCTTATTTTGGTGATACAATTTGGTAGTTTAAGAATGCCTTTAATTATTATGGGAACTATACCTTTATCCTTTATAGGCATTATATGGGGTTTGAAGTGGATGAACTATCCTATAGGCTTTATGGCTCTTTTGGGGGCAGTAAGCTTAATGGGGGTTGTTGTTAATAATGGGATTGTGCTACTAGATTATATTAGAATTTTGGTAAAAGAAAAGGATGATATAAAAGAAGCGATTGTTGAAGCATGTAAAACTAGATTACGTCCTATCATGATAGGAATGATTACTACGGTCATTTCGCTGATTCCTTTAGCAAAATCTGGTGGAGCATTATGGGCACCTATGGCCACGTCAATTATTTTTGGTATGCTGATTTCTTCTATCTTAACATTGTTTATTATCCCTTGTGCCTACTTCGTTATTAGGGGGAAGCATGTTTGGATTCCTAAACCGATAAAAGGGTAGGGGAGAGAAAAGATTAACAGGGTAGGGGAGACCCTGTTAATCTACTTCTATAGCTGCTTCATCTAAAACTTTTATATTGCTTAGGGCATCATGTTCTCTAAGTTCTTTCACTAATTTTAAAAGGGCGAGGTCCTTTTTTTTGGCTTCAATCATGATATCAAAGTCTTGACCATGTTGTTTAGCATTATGAATAAAGTCCATTAAAAAGGGGAGGTCTAAATAATCTGCATGGGCCCTAATGTTCTTTTCATTTTTGGGGCTGGAGGCATGAATTTTAGGAGGAACAATTTCGTTTTTCCAGGTATCGAATATAGAAGGAAGTAATTCTGCAATATTTTCGCCACCATGATTACACCAGTGATGATGGATATCCAGCACCATAGGGATGGATAACTGCTGGCATATTTTTAAAACTTCTTTAGCCGTAAAGGATTTATCATCATTTTCTAAGATAATACGGTCTCTATATCTCCTATCAATATGATTGAAGTTATTTATGAATCTTTCCATAGATTCTTTTTTATTGCCATAAGTACCACCAACATGAAGCACTAACTTTGCGTGCTTTTCTGTTAGACCCATAACTTCAAATATTTTTGTATGATATTCTAAGTCCTCTAAAGAGGCAGATAATACCTTTTCATTAGGTGTATTGATTAATGTAAAGTGATCGGGATGTGCACTTACGCGTAAATTATTCTTTAATACAAATTCACCTATACTTTTATAAAGGTCTTTAAACGCAGAGATATAATCCCACTTCAATACATCGGGATGGGTAACGAGAGGCACAAGTTTAGAAGTAAATCGATAAAGCATAATATTGTGGGCTTTATTATAAATTAAAATTCTTTTTGTCGTTTCTAAGTTCTGTTTTGTAAGAGATTTAAGCTTATATAATTTTGTTTCATCATCAGGTAATTGAGAGAAGCTTTTGTAGGTTATGGTTTTATTTGGAGACCCTTCATGTATATTTAAAGCTATGGCAACATAGCCAAATCTAATTTTCAAATTATATCACCTCAAATTATAATATACCCAAATCTTTGAAAAAACTGTAATATAAAATAATTTTAAATGAGAATACATCAAAGTATTGAAAACACAAACATATCACATGACAATAATTATCAACAAATAAAATTCTAAATATTCACCCTATTGAGAGTTGCGACAAAAAGAAAGTGTGAATAAATATACATTAACATTCGTTGTATTATTATACATTTTCCAAAGTCGAATACTGTAACAACCAGAGGAAATGCACTTAAAAATACTGTCGAATATAGTAAAAAGTAATTCATCAGATTTTGACAAGTTCCAATAAAATGTTGTCGAAAATAAAGTGGAAAATGAGTAAAGTAATTGTCGAAGGATTGAAGGATTATAGAAAGAACTTTTTATAGTTCAGAGGAATTTTAAACCTTAATCAGAATAATGAATTGAAGCGGCTTAATTAATTAAATGAGTGGTTAAAGTATGATAGCTAAAAAGAAACAATTTAAAAGATCATTTGATTAGTTGGTTACTATAATAAGTTTTACAGAGTTTGTTATATAATAAAAAATAATTTTAAATTTGTTTTATAAAGCAAAATAGAATTTTAAGAAATACCGATAAAAACACCAGGATAAGACTCTATAGGAAGAGCTATCCAATTATTCTTTAAATGTATATTTAGGGAATAGTTGGATAGAATTTAAATTTATTGCGCTAATACAGCTATTATCTGTTAACTATTCTTATTGCAAACCGAGTAAGTTTTTTGAAATTTCGTGACACAAAATTTATTGCATTGCATCTTAAACTTAAATATTCGATAGTAATTTATAATACCGCGGCATCTCCAACCATACTTTTTTTACCCATTTCACCTTCACAAGTATTTAAATTACCGTCCTGCTATTAGCTTCAAAAGCTATAAAAAGCATCAATACATTACAACATTACACATGTGCAATATATTGATGCTTTCTTTTATTTATTAAATCAACCTTTATAAAGTTCCTTATTTATCATTTATCTAAAATTTCGAGTAGTTCTGCCTTAGGAAATGTAACTGTTAGCTTAAATAAATCTCCGTCTATATTGATGCTCAAATCTCCTTTTTGAATTTCTACAAAACTTTTAGCTATAGAAAGTCCTAATCCTGAACCTTCAGTACTCCGAGATGCATCTCCCCTTACAAATCTCTCTGTAATTTCTTTAGCATCAAAATTCATTTCATAGGCAGAAATATTTTTAAATATGAAACTTACTTCCGCTTGATTTTCTATAACATCTACATATACTCTTGAATTTTCCATTGCGTATTTGAAAATATTGCTCATAACATTTTCAAATACTCTATAGGTTCTTTTGCCATCCAATTCACAAATCACTTTATGCTCTGGAAGGTTTGTTTTGATTTGTAGGGAACTATTTTTTATTTTTTCCTCCAGTTCTCCTAGTGTTTGCCTAAAAAGTGCGATTATATCTATTTTTTCAAAATGAAGTTCGATATTACCACTGGTTGCCTTGCTGGCTTCAAATAAATCTTCTATTAATACTTTTAACCTTTTAGATTTTTTATCTAATATACCTATATACTCATCGCGGGTCTCTATATTAAGATCCTTCTTCTTTAGTAAATCAATATAGGTAATAATGGATGTAAGAGGGGTTTTAAGATCATGGGATACATTTGAAATAAGTTCTGCCTTCATTCTCTGGCTTTTTATTTCTTTATCTACAGCTAATTGAAATCCTTGTTTAATATTATTTAAGTTCTTAGCTATAGGGCTTAGCATGCCTATATCTTCCTCAAGACTGATATCAAACCCCCCTTCAGCTAACTGACTACTGGCGGCATGTATATCCTTCATAGTATCCATAAGGCCCAAGAAGTATTTAAATAAGAAAATACTATAGGCTATAGCCAATATAAATGCAAAACCTCCACCTAAAGCAATCAACCATAAAATAAATAGATTGGTAACCAGGATAATAAAAATCTTTTTATGAGGATCCTTTGTTATATCTATCGTCATCACTTTCTTAAAGGTTTTTTTCAGATTTTTCATCATGTGAAAGCTTAGTTTTCCTATAATGCTATTTTTAATGAAACCCTCTTTGAACCCTGTATAATAGACATATTTTATATAAACAATCGTTAAATAAATAAACAGATACAAGATGAAGGTTACGGGAATGCCGATGAGATAAAAATATCCGTTTGCATCATAGATTGCCTCCACTATATTAAATCCTTGAGGATTATAGATAGTACTATACCTGCCGGTGACGCCAATACCTACGACACTAGGCAAGGCAAATGCTAGCCATAAGGCCATCTTGAATTCTAAAAATAAGCTATTAAAAACGCTGCAGATGACTGTTTGTTTTTGAATAGCATAGGGAATACTAAAGGTCAGAATAACTAAAAGAAGTATACTTGCTGCTCCTATTGCCAAAATCAATAAGATATGGTTAGGATGAAGAGTAAATTCCTTCATGCTATAAGTGAATAAATCATGATATGTTACGAAATCTTTTGGAATAATATAGGCAGCTTCTAAATTAGCATAGGTTATTCTATCTTCATCAGTAAAAATAAATCCGTTTATAAAAGCATCTTTATCAAATCTTTCTCCCAAAGAGCTTTCTATTTCTTCTAGGTGACCATTTTCGTCAAATTTGACCTGCAGATAGAATAGACTATCCTTTATCTCTTGCTGTAATGCATTATACTCAGCATCCGACGTATTACTTATGTTGATACTGTTATTATCATTCGTCATAGAATATCTAACACTTTCAACATTCTCGTATCGAGGATCATGCCAAGTAGTATTTTCAACCTTTGGTTGATATAGATACCTTGTTAACCTACCTAAGGTATATGCAAAATTATTACTTTCAATATAGGCTTTGGCATCATTTTCTGAGGGGATAAAATTAGCTTTCATTGGTGCATAACTGCCTACTGAAATAGCTGTAAAGATAAATAGGAATAATATGGTTAAGAGTGTATAAGGAATAAATTTATTTTTTTGTCTATGTTTTTTCATAGCATTGCTATCGCTATCTGCATCTTGCCTTTGCTCCTCTGGGTTTTCGTCACTATGGTTTTGTAGTACTTCTTTTTCTTTTTGGTCATCTGTATTATTGTTCAAATTTATATCCAATGCCCCACACCACCTTTAAATATTTTGGTTCCTTTGGATTGATCTCAATTTTTTCGCGGATTCTTCTTATATGAACCGTCACTGTATCTGGATTATATGCCGGCTCTTTCCATACTTTTTCATAGATTTCCTCTATAGAAAACACTTTATTAGGATGGCTCATCAGCAGGTGAAGAATCTTGTACTCTAAGGGTGTAATTTTTACTACTTCTCCATCCACCAGTACTTCTTTACTGTCATCCCTTAGCTCAACGCCACCTATTTTTATGGTGTTTTCTCTTGTATCTTTATTATTGGAATAGCTGGTATACCTTCTAAGATTAGAGTTTACCCTTGCCAATAGTTCCATAGGATTAAAGGGCTTGGTGACATAGTCGTCTGCTCCTACATTAAGCCCCCATATTTTATCTACATCCTCTGATTTTGCAGAAAGTATAATGATAGGAACTGTGCTTTTTTCCCTTATTTTAATGGTAGCGCTTGTACCATCTAGTTTAGGCATCATAATATCGATTAATACTAAATGGATCTCTTCCCTTCCGAAGATTGCTAGGGCTTCTTCACCATCATAAGCCTTAAAAACACGGTAGTTTTGATTTTTTAAATAAATTTCTATAGCATCTGTTATTTCTTTTTCATCGTCGACGACAAGTATATTATGCATAAACCCTACTCCTCCTTGCTTCCTTCGAGATATCTCTTATACCTATAATAGCATATACTTTTTAAGATTCTACTATCATAATTCTTACGAATTTCTTAAGAAAAATAAAAAAACTTCATACACATCAAACCACATCAAACAAAAGCCATTCTAGATTTCTTAGAATGGCTTAGTATATTTTGTTTAAGCTAAGGAATTACGTTAATTCTATAGAAAAGATCCTGACGAAATTCTCCCTCTAGAACCTTTCTTTCTAAATCTTGGTTGGTAGCTGCAATCACTCTTACATCGATAGGAATCAGTTCTTTTGCTCCTATCTTTTCTATCATTTGTAAATGTTTTGAATATTGGAAGCAATCCTCATTAATCCCATAAGCAACCATCCTCTAAATTTTATAAATTATTTTTCTTTACGCTTATTGTAGCAAAAAAACAAATTTTTTGCTAAATCTCTTATGAAACGACTAAATTCATGCCATAATACATTGTAAATATATTTTGGAGTGATAGTATTGAATATAGAAACCTTCATAAAACTTTTAGATACTTACAATTTACCTTGGTTAATCTTAGCCATCATAACTTGGCTGACAATTTACTTTTCTTGCTCGTTGCAGCAGTTCTTCCATGCACTACCTGTTGGCTTTTGGACGATGGTGATCGGTGGTATGTTAGAAAGTTTTTTCATTGAGCATAAATTTTGGGTTGACCGTTTTATTATGATTCATATTGGTGAATTGGACTTATTTGTATTAATCGGTCCTTTTTTTGCTGTAGGATTAGTATTAATAAGGTTTTTACCTAAAGGACGTTGGAAAAAACACCTTATAGTTTTAACATTTGCAGCATTATCCACAGCAATAGAACTAATTGCAATAAAGTTAAAGTTTTTAGAATACCATCCTGAAAAATGGGGCGTACTGTATTCTTTCGTGGCTTATTCTTTAGCCTTAATGAGTGCTTTGGGTTTTTATTATGTTTACTATAGCAAAGACACTTACAAATATCCTTAAGACTTTGAAAAACTGTTTTAGTTGCTGCTCTTTAAGTGTTCACTTCTCATCCATTGGTAGATTAAAAAAGTTGTTACCAGTGCTGTTGCAGCTTCAGAAAATACAGGGGTAATCCATATTCCCGCTGTCCCCCATAGTAAAGGAAAAACTGCTAAACCTATTAAGATAAATACAAGACCTCGTAAAATTGCTATCACCAAAGAATGAATAGCTTTTTCCATGGCAGTAAAAAAGACAGATCCTACTATCCCTACAGGCATAAAGAGCATAGACCAGCTGATGGTATCTGCTACGCTAACAGTCAGGTCTAATGCATCAGGATGTTCAGGAATAAAAAGAGTTACCAATGTTTGTGTTTGCCACTGAAGAAGAATAAAAAAGATAATACCGATGATAAAAGAAGAAGCTAATAATCGGCTCAGGGTACCTTGAACGCGGTAAAAAAGACCTGCCCCATGGTTGTAGCTTAAAATTGGTTGGGTGCCATTACTCATTCCTATCAAAATCATCATCCCAAACATAAGTAGATATTGGACTAGAGCAAAAGCCGCTACCCCTAAAGCCCCTAAATGACTGAGTATGATTCGATTAAATAAAAAGGTTGTTAATCCTGCGGCAATATTATTAAATAGTTCTGAGGAACCATTGGTTACAATCGTACCTATAGCTGAAAATCCTCCTCCAGGAGCCCCCAAGCTTAAACCAGTATGGCCACCAAAAGTTTTAAAAAGAAAATATATCAAAAAGACCGTTGCACCAATGCTTTGAGAAAGCCCTGTTGCTAAAGCTGCACCCCTAATACCTAAGTCAAGGGGGAAAAGAAAAATATAATCCAATACAATATTTAGTATTGCCATAGCTGCCATAACCATGGTAGCCATATTAGGCCGACCATCATTTCGTACAGATTGTTCAAGGATAAATAGCAGTATCATGGGTGTAAAAAAAGGATATAAAGCCTTTAAATACTGTCCTGCATAATTTCCTAGTTCTCCAGAAGTTCCTATGAAGTATAGTATTTTGGGAAAAGCCAAAACAACCACAGCACTTCCACAAACCCCTAGTATCGTACCAAGAGTGACAATCAGGCCTAAAATACGTCGCGCCTTATCTGTTTTTCCTGCCCCTAAGAGAACAGCAATTCGAGCATTTCCACCTATTCCTATCATAACAGCTAGACCAATAAATACGGCTAGAATAGGGAAAAGTACATTGATAGATGCCAGTGCTTCAGGTCCTAAACGTCTGCCTACTAAAATTCCGTCTACTACTTGATAAAGTGCCATGAATAACATAGAGGCTACAGCAGGAAGAGCATTTTTCGTGATAAGACTGCCTAATGGATGTGTAAGAAAAGCTTCTCTGGTGGAATTGGTATTGGAAGTTTTCTCATTTTCCTTTTCTAGATTTGTAGTTTTTTCAACTACTTGTTTTTTCTTATTGTTATTTTTAGTGTTCAATCTTTTTTTCATGTTTTATGTACTCCGCTTGAATATTTAAGTAAATTTCTATTTATTTAAAACTTTCTTCTAATTGGAATAGATTCCTTCTTTGTTCACTATAATTTGCTGAATGATACCATAGTATTCAGTTCTTTCCCACCAAAATTTGCAGCCCACGGTTTTGGGGCGAAACCGTAGACCGTGTATATTAAAATTTAACTTTAGAAGCGCGAATCTATAAGTGAAATGAAACTATATAAAACTTAAGTTTTTTTCTTCTTTCTCTAAATGATCTTCTTTTCTGAGAAAGGTACCGATGGCAGGTATATTGCCGCGATAATAGTCGATATCTTCAAAGGCAGTATTTTCTAAGGCCTTAACTTTTGATAAGGTACTGCTATTTTTAGACTTTAGTACTTGAACCCCAACGGAGTTTCTGGTGGTTTTTACACTGATTTGATTGGTATGAAAAACCAAAACTTTCTTGATACTGCTTACGGCGACTAACTCTTTATCTTCTTTAATATATTCAATATGTACCAACTCAGCTTCATTAGCGTAAGCATTTGCCAATTGTTTTCTATTGGTTTTGGTTTGATAGCTTTCCAGCGAAATTTTAGCTGCCTTGCCATTTTTATAAAAAAACAGCATATGTCCTTTGTAGTCTTCGGTGGCTGTCATATAGATGATTTTTTCATCATCAGCTAAACTCAGTAGATTTTTTAAATAATCACCTAGGCTGCTGGTCTTTTTATCCTCTAGTTCATAGCATCTTATTTTATAAACTACGTGTTTGTTGGAGAACATTAGTAGATCTGATTTATTGCTGCCATCAATTTCTTGAATAATAAAATCATCATCTTTTAATTTATGGCCATTACTACTGCTTCTTAAGGAGGCTAAAGATATCTTTTTAAGATAGTTTTCACTGGTTAAAAACAACTTTATATTATAGTCCTCAATTAAAAGCTCCTCTTTAACTACTTCTATATACTTTTCTTCAATGATTTCTGTTTTTCTAGGTTTTCCATATTTTTTTGCTATCTCTTCTAGTTCTTTGATAATGACTTTGTTGATTTTGCCTTCATTTTTTAAGGTGATATCAAGACTTTTAATTTCCTTTTCTAAGTTTTTAATATCTTTGGTTTTATTTAGAATGTACTCTTGGTTGAAGTTTCTTAACTTGATATCTGCAATAAATTCAGCTTGGATCTTGTCTACTTCAAAGCCCTTCATTAAATTTGGTATAACTTCCTTATCTTTTTTTGTGTCCTTAACGATTTTTACTGCCCGATCTATATCTAAGAGAATTTTCTCCAGGCCATTTAGCAGATGTAGCCTTTGTTGCTTTTGATGAATATCAAAGGTTAGTTGTCTTTTTATACAATCCACTCTAAAGATTGTCCATTCCTTCAGGATTTGTTTTACGCCTAAAAGCATAGGATTACCATGAATCAAGATATTAAAGTTACAGCTAAATGTATCTTGTAATGTTGTCATTTTGTACAATCGGTTCATCAAATGATCGGCATCGGTATTTCTTTTTAGGTCTAGGGTGATTTTTAAACCTTCTTTATCAGTTTCATCTCTTATATCATTGATTTCTTTAATTCTTCCTGATTTAACCAGCTCAATAATTTTTTCTATAATCGCCTCTATGGTGGTGGTGTAAGGGATTTCGTAGATTTCTATACAGTTATTTTGCTTATCATACCGATATCTTCCCCTCAAATGAAAACTACCCTTGCCGGTATCATAGATGGCCTTAAGCTCTGATTCGTTAAAGATAAACTGTCCTCCTGATGAGAAATCAGGGGCTTTTAAATATTGGGTAATATCTACTTCTTCATTCTTTAGGAATGCAATCGTTGCTTCACATACTTCTTGCAAATTAAAACTGCATATGGCACTTGCCATACCTACAGCAATTCCTAAGTTAGGATTTACAAGAATATTTGGAAAGGTAGTAGGTAGTAACTTAGGTTCTTCTATTGTATTGTCATAGTTGGGTACAAAGTCTACCGTATCCTTATGAATATCCTTAAAAAATTCTTCACAAACTTCTTCTAGTTTAGCTTCGGTATATCGTGGTGCTGCATACGCCATTTCTCTAGAATAGTTTTTCCCAAAGTTACCTTTGCTATCAATAAGAGGATGTAATAGCGCTTCGTTTCCTCTCGTTAGACGTACCATGGTTTCGTAGATGGCGCCATCTCCATGGGGATTGAGCTTCATGGTTTGTCCAACGATGTTTGCTGATTTTGTTTTAGATCCCTTGAGCAGCCCCATTTTAAACATGGTGTAGAGCAGTTTGCGATGAGATGGTTTTAATCCATCAATTTCAGGCAATGCTCTTGAGACAATAACACTCATGGAATAAGGCATATAGTTTTTCTCTAAGGTTTCTATTACATTTAAGTGGCTTAATTTAGACTGCATGCATCTTCTCTCCTACATTTATATTCTTTACTGATTAACTTTTTTTAAATTACATCACATTGATCAATATACTTAGAACCATATTTTGAAATAAACTCTTTTCTTCCCAGCAGATTATCTCCCAGGAACAATTCGAAGGCTTCTTTGGTGGCCTGTGCTTCTGTCGGGGTAACCTGAATCAATCTTCTTGTTTCCGGATTCATGGTAGTTTGCCACATCATCTCAGGTTCATTTTCTCCTAACCCCTTTGATCTTTGAATTTTATAATTACTTTTTAGCTTTTTTAAGAGGGTATTTTTTTCTCCCTCTGAATAGACAAAAAATGGATTTCCTTTGCTATCGGTAATTTCATACAAGGGTGATTCTGCTATATAGACATAACCCTTTTCGATCAAGGTAGGGGTAAGAACATATAGCATGGTGAGAATTAAAGTCCTAATTTGAAACCCGTCTACATCGGCATCTGTACAAATGATAACTTTACTCCAATTGAGTTTTTCAATATCAAAAAAGCTCAAGTCACTGTGTTTGTTTTTAATCTCCACACCGCAGCCTAATACCTTGAGGAGGTCAACGATAATGTCATTTTTAAATATCTTGTCATAATCGGATTTTAAGCAGTTTAAGATTTTCCCTCGCACAGGAATAATCGCTTGAAATTCTGCGTCTCTACCCATTTTTGTTGAACCTAATGCAGAATCTCCTTCTACGATAAACAATTCTCTTTTAGCGATATCTTTGCTTCTGCAATCCACAAACTTTTTAACTTTATTAGAGAAATTATCCACACCTTTACTTAATTTTTTTCTAACATCTATCCTGGTCAGCTCTGCCTTTTCTCTACTTCGTTTATTAATTAATATCTGATCAATGATTTTCTCTAAATCCATTTGATTTTCTATAAAATAAATTTCTAGTTTTTCCTTTAAAAAAGTCGTTATAGCTTCTTGAATAAATTTATTGGTGATGGCCTTTTTTGTCTGATTTTCATAACTTGTGATCGTGGAATATGTATTGGTAACTAAGATTAAACTATCTTTAATATCCGTAAAGGTGACTCTTTTTTCATTCTTAGTGTACTTATTCTTATCTTTTATAAAGCTATGGATTTGAGAAGAAAATCCACTGTCTACAGCCTTATCTGGCGCTCCACCATACTCTAAAAAGGAAGAATTATGATAATATTCAAGCATGGTACGCTCATTATTAAAGACAAAGGCTACTTCGATTTTAAGTTTATATTCTTCTTTATCTTCCCTATCTCTTCCTTTTGTTTCAAATTCAAAATATTGAGGTTCAGTAAACCCCTTTTCTTCATTAACCTCTTTTACATAATCGATAATGCCATTTTCATAGTAATAAACAAAAGTTTCCTCTGTTGCTTCATCATAGAGTTTAAACGTAATTCCTTTGTTTACGATAGCCTGTCTTTTAAGAACTTCTTGAAAAAATTTTAGAGGGATGTCGATATCATTAAATACCTCTAGGTCAGGCTTCCATTTGATGGTTGTGCCTGTGTGTTGATAATTATACTTTTCCTTTATTAACGCACCAACAACCTCTCCCTTTTCAAAATGCAGCTGGTATCTATGGCCATCTCGATAGACTTCTACATCCATGTATTCAGAGGCAAACTGGGTGGCTGCAGTACCAAGGCCATTTAGCCCAATACTATATTGGTAGTTGCTTCCAGTGTTATTATTATATTTTCCACCGCCATAAAGGATGGTAAATACAATCTCCCAGTTATACTTTTCCTCTTTCGTATTATACTCTAAAGGGATTCCTCTTCCCTGATCCCTTACCTCTATAGATTTATCCTTATAGCGGAATACTTCTATCAGATCCCCAAAACCTTCTTGGGCTTCATCCCTGGCATTTGCTACAATTTCTACAAGGGTATGGCAGCATCCTTCTATACCATCACTACCAAAGATTACCCCTGGCCTAAGTCGAACCTTATCTTTTTCCTGTAAGGTTGAAAGACTATCATTATCATAATTATGTTGTTTTTTTGTAGTCATCTTACACCCTCTTTTCTTTTGTAAATACCATCTATCATCATACCATAAATCTCAGTAATTTATCGAATGATCTTATATAAAAAACAGTATATCAAAATCAATTTAATCGAACAAGTGTTTCGGAGGTATTCTAGGAATTTCTCTAAGGGTTTCTCTAAGCTTATCAAGTAAGCAAAAAACAACCATCTTATATTATAACGATAAGATGGTTGTATCTTTAATTAAATATTAATAATCCTTAACATAGAAAGTTACTTTGTTATACTACCTTGCAGTCACTTTGATTTTTCATTCTTCTTACTACAAAAGTGGTTAAAACAGGAACAAGTAAAGCGGTAATAATAGTGGAGGCTGCAACTTGAGCAGTGGCAATTTCAGCAACTGCTTGCAAATTGGGATCTGCCAATGCTACCGCCAAAGGTGTTGCTACAGCATTACCAGCAGTACTAGCTGCTGCTGCTCCAGCAACACCAGAACCGCCGGCAAGTCTATCGGATAAGATGCATGCAATCCCAGTAATTCCGACAGTCATTAGACCTAAAATAACACCAGGAATACCAGCCTCAATCAACATACTAAAGTTGATTCCAGTACCCAATCCAAAGGCGAAAAATGGAATCAACATGTTTCCGCCAGCGCCTAAAAACTCTCTCATTTCTTCATCTAAATTACCTACAATCATACCGATAACAATTGGAAGCACAACTGCTACCAATGTCATAAATGGAATTTGGGCTACGCCAGCAGCTCCTAAAGCTACTAAAGTGAAGAAAGGACCATCATTGATAGAGATAATAGAAATAGCTCCTACATCTGTTTCGTCTCCAAATTCACCGGTTAAAGCTGCATAAAGGCCACCATTGGTATTTGTCATTGCAGATATAATTGCTAATGGAGCAAGACCTAGAAATCCTCTTTCTCCAAAAATAAACTGAACTGCAAGACCAACGATGACTCCGGCAAGGAATTTGCCTAAAGTAATACTAAAACCTTTCTTTAAAGCCTTGGGTGCAGCTTTAAACGTCATTTGTGAACCCATAACAAACAAGAAAACACCAAGAATAGGCATAGCTCCTTTAGAGATAGCAGTTGTGAACCCCCCAATTTCAAGAAGTTCAGGCCAAAGCGTATTGATGATTGCCCCCAGAAGAAGTGGTAATACCATTAAACCTCCTGGAACTTTTTCTATAAACCTCTTTATTTTCATTGGTTAACCCCCTTTAGAATATAATCTGATGATTAAGCATTCGTTTTCACAAGTATGGAATGATTAGGGCTCAAGTATTTGAGCCCTAATACCTAATAAGAAAATCTTATTAGAATGTTGGTGCACTTTTGTAAATAGAAAACTCTTTATGGCCAAGCTGTTCTGCCTTGGTATTTTTACCATTTGCAACTTTAATAATTTCATCAAAAATTTCTTGACCAACCTCACTAATAGTCTTAGTACCTAATATGATTTCACCAGCATTAATATCAATATTTGCTTTCATTTTTTCAAAAGTATTGCTGTTTCCAGTGATTTTAATTACCGGTGCCAAAGGATTTCCGGTTGGTGTGCCTCTTCCAGTAGTAAAAATGATGATTTGTGAACCACCTGCCACCATTCCTGAGATAGATTCAATATCTTGTCCAGGCGTATCCATTACATGTAAACCTTTTTTTACAGGAATATCTGCATAGGCTAGAACATCTTGTACAGGGGCAGAGCCAGCTTTATGCATACAGCCTAAAGACTTTTCTTCAATAGAGGTTAATCCCCCTGCAATATTACCTGGTGTAGGCTGTCCACCACGTATGTCTTCGCCTAGAGCTTTAGCTCGCTCTTCACAATCTTTCACAAGTTTTAATAATTTGTTTGCAACTTCTTCATTTACAGCACGACGAGCTAAAACATGCTCTGCACCAATTAGTTCAGTGGTTTCAGAGAGCATGGAAGTACCGCCATTTTCTATAAGAATATCAGAAGCCACTCCACAGGCTGGATTAGAAGCCAATCCGGAAGTTGTATCAGAACCACCACATTCAATACCCAAAATCAGTTGGCTGACATCGAATTCTTCTTTCATTTGTTGGGAGAGAAGTTGGCCATATTCGCGGGCGATTTCACAGCCTTTAGCAAATGCACCTAAAGTGCCGCCTTCCTCTTGAATAACAACTGTAGAAATAGGTTTACCAGTATCTTTCAGATCTTCTGCTACCTTATGGGGCTCAACACCTTCACATCCTAAACCAACAACGATAACTGCACCAGCATTAGGGTGTTTACCCACATTAACAATCGTCTTATAGGTTAGTTTTGCATCACCAGCAACTTGACAGCAACCAAATTGATTATTCACCACTGTACAGCCTTCTACTTTATTAGCAATCTCTGTTGCTACTTGCGTTGCACAAACACTGGTGGGTAATAACAATACATAATTACGAATACCAACTTTACCATCTGCACGTTTATAACCATAAAATTTCATCATCGACACCTCCTAAAAAATTATTATTCACTAGCTAAGTCGCCACGACCACGGGCACTTTCGACATTGTGAATATGCACATGATCACCAATCTTAATATCTTTTGTAGCTTTACCTATTGACTCGCTATACTTAAAAACATGTTCGCCTATTGCGACCTCCTTGATAGCTAGTTTGTGACCAAAAGGAATATCATCATTAATGATAATATCGAGCTCCTTTTCTCCAATATACATACTTACCTTAGTGCCTTTCTTTAAGTCGACGGTAGCCGTAGCTACACTGTCATTTTCTTTAATGACAACAGCCTGTTTTACCATATTGCAGCATCCTCCTTAAAATATATTAATTAATTATCACAAAAACTTATATTGCAAAACTCATGCCAACTAAAAGAAATCTTTTTATTATTAAATTTACAAAGCCTTCTAGAATATTCAAAAAAAAGAAACCACATAGAAATGTGGTTTTTTTCAACAATATTGCGGCAAAATACATCAACTTAGATATTTTTCAACGGTAGAACGGTCAATTCCCAGACGTCTAGCGGTACGGCTTTTGTTGTAATTTTCTTGCTCTAATACTTTTAAAATAACGCTTCTTTTTATCTCCTGCAGTGTGCCTTCTAACAGATTAATATGATCTTTTGTAGCTTTCTCTGTAAAGTCTTCTTTTAGTTCTTCAATTAAGAACTCAGCGTCATCTAATGTAACATAATCTTTTGTAGAGGATAGAATTAATCTTTCAACGATATTTTTTAATTCTCGTATATTACCTGGCCAATGGTAGTTTGCCAAGAAGCACATAACCTCTAGAGCAAATCTTTCTACTTGACGCCCATAATTCTTATTTATGGTGCGCACAAAATAATTAGCTAGATATTCAACATCTTCCTTTCTTTCTCTCAAGGGGATGGTTTGTAATTTCAAAACATTAAGCCGATAATATAAATCCATACGAAATGCATCCTGTTTGATTTGATCTTTGAGGTCAGCATTAGTAGCGGCTATGATTCTAATATCTACTGGGATCACTTTATCGGAACCTAATCGCATTACCTGCTTTTCTTCAAGCACTCTTAACAATCTTGCCTGAAGACTTTTATCCATTTCGCCTATTTCATCAAGGAAAATCGTCCCATTATGCGCTAATTCAAAAAGTCCAATTTTTCCACCTTTTTTAGCACCAGTAAAAGCCCCCTCTACATAGCCAAATAATTCACTTTCCAATAGTTGAGAAGGCAGAGCAGCGCAATTGACTGCTACAAAAGGACCTTCTTTGCGGGGGCTTAAAGCATGAATACTTTGGGCAAACATTTCTTTTCCTGTACCACTTTCTCCTTCAATAAGTACGGTGGCATGAGTTTTAGCAAAACCCTTAGCAATGTCTATCAATCTCTTCATCTTTTGATTTTTGGTTAAAAAGTCTTGAAAGCTATACCTGGTTATAAGGCCTTTTGTATATAGATTTTGACGGATTTTTTGTTCTGCACCCTGTATAGTAGAAACATCTTGAAAGGTGGCAACAACTCCTTTAATTAAGCTATCGACAACAATGGGTATACGGTTGGTCATAATATAATCATCAGATACTTTTTGTAGTTTTTGAATATCAGCGCTTTTACTCTCCAGTACCTTCATGATTTCAGTATTTGGGATAATTTCTTTTACTGGACAGCCAACAACTTCTTCTCTTTTAACATTAAATATGTCTTCTGCAGCAGGGTTGATAACTGTAATAATACCATTTTCATCGGTAGCCACTACACCATCGTTAACGAAATCTAATACTGCTTTAAATCTTTTTCCCTTTTCTTTTTCCACTTCTCTTACCTGAAGAATATGCAAGGCTTCCTCAATAGCTTGTGTTACTGCTTCTTTCCCGGAGGTAATTAAGTTTACATCGATTTCTAATGATGGCAGCTTGCTTATTACAGTAGTGTCTCCAACAATCACATGAATGTCATACTTTCTAATTAATTCAGCTACCTCCTGTTGAACCAAGGTCCAATCTATTCCTTCTTCGTCATTGGGGATAATCACTTCTTTAATAGGTATATTTAAAATTTCACTTATTGTAAGACAGCCATTTACCACATTTCGGTAACCAACAATTCCGATGGCAGAATGAGTATTTCTATAGGGATACAGGCTTTTTAATATATCATAACCAGTTACTTTGATTTCTACCACTGGTATATGAACATTTTGCTTTATAAATGAGGCAGTGCCGCCTCGACTAATAATAACTTGAGCACCTTGTTTTTCTGCCTCTATTGCAGGCTGAATACCTTCTTCTAAATTACCTTTTTTAAGCATAAAGTTAAATGCTGATTCTTCTTTGACTTGTTGTGCTAATTGAAAAATTTCTTCGTATGGAGCAATAAAACAAATTCGTCCCATGCTAGTTACCTCCTCTCAACAAGTTGACAAACGTATAATATTTTAATATATCATATAAAGTCTTATATTTCTAGATTATTTAAAGGTATGAAAAAGGAGCAAACCCATAGGAAATTCCTATAAAGTTTACTCCTTTTTAACCAAGACAGGGTTGTTTAAGTTTTTTTACTGAATAGCCGCCTGAGCTTCTTCTATCATAATATTTGTTCCCTCAAGCCCACCGGATGCTACATACCAAATATGGGAACTTAAGTAATGAATGGCATCATTTTTATAGGCATCTGTCATTTTCACTAAATCATTGTCTAACACTTGTTCTGCCCCTGTGGTTCCCCCTGTAACTGCTGCTCTGTCAATCACGAAGATAATTTCAGGATTTTTTTCCACGATATACTCAAAGGAAATACTTTGACCATGATTAGCTACTTCGATATTTTCATCTGCTGCAGCAAAGCCAAACTCATTGTGTATGATATTGAATCTTGAACCTTTTCCATAAGCGTTTAGGGCACCATCATTTGCCATGATCACTAATGCTTTCTTTTCAGATGCGATTACTTCTTGATTTAATTTAGTAATTTTCTCTTGAATCTTCTGCGATTGATTCTGTACAAAGTCTTCTTTTTCAAAAATTTCTCCTAATGTTGTTAGGTTTTTACCAAAAGACCCAATATAATCCTGGGTGTCTATAGTAAGATATACAGTTGGAGCGATTTTTTCAAATTCTTCATATAAGTCTGCTTGTCTACCAGAGATGAATATTAAATCTGGTTGAAGTTCATAAATTTTTTCATAGTTTGGTTCAAACAAGGTTCCTACATCAGCGTATTGAGAATCATTGTATTTTTCTAGGTATTGGGGAATATTAGATTTAGGTAATCCCATTACTTCTACCCCCATTTGATTTAAAGTATCTAATGTTGCATAGTCAAAGACAATTACTTTTTGAGGGTTTTTTTCTAAAGTAGTCTCACCTAATTCATGAGTAATCGTAAGCACCTCTGCTTCAACAGTTTCTTTACTAGATTCTTGAGATCCTGTATTTCCCGCAGAACTGCAAGCAGTGAGTCCCACAACAGAAATCATAAATAGTAATACCGATAAAACAAACCCTTTCTTTTTGAACATTTTAAACATTTACTTCACCTTCCTGTTTTTAAATTTTTTATTAGAAATAGACGCAGATCTTTTGATTATTAATATTTTCTATTTTAAAATCCATATCATATATTCCTCCAAGAATTTCTTCATCAATAATACGTTCTGTGCTACCTTCGCTAACTACCTTACCATTACTCAAGGCGACAATATGGTCAGAGTAGCAGGAGGCAAAATTGATATCATGGATCACTAAAACAATGGTTTTACCCAAGGTTTTCACCAGCCATTTTAAAATCTTCATAATTTCTACAGCATGTTTCATATCTAAATTGTTCAATGGTTCATCCAAAAGAATGTACTCTGTATTTTGAGCAATCACCATTGCGATGTAAGCCCTTTGTCTTTGACCTCCACTCAACTGATCTAGATGTTTATCTTGTATGTCCTCCAGCTTCATATAGGCTATGGCCCTATCAATATGTTCCCAATCCTCCTGCGTCAAATTTCCTTGAGAATAGGGAAAGCGCCCAAAACTCACCAGTTCTTTTATGGTTAGGCGTATGTTGATGTGGTTTGATTGCTTTAATATAGATATCTTTTTAGAAAGTGCATTATTTTCCCATGTCTCTATCTCTTTACCTTCGATCAAGACTTTCCCAGCATCTTTCTTGTTCAAACGGCTCATGATAGACAACAAGGTGCTTTTTCCAGCGCCATTAGGACCAATAAAAGAGGTGATTTTTTTACTGGGTATCTTGAGCGATACATTATCTACTACTGTTTTGTCACCATATTTTTTTACGATATTCTTTATCTCTATCATGCTTTATTCTCCTTTAACAACAGGTATATAAAATATAATCCTCCCACAAGGTTAATGATAACACTTAAGGGTGTTTTGAAATTTAAAACCCTCTCAATAACCAGCTGCCCTCCAACTAAGGCAATGCTACTCATTAAGATGGAGGTAATAATCAAATATTTATGCTGGTAAGTATTCAACAGCTCTCTAGCAAGATTTACTACCAATAGGCCTAAGAAGGTAATCGGTCCAACTAAGGCGGTTGCTACAGATACCATAATAATAACCACGATTAAGATTCTCTTAACAGATTTATCATAGTCTACCCCTAGATTGATAGCTTCTTCTCGACCCAAAGATAAAACGTCTAGTATCTTCCTATGGGGATAGATGTAAATCCCTATAGATAAAACCATGATTACAGCTATAAGTAGTAAATCTGTATTTACATTATTGAAGCTAGCAAACATTCTACTTTGGACAACGCCAAATTCATTGGGGTCGATTAACATCTGCATGAAAGAAGATAAACTTTGAAACAATGTGCTAAAGATTAATCCTACCAACAATAGAAAGTAAATGTTCTGCTGTTCCTTTTTAAATATAAACTTATAAAGAATGCTTGAAAAAGCAATCATTAATGCAACAGATAATAAAAAGTTTGTATGTCTGCTTACCACGGTTAAGCTGCTACCTGCAAATATGAAAACAACTAAGGTTTGTATGAACATATACAGGGCATCTAATCCTAAAACACTAGGGGTCAATATACGGTTATTGGTAATAGTTTGAAAAACCATAGAGGAAAAAGCAATGATTGACCCTGTCAATACAATGGCTATGATTTTTGGTATTCGCCTAGAGAGCGCATAATTCCAGTTGTTTGCATTGAGACCGATTGATAGAAAGAGTACAATCAGCACAACCGATAAAAGCGTTAGTAAACCTATCTTTTTTTTATAACTCATCCTTTACTCCCCCTTATCAGTAGATAGAGAAATATTAGACTTCCTAATATACCTACTGTAAGTCCGATAGAAACCTCGTAGGGATAAATAATGATACGTCCAAGAATATCACAGAAAAGTAGAAATACTGCACCAAGCAAAGCAGTAGGAACAAGATTCTTTTTTAAATGATCTCCTTGATAGATTGTTACGATGTTTGGAATGATCAACCCTAAAAAGGGGATTCGTCCAACAGTAATTACCACAAGGGAAGTTGATAAGGCTACAATCATCAAACCTAAGTTCACAACCTTGTTGTAGTTTAACCCTAAATTTGCAGAAAACGCCTCTCCCATCCCCGCTACTGTAAATTGATTCGCATATAAATAAGCAAGAATGGTAAGGGGGATACTGAAATATAAAAGTTCATACCTTCCTTTGATTACCATAGAAAAATCTCCCTGCAACCAAGAGGAAATATTTTGCACAAGATCGTACCTATAAGCAAAAAAAGTGGTAATGGCATCTATAATATTACCTAACATAATACCAATAAGCGGTATAAAAATCTCATTTTTAAACCTTACTTTTTTTAGGATTTTCACAAACAGAAAGGTTCCCGCCAAGGCAAATCCAAAGGAAATTAGCATTTTTTGAAAGCTGCTGGCAGAGGAATAGAGTAAAAGAGAAACCAAAATTCCTAACCTAGCACTATCCACTGTTGCAGCAGTTGTTGGAGATACAAATTTATTTCGGGTAATTTGTTGCATAATCAAACCACTTATACCCATGCTCATCCCAGCTACGATAATACTAATAAGCCGAGGAAATCGACTCAGTACTAATATTTGGATTTTTTCTTCATTAAAATATAGGATATCTAAGAAATGAATATTTTTTACCCCTATAAAAATAGAAGAAATAGATAATATGATCAACACAGAAACTAAATATCTTTTTTTCATGTCGCCTCCTTACTAGAATAATGAAGTATTCTATTTGACACCCCCTTGACTCCATTGTTATAATAAATCATATCATTTGAACTTGATTTTCTTTCTCATTAATAATACCAATTAAAAGAGAATTGTTCTTAAGTATATTTCTATTTTTATAACTATATTTCTGTATTTTTAAAAAGGAGTTGAAATATTATTGGAGATGGTTTATAGTGCTTCAGGCAAGAGACATATTTTTGATACTATGAAGAAATTTTTTTTATGTACCCATATACCAATGAAAGCCCTTACCTATGAGGGAGAGTTGTTACATACTGTAGGATATAATAAAAGACTAGAGGATATTTACGGGTACCAAAATATTTTTGAAAAAATCGAAGAAGAACTATGTACAAAAGACAGTACTGCCACCCTAACCCTTTCTTTTGAGGCTATAAATTTTACGGTTTTTTATATTTGCCCTAAGAATATTCATAGGGGCGTCTATATTATTGGACCCTATAGCATTTATCCTGGACAGAATAAAGAAATTGTATATAAACCGGAGGGCTGTATTCCCCATCTCATTTCTTTATTACGGAATATTGCAGGGGACAGTGATTTTATCAGACAAAAAAAGTTAAATACCTATAGCTTGTATGTAAAAAAAGCCCTGGATTATATGGATGCTAAATATAATGCTCCTTTAAATGTAAGTTGTGTGGCAGAATATCTTGGCATTAGCAAGTGTTATTTTTGTTCTATTTTAAAAAAAGAGACCAACAAAACCTTTACGCAGGTATTAAATGAAATTCGAATTGAGAAAAGCAAAATTCTGCTATTGAAGGGAGATCAATCTATCTTGGATGTTGCTATTTCCGTAGGCTACAATAATCAAAATTATTATAATATGACTTTTAAAAAACTTACGAAAATGACCCCCCTTCAATTTAAAAATCATAGGAATACAAGTAAAGATGATGCTTCTTTTAATTCTTTTAAAATGATCCTATAATATCCTATAATTGGGTTAAAATATCTTTTCCAGTTATTTCCCTTTCTCCTAATTCTTTATCACATAGACGCCCATTGGAATTTTAAAATATAACTTTGGTTAAACTAACTTTGGTGAAAGAGAGGTGACTGGCATGACGGTTCAAAGTGACTTAGAAAAAGCTATGGCATATTGTGAAGCTATAAAAGGAAGTTATGCTATGATGGCGCATTCCACCGAAGACCAGCAGGCAAAGCAGATGTTTAACAGTATGAAGGCTGACCTCGAAAAACATATGGAGTTTCTCAGTGGAAGATTGGAATATCTAAGCCAAAATAATGAATTAAATAAGAAAAATTAATTTTCAAGCTTATTTTCTAACAAAGGAGAACTATCACTATGAGAACCTTAAGGAATAAATTTTTTAATCCTACTGTAAAGCATAGGCATATGACATTTGTTGCGACGCTTACCAAATGGGTGCTTTGGGGAAGTATCGTTGGTGCCATTGTGGGTTCCACATCGGCTTTGCTAATCAATTTTAATGATTTTCTTACAGAGTCGCGGGAAGCTAATCCAATTTTGTTATTTTTCCTCCCTATAGGTGGTATTGTGATAGGTTATATTTATATGTATTATGGTAAAGGTTCTCGTAAAGGAAACGACTTAGTTTTAGAACATATTCATCACGGGCAGGGAGAGATTCTTCTAAGGATGGGACCTATTGTTTTCTTATGTACCTTTATCACCCATCTATTTGGCGGGTCAACAGGCAGAGAAGGTGCAGCTATACAGATGGGTGCAAGCATATCTGAAGCAGTAAATCGTCTATTTAAGATCGATAAAATAGATCGTAGAATTCTCATTATTAGTGGAGTAAGCGGTGGTTTTGGCTCTGCTTTTGGAACACCTATAGCAGGAACAATTTTTGGCATGGAGGCTATCGTCATAGGCAAAACCAAGTATGAAGCTCTGATTCCTTGCTTTGTTGCTAGCTTTATGGGCCATTATGCAGCAACTGCATGGGGAATTCATCACGATCATTTTATTATAAAAACTGTCCCCGATATTAATACAATGAACCTTATAAAAATTATGGGTTTATCAATTGTTTTCAGCTTTATTAGTGTTTTATATAGTCAGTTAAGACATGAGATAAAAACTATTTCTGATACATACTTAAAAAATCTTATGACTAGAGCCTTTGTTGGAGGGGTTGTTATTATAGCCTTAACCTATTTAATAGGCTCTAGAGATTATCTTGGTCGTGGCTTGCCAATGGTTAAAAGAGCCTTTGAGGGACAAGTTCCCACCTTTGCATTCTTAGCCAAAATCATATTTACTGCCATTACAATGGGAACTGGTTTTCGTGGTGGAGAAGTTATTCCTCTTTTTTTTATGGGAGCAACACTAGGAAATACTTTAGCTCCTGTAGTGGGCTTTCCGCCCTCTTTTCTTGCTGCTATAGGCATGGTTGCTGTGTTTTGTGGAGCAGCCAATACACCGATTTCTGCTTTTCTTCTGAGCATGGAAATGTTTGAAGGAAAAGGGATCACCTATTTCTTTATGGCTTGTTTAATCAGTTTCATATTTTCAGGGCATCACGGTATCTATGCTGCCCAAAAAATATATGAACCTAAAAGCAGAATGCTAAATCTCCCTGCAGGAAAAACAATTACTTCTATTGAAGAAAATAAAAAAGTTCAGGAATAAAGCTGAACTTTTTTAAGTAGTTTGGACTGTGGTGCAATTTAATATAGCGGTGAAAATTCAATAGATGCTTTAAGTTTTTTACTAAATAATAAAATTCTTTCTGAAAATGCTAGTTTCAGCCATTTTAGATATGCATAGCCTCCCTTCTGTATTAATATCTACATAAAAGGCCTCATCAAAACCGTTTATACCATTTCTTTTTAATTCTTCTAGTAACCATATTTTATTTAAGCCAAGTTTTTGTAAGTTTTCTTCATAAACCCTCCCATCTATGATAAGTGGAATCGTCAGACCTTTATATTTTGTAGTAATTTTCATATCATTGGGTGTTAGTGGTTGAAATTCTGATTTTTTCATTACACTGATATTTCCACTATCCTCTACAATAGCAAATTCAACCTCATTAATATCAAAAATCCCTTTTTCTCTTAAGAACATTAAGACATTTTCAATAGAATACCTTACTTTCTTCATATTTGATTTAATAAATTTTCCATTCTGCAAAATTACAATTGGTTCAAAAGTAACCTTGCCGCCAAATTTTCGGTTTTTCACCGTAAAATGACTTATAAAATATTGGATGCTAATCAACAATACTATAGCATAGGCTGTTGGTAAATGGGGGATCTTAGGATCAGCAATATCTGCGCCCACCACATTACCTAATATAATAATGGTTAAAAAGTCAAATACCGGAAGCTCACCGATTTTTCTCCTGCCGGTCATTAGTATAAGGATTAATAACAAACCCATTATAAAAATAATTCTAAAAGTTAGCTTCAAATATTCCATAAAATCCAGAGCCTCCCATAAGTTATATTAAATGATAACTTTATTGTTCCAAAGTAATAATTTAAAATACAATGAAGATTTATAGACCCTTAATTTAATATAGATAGATAGCAACAGCAAAAAACCCCTCAGGGAGGGGTTTTTTCATTTAAAAAAACTTAAACTAGATTATAAAAATTAAGCAATTTTCTTAAATAATTCTATTAATTTTTCTTTGTCAAAGTATACTGGATTTGCACCTGCGCACGCATCATTCATAGCATTTTCAGCAAGTTTCTCAAAATCAGGATTATCAACGCCAACTTCTTTTAAAGATTTTGGTATACCCACTTCTTCTGCAAGAGCTTTCATTTTGCTTATTACAAAATCAACACATTCTTGATCAGTTTTGTCGGCAACATTCATACCAATTACTTCAGCAATGGCACGGAATTTTTCAGGAGCCCCTTTTGCATTTTCTTCTTGAACAATAGGAAGAAGCATAGCATTACATACACCGTGAGGTAGATCATATAACCCACCTAATTGGTGTGCCATAGCGTGCACATTACCTAATCCTGCATTACTGAAGGCAATACCATTTAGGAAACAAGCATAACCCATCTGCTCTCTTGCTTCAGCATCATTACCATCCTTCACTGCTCTTGGAAGGAATTCAAAAACCTGTTTAATGGCATATAAGGCTGTTGAATCTGTCACATCATATGCACCCTTAGCCACTACTGCTTCAACAGCATGTGTTAAAGCATCCATACCTGTTGCAGCAGTTAATGCTGCTGGTTTACCTAACATAAGCTCTGGATCATTTACTGTAATTGAAGCAAGTGAGTTTGTGTCTACCATAATCATTTTTACATAACGTTCTTCATCTGTGATAACGTAGTTGATGGTAACTTCTGCTGAAGTACCTGCAGTTGTTGTAATAGCGACGATTGGAAGACATTTTTCTGTAGTTTTATTTACACCTTCATAGTCTCTTGTATCGCCACCATTTGTAGCAAGAATTGAAATTGCTTTTCCACAATCCTGTGGTGAGCCTCCACCAACAGTAATAACAAAATCACAATTTTCTTTTTTAAGTACAGCTAAACCATCATTAACATTAGTAACTGTAGGATTCGGTTTAACATCATCATAGATAACATAAGGTAGATTGATTTCATCTAGTAAATCCGTTACCTTCTTAACAGTTC
The DNA here is from genome assembly GCF_001854185.1 of Clostridium formicaceticum. Lineage (NCBI taxonomy): Bacteria > Bacillati > Bacillota > Clostridia > Peptostreptococcales > Natronincolaceae > Andreesenella > Andreesenella formicacetica. The sequence continues at coordinate 3,352,766 of NZ_CP017603.1, forward strand.
CATTAGAAACTAGAAATTTATCACTCACAATAAATGCCTTTTTTGTACCTAAAGCTTTAACAGGCTCCTTCAATTCTGCAAGACAACCTCTTCCAATTAAGTTAACTGGTGGAACATAATAAATACTCATCAATATTTCCCCTTTCCATGTTGTAATTATTGGTTGTTATGAAAATATAAAATATAAATTATAGTATATGATTACTATAAAACCTATAACAATTTTTGAAACGACATAACATAATGCAATTTTCTAAGTAAGTTTATATTGTACTTATTTAAGAACGAAGTTCGTTATTTGGTTCACGTTCTAAATTTAACATAGTTATGTCTCATTGTCAAGTAAGTTAGAAATTGTAGTTCAATTTACTTCGAGGATGTCGTGCTTGATCCCCCCTTTACAGAAGTGAGAATTTTAGCACTACACCAAAGGATAAATTTAAATAAAATAAAGGCTATTATTTGTGTTTATAGCAATATTTTTTTTAGATCTGTATGAGGAGAAGCAATCACAATATGATTCACTATATTTCCACTTTCTTTTATCACATGGATGCCTGCTTCAATGGATGCTTCCACCTCTGCAATATCTCCCGTCATGATTACATAGGATTTTCCCCCAATGCCTGAACCTAGTCGTATCTCTAAAAGGGAAACCCCTGATGCCTTTACACAAGCATCTGCTGCAAGAATCAATGAAGCTATAGCAAAACTTTCTATAACGCCAATAGCCTTAATCGTATCTATATTTGTACTCCCTGTAATCGCGGGAAAAATTTGCTCATCTACATTGGGAATAATGAGATCGTCTACAAGAAATTCGCCACCTAAATCTTTAGCACTTCTAATTGAATTTTCTACATCTGTTACATTCCCATGGATAAGGGTTATATATTTTCCAGGGCAGGTTGGTGTAGAAATTGTTACTTCAACATTGGCTGCCTTCAGCATATGATCTGCTACTTCTATTCCCTTTGCAATACTATTAAATTCAACCATTCCTATTGCTCTTATCATATCATCCCCCCTATTCTTCAACTTCAATGGTGATTGCATCAGAAGCCACCTGCGTAATGATACCTGAAATACTGGCATGAATATTTGCCCCTAGCTTATCCTCAGCAATTTTAGCGATTAAATCTCCTGCTTTTACGCTGCTACCTTCCTCAACAATAGCTGTAGCTGGTGCGCCTACATGCTGCTTCAAGGGTAGGACTACTTTTTTGGGTGCATACTGATTTTCTATGAGGGGTGAAGCAAGATCATATTGCTTGATGCCAAGCCTTTGAACCAGTCTTTTCACAGGAATACTTCTATATTCTCTATAGGGTGATGCCTCATAGATTTTGCCTTTATGATCTACTTTTATGCCTGCCTTCATAAATTCCTGTTTTATCATGCCATTTACTTTTCTTGGAGATAGCCCATTTGGGCATGCATATAGTTCACAAGCCCCACACTCTGAACAGCCTACAGCTGTTTTAAATCCCTCCATATTTGAAAGTCCATAATTAATGGTTCTCATAATGATATGAGGCTTCACATCATGTCCTAATAAACTTCGAGGGCATAGGGCTGTACATCTAGTACATTGTATACAAGCAATTTTTGACTGTTTGACTGTTTGTTTGATAGTCATACTTTTTTTCTTAATCAATGTATGATCTTTATCTAGAAGAATAATGGCCTTTGTTGTTTTGGTAATAGGCTTATCAAAATCAGCAACAATGTTCCCCATCATAGGGCCACCATCAATAGCCACCTTTCCTTCAAGGTTTTCAACGCCACATATTTTTAATACTTCTCTATAGCTGATTCCTATAGGGAGCTTATAGGTAAAGGGATTTGGCACCTCTCCAGTTACGGTTACATACTTATAAATCACAGGATATCCCTTCATTGCATGAAACACATTGAGGACGGTTTCAACGTTGCATACAATACAACCAACGTTGAAAGGGATGCCTCCCTGCGGCACGACTTTCTTTAATACTTCATATACAGTTACCTGTTCATCTCCTGCAGGATAAATATCATCTAGTTCAAAAACTTCAATCTTGTCATATTTAGATAAGACTTGATTGATTTTCTTTATTACCTCCATATGCTTCCTTTTAATAGCGATAAATGCCTTCTTTGCTTCTGTCTTTTGCAGGACAATATTTAGTGCCTCAGCAATTTCCTCAGTATAGTGTTCAAGTAATTGCTGGTCCACTTTTATAAGTGGTTCACACTCAGCTGCATTTACAATGATATATTCAGCAGTGGCAGATAACTTTATATGTGTTGGAAAACCAGCTCCACCGGCACCAACAATACCACTTTCTTTAATCTTGTCTATCCATCTATCCGTCATTTCTATCCCCCTACAAGAAATATTCTCATCAATAATTTATACAATGATAAAATCAATGGGAGCATTGGTTTATTTAAAGTACTATTCAATATCTATCTCAACCGAATCTATAATACCAACGATAGCCATATCAGAAGAAATTCTTATATCTTCATAGGCTGAGCTTCCCCAGTCTATTAAAACAATTTCCCCAGAACCAGCTCCTACTGTATCCACTGCAACAAAAACATTATCCTTTATGCTGTTTCCCTTCTCATCTATAGATCTAACCAGTAAAAGTTTAGCTCCAACCAGATTTTGATTTTTTTGTGTCGATACAACTCTGCCAATTACTTTTGCTAGAAACATAGGTTAAGCCCCTTTTTACAAATATTTTTTAAGATCAAAGTTCTAGCAAGGGCTGTATTTGTAATCCTTGCTAGATATTCATTTTTTCCATAATGCTCTTGATAAGGCTTTCAACATACTCTTCTGATAGGTCTATCCCTTCACTTGTAGTAGGTTGTGCTCCTTTTAAATCTTCCAGTTCTCTGGTACCATAAGCTAATTTTCTTATATTCAATAGGTTCATAGGTCCAACGTTGTCTGAAGTTGCACTACCCCCTACAGCGCCGCAACCTAGGGTCAATGCCGGTACAATATTGGTTGTTCCTCCTATACCTCCAAGAGCCCCTGGTGTGTTTATCAATATTCTTGATACTGGTTTTTTAAGGGCAAATTCTTGAATTAGCGCTTCATTATTTGAGTGGAGGATAAGGGTATGGCCTTTTCCTTCATTCATTAGTAGTTCTATGCATCGGTCACATGCCTTTTCCCAATTTTCCTCGCTATAGAATGCAAGAATAGGTGCAAGCTTTTCTCTTGAATAAGGATTGTTTTTTCCAACGGTTGTTTGTTCTGATATTAATAATTTTGTTCCTGATGGAATACTTAATCCTGCAAGTTCAGCTAGTACCTCTACAGATTTACCTACGATTTGAGGATTCATGGTGCCGTTTTCTCGTAAGATATATTTCCCTAATTTTAGGGATTCTTCTTCATTCAGGAAATAAGCCTTCTGTCTCTTTAGTTCTGCAACTACCTGCTCCTTCATACAGGATTCAACGACAATAGATTGCTCAGAAGCACAGATTACCCCATGATCAAAGGTTTTACTATCTATAATTCGCTTGACTGCTAGTGCAATATCCGCTGATTTTTCTATAAATGCTGGGCCGTTTCCTGGTCCTACTCCTATGGCTGGTGTTCCTGAGCTATAGGCAGCTTTCACCATAGCTTCTCCACCAGTTGCTAGGATTAAAGCAGTATCCTTATGCTTCATGAGTTCATTGGTGCCTTCTACTGAAGGAAAGGGCAGACATCCTATGCTATCTTCAGGCGCCCCAGCTTCTATAGCAGCGTCCTTTAATATCTTTACTGTTTCTAGAATACAGTTTTTAGCACTTGGATGGGGTGAAAATACAATAGCATTTCCTGCCTTTAATGCAATGATTGCTTTATATATGGTTGTTGATGTGGGGTTTGTTGAAGGAATAAGTGCTGCTATAACACCTACAGGTACCGCTATATCTACTACTTTGTTTTTTTCATCTCTATTGATGATGCCAACGGTTTTTATATCTTTAATATAGTTGTAGAGGGTTCTGCTGGCAAAGGTATTTTTCAGTACCTTATCTTCCCAATTACCAAAACCCGTCTCTTCATTTGCTAATTTAGCTAATTTTACAGCTTCTCTTTCTGCTGCCTCCACCATGTTTTTTACAATAGCATCTATTTTTTCTTGAGAAAACGCTTGTATTTTTTCTTGAGCTTTTTTTGCCTTTGTTATGATGTCTCTGGTTACTTGTATTGCCAGCAAATCTTTATCTAATTTTTCCATTTAATCAATCTCCCGTCCGTTAAGATTTGAAATCAATAGTTATGTTTCCTTTTACAATGATCAACATAGAACTACTCGCCATATGTAACATTGATTTTATTACTATAAATATAATCTCTAGCTAAAGGTGTAATGATTGTTCCTTTTTGAATCACAATTCCACAATCATTTTCAATTCCTTTAAGATCTGTTAGTGTGACAATAGAAGATTCAAAGAAGTGCTTGTTTTTAACAGTTGCTTTTTCTTTTTCCAATGGTTGAGGTAGTGATTTATTAAACTGATTTTGAATAGTGCCTTTAAATTCTTTTGCGTCAATGATTTTTACACCAAAGCTGCTTAAAGTTTCTTCATATTTTAAAAACATTGCATTGTAGAGGGAATTTTTTGAAAGTCCATTGGAAATATTTATAGGATTCTCAGGAGCATAACTATCTCTTACAGCAATGATTTCTTTATTCATCATCAGAGCCCTTGCTATACCAGTGGTTACCAAATTATCTGCAATACCAAGAGCAGCTTTCGATAAGGTATTTTTTGTCATTATAGGAATAAGAATAAAACTAGCATGATTTATTGCGCTATCCAACTTATCTATCCTATCTATGATATTGCCCTTTAGCTTTTTGATGGATGTCTCATCTAACAGTTTTTTTGCTGCATCCGTCATAACAATGTCATAGCTTATTAACTCAGAGTCTGATAGTGTATCTAATAAGATTTCTACATTTACGGTGCCGCCACTAATAAATAACAGCAGGCGTTTATTGATGAGGGGGAGTATTTCTGCAACAATACTCTTGATTATTTTTTCTATATTCACAAATTCACCTCGTTTTAGCTAACAGACATGGAAATACCAATAGGGGTTACAAGCAATGGATTATAGGGTTTTATGGTCTCTATGCCTATATATTTTTCGAAGACCTTTTCAATACCATCAAGACAGCAGGTTCCTCCTACTAGGTAAATCCGTTCTATGTCAAATCCAGTAATACTTTTTAAAACGATATCGGCCATTTTTTCAACGACTGGTCTTACAACAGGAAAAACCTTATGATAATTTTTAGGATCTAGTTTGAATTTCTCTGCTTCCTCAAAGGATATGCCATAGTTTCCTGCTACAACCAAGGTAAGATGTGTTCCTCCAGTTGGTTCATCCACCGATAAAGTAACCTGCCCCTTTTCTATGATAGAGATCCCTGTTGTTCCACCACCAACATCAACAACTGCACCGTTATCTATATTTAGTACTCTGGCTGCTGCTTCAGGCTCGTCGACGACATTTATCACCTCAAAGCCACAGCTTTCAACTACATTTGTGATCACTTTAATATTTCCTGTGCTTATTCCTGGCGGTATAGCTGTTGCTGCATAACAAAGCTGTTTATTGATTCTTTTTTCGACTTTTTCCTTAAGGCCATGAACAATGTCAACTGCTTTTATATAATCTACCACGATGCCATCTTTAACCACGTTGGCAGACTGCATTGCTCCTATAATAGGACGATTCTTTTTATCTAAAACAGTAAGAACGATATTGGAGGTTCCTAAATCTACCCCCACCTTGATATCATCACAAATTTCTATTGGGAGATGTTCAGTATCACCTTTAATCATCTTTTCTTCTGTTGCTTTTACGATAGCATTGGCTTTTTCCAACATCACGATCACCTAGTTTTTCCAATGATTCTCACTAAATCATTATTTTTAACTTCAGCTGCATTGGCCTCATCTGTATCTAGATGTAATTCTAATGCCGAATTTTCAGTAGCTCTTACCAATACGTTGCTGAATACAACTTTTTTCTCCCCTACAGTTTCTACATCTACGAAGGCGCCATCTTCTATGCCAAACCTTTCAATATCTTCAAGCGGCATATGGATATGTCGTTGTGCACATATTACTTTTTCTTTTAAAACCGTCATGCCCTTCGGCCCAATGACACAAAGACTGGCGGAAGCTTCTAAATCACCAGAACTTCTTACCGGAGGCTTTATACCTAAGCTATAGGCATCTGTTCTGGATAACTCAATCTGACTACTTTTTCTTATGGGACCGAGAATTCTAACTTTCGTAAAACATCCTTTAGGACCAGCAATACACACGGTTTCCTCCGCTGCAAATTGACCTGGCTGTTTTAATTTATTTTTAACTGTAAGTTCATATCCTTTGCCAAATAAAATTTCTAAATCTTCCTGGCTAATATGCATATGTCTATTAGATATACCTATTTCTATACATAAGCTTCTATCTTTAATTTCTGATTTTTTAAGGATTTCGGCTACAATATCTCCAATAAGTGTATTATCCTGTTTCATCATTTATATCACCCTCAGTTTTTCTCTTTGTAATTTATACACCAACTTCGAGGCTGTCCTTTTTTTCTAGAACACAGTGGATCACTGCATAAATTGCACAGACTATTTTTGTTTTTTTCTCTACTTTTGTATCATCTGTTTTTTCATTTTTATTTTGAAATTTTTCTTTGTTATTTAAGATGATTTTCTTTTCTATCTCTATCTTTTTTTTTCACCATCATCGTCATTAGTAGCATCATCAGTTTTTAAAAAAGTTTTTTCAACTATATCACTAGCTGCTATCATTTCTTTTGCATCGGATATATTGATATATTGTTTTTCATCTATTTCACAAAAGTCTTTGCTGTCTTCGTTTTCAGGGATGCTTGTCTTCGTTTTTATCATACTTTCTATTCCTTCTGCAGGTCTTGGAATAATCAGTGTGGCTAGTACTTGACTTATTTTTGAAGCACTTATCTTTGCCGCATCAATTGCTGATTTAACTGCTCCTATATTGCCTTGAACCTTCACAGTTACTAAACCACCTGTGGATAGTTCATATCCTATCAATTGAACATTGGCTGATTTTACACATACATCTGCAGCTTCTATTGCTCCAGTCATCCCTATTACTTCAATAAGACCAAGGGCTTGGTTATCCATCATAAACCCTCCCTTTTTAAGTTTAAGTTTTAAAATTTCTTTTGTTTTTTAGAACACCCTCATAAACATACGCCTATGAAGTTTAATATACGAAAGGTGAAATTCTTTAGGCACAGTATATTAAACTTCAAGGCGAAAAATATAGCTTTATCTTAAGGCATGTACTGAAATCATCTTAAATATATGGCTGTGTAGTAGAAGTAGGATTTTGCCCCATAGACCTTAGTATACTCATCCCCACTTCTCGTGCTGCAATAATGGATTGTCTAACAGCTCCAGAATCTCCAGAGATCACGATAATAAATTCATTTGAATGAGCTGTACCAACACTCGGACTTGAATAGGATAAAAGGTCTACGTTGGCAGTTTTGAGGGCAGTGTCTGACATCACTAAACCCACTGCAGCTGGTGCCCCAACAATTAATCCAAAAGCTTTTCCTATAGGGGCATTAAAAGCTTTTTCTAAAGCTAAGCTGGCTCTAGCACTATATTGAAATTCAAGATGTCCTGCATCACAGCCATAAACATCACCAAAGGTTCTATCTAATTCCTTTAAAGCAACTTCAACAGCTCTTCTTGCATCTGATACATCTTCAGCTGCAAGTACGATAAGACAACCATGGCCGGCACCACCTTTTGTATCTCTTGCAAGTTCTACAGAGACAATCTCTGTATTTGTAGCTTTTACGGCTTCGTCTGCTGCCATAATTTGTGGTCCTGCACCTGTTCTTCCGCTAATAATGCCAATGGATCTATATTTGGGATCCATTCCCATTTTTTCATGAAGATGTCTATCTAAATTGGCGATAACCAAACCAACAGTATCTCCAATTGCACATCCTACATATTCAGTAATAGCAGGGGAATCATTTACCACATTCATGCTCCTTTCTTGCTGTATAGCGTCACTTTTCTTTTCTTCTTTTACTTCTGCTTTAGGCTCTAGAACCTCAGATTCAGGGCTGTTTTGTAAATTTGCATCTGGATTTTGACCATTTATACTTTTTTTTATTTCCTCCAGAACCCTATCAATGATATATTGATCCATGATTTCACCTCAATTTTAAACTATTTAGATAATTGTGGTAGTATTTTTTCAACATCTGTATGTGGTCTTGGAATCACATGTACTGAAATAACCTCTCCGACTCTTTTGGCAGATGCAACACCAGCATCTGTTGCTGCTTTCACAGCACCTACGTCTCCTCTTACCATAACAGCTACTAATCCTGAACCAACTTTTTCATAACCGATTAATGCTACGTTTGCAGCCTTAACCATTGAATCCGCAGCTTCTATTGCGCCTACTAAACCTTTTGTCTCTATCATACCTAATGCTTCTTGTCCCATAACGGCACCTCCATAAATTTTGTATTATTTTCTTTTGTAATTATGCTTTATTATAAATAAATTCTATTATTAAACAGGGCATCTTTTCTTGACTATATTGACTGGATATTGTACTATATAGACTAAATATTATTGTATTATTTTGATTTTATTGCAATTTATCAAAAAATTCCTTAAAAAAATTCTATCGTTTGTAACTACAAAGGGAGACTTCATCATGCATTTATTAGATAATTTTAAAGTAGATATAAAAACCCTGACGGATATTCAAAGCAGATTAGCAAAATTAGTGGATGTCCCTACCATTATCGTAGATCCCAAAGGCAATCCTGTTAGTGAAATAAGTAATTTTACCCCCTTCTGCAAGCTCATTCGTTCTTCTCCAAAAGGTTCTAAAAAATGTATAGCTTGTGATGCTGAGGCCGGTCTTATCGCTGTAGAAAAGAAAACCCCCAGGACCTATACTTGTCATGCTGGACTGATAGATTGTGTTTCGCCGATTATTGTGAATGGTCATTTTTTAGGCTCTGTATTGGGAGGACAAGTTTTAATTGATGGGGAACAAACAAGAGATGCTATTGATATCAAAGGAATTTCTAAGAAATTTGAAATACCTATAGATCTGCTAGAAAAATCCCTTGAATTTATTCCAGTGGTTTCTCGCGAATACTTACAAAATTATGTAGACTTTTATAACTTTCTTGCCAATCAGATAGCACAAATGGGCATTCATAGATTGACGCAAGAAAAACTGTTAAAAGAAAGCAGGGAAAAGCTTCAATTGGAACAACAAGCTAAAAAAATGGAATTAAAAACAATTCGTGCTCAAATCCATCCTCATTTTCTCTTCAACACTTTAAATACAATTGCTAGAATGGCGTTAATTGAGGATGCACCAAAAACTGAAGAGCTAATTTATCAGCTTTCGAATTTATTAAGGTATAACTTAAAAAATGTAGAGGATTTACCTCGAATAAGGGACGAGATTACGAATATTAAAAGATATCTTTCTATTCAAACCTTCAGATACAGCGATCGAATAAGTTATGAAATAGATATAGATGAATCCATAATGGAATATAGAATTCCTTCCATGATCTTACAGCCCATCGTAGAAAACTCTATGATTCATGGACTTGAACCTAAAAAAGAAGGGGGAAAAATAACCATTACAGGAAAGTTTCTATCCGATAAAGACTTATTAATTAAGGTAAGTGATGATGGAAGAGGTATTGGCCCTAAGTTGCTTCATACACTAAACAGTTTAAGTGATATGCCTAATGACCATGCAGGTATTGGTATTAAAAATACCAGTGATAGAATTCGGCATCATTTTGGTAAATCCTATAGTATAAAAATAGAAAGTGAATTAGATAGCTTCACCACAGTATACATCCATATTCCACGCATTAGATAGTTTGACTAAATTTTTAGTAGGCTTTATCCTTTAAGTCTCATTTTATAAAACTTTTGGAAAGTAGTAAGCACCTGTTTTAGGAGGTTATTCAAGTGTACAAACTTATGATTGTTGAAGATGAACCTATTGAAAGAAAAGCATTAAGAATGATACTAAGTAGACATTTTTTCAATTTGGATATTGTAGAAGATGCAAAAAATGGGATAGAAGCGGTAGATTTGGCTAAAATCTATAAGCCAGATATTATACTTATGGATATTAAGATGCCTGAAAATACTGGACTTGAAGCTCAAAAAAGAATTATTAAATTTTTACCAGAGGTAAAAACCATCGTATTGACAGCCTATAGTGATTTTAACTATGCCCAGGAAGCGATTAAAAGCGGTGCAGTAGATTATCTGCTAAAGCCAGCTAATGCAGGTGATATAAAGACTGCTGTAGAAAAAGCGATTGCTTCTATACAAAATAAAGAATCATTAAAAACAAATCACCCCCAGCCCATAGATGTTTCAGAAAATGTTTTGGAGGCTGCAATGTCTTATATAGAAAAGAACTTTACTGAAAAAATAACCCTTGATACAGTAGCCAATTTCGTACATTTACACCCTCAATATTTTAGTAAATATTTTAAAAAAAATTTAGGCATCACCTTTACAGATTATATTGCAAAATTAAGAATTGAAAAAGCTAAAAATCTTATGATTCATCCAGAAAAAACCATCGCGCAAGTAGCTTTAGAGGTTGGCTACACTGACCCTGCATATTTTAGCAAGGTTTTTCTAAAATATGAACAACAATCTCCCTATAAATATAAAAGGAACAACATCTAAAATGCAGATATTCAAGTTAGAATCTTGAATTATACCTATAAAATTTTACAGGGTTATTGGTTGAAATTACCATAAATAAAAAAATGTATAGTTTAAACCGATTAGGTTAGCTATCTATAAAAAAAAAGATAATCTTAAAAATAAAAATATAAGTTTTTTAAGATTATCTTTTTATTTTGCTACTCACTAACTGATGCCACCAATTTTACATGACAGACCGCAGACTTCTATAGCCTTTTTTAAAGACATCATATGATCCTTCTTAGGGCTTTCGACTCCCTTCATCTGATATTCATGGCCTAAATATTCGTATTTGCTTTGCCCCAAACGATGATAAGGAAGAATATGTATTTCCTCAACCACCCCAAGACTACGGGCAAAGGCAGCAATCGCTTCAACATCCCCAATGCTGTCGTTAAAGTTTGGAATAATGGGAATTCGTACAATTACTTGAAGACCAGCTGCTGCAATTGTTTTACAATTCTTTAATATGATTTCGTTTGTTTGGCCGATATAGGCTTGATGTTTATGGGAATCCATATGTTTAATATCTAGTAATACTAAATCTACCCAAGGCAATACGCTTTTTAAGGCATCTTCACTTGCATAGGCTGTAGTCTCTATAGCTGTGTGCCAACCCTTTACTTTGCAAGCTTTTAATAATTCTTCTGTGAATTCAGGCTGTGCTAGTGGTTCTCCTCCTGAAAGGGTAATTCCTCCGCCGGAGCGTCTATAATGGATGGTATCCTTTTCTAGTTCAGCTACCACCTCTTCTACTGTTTGAATGGCGCCTGCCATATTTAATGCATTGCAATAGCAAACTTCAACACACTTTCCGCATTGATTGCATTTACTGTGGTTAATTCTGCTGGAAAGATGAAAATCAATGGCTCCAGTAGGACAAACCTTCAAACATTGCTTACAGTCCATACAGTTTTTTGACATATACATTAACTGTAGATTTTTTGGTTGTGACTCTGGATTGCTGCACCATCTACAGGATAATGGACAGCCTTTTAGAAATACAATGGTACGAATTCCTGGCCCATCATGTAAAGAAAATCGCTGAAGATCGAAAACCGTTCCCTTTACTTTTAGTTTTAATTGATTGATTGTCACTTGTTTTCCCCCCTTCTATCATTTTGTTTTAAAAATAAAGAAAGAGTAGGATACTCTTTCTTTATTTTTAAACTATTAGAAACTGTGTTCTGTTCTTTCAATAATATCATCTTGAATTGACTTATCTAAAGCTGTAAAGTGAGCACTATAACCAGCTACACGAACTACCAAGTTCTTATACTTGTCAGGATTTGCCTGGGCGTCTATAAGCATTTCGCGACTCACAACATTAAACTGAGCATGTAAACCTTTTTGATCAAAGAAACTACGGACTACAGCGGATAGGTTTTCTAATCCTGTTTGCCCTTCTAAAGCAGAAGGATGAAATTTTTGATTAAACAATGTACCATTGGAGGCAATATGATGATCTAATTTTGCCACTGAGTTCACTGCAGCTGTTGGCCCTGTTTGATCCCTTCCAGAAACAGGTGATACACCATCTGCCAATGGGGTGCCAGCTTTTCTTCCGTCAGGTGTTGCTCCAGTAGCGGCGCCCATAGGTACATTTGCAGAAACAGGATAAAGCCCTGGTTGAAATTGTCCTCCACGTGGATTTTTATACTTTTCAACCTCACGACAGTAAATCAAAGCCCCTTCACGTGCTAAGTCATCTACTTCATCGATATCATTACCAAACTTTGGTGCTCCATTCATCAGCATTTGGCGTATATATTCTTTATCTTTTTTTGTACCTAGGTCAATGTTAATATTGCTATTAACATTTTTTAGATCATCTAAGGAAATTTTCTTTTCTTCCAGTAATATTTTTTTCAGAACCTCCATAACCGCCTGCCTAGTTATTTCATCTATATTACTTAACTTCTTTTCAATTACACGTTGTCCTTGATCTCCAAAATTTGTATCAAGAGCATCCTTTAATTCCTCTAGTGTAATTTTCTTTTCATCAAATACCAGCTTCTTAATGGCTGCTAAAGAATCTCCCACATTTGCGACACCTACACCTTGAGGTCCTGTGAAGTTATAGTAAGCACCGCCCTCTTGTAGTGATTTGCCTTTACCAATACAGTCCTCCACCATAGAAGATAAAAATGGAAGTGGTGCTCGTTCTCCATGGGCTAAATCCACACTATTATTTGCATTGACTAAAAGCTTTACAAAATATTCCATTTGATTTTTGAAGGCATCCATGAATGTATCAAAGGATGTGAAGGAAGTAAATTCACCGGTCTTAGGTCCTATTTGCTTCCCCTCAGCCACACCGTTGTTGATGGTTAATTCTAATACTTTTGCCATATTAAAGAAAGCAGCATCATGCCAACCCTCTGTTTTTCCACCTTTTTGTGGTTCAACACAGCCAATAATACCATAATCTCTAGCATCACTTAATGAAACCCCTCGAGCTACTAAAGAAGGTATAATCACCTCATCATTATAGTAAGCTGGCATACCTAAACCCAATCGGCTGATTTCAGCAGCTTTTAAAAGTAGTTGGTCAGGCGCTTTATTCCATACCCTTATAGATATGGAGGGCTGAGGTAGCTTCGTATGGGCAGTAGCTTCAAGACACATAAAAGTTAATTCATTGGTAGCATCTTTTCCTGTTGTATCTTGTCCGCCAACAATTAAATTTTGAAACATTGGGTAACCGCCGAAGGCCTTCGTAGATCCTTCATCACGGACTTTATTAACATCGTTAAACTTAACCCATAGGCAGTCAAGAAGTTCTTGCGCTTCTTCTTTTGTAATTTTATTACTAGCAATGTCTTTCTCATAATAAGGATACATATATTGATCAAAACGCATCGGTGAGATGGAGTGTCCATTAGACTCAATTTGAATAACAGCCTGTACAAACCAAAAGGATTGTATTGCTTCATAAAATGTTCTTGCCGGATTTGCTGGTACCCATTCGCAGTTCTCTGCAATTTGTAATAGCTCTTCTCGTCTTTGTGGATTCAAGGATTGGTTGGCTAATACTCTGGCCTCTTCTGCAAAACGCTTAGCAAAATCTATCACTGCTTTAGCTGTAATGGTTACTGCTGTTAAGAAGTGATTCTTCTTTATAAAATCAGGATCTGCTTGGTCCGCCTTTGCTTTAGCCTCTTCTACTTCAGCAAGAATGCCATTGAACCCTTTCTTTAGCACCTTGTCGTAATCTACAGAAATATGTCCCACACCATTGAAATAATAATTCCCTACTGTAAAAACTCCTGCATTCATGGCTTCCTTGGTTTTATCAAACATATAGGATGTTGCCAGTTCATTTACTGTTTTTCCATCCCAGTATTTAAAAGTTTCACGAAGGTTTTTCTTTACCTCTTCTGAAATAAGAAAGACATCACCTTTTCTTTTAGCTAAAGTTTCAAATTCCTCTAGCAGCCATTTGTTTGAAAACTCAGGGAAAATTTGAGTAGCTCTGGGCTTGGTTGTCAAATTTCCTACAATAAGTTCTTCATCACGAATAACAACATTCATTTTGCTGAGTATTTTTTCTAAAGCCTTCGCCCTACGGATGTTTATTGGAGCTGCTTCTGTTTCTTTATAGGATTCAGTGATCAGCATGGCTCTTTCATCTTCAATTTCAGGCGTTACTGATAATAATCCATTAATTAGTCTTTCAATACGTGAACTTGGTACTGAACTACTAAACTGTTTCCATGTTTCACCCATAAAAAAGTCTCCCCTCACGATAAAATGTTTTTTAGTCGATTTCATTTATGAGTAAATTTTATTATCAAACATACTTTGTTTTTTTTACTATATTGACTATTTCTTGTACTTTGTAGATGAAAACATATTGTATTATTTTGATTTACTGATAAATCCTTATATTTTTTGTCTAAATATGCTTGAAAAAAGTCGCATCCCTAACTGATATTTCGCTTTTTTATATACTTCTTTTATAAATGGTGTTTTTCTATGGTTTCTGCCTTTTTCTCATAATACGCTATTCCCTACTAAAGTGAATAGATTTTTGATGTTAAAAAATACTATATACATAAAGGAGGTTCTTAAGATGATCATTTTAGAAACCAGCAATTTAACAAAAAGATTTGGTAAGTTTACTGCTTTAGACGGGGTTGATATAAAGGTGAAAAAAGGAGAGGTTTATGGCTTTATAGGACCAAATGGTGCCGGAAAATCCACTACAATCCGTATATTACTGGGTATTTTGAAAGCAAGTGCAGGTGAAGCCAAGATTTTTGGCAAAGATGTTTGGAAGGATTCTGTTGACGTTCACAAGCGAATTGCCTATGTACCTGGTGATGTGAATTTGTGGCCCAATCTTACTGGGGGTGAAGTGATCGATTTATTTGTAAAGCTACGGGGTGCTAATGATAAAAATCGTCGGGATGCGTTGATTGAAAAATTTGATTTGGATCCGTCAAAAAAATGCAGAACCTATTCAAAGGGTAATCGACAAAAAGTTGCATTGGTTGCTGCCTTTTCGTCAGATGCAGATTTTTATATTTTAGACGAACCCACGTCAGGACTTGATCCATTGATGGAAAAAATCTTTCAAGAATGCGTGATGAAGGTGAAGTTAGAAGGGAAAAGTGTCCTGCTTTCCAGTCATATTTTATCTGAAGTAGAACGATTATGTGATAAGATTGGCATCATTCGCCAAGGCAAAATGATTGAAACCGGCACTTTAAGTGAATTACGTCATTTAACAAGAATAAGTCTACTTGTTGAAACAAAGCAAGCAATGCCATCTTTAAGTGAGTTAAAAGGTGTTCATGCTATGGAAAAAAAAGATCAAGCTCTTTCCTTCCAGGTAGATACTGAAGAATTAGGTAATGTTATTAAGTATATAGGTGAATTTGGGGTTGTGAAGTTAGAAAGTGCACCACCTACGTTGGAAGATTTGTTTATGCGCCACTATAATGCAGAAGGAGATGGATTGTAATGTCAAAACAATTCTATTATCATACTGGAAAACTTGTCGCCTTAATCCTGCGTCGTGATCGTATTCGTATTCCTATATGGTTCATCGCTCTATCGCTTTTTACCATTGCTCTTGCCTCCTCCTTTCCAGGCCTATACCCGACGGTGCAGGAAAGACAAGCTATTGCTGCAACAATGTTAAACCCTGCCATGATTGCAATGTTAGGTCCTGGATTCGGATTGGAGGATTACACCTTTGGGGCAATGATGGCACATCAAATGTTGCTTTTTACGGCTATAGCTGTGGCCATTATGAGCATTTTGCTTGTCACCCGGCACACTCGGGCAGATGAAGAGGGAGGACATATTGAAATGATTCGTTCCCTCCCTGTTGGACGCTTATCTAATTTAAGTGCCACCATCTATGTTTTATTTGGAACAAATGTGCTTTTAGCTTTGGTAATAGGTTTTGGATTATATGGGCTAGGGATTGAAGGTATGGATTTAGAAGGTTCTCTATTATATGGCGCTGCACTAGGTGCAACAGGCATTTTTTTTACAGCCATTACAGCATTATTTGCGCAGCTTGCAGAAAATTCTAGAGGTACCATTGGATTTTCCTTTGGGATATTGGGTGTGACTTATCTTATTCGCGCAATCGGCGATGTTAGCAATGAAACCCTTTCTTGGTTTTCGCCCCTTGGCTGGATTTTACGGGCTGAGGCGTATGTAAATAATTACTGGTGGCCTGTTTTACTGACAGTAGCTGTGGGACTGGTAATCTTGATACTTGCCTTTTATTTAAATGCCGTCAGGGATTTAGGGGCAGGCCTTATACCAGCAAAGCCAGGCAGAAGAAATGCTTCAGTATTTTTACAAAGTCCCCTTGGCCTTGCACTGAGGCTTCAACGTACAGCAATGATTGCTTGGGGGATTGGCCTATTTATTTTAGGCATTTCTTACGGATCTGTACTAGGTGATTTAGAAGCCTTTTTTGCAGGCAATGAAATGATGAGGGAGCTATTAACCCCCATGGAGGGCTTTTCCTTAACAGAACAATATTTAACGATGCTTATGACCGTTATTTCTATGATGTGTACGATTCCGGCACTTATAATGATTTTGAAGCTAAAAGGAGAGGAGATAAAGCATCGTACGGAATATTTGCTGGCAGCGCCGATATCCCGCAGGCGTCTTATGAGAAGCTATTTACTCATCTCTATTATTTTTGGTTTTTTTGTTTTGCTGTTTGCTGTAATAGGCCTATGGTCTGCTGGAACAGCAGTAATGGATGAACCTATTTCTTTTGATAGGATGTTTACTGCTGCAATGGTTTATTTACCAGCAATGTGGGTCATGATTGGCGTTGTAGTATTTTTTATTGGCTTGTTACCACAAGTAACCAGCTTGGTTTGGTTCTATTTAGGTTATTCATTTTTTGTTGTGTATTTAGGAGGATTGCTTCAATTTTCCGATTTACTGACGAAACTATCACCCTTCGGTCATGTTCCCAAAGTACCCATTGAAGATATAAATTTCACCCCGATTTTCATCATGACTGCTATAGCAGTCATGTTAACGATGATTGGTTTTATAGGATATAAGCACCGGGATATAGAAGGATAAGCATGATAAACCTATAAAACCGAATCCGCTGTTTCCTTCAAGTCTATTTGTACCCAAACTTTTGTTCCTTTATTTGGTTGGCTTTCTATGCCGTAGTCAAAAGCATGAGTTTCCAAAATGTTTTTGACTATGGACATACCAAGTCCCGTACCACTGTTACTATCTCTTTTTCTTGATTTTTCCGCCTTATAAAACCTGTCCCATATATAGGGCAAATCCTTTTTTAAGATTCCTTTACCATGATCAATTACTTCTATCCTCACGTCATGATCTGCATTCAGTAGTCTAATTTGTATTTCACCATTTTCGTAGGAGTGGTTGATTGCATTGTTAATAATATTGTAAAAGACTTGATACATTTTGTCTTTGTCTGCACAAATCATCTTTTTTTTATCTTCAGCTTCCAAGGTAATCTTAACATGTTTATTCTCTGCAAAAAAACTTAGGTTATCAATGATACAATCCAAAAGTTCGTTTAAAGAAAATTTTTCCCATACCAATGTCATATGTCCTGATTCCATCTTAGATAAATAAAGGATATCCTCAATCATACCATTTAATCGATCGGACTCATCAATAATCACTTGAAGGTATTGTTCCCTGTCTTTTGCAGAAAAATTTTCCATATCCTTTACTAATTCAGCATAGGCCTTAATCAAACTAAGGGGGGTTTTTAGTTCATGGGATATATTTGCAATAAACTCTTTTCTAAGGGCATCTATTTTACTAAGCTGTGTTGCCATGTCGTTAATGGTTTCTCCTAAAGTTCCTATTTCATCATTGGACTGATGGTTTACCTTAACAGAAAAGTTTCCTTTTGCTATCTGTTTAGAGGCATCAATAATCTTCATAATGGGTTTTGTAAAAAACTTAGCAAAGGAGAAGGCTAATATTGTTCCTATTGCTAAGGAAAGAATAGAAATAACAGATAGTTGCTTTTTTAAAATAGTTATAGTCTCTTCTATTGGGTATAAAGGTGAAGAGATAATAATATTTCCTAATATTTCTTCTTTATTAAAGATAGGCATCCCCACTATAATAGATGCTTCAGGCCCCCTTGGACGCTTTTTATGGATAATAAAGGGACGACCCTCGTAAACATGTGACATAATAGTCTCATCTGCTAAAACTCCTGTAGAAAATCTTCTTTCATCTTTATTTGTTTCATGGTGATTTATCAGATATTTATCGGTATCAGGCACATCTAACAATACATTGCCTTCTTTATCGAGAATCAGCAGGAAGGCATGCATAGAAGCACTAAATTTTTGAATTTCTTCTATGACTTTATTAGGTATCGTATCAGAATCCTTCGTCTCTATCATCATAGCGCCTAGCTTTTTTGCTTCATTCGTTAGTATATATTCTCTTTCACGAATATAAAATTGATTTAATAATCCTACTTGAAATAACCAAATAATTAATAAAATAATGAGCACCAAAACAGTGAAACAAAGCCACAGCTTGCCGAGTATAGTTTTCATTTTAATCCCCTATCTTTAACTTATAGCCTGTACCCCAAACCGTCTGTATATATTTCTTATAATCACCCATTTTTTCTCTAAGCTGTTTAATATGGGTATCTACGGTTCTAATATCTCCTGTAAAATCATAGCCCCATACTTGATTAAGAAGTTGTTCTCTAGAATAAACAATTTGAGGGTTCTTTGCAAAAAAGTATAAAAGTTCATACTCTTTTGGTGTCAGGGAAAGCTCTTGATTCTCCAGTAGCACCTGTTTGTACATGCCTTGAATCTCTAAGGCCCCAAGGCTTATATTTTTTTTCAGTACTTTATTAAAATTTTGGTTTCTTCTTAGAACTGCTCTAATTCTTACCGCCATTTCCTTTAAGCTAAAGGGTTTTGTTAAATAATCATCTGCCCCTAGATCAAAACCAAAAATTTTATCATATTCTTCTCCCCTTGCTGTTAGCAGGATAACAGGTATCAAAGATTCTTCTCGTATTTTTCTACATACCGTCCAGCCATCAATTTCAGGCATCATAACGTCTAACAAGATTAAGTCAAATTGATCATTATTTATTTTATCCAAGGCTTCTTTTCCATTGCTAGCCTCTTCTATGCGATAGCCTTCATTTGTTAAGTAAATTTTTATTACATTCCGCATTTTCTCTTCATCATCAACAACAAGAATCCTCCCTGTATGCATACTATTACTCTCCTTAGAATAGATTATTTATTTAAATATATCATAAAAAATTATGAATTTTACCATCTTTTACATGAATAATTCTATGGGCTTTTTTAGCAATTTCTAAATCGTGGGTGATCAATACAATCGTATTGCCATCTTTGTTTAATTCCAAAAACAATTCCATGATTTCTCCACCGGATTTAGAGTCAAGGGCTCCGGTAGGCTCATCTGCTAAAAGTATTTTAGGTTTTCCTACCAAAGCTCTTGCTATAGATACCCTCTGCTGTTGTCCCCCTGATAATTCCATTGGTTTATGATTCACTCTATCTCCTAATCCTACCTTTTTCAAGAGTTCACTTGCCTCTCTATAAGCATCTTTTTTATTCAAACCCCTTAAAAATAGTGGAAAAGCTACATTATGAATCGCTGTATACTTAGGCAAAAGATTAAATCTTTGAAAGATAAAACCTACCACCTTGTTTCTAACATGCGCAAGCTCATCTTCACTTTTTTTCATAATATTCTCTCCAGCTAAGGTAAATTCACCAGAACTGGCAATATCAATACAGCCAATAATATTCATCAAGGTTGATTTGCCAGATCCAGAGGGTCCCAGCACTGCTACAAACTCTCCTTCTTCTACCTCTAAGGACACTTGGTTCAGCACAGTTAATTTGTTTTTCCCCATTTTATAGAATTTTACAATATCCTTCATATCAATTAGTTTTTGCTTCATGGTTCTACCTTCCTTGTATTATTCTAACTTGAATGATTCTTTCTTCATCATCTTTATCAAACCAAATCTGTAGCAGGGTACCTTCGTAGATATCACCGATATCCAGCTGTTTAGAAGTATTTTGACCAAAGCTAGTGATAGGTACCCCTACTGGAATCAGCAAGGTTGTTGTTTCACCAGTATATTTGATTTCTCTATTACCGCCAGGTCTCTGACCCCCTGGCATGGGTCCCATTCCTCCCCCAACAGCTACTTCATTAATGGGTCTTTGGTCTCCATTGTTTTGTTGTTCAGTCCTGATTTCAGGAATTTCTGCAAGTTCTAATAAAACTTCATTGCCAACAATGCTTTTTACTTTTCCATACAAATCAGGAGGGTTTTGTTCAGCATTAGGACTCCGCCCTTGGCTGTTTAGGTCTTCACTACGCTGTACTTGATCTGTTGTTTGTATAGCATTTGTTATTTCTTCATTTTTTTGACATCCTGCAAATAATAAAGAAAGTACTACAATACCTATTACAATTTTAAATGTTTTTTTCATTTTATTTAGCAACTCCTTTTACTCATAATTTAAGGCATCAATAGGGTTCAATGAAGCCGCTTTTGAAGCAGGATAGTATCCAAAAAAGGTTCCTATGACTACAGAAAATGTAAAAGCTAGGAAATATCCAAAAGAGGAAGGGATCACCCTTATTTGAAAATGGTTCATGATGGGCATAATAAGGGTACTGCTAAGAATCCCTAGAAAACCTCCAGCACCGCTGATAATAATCGCTTCAAACAAAAACATTAACAAAATATCTTTTTTTCGTGCCCCTATAGCCTTCATAATACCTATTTCTTTTGTTCTTTCTTTTACAGAGACAAATAGCACATTCATAATGCCTATGCCCCCTACCACTAATACTACTGTAGCAACTGAAAAAAGCATCAGGGTCATTGCTCTTGCTGAAGCTTTTGCAGATTCTAATCTGCTGCCGGCATCAATAATCATAAACTGCTCACTTTTGTCTCTGTAGAGGGTATATAAAATACTCTGAATTTCTTCTATACCGGAGGAGACATAGTGAATATCCTTTGCCAATGCAATGATATTGGGATTGGCATTTCTTCCTACTACATATCTTTCCGCTACATCATAAGGAAGAAAAACCCCTTCATCAGGACTTAAACCTCTGATTTGAGAATCTCCTAATCGTTTTAAAACACCGATAATTTCATACCTTCTTCCTTCTATGGTAATCCTTGATCCAATGGCTTCTGAAACATCTTCCTCAAAAAATAATTCTGCGATATCCATACCAATCACTGCTACTCTATCATTAAATGCACTATTTTCGTCGGTAATAAATTCTCCATAGGCCAGGTCAAGATTGTTAATTTCTTTTAAGTCCTCTGTTACACCTGCAATAGAGGCTTGGGATGAAGTATTATAGAAGTTGACATTTCCTCTACTGGTAATCATGATTGCAACCTTTGCAATGGATGGAGCATCCACTTTTATAGCTTCTACCACCTCCATGTTCAGTCTTTCTACCCCCTGCCTTCCAAAGCCTGATCCAATTTGAATGGTTCCTACACTTAAGCTGGCAAATTGCTCTTCAACACTGGCTTGACTGCCATTTCCTATGGCAAGCACCAATACAATCGTCAGGGATCCAACAATAACACCTAATGTAGTAAGAAAAACTTTTGATTTGTTTCCTTTAATATTTATAACAATAGATCTTAAAATCTCAATCAGATTCATGTTATCACACCTACTCATTTTATGTATTCTTTATTGCTCAATTAACACAATTTCTCCAGCATTTAATCCTTCTACAACTGCCACTTGTCTTCCATCTGTTAAACCAGTCTTAATATTTCTAAGGACTACCTCTCCTAGGTCATTTTTTACTTTTACCACCTGTATTCCTTCCTGCATTTTCACTGCCCTATTGGGAATAATTAAAACATTTTTTTCTTGACGGAGTATGAAGGCCACAGAACAAGTCATGCCGGACTTTATTCTATCGATCCCTTCTCCAAGTTCAATTCTAACATCATAAGTCACTAGACCACTTTGGTCTATTCTAGGTAAAGATGCTACTGAAGTTACATCACCAGTGAAGGTTTCCCCTTCATAAGCTTCAAACTTTACTTCTACTGTTTGACCTAGGGTGACATTGGCTAAATCAATTTCAGAAACTGGAACAACCACTTCAACTTTATCAGAATCCGTTACTACCATAAAGTGAGATGTATCTGCTGTAACCTGCCCCGTCTCCCTTACACTAGAAACTGTTTCACCCAATTTGTAGCTTATATTTAAGACAGTGGCGTCTATAGGTGATTGTAGCGTGGTTTTCCTTAAATCCTCTTGAGTCATCTCTAAATTAATTTTTGCATTTTCTACATTGAGCTTTTCTAATTCAATGTCTGTGTTGTTGTTGAACAGGGCGTTGTATTGTTCTACCTGTATTTCATAGGCAGATAGAGCGGTTTCTACTGCTAATCGCTTTATTTCTATGTCTTGTTTAGGATAATACTCCTCTAAACTGAGCATCGTATTATATTCCATTTCTGACTGTTCTAGTTTAAGTGCTAGGTCATCTACTTTTTGTTTTTCTGATGCTAGGTTTAATGCAAGATTTTCTTCTTTTTGCTGTAAAGTTAATAGGGCTTTATGGTAATTACTTTCAGCAATCTTTACTTGCTTTTTATGGTCTGTATCATCCAGCATCGCTAAAGTCTGCCCCGCCTTTATTTCCTCGCCAACTTTGACATATAAATTTTTTAATTTACCGCTTATGTCAAAGTCTAAGTTAACCACCGGTACTTCGGCTTGACCATCACCAGAGAACCCTATGGTTATATCACCTATTCTTACGGTTTCTTCTCTTGGCGCTACGGCTTCAGCAGTGGATTCTGTTGTTTTATTAAACATTCTGAAGCCTGTCAAACCTAACCCTACAATGACTGTAAGTATAATCGCTAACTTGAAAAATTTTTTTACATTGAACTTACCTACCAAGTACTTCTACCTCCTCTTTTTATTTAATTTTTCATAGTTGTATTATATTACCAATTTGTGATGAAATTGTGATATAAGTAAAATGAATCTATGAATTTTAAAAGGACATAGAAAATGACCCATAACAATATCGTTATGGGTCATTGATTTTAGACATCTTTGTCAGTTATATTCAAAATCATTATTTAAATTTAAAGCACCTATATTTCAAATTAAGATCTTTTAAAAAAATCTATAACTCTACCTTTTTATCATAAAGTGCAGCAGCAAAGAAAAAGAACACTGCAGAAATCAGGAAAATTGCTACTACCTGCATTACGAAGAACTCACTAGACAGAATACCACTAGCCATTATTTGACTACCAGGTGAAGGATTCATAAGGATATGGTCAAATTGGTTTTCTATGGGTGTAATAGCATTGTTCACTAGAGCCATGATTTTCCCTGCAAGTATATTTGTCATGATAAAGGTGACAAAGGTAATGACACCAGAAAACTTTTTAAATAAATAACCAATCATGGTGCTGAAAAAAGCAAATATAATCATTTGTATTACGGTAAGAAAGGAAAGTGTAATCACTTTTAATAGCACTTCAAATAGCTGGTAGTTGGATAAAAAACCAAATGCCTCTAATATAAATTCACTGCCTAGAAAATATAAAGAAAACAGTATTCCCATCAAAGCACTGGTACCACCTAAAACAATTAATTGCGTCATAACAGTTAAAAGTTTTGAAAAAAAGATACGCTTACCATCGACAGGCAAAGACATGATTAAATAAATGGTATTGTTATTCCATTCTCTTCTGACTGATGAAAAAGTACCTAATAAGATGATAAATATAGCTAAGAAGAAAAGCATCGTACTGGTACCTAGTATCGTAAAAGGCTGCCAACCGGTGGTAATTTTATAGGCAAAGTACAAATGACCTAAAAAGATGGCAGCGAATATCATCAAACTCTCGAACTTTACAGACATAAGGTCTTTTTTATATAAAGATAAAAGGGTACTATTACTTGATGTTTTCATACCAATATACCTCCTTCATGATTTCTATCAAGGACGCTTGATGTTCTTCTCTAAGTTCCTCTACATTCCCTTGAAGGGCAACCTTTCCTTGACGGATAAAGATTACTTCATCTAATATACCTTCTATTTCTTGAATTTCATGGGTTGTGATAAGGATACTTTGATCTCCCGCTCGATAATCCTTAATAATCGTTTCAATAATTTTATCTCTTGTTAAGATATCAATACCAGAAAGGGGTTCATCCAATAAAATTAACTTAGCATTTCTTGAAAAGGACAAGAGAAGTTTAGCTTTTGCCCGCATTCCTTTGGATAATTTTTTAATCACCATAGAAGGTTGTAATTCCAAAAACTTCATTAAATCTCTATATTTATCCTCTTGCCAATCAGTATAAAACGCTTTTATAAAGTCCGCCGCCTGTTGTATTGTCATCCAACCGTATAAGTAGTCAATTTCCGCTAAATAGGAGATATGACTTTTCGTTTCAGTATTTGGTTTTTGTTGATGAATCAACACCTCACCACCATTGGGTTTGTTTAATCCTACAATCATTTTTAGTAGCGTAGATTTTCCTGAGCCATTGGGCCCTAAAACACCAACGATTTTTCCTTCAGGAATCACCAAAGATAGATCATCCAGTGCTGTCGTCTTCCCAAATGTTTTTGTTACACCTTTAAACTCTATCATGATACGATACTCCCTCCTCTAAATTTTTTTGATATTTTTCTACCAGTGCTACCACTTCTTTATTCTCATAGCCTAAAGATTTCATCTCTATAATAAAATTCTTAAGTAAAGTCTCTGCCATTTCAGTTTTTAACGCCTCCAGCAGTTCTTTTTTTTCAAGAATAAAGGTTCCTTGACCTCGAATAGTTTCTGTCAAATGCATGTTTTCCATTTCACGATAAGCCCTTTGTACAGTATTGGGATTCACCTTTAAGGTCTGTGCTAACTCTCTCTGAGATGGAATTTTGTCTCCTATCTTTAAGTCACCCCTTATAATTTGCTTTTTAATATAGTCAATAATTTGTAAATAAATAGGTTTAGCATGATCAAAATCCAAAGCCTTCACCTCCTAAGTAATACTATTATAGTGCACTAGTTAAATGGTACACTATAATAGTATTACTTATATTCAAAGATGTCAAGGAATTTTTAAAAACGGTGAATGATTTGAATGAGTAGTTCAAAAAGAAATTCTACAGCGCCAAGTCCACTCTATTTTTAGTCGTGTCGGGGGAAGATAGTCCCAAATACTTTTTAATCATTCTGATTGTCTAGCAGCTCTACAAGGAGATACTTGCTTTTTTGCTCGTAGTAAATTCACAATTGGAAGTAAGTACAAATAACAAGCAGCGAGTATGCAGCTTACGGGTGCAGATACAGCGGCAATTGGTACTGCGGCTGCAATCGACCAGGGTATAAGCGGGGCCACCACTACCGCTGTATCCTCCAAAGTAATAGCAAGCTCATTTTGATCCTTGATTATTTCTTTGCACAGTTGATGGGTCAACATAATAGTCAGGGTCTGATTACAGGCAATCATACTGGCAAGTATGGATGTCGCAAGCGTACTGCCAAAGGGTGTAAATCGGCACGCTAACAAAGCAATATGTTTTTTAAATTTCTCTAGTAGTCTGGTTCCATCAAATATTCCAGAGTAGGAGGAGGAAATACAGACAATGGCAGAAACTTTTAGCATAGATAGAATGCCACCTCCATCTATCATCGCCGCCAGTTGAGGGTCTTTTGCCCGGTATCCTGTAACCATTATCTGTAGAAGCTCTAATACATCCATCTGCTGGATAACAACACAAATGATGCTTGCTGCCAAAATACTGATAATCATGGTATATTTTACGTTTATATTGAAGAGAGATAAAAGAAGGACTAACGCAGCAGGTAAAACAGTAATCCAATTCAGGACGAAATTCTCAGCAAACAATTGTAGTATATCTAAGGATGGAAATTCACCTTGCCCAGCTATTCCAATTAGCAGATAAGCTACACAGGTCACAGTAAAAGGAATGGCAGAGGTATGTATCATCTGCTTAATGTTTTGAAAAATATCAGTTTTTGTTAGTGTACTAACTAGAAATGCGCTGGTAGACATGGGTGAGCATCTATCGCCAAAATAAATTCCAGACAGAATTGCTCCCCCAACATAAAGGGGATTTTCACCCATAATATTTCCTATCATCATGCAAATCACACCAATCGTTGCAGCTGTTCCAAATGCTGTACCTATCAGTACAGATACTAGACAATTAAGCAAGAATACTATCAAGATAAAGGCTGAAGGAACAATTAATTTTGAAGAACTATAGATAATCATCGGGATCGTCCCCGCACCGCGCCATACAGCAGTAATGATTCCGATTAGCAAAAACACCAGCAAAATATTTTTTACCGTCCGAACTCCTTCCAGAGACATCTGGATCATCTGATAAATGCTATGTTTTTTCAGCAGTCCGTAAATAAAAAAGATAATGTATCCTAAAAACAAGGCATACAGAATCGACCTTTCCAGCAAAATTGACAAAAGTAGTCCTGTTGCAAAAATTCCAAATGTTATTGTTTCCATCTTGTCATCCCCCCTCTTATTATATTCTATACGAGAAGAATAACAGTTGTCTAACTGATATTTTTGATATACAATACAGTATTAATACTGTATTGTATATGGGGATAAAGCAGAAGAAATTACTCATACTGTACAAACGACCCACAACATTTCTGTTCTTTCACGCTGTTCGCCCTTCCATAATAATGTCATTAATAATAAATCCCCTAGAATCCTTTGTAAAGATTCCAGGGGATTTATTACATTTGCTTTGCTACATCAATATCCTAACTACCCTAAATTAGACTGCAGGTAAACATCTTTTTTCTGATCTTCTGTTATCCCAATGTATCTCAATGTTTGAGATTTAGAAGAATGATTAAAAATATCCATTAATAATTCTAGATCTGTTCCATTTTTAAATGCATGATAACCAAAAGTTTTCCTAAGCGTATGGGTACCAATTTCTCCAGATACTATTACACCTTTATCATTTCTTTCTATTAGTCCTATTGATTCAGCTGCTCCATTAAGAATTCGATACGCTTGTTGTCTAGTGATAGGACTATTCTTTCCTTTACGGCTTTTAAAAATATAACTATCCATATCCATTACTGGTAGTTCTTTTAAATAATTTTCTATTACCTTCTGTACAATATCTCCAAGATAAAACTTTTTGGTTTTGCCGGTCTTTTTCTCTGTAATAATGACGCAATCTTTAACACTTTTCCCACTAGGTTTAATTAAATCAGATATTTTTAATCTAAGAATATCGCTAATCCTTAAACCCACATTGATACCTAAAATAAAAAGAAGTTCATTACGTATAGATTGTCCTTTTAAAATAGCTCTCATGTTCTTAATTACTTTGTTATCTCTAATGGGTTCTACTGCCTTCATTTTATCAATCTCCCTGTGAAGTAATTAAGGCACCAGTGTATCCTGATGCCTTTTTAAGTTAAATAGAAGCAAATACTTGCGATAAATCAATTAAAAGATCAGGAAAAACAGAGATTTTTACTTTATTTTCTTCAGTGTAGGATTCTGGTCTACCATATCGTTTATCTTCCTGTAGAGTAAATATGTTAACATATTTACCGTCTGGATCAACGATCCAATATTCTTCTACTCCAGCTTTTTCATATTTGTTAAACTTTAGAACTCTATCTGTTCTCGAAGTAGAAGGAGAAGAAATTTCAATAATAAGCGTAGGAGTTCCGAAGTAACCTGTCCCTTTTAATCTGTTTTTATCACAAATAACTACTATATCGGGCTGAAATACATTGGTTATTTCTTCATCTTTTTCTTCTCCATCAGGTAATCGTAAATCAAAAGGGGAAGCAAACGCCTGACATTCTTTCCCTTGTAGATAATTTGCAAGCTGTCTATATAACTCACCAGAAATTGCTTGATGCTGCCAGGATGGAGCAGCTTGCATATACGGTACACCATCAAAAAGCTCCCATTGTTCATTTTCGGGCCAAGTTAAGTAATCTACATAAGTATATTTTTTATTTTCTTTTGGCAATGGCATAAAGATATCTCCTTTCATTTTGTTTCTTTTTTATCAATACCAATAAAGATTCCTTTTTCTTCTTGTTTTTTCATTTTTTATTAAACCCCCTTCTATCTTGTCCATGCTACTCCTATTTTTAAATATGATATAATTTCTTCCATATTTCTACATTCATTCAATTTTGTTTATCTTTTGACCTTTTTCAACTAGATATTCAATACAGCAGCCAATCAAAAAGGACTGGTTTTTAAAGCACAGTTCTTTTTCAACTAGATATTCAATACAGCAGCCAATCAAAAAGGACTGGTTTTTAAAGCACAGTTCTTTTTCAAGAATTTCATTATAACCTTTATCAATGTACCAATTCCAAAAATAATCCGGCATATAAATAGCTCCTCCCTCATAACCATATTATGTTACTAATTATAATTTATCATACCATTATGTAACATTCAATAAGATGTTTTTTAAAAATTAACTTTAAATCGTTGCTATAACAAGAAAGTGAATGTTACAAAAATTAGTTATCAATTTTAAGTCAAGTGAAAAAAACCGTATTCAAAATTCTCTTACTGTTTCAAATATTATGATTTCAAGTGTTGTTTCTGATACTTTTGGTGTAAGTTCTATGAAAATTATTAATCATTTACTTGAAAACCCTGATAATATTGATTTTGATGTGTCAATGATGTTACATGCAAGCATGCAGCATAAAGCATAAAGCACAGATAATCTCTAAGTCCATTAATGGTAACTTAACCAAGCCCCAGGCAGATAAAATGCGCGTTTGTCTTGACCACTTTGATAACATTGAAAGGCATATAAAAGATATTGAAACTGTTGTTTTAGGCTTAGTCCAACCCTATCTTCCTCAAATAGAGATAATTTTATCCTTACCTAGCATCAAAGATATTTTTACTGCTATTGCTATTATTGGAGAGATAGGTGTTGATATGTCAGTTTTTCACTCATCTAAACATCTTTGTTCATGGGCTGGCCTTACTCCTCAAAACAACGAAAGTGCTGGAAAGAAAAAGTCTGTTCGTGTATCTAGGGCTGGTGTATATATCAAACCTTTATTGGTTCAATGTGCAAATGCTGCAATTAAAAGCAAGAAATGTACATACTTCAAAGTACGCTATGACCAAATTAAGAGCTGCCATTTCATAATAGTGTCTATCAATAGAACCATCCTGCTGAAATACACAACGATTCCAACGATTAGATATAAATTCGATGGGTGCATCTTCTGGAACTTTTCTTTTTCCTGTTTCATTCATTTTATTAAGTATATCCAAAGCATCTACCAAGGGCTGATTAGCTTAATTAGTAGATTTAAATACCAGATGTTTTAAAAGCATAGGAGTATATTTCCTAAGCTGAGAGTATCTGTCATCTAATAAATCAATATAGTCATAGTTTACCGGTCGAGCTAATTGTTTTGCTTCTTCAATAGATATTACAATTTTATCCCATCCCATGACAGATTCTAAAATTTCAAAGGGATCTAAGCCTTCATCTTTAGCTTTTATAAGTGCAGCTCCAATATCAATATAATATATCAGCTTTTCGTTTAATGATTTTCCATTTTCTTTTTGAATTTTTTCATGCTTTTTACGACCTTTAGATAGTAATATATTAATTTAATTTGTTTATCATGAATATCAATAGCTTTATCAATTAAAGTTTGACTCAGTTCATATAGATAGCTAATATTGCATATCTCTTATTTTCATCAAAACGCCTAAATGAATGGGGTTCGTACTTTTTTCCAAGTCTAGATAATTGTCTTATTCTGTTGGGGTGAAGTTTATCAATATTTAAATTTAAGTTTAATTTTCTGATTTCCTCCAGGCGTTCAATAACCTCCAAGAATGCTTTTGGGGAAGGATACCCAAAATCTCCACGGAGCCAGGCGAGTTTTGTAATAGTTTCTTCGGATTCTGCATTAATAAGTCTATTCATAAGAGATTTTTGGTAATCTGTAATCGTAGAATTAATCATTTCAATAATAGTATCTTCAGCTTTGATTCTAGCATCATGAACAAACTTTTCTATAGTAGTAATACCAGGAAGTATGATCTTTTGTTTTCTTAGTGTCTCTATAGCAGTTTTCATTAGATTAATTATATTATCATTTTCTATGGCTGCCGATAGCAGAATGCTAAAAAGCGATTCCTCATCTTGTTCTATAAAATTCCTATATCCATATTCTTCACGGATTTCCTGTAAATGCTCTAGTCTTGTATTTTCTCTTTGTGCATATTGAGTCATTTCCTTTGGATCGATGTTAAGTTGTTCTGCTATATATTCTAAAACTAGATCAGGAATATGACTGACATTATTTAAAGCCCAACCAGGATTACGAAGTAACCCTAATTGGACTGCAAAACCTAGTCGGTTATAATCCCTTCTGTGGCGGTTAATAATTTCTTTATCTTGCTCAGAAAATGTATAGTATTTAGCAATCTCCCATTCGTTAATGTTGGGAGATATTTGCGTAAATTCCAAACGCTGCTCTTCGGTCAATAAAATTTCAGGGGTGGCCATCAAAAATCACAACCTTTACAATAGATTCGCCTTTCGTTTTATTTCACTCCTAGATGGATGAGTGTACAGCATAGTGGTATGAATATTTGAATGTCCAACTTGTGCAGCTACTTCATGAGTAGACCATCCATTTTCCAGAGCATAGGAGCAGAAAAAATGTCTTAAGGTATGGGGGGTAATTTTATCACTGTATTCATTAAAAACACGATTAATTACAGACCGATCTACTTTATTGGATTCTCGGCTAATAAATAGATAGGCACTATCTTTATTTTTTTGTTGCTCTCGCTCCTTTAAGTATTCTTTAATAGCATTAGATATCTTATCATTGATAATTACTAATCTTTGCTTTTTACCTTTTCCATACCTCACTAGTATTTCTCTTGCAGTTAAGTTCACATCATCTACTTTGATATTTAAAGCTTCAGATATACGCATACCTGAGTACGCTAGTAGAGTAACTATGGCATAATCTCGCTTATCTTTATTTTGCAATATTTTTTGACGAAAGACTTCTACATCAATTTTTGTAATAATAGCAGGGCTAACATATTCCTTTTGAATCTTAATGTAATCTTTTTTAGAGATAACTAGATCTGTTTGAACTTTTTGCTCTACAAGGAATTCATTGTATTTACTCAGAGCTGCTAACTTCGCATTAATAGATTCTGCTTTTAAGTTTTTTATATTTGACATATAGCTCATATAATCTAAAACATTCTCACGGTATAACTTAGTAAAAGGCGTATCAAAGCTTTCGCAGAACCATTTTAAATAGTTCTGTACATGTCTGGTATAGTTCTTTATAGTATTTATACTTTTAGCTTCTTTCTCTAACCAGTTTTTAAATATTTCAATCATAATATTACCCCTAATTATTCATATTAAATTCCTATATCTAGAAAAGGTAGTGTATTTCCACTACCTTTAAAATAATTTTTTTATTATTTTGTTTTTATTTGCTTGAGTGCAAAAATTTCTTTTTCTGTTTCAATTTCTTTATGTAATAGAAATTTTAACGTATCTTTGATATCAGAAATATTTTGAAATGTTTCTGTTTTAAATTCTGTCAAAATAGCAGTTTGCTCTTTTGTAATTTTTCCGTCCATTTTTATTTGCTCAATATCTTCTTTCATGGCATTGATATCTACCTGTATCTTAACTTGACCTTCTTTAATTTCTTTTAGTTCCATTAATACTTGCTCTAAAATTTTTTCCATCCTTATCCCTCCATCAAATTATTGTATTTTGTAAGTTTAAACCTAATGTTTCAAATACTTTGTTTTTAAATTTTCCATTTTGTATTTCATCATAAAAAATATATATAAACTTATATCCCTTTTTTTCAGCAAATCTTTTTTTAAAATCGTCTTTTCTTCGTTGATAATGAAAATTTTCTAAGGTTCCATGGAAATACTCTATAAATTCTAAATGCTGTTGCCCTTGAATTTCTATAAGGATATTTTTACCAAGTATTTCTATATCATAAGGTAATTGCCTATTAGTTATGGGATTTATACATTATAATACTCTTTCAAATAAACTAATTTCCTTATGCTAACTTCAACTTCTTTCTTTTTTTCATTGCAACTAGAACACAGTTGACTTCTTACTCGATGAGGTTTCTCACATAAAGTACAAATTCTACTAATCTTATTGTTAGTATCTGGTTCACAAGTACATACATATTTTAAGAAATCTTTAATTTTCAAAGTATTAAGCTTGCCACATGTATGTTTTATCCTGATCCTATCCTTGGGATGGAAAAAGTTTTTGTAATGTATATTGCTTAATATTTCTAATTCTTTTCTCTTCGCTATGCTGACTAGGTTATTTATATGGATATGTTTCTTATCCATAATTTTCCTTTCTCTTAAAGACAACATAATTCATGCATAAATTATGTTGCATTAAAAGTATTCAAAAATTTAATAAATTATGTTTCGCTCATTACGATAATTTTATCATTTCGCATGATTAAGTACAACATAATTTATGTTATATTGTACTCAAATGGCTTAAAGTGAGTTTTGTCGGTTTTGCTGGCGAGACCCCTATTTTGGGGTAGTGGGAGCATCCCTGTCACCAAGTGCAAAGTAAATGGTAATTATAACCATCTGCTTTGCACTTTTTTCTAATCACTTCACTCTATTATGATATTAGAAGTAGGTTGATATTCCTCAATATATTTAAAGTAAAAAGTATTATCTTCACTGTCATAGCCACAGTATACAAGTGGTAATATTTCTATAAGCTTCTTCCTTTTATCTATATTTATGACGCTTGGTATATGCGATACATACTCAATGTCGCCACTTTTGAAAATATTAACCCATAAGTAAGCATGGTCAACATTCCTACCTAGCAGAGTAAACATCTCACACTCTTTTCCATCTCGCATACCGGTCCGAAACACTCCTGAAAATTCTTCGAAGTCACCTATTTGTCCAAAATACTGCTCTTCCTGGTATTTATCAAAACGTCTGTCCCTTACTATGATAGTCCATTCAGTAAACTCAGGTCTCTTGAATATATAATCCATTCAATAATCTCCTTTCATCCTAAGTTTGATTGCAAATAAACATCTTTTTTCTGATCCTCTGTTATCCCGATGTATCTCAATGTTTGAGATTTAGAAGAATGATTAAAAATATCCATTAATAATTCTAGATCTGTTCCATTCTTAAATGCATGATAACCAAAAGTCTTCCTAAGCGTATGCGTACCAATTTCTCCGGATACTATCACACTCTTATCATTTCTTTCTATTAGTCCTATTGATTCAGCTGCTCCATTAAGAATTCGATATGCTTGTTGTCTAGTGATAGGACTATTCTCTCCTTTACGACTCTTAAAAATATAACTATTCATATCAAGAACTGGAAATTCTTTTAGATAATTCTCGATTACCTTCTTTACAATATCTCCAAGATAAAACTTTTTGGTTTTGCCAGTCTTTTTCTCTGTAATAGTGACGTAATCTTTAACACTTTTTCCACTAGGTTTAATTAAATCAGAAACTGTTAATCCAAGAGTATCACTAATCCTTAAACCCACATTGATGCCCAAAATAAAAAGAAGCTCATTACGTGTAGACTGTCCTTTTAAAATAGCTCTCATATTTTTAATCACTTTGTTATCTCTAATGGGTTCTACTACCTTCATTTTATCAATCTCCCTGTAGAATAATTAAGGCATCAGTACCTCCTGATGCCCTTTTTATTTAAATAGGGTATTCGGATTTGAGTATTGAATACCCCGATTTTCATATTTTTTCATTTACTGCTAAGAAGGTTGATGTCCATCTTACGCTACCTTTATAACCTTTTTTTCAATAAGTTGTTCAGCTATTTCTTTAACTTCATTTTCATTCTCGCTCAATAATACTTCAACTTCTTTTCCCCATAACTTAGATAATTCTATACATTTATTTTTAATATACTCATCTTCATATCCAGTGAATGAAATAGAATCATCAGTCAAAATAACGTATTTTCTCAACAAAATATTAGCACTATCCATATCAGATGTAGCATATCCCATACATCCATCTGAAGCTTCACCGTTTAAAATTCTTTCTGTTATAAATCCCGCATATTTAACCATGACCATGTTCTTTATTTGGCTTGCTTTAAGGATATTTGGCATATCTAAGAGAACTTGACCGCCAGTATTGCCGTTATCAATAATATTAACTTCTTTTATTGGTAATTCTAACATTCTAGCGATAAAAAAGTGACCTGCTTTTATTCGATAACTCTTCTTTTATTTTCAATCGCATAAATTCCACCTTTTCAATTGATTCTATAGCACCGCTATATCCTAATCGAATATCAGATTCAATATTGTAATTCGATTTAATAATTAAACGTTATATCAACTCTATTCTTGATTTCAATACTCAAATCCGAATACCCTTAAATAGAGGCAAAAACTTGTGATAAGTCAATCATGAGGTCAAGAAAAACAGAAACCTGTACTTTATTTATGTCAGTGTAGGCCTCTGGTCTTCCATATCGGCCATCTTCCTGCAGGGTAAATATGTTCACGTATTTACCCTCCGGATCAACGATCCAATATTCTTTCACGCCAGCTTTTTCATATTTATTAAATTTTATAACCCGATCTACCCTTGATGTAGAAGGAGAAGAAATTTCAATAATAGGGGTAATTAGAACATAGCTGCAATAGCCCGCAATGTAAAATAGTCCTTCAATTGGGACTTTTTACATTGCTAGTCATGATTTTTATGCTATAATTGCTTAAAGCTTTCATTAGGATGGTATAGATGAAAAAAATTATCTAAAACAGGCTTTAAGGAAGCATTATCTGATGCTTGCTTTAATTTAAGGGAGTGATTTAATGCAGAAATATTGGGGTTTTATTGTTGAAATAATACTAGGATTTATAGGAGGGATAATCAATTTTCATTTATTTTTTATTTTTACAAATAATAATCAGGATTTTATGATTAGAATTTTTGGTAGAAAATATTTGGAATTTTGGAACTACACGGTTTGCATTTTAATATATATAGTGGTTTTTGCTATATTATTATTTATAACGAGGCGTAAATTATTTTCAGTTACTTATCTAATATCTGCAATTTTAGCTTTAATAATTGCGCACATCATTATTTCAACAATTGGACCAGGATTTTAATGTTATTACTATAATAGTGCATTTTTGCTTCAAAAATTTTACAGTTAAATAAGCAAATAAATTCCTAGGCTATTTTTAGCTCCTCAAAAATTTTTTCAATAGGTTTACCTTGGGTTGCAGCAGAGTAAATCCAAATAACCTGAGATTTTTTCAAATCCTTTTGAGCTAGCTTTAGACCAGTATTAAAGTGAAAGATTTCTTTAGAGTAAAGTTTACAGTAAGTATACGCTAAGAGCATTACTACAAGATACCTATTAATACTTCTTTGGCTTCTAACTTGATAGCTATCTAGTCCTAAGTAATTTTTACAGTCTCTAAAAAACGGCTCAATGACCCATCTATCCGTATATTGAGTTAAAATATCCAAAGGCTTTAAAGATATGTCTAGGGATATAAATGCTTTCAAAGCACCTTCTTTATGAAGGGACTTTTCTGGATAACTTAATGTTATGGACACCTTTTTCATATCATTTAAGTTGCCAATATAGTTGTAAATATAGTTGTAAATATAGTATTTTTCACCTTTAACTGTGACGAGGTCAAAGGAATCTTTATCTAAGCCAGCAGCAAACTTATGTAGTTTAGCCCCTAATCTCTCATGACCTTTTGGGTAGATGACTCTGTTGGTTTTAAGTGCTCCAATGTAACTATATCCGACTTTAAGGGATGCTGTAAAAATAGCTTTACAGCTATACCAGCTATCACATAGCACATAGCCTTTGTTAATGGGTTTTGGTAAAGAGGAAATGAAGTCTATAGCAATATCTATTTTGCTCATTTTCTCCTTATCGTAAATTTTTATAGCATAGGGTAAGACTAAACCATCACAGGAAAGCAAAGCTACCACTAATTGATGTCCATATACAGTTTTTCTTTTTAAATGAGAATTATGAAAAGAGCATTTTTCAATAATATTTTTAGCCTTTGACGAGGGCTTAGTTTTTTCAGAAACTGTATCATCAATAATCATGTATACGGGTTTATTTGTTTCCTTTGACTTGCTCCAAATAAGCTCTATAACTGCCAATTTTAAAGAGTTCATTAATAGTTCCTCTTTCCATTTACTCTGAGAAAAAAACCTTGAAATACTAGTTCTATGCTTTGGAGAAGTAAGCATAGCTATATCCGTTGTATCCTTTTAAAACCATAGCATTCATGGTGTTTTCTAGGTGTTTGAGTTGAAGCTTAGTCAGGTATAAATCAAATTTTAATTTTTTAAAAAAATTGTATATGGATAGCTCATTTGATATAATTGAGTTCTGAAACATTTATGCATATCTCCTTGTTATGTTTTGTGTGAGAACTTAATTATAACAGGATTTTGCATAAATGTTTTTTCATTTTATTCAACTGTAAAATTTTTGAAGCTTTTTTGCACTATCATAGATAAATAATGAAATGTTTTATAATTAATTATCTTTCGGCACAAACAAAAGAAGCTCTCTTTAAGAAAGCTTCTTGATTTATAATAGGAGAAAGTTAACTTAGTTTACTGTAAATGTATTCTTTAGAAGCTTGGATAGTGTTTAATTTATAGCTCTCGTCAATGACACTTCCCTTTTCTAATAGGGCTAATGTTTCTTCAAAGACGTTAATCAACATGCGATTGACTTGGTCATACTTTTCCTTCATCCCTGCTGCGCTGTAGATATCATTGCACCATAGGGTCTTATAGCAGCCAAAAATACAATTTGTAATTTCCCTCATAATGACAGCAAATCGTGCTACTTGAGGATTTTTGTAATCCGCACTTCCCTCATAGGTGGACAAAGAAGAGAGCTTTAGTCTCCCCTGCTGTTTTAACTCTTTGTAGGATTTTGTTCCCTGAAGAATAATTTGGTGATGATAAAGAACATTCACGGTAATATCAAGACTGTTGAGAATTTCATTTCTTTTTAAAAAATCATAATTAATTCTTAAATCCTCTATTGTAGAATCTGGTTCAAACATGATGAAGCCCACATTAGGTTTTATGCCGTTGTTTCTTAGGATTTTTAAAGCTTTTTCGTTTTCTTCTACAGTGGTCATTTTATTTAATCTTTTCAAACTTTCTTCTTTACCACTTTCAAGTCCAATAAGAATATGTTTTAACCCTGCCTCTACCAAAGCTTTGATAGTGGTATCATGAATATCATTTACTCTTGCTTCTATACCAAATTGTATATTTCTAGGTTTTAATAAAGAAGCTAATTTTAAGGCCCTTTCTTGTCCCTGTTTTCCTGGACCAAAAAAATTAGGGTCTGTGAAATAAAAGGATCGCATACCGGTTTTGGCGATAACTTCATCTATTTCCGCCACAATGTTTTCAGGACTTCTTCCCCGCCACTTAGAACAACCACTGCCAACAAAAGCATTAATATAACAAAAAGTACAGTTGCCATAGCAACCTCTGCTACCCATAATATTTACTTCACCTATAGACAAGGAGGCAGCGGTTCTTTCAGGAAAGGGGATGCTGTCTAAGTCTTCAAAGGCTTCAGTGTGCTGGATATGTAGTTTGTTTGTCGCTTCCCTATAGGCGATGCCCTTTAATTGATGATGTGTATTGTGTTTTTCTAACTTTTCAACAAGTCGCAAAAAAGTCATCTCTGGTTCCCCAAGAATAATGGTGTCTAAGATGCTACACTCTCTAAAAATCTCTTCATAAGCAAAAGTAGGGTAATAACCATAGGCTGTAATATAGGATACCAAGCCCTCTTCTTTCACTTGAGTTAACAACTGGTAAAGTTCTACATCCGCCTTCCATTGATATACCATATGTATTCCTAATACCTTTGGTTTGAATTCTTTTATCATCTGATAGATTTCTTCATAGGAGCGTCTCTCTAGATAACCTTCAATGATATCCACATGATGATTTTGTTCTTTTAAGACTCCTGCGATGTATCCTGTAAATAAGCAGGAGGAAAGAGGTGCATTGGCGATATCATTGATATTCTCCTCTCCAATGTTTCTAGGATGTTCTAATAATAGGACTCTCATTCTATTTCAACTCCTGCCACATAAAAATATTTTTACACAGGTGAAAGGTTTCTAGTTGATGTCGAATACTACTAAAAGGTTCAGGATTGTAATAAACGGGGTATAGCAAGTCTGTTGAAGGAGAAAGAATGCCTTGATTTTTAGCTATTTCATAAATAGGGGTATCGGGATAAAGCCTGACATTATTTAAAACAATCGTACCTAAGCTTTTTGTTTTATCATGAATAGCATAGATTTCATCAATGAGGTCCATCCCCTTTTTTATGGTGGTTTCATTCTCTCCTGGGACGTTCACCATAAAATGATATACGCTGAGAACCCCAGTGTTAGCAGAAAGTTTTGCCGCCCTTATAATATCCTCTATCTTTAAACCCTTCCCTAAAACATCTAAGGCTTCTTGAGAAAGACCATCGGGAGAAAAGGAGAAACATTCACATCCAGAATCTCTAAAAAGTGTCATATTCTTTTCATCTAAATAATCTTCTCGAAAAAATCCACTCCATTTCACTTGCACATTTCGTTCTATTAGTAGTTCACAGATACTTTCCATATGACCCTTGGGTATATTTACCACTGGATCTGTAAAATGTATTCTTTCAATACCAAATTCTTTATTTAATAATTCGATTTCATCTACTACCTTTTTAGGGCTTCTGCAACGAAGTTTTCGTCCCTGTAGATTGGGATACACGCAATAGCTACAATGAAAGGGACATCCTCTTTTTGTTTCTACCCCCATAGCCTGCACATAACTGTTTCTATGGCGATAAAGGTCAGGACTGAGCAAATTTCTATCTGGCTGAATATAATCACAATCCATATCCAACTCCCTAGAGGGATCTAATACCACGACATTGTCTGCTTCCCTGAAGCATAATCCTTTAAGGTGAGAAGGATTTTCTAAGTTTGCCAATAGTTTAGGTAAAGTGTTTTCTCCTTCACCAATGATACCGTAGTGGATCTCTGGTAATTCCTCCATAATTCTTTTAGGAAAAAGAGAAAATCCAGTCCCTCCTGCAATGATTTTTCCTTCAGGTACAAGAGCAGCGATCATTTTTATGGTGGCTACAAAGGGAGGAATGAGGGAGCTCATCTTATTTCCCAGCGGATCGATATTCCTTAGGGAAACACAAACTACTTCTGGTTGATAACTTTGTAGCTTTTGTTTTAACTGGCTGAAGGGATCTTCTTGAATATTCATATCAAAAATATCAATTGTATACGCATTTTTAAGCAAGGTAGCTAAAGTGACAATACCTATAGGATAGACCATTTCTGAGGTGCTGGTTTCTGTAGACATCGCTTGTATAAATAATACTTTCATGTAATCACTCCAATAATAATAAACCAAAGTATTTGACATAGTCATTTTTGTTTTTTACTGTCTCAAGATTTCCTGTTAAGTTTTTCACTGTTTGAAAAACATCTATACCACAACCCTCCATGGAAGGCCTTGCCTGTGGACAAGAACTTTTAGGCTCACACTGGCTGCATAAAGAACAAGGTCCTGCCCAAAGGCTAAAGGCTTTATAAAAACCCTGCTGATAGGCTTCTTTTTCAGCTTTTAGTATTTTTTTTTGGAAACCTTTGGTAGGGGGTTCTCCCTCCAGCAGCAGAGCATATTTAAATTCTTTTAAAAGTTTTTTTGTTTTTTCTATAGGAAGGCTGTTGGGAGGACACTTTCCTAACCCATAGTGTTGACAACCAAATTGACATTTTACCGCTGCTACCTCAGTAAAAGCTACATCCTCCGTAGAGAGAAGCTGTAGGTTTCTAAAACCAAGTTTTTTTAGTTTTAGCATCAGATATTGTTTCTGATCTCTATGAACTTTCTTTAAAAGCTCCTGACTCTTTGAAGCAATGATAAGGGCTGTATCGCTCTCCAGGGGAAGGAGCCCTTCAT
This sequence comes from Clostridium formicaceticum, assembly GCF_001854185.1. Taxonomy (NCBI): domain Bacteria; kingdom Bacillati; phylum Bacillota; class Clostridia; order Peptostreptococcales; family Natronincolaceae; genus Andreesenella; species Andreesenella formicacetica. The sequence continues at coordinate 3,393,266 of NZ_CP017603.1, forward strand.
CATAAAACCCGAGTTTTTTTAATAGTTTGCATACCCAATCCCCTTCAAATACCTTACCGTTGTAGGTATTGACCATCATATTTAAGTCAGATAATCGGGCCTTTAGGGAATAATGCTCCAAAAAAAAGTCATGTATGATAATGAAACCTTTTGGATCAATCCATTTTGCCGCTTGGTTTAAAATATGCTCTACTTCCTTCTCGGAGTAGGCATGAAGAATATTAGACAACAGGATAATATGAAATTTTTCTGTTTGTAATTGCCAATCCTCTAGTATGTTTCCTTGATGATAGGAGATATTAGGCTGGGTATCTGCTAAATTTTCTTTGGTTATAGCAATGACAGAACTTAAATCAAAAAGAGTTGCCTTTAAGGTGCTAAAATCCTCTAGAAAGGCTAAAGAGAAGGCACCAGATCCGGCGCCTACATCTAAGAGCGTACCTCCCAAATGAACACCTTCAAAGAATTTAGTAATTTCCTTCGCTTTAGACTTTGCGATACAATCCATTGCTTTGATATATTTCTTTGTCCTCTGCTTGAGGATCTCTTCATCCTCATTAGGGATATAGTGCAGGCGTTTTCCGCAGATTAAAGTTTCCTTCAAGTCCTGCCAGTTAGCATATAAGGCTTTTCTCCATAAGATTGAATCCCCCTGATACAATGCCTTATCCTTTATTAAATAGGCTGAAGCTAACTGGCTGTTATAATAATATGCTTCATATCTTACCAGCAATCCTAATACTACTAAGGTATCGAGAAATCGTTCCATGGCATTTTCATTGCTGGTATAATGCTGACTGATCTCTGTTAAAGTTTTTTGTTCTGTTCCTATGTAGTTAAATAGTTCTAATTCTATAGCAGTAAAAATCACTTGGGAGTGCCAGTAGCCACAGGCCAAATCCTCTAAATACTGGACACCAGATTTCTGAGGATCATAGAAGGAATTAAGCATCTTTACTAACTCCCGCATCTTCAAAGGTAAGTACCTTATTGATTACTTGGGCTGCAGCTTCAACAACATTCATCGCCATGGCGGCCCCAGTACCCTCCCCTAATCGGAATTTTAGGTCCAATATAGGATTTAAGCCTAGTTCCTGCCACATATGTTGATGACCTACTTCTACAGATTTATGAGAAGCGATCATGTAATCCACCACATTTGGATTTAAGCCTTTTGCAATTAAGGCTCCTGCAGTAGAGATAAAACCGTCAACAACTACGGGCACCTTATGATAAGCTGCTCCTAAAATCACTCCAGCAATTCCTGCTATTTCATAGCCTCCTACCTTGGATAAGACGTCTAAAGCATCTTTAGGATCGGGTTTGTTGATTTTTACTGCTTTTTCTATGGCACGAATCTTATTTTCTAAACCCTTATCGTCTACACCGGTGCCCCTACCGGTAACTTCAGCAACTGTTTTTCCTGTCATTACCGATACAATGGCACTGCTGGGAGTGGTATTGCCTATACCCATGTCTCCAGTGGCAATTAGTTCTGCTCCCTTTTCTTGAATCATCTTGCTAACCACTTCAATACCTGCTAAAAGTGCTTTTTCAGCTTGTTCTCTTGTCATTGCCGGTTCTTGTGTCATATTTTTTGTTCCGTAATCTATTTTATAGGGCAATACGCTTCCTTTTTCAATAAAGTCGGTTAAATCCACGGCTACCCCCATATCCACAACAACAACCTTTGCTCCCACCACTTCTGATAGGACATTGATGCTAGCACCACCCTTGACAAAGTTTGCCACCATCTGAGGGGTAACCTCCTGAGGAAAAGCACTGACACCTTCTTCTACAACCCCATGATCCCCTGCCATCACGATAACCATTTTATTTTTTACGGAAGGCTTTAAGGTTTCCTTAATTGCTGCCAGTTGTTCTGCCAATGCAAGTAATTCTCCTAAACTTCCTGGAGGGGTTGCTAGATTATTTAAGTATTCCTTCGCTTTTTGTCCCCATTCTTTATTGCTTGGTTGAATTCCTTGAAGAATTTCAGCTAACTTAGCACACATAATGATCATCCTTTCTTGATTCTTACTATTTATGCAATGCCAAAGTATTTTGCTGCCACCTGCATAGCACAATCATCATCGCCACAAGCACTACAGTGCTGGTCCTCATTTTTTTGACCCTTCATCGCTTGTTTTAATATTTCTGGATGAATGGCGGTTTGAAGCTGTTTTTCTAAGTTCATTTCTACTCTAGCCTTCGCCATTTGTAGCTCGTTGTTGATAACATGACCACGTTTTCTAGCAATATTTGCAGCCTGTGCTGCGATTCTTGTAGAGATAACCCCTGTTCTTACATCATCTTCATTAGGTAAACCTAAGTGTTCTGCAGGTGTTAAATAGCAAAGGAAGTCAGCACCGTGCATTCCTGCAAAGGCACCTCCAATAGCACCAGTGATATTATCATAGCCTGGGGCTATATCTGTTGCCAGGAAGCCTAATATGTAATAAGGAACGTTGTGACATAATCTTTTTTGTAATTGCATGGTGGTCTTTACATGGTTTAGAGGAACATGCCCTGGACCTTCAATCATTACTTGAACTCCTGCTGCAAGGGCTCTTTTAACTAAATCGCCTGCAACCATTAAGCCTTTAATTTGAGATTGGTCTAATGAATCTGCTGTAGATCCTGGTCTTATGGCATCCCCTATACTTAGAACCACATCATATGCCTTCATAATCTTCAGCAATCTATCAAATTCTTCATATAAAGGATTCTCCTTTTGATTTTGCAGCATCCAGCCTGTAAGGAAGGAACCTCCTCTACTTACTACATCAGTTACCCTACCTGTCTTTTGAAGCGTATTGATAATATCGAAGTTTAATGCACAGTGAACCGCCATAAAGTCCATGCCATCAGCTGCTTGTTTTTCAATGGTTTCAAAGAGATCATCAGAAGTCATGCCTACAATACTGCCCTTTTTATCTATTGCTTCTACCCCTGCTTGATATACTGGTACACTTCCTACAGCTACGTTGGCTAAGGATAAGGTTTGCTTTCTCATACCGTCGATATCTCCCCCAGTACTTAAATCCATAAAGGAGTGACAGCCTGCTTCCTCGGCAATTCTTAATTTCTTCATCTCCATATCCATTTGATCTCGATCACTGGAGGTACCGATGAGAGCGTTTACTTTAATATCTAAGCCTGCACCAATTCCACATAACTTAGAACGGTTTCTTACTCTATTTTTAGGGATAACGATTCTTCCTTCTGCCACACCTTTTCTGATAAACTCGACCTCTACCTGCTCTTGTAATGCAACGATTTCCATTTCTTCTGTAACTTTACCTGCTCTTGCCGCCTCTATTTGATTCATGTTTTTCCCTCCTAGATTTACTTGCTTTTTTAAAAATATTCAAGTCGTTATCTTTCTAATATCCTATAATACCATTATGCTAATCTATAGATACTTTTACATAAACTCTTATTCCTATCTTTTCTAAGCGGTAGCCTTTTCTTTATTTAAAAATTGTGAAACAATCTTCATTGCACAATATTTTCCACACATAGTGCACTCTGAGGAGAAATCATCACTTCTTTCCTTCCACATTCTTCTTGCGGTCTCAGGATCGATGGATAATTCCATTTGTTTTTCCCAATCTAAGTTTCTTCTAGCTTGTGACATTTCTAAGTCCCATTGAATAGCTTTTTCTATGCCCTTAGCGACATCTGCAGCATGGGCAGCAATCCTAGAAGCAATTACTCCATCGTAAACCTGTTTTTTATTAGGTAAGCCTACATGTTCTGCTGGGGTAACGTAGCATAAAAATTCTGCACCAGCAAAGGCACTAATGGCACCACCTATAGCTGCACTGATATGGTCAAAGCCTACTGCACTATCCGTTACTAATGGTCCAAAGACAAAATAAGGGGCACCTTTACATAAACTCTTTTGTAACTTTACTGTTGTTTCTATTTCATCGATAGGAACATGTCCTGGTCCCTTTACCATTACTTGTACGCCTGCATTCCTTGCCCTTGTTACTAACTCTCCTAGGATGACAAGCTCATGAACCTGTGCACCGTCTAAGGAATCTGCAAGACATCCAGGTCGCATGCCATCAGCAAAGCTTAAAACCACGTCATATTTTCTTGCTATTTCTAAAAGTCTATCAAAGTTTTCATATAAAGGATTTTCTGCTTCATTGTGAATCATCCATCCAATAAGATGAGCACCTCCAAAGCTTACTAAAGGATCAATTCTTCCTTCACGCTTTGCTCTTGCAACAATATCCATGGTGGTGCCACAGTGTAGCGCTAAAAAGTCTATTCCTTCAGCAGCATGTTTTTCAATTACTTCAAATAAATCATCTACTGTCATTTTTAGTGAAGAGCCTCTTTTTTGCTTAGCATCGGCTAAAGCTTGATATAAAGGTAAAGTACCAATAGGTTTTGTTGTAGCCGCTAAAGCTTCTTTTCTCATACCATCTATATCGCCACTTACACTTAAATCCATAAGGGCATCGGTACCTGCTTCAATTGCAGCCATGATTTTATCTATTTCTCCAGCGATACTATCATCTTTATCATGTATTCCTACGCTGGCACTGACTTTAGTAGATAAGCCAGTTCCTACTGCAACGGGTCTTACATCCTTGTGGTGCTTGCTTCCTAGTAATACGATTTCTCCCTTGGCAATTCCTTGGCGGATAAATTCCTCTGTAACGCCTTCTGCTATAGCCACCTGCTTCATTTCATCAGTGATGATACCGTTTCTTGCATTTTCTAATAAAGTCATATTATCTTCCTCCTTTATAAAATTGAAAACAAAAAAAGTCCACAGTCATATGACCGCGAACTTTACCATGATTCACATATAATACATTCCTTACCAGGCAGGTCTCCTGACTTCCGGATCATAGCCCTACTTGCGCCTTCCCATTTATTTATACATAAACAGTGACATATTGCAAGAGACTCCTCGGTTACAGTGGCGGGACCGTTCGGGAATTTAACCCGATTTCCTATTCTCCTCTTCATAAAGAGGCACCTGATAACTGATATTTTTTATTCGATTATGAAAATTATTATAAATCAGTTTTTTGAAATTGTCAATATATAGGTGATAAAAATTTTTTTATATTAAAATTTAAGATTTTTAATATTACTTGTCTTTATCCTCTTATCACTTTAAAATAGATATTAGCAAGGGGTGATTTACAGTGAAGAGCAAACTATCAATACATAATAAATCTGATAAACCAGATAATATTGTATTAAAAGAAAATCAAATAATAGAAAGATGTTTGGAAATTGAGGGACAATTACCTGATTTTATGAGAGATTTTTTCCTCTATTTAAAAAATGGCGTAGCTTTGTCTACCCGCCTAGCGTATTTAGAAGATATTTTATTCTTTTGCAAATACTTAGTAAAAGAATCTTCTCTATCGCAAGCGGATACTATTAAGACCATTTCAATAGAGGAATTTAATAAAATCAATGCGAAAGATATCAATCGATTTTTAGGAGATTATTGTTCACGATACACGATGGAAAATAGTGAGTATATCAAAGTTATGGAAAACCACAATAGAGCCTTAGCAAGAAAGAAATCTTCCTTATCTGTATTATTTAAGTTTTTATTTAGAGATGAAATTATTGAAAAAAATATTACCGATGGCTTTAACCCTATTCGCCTTCCTAAGCCTCAACCAGATGCAATTAAACGTCTTGAAATTGACGAAGTAGCAAAAATGCTGGAAATTGTAGAAACAGGAGAAGCTTTTACTGATAAGGAAAAGGTTTATTGGGAAAAAACGAAGTTAAGGGATAAAGCTATTATCGTTCTTTTTGTTACCTATGGATTACGGGTAAGCGAATTACAGCAGCTGAATATTTCCTCTTTCAATTTTAATAGAGGAGATTTTAAAATCTATAGAAAACGTGGTAAAGAAGTGCTGATGCCCCTAAACAAAACCTGTGAAAAGGTCATCAAGGAATATATTATTAAGGAACGTCCTACTGAAGCTGCTTTAGATGAAATCAATAAAGATGCTTTGTTTTTATCCTTGCAGAATAAAAGAATGACCATTAGGGCGATACGAAATTTAGTGAAAAAATATACTGCAATGGCTTTGGGCACAAGCCGTGATTATGGCTATAGCCCTCATAAATTGAGGGCAACTGCTGCTACTTCTTTGATTCAGCAGGGATTTTCCATCTATGATGTGCAAAACCTTTTAGATCATGATAATGTTACAACAACTCAGTTGTATGCTGCACATAAGAAGGATGTAAAACGAGAAATTGTAAAGAATTTTGAATGGATAGAAGAAGAATAGAAAATTCCGAACAAATGTTTTGTAATATTGTGATTATGTGCTATAATAAAAGGTAACTAGAGATGTAGAAAGGAGCCTTTGCTTGTATGTATGAAGACTTGAGTAGTAAACAATTAGAAATTTTAAAATACATGAAACAAGAAATAAGTTCTAAAGGTTATCCACCTTCTGTAAGAGAAATGTGTCAAGCTGTTGGTCTAAGATCTACTTCAACAGTGCATGGTCATTTAAACAAATTAGAAGAAAAAGGATATATCCGAAGAGATCCTACCAAACCTAGAGCGATAGAAATTTTAAGCGGTGACGATCATTATGATGTAAAGCTACATAAGGAAATTATTCATGTGCCTATTCTTGGTAAAGTTACAGCTGGGGAGCCTATTTTAGCGGTAGAAAATATAGAGGAAACTTTTCCTTTACCTATAGATTTTCTAAGCAATAGTAACGAAGATGTCTTTATTCTGTCGATTAAGGGTGAAAGTATGATTGAAACTGGGATATTAGATGGAGACTATGTGATTGTTCGCAAACAATCCCACGCTGCTAATGGGGATATTGTGGTGGCATTATTAGAGAATGAAGCTACCGTAAAAAGATTTTATCACGAGGGAGATCACGTAAGATTACAGCCGGAAAACAAGTATATGGAGCCTATTATTGTGAAGGATGTTGCTATTTTAGGGAAGGTTATAGGTGTTTTCCGAAAAATGTAAATGTATTATATTTTACAACTGGAAACCTTGTTTGATTTTCTAAATGTATGTTATACTGTAGATAAAGGTAATCGGATTCGCAAAATGCGATTACCACTATGATGATTTAAATGTTATTAATCACTCTGCATGGCGGTGCAGAGTGATTTTTTTTTTGAAAGTAATGTAGCCCTTAGTATATTAAAATTCAAGTATAGTGTCTCGTACCTACACTATACTATCATGTGCATGTGATAAATTTTTTATATTTTGAAGGGCCTTTAGTACCCCCAGTTTACTATGTTCGTAAGTCAGGCCTCCTTGGAAATAGACAATATAAGGAGGTCTTATGGGGGCATCGGCGCTGAGTTCAATAGAGGAGCCCTGCACAAAAGCACCAGCCGCCATAATAACAGGATGATCATACCCCGGCATATCCCAAGGAACTGGTGTTACAAAGGCATCCACAGGGGCTGCTTCCTGAATCCCTCTACAAAAAGCCAGAACTTTTTCCTTATCCTCTAGCTTTACTGCTTGTATAATATCACTTCTTTGATCCTTGTGCTTAGGCTGCACCTCATAACCTTCTTCTTCAAATAGTTTCGAGCAAAAAATAGCGCCTTTTATTGCGCCGCTTACAGTATGAGGCGCTAAAAAAAGTCCTTGAAACATAGTTCTAGACATGCCAAAGGTGAGGCCACATTCCTTACCTATACCTGGAGAAGTCAACTTATAAGAAATTAACTCTATAAGTGCTTTTTTTCCTACAATATAGCCTCCAGATAAAGCTAGTCCCCCACCAGGATTTTTAATCAGAGAACCTGCTAAAATATCTGCCCCTACTTCTGTTGGTTCTTTGGTTTCAAGAAATTCTCCATAGCAGTTATCTACCATACATAGGATATGCGGATACTTGCTTTTTACCAAGCGAATAATTTTTTCTATGGTTTCAATATTTAAAGCTTTTCTAAAGCCGTAGCCTGTAGATCTTTGAATATATACTAACCTTGTCTTTTCGGTAACTTCTTTTTCAATAGATGCAAAGTCTACTTCTCCATTTTCCAAAAAATCTATTTGTTTATAGTTGATATTGGTATTTTTAAAGCTCCCCCTATAATCACCGCTAATACCAATTAATTTATCTAAGGTATCATAAGGTTTACCAGTAACGGCAACCATTTCATCTCCAGATTGAAGTAAACCAGTTAAACATAGGGTTAAAGCGTGGGTGCCATTAGCAATGGTTGGCCTGACGATGGCATCTTCTGTTTTAAAAACCTTCGCATATACCTCTTCTAATTTATCTCGTCCTAAATCATTGTAGCCATAACCTGTTGTCCAGTTAAAATGCTGGTCACTTAACTTACACTCCTGCATTGCAGACAGTATCTTATATTGGTTAAAGCTCTTGCTAGTATCTACCTGTTTAAAAATTAAATCCAAGTCCTTTTCTATCTCTTCCATTTTATTAAGAAGATTTTTCTCAATACCAAAAAGATTATGTAATATTTCTTTGTCGTGGTACATCTATCTTTTCCTCCTCTTCCGTAGGAGCCCTATTATTAGCGCAAATAGGACACTTTTTATGATGATAGTAATCTAGTTTTAATTCAATCACTGCGTGACTGCGTGCTTTTTTGCTTCCTTCCTTTATGCCTATCCTTCTTCCGATACTATAGCCAAGCAATAACAAGACTAAACAAGAAATCAGTATATAGCCATACAACATTATACACCTCCTATATTTTAGAATACAAGTAGTTTATAAAAAAACTAGAGGATAATACTATCATCGTGTTTGTCCAAGATAACATTAAACACAAAATCAGTAGAATACTACTTACAAGAATTATTTCTCCTTTTCCAAACTTATTTACAAAATTTTTATAACCATATTTAAAATCATAGGCCTTATCCATTAAATCATCTATAAGTTGGATGAGAAGAATGGATGTGAAGGCAAAGAAAAAAATTTCTAAAGGTATAAAAAAAATATTGATGATGGCAAGTAAGGCCATTTCTTGATAAGCTTTTAAATGTAAAGGTAATTTTTGACCAGGAAAGTGAAACATACCAATCATATAGGCACAGGTAAATAAAGAAAAAACAAGATAAGTTTCTAAAAGCATGGATAAAGATAGAAATAAAAGGCAGTAAGGTAGTTTATAAGCAGTAAGATCACGATAAATTTTGCTGTGAAAGCTTTTATTTCTTTTATCTTCATCTACATCATCATCTAATAGCTTGATAACAATACCTATTAGTAGTATGCCTATGTATTTTCTAAATATTTCTAGCAACAAATTGCTTCACCTCCCCAAACCCCATCCCCTTTAAAGCAGATATAGGAAGAATGTAAGTATTTCTAAATTTATTCTTAAGAAACGCAAGCCCCTTTTCTCCTTCACTTAAATCCATCTTGTTCGCTAAAATACAGTAGCAACCCTTGCTGTTACCATACTTGTTAATTTGATAGTCAATTTCACTCATGGTGCTTATTTGATTTGTAAAAATTGTAGAGGTGTCTATCATATGTAAAACGATATTAGATAAATATAAATATTTAAGGGTCTCTGCCATAGATTTTCTGACATTCTCATCTTTATGAATGCCATCCATTAATCCGCCTGTATCATGTAATAGAAAATCTGATCTACCTTTGTAGACTGGAATAGACAGTTTTATTTTGCAGACATCCTTTGTTTTAAAGGGAGAGGCACTTATTAAATAGTTTTTTGCTACATTTACTGAATAATGTTTTGCCACAGCATTTCCCTCAAAATCCATAAATTCTAAGGTGCATCTGTTTATACCTAAAAACTCAGCAAAATTTAAAAAGAAAGATGTTTTTCCAACATTAGGTTTACCTAGTAATATACAATTGCTCATATATTCTCACCATCCATAAAATCCTCTTTTTTTAAAATCATTAAATCCTCTCTAGTACAGAAAGATTGTTTTTTCAATCTCACTGCATGTCTTCGAATAGATTTTTCAATTAAGTTTCTTACAAGGCGTGCATTTCCAGCATAGCGTTCATCGCTTCTTCGTTTAGAGGCTAAGATATTATAAAGCTTTGCTTTGGCTGGCCTAGAGATAGTGTACTGTCTTTCATCCACCATGGACTCTGCGATTTCCACCAATTCTTCAATAGAATAATCCTTAAAGTCAATATGTATAGGAAACCTTGACTTAAGGCCAGGATTGATATTTAAAAAACCTTCCATCTCCTCTTGATACCCCGCTAAAATCAGTATAAATTCATCCTTATGATCTTCCATCGCTTTTACTAAAGCATCAATGGCTTCTTTGCCAAAATCCTTTTCTCCTCCCCTTGCTAAAGAATATGCTTCGTCTATAAAAAGAATACCTCCTAACCCTTGTTTTACTTGTTCTCTTACTTTTAAAGCGGTATGTCCAATATACTCTCCAACCAAATCAGCTCTTTCAATCTCAATCATATGTCCTTTTTCTAATAAACCCATTGCTTTAAATATTCTTCCAAGTATTCTGGCTACAGTGGTTTTTCCTGTCCCAGGATTTCCTTTAAAAACCATATGTAGTACAAGCGGAGAAGCGTTTAATCCCTGCAACCTTCTTTTTTGTTGTATTTCAACATAAGCTACAATTTCATTTACCATATTTTTAACATCATCTAAACCTATTAGCTGCTGTAATTCCTTCATAACCTCATCTAATGATTCTGTATTGCTGGTTTCAGCATTTTTAGATAATTCTTTGTGATTTTTTGTATCATTTATCAAATGATTTAAAAAATCATTGCTTCCCATATCGCCCTTTCTTACCAACTGATATAAATAATCCATTTCTTTTTTCATTTTATTTGTCATCCTATCACCTCAAAATAGATACTATATTATCATATTCTTAGGAAAGAAAAAATGTGACAAAAAAACTTCTCAAGGGATATCCCTTGAGAAGTTTAAAAGATTTATTCACTTTGCTTGGTTTTTCCAATGTTATTGCTTAGTATTTTGCATAAAGTTGATGTTGCTGCTGGGAGCAATTGTTGAAATAGCATGTTTGTAAATCAATTGCTGTTTACCATCAGTATCTAAGACAATCGTATAGTTATCAAAGCCCTTTACCAAACCTTTTAGTTGAAATCCATTCACTAAATATATAGTTATTGGAAGACTTTCTTTTCTTACTTGATTCAAAAAGATATCTTGTAAGTTAATATTATTTTTCATTTTTTACCCTCCTTCAATTATCCTAAAGTTTGCTTCATGTAAGACTTTTTGTATTGCTCATCAGAACCTCTATATTAGTATTAATATTCTATAACACATTAAAATGTCCTTCTATATATTCTTGAATATTGTTAATTAATTTTTCTTTTGAAGGATATTCCGATAAATTATACCACTGAATATTTTCAAAACGTCTAAACCAGGTTAATTGTCTCTTAGCGTATCTTCTGGTATCTCTTTTGATAATATCAACGGTTTCCTGTAAACTTGCATTTCCTTTTAAATAATGAATCACTTCTTTATAACCTAGGCCCTTAAAGGCCACCAAGTCTTCTGGATAACCCATTTCTAGTAAATTTCTTACTTCTTGCACCAAACCTTCCTTCATCATGATATCGACACGGTGGTTAATCCTAGTATATAACTCTTCTCTGTCCCGAGTGAGGCCTATTAAAATAAAGTTATATGCATCATTGAACTGAACATCTTCCCGAAAATTTCCTATCTTTTCTCCACTTTCATGAAATACTTCTATCGCTCGAATAACTCTCTTTACATTGTTTTTATGTATTCTTTCTGCTGCTTCAGGATCTATTTCCCTCAGCTTATTATGAAGGTATTCATTTCCGTATTTAAGCGCTTCTTCTTGTAATTGATTTCTCAACTGCCAATTAGAAACTGTAGAGGTAAAGTCCATATTATAAATAATAGCATTCACATATAAACCCGTACCACCTACGATAATGGGAAGTTTCTTTTTATTGGTTATTTCTTCTATAGCTGCTTTTGCCTTCTGCTGAAATGCCGCTACTGAAAAATCTTCGTTTGGCATTATAATATCCATCAAATAATGAGGAATTCCTTGCATTTCTTCTACAGAAGGTTTTGCAGTTCCGATGTTCATAAGTTTATAAATTTGCATAGAGTCAGCTGATATGATTTCCCCCTCTAATCTCATAGCTAGCTCTATAGAGGTATCCGTTTTGCCGACTGCAGTAGGGCCCACAAGGATTAACAGCTTTTTCTTCAAGGCATCTCCTCCTATTGAATTCTTTTAAAATGTTTTTCTATCTCATACTTTGTTAAAGATAACAAAATTGGTCTCCCATGTGGACAAGTTAAGGGAGGTTGTATTGTACTTAGATCCTTTATCAACCCATGAATTTCAGAAATATGAAGTTTATCCATTGCTTTAATGGCTTCTCTACAGGATTTTCTAATAATCGTTTCATTGAAATATGTATCACTCGTAGGGTCATTTTTTAGCTCATCAATGATTTTTAACATAAAATCAAAATCTCTAGGCACTCCCATAATTAAGGGAACTTCTCTAATCAAAATCGTATTATTGCCAAAGATTTCGATATTGAAACCAAGTTTTTTAAATTTGTCTATATATTGCGTCATGAACAGAAAATCTTCATGGGATAAATCTAAAAGTTTTGGTGCTAATAGACTTTGCGTAGTAACACGATCATTTATAAATTCTTGTAACATTTTATTGTAAACCAATCTTTCATGAGCAGCATGTTGATCAATAAGATACATGCAAAGATCCTTTTCTATAATAACATAAGTATCAAATAATTGTCCTATAACTTTATAATTATTTAGCAAAGTACTAAGAAAATTTTCCTGTGTCGTTTCTAATTGAGGATTCTCCTCCTGCAACCGCATGGGCTTTTTGGGAAAACTAGTAATCGTATTTTCAGTCACTGGTGTTTTAGTAGTTACATCGTAATCCTTCTTCTCTTCGAAGGACATTTGTAAACTATTGGATTTATTGTTATTATGTGTACTATAGATGCTTTTATTCTCCCTATAAACAGGATTCGTAAAAGTTGCTCCTATAGATGAATTGCTTTGTTTACTATGCAACGAAAGTTTAGGCACCAAAGTGTTTTTTGATAGAGCAGAAGTAATACTATCATAGATCACTTCATAAAGGATCTCTTCATCATGAAATTTTATTTCTGTTTTTGTTGGATGGACATTAATATCTACTAAACTAGGATCAATCTTTAAGTTTAAAATACATACAGGAAATTTATTAATAGGTAGTTTTTCTCTATAGGCCTCTTCAATTGATCGATAAAGAAACTTGCTTTTAACATATCGCCCATTAACAAAAACAATCTCATAGTTTCTATTGCCTCTAACATAGCTAGGCTGACTTATATAACCATCCAATTCAATACCCTTCTTTGCAGCACGCATAGCTATAAGACTCTTAAATAATGCTTTATCTAATATAGATAAGATGGTTTGGTCTAAGCGATTAGTACCAGAAGTAGTAAACATAACATTATTATTGTTAATATATTTGAAAGCGATATGAGGCTGACTTAAGGCAAGTCTTGACATGATTTCTCCTATTTTTGTTGTATCGCTTTGAGGGGTTTTCATAAACTTTAGTCTAGCTGGTGTGTTGAAAAACAAGTTTTTTACAATGATGGTAGTACCATCGGGAGCACCAACTTGTTTTTTATTTGTTACATTCCCTGCAACTATATCCAAAGAAATACCATGTAATTGTTCCTTGGGTTTTGTAACCATCTGAATTTGTGATACAGCAGCAATACTTGCTAAAGCCTCTCCTCTAAAGCCTAGCGTCAAGGTGACGTTTAAATCTTCTAAATATTGTATTTTAGAAGTAGCATGACGCATAAAAGCTGTTTCAACGTCTTCTTCATGGATACCCCCTCCATTATCAGTGACTCTAATAAACTTTTGACCACCTTCCTTTATTTCTACAATAATACTTGTGGCACCAGCGTCAATAGCATTTTCAATTAATTCTTTTACAACAGATTGGGGTCCCTCCACTACTTCTCCTGCAGCTATTTTATTAATCGTTAAGTTATCTAAAAGTTTTATTGCTTTTTGCATCTCCTGCCTCCCTATAAATTAATGACCTTTTTATGCAACTGATAAAGTATATTCAATGCCTCCATGGGTGTTGTTTCCATAAGATTTAGTCCTTTAAGTTCTCTGATTACCTCCTCATTATTGAAGGCTGTAAAGTTCAATTGTTCACTTGTTTCGCTTATGGTATCTTTAACAACTTTATGATCTTGACTATATTGTACTGTATTCTTTTCTTCCTCTAGCCCTATGAGGATTTCTTGTGCTCTTTTAATAACATGATTAGGAAGTCCAGCCAATTTTGCAACTTGGATGCCATAACTTTTATCAGCACTTCCTTCGATGACCTTTCTTAAAAAGACAATATCTTCCCCCTCTTCTTCAACAGCAATACGGTAATTCTTAACAGTTTTCATCTTTCCTTCTATTTCCGTCAACTCATGGTAGTGGGTGGAGAATAAGGTTTTACATTTTAAAACATCACTAATGTATTCAACCACAGACCAAGCTATACTTAATCCATCAAAAGTACTGGTGCCTCTTCCAATTTCATCTAATATTAATAAACTTTTAGAAGAAGCATTGTTTAAAATATTTGCCATTTCACTCATTTCTACCATAAAGGTGCTTTGGCCTTGTCCCAAATCATCACTGGCGCCTACTCTAGTAAAAATCCTATCAACGATACCGATGGCAGCTGCTTTAGCTGGTACAAAAGATCCAATCTGTGCCATAAGAACAATCAAAGCAACTTGTCTCATATAGGTTGATTTTCCTGCCATGTTAGGACCAGTTATAATGGATATCCCGTTTTCCTTCTGATCTAGGTAGGTGTCATTTGCTATAAACATATTGTTATTTAACATCTTTTCTACTACAGGATGTCTTCCCTCAAGAATGTGAATTGCTTCTCCATCATTCATTGATGGTTTTATGTAGCCATTTTCATAAGCAACCTCTGCCAAAGAGTAGAGGGCATCTAGCTGCGCAATGGCATGGGCTGTTGCTTGAATTTTAGGAACTTCTTTTTCTATGATTTCCCGTATCTCAAGAAAAAGCTGATACTCCAATAAAATTATTTTTTCTTCGGCACCTAGAACTTTTAGTTCTATTTCCTTTAGTTGTGGCGTAATATATCTTTCACAATTTGCAAGGGTTTGTTTTCGGATATATTCTTTGGGGACAATGTGAAGATTAGATTTTGTCACTTCAATGAAATAGCCAAAAACCTTATTATACCCTATTTTCAATGACTTGATACCTGTTTTGTCTCGTTCTTTTGCTTCTAAACTACTAATCCATAGTTTACCTTCCTTGGAAGCCCTTCTCAATTCATCAAGATCTCGATGAAATCCATCTTTTATCATATTTCCTTCTTTGATATTAGGGGAAGGTTCGTCTAAGATGGCTTTTTCAATTAAGGTTGTAATCTCTCGGTGCTCATTGATCTGGGATTGCAAGTTTTGTAGCAGGCAAGATTCTTGGCTGCATAAAATTTCTTTTATTTTAGGAATGCTCATTAAGGAATTTTTTAAAGCAATTAAATCCCTAGCATTCACACTACCATAAGATATTTTTCCAGAGAGTCTTTCTAAGTCATAGATATTTTTAAATGCTTCTTTTAATTCTTTTCTCAATAGGATATCTTCTTTAATCACTTCAACTGCATTTAATCGATCATGAATTTTCTTTACATCTAGCAGGGGCTCTTCCAGCCATTTGCGAAGCATTCTCCCCCCCATAGAAGTCATGGTTTTGTCCAGTACCCATAATAAGGAACCTTTTTTCTTTTTATCCCTGATGGTTTCCACTAATTCAAGATTTCTTCTAGTGGTGAAGTCTAAAATCATCGTAGTGTTTAAAGTATATATCTGAACTTTATTAAGATGATTTAAGGTGCGTTTTTGCGTGTTTTTTAAATAATCAATTAGAGCACCTGTAGAAAAAACCCCTAAGTGATTTCCATGAAAACCCAATCCATCTACTGAAAGAATTTTGAAGTGCTCCTGTAGTTCTTTGCATGCATGCTGATATTCAAAACGCCAATCTTCATATTCATTCATATAAAAGTCAAGTTTTTTCTGATATGCATAAAGAACTTCATAAACGTGTTTATTTTCTGAAGAATAGATAATTTCTTTCGGCTGTACTTTTGAAATTTCATCCTGTAGAGATTGCTGGAAATTTCCTTCTGTAATCTCGGTAGAAAATAATTCTCCCGTAGAAATATCAACATAGCTTATTCCCACGCCTGTACTTCCTTCATAAAGGCACATTAAATAATTATTTTTCTTTTCTTCTAATAAATCTGCATCTATCACTGTTCCAGGCGTAATTATTCTTACAACATCTCGCTTTACAATCCCCTTTGCCTCCGAAGGGTCTTCTACCTGATCGCAGATGGCTACTTTGTAGCCCTTTGCGATCAAACGATTAATATAGTTATTTACCGAATGATGAGGCACACCACACATAGGTGCCCTTTCATCTAAGCCACAATCCCTTCCCGTGAGGGCTATCTCCAGCTCTCTCGAGGCTGTAATGGCATCATCAAAAAATAGTTCATAAAAATCTCCTAATCTAAAAAATAGTAATGCATCTTTATATAGGTTTTTGATATCTGTGTATTGTTGCATCATGGGCGTTAGTTTACTCAATAATATACCTCCTAAACATAATAAAGCTATAGCTTCATTATAACAAATATGGCTTTATTTGAAACAAGGAATTTTAATAAGTTATAAATAACTTATCATTTATGATAACATCTATTATGATTGTTAATGTCAAACTGTTTCTATAAGAAAAACCCAGTCTCCCTACGTGTCTATCTTACGTAAGTTTGCTGGGTTTTTTTATCTTAGCTGACGATTTCTCCATTAAGAGAGAAGGTTTTTGGCTCTGTAACTTTCACCCTTACCAGCTTACCTATAAGCTCTTCTCCCCCTGAGAAATTAACTAATTTGTTTTGTCTTGTTCTTCCCATCAATTTTGACGGATCTGTTTTACTAACACCTTCAACTAAAACTTCTACTTCTTTGTTTAAGTAGCAGCTATTGATCTCAGCGCTGATTTGGTTCACTGTCTCCACCAATTGGTTAAATCTTTTATGCTTTATCTCATCATCTACCTGTGTCTCCATTTTTGCAGCAGGTGTACCTTCCCTGACGGAGTATAAGAAGGTAAAGGCGGAATCAAATCTAACCGCTTCCACGACTTTTAAGGTATCCATAAAGTCTTCCTCTGTTTCTCCTGGAAAACCAACAATGATATCTGTTGTCATCGCAATATCTGGCACAGCTTTTTTAAGCTTTTCTACTAATCCTAAGTAGCTTTCTTGCGTATAGTTTCTGTTCATTGCTTTTAATATAGCATTACTTCCTGCTTGAAAAGGCAAATGAATATGTTCACAAACCTTATCATAATGGGCAATTGCTTCTATTAAGCTCTCGGATAAATCCTTTGGATGCGACGTCATAAATCGAATTCTTTCTATACCATCAATCTTATTTAATTCTTTAAGCAAATCTGCAAATTCAGTTTTATTTTCTAAAGTTTTTCCATAGGAGTTTACATTTTGCCCCAATAAAGTGATCTCTTTCGTACCATTCTTAGCTAAATCAACAACTTCATTCACAATTTCCTTTATTTCTCTGCTACGCTCGCGGCCTCTTGTATAGGGAACAATACAATAGGTGCAAAAATTATTGCATCCAAACATGATATTTACAAAGGCCTTTACACCATATTTTCTCATGGAAGGAATACCCTCTATGATTTCTCCTTCCTCCTCCCAAACCTCTACCAGCATGTTGTCTGCTTGTTTACAGTTTGCTAAGAGTTCAGGAAACTTATGTAAGTTATGGGTACCAAAAACTAAGTCAACATGCTTATATTTTTTTTTGATTGCTTCTACTACCTTTGGCTGTTGCATCATACACCCACACACAGCAATCATTAAGTCACTATTTTTCTTTTTTAAGGGCTTTAAAGCTCCTAAGTTTCCATAAACCTTTAACTCTGCATTTTCCCTTACACAACAAGTATTATAAATAATTAGATCTGCTTTTTCTTTTTCAGAAGTTTCAACATAACCCATATCCTTAAGCATACCTAATAATTTTTCTGAATCATGCTCATTCATTTGACAACCGTAGGTTACAGTGAGATGTTTCTTTCTCTTGCCAGTCCTCTCGTACTCTGCATCGTTTATTTTTCTTAATTTATTTATGATTTCACGTTGTCTATTTAGCTCTTCTTGTGAAACCTTAACTTCTTCTCGTTTGCTCATAGCAATTCCTCCTCTTAAATATTCTTATATATTATAACAGAATTATTCAGTCTTGTTAAATAAAAAAGACCAGGATATTAATCCTGGTCAAATAGCTCTTTGGGTTTATTTATAACCTCTTCAACTACAGCATCAATTAGTATGCTTAACTGATCCTCTGGAATATTAAACCCTTGATTCATAATGAAATCAATTACATATTCTTTTTTCAATTCGCCTTTTTGGGACTGCCCTTTGTAGTATTTCTCTACAGCTAAAACAGCCACTTCAATCCAGAAGGTTAAGTTATCTCTTTGTTCTTTAGTGGTCTTTTCTTTTATCCATGGCACCAGGATATATGTTACCACTGCTCCAATAATGGGGATTATAATTTTAATAGCTATATCAATATTCATCTTGATCATCTTCCTTTCTCACTTTAGATTTTTTAATGCTGGAAAGCATCCAGAGCTCTCCTGTTGTAAAAGCAAACCATGCAGCAATTAGAGTTGTTGGTTCATGGCCAACATTCTTGAATGTGTACAGTACCGCTACCGTAAAGGCTGTGTTCAGCAATATAACCAGGGTTACCATGAACTTAGAGAACCGGTTTTTCTTTTTCTGTTTACGTCTTTGTTTTATCAATTTCTCAAGCTCTTTGTCTGTTATATGGTCCAAAATTTCCACCTCCTTACTGTAGTATTAAATCATTCTTTTTCATTGCTGCAGTTACTTGGCCATTAGAACCTATAACCACCCTGTCTCCGCTTATCTGCTGCACATCATAAACTCTGGCATATACAAAACTGGCAAGGTTGCCTCCGGTGTAAGTTTTAGCACCATTTTTTGCTTTAACTTTGCTGCCTACTTTCATTTCTTTGGCAGGCTGTCCTGGAGCTGTAGTCACTACAGATCCACCTGCAGTAGTGATATAGGTATCAAAGCCTTTGGATTTTAATTGTTTTTCAAGGTTCTCTGCATTTGATTTTACTGAAAAAGCACCGGTTTGAACTTTAAATAATCCGTTTGATTGCTTTAGAATAGCATCGAAACCTGCATTTTTAACACGATTCATTTGTGACTCTGCATTGGTTTTGTTTGAATAAGCTCCTGTCTGAACATAATACGTCGCCCTGGTTGTGACAGCCTTTGTAGATTTTAATTCTTTAACCATATTTGCGATGTCCATTCCGTAACTTGGACTCGGTGCCCATTTTCCTCCCAGTTCTTCAACTGTCTGTGCAGTACCTTTTAAGTGAGGAAAATGCCTAGGATCTGGTGTGCCCGGCTTAGGATATCCTGGAGCTCCAGCATACAATGCTAGATGATCCACCTGTGCCTGGATCCCCTCTTCCCATGTATTAAATCTTTGGTGTGCATTTGGATTTGTGTCGGATCCCCCTGTATTAGTTTTAAGTCCACAAGGATTTTTAAAGCTCGCATTGAGAACTCCACCAAATCTCATATAGCCTGTTTCCTTAGCACTTTGGCAATAGGTCACAATTGGATTAACCCCTGCCTTTACTGATTCTTCATAGAAAATAGGAGCAAGATCTATAAATAGTTGGTTTGCATTTTTACTTTTTGCCCAGGCCTCCATTTGTTCCACAGTTGCTGTAGGTTTCCCTAGTATGCTTATGGCACTAGAAGGTGAGGAGTTGGGTGGATTCAATCTCTTGTTTACCTCATCTGCAATATAGGGGAACTTGCTTTCTAGGTATGGTCCAGGACAATTGGTTGCTGCAAACCATTTGTGCATGGTTAGGTTGCCTTTTTCGTCTCCTGTAAAGTTCAACTTTTCTATACCGTTACGTTTACAGATATCTACACATAACTCTATTGTTTTTTCTAGAGCTACATCAGATACAGGCCAATTAGGGGCTCCTCCGTTGTTTGACACTTCTATAGTAACCGCTTGATTGTCATTTGCAGCACTCGAGCTTGTCCAGGCACGATTTTTTTCTTCAACATACATCCCTACTCTTCCCTTGTTGTCGACACCGTAATTGGAGCTAGCCCTTCTGCTTGATGGCTTAAATATTTCGCCAACTCGCTCGACTGATAAATTACCAGCCACATGATGAATGGTGATTTTTCTTATTTTGTCTCGTCTTGGATTTGTGCTGTTGGGTGAAATATTGGTGTGATTTACTAGCGGACTGTTACTCATTATCAATTCCTCCTTTATAGATTTTGGATATACCAAATAAAAAAGCCTAACAACGTGGTAATCGTTAGACCCATGGCCCACTTTATTGTGGTTACCAATGACTTTATTTGCTCGCACAGATTCTCTATTTTTGTTTCTGTACGAGACTGATGTTGTTCGAGCTTGTCAATTCGCTCCGAATGATTATTAAGTCTCCTGTCTTGAGTATTGAGTCTTTGCTCTATACTCCTGTGTTTTTCGATGCACACCCTATCCTCCATGGCCTAGCTCCTTTCGCAATTTATAGTAATAGGTTAAATACATTCTTGGTCTCTGCCTCCCTTCTTCATGATGAGTTTCTGATAAGGACAAAGCTTTTTAATATAGAACACTTTAAGTAGTAGCTGTCGCAATGCTGCAGTATGCCCAAGTAACTCTGCACACAGGTGTTTACATCTTCAAACGTTACCTCGCCTCTGGCATAGGCTTTCTGTAAATATTTTAGCCTTCTCTTCATTTTTTTGGCTGTTTTCTTTTTAAGTTTCATATGTGTTGGCCATACTCTAAATCCAACAAACTCAATGCCTACAGATATAGGCCTTATACAAGTTTTTCTATTTAAGTGGAGCTCTAGTTGACTATTTAGGAAGTTCTCTATTTCCACTTTTAACCTGTGTAAATGTTTCTTGTCATGATGTAAAATAATAAAGTCATCCATATACCTTATGAAATACTTTATTTGCAGCTTGTGTTTACAGAATTGATCTAATTCGTTGAGGTATATGTTTGCTAGGAGCTGGCTTGTAAGATTGCCTATAGGCATTCCTTTGTCATGGAGTCTCATATGCTTAGGGCAATCTCCTGGCTCCATACCTAGCGGTAAACCAAAGGCCATATCCTCACTTTGAATTATCTCTCTCATCAACCAAAACACATCTTTGTCCTTTATTTTTTTACTTAAAATTTTCAAGGCTATAGAATGGTCCACCCTATAAAAATATTTAGATATATCCATTTTTAAGTAGTAATATTTTTGTGGCTTTCTGTCTATTTGCCTCAACCAATACTGCAGCTTTTTAGCTGCTTGATGTGTACCTCTGCCTATTCTGCAAGCATAACTGTGTTCTATATAGGTTTTTTCAAACAAAGGATTTAATATCCTGTAAACAGCCCATTGTACAACCCTGTCTTTAAATGGCAGGGCCATAATTAGTCTTTTCTTTGGTTCGTAAACATAAAATTCTCTATAATTGCCTACCTTGTACATCTTCCAGATGAGCTCGTTTTGTATCTGGATTAGATTTTCTTCAAGGTTTGCACTGAATTCCAATACCTCGTCTCTAAATCGTTTATCTTTTCTGGCCTCTAAATAAGCGAGGTATAAATTTTCAAAATCGTATATCTGCTCATACAAGTAGCCATATCTTTTCATGTCTTGTCCTTTCCATGTTGTGAATTTATGCTATGTGTAACACCCTTCGAGAATAAACCTGCTAGCTATTTCCATAGCAATATATTTTTTTGCCTTTTGGGCAGGGAAATGGACCCCTTATTTTCCATGCACTGTGCAAGCACCCTTGGGTATTTTGCCTTCTGGCGATGAAAATGAGCGGAGCGGAACCCGATGTTCGTGTTCGAGTTCGAGCGAGTGTTGTTCAAGTTCACAGCGAACACCCCAGCATTGGACGTGTTCGTCCAGTTGCCACCAAGCCTCGGCAACCATGATCCACTCCCCGTATTTATATTTACTTGACTGACTTCATCCAGCCCCCAAGCATTCTTCCTATTTCATTTAACATTTTAGACCAGTTCTCATACTTTCTTAAAGTCAGATACCTTACCTTTGGATCCGTAGAAAACCTTATATACGTCCTCAATAATTCTAATTCAATATCGATATCCTGTAATGTTGTTTTCTTGTGATATTTTTTATTAGCCCTAACAATAAGCTCGAGAAGTCTATACATCGAACTCCTTATATTAGCTGCCATGACGTGTTTTTCGTGTTTAGGGAACTCTTTCAAGCATATGTTTCCATACACAATCATGTCATAAGTTTTTTGTAGTATTTTTAGATCTTTATTCATATCAACGTCAATCTCCTTGAAGTAAAATAAAGGCCCGCTATCGCAGGCCTTTCAGATTGTCAGCTCCACAGATTACAGATCAACATAAGCGGAGCGGAACCCGAGGCCCGCGGCCGAGCTCGAGCGAGTGCCGCCCAAGCTCACAGCGAACACCCCAGCAGTGGACGTGTGCGCCCAGCTGCCACCAAGCCTCGGCAACCTTTCTCCATCGTTGTTCAAATAAAATCTATCACCATCCATGTTGTTATCGTCTGGATAAAGTGCCAAGGCTTTCACTATCTCCGGAACTTCCAGGCCGGATTCTAAAGCTAGATCCTTAAATGCAGTGCTCGGGGTACCTGTTGTTGTGATTGAAGTAGCGAGTCTAATTGTGCTGGTACCGTCATATTTAAGTGTTCCTGGTGTTCCTGGGTCTACTAATGAACCATCTGGCATGATAGCTTTCCAAAGTGTACTATCAACACCTTGGTTTACATGCATTGCAGCATTGTTGTAAGGAATTATTTGGATTTCTCCGTCAACTAGCCTGTATCCGCCAAACCATTCCCAAACATTTCCGTTAAGATCGTAAATTCCATCTGTGGTTCCATCGTGTGCCCAGCTTGCCGGTCCAGATCCAGTGGCCACTCTTCCTATCCTAGTTGCATCTGCCATATGTGTTTTTATTCCTCTTTCATGAGCTGCAGAGTGATCACTTCCATAATTATTATTACCCCTTGGCATTGTTCCGTTTTTCTTGCACCACAAAGCTAGTGCAGCTCTTTCTGCATTAGTTAATAAGTGCCATCCCATTCCTTTGTTTTCGCTAAAAGTTCTAGCTTGGTCATAAGTTAGAGATACCCTTGGATCCATCAACGGGAGGCTATATGCTCTGTCGTCTTTAACAATGTTTTGGTATTTTGAAATATGCAAAAGGTCTTTTTCCACACCATCAACAATGAATGCTGGATGAGTGTTTTGAGTAGCTCCTGCAACAATATCCGAATTTCTTAACTTAGGGACTCTTACCATGAAACTTGGCATTCCTCTATCGTCCAGGATAATGGTGTTTTTACCACCACTCAAGCCTTCTACAGCTAATTTCAACATATCGTAGTTCATTATCTAAGCCCTCCTTCTTTTAATGCCCATAGTGTCAAAGTTACATTTTCCATAGAAAAAGGAACCGGTTCGAGTGTAGTTGATTCTCCCTCGCCTTCAGTTCCTTCGTCGTTTTCCACTTCTATTTCATTGTATTTTCTTGCTGGCATGTCAATTTGTGCTACATATCGATCACCTAACCCCATCACCAACATTCCTGCCCAATCCTCCGATATATCGATATGAACATCAAAATCCCTTTCATATCTTGATAAATCTAATATCAGTTCATCATTTATATTGAGTCTGGTACCTTCAACAGAATAAGGTGTTTTTTCGCCTTGGTTTTTTTCAACGATATTCATTGTTTAAACCCTCCAATTCCTTTTTATTTCCATTGTCTTTTCTGCTATATATTCAGCCTTTTCTTTAGCCTCTTTACTGGCAGTCTTAGAGTTTTGGCCAAAGTCTTTAAGGATTCGCTCTTGCCTCTGTTTCCTATCATCATTTTTAACTATAAAATTAGCCATTATTGATACATGCCTCCTTGAATATAATATTTAATTGTTACGTTAGTAGCACTGCCGGTAAATGCAATCTTAAATCCATTTAACTGCTTGTCTGTGATTAAAATATCGCCTACATTTCCATCTGCAGACACTACCTCGGTATGGATTCTATAATCTGTTGTGTCTCTAGGTTTATCCATAGCTACAGTTTTTATGGAGTTGTTAAAAGGGAATGCATCTGTGTTCAAAAGGGAAACTTCACCTATCTCTCCCTCGAGCTCTGCTAGTACCCTTTTTTGTTGGAGATCTCTTTGAACTAGCATAGATGCCATTAAGTTAGATTCGTATATTCCTTCTTCCATACGATTCATATTGACTTCATCATGCAAGGTACCTTCCTGGAGTATGTTGTCATTCTGATCCTTTACTTCATCTTGCCACTTTATGATGTTATATGGGTTCACTCTATATCACCTCGCTATAAGTGTATTCAAAGCCAGTCATAAAACCTTGCCTTCTGGCTTTTTCAATTACATCTGTCTGTTCATCAATTACGGACCCTCTATTGTCTATTAACTCTACCCTAGTTATCGTTTGAGACACTTGAGCTGCAGGAATGTAAAACAATATCCTAATGGTCATTCCTTGCCTTTCTACTTTCCTAATAGGAATTGTCTCTTTGGTACCGTTGGAAAAGGTTACTCTTGCCTCTTTAGTCATGATTTCTATACTGTCTAAAAGTCTTTGTATTCCATAATTATTCATTACACCACCTCTATTCTTGTGTATTTGAGGTCCTTACTGCACACTAACGGACTTGACATACCTTTAGTAGCATTGCCCTGTTGGTCTAGTCCACTTCCATCTAAAAACCCTTGTGTTTCATAAACTAAATCTTTGCTACAGATCAAAGGATCCGAAGTTCCGCTGATAGGTTTTATTGAGTTTTCGATTTCCCTTTCACTTAAAAATCCTTCGGTTGTATAGATTAACTCTTTACTACATACCAAAGGATCCGATGTGCCACGTATTGTATTTTTCTCATATTTAATATCATCGGAAGTTCTGTATCCTTTAGTTGCAATAAACTCAACATCTTCTTTACTGCAAACAAAGGTACCTATAGCATGTATTGTTTTAGAAAAACCATATATATCTCTTCTTTTTAGACTAAACCCCCTAGAGTACCGATTGCCTAAATAAAAGCTTTCGTGTGAAGGTTTAATTCTTCTGATTTCCCTATATATACTAAGGTAATTTATACCACTTTTGCCTGTCCCTACCGTAACCATAAATACGTGGGGTTCAACATTTTCCAAAACTTCAACGTAGTCCGCTAAGTCTCCTGCCAGAGATTTGGTGACATTCGCTATCCTTGATGGTGTCATTGGTGCTCTTAATTTAATCCTGTATAGAACCAATGCTCTTCTTCTGTCAATTGGTATCGAATTATTCACCGGTATTTTGAGTAGCTCTTCCCAGTATCTTAATCCCCATGTAGCTGTTTGAGGGAATAACTGCAGCAGTATCTCGTCTGTTATTTCATCTATCATATCCCACTCAATGCCAATGGATTGGAATATTGCTTTCATGACCTTTGATTGGTAGTAGATAGGCGACACAGTTCCAAACATTTGTTTTGCTCTAGGAGAAGTTATCATAGGATGTTCACCTCTCCCAATGCTGGAACCTCACCTATAGGAATTAATATCGGATCCGTTCCACAGTTAATAGTCAAGCTTTGCTCACTGTAAATTTTAATACCGGGTGTGCTTAGTATGACGTGTCCAACAGTTTCTCTGTAAACATATTCCGTTCTTTCTTCATCTGTTGTTATTTTTATGCTACCAAGGTATTCTCTTAAATTTGATTTTAATTCCTCTATCACCGTAGAAACCTCATAGTCGTCTTTGAAGGTTAAGCTAACAGATATATCTATAGCTATTATTTCTGGTGCTGCCACTACTGCATTGGCATTAACAGGAGCTAGTCCCCCTCTGTTCTTTTCTACTAATGGAGCAATATATTTCTGCACCTGTGATATCAATGTTTCATTTGCCGGTTGGCCATTGGAATCCATAATTAAAATTTTTGTAGATCCTGTTCCAAAACCTTCCCACTCGGGTATCACGTAAACTTGCCCCACCCCTGGAACTTGCTTGGCCCACCTAATATAATCTCCATCTGAACCACTTAAAGTTTCCTCATACCCAGCCAAAACTCTTTCTCTGTATGCATCGTCACTTTCTTTCTCGGTGCCTCCTGTGAGAGGTTCTGGGTTCGTTATTGAGGTTATTCCTGGGATTGGCCTTTCTGGCAATGTTATTGTGTTGGCTGCTACATTTCCTGTGGTACCAGATTCTAGGCATTCTATAGGAACCATCGCCTCTCCCGATTCATTTACATCTGTGGACTCCAAAACTTTAAAGCCTATGGATGGGGTATCGGTAGATTCGGTATATATGACCCTATCTTTCGGAACATACGATGCAGGGCTACCAGTTACTTTTAGATATCCACTGGATTTCGTTGGAGGATTTCTGGTTTCGTCCTTTATTTCTCCATGGAAGTCCAGGTATATACCATAGCTGGTTTGAGGAAAAGCAACTCTAAGCACATTCTGTAATTTTAGCTGCAGCAACTCTGCTTTTTCATCTGCGGTAGGCCTTGTGGTATCCCAGAACATGTCCCCCTCCGCTAAATTGATATCTGGAGGAGCATTTTCTAGCATCCTGGCATGTATTGTATCAGCATCTTCTTTTAAAAAATCTGGCATTTCTAAATCTCTAGGCATTTTATCACCTCATTTCTTCCGAATGTTCAAGGGTGAATAGCTCATCTAATACCGTGATAACATCAAAGGAAAAATAAAGATGTTCCTTGTTTTTGTCCCATTCAAAAGAAAAATTTTCTACCCTTCTTGTATATGGATGGACCATTAATGCCTCTCTAGTCATTCTCTCTACCTCTAGTTCTATGGCCTCTTTATTTATGTCCTGGCCAATCAAAGTATAGTATTCTTGGCCATACATATTAGAATAAGATAGGTGCTTATTTCTCTTGGTGCATAAAGCTTTTTGGCACCATTGTTTGTATGCCTCTAGCCTATTTACCAAAAGTATTTTGCCATCTGGCCCTCTTATAAACTCACCTTTTTCGAAATCAAAAGCATAAGACTTTTTAAAGTTTCCTACACTCTCGCTTTCACTCTCAATCATTTCTGTAATTTCAAAATCCATGTTTTCTGGAAATAAATCCGGCATTATACAACCCTCCCCACTATAACGTGATCAGAGCCTTTGTTGACTATTGCAACCAGGACCCTGTCTCCTACTTTTAATGGTTTGAGTGGTTCTGGTGTTACCAGGTCGTGGATATGTTCTCCCTCTGATTGCGGGTGAGAATGTTGGCCGCTACCTTGGTATTGACTATGCTCTCCGCTTGGACCATGAGGGTGATTTCCTTGACCTTGAGCTGTTTTCTGCATATATGGCTCATTGACCGTTAGATAATGGAGCAGAAGGCAAGGAACTTCATATTTAAAGTTGTCTAATTTTACTTTCTTAGCCCCTGTCATTGTTCCTAAGACGAGGCCAGTATTAAATAAAGCAGCTCCAAGAGTATCATTTTGTTTTTTCTGTAGCTCTCTGGCTATCTCATCAAGAACTTGCATAATACTTCCTCCTTATCTGGTCCAATGATTCCAGGACTAACTCCATGGATCCTGGTTCACCTAAGTTGTGAGTTACACTGCTTGCATAAACATAAAAACCTCTAAGTTTAACTTTATCTCCAGCTCTTATCCCTGGAATATCAATTCCATTTGTGACAATCTGCCCTTCTCCTTTGGAGAACAAAGCATTCGCTTTCTGATTTGCAGTGCCCACATCTTGGATTTTTTCATCTTGAATAACTTTCTGCAGAGTACCTACTTGAGAAACGTCTTTTTCGAATGTTCCTATAACTGGAGATTTTTTATCATCTTCTCGCTTTCCAAGGACTTTTACCTTTGACACAGCTCCTTCTAGGGTTCCTGTTTGGCCAATGTTATCTAAGGTATTGCTTATGTCATATACTTCCTGGTTGCTGCCTAGTCGAATTAGATCAAGCTTGTTTTGCATTCGATATTTAAAAAGACCGCCTCCTTTTTCAGCGGTCTCCTTAAGATCATCGAGCATCATTCCGTAAATAGTTTTAATTTTAGGAGGAGCTTTAGAAAGTGGTATCTCTGTGTCTGCAAAATTCCCTATAGGGATTCCCCAGTCTCCACACATCTGTCTGGCTCTTTGTGTTGCTGTGGTACCAGCCTTAAACAAATACTCATCCTCGCTCTTCTCAATGTAAATCGTCCTTTCCTTGCAAGTTATGCTACCTACTTTTGAGTGCTGTGCAGTTGTATTTTTAGTCCAAACTACACCTTTGAATACTGTTCCTTTTCCAGGGTTATTGTTTTTTATAATCTCTATAGAGTCTCCCTGCATTAATGAAAGCTCCTTAGGGATTACAAGCCTTATATCTGCAGTGTATGCTATTGAGTCAATAGATTCACTTAGGGATATCTGTAGTTTAAGATTGTCTAATCTTATATTGCCTTTTAAAATAACCGTATACATTTACATCACCCTGGTATAATAAATTTTTGGCCGGGGTAAATCAAATTAGGATTATTTCCTATTACCCCTTTATTGGCATTATATATTTCCTGGTACCTAGATCCATTGCCAAGCACTTTTTTTGCTATCTTAAACAAACTGTCACCGCTTTTAACTACGTATAGTTTTTCTTGCTTTGGTTGAGTCCTATTTTCCTTTAGTTGCGGAGCTGGGGAAGGGGATGCACTTCTTTCTATTTTGATTAATTCTGTAGCATCTTCTCTTGCCACTCTAATGTTTAGAGTGATGTATTTATCCCCTTGGTTTTCCCCAGTCTCGTTAACTTGATAATCCGCAATATTAACC
The DNA here is from genome assembly GCF_001854185.1 of Clostridium formicaceticum. Lineage (NCBI taxonomy): Bacteria > Bacillati > Bacillota > Clostridia > Peptostreptococcales > Natronincolaceae > Andreesenella > Andreesenella formicacetica. The sequence goes on from NZ_CP017603.1 coordinate 3,422,386, forward strand.
ATCTCATTAAAACTAAACTCCGTGATGATCAGTCGGACCATGGTGGAGGATTCAGACCACCCAATGATTTTCTTTAATGCCTGTTCCGGAGTCGGTATATTTCTATACCTGCAGTAAGGTTCATATTCAGAGGGGAACATAGTGTCTAATGTCATGGTTCTAATCCTCTTGGCTTTCTCTGCAGGGAAATCTCTATCTCCTTGATACAGGATGTCAAAGGTATCATATTTTTTCCCACCATTGATCGATACCGAGAATGGATTTACTGGAAAATGAAAAGTTTCTTCCTCTGTCTTAATATATACGTCCATGTTCCACCTCCTACTTTTTGTCCTTTAATGCTTCGAGTAGTTTTCTTCCGAACTCCTCTTGAGCTGCTTGAACTACTTCGTTTATATCTTCACCGTCTCCATCTTCACCAGAGCTGGATACATCTACATCCACATTATCAATATTGATGTAGTAAGTTACACCGCCCCCGCCAGCAACAGCTACCGGTTGAGCTTTTTTGGGTTTTTCTTCTCCAGTGACCTTTGAAATAGTAGATCTTATCTCTTTTGTCTTTTCTATTACCTTCTGGAACATCGGTATTTCTTTTAGCTTTTCCGACTTTGGCAAGCTCATTTCTATAAAACTTTTTAGAAGAGGCTCTTTAGTTGCCATCTCATCATCGGTAACAACCTTGTGTACGTTATTAATTGCAGTCTGTAGTTGAGGTATTTTGTCTTTGATACCTACTGCAAGACCTTCGGTCGTAAACTCTCCATATTCCATAGTAAGTTTAGAAGGCGAGTTAATTTTTAGTCTATCTCTTATTCCGCTAGCCACACTTGATGCTGCATCTTTAGCTGCTTTAAAAGGAGCTGTTACTGCAGATTTGATACCATTAGCAAGACCTTGCATGATGTTTTTACCTATCTCAAGCATTTCACCCGGCAACCCTTTTACTGTGTCTACTATTCCAGTTCCAACTTCTTTCGCTCCCGATACTACAGTATCTTTAATGCTAATCAAACCATCTTTTAGAGATGTAAACATTTCTACACCCTTCTCAAATAGCCTGCTCGGTAAGGTCGAGAACCACTCTACAGTGTCCGTCCAGGTGTTTTTAATCCATTCCACAGAGCTTGTTATTACATTGGACACTCCCTCTTTAAAGGAATTCCAACCTTCCACAGCTCCTGTTTTAATTTTCTCCCAGGTGCTCGATAGGAAGTTGGTGATTGTGGTCCACACTATTTGGATTCCGTTCTTTAGACTTTCCCACAATAAAGTGAGATAGCCTCTAATAAATTCCCCTGCTCCAGAGAATACTTGCTTAATTCCTTCCCATATTTGTGCAAAACCCGCTTTAATATTTTCCCATATAGCTGCAATATCAGTTTTGAGGTTTTCAAAATCTAGTGTAACTAGGTTTATTATTACAAGCAAGGCTCCCATAAAGATGTTTCTTATGATCTTCCAATATCCACTAAAGATATTCTTAATTCCTTCGAATACATTGAGTATTCCGTCTTTCATTTTGGTGAAGGATTCTATTGTGTGGCTTGGAAGGTTCGCTATTACACTTGATACTATTTCCTTGGTTTTATTAATTCCATCGGATACAGTGGATTTTATGTTTTCCCATCGGTTAGCTGTTCCTGTTTTTATGTTGTCCCAGGTGTTGACTACTCCGTTTCTTATCCCTTCACCAACATTCGATACTGTATCTTTTAGACTGTTCCATTTGTCGGATACAGTGGATCTGACGTTTTCCCATGCATTCGAGGTCCAATCCTTGATGCTATTCCATTTGTCCCCGATCCACCCTGCAAGCTCTGCAGCTTTTTCTTTGATTTTGTCCCAATTCTTCCAGAGGAGAACACCAATGGTGACCAGAGCACCTATAGCTAATGCTACCCATCCTACCGGACCCATTAAAGCTATTAGACCTTTTCCGAGTCCTCCGGATGCCAGAGCCATTCCTTTTGCAGCCAACGATAGTGCTTTAATAGCTGCTATTGTGCTAGTAACAAAAGTACCTATCTTGAAGGCCGCAAAACCTGCAGCAATACCTGCTAGCACAGGTGCCATTTGTTTTAATAAGTCGATAAACTTCAAGACGTAAGGATATGCCTTTGTCCCAAATTCAATGGTTCGGTCTACTAACTCAACAATTTTTTCCGTGATGTCCGGTACCTTGGCAGTAAACCAGGTTACAAAATCTTTGGCATAAGGAGCTAGTCTTTCTCCAAGCTCGATTTTCATTCCTTCTACAGCTGATTTCAAAATAGTAAACTGGCCACTTAAGGAGTCAAGTTTCATATCGGCCATTTCTTTGGCTGCACCGTCAGCATCTTTTAAACTTTGGGTATATGCCTCAAAATCCTCTGTACTGGTGTTTAATATCGCAAGCATACCAGACATTGCCTCTTGTCCAAATATACTTGCTATAGCTTGCTGTCGTTGTTCCTGGGTAAGATTTGACATGGAGCCTCTCATGTCGCCCATTATGTCGTTAAATGGTCGTATGTTTCCCTCTGCATCTGCTATAGATACACCTAATCTATCCAGCCATTTTTGTGACTCTGCTGTTGGTTTGGATAGCCTGGTTAAAGCACCTCTTAAAGCTGTACCAGATTGAGAGCCTTTTATACCGGCATCGGCCATTTTTGCAAGTGCTGCTGTTGTTTCCTCGGCTGTCATACCAAAAGCTGTAGCTGGAGCTGCGGCATATTTGAAAGATTCGCCCAAGAGCTCTACATTAGTGTTAGCAGTGGAGCTGGCTTTAGCCATTACATCTGCTAAATGGGTAGTCTCCTGGGCTGACATGCCGAAGGCAGTTAATGCATCCGAGACAATGTCAGCGGTCCTTCCTAAATCAGTGCCACTTGCAGCTGCCAGGTCCAATAGCCCTGGCATAGCCTCTACAATTTCATTTGTTTTAAATCCTGCCATGGCGAGGTAGTTCATTCCCTCGCTGGCCTCTCTTGCACTAAAGGCTGTAGTTCTGCCTAACTCTTTGGCGGTGTCTGTAAGGACCACCATTTCTTCTTCCGTGGCCATTGTCGTAGCCTGGACATTCTTCATTCCTTGCTCGAAATCCGCAAAGGTTTGAATGGTGTTGCTCAACCCAAAGCCACCGACTAAAAGAGCTCCGGCTGTTGCTACTGCAGCAAATCTTTTTACCGCTTTTTTGGCAAATGATCCTATCCTGCCTTCAACTTTTTTTAGAGGGGAGGATAATCTGTCGTCGAGCCTTACTGCTGGATTAGCATCCATTCTGTCTAGTTGTCGCATTCTGTTTTCGGATCTTTGAGTATATCTGTCCATTGCAGACAGCCTATTCGTGGTTTCTCTGTCTCCAGATATGCCCACGTTGACTTCCAAGCGATAAACTTCTCTTTCTGCCAATTACCTCCCCCCTTTGCCTTTAAGTTTGTTTTTACTGTTCTTATTGCCACCGTTAGGGGGGTTCTTTGCCTCCGTCTCCACTTCATGGTCGATGAAGGCAAAGAGAAGTTTTCTCCCCATATCGGTTTTTGACATAACAAAGTCGGGATCCATATTGTGTTTTACGAATAAATTATAAAGCTTTGTTATTGTTGGAGCCCGACCTATGAGTTTTTTATTTCTTCTAACTCATTGTCAAAGCCAGATAGCTCCATCACCTTATCTCCAAGAGCGACCATTTCCCCTGCTAGTAATCTCCTCTTGATAACTTCTCGGCCAGAAGATAGATTCAAGCTTGAAAGAAGTCTTTTATCGCTCCAATTTGGCTTGATTGTGGCTGACTCAATAAGTGCTGCATTGAACTCTTCTTCATTTAATTCCTTGGTTCTGTTGCCACGGTGCTTTCTTTCTACAGTGCACTCTTTTCTGATTCGCTGGATTTCTCTTTCGCTCAAACCTTTTAGAGTTACCTGGATCCCCAATCTCTCTATTGCATAGGTTCTCTCTGGAGCATCTGTAGGTTCCAGGAGCTTGTTTATGATGTCATCTTCTGACATCTCAATCATTTCTTCTTCTGTTAACTCTTCTTCCATGATTACTTTCTTTTCATCTAACATATTTCATTCTCCTCTCTTATTGTGCAGTAACTGCATCTAACAATTCAAAACCTTCGAATGTGAATGGTGTTTCCTCTTCAATTATTTCTCCACTGGTTACATTGGCCAGCTGGATACTGTCGGCCATACAGTTTTTAAGTCTTACTCGCTCATGTCCCCAAGCCTCTGGATCTTCCAGGGATATAATGAGTTCAAATCTTTCAAATCCCTGTTCAATCATCTTTGATGTAACTTTGTAGCCGGAGAAAGTACCAGATCCACTCTTTTGTCCTTTCTTGTATCTGGTCCAATCATCGCCCATTACATTGAGTTCTCCCTTGGACATCTCTACTGTAGCCTCTACAGAGTTGGCATTGGTTTGCCACTCACCATCTAATAATAATTTAGAAAAAGAGCCATAAAAGGCTCTATCTGGATTAAATGACATTGTCTATTCCTCCTTTTTATCGAATATAGCCTGTGCCCATAATCTTCTTCATTACGTTAATGTATTTAGCATCCCATCTCCAGAAGAATTCATCATTAGCAGCAGTTCCTTGGAGCTCATCATCTACTTCCACTGTGAAGTTTTCGATAAGCTGTCCAATTTGAAGTGTTTCAAAATAAAGCTTTAGGGCTGTCAATATAGCAATTTGTCCTGTGTCTCCATTTAGGACTTTACCAACATACTGTCTGTTTCCTGTAAAGGATGTGTCCTCGTCAACCATATCCATAAATTTGATAGCTCTTAGATACCCCCAGGTTTCATTTTGATCCTCTCCATATCTCTTTAGGGTGTTGACATCGTCCTCAATGACAACAGAGCCATCGTCGTATCTCAAGATCATAGTCCCAGCTAGGATAGAGCTTTCAATCTCTTCGTTACTAAGATGTGTTGTTACATCGCTGAATATGGTGACTTGGTTGCAAAGTGATGCTCTCATATCTTGACTTTCTCCAAGTGCACAGATATATACAGCAACCTCTGCTGGAGTATAAGTTATTCCGTCAAGAACTCCTCCTGTAGAACCTACATTGTGAAAACCTTCATAATTATGAGCTTTGGATCTGTTATTAGCATCATTGATGCTTTCATCCAGTTCCCCTCCTACATAGGCTCTTATCTTCTTGCCATTCTTTCTGTTTCTGTCTACCCAGGACTTAACACTTGTGTGTAGAGCTGGATCTGTCACTCCGTCGAGGGTAAATCCATTAAACTTGTATCCTTCAAATTTGTCCATTGCATTGATGTAGTCCTCGTTTGTTACTCCTGCAGCACCGTCATTTCCTCCTGTTAGTGCTTGTGTTACCACATCTGCAAGGGGTCCATTTGCTACCTTAGTAGCTTTTAGCCATTTGTTGTCATCATTTTCATTAATGGCCTCTATAATTTCATCCATCGTCCCTGTTAAACCAGTGAATGTATATAAAAGCCTAGTCCCTTCGTGTAATACAATGTCTTTCGCCTCTTCATTCACAATGCTTGGTCTAACTGTGACTTTGAACTCTCTGGTGCTTGGATATTTTGTCTCAATCTTTAGTGCATCGGCATCGGATGTATTTTTCAATGTCACCTCTGCCACCTTTTCACTTCCATCGGTTAACCTGTATAGCAATAACTGTCTTGGTCCACCCAATAAAGCAAGTCTACCAAGTTTATAGGCTGTGTAATTGCTATCCGAACCGAAGTTGTCCATTAATGCTCTTTCTGATGTTATAGACACAACCTCTTTAGCTGGTCCCCAGTTTGCTTTTACAGGCATTGCCACAATACCTCGCTGGCCCATCTGGATCCTCGCCAGTGCTGCAGCTTTAAATCTGTTATAAAACCCAGGTCTAATAGGTCTATCCGTTTCCGACCATGTTCCGCTCGCCATGATTACTTAACCTCCTTTTTAGGTTGATTCACTTTCTTTTTTAAGAATTGATTCACCTTAGTATTAAAATCTTCTTTGGACATTTCTTTTTCCTTGCAATTAAATAGAGCACCCGCAGCAATTTCGGTTCTGTATCCTGTAATAGCTTTGCTATTCAATAACAGTTCCTCGACCGGGTACTTGTGCTCTGTAGGTTTTGGAGCTGATTTTGTTGTTTTCTTGGTATCGCTCATCTTATACCTCCTCAATTAACTTGGCCCCTGCTATAGATACGTTCTATAAAGGTGCCTCCTCTTTCTATGCTATTTATCCTAGTCATTGTGACCGTAATTTGACCGATGCCCAGCATGTCACTATCTCTGTTTTCTCTAATAGACTTTATTGTTAGGTATCTCCTGTCCTCTATGTCTAAAGGGATTTTAATAGCCCTCATTAGAGATTGCTCTATAGTGTCTATGATCTGATTCCTTTCGTCTTTTTTGTCGCTTACAACATGGATCCTAATCTCTCTATTTTCCCTGTAGGATGAATGGTTTATTTCTTCGGTTGTCTTGCTTATTGTTCGACATAAAACAGAAGGAACTTGGAAATCTTCTCTCCAAGCTCCCTTATATGATTTAGCTCCGGTCACTTCCTCGGTAAATTCTGCAGTAGCCTTTTCCCAGGTGTCGGTTGAGCTATCTGTTTCATGTAAGGCTATGACTGAAAAATTCAAACCTCTTACAATAGCTTTCCACTCTTCGTCCACCATATCTTGCCCTATGGTTCCGTTAAAAGTGGCGGTGTATGATAGGCCTGTGTTTGGATCGGTAAATGTTTTTAGATCCAGAGCCTCTATAGTTTCGAGCATAAGATTGTCCAATGTCTGAAAAGAGCCTAAATCAGCATATATCCAAACCTCTAGAGCTCTCTGGAAACTTGTAGGATCCTGTCTCGATGAGTCTGTTCCTTGCACCACCACTCCATAAGGCTTAGGAGTATTATGTTTAGGGACGTTAGGTTCATAGCAATCCTTTAGAGTTGCAACATTGTCTAATATCTGTTTTCTCACTCCTGCCCTCATCTAATCACTCCTATTCACTGGCCCACCAATCTGATACATTCTCCATAAGCCTATTCTTGTTGTTTTTCAAGGTGTTTTCAAGCACTGGATGAGCTCTTGTACCTGGGTGATTGACCATTTTTACCGGGTGAGCTGCTCCACTCCAATACAATGCCTTTTTATTCTTAGGCCTTATAATGTGAGGCGGACTTCCTTCTTCCAGGACAGCTCCGTATTTAACTCCATGAGCAAGATATATAGTTAAATCTCTTCCTCTGCCATCAACACCAGAATGTATAGACTGTCTTGCATGACTGGTCCTATCTCTCCATGTAGCACCTCTTTTAGCCTCTGATGATAATATTCCAGCGAAATTTAGGAGAATCATATGGGTTCCTGCTAGCTTTCTATTGATGTATTCCGTTGATCTAGATGATATCATTAGCTCACCCTCTTTAATTCGCATTGGTACCCACACACTTCACCTTTTACAACCTGTGGGTATATTGCCAGAACCTCCATTTTCCCATAAGGAGATCCAAATTCTATTCTCTCTTCGGATAGATCCGTAAGGTCTGCAGTATGATCTGCCAGCATTCCATATTTTTTACTGGTATCTGCAGTTCCTTTCGTATCACTTATCACTGAAACTTCCGGGTTTTTCTGTTGGAATATCCTCACCGTTAACGTCCTGCTGGAATCGTCAATCGACCAGGCACCATCGACTATCTTTCTGGTAGATACACCTATTGTTATCTCCGTTGGATTTTCTTCAATGGTATTTATGATATCCTGTTTTCTTTCGTCTGCAGTTACCATTAGGTCCTCACCTCTGCATTCGTCCTCAAAATAAAGCTACCTGCATTGGTTCTACAAGTGCACTTAGCCTTGAAGTATTCTGCATTGCTTAAGGCTGCCTTTATTTGGTCGTTTATTCCGGCTTTCTCGTAGGATTCTATTCCAACTGTGTACTTTTTGGTATCAGTTAGGTTTAATCTAGTAGCAATTAAGCTCCAGCCTTCCGATACAGCACAATATAGGCACCCTGCCTCATCGAGTAGCATTTGCAGTTCCTCTGGAGAGAATATTTTCCCCTCTTTATCGTTTAAATAAAGTTGGAGTTTAGTTATATCATCCATACAATCCCTCCTAAAACAAAAGGATAATGCTTTTTAAGGCATTACCCTAATGTGATTTCTTGAACATTCTCATCGATTGCTGCAAATACACCTCTATAGCAATATGCAACGATTTGCTCTTCTACTAATCTTGAAACGTCTTTGTTTCCAGATTCCACAGTGTAGTCTCTCTTAACCAATTCTTTAAATCCTCTCTTCGGTCTGACCAAATATGCTTTTCCTTGATCTACACCTTTGTACTCATGATGTTTCTTGCCTACTGTAACTTCCCATCCGTCGTAGTAGACTACAGAGTTAATTCCAGAGATAGCTGGATATACGGTACCGTTGATTTGGTGGCCACCTTTAAGGGCCATTTCAATGTCCATGGCATCTGCTGAATTAGCAAGTAAAACAGTTCCTGGTCTCTTTGCTGTTCTAGAAGTTTTGACAGCCTCCGCTATCGTTTTGTACATTCCTAACCATACTGGATCCCCTTCTTCTCCTTTGAAGGCTGTTTTGTTTGCGGCCTTGTAATTGTAATTAATGATAGGGAACAGGTGTAAATGGTTCAATAATGCATTGTATGCCTCGCCCATCGACTTATTCAATAACTCAACGTTGAACGTCTCGTTAAAATCGATCATTTTCTTTGTGTACTCAAACCCAGTAGTATAGGTTTTAATTCTTGCTGTAGGTCCATGTTCTGCAGCAATGCTACCGAATTTAACTTCGTCGCCTTCCATATGCTCTAAGAATACACAGTTTCCGTGCATTGCCCATTTTGCATCTAATACTTCTGGAAAGTTAGGATCTGTTATATTGTCATAGATTGGCTGGTAAAGCAATTGAACCTGCTCTTTTCCAAGCTCCACATCCAGAACCACTTTCCTAAGTAGGTCTTTCAGCTCCGAAACAGACCCGAAGTTGATCATCTCTCCCAGTGGTTTACCGAAGTCTAAAAGATCCATTTCTCCGTTTACGATTTTCTTTATTGCATAGTCAATCTCTCCAGCGACTACAAAAGGAACCTTCTGCTCAATGCTTTGTTTTCTACGTTGTTCCAACAGTGTATCTTGACTAAATACCTTAATCATCTATATCCCTCCTATACTTGTTGTGGTAGCAAAATAAAGTGGATTACATTGCTAGCATCTTTTTTATTGGTTACTTTGCCTACTAATCTGTTTGGTGTTTCTGTTGTTCCTGGATTAGTTGTAAGTTTTTTAGTTGAGGCCTTGTAATAAACTAGGTCTCCTTTGTTGAATGCATCTGCAGCAGTAATTTGATCTGTTTCATATTCTGCCTGCTCAATATTCAAACCAATAGCAGCAGTTTCACCTGCCTCCGTTTTTGCACTTTCCATTGCCACTCCAAAGAACCCATCTAATAATACAAAAGTTTGAGCTACTACGGTGGTGTTTTCTGGTACAGTTACCTGCAAGCCTTTTCCGTCACTTATTTTAGCTCTGTTGATTGGTGTAATGGTACTAGGTGTTGGTTGCCCTTTAAATGCCATCGTTTATTCCTCCTCTAATTAAATTTGTGCCCTTTTAGATCTTAATCCACTTGTTGTAGATGTAGCAGATCCGATTCCAGGGCCTTGGTCAATGTGTTTATCTGACAATACTTTTTTCATTAAGTCGTCTGCAAGAATCTTGTCGATTTCCCCTGCAATTATTTCCTCTGTAGCTCCATCTTCTACTTTAAGCATTTTCTTAACCAGGCCTTGAGCCATCTCGCCAGTTACTTTTTCCTCTACAACCTTATCGATTGTTTTAGTGAAGTCTTTCTGACTCGATTCTTCCAGTGCCTTCTTGCTATTCTTAGCCACTTCGATTACATCCATTTCCCCTGTTACTCCAAGGGCTTCTTTTACCTTGCCAAGGATTTTCTTAGCCTCTACCGCCTCCTTGATTTCTTCCATCTCCCCAGCTAGTTTATCCGGTGTGATGGCCATTTCTCCAAACACTTGGTTATATGTTACTTTGCCAGTTTGGAGTAAACCGTTTAGGTTGCTAATTAACTCTTTGAAATCCATCTTTTTTCCTCCTTTATTCATTTCGCCTGCAGGTGTTGCAGGTTCATATATTTTTTTCTCAACTACCTCTGTCTTTTCCCCTAGTTTAACCTCTTGGTTGTCTATGATGAACGGAATGCTATACAGCTTGGCGGGTTGGTTTTGTTGCTCATATTCCATAATTGCAGTATTGTTGTCATACCTAATACTCCTCACCCAAACATAATCATGGTCACCGATTGAGAAGTAATCTTTAGCTGCAGCTCTTAGATCCTCTCTAAGCTTTTCAAAGGTACCATCAAGCTGTTCTCCTGTTATGTCGTTCATTTCCATGCCAACAATCTTTGTGGGCATTCCTGGGCGATGTAATGGAGTCCAATCTATAGATAATGGTTCATATCCCACTACCTCCATTTCTCCGGTTGTTTGATTTTTTCTTAAATCCGGAAAACCAAATATGCTCACTTCTTGGATTCTTTTGGTCCTTATCCACCTTTTGAGGCTTTTTGCATCCGCATCTACCAAGCCTCTAAAATAAGCTTTATCGCCTCTCATTTCTGCCCCTATCCAGTGTGTTGCTGGTGGAACGAACTCTGTCGATACATCCTCTGGCCTTTGATGCCCCAAAAACCCATTTAACGTGTATTGCTTTGTATATTCCACAATGTCCTGCAAGCTTTTAGGAGTATAATTCCACCCTCTCTTGCTCTTGCCTGCTGGAATTTCTACAACAACCTCTAGGGGATCCTCGTCCATTTGTTTCATTTGCTCGACATCTACATTCTGTGCTAATGGTATATCTCCTGGAGAAATACTCGTTGCCAACATTGCACTGATATTGTCTATCTCTCCGTGTATGGCTTTTTGTTCTCCTGCTAATATCCTAGCTTTCATATTCTTGTTTCACCTCCTTATGCTGCATAGTAATCTTGGTACCATCGCTCTAGATCTGGTTGCGATGTTGGATTTTGTTCCCAAGCTCTTAACCTCGCTACTAATTCCTCTGGCTCCTCATTAATAGTAGTCATAATGCATAGACAGTTTGGGTGAAAAGGATAGAGCGGAGCTTTGTCTAGGGGATATCCCCCTGGTCCTAATCCGTAATCATCTGCCATGGTTATTGGATCACAGATGTCATACTTTGGGTGACTTGCAGATAATATATATTTAATCCCTTTAGTAGCTGGGTTGAGATGGGCTGCTTTTGTAGTTCCCATGCCATAAGCTGATGTCATTTCAGTTCTAGCCAATCTTAAAGCCTCATAGCTAATATCCTCCGGTATTCTGCCTGGCATTCTGGCCATCATATTAGGGTAACCTTTAGCAAATGATTTCTTGCCCTTTTTAACATAGTTCTCTATGCCTCTGGCCACAGTCAAGCAATCTTCTCCACTGGCCACACCGGATGTTAAGATATTATTAATGCTCTTTCGGTAGTTTTGGTTCTTATTCCATATCTGTTCGCTAAGCTTAAGACCGTATCTACTCCTAGACCACATGGCCTCTGCAGCATCGATATTCATTCTGTAAAAAGTGTCCTTGACCATGCTTTTGGATACTCTTATTATGCCAGATCTATCAACGAGGTCTAGTGTTATTCTTTTGGAGTATCCAGAGCCTGTCTCGAGATTTCTTTTGATATAATTATCAAAATTAATTGTAAGTTGCCCATTTAACTCGTCCATTCTGGATTTAATCTCTTGCTGGATCCGTCTTAGCCTAGCCTGGTCAAAAGTATTAAGGTTTCCCTCTGCTACTTGTAAGGAGATTCTCCTGGACATATTTTCATAGATTTCTCTTATCTCCTGCTCCTGGTCTAGTCTTAGCTCCATAAATTCTTTTCTCTGTTGCAATGCCCAGGAAACATATGAGCCACTTTCTTCTATTAGCTTATCCACTCCTATGTTGGTGCCTATTTTCTTACTCATCCTCATCACCTAGCAATGCCTCGTCTATTTTAGCAACCTCATCTACCCAGCCTTCATGGTCACGGAACCTATTCCTCATTCTCCTGGTTCTCATGATCTTTTCTCTTTCTCCTGGAACCTCCGGATCGGTAGAGAGGTATTCTCCCATGGTGTCTACGTATTCTGATAAAAAGTTTACTGCAGCCTCTTCTGATATGATGTTGGCATTTAAGGCCTCGTTTAATGCCGATGTAATATGCTTTAACGTCTCGGCCATGGCTTTATCGTCTCTTGGATCCACTTCATCCCAACCTAGGGACACAGTGTAATCTGAAAACTTGTAACCTCTTACTTGGCTTGACATTGCCAATACCATTCTGGCTAACAGTTGCCATTGCTCTGCGAATTGTTCTCTTTTTCTCTTGATTTTATTTACCATGATAGGCATTTGCTCTTTGACACTAGCCAGTGCACTTGGGGTATGAACTCCGAATATGAATTCTGGTGTCTCTGAAATATCTACGATGCAATAAAAAATCATTTTTAGCAATTCCTTTGCATCTCCGGTGGCACTTTTTACCTCGATGAACTGTGCATCCTCGTCCTGGGTAAAGAATAGAATTTCATGGCCATCTAGATTGATGGTCCCTCCTTCTTTAGCAAACTTCACTGGATCCTCTATGCCGAAGTTATTGGCTAAGAAACCAGCCACATCCTTTAGTTTTAATTTTAACTTTGGTGTACTGTGCATCTTAGACCCTTTTAGAGCATGGATCATTACATCGTGGTATGCTTTTATATAGGGTTCTATAGGTTCGATATCACTCTGACCAAACTTCATAGTTTCGTCTGGTTCGTTTTTAAAGTGGATGATAGGTATAAAACCCCAAGTGTTTGAAAAAGTCCCCGATTCAATGCCCTCTGGCTTGTCACCTGTGATTTCTATCGTCCTCTCCTCGGCTGTAATAGTCTGTTTTATTGTCGCAGTCTTTTTAACATCACTTAAGCTAGTCCATTCTTGCTTGCTTTCCAATATATAAGCTATGGGTTCCCTGGTAATTGGATCTAATATGATGTCCTTTACTTCCTCCGGAGGGATGATGTTGTAAATAAGCCTCTCTTTTTTCTCTGGGTATAAAGGATTGTTTCTCTTTTCTCTAGTGATCCACACATAACAATCCCCTAACTTCAAGGCATTGCTGTGAGTCCTTATCATTTTGGAGGTGTTCTCGAGGGAGAAGTCGTTTAATAGCTCCTGTGCATCCTCGTCCTCTATGGTGTAGTGAGGTACCCCCATAAATCCAACGGTTGAATTAATAACCGGTTTTATAAATGCAGAACCAAGTTCATACTTCTTGTTTTTGTTCTGATATAATTCTCTGGCCAATTGATAATCTACTTTGGAACTATCAAGGGTATAGGTGGTAAAAGATGTACCTCTAATCCTCATCATTTCGCCAGATATTTTATTCCTTAACCAGTGATAAGGATTAAAAAAGTTCTTACCCATATATCTTCCCTCCTTTCAACATGGACAAGTCTGTATATCCATCGCTAGCAAATGAATATATAACTGCATCTGCTCGGTCTGGAGACTCTCCAATTCGTCTTTTCATTTCATCTTTACTCTCTAGCTCAATCCTGCCCTTGCTATCCACTTTGTATTTCCTGTTTGATAGCTGCTTAATTAAAATATCATCCTTAGGCAATTGAATAACTCCTTGCTCTCCTTGGAGGAACTTGGACAGGTTCTCGTCCAAGAGCTCCCGGATGTTGTCCCACATCTCTGCTGCTTTATTGTAATAATGTTCTGGATCATCGGCTTTAGATCCATTCTTTATGGGTACTATGATGTATCCTAGACTTTGCTGCCTATTGATTTCTCTTAGCCTGTCGGTTACCCCTCCGCCCAGTCCATCGTCGTCTATTTTTATGACTATCTTGTTTATCTGCAGGTGCTGTGTCTTTAATCTGTCAACAGTTCTCAATATGTTCCCAGCTGTCTCCATGGTATCTTTCTTAGAATACTGCTGCAGGTCTAGCACTCTATTTCCTATTCTCGGAGCAACGATAGTCTTATCGTCACCAAATCTAGCAATATCAGCTCCTATATTTAATGTATAGGCCTTAGATATATCTACCACAGTTTCCGCTGCCTGCTCCACTACCTCTAATGAGATTAAGCTGTCTGCCTCTCCTTTTGGGAAGTCTCCCAAGACCCTCACTCGAAATACATCGCTATCTGCCCCATACTTCTTCTTTAGCATTTCGATATTTTCTTTAGAGGTTCGTGGACTATCCATCGATGATACTTTGTGGGATTTGTAGGTATCTCTGTCTCTGTTGTGACTATCATAAAAGGTCCCGCTTGTTTTGGTAGGGTTACCGCATAGCAAGAGCTTGTTTTCATATCCTGTCAAGGTTCCTAGTATTGCCTCCATGATTGGATCTGCAACCCCAGAGGCCTCATCTACCACGAATAACATATAGTCCTCATGGAACCCTTGCATGTTCTCCGGCCTTACTGCAGTTCTAGCTGTGGCCCACCATCTTTCCTCAAATCCATTCATATAGATTTTGGTCTTGGTCCATCTAAGCAGCTTATCTACCTTTGACTTCGAGAGCCATTTGGATATCTCTGCCCATAGTACGTCATAGAGCTGTTGTCTTGTGGGTGCTGTGGCGATTACCTTAGGAAATGGCCTTGTGCATAGGTACCAGGTTATCGCAATGCTTTCTAGTCCTGTTTTTCCTACTCCCTGGCCAGACCTAACAGATACTTTCGGGTGTTGTGCTAGGTCCATTAATACTTTAGCTTGCCATGGATCCGGATAAAACCCCAGCATATCCTCTGCAAACCAAACTGGATTATCCCAGTAATTGTCTAGTAATGTTATTAGTGCTTTATCCATCCTTACCACGTCTCTTTGCTGCTATTTGCTCTATTGCCTTCACCCAATCCTCGGTTTCTTTGCCGACTTCTTCACCCTTCATATTATCGATTTCAACCTGGAGCTTTTGTATTCTTAGCTCCTGCTCTTTTGTGGCCATTCCTCTATCTACAAGCTCGTTATAGGATTTGATTAAACTCCTTAACTCTCCCATTGCCCTAGATTGTGCCTGGAGGAATGTTGCATATTTATCCCAGGCGAATTGGAACTCCCATTCCTTTTCCTCTGTAAAACTCATCCCTTTTATAACCTTGTGTTTCTTTAGGTACTCCGTTATATCGTCCCTATCTTTTACAAACATAATCTTTTGAGCTCGTACTATTGCAGCATACTTTAATCTGATGCTATCCCATAGTAGATCTAATTGGTTTATCTCTTCCAGCTCGTCAAATAGTTCCATTGTTTCATCCGGGAGGTGCTTTGAGTAGAAACCGTGTTTTTCGGCTCTCTTGTTGCCCTTTGGCGGCCTATTACAGTTCCCTACTGCATTCTTATTTCCAAGTTGTCCTATTCTCCTCTTGATGGAATTCGTCTTGTTTTGGGACTTCTTATCCTTCTTTTTTGGGCCATCTTTATCGGTGTTGCTTTTTTCTTGGCCATACGTTGCAACGTCGTTGCCTGTTTCGTCAAAATGTGTTGCAACGTTCTCTAGGAAGTCGTCCCACTTTTCTCGGCTCTTCCTGGATCTAAGAGTTGTTGTTTTAACCCCATATTTCTCGGCCAGTTCACTAAGTACAACCTTCTCTCCATCAACAGTTCTCCTAAGATACTCTTTCTTTATCTCTAGCCATTTCGTATCATTGCTCATACCCCTCCCTCCAAATCGTTTGAGTTCTGCCAGTATATCATCACTCGCTACAAAAAATATTTAAATAAGCTATTGCTGCCTTAACATCTGGTTGTTTGTATTTCTTAACCTTTTTAATTTCAGTGGTATTGCCTCTCTTGTTGGCTTTTATCTCACTTTCTTCGTATTCGTAACCCGTGGCAGCTCTAAATATGGATTTTTCAATTTGATTAATGTTCTTAGCTCTATCTTCCATATCCTCACCCCTCATCCAGAGCATTAAAAAAGAACCTCTCTGGGTTCTATGCTATCTCTTCATAAGGTATCGCCTGGCCTTTTCTTATAACCTGTACTCTGTCGTCCCCTGTTGCCTGGATATATCTTTTTACTATGGCATCGCAATACCTCGGATCCATGTCCATGGTATAACAGATTCTATTCATTTGCTCGCTTGCAATTAAAGTGCTGCCACTTCCTCCGAATAAATCCACAACCAAGTTTCCTTCAACACTAGAATTTTTTAAAAGGTATCCTATTAACCCTATGGGTTTCATCGTAGGATGCAAATCATTTTTTGTCGGTCTGTCAAATCTTATAGTTGTCTCCGGTGTCTCATCTAACAATCTCTCTAGTAGTTCTATTAATTCTGTCTTATTTAGACTCTCTAGATCGATGTCGCTCTCCAGGACTGTATTTTTATCCCTCTTTCCATACCATTTATGGCCAGCCCCTTCTTTCCAGCCATATAGAATAGACTCGTGCCTCCATTGGTAATCTTGCCTCCCTATAGTAAGAGAGTGTTTTACCCATATCAACCCCTGGGATAATTTAAAACCTGCACCGGTAAATGCTTTTCTGAAATTATATCCTTCTGTATCTGCATGGAATACATAGATAGGAGCTCCTTCTTTTGCAATGCTGTGCATATTGGTGAAGGATCCTAAGAGTAAGTTATAAAAATCATCATTACCTAGGTTATCATTCTCTATCTTCATTCCACTATCGCTTTCATAGTTCACATTATACGGTGGATCGGTTAGCAGTAAGTCTGCCTGTTTCTCATCCATGAGTTTGACTACATTCTCTTTCTTTGTGCTATCTCCACACAACAGTCTGTGCCTGCCCAGAACCCACAGGTCCCCCGGCTGGGTAATCGATACCTCTTCCTTTTCAAGTTCCTCCTCCAGCTCAAAATCATCTTCTTGGGTTTCTGTTGTATCAAAGTTTGCCACTATATCATTTATCTCCTCTATTTCGAAACCTGTCAGCTCCACATCGATGTTTATATCCTCTTGTAGGTTTTTGAATATCTGGCTTAACTTTTCCTCATTCCAGTCCCCACTTATTTTATTAAGTGCAATATTTAATGCTTTCTCCTTGCTATCCGATAAGTCAACCACACTCACATTGACCTTCTTGTATCCTTCCTCCTGGAGAATCTTTAATCTCTGATGTCCTCCTACAACATTTCCTGTCCTGGAGTTCCAAACTATAGGTTCTACATAACCAAACTCTTTTATGGACCTCTTAAGTTTTTCATATTCCGGATCTCCTGGCTTAAGGTCTACTCTAGGATTATATTTTGCTGGATTTAATTTCTCTATATCAATTTGTTGCATATTGATATCCATCTTATAATCACCGCCTATCTTTAATGGCCATCTCCCCATTTAACTTGCCTCATTCTCCTGCCAACTCTTTTGTGACTATCATGTTTCATTAAGTTCTCCGGCCTGTCTCCTAATTGTATTTTCTCCTTACTTTTACAGAGCTGCTTGAGCTCGTTGTATGTTTTTCTATCCTTATACTTTAACTGTTCTCCTATCTTGGCCATTCTGCCCACCCCTCTTGTTTTATTGTAATAAAAAAGATGTGCCTATCGACACACCTATCCCCGTTTTAAGTTCATATTATTCTGATACTACCATATTAACACTTTTAAACGGACCGTTGGTAATCATTTCCTAGGTTAATCGTCATGTTTTTGTCTAGTAACTGACTTATCCTGTTGTTTTCCATTGATTGTAAATAGTATTCTATTGATACTTTCCTTTCTTTTCTCTTTACACCATCCCTCCGAATAACATACTTTACCGGCCACCTTATACCATTCTAGGTTTTCTATGTAGAACATATTTATTATGGTTCTCTCAACATCGGATAGTGCATCCAGGGCATTGTCTATCATCTTTATTTTATTAGTCTCAAGAGAAATCTTTCTTTCCAAGTCTCTCTTGATCCTTTCTTTTCTCTCCATATTTTTTAAAGCATTATTCTCTGTGGTCCTATTTATTTTATTGGTTTTGGATGTTGGTTCTCCATAGGATATTCCATTCATTCCATCGTCTATGTCAAACTCTAGCTCTAGGTTTTCAAGCTTTAGTTTATAATTCTCAATAGAGGCTTTGATGATCTTGTAGTTGTAAAGTATTCCTTCGACTTGTCTATAGTTCATTTCTTCCATATGACCCCTCCTAAGTTATATCTTTATGTGTCAATCCCAAATCCACCAGAGTTTCATTATCTATGACAATTCCATATATCTTGTATAAATTAAAAATCTTCTCTTCCCCTTCCTGGTGTACTTTGGTGTGCAAATCCCTCGAAAGGGCCATAAGCTCCAGCCCCTCATGGCTTATTTTCTTTCGGTTTCTACCCATTCCTACTCTGCTGCCTTCGCAATGGTGTATATCTGCATTTGGCTTTCCTGTTATGCAGCACTTTCTATATTTAATGCATCCATAAAGGTACCTATCGATATCATCTGTTCTATTTAAAGCTTTATCTGTCAATGGTATGTCCCATTTTAGAATAAAATCTATTATATGACTTATAAAATTTCTTGCAGTGGTTACACTACAATTGGAGAGGGAAAAATGCTCCTCTCCAGTCGTTGCACAGTAATCGTATTTTAAGTATTCTTTTAGATACTCTGGATCATCTCCAATGAAAACTGATATATCTCTAACTGTGGCATATATCTTTTTTCTCTGATCCACTGTTATGGTTCTGCCATCGTTTATCCTTATTTCAGCATCGATACCGTCTTGGCCATCTATTTTGTATTTATATATCTGTCGTCCTAGTTTTTCACCTGGAATGGTTACTATAAGGTCTGTGCCTTTTTCTGTCTCTCTTAATTTTGTGATCCTGGAGAAGTATTGCACTTTGCCCCACCCCCTTTTTAACAGTTGTTCTCTAGGTGTAAAGTCTATCTTGCTATATTTTTTCTTCAACTCTCACTGTAATTTCATTCACAAATGAATTAAATTGACTGCATAGCTGCGATATCTTGTATAGTCTGTGCTCATCTCCACCTTGAGGAAAATCTAATATGCAAAGCACTTCTGGATAAACAAATGTTTCTTTATTTACTTGCCAATATCTTTCTAATTGTGTAAACCAATATTCATATACTTTTACAAACAAATCTAAATCCTCTTCGTTCTTGATTAAGAAAAGCTTATATTCATGATTGTGTCTAAGATTAAGCATTGCAGGAAAATCTGCATGTGTTTTAATCCCTAGTTTTTCATCAACTTCTTTTTCAAGATTTTCTTGCTTTTTTTCTTCTTCGTAATAAAGACAATCCTCTTCACTGTTGAACTCTGAACCATCATTAGCTATATAAATTGTTTTTATGATTGTTTTTGTTTTAGTTTTCATCCATATGTTCCTCACTTTCTTGATCTTTTTTTAGATCCTTTAACACTCTCTCCCTAAACTCTTCAGATGTTTCCCCATGATGCCTATTCTGATATATTTGTTCGGCCAACAAGTCTAAATGTTTTCCTTGTGCCAATTCTAAACTTTCTACGACTGCCTTATCTCTTCTATCTCGGCCACACATAGGACAGTATAGATATTTCTTTCTAGGGCTTGCTGGAGTTGCTTTTTCTATGCTATCGCAATAGCTGCAGTTTTTATTCTCATACAATCCATTAACTTCTCTTGCCATTAGCTCTAGTAATTGGCCATATTCTAACAAAGTTAATATATTCTTTAATTTTTCATGCAATTCTTCTGTATTTAACACATTCATCAGTTAGCCTCGCTTTCATTTAACTGTTTTAGTGCTTTTATATACCAAACATTGTCAATATCATTATCTGTAATCTCTTTTAAGTCATTTTCGTTATTTATAATCCCCCACCAACTTTCCATACCGTAAACTATCTTGTTTAGGTCGAACACGAATATAGCAGGATTGGTGTTGAAGGACACGTTTAATTCTTTTGTTTCTGGGTTATGAGAAATACTATGTCCTATTGGTAGATCTCCAAGATATAAGCCTAGATATGTTTTGTTTTGATATTCCTTTCCGCATGGTCTTATTTTTACAAACTCGCCTATTCTGTTATCCCTAAGTCCGATTTTATCTGCATTGGCATTTATCTTTGATACCTCAATGGGATACTCGATATATATACTTTTGTAATTGTCACAAATGAAATTACTTTTAACTTTGTGTTCTATGTCCCATTTCTTCATATAGTCATGCGAGTTTATGCCTTGTTTTTGTAGCTCATCTTTCAATGTCTCGCATCTATTTAACCAGCTCATTTTGCAGCTACTGCAATTTCTTTTAATCTCTTCGCTCATATTTTTCCTCCTTGATTCCAATAAATTCTTTCCATACACCTTCTGCCTCTCTACCACAATCTATCTTTAATCCTTCATTACATTTTTCTGTGCTTGTTTTGCAAATACATTCAGAACTATAATTTTTAAAAGGACAGATATCTTCATTTTTTTCTATAAGAGCGTGTACTATATATTCAACAAAGGTTTCTTCGTAGGTTTCGCAATCTACTTCTGGACAATCATATTGGTCATATAAGAGTACTGCTAATGCCTTATTCAAATTAGAAATTTTATTTTTCAACTTACTCTCCCTCCATTTCTAGTGCCCGTGTTTATCTCTACATTTTTTGCTATCACACAATGGTGCTCCACAGCTTAAGCTGGATGCCCAAGTACAACTATGAGTAGCCTGTTTTCCACATATGCAGCATTTTAATTTTGAGTGTTCCTTGCAATAATCAGAGCCATTTACTGCTTCCTTATTGCATTTTCCTACCCATGCCATGTCAAATTTGCAACCTTTATTCATTATTCTCCTCCTCATTTCTCCTATCATGTATTAGGCAGTTTCTGCTTTGTTGACTTCCTGGTTATTCTTTAAAATATGAGATATAACATCTACAGTCCAACCGTTGCCAAGCATTTTGTATCTTTGGGTATCACTAATCCCTCGGGTATAGTTATCTGGTAGGGTTTGAAGTCTTTCGCATTCTACAGGTGTCAATTTTCTTATATAACCCTCTATTAAAATACCGTGCTTATCTTGTGCTGTTAATGTATAGAACTTCCTTCCATCGTTGAACCTTTGTCCATTTTGTCTTTTATTGATTCTGTCTGGAGTAATACAGCCAAATAAGTACTGTCCCATTTTAGCAGCTCCACCACCTGCCTCTCCACATAGAGTTACTGCTTTATTGTGTATATAGTAAACTCTATTTGCTTGACTATCCTTTCTGAAATAACCAACCTTTCCTTTCTGTACCTCTTTATCTAATATCTGCAGAGTCTTATCAAACGGAACCATATATTTTTCTAACCTTTGATAAAAACAGTTATAAGGTACTCCTTTATGCATATTGGCTGTTAATGTAAATGATTTTTTATCTTCATATTGCAAATAATTTTCTAATCTACAATCACCGGCTTGACCCCATTTTCCATTACCTTTAAGCATGTAGTCTGTAGCTTTATCAGATAGAGCATATTTACACTCAATGCATTCATTTTCTAAAATTATATCTCTTAGCAATATCCCTTTATCTTCTGGTTGCTCTATGCCTGGTATATTAGTCCAATAAAGTCTTTTTCTGTTCTGTGCAGATACTAACGCAGAGTTTATTTCTATCGGTTTAACTCCTAGGTATTTGCTGATAATATCTTGATACTCTTTTTTCATTCTGACATTTTCTAGTAAAAAATATTTTGGTTTAACCTCATCCAACAATCTCACAAATTCAAAGAACAATCTACTTCTTGGGTCTATGAAGTTCAACTGTTTTCCTGCAAAACTGAACCCTTGGCATGGACTTCCACCAATCAATATATCTATCTTAGGAAGGTTCCCCCCCCTCACATTAACTACATCACCTAATTGCATAGTGTCTGGATAATTCTTTTGTGCTATCTTAATTGCATTTTTATCTATTTCACTAGCGTAGTAATTATCTATTTTAATTCCTGCTCTTTCTAATGCCACTCTTCCACAACTTATTCCATCGAACAAACTTAGTATATTCATAATTATTAACCCTCGCTTTTTGTGATTTCTTTTCCTCCTACTATTACCATGCACCAGCCATATCTTGTATTAACTAATTCATAAACTTGGCCACATTCACATTTATAAAACTCTCTTTTCTTGGGTGTATACAGTTTTTCTCTTCCACAGATTTTGCATATGAAGTGAGTTGGTATCATAACTTTTCTACATCCTCTGGAGTAAGTCCAAGTCCTTCATATAAACCTTTTGCCACTCTTCCCATTCTTTTATCTCCAAACCCGAAATCCCTTCTCATTACCTTTTCAAATTCATCTACTGTAAATTTTATAGCGTCTAGTGCTGCTTTCTTTTTGATTTCCTCTATCTCTTCAACGGTTAGTTTATGGACCCTTCTTCTCTGTTGCCTATTCAACATCACCATCTCCCATTTAAAGTAGTTTATATCTTAATATCCTGTAGAAATAATAAAGCATTCTAGGTCTAAATATATATTCATACTTCATGTATACTATTTGACTGTTCCTTACCATCTTTATTTCTGATGGTTTCTTTCTTCCAAATAAATAAATTACTATCTTCCCATAGTCGTCACAGTATGGAATTCCTATTATATCTACTAGCACTTTATAACCTCTTGATTTCCAATATGTCCTTATCTCTTTGACTGTTAAATATCTCTCCATAACTTATCTCCCACCGTACTTATCCATCATATAATTTAGTATAAAAGCCATACTAACCCAACTTAGAACTGCTCCTATGAATAATCCTGCAACAAACTTAGTCATTTTTTTACTCCTCCTATATATTCTACTGAATATATGTACTTGTCCCATACCTCTACATATCTGTTTTTCTTTAGTTCCTCCGAGACTATTTTTATCTTTTCTTTAAAGGTTTTATAAGGTATTAGTTCAATTACCACTTGAGGCTCACCCTCCTTTAATCCTCCAATCTTTCATCCAGCCTCTCTAGCTTATATATCTTATTAGCTCTTACTAGGCTTTCTATTCCGAATAGAAGTTTCATCTGCTCCAACATTATCTCTACATCAGCTATCTCTTCTGCTATGTTTCCAGTGACTTTATTTCCTCTAAGTGCCTTGCATAATTCTTTCTGCAGTTCTGACATTTCTTCGAATACCATTGTTATTTGTGCCTCTTGGCCCCAGGTCTCCAGGGCCTTTTTATAAACTTCTTTTTTATTTATCAGCCTCTCTTGTTTTAACCAGGCTATGCACTCTTCTTTAGTGTTGAACTCTTCTACCCAGACATCTCCTGTCGAGTTATCTATTCCTACATGGTAATCTCTATCTATTTCATAAAATAGACCTATAGGCAATCCTGTCTCAATAATTTCACTAGCCTCTTCCCTAGTTATTTGCTTAATCATTCTGATTGCCTCCCTTGTCCATATGAGACATTCTTCCGACATCTACTCCGTGATATGATAGCAGGTCCATCGCCTGTTCATTTGTAAACCCTGCTTGTCTTAATGAGTCATAGTACATTTTCATTTGTGTAGCTGTTACCTGGCATAACTGTAGGAACTCTGGCAATATACTCCTTTGCTCTTTTATGGCCATTTCTAATTGAAGTTTCTTAAATAAATCCATTGTAATCCTCCTATTTATATTTTTTATTGGTCCTTATGTCTTTTAGCTCTATCCGTCCTATAAGTTCTAAGTCTCTGTCTTTTAGAATGTTTTTTATCTCCTGGATTGTGTCGTGGACCTGTTTTTTTCTAGCTTTTTTATCAGCCTTTTCAATAGAGTTTTCTTTTTCTATTACCTTGGCCAGCGTCGGATCATAACAACCCGATGCATTCTTCCAGTATCTGTCCACCTTGTCCCCTCCTATTTAAACAACTGTTTTCCCTCTGACAGTTCCTTTTTTCTGTGGAGTCTTGAGTGTTCTCCTCTTTTCATTAGTCTTAAATTTTCAATTCTGTTATCTAGCTTGTTTCCGTTTATGTGATGAACAACCTCATCCTTGTTTAACTCTCTTCCGATATGATCTTGCATGACTTTTATGTGTTCTTTTATGGACTTATTTCCATCTAGATATATGACTTTATAACCATTCTCTAGCCAGTAACCATCTCTTTTCATCATTCCAGATGTTTTTCTAAATTCATTAACACACTCAACACTGCAAAATTCATTTCTAGTTGTTTCAAATTCTTCGCCACAATTTTTACACTTTACTTTTTCTCTGTCCCTCTTGTCTAGACCCATACATTTTTGAGAGCAGTATTTGATTGGTCCTGCTTGTTTTTCCCTGCTTTTTATAACACTCTCTAGTAGATAGAATTCTTTATTGCAATATTTGCATGCTAGTTTTACTCTGTCTTTTTTTCTGATATCCTTACTGGCATTGTTTGCACATTTATGGCTGCAGTATTTTTTGACCCAACTCTTATACTTATATTCTTTTTCTTTGCCACAGTGCTGACATATTCCAATGTGCATATTTTCACCCCTTAATAAATTTCTTTTATCGTTAAATCTGGGTAGTTGTACTCAAACATTTTCTTTTTAATCCTATAGACTTGAGTCTTGAAATATTTAGATGACTTAATGTCTATCACTTCTGTGGTTCCGTCTAAATGATCTACAACGAAGTCTGCATAGTATGTAATAGGTCTATACTTTTGGTTGTTTTTTTCGAAACCTTCTTGCAATTCAAATTTTTGTTGTAGGCCAAAGTCCTTTATCTCTCCAGCTTGCTTTAGTAGCTTAAGTTGGCAATAATATTCTACCTCTTTTTTACTGTCAAATTTGATACCGTCTACTACTGTCTTCTGGTTATTGTACTTACTTTTTCTTTGACTTTGTGGCTCTACTGGTAGTCCCTTTTTCTTTCCTATGAACTCCTGGTACTGCTCTTCCGTCCACCTCATTGAATTCCTCCTTAGCTTGTTTCATCGCTTCGTAATATTTCAATCCTGGATTAGTTCTAAGTAGTTCGGCAGCTCTATCGATAACATTATTACTCATATAATTTCGCCTCCAGATTATATTCTTTTTCTTCTGTCTTCTCCGTTCATGGTTATTCCCATGGTCATTTCGTGTAATCTGCTTACTATAGCTCCTGCAGTTTCATAGTTGCTTTTCCTGGCCAACCTGTCCACTAGGTTTTCATCATCATAGTTTGTGGTTACTATGGTCGGTAGACAGCTTTCATACCTGTCATTTATGATGTCGTATAGCATCGTAGCTGCCCAATCGCTACAGTATTCTTTCCCTAGATCATCTATTACCAAGAGATCTACTTCCTTATAAACCTGCAGTATTTGATATTCGCTGACGTTCCTATCCTTGTCGTACGTTTTTCTTATTTGTGCCAGCAAGTCTATTGCTGTCATGCATATTACTGGAGTTCCTTTATTTATTAGGTCCAGTGCTATCGATACTGCAAGGTGGGTTTTCCCTGTTCCAAATCCTCCAGAGAAATATATTCCTTCGCCTGTTTCTTTAAATCTCTGGAAGTTTTCTGCATAAAGTTTTGAGTTTTTATATGCATCTTTATTACCTTGATCTATCTCAAAATTTTCAAATGTTCTGTTTTTAAATCTCTTCTTGATTCCGCTGTTTCCTAGTAATTTTTCTATTCTTTCTCTCTTTTTTCTACTTTCTTCTTCTAGTCGTTCTCTTTCGGCTATTTCCTGTTGTTTATTGTCGTACCTTTCCCAGTAGTCCGTGGCTTTCTTGCATGTGCACCTCTCATGACTTATCCAAGCTACCACCCTGTCCATCATCGGCATTACTACACCTTTCTGATATAGGTCTTTTCCGCAATATTTACATCGCTTTGGTGGTTCTGGATCCTTTGAATATTTGTAGCCTCTTTCCTGGATTTCTTTTGATGTAAATATAGTGTCCTGGTTACTCTGTTTCTCCTGGGATTCTGAATCCTCGCATTCCACTTGATTTATTTTGTGGTGTTGGTTCTGGTTGTACAGGCCTATTATGTTGCTTATCGCCTCCACTCTTCATCATCTCCTCTCGCCTTTTTTCGTTTTCTTGGTATTGTGTTAATGTTTTTATTCCATCGTTGAACCAGTTCCGCATGATTCCTTTCGCATATCTCCATTTATCAGATGGTTTTTTGTTCTGCAGCTCCTTTTCAGATATGTCTATAGCCTCCATAAGTAGTTGATCTTCCATTCCGTCATCAAGGTAAGTTTTTATACTTTCTATGTCCATTGGGCTTGGCATCGGGATTAAGGTTTGTATCTTTCTGTATATGTTCATCTTAGGCAATTCTTCTTTTCGGGGTTTTGCATGGGGGTTTTTTGGGGGTTGTTCATTTGAATTTTCTATATCGATATCCGGATCATCATCTATTAGGTGCTCTTCTACTTCCTCTGGGTAATAGCCCTCTACGAAAGGTATTATCCTGTATTGTGCTGCTTTACTGCCTTTTCCAGGGACCACCTCTATTCTTCCTAGTTTTTCAAGGTTGTCTCTCGCAGCATATATTGCATCTCTTTTAAGTCCTGTTTTCGATTCCAGTGTTGAGATTGGTGTTGATATCCACTTTACCCACCCAGCTGTGCATGCTAGATGCATCAGTGTGTGCCACAACAATATCTCTTTTGCCTTAAGATGATTAGTCTCCTTCCAGATATAAAATTGTCCTATTTCGATCTCCATATTTAGTTTCTGCCTCTCTTGCATGCCCTCAACCCCCTATTAGAACACTTTCTTGCTGATGTCTATTTCTAGTCCTTTTCTGCCTATACACACCGGCCTCCCTGTAGATCTCTCTATTTCTTCTCTGAATAAATTCTCGTCGCTGTTTTGGCTGCTTAGGTGTATAATTACAATGTTTTTGGTGTTGCTCAAGTCGCTGCTTTTTAAAAATTCTTTTACGTTCTCTAGCTCGAAGTGAGATTTTGTTATTCTGTTTTTGAGACATTCCGGAACCAGGCCTTTTTCAATGTTTTCTTGCAGAATTTCTTTTTTATAATTGCATTCGGCCATAATGTGGTCTAGTCCCTTGAATTTGTATTTACAGTAATATGAGTCTGTTATGAATAATAACTTTCCCATGTCTTGGTGCTGGATCAAGAACCCTAGTGGCTCCTCTGCATCGTGCTGTGTATCGAACGGAAGGATCGTAAACCCTCCGATTTTTATTTTTTCATGTGCTTTTATTGCTTTTAACCTGTAATTTTCATTTAATCCTAGTGCTCGCATTGTCCCTTTGCTGGTGTATACATCTATCCCATTTTTGTTCAGTTGTTCTATGCTTTTGCTATGATCCTTATGTTCGTGAGTTACTAGGCAGCCCACGACTTTTCTGGTGTCATAACCAAGGCCCTCCTGGATTTTCTTGAATGTCAATCCACACTCCAAGATTAATGTCTCCTCTTTATTTTCAAGCAAGTAGCAGTTTCCAGAGCTGCTACTTGCTATCACCTTGAGTCTCATTAAAATCCTGGATCCTCGTATAAGTCTTTTACACTTTGCTGTTTTCCGGCATTGTGTTGTCCTTGGTTTCTATTTTGGGATCCAGCTGCTGTTCTTTGGCTTTCATCTTTTCTAGGTTGTTTTTGGTTGTTTTCTTCTGTTATCTCATCTTCCTCTATGTCGATTACCTGGCTATTGGCATTTTGTTGTATCTCTTCGGCCACTTCTACCTCTACAGAGTTGGTCTCCTTTACGATTCCTTGCTCATCGTCAGTGTACATAGCTCCTAGGTTATCTGGGAATGCCTCCCTTAGTGCTTGCACCAGTGCTGTTTTTCTTATCATGGTCTTAGGCATGGCCTTCCAAGTTGCTTGCCCTTTATTGAATTCATCTATGTTTATCTTCGTGATGTATGGGTATTTTTTATCCTTCACATATACCTCTGCCCACCCTCCTAGGAGTTGGTCTCCTGGTAGGCTAAAACTCCCCTCTAGTTCTAGCGTTTCTTCTCCTCTTTGGACTATGATTCCGGCTCTTATTCCATCAAATTTTGGGTGATCGAATGCCCTCTTCATGTATGCCTCTTTACTCGTGATTAGCTGTGCTGGTGCTCCCTTAAACTTTACTAGGTATGCCTCGTTTAGGAAGGGGTTTAGTTTTTGATACTTGCACAGGTTGATGAACATTACTATTTCCTGCTCCGATACCGTGTCGTTACCTCTGGTGAGATAATTTTTCACCATCCCACCTGTCAACTTTACCTCTTGACCATTAACCTCGTAAACTACCGGTTTGTTTAAAATCTCGCTTGACATATACATTCTCCTTTTCTATTTTATTGAGCTTTTCCTAAACTCTCCTTGGCCATCTTAAATAGCATGTCTATCTTTTTTTCTGCTGCAATCATCGAGTATATAGCTATGTCAATTTCCATTTCAGTTGCAGCATGGTCCAGTCGGTTCTTGGCCAGCTCCATCTCTGACTTTGCCTCTTCTATGCTGTCGGCTATATCTTTTCTGATAATACTGACTATCACTTTTTAGCCTCCTTCTTAACTTTCGGCCTCTATCCTTAGGCTCTTGTGCTTGGTTACTTTGAGGTTTATTAGCTGTGAGTCGGTATCTATTAGGTCGTTGACACTTTCTCGATTATCTATGAATATCGGTGTGTAGGTGTCGTAGTGTCTGCACAGGCTGTTGATTACATCCAGTCCTGCATTGACCTGTCCTGCTGTGTTGGCATTGTCGAATGGCACTCCGTCTACCAGCACATCGCACGTTTCATCTAGTGCTCCGTTTATCTGCTTTTTGAAGAGTCGGAAGGATACCTTTTCAAATTTCTCGTTGATGCTTTGCTCTATGATCTCTGCTTTGGTGTTGATGAATTGGTCCGCTATGTTCTCCTTCTGTTCGATTTCATTTATCTGTTGTGATAGCTCCTTTTCCTCTTCCATTAAGGCTTTTATTTTTTCCTTGGTTTCCTGGTTAATCTCTTCCTGGTGTAGTTCTCTTTCTTTTCCCTTGAGTTCTGACTCCATCTCTTCTTTCTTTCTCTTGAGATCTTTTAGTGTAGCATCATGGTCTCTGTTCTTGATTTCGTTTTCAAGCTTGTTTATTTTCTCGGTTAGCTTCTGGTACTCTTGGTTTCCTGCTAGCAGACTGTTGATGTCGGTTTTTTCTTTGGTGCCTAGCATGCTTTCTCTTTCTCTTATAGTGGTATTTACTGTTTCTGCTTGTCCTTGAAGTTTATCCAGCCTGCTTTTGGCCTGTTCCAATTCTTTTTGGTATTCCTCTACTTCCTTGGATATGGACTGTCCTTCCTCTCTTAATTTCTTGAGTCTATCTACCTGGTGAGCTTTGAAGTTTTCTTCCATTTCAGCTATCTTGCTTTCAACTTCTTCCTCTGGGAATGATCTTTTGCAAGTCGGGCAGGCTTTTATTCTATCGTCTATGTTTAACTCTCTAGCCGCCTCTTCCTTGTAGTCGTTCCTTAGCTTTTCTAGAGTTTTTCTGTATTTATCAATGTTCTTTTCAAGGGACTCTATGGTTCTGATCTCGCTCTTAATTTCCGGCTGCAGTTCTCTTAGTTTTATCTGCAGTTCTCTTATTTCGCTCTTGGTTTCTTGGTCTGGGTCCTTCATCCCACTCTGCAGTTCATGCTCTATTTCTTTTCTCCTAGTTTTCATTTTGAAGAGCTCGTCCTGCTTTTTTAGTTGCTCTTCCCCCAGTTTAGTTGCATCTAGCATTTGTTCTTCTGTAGCCTTGATTCCACTTCTGATAAAGTTGCATCTAAATTCTATGGCAGTTTTATCTATTTCTTTGATGGTTCCGTTCAGTGTTTCTATTTTTACAGGTATATTTTCTCGTTGCTTGTTGAGTTCTCTCCTCTGGTAGCTTAGAGATTTTTTTAGCTCCTCTATTGTTTTATCTTCTAGGTCCTCTTCTATCGCCCTTAGGCTTGGGTTTGCTAAGAATACATTCTCGTTGGTTATGTCTCCTCCTGTTAGAGAAAATAGTGTACCTCTTCGCTCTTTCCAGCTTAGTTGCTGTGAAAAATAGTGCGGGTCTGTTAGTAGTTGGAATATTTTCTCGTCCACCAGCTGTCCGATTTTCTTCTCGTACTCCGATTTCTTGACCGGTATGTCGTTAATTACTCTTTCTATTTCATGTCCGGTGAATGTTGTTTGATCCTCTCCTCTTTTCTTGGTCCATACTTCCTTGTAGGTCTTTTTGAGCTTTAGTGGCCTTCCGTCTATTTTGAAG
This sequence comes from Clostridium formicaceticum, assembly GCF_001854185.1. Lineage (NCBI taxonomy): Bacteria > Bacillati > Bacillota > Clostridia > Peptostreptococcales > Natronincolaceae > Andreesenella > Andreesenella formicacetica. The sequence goes on from NZ_CP017603.1 coordinate 3,452,601, forward strand.
TGACCTTCTACAGTGTGATCCAGTCCGTGGATCTGTTCACCATCTTCTAGGGTTTTTATTTCAAATTGTGCCCTGCCCTTGCTGTCCTTTTCTAATAGTAGCCAGGTGAATGCATCTACCACCGTTGTTTTACCGGTTCCATTTTCACCACATATGGTGGTTGCTATCGGATGGAAGTCGATGTCCTGCTCTCTGATCCCCTTAAAATTCCTAATTTTCAATTTTTCTAAGATAAATTTCATGCTCTTAGCCTCCTCATTGATATTGAATTAATATATTCTCTGAATGTGTTCTGCTCGTAAATTTCAGCTGTAACTATCGCTAGGTATCTTTTGTCGTAGGTCGTGTTGTACAATTTACTCTGCCATGCCAGTTTATGCTTTGCATAATCGCATGCCTCTTTGTACTCCTCTGGAACCACTTTGTATCCTAATATCGCCTCTACTTCTTTGGTTAAGCTATCCTTTTCATTTTCAGCCACCTGTGATATAATGGCTGTATCAATAATTTTGTTTGTGGCCTTTAGCACCTTGTTGTGCTGGAGGCCCTTTCTTTTTTCTCCCATTCTTCATCCCCCTTGAATACGTCTTTTATCTCCACCAGCATGTCCTTGGTTTCATCAAATACCATTACTATGATTATCATTAGCGGTATGATCAAGATCTCTCCACCGTATGCTTTGTATCCTCTTTCTATCGTCGCTGCTTTATGAGCTATAGGTGTTAATATCGCACCCAATATTGCAGCTGCTATATAAAGTTTTTTCATGAGCCTCTTTCCTTTCTAAGCCTCTTTGGATTCTTCTATAAAATCCATAGCCTCTTGTTTTGTGTCGAATTCATCGATGTAAAGATCGTATTTTTCATACTCTCCAGCTTTATCATCTGGCTTAGCCTCTCTAGCCTCTACAGCTCCACTGTCATAAAATATGGTTGTTACCGCATATTTCCCATTGGCATTCTTCTTCACTTTAATCTCCTCCTATTATTTAGTACCAGTTTCCATCTGGTGTGTAGTGCAGCCATTCTCCATTCTTGAATACTACCTTTAGATTTCTTCCCATTGACTTTACACTCACAGGTGTCCAGCCTTCCTTGTATTCGTTCCCCACTCCACCTAGGTGTCTTTTATGTGTATTGAGGAACGATTCTTTCTGCTCTGGTGAAAGTTTATTGAACCCTTTCACACCTTTCATCCTTGATCACCCCCTTTTCATAAAATTTGTTTTTTAGTTCATTGAGTTTTTCATCTATGTTATGTGGTGTAATACCGAATTCTTTTTCCATATATTCCACAAGGTCTGTAGCCTGGCTTTTTGTAGCTGCACTCATATGCATGTCCCCCTTTTAGGTAGCTATTTATTTGTTGTGGATAGAATTGTTGATTCTGTTAATAACCTCATCCGTTAGTTCGCTTTTAAAAAAAATCTTTACATCTTCTCCCAGTGCATCAGCAATAATTTTAAGTCTTTCCACATCTAGCGATACCGCACCGTTGCCTATATGCCTGTACCCTTGAAGGGACAAACCAAGCTTATCGGCTATATACTTTTTTGTCACTCCTTTAGCGACTCTAATGAGCTCTACATTTTCGTGTACCTTTCTCTCTTGTATCATAGTTTTCACTCCTCTCTGCTAACGAATTTGGTTATTTGATTATCTTCATTATACTAACCATAACCGTTAGTGTCAACAGTTTTTTTATAATTTATTCTCAAATTCCGTTATTTTAGTTACTTATTCCGTTATTCTTGATATAATTATTAAAAAGGAGGTGTGCTCAAATGAAGGATAAGAAGGAGTTTGGTCAGAGACTAAAGGATTGTAGAAAAAATGTAAATCTTACTCAAAAAGAATTAGCTGCAACAATAGGTGTATCAGCTCAAGTTATTTCAAATTGGGAACGTGGTTATACCACTGGGGTTGATACAGATGTTTTGTTCAGCCTTTCAGAGACACTAAATTGTAGTGTCGATTACTTACTGGGGAAAAATCAAATATCCAATGCATTAAACTCACCAAAGCAAACTATAGCAATCCCTATCCTCGGTGTCATAAAAGCCGGAGAACCAATAATCGCTATAGAAAACGTAGAAGGCTACGAATATGTCGATGCCAATGAAACTAAAGGCGGTGAGTTTTTTTATTTACGTGTTAATGGAGACAGCATGATCAATGCAAGGATATTTGATGGAGATCTGGTTTATGTGAGAAAACAATCAGATGTGGATAGTGGGGATGTTGCTGTTGTTCTTGTAAATGGCTATGAGGCTACCCTTAAGAGAGTTCTCAAAACCGATGACTCTATAATACTCCAGCCAGAAAACCCCAAGTACAAACCAATGGTTTTTGGTAGAAAGGAGATTGAGTCTGGTTACATAGAGATTGTTGGTAAGGTTATTCATGTAAAATTTAAAATTTAGGGAGGTTTTAAAAATGGGTGCAAAAAATAAAGTTATCGCAGGTGAGTATAAAGGAAAATCATTAGCTGCTGCTCTGGGGACTGTTATAATATCTACCACTTTCACTAAGTCATTGGTGTTAGACAATACTACCGTCGATGCAGTCGAAGTCGTTACTGACGAACACAGAAAGAGTGCTGCAAGTGGTGTTGCTCGTGGATTAGTAGGAGGAGCACTCTTGGGTCCAGTAGGAATGTTGGCTGGAGGTTTATCTGCTAAAAGCAAAGGCATTTATACTCTAGCTATTCGTTTCAAAGATGGAAAAGAAAGTTTAGTCGAAGTCGATGATAAGATCTATAAAGCTCTTCTCCAAAAGTGTTTTTAGTCCAATTATATCTATCTTATCTATCTATTAGTATATATATTAGATTAATAGATTAGATAGATATATAAGTTCGGAGTTTGTGTGGGATTTGTGTCGGTGTGAACGATACTAATTTTGTTAATGCACCAACCAAAATTTGATTAAGTCATTGAAAATACTGGTTTTGTTAGAGTCGAAAATCTAATAAATTAGCTTTATTTTTGTGTGGGATTTGTGTGGTAGTTTGTGTGGGGCTGTTTTACTTAGTGTCGGAGTTAGTGTCGGTGTGAACGATACTAACTATTTATATCGTGGTTTGTGTCGGTATAAACGACACAAATATTATTATATTTTTATTTTGTATAGGGATTTGTGTCGGTGTGAACGATACTAATTTTGTTAAGAAAGGGTGATCGTATGCTTGGTAAATTTAAAGATATTTTCAGTTCCAAAGAAAACATAGAGATTAGACCAGTACTTGCTGGCGACACTATCCGCATTGCTTTTTTTATCAACGGACAGGAGTTGCTTTGGGATAATCTTTCCGATAAAGAACAGAAAAGGTATTCCAGATTGATCGATAAGAAATACGGTAGAGATCCAGTCCCATTAGAAAAGTTTTCGCCTAGAGTTGGGGCCAAAGCAACTCATGAAGAATACCATGGTGAAGGTATTGACTTTTTAATAGATGCTTTGAAAGATTGGGAAGAATGTCCAGAATCTCATCCTGCTCTTGAAGAATGGTTCCAGGATGGCTGTCCAGAAATTGCTAAAAAGAAATCCAAGGAAAAACTGGATTTCGATGTTTATTATCCAATATTTGAAGAGGCTAGAGAATTAAAAAGTAGCGATATTGTTGCTGCGGTAGAAAAGTATGTTTTTATTTTAAATAACTATAAGCCTATTGGATCTCTTTATTATACAGAACCTGCAGAGTTATTCTGTAGACTTTGTCGTTATGATGAGGCTGTGTTTTGCATAGGTTTGGCCAGAGAAAATATAAGGTCAATCCATGAGAATGAACAAAGTCTTGTTCTTTATGATCTTCCTAAAATTATCGAGGACATCGAGCTCCAGAGAAAGATATTTATCGAAGTTCAGCCTCTGGTTAAAAATGATCCTGGTATTGTTCAAACTGAAATATATAAAAACATAGATTTTAATCCAGATAAAATAAGAATGGTTATTTATAACATGGCCAATTCTGGTTTTTTAAAAAGAGAAAAGCATAAGACGAGCTATAAATTATATCCAACAAGCAAAGAAACTGCAAAAGATTTTGTAATCGGTTTTTAGACGAGAGGTGATTTTTTTGGAAAAAGCTGCTTTATACATAAGGGTAAGTACCCATCATCAAATTGATAAAGACTCCCTGCCCTTTCAAAAAAAGGAGCTTATCAATTATTCGAAATATGTGCTAGGTATAGATGAATACGAAATATTTGAGGATGCTGGTTATTCTGGTAAGAATACAGATCGTCCAAAGTTCCAGGAGATGATGAGTAGGATCCGTGCCGGGGAATTCACTCATGTTTTAGTTTGGAAAATTGATCGTGTTTCCAGGAACCTTCGTGATTTCACAGAAATGTACGATGAAATAAAAAAATACAATGTCACTTTTATTTCTAAAAACGAACAGTTCGATACCTCCACTGCTATGGGTGAGGCTATGCTTAAAATTATCCTGGTATTTGCAGAGCTAGAACGAAAGCTCACAGCAGAAAGAGTTTATTCCATTATGCTTTCAAGGGCAGAAAAAGGTTTGTGGAATGGAGCACCTGTGCCTTTAGGGTATGATTTTGACGAAGAATTGAAATTTGCTGTTGTAAATGAAGAAGAGGCCAAAATAGTAAAGTTTATTTTCGATACCTATGAGGAAGTAAGGTCCACCGGAGAAGTAAAGCATCGTCTAGAGGCTAATGGTATTCGAACTAAAAGAAATGGCCACTGGACTACTAAAACAATAGCTGATATCATAAGGAATCCTTTTTATATCGGTACCTATAGGTACAACTACAGGTATACTCCTCATGGCAAAATTCGACCAGAGTCCGAATGGGTAGTCGTGGAAGATAATCACCCTGCGATTGTGTCGAAGGATCAATTTGAAAAGCTTAATAAAATAATGGATTCTAATGCTCACGGAAGAGGTACCGATAGAACAAAAGAAAATCATATTCATGTTTTTAAAGGTCTGATTAGCTGCAGTAAGTGTAATAAAAATTATATTGCATCTATCGATCGTCCTAGGTCTGACGGATACAAACCTTCTGTTTACCGGTGTTATAATTATGTTCATAACAAAAAACAGTACAGGACATGCAATGGTGGTATTGGCGAGGTAAAACTTGGCCCATTTGTAATTAATTATATAACTAACCTAATTAAAGCTAATGAGTTTATTTCTGCCTATGGATCCAAAGGAACAGAAAAAGAAGTTGAAAAAATATTATTAAAAGGATCCTCTTTTAAGGATGTTGCCGGTATAATTCCCCAGGATCTAAAACATACTTATGAGATTTTATTAAAAAGTACAGGAGACATTCTTTTTGATAGTATCGAGGAGTCTAAAGAAATTGAACAGGATACGGAGCTTGAGTCTTTGAAATCTGAAAAGAAGAAGATTGAAAGAGCTCTTCAAAGGCTAGAAGATTTGTATCTATTCTCGGAGGATAGTATGTCTGAAAAGAATTACCTGGTGAAAAAACAAGAGCTTGAGAAGAGAATTAATTCTATAAACGACAAAATAAAAAAGAGGTCCCAGGAATACTCCAGGAACCTTCCAGGCCATGACTTAAGTTTTATAAAAAAGGCCACTCAATATCTATTGGCTCATAATTTATATAATGATCGAGCTATTAATTATAACAAGATTGTAAAAATGATAGATAAGAAATTACTACAAGATTTCATGCAATGCGTAATTAAGAAAATAATCGTAGAGGAAGATAAAACAATTTCATCTATTGAATTTGTTAATGGTCTTTCCCATAGGTTTATATACAGAAAGTGAGATGGGAAATATTAAATACATCTCACTGCATTCATTTGACAACCGTAAGTAACGATCATCACTTTTTTTTGTCTTCCGGTTGTCCTATATAGCTCCTTATTTTTATGGGAAACTTCTTCTATAATCTCCTGTTGTCTTTGAAGATCTAGTGAATTAATTTCATAGTTTTTTTCTCTCTTCAAACTTACTTCCTCCTTGTACTAAAACAACTTTTGCATCTATTCTGATTTCCTTCTTTCTTGATTATAGATATACGCTTTAAAGCTTAAATTTTAATATCCACGGTTTACAGTTTCCCTCCTAGTGTATTAAAATTCGTAGGCATGTATCTATAAGTATATTATAACCTAATTTAGAGGATAAAAAAAGCACAGGGCTAAATTACCCTGTTATCAAGAAAAAATTTATACAAATATAGGTATTTTTATATAAATTCTATATCACTTTGACAAAATTGATTTAAGGGTATAACCACAATGCTCTGATCCTTTCGCTGAACATACACGTTGATATTGCTCTGGTCAAAGACTACACTACCTGCTCCATGGTCAAAGGTAACAATTTTCCCTTCCATAGAAGTAGGAGGATTGCTCTGAAATTTTTGACCAGTAAAATAATCAAAGATTCTTTTAGAAAGGGTAAAAAACAAATCGATATCGACTTCATAGAGGTGATCTTCTTTAATCCTATTAATTGTATACAAAGCATTATAGCGTTTACCTATAGTATAGAAGGTATAAAGGTCTGCAAGATAAATAACCCGTGATAATAACGGAATATTTTTACCTATAAGCCCTCTAGGGTAGCCTGAACCGTCATATTTTTCATGATGATGTAATATGCCTTTTAACATATCCCTGGTTATAAATGAACACTTTGTCAATAGGCGCTGACTGTAAATTGCATGTTGATAATATTCATTCATATTTTCTTGTTGCCATTGTTCTCTATACCTTTTGTCTTCCGGCAAGTTCAATATCCCTATATCCGCCAACATGGCTGTAATATATAATTCTTCCCTTTTTTCTTGGTTCCAACCCATCCATTTTCCTATCATATAGGCGGTTAAGGCAGTACTGTAGTTATGAAAAAAGAGAGAATCATCTACCCTTTTTATCTTTTCTATTAACTGAGGAACATTGACGAAGGTATTCATTACCTCCATGCTTTTTCTTAAATCTTCTTCTATAGAGGATGCTTCAGAAACATCAGCACTGTTAAATAACAACAGCATTTTTTCAGTAATATTCTTTTTTGAATCCGGTATTAACTTATCAACAAAGTCTGCTTCTTGTTTATCAGGAATATCTAATACTTTTGAGTAAGCTTGCAGCAAAAACTTCTCTTTATTTTCTTCATCAGTCTCTTCCTGCTTTTCTGCTACATTGCCCTGTATGATGTCTTCAAAGAGTTTAGTCGCTTCAAGCCTTTTTTCATCTATTTCTTCAATCTTTACAAGGATACTTTCTATATTGTATCGTTCCAAAATCCGCTGAACTTTTTCCAGGGTATGTTGGTCTTTAACACAATAGCCTTCTTTTACTAAAATATTTGTATTATTTACAATAATATCTTTAGCAATCGTCATCCCTTCTTTCAAGGCTGCTACAGGCACAGTTATTTCCTTTACCGAAACAGTTTTATAGGTACCACTTCCCATCGTTATTCCCCCTTCTAGTACGATATATTCCCCACCCTTTTTCGTTTAAAAATTAAAACTTCTCTTCTATATCTCTAAAAAATTTAAGTAAATCCTATTTATTAAGTTTTCACAACCGCATTATAGATGCGCGCTTCTAAAGTTAAATTTTAATATACACGGTCTACGGTTTCGCCCCAAAACCGTGGGCTGCAAATGTAGCCCTTAGTATATTAAAATTTAAGGGCGCACATCTATAGATCATTGCACAATTTAAAGTAAATCGTTATATTATTATCGGTTTAATCAACTGGTTTCTATAGGATAAAATAATAAAATAAGCCAATAATCCTATTTTTTTGAGATAACGTGAACTCATACATCGGAGGATAATTTTTTCATCCTCCTAAGGTTACATCTTGTTTATCATACCATTCCAAGGCTTCATATAAATGTTCCGCTTTAAAATCTGGCCAATAATCATTGATAACATAAAAGTCTGAATAGACTGATTGTACAGGCAAAAAACCACTTAGTCGACGCCTTCCTCCCCATCGAATAATGAGATCAATTCTGGATATATCTGAAGAGTATAAACTTTGTATCAAATTATTTTTATTTGTAGAGACATTTTCAGGGGTTTTTGATAAGTCCCAATGCCATCCATAGTTCACCAAGAAATTCACTTTTGTAGAAGCTTTTCCAAAGTTTCTTCTACTTGTATAGGACTCAAGCTCTTTAGGAAATAAAGGTGAACTTGTATTACCAAGTACTAGTAAAGAAGCATCTTCATTGCAAAGCATTTCTACTGCACCAACGCAGGCTTTTCTAAAAGCTGTGGTTTGAACAGCTGGTCTTTTTGTATTGTCCATTGTAAAACCATAGTAAGTTAACTCTTTAATACCAATTTCTTGGCAAAGCTTAAATAATTCTAGTCCCGGCCTAAGTCCCCTATCATAGCCATCCTCTTTAGGCAATCCCTTACCTTCCGCCCATCTTCTATTACCGTCTGGAATAATTCCAATATGTACTGGAATTCTCATGTTTATGCCCTCCTATTTTAAATAAATGTATCTTCCATTATTAACATCTTCAGTCATAATCATTCAAATCATATTGTTTATCCTCTAGAAAAAAATATTTCAATATTCTATAAATTGAAACGTAAAGGTTTTCATTGTTTAATTTTTTGAATATGTGTTATTATATAATTGTAAGAATAAATTAAATATATAGGAGGTATATATATGAATTTATCAAAGCGTATTACAGCTATGCAAGAATCTCCAATAAGAAAACTTGTGCCTTATGCTGAAGCTGCCAAAGCCAAAGGAAAATATGTTTACCATTTAAACATTGGCCAGCCTGATATTGAAACCCCCTCATCTTTTATGGAATCAATTCGCAACTTTGAGGGGAAAGTATTAGCCTATTCCTTCTCCCAAGGAATACCTGAATTAATTCGAGCAATTATTCACTATTATAAAAAATACGACATGCATTATGAAGAAGATGAGATTCTTATTACCAATGGAGGTTCTGAAGCTCTTTTATTCGCTATCATTGCTATAGCAGATGCTGGAGATGAAATACTGGTCCCTGAGCCTTTTTACACTAATTACAATGGATTCAGTTCTGCTGTAGACGTTAAAGTTTCTCCTATTACCTGTAAAGCAGAGGATGGTTTTCACTTACCATCGAAGAAAAGTATTGAAGATTTAATCAATCCAAGAACCAAGGGTATTATGCTATCTAACCCTGGTAATCCTACTGGCGTTGTTTATACAAAAGAAGAGATAGAAATGTTAGCAGCCTTGGCAAAAGAATACAATTTATTTATTATTGCCGATGAAGTATATAGAGAGTTTGTTTATGATGGTTTAGGGTATACAAGTTTTGGTAACATACCAATGATTCAAGATAGAGTAATTATTGTTGATAGCGTATCAAAAAGATATAGTGCTTGCGGTGCCCGGATTGGTTCCATTGCCAGCAAAAACAAAGAATTAATTGCACAGGTTTTAAAACTCTGTCAAGGAAGATTATGTGTTCCTATTTTAGAACAGATAGGTTCTGTAGAATTATACAAAACTTCTGAAGAATATTTTCAGATCGTTAATAAAGAATACCAAAAACGTAGAGATATCGTATATGATGCACTAAATAATATGCCAGGTGTATTATGCAAAAAGCCAACGGGAGCTTTTTATGTTGCTGCAAAGTTACCGGTAGACGATGCAGAAAAGTTTGTCGTTTGGATGCTGAAGGATTTCCACGTAGAGGGCAGCACAGTTATGTTGGCACCTGCTGAAGGTTTTTATGCTACTCCAGGCTTAGGTAAAGATGAAGTTAGAATCGCCTATATATTAAATGAAAATGATCTTAAAAAGGCTATGAATGTACTTAAATTAGCATTGCAAAACTATCCAAATAAAACAATCTAACCAATTGCTTTTAGAAAACTATAAATGTGCGCCCCTAAATTTTAATATACTAAGGGCTACATTTGCAGCCCACGGTTTTGGGGAGAAACCGTAGACCGTGTATATTAAAATTTAATTTTAGAAGCGCACATCTATAAAACATGGGAAAGTAGATGGAACTTTGGTAGCAAAAAAATTAAAGCTTGGATGAATTCCAAGCTTTAATTTTTGCCGCCAAATATTTTTTTTAAAATAGATTTTTTCTTGTGTTCTTCTCTTTTTATTCTGTCTTTCAACTCTGCTAATTCATAGGACTTTTCCTTTATTTGCATTTTTAGCTTTGCATTTTCGCAAATTAAAATATCCTTCTCCTGATTTACCATTTCATTTTTTAATTCATCAATTTTTTCTGATAAGGCTTCAATTTCTTTTCTATAGTCTAACTGTTGAATAGATAACAAGGTTTGATTTAGTAGATTTTGAAATTCCTCCTGTATCAAAGCTCCGTTGCTTTCAATAGCATATTGAAGATAATCGTTGTTAGATACAGCGATTTCCTGTAAAACATTATCTCCACCATTCATAATGATTTCAGGAGATTTTAACAGCTGTTTAATTTGCTTATTTGTTAACCCTTTATCCTGTAGTATTTTAATGTTGCGAAGCTCCTCTAGCTCCTTATAGGTAAAATACCTTCTATTCCCCTCATCTCTTGGAATTTCCAGTTCGAATTCCTTTTCATAGTATCTTATAACATGGGGCTTAAAACCAATGATATCTGAAATTTCTTTTATAGAATATACTTCATTTATAACCTCCACATTTCCACCTCCTGATAGAGTTCTTCCATATCCACAAGGAAATTTCCTTTTAAAAATTCAAAGTTTCGTCATACAAATTCGGCCAATCTGCTCTAAAAAAATAAAAATGCAGACAAAAAAAGACATGGAACTCATGTCTTTTTCTATTTACTATTATATTTCGATAGGATTTTTAAGTATATGCACTGTCAGTTCAATCGCTTCTTTTACATCTGATAAGAAGACCATTTCACAATTACTATGAAGGTATCTACAGGGAATAGACAATACACCGGAGGGTACACCACTCCTGGTTAAGTGAATTGCTCCAGAGTCAGTACCACCAAATTCTAATATTTCTAATTGATAAGGAATATTGTTTTTTTCTGCCTGTTTCACCATATAATCTTTCACCTTTGGATGACATAAAATAGAGTTATCCTTTACCTTAATGGCTGGTCCTTTGCCTAGTTCTACTGCCATAGATTTTGCTTTAGGGGTATCTCCAGTCGCAGTGACATCAAAGGCTATAGCCATATCTGGTGCTATATCATAAGCTGCTGTTCTAGCGCCTCTTGTGCCTACTTCCTCCTGCACCGTAAATACGAAATATAGATCATTTTCAGTAGTAGACAGCTTTTTTAACGCCTCTATCATCACAAAACAGCCAATTCTATCGTCAACAGCTTGAGACATTACTTTTTTATCATCATAAAGTGCTGCTGTGTAATATACAGCCATGTCGCCTATGGAAACTTTGGTTTCAGCTTCTTCTTTACTGGAAGCACCAATATCAATAAACAGTTTTTCTAGTTTAAAGTCCTTTAGATCATCAATTTTCTCACTACCAATTACCCCTATTGTTCCATTTTGAAAAATTACTCTTTGGGACAGACTGATGGTTGGAGAAATACCGCCAACATTTGTAAATCTTAAAAATCCTTTGTCATCAATATAAGTAACCATCAGGCCAATTTGATCCATGTGACCCGCCAGCATAATTTTTTTACCATTACCTTTTTTTCTAACGATTAAATTCCCCAACACATCTACTCTTATTTCATCTACATAATCTTTTATTTGCCCCTTTATGAAAGTACATATTCTCTCCTCATTACCTGCTGGAGAGTAGATTTCTAACATTTCCTTTAATAATGCTGTATTTATCACTAAATGATACCTCCTTTGCTAATCTCTTCAATATATTTGGCAACCAGATCTTTTGTATACTCTAAATCCTTCTTACTTAAAACAGATATAGGTGAATGAATATATCTACAAGGTACAGCGATGGACACACAAGGGGTACCACCCTTTGCTAAGTGGAATCTTCCTGCGTCATTACCTCCAAAAGCTGCCTTGCGATATTGCCATGGTATATTATATTTTCTAGCAGTATCAATGATTGTATCTATATATTTTTTATTGTAAATAGAGGATTGATCCATAATAGAAATAGCTGGCCCTTGATCCAGTTCCGTCACTTGTAAATGGGGTTCTATCTCTGCAACATCAGAACATGTGGTTCCCTCTAATACCACCACTAGATTCGCATCAACTTGATTCGCTGCAACTTCAGCTCCTCTTAATCCTATTTCCTCTTGTACAGTAAAAACCCCTATGATATTGACAGGTAGTTGTTTTTTTAATAGATCTATCAAAACATAACAGCCTACTCTATTATCCAATGCCTTTGCTTTTACTCTATTTTCTCCAAACTCCATATATTCACTATGAAAGTGAATATAGTCACCAATTGAAACATGTTTTTCTGTTTCATCTTTACTTTTTGCACCAATATCAATATATAAATCATCAATTTTCAATGCCTTCTGTCGTTCTTCCGGTTTTTGCATATGAATGGCCTTTGCTCCAATCACCCCAGGAATATTTCTTTCTCCGATTAAGACTACTTTAGATACCAAAATCCTGCTATCTATTCCTCCTACTGGAGCAAATCGAATCAAGCCGCTATCCTCTATTCCCTTTACCATCAGCCCTACTTCATCCATATGTGCTGTAACCACAATATTATACGGGGAATTAGGGGCCTTTTTTTCTACAATCACATTGCCCATTCTATCGACTTTTACTGTATCGACAACATCCTTTACTTCTTCCAGTACAATACTACGAACTTCTCCTTCATTGCCAGATCCACCCAAGGCACTTGTTAATTTTTTTAATAGCATAACCATTCCTCCATATCTACCTCATTTAAAGAAACAATAAGCTTCGCCAATAGCTTTCCTGTCTTTTCAATATCCGATAGGCTGATGGTTTCAACAGAAGTGTGCATATATCTTAAGGGGATGGATAAAAGACCAGTGGCAATGCCTTCCCTGGATATCTGTATAGATCTGGCATCTGTGCCAGTGACCCCAGGTTCAACTTCTATTTGATAATCTATATAGTTGTCTTTTGCAACTTCTTTTAATTTTTTAAATACTTTAGGATGAATATTAGGTCCCATTGCAATACCAGGGCCCTTCGCCATTTCTATTGTATCAAATTTATTTAATTCTGGTGTTTTTCCAAAACCTACATCAATAGCTATACCAAGATCTGGGTTAATTTCATAAGTAGAAACGATAGCCCCTCTAGTCCCTACCTCTTCTTGTACAGTAGCTACACAGTAAACATCTATATCATGTTTTAAACTCTGCAGCTCCTTTAAACATATATATAAAGCTGCTACCCCTGCTCGATCATCTAATGATTTTCCTGCTACCCAATCATTTAATAGAAAGGTGAGACTTCTTTTAAAGGTAATGATATCACCTACCCTTATCAACTCATCTACTTTTTCTTTTGACAAACCTACATCGATTACCAAGTCCTCCATTTTATAAGCTTTGCTTCTCTCCTGCTCTGTTGTTAAATGAGGAGGCTTTACGCCAATCACCCCATAGACCTTTTCTTTACCGTGAATGATCACCTCTTGACATAATAGGGTTCTTTGATCGATGCCACCGATATTTGTAAATTTAATAAATCCCTTGTCATCAATTTCTTTTACCATCAAACCTATTTCATCCATATGCGCCGCCAACATAATTTTTTTATTACCATTACCTGTTCCTTTTTTTAAGCATAATAAGTTTCCAAATTCATCCATATGTATTTCATCCGTAAAAGAATCAAAATACTTTTTCACCACTTCCGCAGTTTCCATCTCATACCCTGAAACACCAGCAGTTTCGGAAAGTTTTTGTACGAATTCCTTTAATTCCATCTATAGACATCCTCTCTCTCTAATTTAAGGGGTTTTTGAGTAAAAAAAAGTTCTCAAAGGAGTAAGTTTATATCGATGTGGTAAAATAATTTGCTCGGTACTTCCAACAAACAGTACACCATTATTATTTAACGAATCGTAAAATTTATGATACATTTCATTTTTTGTTTCCTCTGTAAAATAAATCATTACATTTCTACATATAATTAAATCACAATTATCTGGATAAGGACTTTCTAAAAGATTATGTTTATTAAAAGTAACGGTATTTTTTATATTTTCTGATATCTTGTAGCTTTCTGCAACTTTATCAAAGTATTTATCAATAAATTCTTTAGGAAGGTTTTCTAAACTTTTCTTTGAATAGATTCCTATGTTTGCTTTACTCAAAGCCCCTTCATCAATATCTGTAGCGATTATACGAATATCCTTTAAGGGTAAAAATTTTGTCAAAAGCATAGCTAAGGAGTAGGGCTCTTCTCCAGTAGAGCAGGCAGCACTCCACATTTTTAATTTGTTTTTTGTTTTAAATAAATTTGGTAGAATTTCTTTTTCTAGGGTTTCCCATTGTTGTGGATTTCTATAAAATTCTGATACATTTATGGTTAAATAATTGATAAATTCCTCCAGTAGTTTGGTATTGGTGTTCAGAGCTTCAAAGTACTTATCGTAAGAAGTAAAATTATTGCGGTTAATAAGAGACTCTATCCTTCTTTTCATCTGTCTCTCTTTATAACAAGACAAATTGATACCGACTTTTTTATAAATCTTTTCTTTGAAGATATTATAGCCCTCCATCTATTTTCCTCCCCTTGTTATCATATTCTTAACTGCTAAAAATCAACCCTATATTTTTACCATAGACTAGTTTCATTATCAATTATTGGAAATAAAATGAGACTTAATTTAGGGAGAGTTTTTACTCCCCCTGAATTATAGACGAATTTATTTCAAGGATGTAATGCTTGACCTCCCACTTGCATAAGTAAGTGACCTAAATCTTTGATCTGGTGTTAGTCACTTAGTTTGTTCAGCTAGAAGTGGATGTCTTAGCAATACACCGAAGGATAACTTAGATTAAAAAATAAAGAGTCTAGGACTCTTTATTTTCATTTGAAGCATCTAAGGTGTCTACCACATCACCAATCGTAATAGCGTTATCTTCGCTAATATATTCATTGGCAGTCTCTTCTTTATTTTCCTCTGCAGCAGTTATACTTAAGCTAATACGCTTTTCTTCTTTATTGATGTCTAATATTTTCACCTTAACAACTTCATTCATGGCTAAAACATCGCTTGCTTTTGCTATGTGTTTTTCACTAATTTGAGAAATATGAACCAGTCCATCCAAACCAGGCTCCAATTCAACAAAAGCACCAAATTCCACCATTTTTACAACTTTACCTTCAACAATATCTCCCACTTTATAGTTTTCCTCTACATGCTGCCATGGTTGAGGCTGTGTATTTTTTATGCTTAAGGAAACCTTACCCACTTCTTTGTCAAAGTCTAAAACTTCAACCTCAACCTCTTGTCCTACTTTCAAAACATCTGAAGGATGCTTTACTCTGCCCCAAGATATCTCTGATATATGTACTAAACCATCGATACCACCTATATCTACAAACACACCAAAATCTGTTATTTGCTTTACTTCTCCCTTTATTTTATCACCTTTTTGAAGGTTGCTAAAAACTTGATTTTTCTTTTCTTTAAATTCTTCCTTTAAAACAACTTTTCTAGATAATACCACTTTGTTTTTTCTACGGTCCAATTCGATAATTTTTGTATTAAAATTTTTACCTATAAATGATTTTAAATCTTCTACATATTTATCAGATAATTGGCTAGCTGGAATAAAACATCTAATGCCTCGGCATATGGCTATGACACCACCTCTAACAGCCTCTATTACCTTTGCTTCCACCAAAGATTGTGATTCTTTAATTTTTTCTAAGTCTTCCCAGCCTTTTTCAGCATCTACTTTCTTTTTAGATAATAATACGTTTCCATCGCCATCATCTACTTTTACAACATACACTTTTATTTCCTCACCAATCTTAGCTACATCATATGGGCTCACTGAAGTATCATTAGATATTTCATTTCTTGGTATAATACCATCTGATTTATACCCTACATTCACAGTAATTTCATCTTCAGTAACATGAATCACCTTCCCAGTTACTATATCACCTCTATGTAGTCTCACCATAGACTTTTCTATTTCTTCCATAAAGTTTTCCATTTCATTACTCATTACATTTGCCTCCTTAGATTCATTATATATTTCTTAGTTTTTGTATAATTTCGGTAATAATCCACTTAGGCGTCGATGCTCCAGCAGTAACACCTACAAGATCATATTGCTTTAATTCTTCTACCGGTAAATCCTTTGCGGTTTCTACATGAAAAGTAGCCGTAGGTCTAATGTCATTACAGATAGAAACCAACTTTTGGGTATTAGAGCTATGGTATCCCCCTATAACAATCATTGCATCGACTTTTTGGGCTAAATCCTTTGCTGATTTTTGTCTCTGCTTGGTGGCTGAACAAATTGTATTAAACTTAACGACCTCTTTTGCCTTTTTTTCTAATGCAGCAGCAATTTTTTCAAATTGACTGATTGACATTGTGGTCTGTACTACGATACATAATTTTTCAATATTTGGAAGTTTTTTTACTTCTTCTTCTTCTTGGATAATTAAAGCCTTATTATCACACCATCCATTAATTCCTACTACTTCTGGATGCTGAGGATTTCCAATAATCACAATTGTATAGCCTTCTTTATAGTGATCCTCTACAATAGTTTGTATTCTTTTTACGAAAGGGCAGGTAGCATCTATAAGGGTTAAGGCCTTTCTGTCAGCAGCTTCATATATCTTTTTAGGAACACCATGGGATCTGACAATAACAGAGCCTTCTGATACCAATTCAATATCCTCAATTACATCAACACCTCTTGCCTCCAACTCCTTTACAACTTGTACATTATGTATTAATGGCCCCAGAGAAAAAATTTTTTGGTTTTTATCTTCTTTATCTAACTCTTCAAAAGTAGTAACTATTGCTTTTTCAACCCCAAAGCAAAACCCTGAATAGTCAGCTAGAATTACTTTCATATTTTACCTCCCATTTAGATCAACTGGATAACTTTCATTTTTAATACTTTTCCTTTATGTATGCTCTAGAGTTTTTTTAGTTTTGCAGTTTTTTAGCTATGATTTGTTGTATTTTTTCTACAACAGCTTCTATATCCAGTCCAGTGGTATCTACCACAACAGCGTCTGCCGCTTTTACTAGAGGTGCAAATTCTCTTTCTGTATCAATCTTATCTCTCTCCTTAATAGAGTCAATAACATCAGCAAAACTTACTTGTTGTTGTTTGTGCAGTAGTTCAGTGTATCTTCTATGCGCCCTTTCTTCAATGGAAGCGGTTAAAAATATTTTTATATCAGCATTTGGTAATACATATGTACCGATATCTCTTCCGTCCATGACAACACTATGCTGCTCAGCAATTTTTTTTTGAAAACCAACGAGAATTTTTCTTACCTCTGCAATCTGTGCAATATGTGAAACATATTTAGTTACCTCTTGGCTTCTAATCTCATCTTTAACAAGCTGATTATCTATATATACATCTCCATGAACGATGGTAATATTTGTAGTTTCTGCTAATTGAATGATTTTCTCTTTACAGTTTATTTCTATGTTTTCCTTTAAAACTTTATAAGTTAAAGCTCTATACATGGCGCCTGTATCAATATAAGTTATGTTTAGCCCTTCAGCGAGTTTTTTAGCAATGGTGCTTTTCCCTGCTCCAGCTGGACCATCAATAGCTATCTGTAAATTACCCAAGTATATTCCTCCTATGAAAGTGTTATAACCACCAAAAGGTGGTTACTTATAAGTCTAACCTGTCTAATGATGATATACACTATTAAAATTATACATTAATTTTAACAATTACTCAAGTATTCTTAAATTTGAATAAGAGACAAAATTTCTATATTTTTGTTTACTGTAATTTCTTTATAAGGAATACTATTTTTAATGTTAGAAGAAACTTCAAGGATTCTTAAGGTAATTTTTTCGGCATACATTGTAGCATTTACTTGTACTAAATCTCTATCCCTTACTGCAATGGTCACTGCAGTATCTTCTCCAAAGGTTTTATGCACTTCCCCGTTGACTAACACTTCTAAATCATGATAGGTTTGTTGCCCTACTAATCCAATGACAACAAACCCCTCCTGCTTAGGTGATAAAAAAAAATTATATTTTTCTTCTTCTTGAGCATAATATACACTATAGTATCGATTATAGTTTGTCAGATAGTTAAAACTTACCATCATCAAAATTAAGATTACTGTGCTATATAATAAAAACTTTTCTATAAAATCAATTTTTTCGATTTTCATTCTTATCACCATGACCCTCAATATTTATATGACAGGTATCATTATACTTTAATAAAACTGGACCATAGTTCTTATAACCTATGATATTAATGCTACAATTATCTTGCTTTAGTCTATAATAATTACTTAAATCCATATCTAAAATATGCAATAATAATAACTTAATGATCGTACTGTGACTAATGATAAGTATTTTATTTTTTTCTGTGCTTTTCAAGAGATTTTCTGTAAACGCTACAATTCTTTTTTGAGCAAACCACAAGTTTTCACCCTCGGGTATAAATGCTTCATGGGGAGCATCCCTCCATTGTTTTAGCTCCTTAGGATAGCATTGAGAAATTTCTTTATGGGTAAGTCCTTCCCACCTTCCAAAATTCATTTCATTTAAACTTTCTTCATAATAACAAGGCACTTGCAATTTGTTTTTTATCGCCATCGCTGTAGATTTTGCTCTAGCTAAATAGCTGGTATAGATTATCTCAATATTTTCTTTTAATAATCTATTTGCTAATAAATGTGCTTGTGTAAAGCCCAGTTCTGTCAATTCAGAGTCTTGTACTCCTTGGGTTCTTCCCTGTAGATTCCAATGGGTTTCTCCATGCCTAACAACATACAGTTTTTTCATCATCTTCGCTCCAACAGTTTTGTTTTCATTTTATTTATGCTCAAAAATGAAATAAATTATTACAGTATTTCGCCTAATCCTGATAAATAAATAGAAACAAAATTTATTTATCGGTGTATTGCTAAAATGCCCAAAAGTGTGTAAGCATATGATTTGTTAGAGAAAAAATTAGAACACCTTAAAAGGTGTTCTAATGGTATAATCATATTATTTTTATTTTTCTCTATCATAAACATGATACTTATCCCATAAACCTTCTAGCTTGTTAAAGTACCTTGTGATCTCTTCTTTTTCACGCATACCAACAGCTATGATGAGTGCATTGATTAAACTTAAAGGCGCTACCAATGAATCAACGAAGGAAGCCATATTGTTTTTCGCTGTTAAACAGTAGTCAGATAACCCATAAATTGGGGACATCAAACTATCGGTAATAGAAACAATGGTTGCATTTTGTTCTTCAGCATATTTAAGGACTTCTACGGTTCTATTTGAATACCTAGGAAAACTGATGCCGATGACTAAGTCTTTCTCAGACACCCTAAGCATCTGTTCAAAGATATCGCTAATCCCATAGCCTACCACCTTTACATTATCTAATACTAAATTCAAATAAAAACCTAAATATTGTGCCAAGGCAGTAGAACTTCTTAAGCCAATAATATAAATATTTTCAGCAGATAATATTTTACCTACAACTGCTTGAAACACTTCATAGTCCATATTTTCCTGGGTGGCACGGATATTATCTATATCAGATTTGAACATCTTTTTTAAGATGACTTCTTCATCTGAATAATCTCTAGCCATCTCTACCCTTTGTACAGTGGTAAGTTTGATCTTAATAATATTCTGTAATCCTTTCTGTAGTTGAGGATAACCATCAAATCCCAATGCATTTGCAAATCTAACTACAGTTGATTCACTGACATTCACTGTTTTAGCTAACTTCGATGCAGTCATAAAAGCAGCTTTATCATAATTGTCTATGATATATTGGGCAATTAGTTTCTGTCCTTTACTTAGTTTGGTAAAGTTTTTTTGAATTTCATGTATTAAGTCTTTTTTTTCTTCTATCATCATTGACCTCATCATCCTATTATTATTTTTTCTATTTCATTGATTCCTTTGTATCATCTTACTTTCTTTTGTTAACCGCTAACCCTCTCTTAATGTAAACTTATTTTTTTCAGAAGCAATACCTCACCCCCTGTTGAGTTTTCATCGCATCTCCTTTTTCAACATAAGGTATACTTATAATTATTTGTTGATACTATTAATTTTATCAGTAGCTTTTAAATATTCCTCTTTATATTCCGGTGCAGTGATACTCTTAAACACTCTTCTTAAAAAGTTTCCCTCTTTTATCATGATTTTGCTTTTAGGGTATAAGACCCCACCTCTAAGCGTTAGCGTAGGTGGGATTCTCAATTAGGTGTAGTAGACTCTCCACCTGATTCCCCGATGTTCGGACGAGTTCACTCTTCAGTAGACTTTCTATAAATCCTGTTCATTGCACAACATGATAAACAGTTCCTCTAGCAATACAGGTAGCACCAGCTCCTTATAATCCTTAGTTTTTTGTTAAGGGTTTGACTAGACACGCTATGCAGCTCCCTCCATGATTTGCATACGATTACCTCTCAATAAAAGCATAACAAATTTCCTTCAAACTTGCAATTTAAACTTCACAATCAAAGAAATTTTGTTATTTTTGCAATATTCGTTTCATTTTTTTAGTCTTTTAGAACAAAAGAAAATCATCTACATAATAAGGCTATCCTTGAAAATCCCACTCTTTTATTTTTTCAAAGGTTTTAAAATGTGTTAGATCAAAGTGTATGGGTGTAATAGATATGTAATTATTTTGTAAAGCGATGATATCGCTGTTTTGATTTTGTTGTAAGTCCATAACCGTACCAGAAATCCAAAAATAAGAATTACCTCTAGGATCTTTTCTTTCAACAAATGAATTTTCATACTTTCTAACGCCCAGGGTGGTTACCTTCACACCCTTGATTTCCTCTTTGGAACATGTAGGATAGTTAATATTTACAATCGTATCTTTTAGATCCTGATGATAAAATATTTTTTCTGCTATTTTACAAACAAATTGTGCTGCATCTTCATATTGTGTGATTTCTGTACTACCCATAGACACCGCTATGGAGGTAATATCCATGATAGCAGCCTCAACTGCTGCTGATACAGTACCAGAGTAAATAACATCAGTTCCCAAATTAGGACCATTGTTAATGCCAGAGATAACAATATCTGGCTTTCTGTCTTTTAATAATGCCTCTATCGCCAGCTTTACACAGTCTGCCGGTGTACCATTAATGGAATAGGCTTCGATAGAGGTATCAAAAAATTTAATTTTGTCTACTCTTAAGGGATGATGAATGGTAATTGCATGCCCTGTTGCACTTCTCTCTGTATGAGGGGCTGCAACAATAACTTCTCCCACACTTTGCAAAGCCTTTGCTAATATATATATTCCTTCTGCAAAGATACCATCATCATTGCTAATTAAAATTCTCATAAACTTCCTCCTCTAATATAAAAATAATTTAATTATATATCCTGCATCTATTACAAATACTATAGTAACTTGACATAGTTCATTCGTCAGAAATTTATATTTGAGGTGATATTTTGATTCAAATAGATGACGCAGGTAGCGGTAGCCTATTAGGCGGTACCATTATAGGTGTATTAAGAACAGAAACCGGTGAGTTTCAATATTCTGTTATTCCTCTAGATTATTATCGAGGCAAAAACTTTGATCGTAAATCTTATATCAATTATGTTGTTACAATTGTAGAAAAAATATTTCAAAAACTCCAAGTAACAAAAGAAGAAGATATTGAAATATGTCGTGGCTACATGTTTGATCTATTAGATGTATGGCTCAATGAAAAGGGCTATCGTTTCACTAGAACAAAAATTCAAGAGCCTCTTCAAAGTAAAATTGAAACAGCTTTTGAGGAATATGCCATAGAATTAGGATTACCTCAAAAGTTTATTAGCTATACGAAATATCCTTTTCATTTTCATAGAATATTGAAATGGGTTTATGCAGACTACGACAATCGTAGTTTGCTCTGCAAAACCGGCTGGAAAAGCTGGAAAAAATTCGGAAACCTCTCAACGGAATACAGTCAAGAATCTATTAAAAGCAAAAATTTAATTTGTTTAAAATGCTATGAAATCATTCCTAAAAATACTACTGCAACTGTGATTAGCTATTATAGCAACAAATTAAACAAAGTATTTATTCATAATGCGTGCATTTAGAAGGCTCCTAGTAGTTTTTAGGAGCCATATCTCTTACAATTTATACAGGATGGTTTTTTTCTACTTCATTATATAAAGTAGACTCTATTTTATATTTTTCAGCCCATCTTTCTTTAAAAAAATTCATAGCCACCTGTGGGAATAATGCATAGGAAAGAACATCTTCTTCCTGTTCTAGATATTCCTTCATCTCTTGTTTTAAAGAAGGTAATTGTGGTGGAATAATGTCAGCTGGTCTTTGTGTCATTACTTCTTTATCACCTATAATCTTTTGTTTTACTTCATCCTCAATAGGAGTAGTGGCTTGCCCATAAAGTCCTGCAACATAATCCTTGATTTCTTTTGGTACCATTTTATAGCGCTCACCTATGATGACATTGAACAGCGCCTGGGTTCCTACCATCTGGCTCATAGGGGTAACTAAAGGTGGATACCCTAAATCCTCCCTTACTTTTGGAACTTCTGCTAAAACTTCTTCAAATTTATCCAGCTTATTTTGTTGCTTTAATTGAGAAATAAGGTTAGATAACATTCCCCCAGGAACTTGGTAAGTCAAGGTATTAGCATCTACTCCTAATACCTTAGGATCAATAAGTCCCTCACTTAAGTATTTATCCCTTAAGGGTCTAAAATAATCAGCTATTTCACTTAGTAATTCTAGCTTTATGCCAGTATCATAAGGGGTATCCTTTAAGGCAGCTACTATAGGTTCCGTAGGTGGTTGTGAAGTTCCCAAAGCCAATGGAGAAATAGCTGTGTCCACAACATCTATGCCAGCTTCAATTGCCTTCATGTAAGTCATAGAAGCGATACCACTGGTATAATGGGTATGTAATTGTATAGGAATATTTACTGCCTGTTTTAATTGTTTCACTAGGTCATAAGCTGCATAAGGCGTTAATATACCCGACATATCCTTAATACAAATCGAGTCCGCCCCCATACCTTCCATCTCTTTAGCTTTTTGCACATAATAAGGTAGATTATGAACAGGACTAATGGTATAGGAGATTGCACACTGAGCATGTCCTCCTTCTTGTTTCGTTATCTTTAAAGTAGTTTCTAGGTTTCTTATGTCATTGAGTGCATCAAACATTCGGACAATGTCTATACCATTATAAATTGCTTTTTTAACAAATTCACTAACCACATCATCAGCATAATGTTTATAGCCTAAAAGATTTTGTCCCCTCAACAGCATTTGTAGTTTTGTCTTTTTTACTTTTTTTCTTATACTTCTAAGTCTTTCCCAAGGATCTTCATTTAGAAATCTTAAGCATGCATCAAAAGTTGCTCCTCCCCACATTTCTAAAGAATGATAACCCACTTCGTCCATTTTCTCTGCAATAGGTAACATATCCTTTGTTTTCATTCTTGTAGCTAAAAGTGATTGATGTGCATCTCTAAAGACAGTTTCCGTAATTTTTAGCTTTGGTTTCATCTTCTATACTCCTCCCAATCTAAATTAATTACTCGGCTTGTGCAATTTCTCTCCGTAATTTCTTATTGTATTCTTTTCAACCCTACTTTTTTTCTACCAGCAAAATAATAGGAGGATCGTTTTCTTGGTTGATATAACTACATTCCATTACTAGGTATTTTTTAGCCTCCAATTGCTTCATATATTCAAGGATTGTATTTTTTTCCTCTATACCGCCTGCATGCCCATAGTATAGAACAATCGACAAAATGCCTCCCCTCTTTAATAAATTTAAAACCGCATTCACCGCTTGTAGCGTAGTCTGGGGCTTGGTAACAATATTTTTATCGCTACAGGGTAAATAACCTAAGTTAAACATTGCTCCATCAATAGGTTCTTTTACATATTTCTCTATATTTTCATGGCCATCGTGTATCAATTGAATATTCTTATGATCTATTGAAATGTTTTCTTTCTTCAAGGCTTGCCTCGTATTTTCTAATGCTGCCTCTTGAATATCAAAAGCATAAACTTTTCCACAATCTCCAACTAGATTATATAAAAAAACTGTATCATAGCCATTGCCCATTGTGGCGTCTATGACAGTACCACCTCTATGCATCTTATGCTTTATTAAATCCTGTACAAAACTGGTTGCTTTCAACATTCCTTTATTACTCATTTTTCACCTCAAATAATTTTTTTATTTTCACAACCTTGTTTAAAAAATAAAGGAATATCACAGAAAAAACTGCTCTCTAAATCATACTTCCACAAATACGTTTGAAGATTTTTAGGAACATCAGTTTCACTTAATAAGCGTAGCCCTTCTTTCCTTAAAAAGTTAAACAAACCTTGCTTTTTAGCATCCTGTATCACACCCCAGAGATAGCCTTGCTTTTCAGCATAGTTCAAAGCAGCTCTAAAAATACCATCTCCTAGTCGTTGACCCCTTTCCTCTGGGTTTATATAAATTGCTGCTATTTCTACTAAGTCTTTATCATAAAACTTTATTTTAGAAAAACCTAAAGGAACATTTCCATCTAAAGCAATGATATATTCTTCAACATTAGGTATATCCTCGAAAACAAATTGTCCTTTGTAGGTATTCGATAATACTAAGATATCTTCTTTTGTTGCTTTTCTAATGGTAATCATCTTTTTCACTCCTCTGACCTATTTTATTTTTCTTGCATAAATTGAGACATTTATATGTTTTTTAGATATTGCAACTCTTCAGTAGTTAAATATCTCCACTCACCAGAAGGTAGCTTTCCTAATTTTATCTTACCTACAGCGATTCTCTTTAGACTAACCACAGGATGACCAATAGCTGCACACATTTTTCGCACCTGTCTATTTTTTCCTTCCCTAATTTTAATTTCTAAAATACTATTTTGATGTTCTTCTTTTATTATCTTAAGCTTGGCTGGGCTGGTTACATAATCCTCTATTCGTAAACCCCTTTCAAAAGCCCTTTGTTCCTCCTGGGAGGGTTTTCCTTCTACCCTTGCAATATAAGTTTTTTCTACCTTAAACTTAGGATGCGTTAACTTAAAAGTTAACTCTCCATCATTGGTCAATAATAATAATCCTGATGTATTATAATCTAATCTTCCTACAGGAAAAAGCCGATAAGGCAGGTTCACCAGGTCTATTACCTTTTTTCTATTGAACTGGTCTGAGGCGGTAGTGATATAGCCTGTAGGTTTATTCAACAAAACATATACATACGCTTCTTTTATGTTTACTTTTTTATCTCTTACAGTGATTTGATCTTTTTCAGGATCTATCTTATAACCCATCTCAGTGATAATTTTTCCATTTACCTTTACAATACCTTCTTTTATAAGGTCTTCGCTTTTTCTTCTTGAAGCTATGCCAGAAGATGCTAAAAATTTTTGTAATCGCATTTACTTCACTCCTTCTGCTTATTCGAGTGTTTAATTGTATATATCCATTCCCTCTTTTTAACTTATTATTCTTCTTAAGCATTAGAATATAACAAAAACTAATTGTAGTCCTGAGAGACTACAATTAGTTTTTTAGATGAATAAAGTTATTGCGTACTAAGGATATACTCTATTTAATGTTCGAGCAAAAGGAATTGTCTGTCTAATATGGTCAATGCCGCAGATCCATGCAACGGTTCTTTCAAGTCCTAATCCAAATCCTGAGTGAGGTACTGAGCCATATCTTCTTAAATCTAAATACCATTCGTAAATCTCCAAAGGTAGGTTTTCTTCTTTTATTTTTTGTAAAATCAAATCTAAATCATGGATTCTTTGAGAACCTCCGATAATTTCTCCATAACCCTCTGGTGCAATTAAGTCTGCCCCCAAAATTACTTCTGGGTTATCCGCATCTGGTTGCATATAAAAGGCCTTCATTTTTGTAGGAAAATGCGTGATAAATACAGGCCTATCGAACTGTTCTGCAATATAGGTTTCATGAGGAGCTCCAAAATCATCTCCCCATTCAAACTCAAAGTCTGCCTTCTTCAACATTTCTACTGCATCGGTATAAGTTATGCGGGGGAATGGTGCTTTAATGTTTTCAAGACTTGTGGTATCTCTGCCTAATACTTTTAATTCGTATTTTTTATTTTGAAGAACTTTTTGTACAATGTACTCTATCATTTCCTCTTGAATTTTTAAATTTCCTTCAAAGTCTACGAAGGCCATCTCTGGTTCTACCATCCAAAACTCATTAAGATGCTTTCTTGTCTTTGATTTTTCTGCTCTAAAGGTAGGCCCAAAGCTATACACTTTTCCAAAAGCCATTGCTGCGGCTTCCGCATAAAGCTGTCCTGTCTGAGATAAGTATGCATTTTCTCCAAAATAGTCAATTTCAAATAATTCTGTTGTCCCTTCACAAGCAGAAGGTGTAATAATAGGTGGTTCAATCAATACAAAACCTCTTTCGTGAAAAAAGGTTCTGATTGCTAGGTTGATTTCATCACGAATTCTTAAAATAGCATTTTGTTTAGGTGTTCTCATCCATAAATGTCTATGCTCCATTAAAAAGTCTGTTCCATGTTCTTTCAGAGAAACAGGGTACCCCTCCAAAGCAATATGAATAGGTTTCACTTCCTTTACCAGTAACTCATAGCCGGCAGGGGCTCTATCATCTTTTTGTACCAAACCAATCACTTCTATAGAAGACTCTTGGGTTAACTCCTTACATATCTTAAAAACCTCTTCTTCCACTTCATTTTTTACCACTACACCCTGAATAAAAGCGGAGCCATCCCGAATCTGAAGAAAATGTATTTTCCCACTTGATCGTTTATTATATAGCCATCCTTTAATTAAAACTTCTTGTCCTTCGTGCTTGTTTATCTCTTCTATCGTTGTAAAAACAGCCATTTTAATACACCTCCAAAATTCCATATAGATGTTAAAAATTAAACTTTTAAGTCAACTTCAATACCTAATAAATCTTTGTTTTTATCTAAAATAGGATCAATATATTCCTCTAGAAATTCAACAACCTGTTGCGGCGCTCTGCCGATAAAATTCATAGGGTTCATAATTTTACTAATTTCATTTTCTGAAAGATTAAAACCTTCATCCTTCAAAATTCTATCTATGAGGTCATTCTCTTTTCCTTCTATCTTTACTTGCTTTGCAGCCTCCATGGAATGCACTCTTATTTTTTCATGTAGCTCCTGACGGTCTCCACCATTCTTCACAGCTTCCATAATGATATTTTCAGTTGCCATGAAGGGTAGTTCCTTTTCAATATGTTGATGAATCATATTTTCATAAACCACTAAACCATCACTTACATTGACAGCAATTTCTATAATAGCATCTGTTGCCATAAACATCTCTGGTATTGTGATTCTTCTATTTGCTGAATCATCTAACGTCCTTTCGAACCATTGGGTAGAGGTTGTCATAGCAGCATTTTGAACAGCCGACATCACGTATCGTGCTAAAGAAGCAATTCTTTCGCTTCTCATAGGATTTCTTTTGTAAGCCATAGCAGAAGAGCCTATTTGATCTTTTTCAAAAGGTTCTTCAATCTCTTTAAGGCTCTGTAGCAAACGCAAATCATTGGTCATTTTATGTAAGCTTTGAGCAATACCACTTAATACTGATAAAACTTCAAAATCTACCTTCCTTGTATAAGTTTGTCCTGTGACAGGAAAAGTTTTATCAAAGCCCATTTTTTTAGCTACTTTTTGATCTAATGCCTTAACTTTCTCACTATCATTATCAAATAACTTCATAAAGCTGGCCTGCGTTCCTGTAGTCCCCTTAGCACCCCTAAGCTTCATCTTACCTAGCTGAATTTCTATATTTTCATAATCCATCAATAGATCATGTAACCATAGTGTAGCTCTTTTCCCAACAGTTGTCAATTGGGCTGGCTGAAAATGTGTAAACCCTAAGGTAGGTAACGCTTTGTAGGTTTTAGCAAACTTGGAAAGTACCTCTAGCAAGTTCACCAACTTCTTTTTAATGAGTTTAAGTGCCTCCGTCATAACAATGATATCTGTATTGTCACCAACATAAGCACTGGTAGCGCCTAAGTGAATAATCCCTCTTGCTTTAGGACATTGTTCCCCGTAAGCAAAAACGTGAGACATAACATCATGGCGAGTTTCCTTTTCTCTTTTTCTTGCTACATCATAATTTATATTATCCCTATGGGTTTTTAATTCTTCTATTTGTTCGTCGGTTATAGATAACCCTAGCTCTTGTTCAGCTTCTGCTAATGCAATCCAAAGCTTTCTCCAAGTGACGAACTTATTGTCAGAAGAAAATAAATAACTCATATCTTTGCTTGTATATCTTTCAATTAAAGGATTTTGATATAGTGATGCATTCAAATTTGTTGCTCCTTTCTTTTCTTTAAGTATTTAAGTAATCGTGTCACTAGTTTTTAATTTCCTTCAGTAAATAAGACATGAGAAGGTCTCATATCTTATTTGTTTAAGAAATCATCAATTCGATTTAATCCTTCTTGTATATTCTCTAGTGAAGTTGCATAAGACAGTCGCATAAAGTTGTCCGCACCAAAAGCGATTCCTGGTACAATAGCCACTTTTGTATTTTCTAGCAATATTTCAGCAAAATCTATAGAATTATTCACTTTATATCCTTTTATTTCTTTACCAATCCACTTTGAAATATTCATCATTACATAAAAAGCACCCTTAGGTGTAATACAGGATAAATCTTTAATTTCATTGATCCTATGAATCATATATTTTCTTCGCTCATCAAAGGCTTTTGTCATTTCCTCTATGGTGGTTTGTTCTCCCCTTAAGGCTTCTATACTGGCATATTGGGCAATTGTATTAGGGTTAGAAGTAGCATGACTTTGGATGTTACCCATTATTTTTGCAATTTCAAGGTTTGAAGCTGTATAGCCTATTCTCCAACCAGTCATAGCATATGCCTTTGACATACCATTCAATACAATGGTGCGCTCCTTTATTTCTTCATTTAAACTAGCAATGCTAATATGTTTTTCTCCATCATAAACTAATTTTTCATAGATTTCATCTGATACTACAAGAATATTGTGTTTTACAACAATCTCAGCAATTTCTTCTAATTCTTCTTTTGTATATACTGAACCAGTGGGGTTAGATGGGCTGTTTAATACAATGGCTTTTGTTCTAGGCGTAATAGCAGCTAATAAGTCACTTTTTTGTAACCTAAATTCATTTTCTTCCGTACATTCTATGTATACTGGTGTAGCATCCGCCATTTTCACTGATTCAGGATAAGTTACCCAATAAGGCGTAGGAATAATCACTTCGTCACCAGGATTACAAATAGCCTGAAAAATATTATAAAGTGCGTGTTTTCCTCCATTGGATACAATGATATTTTCTGGATGATAGGACAATCCATTATCTTTTTGAAGTTTCTCACAGATAGCTTTTTTAAGCTCTGGCAGTCCAGAAGCTGCCGTGTACCCTGTAGGGCCTTTTTCTATTACTTCTATCGCTGCTCTTTTTATATTGTCAGGGGTTTGAAAGTCTGGCTCTCCTACACCAAAGCTAATAACGTCTATACCCTCCGCCCTCATTTGTTTACTTCTTGCATCAATTGTTAGTGTTACTGATGGTGAAATTTTAAGATTTTTTTCAGAAAGTTTAATATTCATTCATTTACCTCCACAATATTTAAATATACTTTTACTTAATAGCTAAGTGACGATAGGATTTTATCCTTCGGTGTATTACTAAGACATCCACTGAATTAAGTCTCATTTTATTCTATCAGATTTTTTCAATTACCGATAGTAAAATTATGCAAAATTATTTATAACTTCTATTCATCCCAACCCTGTAAACTTACAATAGGATCTTCCTTTAAAGGATTTTTAGAGCTTTCAGGGCTGCTTGCCACTATGCATGATAAATGTCCTTTAATGTATTTTTAATAATGGTCAGGGAGTCTTGTAGGTTGGCTTCATATAATCTCTTAATATTACTATAGTGTTCTAATCCTTCATCTGTTATACGGTAATGTCTAATGGATCTTTTGTCTGGCTCTTCCCACCAACCTTTGATATAGTTATTGCTCTCTAAATCCCGTAATAAAGGATACATCATTCCTGGACTAGGCTCCCACTTGTAATCCATTCTACTTTTAATTTCTTCTATTAATTCATTACCGTAAAAGCTCCTGTAGGCTAATAGATGCAAAATATATAGTTTAACAAACTGTGTTGTACTTATTTTAGATGGAAACTGTCGATTTCTTTCCCCTTTTGATCCCATGACTTCAACCCTCACTTTACCTTACTTTTTATAAATTTATCTACCTCTTCTATAGAGATTTTTTCACTACCTAAATCTCCATGCCTTGTTTCTCCCTTTGGGGGACTGTGAAAATCAGATCCTGCTGTAACTTTTAAATGATACTGTCTTGCAATCAATGAAAACTTTTTATGCTCCTTCTCTCCATGCTCTGGATGGTATACTTCTATACCATCTACTTTTTTTTCTAATATATCTATCAATATCTTTTCATTTTTTATGAGTCCAGGATGTGCTATTGTAACAAAACCTTCAGCTTTTTTTATCATATCTATCGCTTCAAAGGGGGTTATTTTATATCTTGGCACATAAGCAGGGCAACCCTTACTTAAATATTTGTGAAATGCTTCCTGTATACTTTCAATATAACCTTTTTCCAGCAAAACCCTTGCTATGTGTGGTCTCCCTACAGCACCCTCCCTTGCTATTTTCAAGACTTCATCATAGGTGATCAGTAAACCTAGCTTCTGTAATTTATCAACGATTTTAACTGCTCTATTCCGCCTTTGTTCTTGAATAAAGCTTAATGCCTGTAATAAATCTTTAGATGTATGGTTGATGTCATAACCTAAAATATGAACTTCCTCCCCTAGATATTCTGTACTGAGTTCAATACCTGTTATTACAATGAATTTGCCTAATTTACTAGCATAGTTCATTCCTTCATCAATACCTTCTACTGTATCATGATCCGTAATTGCAATGCCACTAAGACCTTTAGTGATAGCGTAGTCTATCAATTGTCTAGGACTGTAAGTACCATCCGAAGCAGTGGTATGGGTGTGCATATCTATATATCTCATAATTTTACTCCTTATAATACTTGATAAATTCTATAGTATAATTGTTGACTAATTTTTGGTTGCTGATGCTGCTAGAAGTAAAAAAGCCCACTCAATAGTAGGCTTTTTATTTTTCTCTTTATCTTGGTTCTACAATTAATTTAATTGCAGTTCTTTCTTCACCATCTATTTCTATATCAGTGAATGCAGGTATACATATCAAATCAATTCCACTAGGAGCTACAAATCCTCGTGCAATTGCCACTGCTTTTACTGCTTGATTTAGAGCCCCAGCTCCAATAGCTTGGATTTCAGCAGTCCCACGTTCTCTGAGAACTCCTGCTAATGCTCCAGCAACAGAATTTGGTTTTGATTTTGCTGATACTTTTAAAACTTCCATTAAAAAGCCCCCTTTGATATTTTGATGTAATGTATCTTCCTACAATTAAATCCATCTTATATTATTCTACCTATTTTTAAAAATACCTGCATTTTTCATAAAATTTTGTTAAAATTTATTTTCCAAAAACTGCAAATAAAAAAAACTGCTTTCAGCAGTTTTTTTACTTTGCAAATTCTATAGCTCTTGTTTCTCTGATAACGTGAACTTTTATTTGACCAGGATATTCTAACTCACTTTCAATACGTTTAGTAATACCTCTAGCTAATACTACGATTTCTTCATCGTTATATTGCTCCGGCTTAACCATAATTCTGATTTCTCTTCCAGCTTGTATAGCAAAAGATTTTTCAACCCCATCATATGCGTTAGCAATTTCTTCAAGCTTTTCAAGTCGTTTAATGTAGGATTCCAATGTTTCACGTCTTGCCCCTGGTCTGGCAGCTGATA
Organism: Clostridium formicaceticum; assembly: GCF_001854185.1. NCBI lineage: Bacteria > Bacillati > Bacillota > Clostridia > Peptostreptococcales > Natronincolaceae > Andreesenella > Andreesenella formicacetica. The sequence continues at coordinate 3,484,664 of NZ_CP017603.1, forward strand.
TAGCATCTGCTGCTGTAATTAACACAGCTTCTATTGTTTCCGGTTCATAATCCCCATGATGTGTAGACATAGCATGAATGACTTCTTTTGATTCCTTGTACTTTCTAAGAAGCTCCATTCCTATCTCCACGTGAGTACCTTCAATTTCATGATCTACTGCTTTGCCGATATCATGCAACAATCCAGCTCTCTTAGCTAGTTTCACATCTACACCTAACTCTGCCGCCATAATTCCTGCAAGATAAGATACTTCAATAGAGTGTTTTAATACATTTTGACCATAGCTTGTTCTATACTTTAATCTTCCTAATAGTTTAATCAGTTCAGGATGTAAGCCATGAACCCCAGTATCAAAGGTTGCTTGCTCTCCTTCTTCCTTGATAATATTATCAACTTCTCTTTTAGCCTTTTCAACCATTTCTTCTATTCTAGCCGGATGAATTCTACCATCAACAATTAGCTTCTCCAAAGCTAGTCTAGCAATTTCACGTCGAATTGCATCAAACCCTGATAATATTACAGCTTCAGGCGTATCATCAATAATCAAGTCAATACCTGTTAAAGTCTCTAGCGTTCTAATGTTTCTACCTTCTCTTCCTATAATTCTTCCCTTCATTTCGTCATTGGGCAATTGAACTACAGTAACAGTTGTTTCAGCCACATGGTCTGCAGCACATTTTTGAATGGCATAAGTAATAATTTCTTTGGCTTTTTTCTCAGCATCTTCTTTTGCCTTTGTTTCTATATCCTTGATCATAATTGCTGCTTCATGCTTAATTTCTTTTTCAATGTCATTTAAAAGAAGTTCTCTTGCTTCTAAAGACGTTAAACCAGATAATTCTTCTAACTTTTGGACTTCTTTTTCATAAAGTTGTTGAATTTCCTGCTCTTGCTCTTCTAATTCTTTAAGTTTTCGATTTAGCTTTTCGTCTTTATGTTCTAAAACATCTGACTTTTTATCTAAAGTTTCTTCTTTTTGAATTAGCCTTCTTTCAATTTTTTGTAGCTCATTACGCCTTTCTCTACTTTCTCGGTCAAATTCATTACGAAGCCTATGAACTTCTTCTTTGGCCTCTAGCAAAATTTCTTTTTTTGATGTTTCAGCATCTTTTTCTGCTTCTTCAACTAATTTTTTTGCTAGTTCTTCAGCACTGTTTATCTTACCCTCCGCAATGTTTTTTCGGATAAAATAGCCGATAAGGCATCCTACTATAGCAGCAACTAAAACTATGAGTATGATTAGACCATTATTAATACGTGGACACCTCCTTTATTAAGTTTTTTTCAACGTATACATTTTCACTAACATGAATAAAAACTTTTAAAATTTAAAAGTTTAGGTAAAATCATCTAAATATATAATGATTTGATTTTATTGTATATCTTTTTTTATTTTGTGTCAAGTTACATTATCAGTTATAAAGGATTGGTCATTTTATATTTTTTCCAATTATTAGTATATTATACCTTTCTAGTCCCCTGAACTAAGCTGGCCTTTTTATTATAATATAGTATTTATATCTATAAATATACGCTTTTATCGTTGTATTTTGTTCCATACCGCTATCGTTTTATTTTCCACCGAAAGAAGGAATAAATATTTATAAACCCACCTCTAATTCCTAGGCATATGTTTATCCTTTGGTGTATTGCTAAGACGCCGACTTTAAGTAGTGGGCGATTAAGCAATACATCATGGAAATAAATTCTTCTACAATTCATGGGAGTTTTTACTCCCCATGAATTATAACTAAATTTTATATAGCCTCTGAAAAAATAATTTTACCAAAAGAATAAAAATAGAGTTTAAAACCCTATTTTTATTCTTTGCTTACTTCTGCTCTTCTTCTTGTTCTTGATTTTGTTGACTTTCTTCATTAACATCATTATTGGGGTTTGCTTTTGCTAAGGGTAAGTTATAATGTTTTCTGATGGTATTTTCTACCTCTAAATAGATATCTGGATTTTCCTGCAAAAATTGTTTAGCATTTTCTCGTCCCTGCCCTAGTCTATGCTCTCCATAGCTATACCATGCACCAGATTTTTTAACAATTTCTAAGTTAGTTGCTACGTCTAAAACATCCCCATACTTAGAAATCCCCTCTCCATACATGATATCAAATTCAGCTTGTCTAAAGGGCGGAGCTACTTTGTTTTTTACTACTTTTACCCTCGTTCTATTCCCCATAACATCATTACCTTGCTTGATAACATCTATTTTTCTTACGTCTAATCGAACAGAGGCATAGTCGACTAAGAACCAAACGCCTTTCCGCATTACTGAGGTAGGTTTTTCAATTCTCGTCACCAAACCGTACTTGAAAGTTTCCAATCATACGGCTCTCCAATTGTTACTTGATGTCTCAATTCTCAATTCCTACAGAATTAGTCAAGTTCTCCTTTGTGTAATCTTAGGTGGCAATTATTTGTTGACCCTTTGGTACAAAGTACAAGAGTTTTTCGTTTTCGGGCTATCATAAGTTTCTCCCAAGTCTTTTTACCTTTTAAGTCTTTTAGTTTTTTAACATGATGAACTTCAAAGGGTCCTGTCATGTCTCCACACCATTCACACTTATTTGCTAATAATCTTTTAATGAGTCCGTTTCTTCCTCCAAAATTAGTGTTTGGTTTTATGTCAACGGCATCATTGTCTTCTTCAAAGATTTTTTTACAAAACTTGATTTCTTCCCTTTTAAAGAGAGGTACAAAACATTCTTGTCTATCTTTATTAACCCAAGTAATACCCCATTCACCTTCTCTGAAATACTTTTTGTTGCCTTTTTCGGTTTTCTTTCCCATAAGTTTACTTGTTTTACACGCATATTTATTACCTAGTGTCTTTGTAAAGCTGTTTTTGAATACAAAGTGTGCATTAGATAATTTACTTGCTACGTCAAAGGCAAACTTATAGTAATTATAAAATCCTCTAAATTCTTGGTTATATGCCGTTACTATTTCTAGGTCATCATTATGACGAAATTTTGCTCTGTGTACTGGTTTCCATACTTTATCATCTTCTTTGATGTAGCCATTTTTCATCATAAAGTTAACTAGCTTGTCATGGGGTAGTGAGAGTTTGATGCTATTAACACCAGTTTTTGCTACCTCTTTTCGACCTTGAAAATTTCTTTTTATTAGCAAATCTTCATTAGTATTGACAAAAACATCATATCCTAAAAATCTAGCTTTTTCAGAGTTATGGGTTATAAGTGTTTTCTCCTGACTGAGAGTTAACTTGAGTTTATTGTTGAGAAATGATTTTAATTCTTCTTTGACTTTCTCTGCATCTTCTTTTGTTCCTATAATACCTATTAGAAAGTCGTCTGCATATCTAACATATTTCATTCTCCTATGGTCTTCATCCATTTGTTCATAGGTTTTGAGTGTCTTTAGTTCTTTTGATAGTTCCTTAATTTCAGATATCAGTTTACTTCTTTCTTCTTCGCTTGGTTTACGTAATACTAGGTTCCTTTTGTAAATGCAACCTCTTAAGCGACGAACTGTATCATCATTGTTAAAGTTCTTTATTTCAGGGTGAAGAGCACAATACTGTTTTATTTCCTCATAGGCTTCTTCAATTTCCTTTTTTGCTTTTTGAATTTTTTCATCTGGTTGTTCTTTCAGAAGCCTTCTTTTAAGATGAATTTTATTTGAGATATTTTTGTATTGTCTATTTTCTTTTCTTTTATTCCCTTTATCAAACTTTCTTATATATTCCTCCATATATATATCTAATTCATTTAGATATATATTAGCAAGAATTGGACTCACTATACCTCCTTGCGGAGTGCCTGAGTATGTTTGATACAGTTTAAAATCTTCAATGTATCCTGCTTTAAGGAATTTCCATATTAGCCTTATGAACTTTTCATCTTTAATTTTCTTCTTAAGGATTTCAACCATAATAGCATGGTCAATGTTATCAAAGAAACCTTCAATATCTCCCTCTATCCACCATTTTGTTGCAGTAAAGTTATGTTTTATCTGCAATAAAGCTGTATGACAACTTCTTCTTGGTCTAAAACTGTGAGAATTATCCGAGAATGTTGGCTCATATATCGATTCTAATATCATTCTTATAATCTCTTGCAGGATTTTATCATATATTGCAGGTATTCCTAGTGGTCTTAGTTTCTTACTATTTTGTTTAGGAACATAAACTCTACGTGCTGGTTTCGGTTGATATGATTCGTCTTTTAGGCTATTGATTAATTTCTCAACAATGTGTACGCCGAAACCATCTATTGTTTGATTATCTGTTTCTGCTGTCATATTTCCTTCTTTAGCATATATTTTCTCATATGCTTTTAGATAAAATTCTTGATTATAGAGGTTTCTGTATAAGTCTTCAAATCTGTACCCTTCTTTGATAGAATTGTTCCTCAGCACCTCTAAAACTTTGTCTGGATTTCGCATGGTATCTCACCATATCCTTTCTCCATTTTAGAATTCACAATCTGTTCCCCTTCACTCCATGGGCATTACCCCATTTCATCATTACTACGAGAACTCCGTTACCATATAGGGCATCTATCGCGTCTACACGCTGTATCTATGGCAGGAAATATAGATATTATAAATCCTGTTTTAACGTTCAAGAACGATTGTTCGACATGTAAAAATTTTAATCAAACTTTTATTGCCTTCCATAGACATCCCTACTTAGGTAATCCCAAGTTATCCTATATATCATAATTTATATCCTTCCGTTTAGGTTCTCCTTTCGACATTTACTCTCTTATTGAGATTGTGGAAAAGGTGTTCGTTAACATACGTATAAATTTTAAATACGCTGTATCCTTTTCTACTACCAATACTATCTCCCAGTAGGTAGCACCCGCCCTTTCTAGGCACTCTGTCTAGAGTTCAAGCAGTCTAGCTTTAACCATGCGGAAGATTTCCGTCTCGCCATTCGTCTTTGCTCTTGAGAGATAGAGCAGATTATGACTTTTCAACCATGTGTTGGTCCCCCATCCCTTTCGGTAAGAGGTAAGGTTGCTAACGGTAATCCAAACGAACTAGATTATCTGTTTTTCAACAGCAATGCTATATAAGACGCGTACTAGCAATACTTTCACGTATTATGCTAACACTTCTTGGCACACAAACTTCAGCGCTCTTCCACCGGGGGTCACTTCTGGATTTCCAAACATGATGCCCACTTTCTCTCTTAATTGATTGATAAAGATAGCTGTGGTTCTAGATTTATTCACAGCCCCTGCTAGTTTTCTTAGGGCTTGCGACATCAGCCTGGCCTGTAATCCAACATGACTATCTCCCATCTCTCCTTCTATTTCCGCCTTTGGCACTAATGCAGCAACAGAGTCAATTACAATAACATCTATAGCACCACTTCTTACTAGTGCTTCAGCGATCTCCAGAGCTTGTTCACCAGTATCTGGCTGAGAAACGATTAAGTTATCTGTATCTACACCTAGTTTTCTAGCATAAGCAGGATCAAGGGATAGCGATAGGTAATCAACTGTCCTCGGCTTTACCCGTTAGGAGTGATTTTGTCGGCTAAGTCAGAGGGATTACTCCCTCCTTCTCGCCTAAGAACCGTACGTGTTGGTTTCCCAACATACGGCTCAAGCATACATTTCTCCTAAATCTTGGTTATATAAGCCCTGCTGATTTCTTGTTTTTAATAAATTTCAGGCAATTTCTTAATTGGGCTTCATCAGGTAATCCTTCTTTAACAGGGAATAATTTATGGTATTCTATGTGACATGATATGTGTACCAATTGAAGGTTTCTGTAATCATCACTTCCACCTTTAACTTTAGGTATTTTGTGATGAGTTTCTAATCCTTCCTTAAAATCAGTTATGCTCATACCACATAGAGGACACTTATATTCCTGTTTCTTTGCTAATTTTTTTCTGTAAGCAACATTATTCTTATGAAACTCTTTTATATCTCTTTTGTAGAAATATTCTTTGAGTTCTCTATTGTATAGACTATAGTTATGCTTTACTTGCTGATGTCTAACTATAGATGTCCATGCCATTTTCTTTAACTGATTATTTGTTATTGGGTCAGTTAGTATCCATTTATTTTTACTCTGCCCTGTTTTATCTGGTTTAAAGTATTTCTCTTTAATCCATTTCCAACTTTTCTTTGGGTGTAACCTTCTAAGAAATCTATATACATTCACCCATACATAATTGTCCATTGCAGTATAAACTTCTTTGGATACTACTGATGACCAGTAATTTGCAGTTCCTATGATTATAGGATTTAGTGTGTTAATAAGGGTTTGAATATTCTTACCATACAACATCTTGGTTTTATCTGAAATTTTACCTTTGAAACTTTTTATGCTATTTTTTGAAGGTTTAATGATTAGTTTACTTCCACTTTCAGTTTTATATCTTTTAATATTAAAACCAAGAAAGTCAAATCCTTCTGTGATATGTGCGACTTTTGTCTTTTCCTGTGCTAATTCTAACCCTCTGTTTTCGAGATAAGGTTTAAGAATTTTAAACAAGTCTATTGCATCTTGTTCACTCTCACACATTATTACAAAATCATCAGCATACCTTGCCATAGCATATTTACTTCTGTTTTCATATGTCACTTCATCTTTCCTATTAACGGTATTGTATTTAGTACCGATGGTTTCTTCCATTCCATGTAGTGCTATATTAGCAAGGAGTGGTGAAATTATCCCTCCTTGTGGAGTTCCTTCATCAGTTTCATTAAATACACTGTTGTCAACAAATCCTGCTTTAAGCCATTTTTCTATAAGTTCACTTTGTGGAAAACCTTTGATTTGTTCCGTAATGAATTTATGATTTAGGTTATCAAAGCAACCTTTGAAGTCTCCTTCAAATATCCATTGTTTTTTACCACCTTTAACTGTGTTAAATATTCTTTCTATAGCATCATGGCAATTTCTTTTAGGTCTAAATCCGTAGGATGTAGGTTCAAACCTTGCTTCCCACTGTGGTTCAAGTGCCATTCTAACTATGTTTTGATATATTCTATCTTTAATGGTTGGTATCCCTAATGGTCTAAGTTTTCCATTTTTCTTTTCAATATATGTCCTATAGGCAGGTTTAGGATTGTGACATTTGATGTTTAATTCTTTCATTGTATGGTATAATTCAAGTCTTTCATTTGAGGTTAATGCTTTATATCCATCTACTCCTGCTGTCTTTTTTCCCTTATTAAGTTGAGTTACTCGTCTTATAGATAACAATAATGTTGCTCCACTATTGATTAACATTCTTTGAAGGTCTCTAACCTTTCTTACCTCACCAAGACTTTCGGCATGATATATTCGTTGTTGTAATTTCTCTACATACCCTTCAATCTCTTGCCAACCTATTTGTTGCCAATCGGTAATGTTAGGTAATGCGGACTTCATAGTTGAAGTATTCATCGACTTTTACCTCCCTTTTGAGAATTACTTTACGCTTTATTCTCATGTTGTATACCAGTTAGAAGTCAGCACTCTTTCGAGTATATCTCACAATACTATCCACATGGTTATTTCCATTCCCATTGCCTTTCGACTTTGTGGCATTTGCTTTTTCTAACTTCCTTTACCCTCTGAAGAATTCCGCTTTCCTTACGGTCAACCTACCATCTACAATGGACTTCATAGGGCTTACCAAGTTCGACTTCCGTCAGATACGAATGGGTTAGGTTCTTCCAATACGCCGATAGGCATTTGGGTTGTGTTGAATACATTTTAGGGGAGATGTATTCCCTACCTATAAAACGATAGCAATTATATCCCAACTATCGCCTGTGATGACGACGCTTATAGAAGTTCACTTATCGTTAACCATACCACTCTTTCTCTCGCCCTCAGAAACTATGGATACTAAGTTTCCGATTAGACTTTCCCTCATGCAACCCACAAAGGGATTACTCCCTTTGCAGTTTTGGGTGAGAATATTCCTCACAACTGGAATAACAGCCTATTGCTGTACTGACTAGTGCGGAAGAAGTCGCTTCTTGTCGCACCCCCCGCTTCACACCGTGCATGCGAGTTTCCCCGCACACGGCGTTCCACCGTGATAATAATTCAGTTCATACTAATTGACCAGGAGAATGTCCCTGTATTTGTTGAGTTTATCAATATTTTTCTTATTGAATCTTTTAATTTCCGATACATCAAGATTTGGTTTATGCACTAATACATGACAGCATTCACATAGTGATGCTAGATTTTGAACCTTATTTATTTCCTCAATGGGAAGACTATTATTGATATGATGTGTTGTCGTATTCTTTGCATCTAACCATTCATTGCAGATTTTACACCTGCCTTTGTCTCTGTTAAATGCATAACATCGATTCATATAATATTCAAAATTGTAAATGGGGTTCTTTTTTACCTCCTGCTATGATTCTTGAATAGCTAAGTTCCATTAGCTCCTCAGCTCTTGCTAGCAGTGGTGTTTTCTTAGTCCTTCTCTCAAACAATCCTCTGCCGAAGGGGGTATAAGGTGTTTCTTCTTGATTTTTCATAGGCTTCTTTTTCCAAGTTGCCATTCCTAAACTTGTTATGCCAATCCATTGCCTTTAGGGATGTAGACTCTTCTAACCATTTCAGGGTCATACCTTAAGAACATTTGCTCGATTACCTTATATACTTTTTCTAAATCTTTTTCAAGTATATCCCGTGTGGTTTTTCCATCTACACCAGCAGTTTTACTGCCCTTATTGGCTTTATAGCATTAGTTATAACCACTTTACTAGAGGCTACTTCTACTATACCCTTGAAGGAAGGCGGTTTCCCTTCGTTTATTGCATTGAATGTTGTTTTGTACAGCCAATCTTGAAGATTTCTAAACTCTTGTTCACCTTGCGGTACGGTAAGTTGTTGCACCATTTTGTTATACACCCCCTTATATAGGGAGCATTAATATGGCTTTAGTCAGTTTTGCACACCGATACCATTAAATGATATCCTCACGGCTTCCTTACCTCGTTTGTCAATTAGTATTCCTTATCACGGCTATGCCCCTTCGCTCCGAACAGTTTTATCCATCCTTCCTATGTTGCCATAGATAGTAACTATCGGCTGTTCATCTTAGCTACTACGGGCTGCTGCCCCTCATCTTCAACAGTCATTTCCTACTGTTTAGTGACATCGGACACTACTATCCTTAACATTCACTGATGAGATTCACTTGTTCCTCATTTCCTATCCTTTAACATAGTTTCCTTAGGTTCCCTCTCTGACCCGTCAGCCATTCTTTCGTCCATTGTTGGGGGACTGAGAACTCTAATCCTTCACTGGATTAGGTTAGACAAAGCAAACACGAATACTTTATCTAAGACTGAACCTCCAAACAGAGGTAGGAGACTTCCGATTCGTACTCCTCACGCATTACGAGCCTAACATCCGAGGGTTCTTTCCAGTACATCTGTACTCTATAACCATAGAAACTTTTTGGACCCCCGATTACTTCACTAACCACTTCACAGGTCTGTTTTTCACCGACTTTCTCGGGCTTCATACCTCAATCCAGTAGTTCATTGAGGCATGCCGAAGTATTAGGGCGAGAATACCAACATTTATTCTCTACTTGGGATTTCACCAAGCTACTCGGAAATGAAGTTAGGGTTTTTCTCCTTCGGTGTATTGCTAAGACTCCCACTTATGCAAGTGGGGGGTCAAGCACTACATCCTCGAAGTAAATTCGACTACAATTCAGTAGGAGTAAAAAAAATTCCCACTGAATTAAGGCTCATTTTATACCCCACTAGTTTTCAATATCCGTTTCCAGATATCTTGTCTAGCAACAAGTCGCACCATGTTCTGCATCGATAAACGCTGCTGCACCGCCACTTTTTTGTGCTTCTGCTACGATATGCAAGGAAACTGTGGTTTTACCGGAAGACTCTGGGCCGTAAACTTCTACGATCCTTCCCCGTGGAACACCGCCAATACCCAGTGCAATATCTAAATCAATAGAGCCAGTAGAAATACACTCAAGATTTAACTTTGACTCCTCGCCTAATGTCATAATAGAACCTTTACCAAACTGCTTTTCAATTTGGCTAATCGCCATTTCTAATGCTTTTTTCTTTTCCATCATCATCCAGAACCTTGTCTGGCTCACCTACCTTTCTTTTATTCGAACAAATGTTCTCAACCTATTATAACCTATTCCATTTATTTGGTCAAATAATAATTTTATCCTCAAAAATAAAGAAACACCTTTAAATGATGAAAAAATCCATGGTTTTTTCATCACCTAAAGGTATATTTGACTATCTTTATATTTTTCATAACTATGCACTAATGTTTTAAAACATGGCTATTAAGTCGAATATAATCTATCCCAGAAATGATTGTAAAAATCACAGCTACCCACACCATAATCATATCAAAGGGAAAATTAATATATTTGAATGGAAAATTGTCTATTAAAACCGCTATGATTGCTATAATTTGTGTAATGGTTTTTAATTTTCCCCACCAACTGGCTGCGATCACAACACCCTCTGCAGCTGCCACAGCTCTTAAGATACTAATAGTAAACTCACGGGCAATGATGATAATTACCACTAGGGCAGATAGTTTGCCCATTTGCACTAAAGATATTAATGCCGCTGATACTAAAAGTTTATCAGCTAAAGGATCCATAAACTTACCTAGAGTTGTTATTTGATTTTTCTTCCTGGCTACATAACCGTCAAGAGCATCTGTAATAGCAGCTATGATAAAAATAAAGGCAGCAATCTCTACTCCATAAGGAATTTTATTTAATAAAAAAATCATAAAAACCGGAATCAAAAATATTCTTAAAATGGTTAATCTATTCGCTAAATTCATCCACTTTCTCTCCAATCAAATCGTACTCTAGAGCACTTGTTATCTTAACCGGAACAATATCACCAATCGCTATTGGTGTTTTTGTTTGAATATATACCAAACCATCAATTTCTGGTGCATCACCCTTAGTTCTTCCTAGATATTCACCGCTTCCTTCTAGCTCTTCTTCTACTAAAACCTCAAGTATTTTACTGATTTTCTCATTATTTTTATCAAGAGAAATTTTTTGCTGTATCTCCATAATCCTCTTTTGTCGCTGTTCTTTTATATCTTCTGCCACTTGATTTGGCATCTTAGCAGCTGCTGTATTCTCCTCCTGAGAATACATAAATACGCCTAGTCTATCAAACTTCATTTCTTCAACAAACTCCAATAATTCATTAAAATGATTTTCCTCTTCTCCAGGAAAACCCACAATCAAGGATGTTCTAATAACGATCTCTGGTACTTCTTTTCTTAGCTTGTTGATTGTTTTTACTAAGCTCTCTTTGTTTGTTCTGCGATTCATCTTCTTTAAAATTTCATCACTGCAGTGCTGTATAGGCATATCAATATATTTACATATTTTATTATATTTTGCAATAGTTTCTATTAATTTATCTGTAATCATTTCAGGGTAACAATAGAGTAACCGAATCCACTGAATACCCTTTATCTCATTCAACTGTTGTAATAAATGAGAAAATTTATACTCCCCATATAAGTCTATGCCATATCTTGTAGTATCTTGAGCAATTAAGATGATTTCTTTTACACCATTTTCTGCTAACTGCTGCACCTCTTCTACAATACTTTCCATTTTCCTGCTTCTATATTTACCCCTTAATTTTGGAATAATGCAGTAGGTGCAGTAATTATCACAACCATCAGAAATTTTAACATAGGCACTGTGGGTAGGGGTGGTTTGGAATCTTGGCAGAGATTCATCATAGATACTATCTACATTTCCTATGCGAACAATTTTATTTCCCTTTATACTTTCATGAATGATTTCGATAATTTCATTATAGTTCCCAGTACCGACAATGGCATCTACTTCAGGTAATTCCTTTAATAATTCGCTTGCATATCTTTCTCCTAAGCACCCAGAAATAATCAATAATTTTAGTTTGTCTTTTTTTAGTTCTCCCATTTCAATAATCTTATTAATAGATTCTTCTTTAGCAGATTCAATAAATCCACAGGTATTTACAATAATTACATCAGCCTTTAATTTATCATTGGTCAACTTATATCCATATTTATTCAATAAACCTAACATAACTTCTGCATCAATAAGGTTTTTAGAACATCCAAGGGATTCTAAGTATACGCTTAAGTTCATTATTTTATCTTCCCTTCTACTTGATTGTAATAATGCTTTAGTTGCTTTACTGCCTTTTCAATTTTATCATAATTTACATATAAATCATAATCATATTTTGCAATAGAATGTTTATATAAGGGATCATAGTAGTTGAGCATTAATTCCTTTGCCACTTCTTCATATTTTTTACTTGCAATATAGTCAATATATTGACTTACTTTTTCTTTACCAACTCTTTTTTTTAGATTTATAATAGACTTTATTAATCCTTCATCAGGATTTGCAGGCTTGTTTACATAATCATCCATTAATGTAGCTATTCTGTTATTCACAGTAGTTTCAATCAGCACATGCCTTCCACCCATGATCTGCTGATGTAGGGAATTGGGGATGAATACATTGCCGATCCTTTTACTTTCACTTTCAACAATAAGAAATTTACTTTTAGCTTTTATAAGGTTATCCACTAATAAAGCTTCAAAGTTTTTTTGTGTTACATCTGTTTCATCAAAACTTATATTGCCAAATACAGATCCAGTATTTTTTGCTAAAGCTTCTAAGTTCAGCGTAGGAATTTTTTCATCCTGCAGCTTATCTAGAATTTGGGTTTTGCCTACACCTGTATAGCCATGTAAAACAATGAATTCATGATAATTATGAATGTTTTCTAAATATTCCAAGGTAAACTTACGAAAAGATTTGTATCCTCCCTGTAGCTGATAAACAGCTACACCTAAATTATTTAAAAAATTTACTACCGAACTACTCCTTAGTCCACCTCTTGCACAAAACACAATAACTGCTTCATTTGTTTTACTAACCTCTGACAATATTTCATAAATATGGGCTAACTTAGAGGAAGCAAACTTAACACCTTTGACCTTAGCCTCCTCAACAGAATTGTTTTTGTAAATTTTTCCGACTTCAACTCTCTCCTCATCATTAAACAATGGAAGATTTATAGCTTCCGGAATCGTACCGTCTTGGTGCTCAAAGGGGGAACGTATATCTATAAATACTTTTTTTTCTACATATAATGCATTTTTAACATCAATTGTCTTCAACATACTCTTGTCTCCTACAACATATAAATTTTTTATCCTTCGATGTATTGCTAAGACGCCTGCTTCTAAGTGAACAAACTAAGTGACTAACACCAAATCAGAGATTTGGGTTATCTACTTATACAAGTGGAAGATCAAGCACTACATCCTCGAAACAAATTCCTCTACAATTCGGTGGAAGTAAAAATTTCCCATGAATTTAGTCTCATTTTATCTTGTTTTATCCATTTCGTTTTTATAAAAAATAGCAGTTTCACCTTGTTTAACAACTACCCTCCTGCAAGAAAGTCTCTTTGTCTACGAGTACCTGCCTTGGTTTACTACCTTCATGGGGGCCTACCATACCCTTGGCTTCCATTTCATCTATAAGCCTTGCCGCCCTGTTATAACCAATTTTTAATCTCCGCTGCAACATAGAAATAGAAGCTTGTTGACTTTGCACAACAATTTTCAACGCATCTTCAAATAATTCATCAGAATCCATATCCTCTTGAGCCACATTGCTTTGATCTATTTTCTCAATGATTTCCGCTTCATAACTAGGCCTTTCTACTTGTTCCTTCATAAAAGCAACAACTTCTTCCACTTCTTTTTCAGAAACAAAAGCCCCTTGTATTCTCATGGGTTTACTGGCGCCGATAGGATAAAATAACATATCTCCTTTACCTAATAACTTTTCAGCTCCTCCCATATCTAAAATTGTCCTTGAATCTGTTTGAGAAGCAACAGAAAAGGCAATCCTTGAGGGTATATTTGCCTTGATTACCCCTGTAATAACATCCACAGAAGGTCTCTGTGTAGCTATAATGAGATGGATTCCTGCAGCTCTAGCCATTTGTGCTAATCTACATATAGAATCCTCCACTTCATTAGGAGCTACCAACATCAAGTCTGCTAACTCATCTATGATAATGATAATATAAGGTATTTTATTCTCTTGGAACTTTTTATTATAACCCGCAATATCCTTTACACTATTTTCACTAAAGGTTTTATACCTTTGCGTCATCTCCTGTACCGCCCAGTTTAAGGCACTGGTTGCTTTTTTTGCATCTGTTACTACAGGAATTAGAAGATGAGGAATACCATTATAATGATTCAATTCCACTACTTTAGGGTCAACCATTAAAAGTCTTACTTCATCTGGCGTGGATTTATATAATAAACTTAGTATTAAGGTATTAATACAGACACTTTTTCCAGAACCAGTAGCTCCTGCTATAAGTAGATGAGGCATTTTTCCGATATCAGTGATAAAAGGGCTCCCTGAAATATCTTTACCTAATGCAAATGGTAAACTAGAACTAAAGGACTGATAAGCTTCACTATCAATGATCTCTCTTAAAGTAACAATGGTTACATCTTCATTAGGTATTTCTATACCTATTGCTGCCTTACCAGGAATAGGTGCTTCTATCCTTATGGCAGGCGCTGCTAAATTTAAAGCAATGTCATCACTTAAATTTACGATTTTGCTGACTTTAACACCCGTACTAGGTTGCAATTCATATCTTGTAATAGCTGGGCCTTTACTTACTTGTAATACCTTAGCTTGAACACCAAAGTTTTTTAAAGTTTCCTCCAAAGTTTTTGCCTTCGATACAATTTTTCTTTTATCATCTTTATTTGGCAAGTGGTTGATCTCATCTAATAAGTCAATACTTGGTATTTCGTATTGAAAATTTTCAGCATAGGCTTCAACTTCCAAAAGGGGAGGAGGAGTTTCATCCTTTTCCAAGGATACATTTTCTTTCATATCTTCTTTATTCATTACAGTATAGTCTAATATTTTTATCTTTTCCTCAACATTTGTTTCCGTCTTTGGTAATCGATCCTCTAGGATAATCTCCTTATCTTTAAGTTTTTTAGTCCTGTTTTGGGGCGTCACTTTAAATCTCCAAACCAGTTGCTTTATACCGGAAAAAAAGTTACCTATATAGTCTTTTACTTGAATAGTGAAGGCTAATAAAGAGATCTTCGTATAGATAATAATAGAGATTAAAGACAGTGTTACAATAATAATATAAGTACCTACTTGTCCAAATAAATTAACCAACCAGTAGGTGATAACCGTTCCTACAGCACCTCCCCCAATTCCCTGAGTCCCTTTAGTAAACATGATCTTTATTGCTTCAATAAAACTGGAATCTGTTAATTCTTCTATAAGAGATATCTCTAAAAGTGTTCTAAATATCAATAAACATAGAAAAGTTAATATAAAAAACAGTTTTCCTTTTAATTCTTTCCAAAAAGGTTTATTAATAAAAACCAACACCCCTAATAAAACCATGATATAAGGAAGAATAAATGCAGTATTAGAAAACAAACCCATCAATAAATATTTAAGTCCTTCTCCTACTTTACCTGCGCCATTACTCTGAAGAGCGGTTAGAAGAATAAGCCCTAGTGCAATGGTAAAGATGCCATATATTTCATGATTAAATTCTTCTTTTAACGAAAAAAAAACATCTTTACTTTTTTTCTTTTTTCTACTCAATGCAATCACCTCTCTTAATATGTACAATATGTATTGTAACATATTATCTGCTTTTTTTATTGGAAATTTTTTATGAAACAAAGGTAGCCCTTAGTCTATAGATGTGCGCCCTTAAATTTTAATATATTAAGGGCTACATTTGCAGCCCACGATTTTGGGGCGAAACCGTAGACCGTGTATATTAAAATTTAACTTTAGAAGCGTGCATCTATATTAAAATTCATGGGTAGATGCCTATAATAATTTTACACCATAATTTGATATTCTACAAATTTTATATTTTCTATCAAAATTTCCCTTAAAAAATCCCTGTCTTTTTAAAATATCTTGAGCTGTATAATGCTTTCATCTAAATAAAAAATTCCCCAAGTCGAATAGTATAAAAAAATAAAGTGTTAATAAAAATATTAACACTTTATTATGAAGAATTAGCTTTCTTTTCCCTGTTGAATTAATTCCTGCAGTTTTTTTACCGCTTTATCAAGGCCACCAACTTCGTCAATAAGTTTATATTTTACAGCTTCCTCCCCAATCAAGATACTTCCAACATCATTCGCTAATTCGTCTGTTGCGCTAATTAGATCCATAAGTGTTTCTTTATTAATACCTGAAGTTCTAATAATAAAGTCAGTAATTCTATCTTGCATTTTGGCAAAGTACTTAAAGGTCTGAGGTACACCGATAACAAGCCCTGTCATTCTAATAGGATGAATTGTCATCGTCGCTGTGGGAGCGATGAAAGAGTAATCCCCTGATGTAGCAAGAGGAACGCCAATACTATGACTACCACCTAGTACTAATGTAACCTTTGGTTTTGATAAACTATGAATCAATTCTGATATTGCTAAACCAGCTTCTACATCTCCTCCTACTGTGTTTAATATAACTAATAAGCCTTCCACATTCGGGTTCTCCTCTACAGCAATAAGCTGGGGAATAATATGCTCATACTTTGTGGCTTTGTTTTGAGGAGGAGCTACTGTATGTCCTTCAATATGTCCTATGATGGTTAGTGTATGAATTTTTTGATCTACTGTAGGAATATTTTGTGTGCCTAAAGCATTAATATTTGATAGCTCAGGATTTTTTTCGCTACCCTCATCGATTTTTGGAGAATTTTCCTGACCTTCCTCTGTGTTTTTTAACCTTAATTTATATTGACTCATCACAATTCACCTCTAGCTATTTTTTTAATTCTAGTACTATTTTTACCTTTTAGTGAACAACTATTCTTGAATTGTGATATGTATTTGTATTTTCATCTATTATTATAGGGAGTATTTTCTCTTCTTATCATCTTCTAATTCTATAATAATCATATCATTGCCAATTTTTTTAACAGCTTCCCAAGGTATTTCCAATACAGAGTTATTAGAGAAAAAATTTAAGAAGTTTTTGTCATCTGGTATCAATAGAGCAACTATTTTTCCTGTTTTTTCATCAATTAATAAGTCAGACTCAGCAATAACACCTAAGCGACTTCCGTCACATAAATTTACAATTTCTTTACCTCCTATCGCACTGAATCTCATAGACTCCCTCCTCGTTTTACATTTATCCAACCTTGTCTTTATTTAAATATATTCTTTATCTTATAATATATTCTTTATCATTTATGATAAAATTTTTTATGATATATAAACTTGAAAATAAGGCTAGTTATTTAGCCTTATTGAGCACAAAATCTTTTTCTATTTTTCCTACGACGGTTGAAGCAACATGATCTAAATCAATAATTTCCTGAATAATTTCTTCAACGTCTTCCATCTTCACGGTATCAATTTTTTCAATAATTTCTTTAGGGCTATATATTTTATTTAGTAATAGTTCTGATTTCCCTATGGATGTCATTCTACTACTTGTACTTTCTAATCCTAAGATATAATTTCCTTTTAGCTGTTCTTTTGATTTATTCAACTCTGAAGAAGTCAGTCCCTTTGTACGAAGTTCTTCTAGCTCTTTATAAATTAATGCCGTTACTTCTTCCAGTAGGTGAGGACTCATGCCTCCATAAATCGTCAATAAACCTCCGCCTTTGTAATTTGAAGGGTATGAATAAATAGAATAAGCCAAACCCTTCTCTTCTCTAATATTTTGGAAGAGTCTAGAGCTCATGCTTCCTCCCAGTATATTATTGACAATTAGCAAAGGGTATAGTTTGCTCTGTCCCAAGGGGATACCTTTAAATCCTAAACAAAGATGTACCTGTTCGATATCCTTTGATTTTGAAACAGATTGAAAATTATATTGAAGGGGTTCCTGTTTTTTCGTTAGCTCCTCTGTTCTTTCCCATTGACCAAATTTCTTCTCAATCACTTTCAGGAGACTATCCTCGTCAAAGTTTCCTGCTACAGATATGACAGCATTATTAGCAGTATAGTATTTTTTCATATAATGAATAATCTCACTTCTACCTATTGGTTTAAGTGAATCATTGGTTCCTAATATAGGAAGACCTAAAGAACTGTTTTTAAAAATAGACTGATACAATAAGTCATGTGCTAAATCTTCCGGTGAATCTTCATACATACTAATTTCTTCGTATACAACACTTTTTTCTTTTTCTATATCTTCCTCATCGATTTTAGAGGAGAATAACATATCTGCTAAAAGGTCAAGAGCTAGTTCATAGTGGGTATCTAAGACTTTAGTATAATAACAAGTACATTCTTTACTGGTAAAGGCATTAATTTGCCCACCTATGCCATCAATGATTTCTGCTATTTCCTTCGCTGATTTTGTGGTGGTTCCCTTAAATAACATATGTTCTATAAAGTGTGAAATACCATTATTCGTAGCTGTTTCATATCTTGATCCTGTTTCAATCCAAACACCAATTGAAATGGACTTGACAAAGGGTATATGCTCTGTTACTACTCTTAAACCGTTATCTAGTGTATGTTTTTTGTACATTTTATCCTCCTATGTAACTGATTTTTCTTATTCATTATAATGTAGTTTAGCCATATATGCAACCTAATCCATTAAGACATCACTTACGCCTCCAACTTTAAGGTTTTTTCCCTGCAATTCATCTATAAGGGTAGGTAGTGCCTTTGCTGTTTCTGGCATAGGATGCATCAGTACAATAGCTCCCCGATGATTGGGTTTTTCTATCACTCTTTTTACAATAACATCCCTAGTACTTCCCTGTCGCCAGTCAATCGTATCAATAGACCATAATATGGTTTTATAACCTAATTCCTGTGCACTAATTAAAGTATAT
The DNA here is from genome assembly GCF_001854185.1 of Clostridium formicaceticum. Lineage (NCBI taxonomy): Bacteria > Bacillati > Bacillota > Clostridia > Peptostreptococcales > Natronincolaceae > Andreesenella > Andreesenella formicacetica. The sequence goes on from NZ_CP017603.1 coordinate 3,503,557, forward strand.
TCATTATAAGCTCCTGAAGGAGGTGCAAATAAAACTGGTTTTTTGTCACTATATTGCATGATAAGTTCTTCCGTTTGTTTTATTTGTTCCTTATTTTGGTCTAATGTCAGTTTGCTGTAATCAACATGTTGGTAGCCATGGCTGCCAATTTCATGTCCAGCCTTAACAATCTCTTGAAACATTTCTGGAAAGGCCTTCACCCATCTTCCAGTTACAAAAAAAGTGATTTTCACCTCTTTTTCTTTTAAAATAGCTAATATTTCTGGTATAACCTCATTGCCCCAGTCTACATTGCAAGCAAAGGCTATGTAATCACTATTTTCATTCCCTCTTTCGATGGGTCTATTCACTGTGGCATAATTCGTTGTTGTACTGGTAGCAGCTTTCCTATTATATAGTATTGTTCCTGTAATAATTATTATAAGTAATAAAATAACTGCAACGATTATACGAAGAAATTTTTTGTTCAAAATTACAATCATATACTTACCCCCTTTAAACAATGGTTTTGATAATATATTATTCCAAAATTTTAGAGTTATTCTATAGAAATAAAATTTCATAAAAAAAACATAAACCTTTATGGTTTATGCTTTCTTATGATCCTCTTGTTTTTTTTCTTTATTTACATTAGGTTTAGGTAATAAAGCTTTATGAGATAAGTTCACTTTACCTTGTTGGTCAATCTCCATTACTTTCACCTCAAGTTCTTGTCCCACTGCAAGAACATCCTCTACCTTATTCACTCTTTCATGGGCTAAATTAGAAATATGCACTAAGCCTTCTTTGCCAGGTAAAATCTCTACAAATGCACCGAAATTTGTTATTTTTACAACTTTTCCTTTGTAGACTTCTCCTATTTCTGGCTCTTTTACAATATTTTCAATGGTTTTTAGTGCTTTTTCTCCAGATTCTCTATTCTCAGAAACAATATAAATCGTACCGTCGTTCTCGATATCGATCTTAACACCAGTCTCTTCGATAATTTTATTGATGGTCTTTCCACCGGTACCAATAACATCTCTAATTTTATCTGGATTGATTTTCATGGTAAGTATTCTTGGCGCATAAGGTGAAAGTTCTTGGCGTGGTGTATCAATGATTTCCTTCATTTTTCCCATAATGTGTAGTCTTCCCACTCTTGCCTGTTCCAGTGCTCTTACCATAACTTCTTGATCCATGCCATGAATTTTAATATCTAATTGAATGGCAGTAATTCCCTTTTCGGTACCTGCAACTTTAAAGTCCATATCTCCTAAAAAGTCTTCCATCCCTAAAATATCCGATAGAATGGCTACTTCGTCATTTTCTTTGATTAATCCCATTGCTATACCTGCTACCATACTCTTAATAGGAACACCAGCATCTAATAGGGATAAGGTACTGCCGCATACACTAGCCATAGAGGAGGAACCATTAGAACCTAAAACCTCTGATACCAATCTTATTGTATAAGGGAATTCTTCTTGAGGTGGAATCATAGGTTCCAAAGCCCTCTCAGCTAAAGCACCATGTCCTATTTCACGTCTTCCAGGTCCCCGTAAAAATTTCACTTCACCAACACTATAGGGAGGAAAATTATAGTGGTGCATATACCTTTTAGACTGTTCTTCACCTAAGCCATCAAGAATTTGTACTTCCCCCAATGCTCCTAGAGTTGCAACATTCAAAACCTGTGTTTCTCCTCTAGTAAACAAAGCAGAACCATGGGTCTTAGGTAATACACTAACTTCGCAGGAAATAGGTCGAATTTCTTCCAAACCTCTATCGTCAGGTCTTTTTTTCTCCCTAAGAATCATACTTCTAAATTCATTCTTAACAATGCCTTCTAAGATCTGTTTTATATCCTTTAAATCATCTTCATATTTTTCAGCAAAATATTCTAAAGTTTCAGTTTTTACCGCATCAATTTTTTCATTGCGCTCTGTTTTATCCACAGTTTTTATAGCTTCTAATATTCTTGTTCCTACATATTCTTTTACTTCTTTTTCTAAAGCTTCATCTATCTCAAAGAGAATGACTTCTTGTTTTGCTTTTCCTACCTCAACAGCAATTTCTTCAATAAATGCCACAATTTTTTTGATTTCCTCGTGACCAAAGGCAACTGCATCCAACATCTGCTTCTCAGTTAATTCATTGGCACCAGCCTCGATCATCATAACAGCATCTTTTGTTCCTGAAACAATCAAGTCCAAGTCACTGATTTCCCTTTGTTTACTATTGGGATTAATCACATATTCCCCATCTACCATACCAACTCTTACAGAACCAGTAGGGCCGTAAAAAGGAATATCTGATATAGAAAGTGCAACAGAAGAACCAATCATAGCTACGATATCAGAAGAATAATCTTGATCCACTGATAGTACTGTTGCTATCACCTGTACCTCATTTCTATATCCTTTAGGAAATAAAGGTCTTATGGGCCTATCGATCAACCTTGAGGTCAGCACTGCTTTTTCTGATGGTCTTCCTTCTCTCTTTATAAAACCACCAGGAATTTTACCAACTGCATACAATCTTTCTTCATAGTCTACACTTAATGGAAAAAAGTCAATGCCCTCTCTTGGCGCCTGTGAAGCACAAGCATTTACCAAAACCGCTGTATCTCCATACTTTACTAAACATGAACCGTTAGATAACCGTGCTAGTCTTCCAACCTCTACTTCAAAAGAACTGCCAGCAATCTCCGTCTTAAAAGTTTTTATCATTACAGTATATTTCCTCCTTTCGTTATCAGCATCGCTTTATAGATAATCAACTATTTTATTACTTTTTGTCGTTGGTTGTCTACAGATGCTAATATACTACATGATTATTATTTCCTTTTATGTATAAATAAATTACTGTCTAGTTTATGTTATTTTTGAGTATTATGTAAATTAAACAATAGAGCGGGAAATCCCGCTCTATACTATTTTCTTAAGCCTAGTTTTTGAATAAGCTCTCTATACCTTTCTATGTTCTTTTCTTTAACATAGTTAAGTAAGTTTCTTCTTTTACCTACCATTTTCAAAAGACCTCTTCTAGAGTGGTGGTCTTTCTTATGCATCTTAAGATGGTCATTTAAGTGATTGATTCTTTCAGTTAATAATGCAATCTGAACCTCTGGTGAACCTGTATCACTATCATGTGTTTTGTACTCTCCTATAATAGACTGCTTTTTATCTTTTTCCATACTTTCACCTCCTTATTTATATCCCCTTATTCTAAGTAACTGTCGGTGAATCAAATTACCGAGAATAGGTTCTTTAACCTTAATCATTTTAGCACATTTAAACCATATTGTAAATGATTTTTTACTTGTTTTACATCTTCATTAATTTGTTTTACCAAGTCTTCTGGGCAAGAAAATTTTATCTCGCCCCTTAATCTTTTAACAAAATAAACTTCTATATATTCATGGTATAAATCACCGTGAAAGTCTATAATAAAGGTCTCAATAGAAGAAGTCTTGCCTTCAAAAGTAGGCTTTATACCTACTGAAGTAGCTCCTTTATAAAATTTTTCTCCAACCTTTACTAAAGTGGCATACACCCCTGCCTTTGGAATCAGTTGAAATGCATCAATAAAAATATTAGCTGTTGGAAACCCCAATAATTTTGTACCTCTAGCATCTCCATGAATCACCTTACTATGAAGAGAAAAGTATCTACCTAAAAACAAATTGACTTTTTCTATATCGCCATTTTTTAAGTATTGTCTTATATTAGAGCTACTGACTTTTTCTTCTTCTATCTTAACAGCATCAATAATACTTACTTTAAACCCGTGTTTTTCTCCAAGTTTTTTCAGTAGTAGAGGATCTCCCTTTGCCTTATGGCCGAAACGATAATCAAACCCTACCACCGCTTCCTTGCAGTTTAGTTCCTTTACTAATATCTCTTCCACGAATTCCTCTGGAGAAAGAGCCATCAACGCTTTATTAAATGCATCTAAAACCAGTAATTCAATTCCTAGATCTTCAAAAACTTTTTTCTTTTGATCTATGTTCGTAATATATTGTAAAGAACTTTTATTATTTATCACAGGCATTGTATGGCTCACGAAAGTATAAACACAGGATTGCAGATTTTTAAGCTTGCATCTTTGCAATAAATGGTGAATAAGTTTTTGATGACCTGTATGTACCCCGTCAAAGTTTCCTAGAGCTATACCTCTTTCGATTTTTTTATTGACTTCTTGATGATGATATATTACCTGCATAAGTACGCTCCTTTAAGCAAACAGCCTAGAAAATTTAACATATCGCTTTTTTTCACTGTCTTCTTTGATATTACCAATACCTATAAAGTTTTCCTCTACATAGATTCTTACTTCAGTTTCCATAGGAATGGAATAAAAGCTGTCTTTTATATATAGTTTATTGCCATTTAAAGCTGCTTTTTTATAGGCAGCATCAAAATCAATTTTAAGTATATGACTTAAGGGAAAGTCAATGGGCTTAAGATAGGCTTCAACATCCTCTGTTTGTTGGAGTTCTTCTAATGTAATTGCAGAGCCTATGTCAAAGTTATGGGTGGCTGTGCGTAGTAAAAAGGACATAACACCTCCACAACCTAATATCTTTCCAATATCATGACATAAGGTCCTAATATAAGTTCCTTTGGAACAGACCACGTCAAATAAAACTTTCTCTCCCATCATACGAATAATGTTTATTTGATGGATTTGTACTTTTCTAGCTTCACGACTTATTTCTATTCCTTGTCTTGCCAACTCATATAATTTTTTGCCCTTTACTTTTAACGCTGAGTACATGGGAGGCGTTTGATAATATTCTCCAACAAAGCTTAAGATAGTTTTTTCTATTTCATCGGAAGAAAGCTTTACAACCTTCTTCTCTATCGTATTGCCATAAATATCTTGTGTATCTGTTTCAATGCCTAAGGTTAATTCAGCTCTATATTGCTTTGTACTATCCAATAAAAACTGAGAAATTTTTGTAGCTTGTCCGATACATATGGGTAAAACCCCAGCTGCATTGGGGTCTAAAGTTCCTGTGTGTCCTACTTTTTTTATCTTTGTTTTTTTTCTTACCCTAGCTACTACATCATGGGAAGTCATTCCTGGAGGTTTTAAAATATTTAAAATACCCTTCAAGTCATCACCAACCTAAGTCCATTGTTATTTGCTCTTCAAGTTTTTTCCTTACTTCTTCTATGGTACCTTCTATGGTGGCTCCTGAGGCTTTTTTATGGCCTCCACCACCAAATTTCCCTGCCAGTAGGCTTACATCTATATCCTTTTTAGCTCTAAAGCCTACTTTTACTTCCCCGCCTGCACTTTCTTTCAATAATATCGCTATCTCTATTCCTTGAATATCTCTTGCATAGTTAATCACACCATCTACATCACTGGAAAGAACATTAAACTTTTTCAATAGTTCTTCAGGTATTGCTATGATTGCTACCTTTCCATCAAAACCTATCTCCATATGATTTAACACATGGGCAAGAAATCGCACACTATTTAAAGGCTTATTCTGATACAAGTGATAAGAAATTTTATGAAGATCTATGTGAAATCCCATCAGTTCAGCAGCCACCTGATGGGTATAGGCGGTGGTATTATCATAAACAAAATTACCTGTATCAGTGGCAATACCAGTGTATAAGCAGGTTGCTATATCTACATCCAATGCAAGTCCAAAGTCCTTCAATAGATTATATACTATTTCACAGGTTGAAGAGGCTTCTGTATCTAGAAGGTTTATATCTCCGAAGGCTGTATTGCTTATATGATGATCAATATTGATGATCTTCTTACTTCTTTTTAAGATGACCTCGCTATAGCCTAAACGCTTTTCGTCTCCACAATCTAATACAAAACAAAAGTCAAAATCCTGTTGACAATCTTCTCTGTAGGCTTCAACCTGCTGATATCCTGGTAAAAACTTGTATTTTTCAGGAAACAAATCATTTCTAAAAATATAAACCCCCTGACACAGTTTTTTCATTGCCAGCCCTAAAGCGATTAGAGAACCTAAACTATCCCCATCAGGGGATACGTGAGATAATATAGCAACTTTGCTATGTGTATCTAATAAAGATAAAGGATTATTCCTCATTTGCTTCATTGTTTTCTTCCTCTTGATGATTTTGTTCCTGACTTATCTTAGAAATTTTATGGTACATGTCTATGCCTTTTTCAATAGACTCATCTAATTTAAAAATAATTTCAGGGGTATATCTGGTTTTGATTTTTTTTCCAACTTCTCTTCTTACATAGCCAGCCGATTTTTCTAGCGCTTTTATTGTCTCTTGCTTTTCTGTCTCGTTCCCTAGAACGCTTATATAAACAGTTCCATACCTTAAATCTCTCGTGACATCCACAGCAATAATACTTGTCAAAGGTGATATTCTAGGATCCCTCAGTTCATTTCTAATAATATCACTGATATATTTTTTCATTTCTTCGTTTAGTCTACTTACTCTAGGATATGCCAAGGTCTCCCTCATCCTTTCTTCTTTATCTTTTAATTTCCTGCATTTGATAAGCTTCTATAATATCCCCTTCTTTTAGATCATTAAAGTTATCAATGCCGATACCACACTCGTATCCGGTAGCTACCTCTTTCGCATCATCTTTAAATCTTTTTAATGATCCTATCACACCATCGTGAATAACAATACCATCTCTTACCAATCTAATTTTAGCATTTCTTAAAATTTTACCTTCGATTACATAACAACCGCCAATCGTACCAATGTTAGGGACTTTAAAGGTTGCTCTAACTTCTGCTTTTCCTAGTTCTACTTCTTTATATTCAGGGTCTAACATACCTTCAATAGCTGCCTCAATGTCCTCTAGCGCATTATAGATAATTCTATAGCTTCTTACATCTACATCTTCCTTCTTGGCTAAAGCCGTTGCACTAGAAGTAGGTCTAACATTAAATCCAATAATAATGGCATTAGAAGCTGAAGCCAGCATCACATCAGATTCTGTAATGGCACCTACCCCCCCATGGATGGCTTTAATAACCACCTTTTCAGTAGAAAGTTTTTCAATTGACTGTTTTACTGCTTCCACAGAACCCTGTACATCTGCCTTAATAATAAGATTTAGCTCTTTAATGGCTCCTTGCTGTACCTGGCTATAGAGAGCATCTAAAGAAATTTTTTGACTCTTCTTCATTTGTTCTTCTTTTACTTTATCTATTCGCTTATTAGCAATCTCCTTAGCAGTCTTATCGTCTTCTACAACAATCATCTGATCTCCCGCTTCCGGTACTTCAGAAAACCCTGTGATTTCCACAGCAGTAGAAGGAAAAGCCTGTTTTACCCGTTTCCCTTTATCATTTACCATAGCTCTTATTCTACCAAAGGTTGTACCTATAACTACAGAATCTCCAACCTTCAAAGTACCGTTCTGTACAAGAACTGTAGCCACGGGACCTCTGCCTTTATCCAGTTCTGCTTCAATAACAGTTCCTATAGCACTACGATTAGGGTTTGCCTTTAGTTCTTCCATTTCTGCTACCAATAGAATCATTTCTAACAAAGTGTCTATATTCGTTCCTTTAAGCGCCGAGACAGGTACGCTAATAACATCTCCGCCCCACTCTTCTATAATCACACCATGGTCAGATAACTCTTGTTTTACTCTGTCAGGGTTAGCCCCCTCTTTATCCATTTTATTGATGGCAACGATAATTGGTACACCTGCAGCCTTTGCATGATTGATTGCTTCTACGGTTTGTGGCATCACCCCATCATCAGCTGCCACTACCAAAATAGCGATATCCGTTACCTTTGCTCCTCTTGCCCTCATTGTTGTAAATGCCTCGTGACCTGGTGTATCTAAAAATACAATTTTATTACCGTCAATCACTACTTCAGAAGCTCCTATATGTTGTGTAATCCCCCCAGCTTCCTTTTCCGTTACATGGGTCTCTCTAATAGCATCTAACAAAGAAGTTTTACCATGATCAACATGCCCCATCACGGTTACTACTGGCGGCCTAGGCCTCAAATCTTCTTCTTTATCAACTGGAATAAATAAATCTGTATCTTCTTCTTGTATTTCTACATTTTTTTCGATCTCTATTTCAAACTCACTAGCAATACTTTTAGCGGTTTCGAAATCGATCTCTTGATTAATAGAAGCCATGACCCCTATCTTAATTAACTTTCCTATAACTTCAGTAGGACTTTTTTGAATTTTTTCTGCAAAATCTTTAACAATAATTTTCTCTTCTATTTGTATCACTTGTTCACCTTTTTCTTCCATAGTATTGTGTTCTTCTTTCTTAAAAGCATCGGTATTCTTTTTGTTTTTTTTGTTATTGTCCACTTTATCTACAACTGGTTTTTTTTCTTTATTTATAACCTTAGGTTCTTTATTTATAACCTTAGGTTCTTTATTTATAACCTTAGGTTCTTTTTCTATAACTTTTGTTTCTTTATTATCTTCTTTTTTATTATAGGATGGTTTTTCTTGAGGTTCACTTGATGTTTCTTCAGTAAATAGCTCTAGCAATAGCTTTGCATCATCATCTTCTATGGTACTCATATGATTTCCTACTTCTACCGATAACTCCTTCATCTTTTCGATTAATTCTTTGCTACTGACTTTTAGTTGTTTTGCCAATTGATATACCCTTACTTTTGACAAAGTAATCACCCCCTAAATTAAATCTAGTCCCTATAAATATACACCTACCAATTTTAATATACTAAGGGCATATATCTATATGATTCATACAGTTTAAAAGCACCGTTGCAAGCTTTTTATCTTTTATACCGATGGTAGCTCTGGAAGTTTTTCCGATACAATGTCCTAACGCATCTTTTGTACCCATGAATTTTAAAGGTACATTGTAGTAGCTGCATTTGTCAGAAAACACTTTTTTTGTGTTATTAGAAGCATCTTCCGCAACAATCACTAGGTATAAACTCTTTTTCAGTTCCTTTTTGCAGGTTTCTTCTCCAGATACAATATTGCCAGCCCTCATAGCCAATCCTAACAAATTGCTAATTTTACTGTCCACCATCACTAATCTCCTTAATAAGTTTTTCATAAACTTCATCAGGTATTTCTGATTGAAATGCACGATTCAGGGCTTTTGATTTTTTTATCTTTTCAAAACAATCTTTATTGTTACAAATATAAGCACCTCTACCATGGGCCTTTCCTGTAAGATCTACATTGATTTCCCCCTGCTTATTACAAACAATTCTAATTAGTTCTTTTTTTCCCTTCATCTCATTACATCCTACACATTTTCTTAGTGGAATTTTTCTTACCTTCATAGGTTCACCACCTTTAGTCAGCAGATTTTACTTGACTTTCACTTTTGATATCTATTTTCCAGCCGGTTAATTTTGCCGCTAACCTCGCATTTTGGCCTTCTTTACCAATAGCTAAAGAAAGCTGATAATCAGGAACAACAACCTTTGCTGTTTTATTTTCAACACTAACATCTGTAGATAGCACTTTTGCCGGACTTAAAGAACTGGCTATAAACACACTGGGATCTTCACTATATTTAATAATATCAATTTTTTCTCCCCTTAACTCATCTACAATTGCCTGCACTCTTGTGCCCTTTGGGCCAACGCATGCTCCAACAGCATCTACATTAGGATCCTTTGATTCTACAGCAATTTTTGTTCTAGAACCTGCCTCTCTGGAAATACTTTTAATTTCTACCACACCTTCATGAATCTCTGGTACTTCTAGCTCAAATAATCTTTTAATAAGTCCTGGATGTGTTCTAGAAACTAATACCTGCGGCCCCTTTGTGGTTTTTTTCACCTCCACAATATAGGTTTTGATTCTTTCTCCATGTTTATATTCTTCATTAGGTATTTGTTCTGTAGGACTCAAGGTTGCCTCTGTTTTCCCTAAATTCACATAAACAATGCCCTTTGCTACTCTAGCTATGGTGCCAGTAATGATATCAGACTCTCTATTAATAAACTCTTCATATACCACACCGCGTTCAGCTTCCCGTATCCTTTGAACAACTACCTGTTTTGCAGTCTGAGCCGCTATTCTTCCAAAATTCCTAGGTGTTACTTCTCTTTCTATAATGTCCTCTACTTCGTAATTTCTATCAATTTCCTTTGCTTCTTCTAAACTGATTTCTAGCAAATCATCTTCAACATCTTCTACTACTCTTTTTTGTGAATAAACATGGACTTCGCCGGTTTCTCTATTAATTTCTATTCTTACATTTTGTGCTGAGCCAAAGTTTCTTTTATAACTTGAGATTAATGCAGCTTCAATTGCATCGATTAGTATTTCCTTCGAGATACCCTTATCTTTTTGGATTTGCTCTAGAGCTTCTATAAACTCTGTATTCATTATTATACCCCCTAAAATTTAATAGCCAACTTCGTAATCGCAACTTTTTCTTTAGGTATCTCCACTAAACCTATGTCAGCTGTATTTATCTTAATTTTATTGTCCTCTAAACCAATAAGTTCACCTTCAAAAATCTTTTTATTATCAATAGCTTCATATAGCTTTACTTCTACATTTTCACCTTTGAACTTTTCAAAGTCACTATCTTTTTTTAGTGGTCGATCTAAACCTGGCGAAGAAATTTCTAAAAAATAGTTTTCTTCGATGGGATCTAACGCATCTAATTTCTCACTCAATTGTTCACTGACTTTTTGGCAATCGTCCAATGTGATTCCCTCTGGTTTGTCAATATACACTCTTAAATATTTATGGGGTCCTTCTTTTTTAAATTCAATATCCACTAGTTCAAAGTTTTCATTTTCCAGAATTGGGCTTACCAATTCTTCAGTTATTTTTTCTACACTGACCTTCCCCATTTTATAACCTCCCTAATATTTAGTTTTAAATTATACTTGTATATTTTGTAATTTTTTTTAGAATTATTCCTCGCTAACATCATTCTATGTAGTGTTTTCTTATTCATTCTGAATAATAGGAAAGAGTGGGCATCTTCCCACTCCTACAGAATAAACCTATATTGTTACATTGAGTATATCATAAAGTACCTTTTCTTGCAAGTTAGAAGAGCGAAAGTTGATTGGTTCTAGGTAAATCTTGAATACATTCATGCTGAATTAAGGCTTCTATCACAGTTTTTGTTACCTTTGTTCGATCTCTTAGGTCTTCTATAGACAAAAATTCTCCATCTTTTCTAGCGGCTACAATGCTTCTGGCAGCATTTTGTCCTACCCCCTGCAGGGATTTCAGGGGCGGTAGTAGTTTTCTGTCCACAATCATGAAGCGGTCTGCATCAGACCCATACAAATCTACAGGTAATAAGCCTATCCCTCTACAATACATTTCAAGCACTACCTCTAAAACTGTTAGCAGGTTTTTTTCCTTTGCTGTCATAGTATTGCCCATGTTCTCTAATTCTATAATTTTACTTTTTACTACTTCCTTTCCTTTAACAATTAAATCAGCATCAAAATCTTCTGCCTTCATCGTAAAGTAAGTAGCATAAAAGGCTTCTGGAAAATGCACCTTAAAATAAGCGATTCTAAAGGACATCATGACATAGGCCACAGCATGAGCTTTAGGAAACATGTACTTTATTTTATTACAGGAGTCAATATACCACTTGGGCACATTGTTCTTCTCCATCATTTCCTCATCCTCCGGCCTCAAGCCTTTACCCTTCCTTACATTTTCCATGATTTTAAAGGAAGCTTTAGCTGGCAAGCCCTTTAAAATTAAATAATTCATAATGTCATCTCTGGTAGAAATAACATCCTTCAGTTCTGCTACATTCCCTCTGACTAAATCCTGAGCGTTATTTAGCCATACATCGGTTCCATGGGATAATCCACTGATTCTAAAAAGTTCTGCAAAGGTTTTAGGCTGAGTATCTACCAACATCTGCCTAACAAACTTTGTTCCAAACTCTGGTATGCCTAGAGTACCTACTTCACATTGATAATCTTTATCTTCTATGCCTAAAGCTTTTGTAGAAGTAAATATTCCCATCGTCATTTTATCGTCTAAAGGTATTTCTTGAGCGTTTAACTTCGTAATATCCTCCAGCATTCTAATAATGGTTGGTACGTCATGACCTAAAATATCCAATTTCAACAATCTACCGCTGATAGAATGGTAGTCAAAATGTGTTGTAATTACACCAGCATTCGGATCATTTGCAGGGTACTGTACAGGAGAAAACTCATGAATATCTCTATTGCTAGGAACAATCATAACGCCGCCAGGATGTTGCCCCGATGTTCTTTTTACCCCGGTGCATCCAGCTGTCAAACGATTCACTTCAGCTTGATTATAGCTGATTTGCTTTTCTTCTAAATATTTTTTTACAAAACCATAGGCGGTTTTATCTGCAATGGTTCCTATGGTCCCTGCTCTAAAAACCTTGCCTTCACCAAAGAGTTCTTCTGTATATCTATGGGCCTCGCTTTGATATTCGCCGGCAAAGTTCAAGTCTATATCTGGTTCCTTATCTGCTTCAAAGCCTAAGAAAACTTCAAAAGGTATATCATGACCATCCTTAATCAGTTGTTGGCTGCATTTAGGACATTGTTTATCCGGCAAATCTGCACCAGAACCAAAGGAGCCGTCTGTAATAAACTCTGAATATTTACATTCAGGACAAACATAGTGGGGAGGAAGAGGGTTTACCTCCGTGATATCACTCATGGTAGCAGCAAAAGAAGAACCTACCGATCCCCTTGAGCCTACCAGATACCCATCCTTTAAAGATTTTGTTACTAATTTTTGTGCAATGATATACATTACAGCATAGCCATTGTTGATAATAGAATTAACTTCTCTATCTAGCCTGTCTTTTACAATGGCTGGAAGAGGGTTACCATAAATTCTTTCAGCTTTTTCATAGCATAGACGTCTTAATTCTTCTTCAGAACCTTCTATTTCGGGAGGAAAGGTTCCATCGGGAATAGGAATTAAGGCATCAATTTTTCCATTGAGTAGATTAGGATAATCTATCACTACCTCTTTCGCTTTATCCTCTCCCAAATAAAGAAATTCCCCCAGCATCTCATCTGTGGTCCTTAAATACAAAGGTGCTTGGTTGTCTGCATCACTGTATCCCTGTCCAGCCATCAATATTTTTCTGTAGTATTCATCCCGTTGATGCAAAAAATGCACATCTCCGGTGGCTACAACTGGCATGTTAAATTGATCTCCTAATGCAACAATTCTTTGATTAATGGCTTTAATATCCTCAACACTACCAAGGATGCCTTTTTCTATGAGAAAGCTATTGTTTTCTAGTGGCTGAATTTCTAAATAGTCATAGTATTTAACAATGCTTTCTATCTCTTCTACAGCAGCATTATTTAGTAAAGCTTGAAAAAGCTCCCCAGCTTCACAGGCAGACCCTATGATAAGCCCCTCTCTATATTTATTTAGTAAACTTTTAGGAATTCTAGGTTTTTTATAAAAATAGTTTAAATGAGATTCACTAACAAGATGATATAGGTTTTTCAGTCCTGTTTGATTTTGTACTAAGAAAATGATGTGATAGGCATTTAATTTTGATATATCTACTTTTTTGCTCAAATGTTGGTTGATATCCTGAAGTGTAAATATATTTTTATCCTTCATCATCCCTATAAACTTGATAAACACCTCTGCTGTAGCTTCAGCATCCTCTACTGCTCTATGATGATTTTCCAATGCAATGCCTAAATCCTTTGCAATGATATTCAGTTTATGTCTTTTCAGGTGGTTTAATAGGATTCTAGACAATTTTAAGGTGTCTACCACTGGACTGCTTAGTCTACAACCTAGTTTTTTCGCATTTTCTCTTATAAAACCCATATCAAAGTCAGCATTGTGGGCTACCAAACAGCTGTTTCCAACAAACGCCAAAAATCTCGGCAATACTTCTTCAATCGTAGGAGCATCCTGAACCATTTGATTGGTAATACCCGTTAACTCTATGACTTTTTCAGGTATCGTCATTTCAGGATTCACCAATGCAGAAAAACGATCTACTACCTGCATGTCTTTTATTTTTACTGCACCTATTTCTGTAATTCTATCATTTTTATTGGAAAGTCCTGTTGTTTCAATATCAAAAATCACATACTCATCCTCTAATGAGTAGCTTCCCTCATCTATATTCACCAGCTTTTCTTCATCATTGACTACATAACCTTCCATACCATAAATGACTTTTATGCCAAATTCTTTTGATGCCTCCATAGCCTCAGGAAAAGCCTGTACAACACCGTGATCTGTTATGGCAATCGCCTTATGTCCCCACTTTGCCGCCATCTTAATTAAACTTGTTGTACTGCTAACTCCATCCATAGAGGACATCTGGGTATGTAGATGTAGTTCTATCCTTTTTTTCTCAGCTAGATCTTTTCTTTCTTCTTTTGTTACAGCAATTATATCTGAAGCCATGATGACATTTTCTCTTACATATTTGTCATAGAAAAGTTCACCCTTCACTCTAACATATTGTCCTTTTTTTAGGGTTTCCTTCATGCTGGGAGACTGATTCTTTCCTTCAAAAACTTTGACAGTAATAGAATTACTATAATCAGTAATATGGAAGGTGATTAAGGTCTTCCCACTGTTCAATAATCTATCCTCTATATGAAAAACTTCCCCTTCTACGATAACAGTTTCTAAATCATTGCCCAAGTCACACAACTTGATCACATTCCCCGAAAAGTTTTTACCCAAAAGAATAGGAGATGTTCCAGCAGAGGTTTTTTCACTAGCCTTTTGTTGGCTTTTTTCTTGAACAATACTTTCTTTTTTTATTTTGTCCAGCAAAAGAATATTTTCTTTTGCTTTTTGATCTTCATAACTGGACAAATCAAAATCTTTTTCATCATGGGAAAAAATCATGCATTTTATAGAAGCATTAAACTGTTTTTTAAAGTAACTCTGTATTTTCTTCTCTATATTACGCTCTTTTGCCTTTTGTGTAATAAAGGGTTCTGGTATTCTAATAGAAAATACATTATCTGCTATTTCCCAAGTCATTTGCTCTTCAACTGCTTTGATGGAGGGTACTTCTTTCCTAAGAAGAAAAATAAGATTCCTCCAGTTTAAGTTTATCAATTCTTCTAGGGACTGATATTGAAGATGATAGTTTATGTTGATTTCCACATCTTTTAAAGTCCCCATACTTTTTTTAAACTGTTTTCTTAAAAAGTATAGTTCCTCCTGATTAATAATCTCTGAAGCTTTTAAGTGTATAGCTAATTTTTTGCTTTTTTTATAAAACTTCAATCCTGCTAGAAAGGTTTTTTCTAATGAAGGGATTGATTTAACCCCAAAAGCATTCGCAAAATCATAAAAATTCATTTGTTTTAAAGGATCCATTTGGCTCCCCCTATTCTAATTTAACCAATATTTCAATATATCCTTATACATCTTTAGCCGCCAAACCATCCCTTTCGTAAGGCCTAGCTTTTCTTCCTTCATGACATGGCTTATATTCTTTAGCATCACCTGTTCTGTGATAATATGATGCTCTTTAATATACTTAGAAAGGGCTATCTCAAGACTATACCCCCTCATATTCAAACCAAGAATATCTTCTATTAAATGCCTTTTAAAAGCTCTTTGCCCTGATAAATTAGGTGCAATTTTTTGTGCTAAGTTGGTTATCATTCTGCCGGATTCAAAGATACCCACCGTCATCTCTACAGGATCTTCCAATAATGGTGCTATTAATGCTTCTATGTGTTGTTGTGTTAAACCTACTAAGTCAGCATCTAAAAACAATATAATTTCACCATTGCAGCGCTGCAAACCATGCTTTATCGCCTCTGCCTTACCCTTATTTTCGGGTAATCTTATTACAGTTATATCATCATATTCAGTAGCAATCAAGGCAGTGCGATCCTTTGAACCATCATCTACTACAATAATATTTGTGATCAATGAGGATTTTCTTAAAGGCTCTAATACATTCTTTATCCTCACTTCTTCGTTATAGGCAGGAATAATAGCAGATACCTTCATAAAAATACTCCTTCGCTACATATTTTCTATTTCATCCATCAATGTTTTTACAATTTCTTTTTCTGGAACTTTTTTGATGATTTCACCTTTTTTAAATAACAAACCTGACTCGATCCCGCCAGCAATGCCGATATCTGCATCCCTAGCCTCTCCGGGACCATTCACAGCACAACCCATGATAGCTACTTTTAATGGCTTTTTTAAGTGATTAATTTTTTTTTCAACTTCATTGGCTAAATCAATTAAATTGATTTGACATCTACCGCAGGTGGGGCAGGATATCAGGGTAATTTCATTCTTTATCAAGCCTAAAGACTTTAATATTTCTTTACCTACCTTGATCTCTTCAACTGGATCTCCTGTTAGTGAAACACGAATGGTATCTCCAATCCCCATTAATAGCAATGCTCCAATCCCAACAGATGACTTTATGGTTCCTCCCCATATTGTACCAGCTTCAGTAATCCCCAGATGTAGTGGATAGTCAACCCTATTTGCCATTTTTTTGTAAGCATCTACCGTTAAGTGCACATCGCTAGCCTTTAAAGAAATCACGATATTAAAAAAGTTCATTTCCTCAAGAACCGCTATATGAGCTAAGGCACTTTCTACCATTGCTTCTGCCGTAGGGTGTCCATACTTATCCAAGAGATTTTTTTCTAAAGACCCCGCATTGACACCTATTCTAATTTTAACATTCCTCTCCTTAGCAAGCTTCACCACTTCTCTTACCCTATTTTTATCTCCTATATTACCAGGGTTTAACCGCAGGCCATCGATGCCTTGTTTTAAAGATGCTAAAGCCAAACGATAATCAAAATGTATGTCCGCCACAATAGGAATAGTGGTTTGCAACTTGATATCTTTTAATGCTTCTGCCGCCTGCATATTTGGAACAGCCACTCTAACAATATCGCAACCTGCCTCCTGAAGTTTTTGAATTTGTTTTACAGTAGCAGCTACATCTCTGGTATCTGTCGTGGTCATAGATTGCACAGATATGGGGTGATTCCCACCAATGAAAATATTACCACATGTAACTTCTTTTGTATTTCTTCTCAAAATTTACCACCTCGATTAAACTGAATGAATTCCTCTAGCTAAAGCATGCCTATGCATTTTAATATAGCAGGAGGTACATTGCCTATATAATAAAATTAAAGGATAAAGAGGCCATACCTACTAACTACTAAAGAAAGTTAATATATCTTTATAAGTAATAATGATCATCAGTAACATTAGCAGTGCTAAGCCCACCATGTGAACAAAAGCTTCCTTGTCTGGATCAACTGGCTTACCTCTAAAAAGTTCAAATATCAAAAATAAAATTCTACTACCATCTAAAGCAGGGATGGGCAGCAAGTTTATGATCCCTAGATTGATGCTTATTAGGGCTGCTAAATATAGAACATTGTACAGGCCATCTCTACTAGCCTGACCCACTAAAGTTATAATACCCACCGGTCCAACAACTTCTGCAGAAATTGCCTGCCTTCTAAGTAATCTTCCAAAAAAACCCAACATTTCTACAACAATCATTCTTGTTTGTTCATAACTACCCCTTAATGCTAAAGTAAGAGACTTTTCTGTAGCTGGTACAATACCAATCATAAATCTATTGTTGCTTTCATCTATTTCTGGTTTTACCACTTTTTGAATTTTTTCATTATCCCGCATTAATTCAAGCTGTAATTCTTCACCCTGAGACGTATTTATTTCCTCTACTAAATGTTCCCAATCCCTTATGGTTACATTGTTGACAGATAGAATTTCGTCCTTTGGTTGAATCCCTACGATTTCTGCTGGTGAATTTTCTATGACTTGTTGTATTCTAGTGGTAGGCGCTCCCATGACATTGTAAAAAGTAATTACAAATAAAAGAATCGCTAAAATGAAGTTCATAAGAGGTCCAGCAAAGATTACCGCAATTCTTTCACCTACGGTTTTTTTGCTAAAACTTCTTAAGTCATTAGAAACCTCATCTTCTCCCTCCATCTTTACATAACCACCTATAGGTAAAATCCTTATGGAATAATCTGTTTCCCCTTTTTTGTACCTAAAGAGTTTAGGCCCCATACCTATAGCAAACTCATGGACTTTGATGCCCACCGCCTTAGCAATACTAAAATGTCCTAGTTCATGAATAAAAACCAGTAAACCAAATACAAAAATTGCTGTTAGGGCTGTTCTCAATATAAACACCTTCCTATCTTAATTCATTAACAATCCAACTTCTCACCCACTGTTCTAACATTTGCAGTTCTTCAGCAGTACTGTAGGAAAAGGCTTGATGAACCTCCATAACCCTTTCAATATATCTTGGTATATCATAGAAACTTATTTTGCTTTTTAAATAATAGTCCACCAACATTTCATTGGCAGCATTCAGAACACAGGGCATTGTGCCACCTATTTTCATAGCTTTGTAGGCCAAAGCTAAACAAGGAAATCGTTCTACATCTGGTTCTATAAAGGTTAAGTTATTCATTGTTTTAAAGTCTAATCTTGTTACCCCTCCTTCTACTCTTTCAGGATAAGAAAGGGCATATTGAATGGGCAGCTTCATATTAGGTACCCCTAGTTGTGCAATAATAGAAAAATCTTTAAGCTCAATCATGGAATGAATAATACTCTGAGGATGTATAATTACTTCTATTTTATCCACATCTACATGGAATAACCATTTTGCTTCAATTACTTCTAAACCTTTATTCATTAAAGTGGCAGAATCGATAGAAATTTTCTGTCCCATATTCCAATTTGGATGTTTTAAAGCCTCCTTAAAGGTAGCTTTTTCAATCTCTTCATAGGACCACTCCCTAAAAGGTCCTCCTGAAGCAGTAAGTATGATCTTAGAAATATCATTCATCTTTTCTCCATTCAAACATTGAAACACAGCAGAATGTTCACTATCTACGGGAAGAAGTTTTACATTGTTTTTATGGCATTCTTTCATCACCAATTCTCCTGCTGCCACTAATGTTTCTTTATTCGCCAATGCAACCGTCTTTTTACTTTTGACAGCCTCCAGTGTAGGTAAGAGCCCTATGCTTCCTACCACTGCGTTTAACACTAATTCAGCTTCATGGTAGGTTGCAACTTCAATTAAGCCTTCTATCCCTGAGGAAATTTTTACATTCGATGAAACTCTAGCCGCCAGGGTTTTTGCTTTTTCTTTATCAAAAACAGCAACAATTTTAGGCTGAAACTTTCGAATTTGTGCTTCCAATTCATCTATACTTTGCATAACAGCTAATCCAACAACTTTAAACTTTTCTGGATGTTCCCCTACAATTTCCAAGGTTTGCTTCCCAATGGAACCTGTAGATCCTAAAATGCTAATTTTTCTTGTCATCCCTTCACCTCTTATTTAATAAAATAAGCATTGCTTTAAGGCTATGCTTATTTTAAATTACTATTTTAATAAGATATATGCTATAAATTTTAATATACTAAGGTCTACATTTACAGTCCTCAGCTGGTCTTTTAGCCTAGAGGGAAACCGTAGACCCTATATATTAAAATTCAAGTCTAAAGGCGCATATCTATTAGTAAAACAAAAAAATAATAAACAATAGGAGCAGTAAATAATATACTGTCAAATCGATCTAATACTCCACCATGCCCAGGTATTAGATTTCCAAAGTCCTTCAGCCCTGTATATCTTTTAATTTGTGAGGCCGTTAAGTCCCCCACCTGAGAAATGATACTTCCAATCATCCCTAAAAAAATAAACATTACCATATATTCTATGAAAAACATATAAGCAAATATACCACATGACAACATGCTTCCGATCGTCCCGACAATTGCTCCCTCCACCGTCTTTTTAGGACTAATTTTAGGGCACAATTTTCTTTTGCCAAAAAAGTATCCTCCAAAGTATGCAAAGGTGTCAGTGGACCAGGCAATAATAAATATAAACCAAATCCCATTACTGTTGCTAAGATTGCTTGTTAAAATAATATGCCCTAAAAAAAATGCAACATATATGATGCCATAAAGCGACAAACTGATGTCTACAATGGTATACTTTGAATGATATAACAGTACTATACTAAATAAAAGAACGGTGATAAATACTAAAAAAAATAAATAATTCATAGCTATAGAGAGATAAAATCCAGTCAATAAAAACACTGTTACACCATAGGCTAACCAGCACATGGGTCGATAGCTTTTAAGTGTCATCGCATGATAAAATTCATTCAGACCTACCAATGCAATTAGCATGGTTGCTAAATATAAAAGAATACCTCCCTGTAAGACAATATAAATCAGCAAGGGGATTCCCACAAAACCACTGACTATTCTCTTTAACATGTAATCTCCCCCCTAAGTTCCACCGTATCGCCTTTGTCTGTTTTCAAAGTCCTTAATAGCTTCTAATAAGTGGGTACCAGTAAAATCCGGCCAGTATACGTCAGAGAACCAAAGTTCCGTATAGGCACTCTGCCATAAAAGAAAGTTACTTAGTCTATACTCACCACTTGTTCTAATTAATAAATCTGGATCTGGAATATCTCCAGTATCTAAATGTATTTTGATTAGATTTTCATCTATATCCTTCACATCAAACTGTTTTTTTGATAGTTTTTCAGCTATTTTTTTAACACATCTCACCATTTCATCCCGACTTCCATAGTTCAATGCAATATTTACACATAAGCCCTTGTTATTTTTTGTTAACTCTTTCGCTCTATGAATTTCAATCTTAACCGCCTCTGGAAATTTTGTAATATCTCCAATTGTATTAATTTTTACGTTGTTTTTATGTAATTCCTTGGCTTCCTTTTTTAAATATTCTACTAATAACTTCATTAAGGCAGATACTTCTTCTGAAGATCTTTTCCAATTTTCCGTTGAAAAAGCATATAGAGATAAGTACTTCACCCCTATGTTAGATGCAGTTTTTATCACATCTCTTAAGGCATTTACCCCTGAGCGATGCCCTAATGTTCTTGGTAAGTTCCTTTTTTTTGCCCACCTTCCATTTCCATCCATAATAATACCAATATGTTGAGGTATTTTTTCTTTATCCACATAAAGTTCCTGGGTATTTTTATTCTTGATCATGTCTTTGATTTTGTTCATTTACTCACCTCAAGTGTTTTTAAACCCCCAAACGGGGGCTTAAAAATAGGATATGATAAGCTCTATTTCATCCTGCGATACTCTTTTTGACCGTATAACTCTAGCACAGCCTTCTTCAACACAGGTTTTAGCAATACTCTCCTTTACATTAATCTTAAATGCATTAGATTCTAGTAAAAGTATAGCGTCTTCAATCTTATAGCCTAGAACATCCGGTAATGTCTCCAATCTTAAACCTCCAAAATTTCCTTTTCTTTTGCTTCCGCTAATTCATCAATTTTCTTTATAAATTGATCTGTAATTTTTTGCACCTCATCTTGCGCTGCTTTTAAATCATCTTCTGTAAGTTCTCCATCTTTGTGCATTTTCTTTAAATCATCATTTGCGTTTCTACGCTCGTTTCTAATAGCTACTTTACTATCTTCAGCTGTCTTTTTAACAATTTTTGTTAGATCTTTTCTTCTTTCTTCTGTGAGTTGTGGAATGTTTAGTCTTATCACTTTTCCATCATTAGAAGGGTTAATACCTAAGTCTGACTGCTGTATCGCCTTCTCAATTGTCCCCATAACCGATGGATCATAAGGTTGGATAGTAATTAGTCTTGGCTCGGGGGCAGCAACAGATGCAATTTGTTTTATAGGTGTCGCAGTGCCGTAGTAATCAATGCTAAGTCTGTCTAACATAGATGGATTTGCTCTACCAGCTCTTATGGCATTCAAGTCTTCTTTTAAAACCTTTAGCGTTTTGTTCATTTTTTCTTCTAGATTCTTATGTGTTTCTAATTTCATATTTTCTCCTCCCTTATATAAAATCTTTATTCACTAAATGTCACTATGTATATAGGTCCCAATTTTTTCACCATAAATCACCTTTAGAATGTTTTCTGGCTCATCTAAGCTAAATACTTTGATAGGTATTTTATTATCCATACATAAAGAAGTTGCCGTAGAGTCCATCACCTTCAACTCTAACTTTAAAACATCTAGATAAGTTAATTCTTCAAATTTTTTCGCATCTTGATTAATATGTGGATCTTTATCATATACAGCATCTACTTTTTTAGCCAATAAAATAATATCAGCTTCGATTTCTGCTGCCCTCAATGCTGCTGTAGTATCAGTCGAAAAATAAGGATTACCTGTGCCAGCTGCAAAAATAACCGCTCTATTTTTCTCTAGATGTCTTACAGCTCTTCTTCTGATGTAAGGCTCTGCAATTTGTCGCATTTCGATGGCTGTTTGCACCCTTGTAACAATATTAATATTCTCTAAAGCATCCTGTAGGGCTAATGAATTAATGACTGTAGCCATCATTCCCATGTAGTCAGCGGTTGTTCGATCCATGCCTTCTCCGCTTCTTCCTCTCCAAAAATTCCCCCCGCCAACAACAATCGCCACTTGTACCCCTTGCTCTGAAATAGCCTTGATCTGTAGGGCAATGTTATTAATGGTATCTGTATCTAATCCAAAACCTTTTTGTCCCGCCAATGCTTCTCCACTAAGTTTTAATAGAACCCTTTTATACAGAGGTGTTCTCATATAGGAGCCTCCAATCTAATTATTTCTACAATCAGTAAAAAAATCCTTTATTTTATCTATAGTTTTCACTAAAAAACTTTATTTAACACAAAAAAAATAACAGCGTCTTCAAAAAGTATTTATTTGAAAAGAGAACACGAAAGTGTTCTCTCAACAAAGCTATTGTCCCATTTGTTTTGCTACTTCTTCTGCGAAGTTTTCTTCTTTCTTCTCTAATCCTTCTCCAACTTCAAATCTTACGAATCTTCTTATACTTAAGTTTTCTCCGATTTTAGAAATTTTCTCTGTTAACAATCCACCAACAGTAATATCAGGATTTTTCACAAAAGGCTGCTCTAATAAACAAACTTCCTTGTAATATTTCTCAATTCTACCTTCTACCATTTTATCTACAATTTTTTCTGGTTTGCCTTCATTTAAAGCTTGCTTTCTTAGAATTTCTTTTTCTTTTTCAATTTCATCCTGAGGTACTTCTTCCTTACTAACATAGAAAGGATTAGATGCTGCGATCTGCATAGCTACATCTTTAACAAACTCTTTAAATTCTTGATTTTTAGCAACAAAGTCAGTTTCAGAGTTTACTTCTACTAATACGCCAATTCTGCCACCATGTATGTATGATTCTACCAATCCTTCTGCTGCTATTCTTCCTGCCTTTTTAGCAACAGCAGCAAGTCCCTTTTCTCTTAAAATCTCTACAGCCTTGTCCATATTTCCAGCTGCATCTGTTAAGGCTTTTTTGCAATCCATCATACCGGCTCCAGTTTTTTCTCTCAGTTCTTTTACCATTGCTGCAGTAATATTCATTAATAACGCCTCCCTAAAATATTTTTAAAGGTAAGGACGTAAGGGAATATTCCCTAAGCCCTTACCTTCTCATTGTATAGTATTAACTATTCTTCAATTTGGAATCCTTGTCTTCCTTCTATTACAGCATTTGCTATAGTAGCAGTAAGCAGCTTTACAGCTCTAATTGCATCATCATTACCTGGGATCACATAATCAACATCATCAGGATCACAATTAGTATCTACAATTGATACTACAGGTATACCCAATGTATGAGCTTCCTTGATAGCAATTCTTTCTTTTCTTGGATCTACAACAAAAAGTGCACTAGGCATTTCTTTCATATCTTTAATACCGCCTAAGAACTTTTCTAGTTTTTCCATTTCATTTCTAAGCTTAATAACTTCTTTTTTAGGAAGTACATCAAATGTACCATCCTCTTCCATCGTTTCTAATTGACGAAGACGGTCAATACGATTTTTAATGGTATTGTAATTTGTTAACATACCACCTAACCATCTTTGGTTAACAAAGTACATACCGCATCTTTTTGCTTCTTCTTCTATAGCTTCTTGTGCCTGCTTTTTTGTTCCTACAAAAAGAATGGTTTTTCCTTCAGAAGCTAATTCCCTAACAATATCATAGCACTCTTCTACTTTTTTTACAGTTTTTTGAAGATCTATGATATAAATACCATTCCTCTCTGTAAAAATATACTCTGACATTTTAGGGTTCCATCTTCTTGTTTGATGTCCAAAGTGAACGCCTGCTTCTAATAATTGTTTCATTGAAATTACTGACATTTTACTACCTCCTTTAGTTTTTTCCTCCATCTTACTCATCTCAATACAGAACCCTTTGAGGCACTACTGCATTGATTATAAGATGTGTGTTTTATCACCTTTTGTATTCTAACACAATGAAAAACATTTATCAATACATATTTTTCAAATTTTACTATAATTATTGTCAACAAATGTATTTTTTATTAGTGTTTTTTATCAAAATTTTATTCATTCATATCCATATACTCGACCAGTAACCCTGGTTTTTTCCCTGGTTTCTATCAAATTATTCTCCAACGCATTTAATTCTATAGAAAGTTGATTCATCGTATCTTCTCTAGTTGCATTTTCCTGTGTTATATTTTCTCGACTTATGCTTTCTTGAAGAACCTTTTCATTTCTTGTAACCTCAATAAAAGGATCGCTGTTTTGCAAGCTATCTATAGGCTGACCAGTAAGTAATATATTTATAACAGCAGCTATGATCATTCCTATTCCTATTCCTATAGCTAAGCTTTGAATAGAAAACTGTTTCAATAAATTCACCTCATTTTACTAGTTTTACAACCATCTCAACCTCTCGAATGCTTTTATTCAGCTTTCTTGCGATTTCCTCTAGATTATTGGTTTCCTTATATAATTCAATAATATCTTTGTTTTTTTGAAGAAATTTGTTGTAATTTAGAATATGGTTGAAATGCTCATGATCATTGGCCTCATAAGTAGATACAGTACAATTTTCTATGGATTTCTCTTTAACATCTGGCAGATTTGTTATATATTCTCTCAACAGAGCTACTTCGCTTGTAAGTTTATGTATTTCATGACTTAGCTTCAGATGTCCTTCGCCTATTAAAGCTTCGAGTTTTTTTAAGTCTTTTTCATTAGGATTAAGGGAAGAAAGGTGATTTTGAGAAAAAGAATGATCCTTTTGTCGCAATAAAATATATAAAGCTATAAAAATAGTAAACATCCCAGTTATAACAATAATGATATTATAATCCATGACACACTCCTTAAATTCAAATGAAAATATCTAATTTTTGACCTTTTTCTTTAGCACATCTTATTTTGTTCTTTTGCTTCGTTGTTTTTTTTTCTGGGTTTTGAGAAGATTTAGACTTTTGTTGCCTGCTTTGAGACTGCTCTTTATTATCTTTAGTAATTTTTTTCCCCTGGGTATCCTCAGTATGCTTTACTTTATTTCTATTTTGCTCTACTTGATTTTTTTCAGTGTTTTGCAAAAATGTATTTGTGTCTCTTATTTTATTAAAATCATTTTGTTTTTCTTTAGATTCCATAAGCGTATTATTTAGGGTCAGATGATAATCAATGGGTTTAATAGACATATTTTCACCACCTATTTTTCATAGGGACCAATGATGATTTCCCCTTCTTTTACACATAAGGTGCACATAGATAGTTCATCATATATGTGCCTTGCAGCATTTAATATGCTGACTTTTACACCAGGATAGATTTTTATAGAAGCATGTACCTTTCCTCTGGATAAATCTTGTGCCCTCAGCTCAAAACGCTTCAATTTATCCTTAAGTTCTTTATAATTCTCTTTTAAGTAATCATAAGTTTTTACAGACTTAACCAAAAGCTCTTTTTTGCTTTCCTCTAAACTTGAATTTTTGCCCATTTTATTTAAAAGTTCGATAGTTTTCTTTAAATTGCTTAAGTTTTTTTCAATTTCACTAACTTCTAGCTTCATTTTTTCGTAATTTGATTTTTCCTCAGGATCTATACCTACTTCAATTTTCGTATTGGTCCCCATATGAGAACCAATCACCTTCGCTCTTATTTCTTCTCCGGCCCTCACCTGGCCTCCAACAATTAGCCCCCGTTTTCCAACAACAGTAATGCTTTTTTTTGCGATCACATCACTGTGAAGTATACAATCCGATTCAATGTTTTCTAAGCTCTTAATCTTAGTATTTTCGATATACTTAGCCACTAAGCTTCCTTCACACTCTAAATAAGACTGATTATTGCCTTGAATCCCTCTATTAAGAATAATATCGCCTTTTGCTATTAAGGTTGCTCCTTCTACCACACCATTGACCTGTATATCTCCATCTGCCTCAACCGTAAACCCTGACTTAACATTCCCCTTAACCACTACTTTACCATTAAATTTAATATTTCCTGTTGCATGCCCTACATCCCCTGAAACCTCATATACTTCACTTACATGCAACTTCCCATCTTTTATAAGAACTTGACCTTCAACTTTAGAATAAAGCTTAAGGCCGTCTTCGCTTTCTACTACATTTTTTCCCAAAATTGTTTTTGTTGGTTTTCCTTTTTGTGGTGTTATTTCATTACCAAAGACATCCATCCCACAAATTCCATCAGTAGGAGGAATAACTTCAGCCAATAACTGCCCTTTTTTGACATTTGTTATTAAGTCTAACTGTTTAAAATTTACTGTTCCATCCTCCAATACTTGAGGCTTAGACTGCTTATGTATCGCAACATGGTATAGTATTCTACCATTTTCTCCATGCTGAGGTTCTTTACCCTCAGCAATCAAAATTTCTTCATCAAAAATACTATTGTAAAGGATTGTATTTATTTTTTTCTCATCTATACCATATAAAACACCTTTTTCCCTGAGGGCTTCTTTGGCATCTTCAAACGTAATATCCTTGCCACCAAGGGCTTTGGTAATCACAACATATGCCTGGAGCCTATCCTTAGAGATACTTATTACAATGCTTCCATCTAATAAGTGCTCCTCCTGGTATGGTGCTATTTTTGTTGGCTCACCTATATTCTTTCCTAGACATTCATGAATAGCTTCTATATTCAATTCAATCACAGACTTTTTTTCTAAATAATCCAATACTTCCTTCGTCTTTTCCTGAAGATTTTTTTCTGTAGCTCTTGTAACAGTCATATAAACACCCTCTGGAAGATAATCAATGCGAAAAAAATCTTCATCTAAATATAAGCTTAGAGCCTCCATAGCCTGGGGCTGTATTTCTTCATTTTCATTATTTAATTCACTATTCAATAAAAATTTTTCAACGTTTTCCTGTTTTTCACTTATCTTCAGGCGAATAGATTTCTTTTTCAAAATCAAAGAGGTTTTCTCTTCTAAAATTTCTACCTCTACTTCTTCAAGTTTTAGTTTCAGTTCCTCTAACCCTTTGCTTAAAGCAGCTTCATAATTTTTTCCTTCGACAATAATATCTTTCACTGCTCCCACGCCCCTTTAAGATTGCTATTAAAGTTGAATAATTTTTGATTTCAGTCTACTGATTGCTTTTGAATGCAACTGGGAAACCCTTGATTCAGATATCCCTAAAACTTCTCCAATCTCTTTATAGGTTACCTCACTATAATAATATAAAGAGATTACTTGTCTTTCACGTTCTGGTAATCTGTCTATATTATATTGTAGTAAATGATGCATCTCATTATTACAAACAAGATCTTCTGGTGAACTTTCATGGGTTCTTAAACAATCTGTTATATTGCCATCGTATAACTTTTCCTCCAAAGATACGATATTGAAACTATTAATCTGCTGCAAGATACTATACAGCTCATCTAATGACAGATTTAATTCTGTTGCTACCTCCACATCTGTAGCATTTCTTCCCAGCTTATTTTCTAACTTGTTATAAGCTTCTTCAACTAATTTTGATTTTTGTCTTATAGACCTTGGCACCCAATCTAAATTTCTTAATTGATCAATAATTGCACCCTTAATTCGTATTTGTGCATAAGTTTGAAACTTCACTTGTTTATTTATATCAAATTTTTCTATAGCATCCAATAGGCCAAATATACCATAACTAACTAGATCATCGTATTCTATATTGGAGCCATAAGTAGTACATAGTCTACCAGCAATCACCTTTACCAATTCAATGTATTTTTCTATGAGACAATTTTTAGCTTCTAAGTCATTGTTCGTTTTATATTTTTGCCATAGGCTATGGTACTCCATCGAAAAACCTCCTGGCTTATATTCTTCTAAATCTCTTTAACACCATGTCCTATTGTTTTTACTAATAATTTTCCAGTATCGCCGTAAACTTCTATCGTCCTTCCATGATTCCCTCCTGTGTCTTCAGCTAACAGAGGAATTTTTAAATCTTGCAGCACTTCTTTTGTAGCTACTACATTTCTGTAGCCAATCTTCATTACATCGCTATTGCCGCCAAAAGAAAACATTTGAGCACCACCGGCTATTTTTGCAACAGTCCTGCTCTTATTTCCCCCTGCTTTTATCATTTCTTCCAGTAATATATTGATTGCAGTATCAGCAAATTTAGCTTTATTGTTATTATTCTTTATTTGATTACTGTTGGGCAGCATGATATGGGCTAATCCAATAATTTGAACTTTTAAATCATATAATGCAATACCTACACAAGAACCTAATCCTAGTGTGGTTAGCACCTCAGGAAACTTTGTAATTTTTAAATCAGCCATCCCAACCTTAATTGTTTTTTGCATTTATTCATACACTCCTAGACTTTTTAATAAAGTACCAAAGGATGTAGCATTCGGTATTAAAAAGAAATTTGCTTTTACTAAATCATTGCCATCCCTTAACTTTGTTTCAATGAGCAATACTTTGTCTGTTACAAAACCAAACTGGATTGCTGGAACACTTAAAATAGCGCCTGCCATATCTACACAGAGGGAAGGAACCGAAAGTGTCAAATTGAGGCCAGTTAGCGTAGAAAGAGAAGCAATATAGGAGCCGGATAATATATTGCCTACCTCCTGCAATGCTGAGTGATCCATTTCGTCTAATTCCTTTGAATAATCTTCTCTTCCCATAAGTATACTCGTTAATATTTTAGAAGAAACAATATCTAATAAAAACATAATATTACCATCCAAATCTCCATCAAGGTTGAAGTATATCCCAGCCACAACACTTTCTTCTCCCCCTAATGTGCTGACCACATCGTTAAAGTCCAAAATTTTTACATTTGGAACCTCCATATCAATTTTTTTATCTAGCATATTCGCTAAGGCAGTAGCTGCATTTCCTGCACCTATGTTGCCAATTTCTCTTAAGACATCTAGATGCATATTGTTTAAATTTTCCAAATTCAACATTTCCATTCCACCTCCTTTTAGACCTCTTGTATTTCTTGTTTCAGTATCTTAAGTATATCTAAGATAACAATAATCCTACCTTCAACTTTTCCTATGCCCTTAATATAGTCATCTTCAAAGGCACTAATGATATTATTGGCATTTTCAATATCTTCTTTTTCCATTGTTATCACTTCCGAAGAGCTATCTACCAATATTCCTACAATCATTTCATCCAATGATAGAATAATAATTCTTGATTCCTCTGTTAAGGGCTTTTCTTCCATTTTAAATCTTTTTCTTAGATCAACTACAGGAATCACTTCTCCCCTTAGGTTAATTACTCCCTTTACATAGTAGGGCGCATTCGGTAAACGTGTAATCTCTGAGACTTTTTCGATTGTTTCAACGAGATGAATGGCAATGCCATAGTACTCTTCATCAAGCTGAAAAACAACATATTGATTAATTATACCTGTATGATTATCCAATCTATTTCACCCCTCTAAAAAAATGAATTTGTGTCTATAATTAAAGCTACAGAGCCATTACCTAGTATTGTTGCCCCTGCAATTGCCTTGGTGTTTGATAAAAACTTTCCTAAAGATTTAATAACAATCTCCTGTTGACCAATCAATTCATCTACAACAATTCCAGTGATCTTGTCACCTTTTTTTACGATAACGGTTGTATATTCTTCGCTTTCATCCTTCGTGTTCGGCACATTTAATAATCTAGAGAGCCTTAAAATTGGTAAGGTTGAATTTCTAAATAGAACGACTTCATTCCCCTGAACTTTTCTAATGCTATTGGCAGTAATTGTAGTAATTTCTTTGATATTGTTTAAGGGTATAGCATATTTTTCCTCACCAGTAATCACTAATAAAGCCTGTATGATAGCCAAAGTTAAAGGAAGCCTAATAATAAATTTGCTACCTATGCCTTTGATGGAATCAATTTCTACCGTGCCCCCTAAAGCTTCAATTTTTGTTTTAACAACATCTAACCCTACCCCCCTGCCAGATAAGTCAGAAACCTTATCCGCTGTACTGAAGCCTGGGGCAAAAAGCAACTGAATAATTTCATTTTCCTCCATTAATTGACTTTGTTGCAGTGAAATGATATTTTTCTCAACAGCCTTAGTTTTTACTTTTTCAGTATCTATTCCTTTGCCATCATCTTCTACTTCAATAACAACGCTGTTTCCATCAGGATACGCTACAAGCTTTACTGTCCCTTTTTTATCTTTATTCTGTTTTAATCTAGTATCTATATCTTCAATACCATGATCAATTGAATTTCTAATAAGGTGGATTAAAGGATCTCCTATTTCATCGATAACAGTTCTGTCTACCTCAGTATCAGCTCCTGTCATAATCAAAGATATTTCTTTATTAAGCTCCTTCGATAAATCTCTAACCATTCTAGGGAATCGATTAAATACCCTTTCAATAGGAACCATTCTGACCTTCATCACTGCATCATGCAGGCTGGTAGTTATTCTCTCTAAATGTTCTGTAGCTTCGTTCATACCATGTCTTTTCTGAGAATCATCAATATCTTCTAGTCTTGTTTTTATAATAATTAACTCACTGACTAAATTCATCAAATTATCTAAACGATCTATATCTACCCTAACAGTTTTTCCTGTTTTAGATTTTTTGCTGCTAACATCTTCAGATTTATCAGAGGAAAAATTGCTTACCGAAGGCTGTTCCTCATGAAAATTTTCCAATGGTATCGCTTCTGCTTGGTCTATAGCTGCAATACTATAAGCCTTATTCTTTAAATTAATTAGTTCTATCGATTCTATTTCTGAAATATCACTAAGTTCATTGTGAATATAACGATCGTCATATTTAGAGATGATAATTAATTCAAAATCAAGATCAAATTTCTCATCTTCAATATCCTCTATGCTCGGGGTAGACTGAATAATTTCCGATAGTTTTTCAAGTGTATTGATAATAATATAGGCTCTAGCTGACTTCAACATACACTTTTTATCAAGAGATAGCCTAATCAAGTATACATTAAAACCTTTGTTCATTGCTCCTTCTATTGTGTTACTTACATACTGATCTATGGTAATGTTCTT
The DNA here is from genome assembly GCF_001854185.1 of Clostridium formicaceticum. Lineage (NCBI taxonomy): Bacteria > Bacillati > Bacillota > Clostridia > Peptostreptococcales > Natronincolaceae > Andreesenella > Andreesenella formicacetica. The sequence goes on from NZ_CP017603.1 coordinate 3,534,867, forward strand.
ACCTTCTTCCAAGGTTTCCACCGAAGCTGCTTCATTGTTTTCAACAGTTACAGTTTTAGCCTCCTGATTCATCAACCTCTGTAATTTTTTTATTAAAATATCAGAGGTGGATTCTCCTTCATTATTGCTATGTTCTATTTTATTGATGTATTTTTCTAATTCATCAAAGCATTCAAAAAGTATATCGATTACTTCACTGTTGACATGAATTTTTCTATTTCGAATATTGTCTAAGATATTCTCCATTTCATGAGTTAAACTTGAAATATTGGTAAAACCCATAGTACCAGACATACCTTTTAAAGTATGGGCTATTCTAAAAATTTCGTTTAACAAGTTAATATCCTCTGGGGAATTTTCTAACTGCATTAAAATTTCATTCATACTTTGTAAGTGTTCCTTTGATTCTTCCATAAAAATGTCCAAATATTGACTCATGTCCATACTATAACACCCCCACCCTTTTTACTATAATATCTATTATTTCTTTTAATGGAACTATTTTATCTACTATGCCTGCCTTCACTGCACTTTTAGGCATTCCATAAACAACACAGCTTGCCTCATCTTGAGCAATAATATAGGCTAACTTTTTTGTTTTAAGCTCCTTTAGTCCGTTTGCACCGTCAGAACCCATCCCTGTCATAATTACACCTGTGATATTCATGTGCTTAAAATTCATTTCTGCTAATGAATGAAACAACACATCAGCAGCCGGTCTATGCCCTAAAACTGCTTGCTCTTGAGATAAATGAATTAACAATTTATCTGTGTTACTCTTTTTTACCTTTAAGTGATAATTTCCAGGAGCAATATATACGTGGGCAGGGAGAACTTCTTCTGACTCCTCAGCTTCTTTCACTGTAACAGCTGAAATACTGTTTAAACGTTGTGCTAAGGATTTTGTAAAACCTGCTGGCATATGCTGAACGATTAAAAAGCTTCCTGGAAAATTTTGAGGTATCTGAGGAATAATGCTTTGTAGCGCTCGTGGCCCACCAGTGGAGGTTCCAACAGCTATGATATTTTTAGTTTTTGTACTATTTATTTTAGGACTTTCCACCGCTGCAGTATTTTTTTCTATACCAACTTCCCTCAAAACCTCATGATTTTTCTCTACTTTTATCTGATATGCCGCTTTGATTTTTTGTATCATTTCTATTTTTAAGTTTTCTCCCTGCATATGAAATAAACTTGAGGGTTTTTGTATAAAATCTACTGCCCCCAGTTCCAGTGCAGTGATGGTAGCTTCGGCACCATGATGCGTTAGGCTACTCAACATAATGACTGGTACTGGATATTTTTGCATAATCGTCTTTAATGCTTCCAACCCATCCATTACAGGCATCTCTATATCCATAGTAACTACATCCGGCTTCAAGGCAATAATCGTTTCTATTGCTTGTTTACCGTTTTTTGCTGTAGCTATTACTTGAATAGCATCATCATTTTGTAAAACATCTGCTATAATCTTTCTCATAAAGGGTGAATCATCTACAATTACTGTCCTTATTTTCCTTCTTATTGAAGTCATATTATATCAATCCCTTTTGTAAAAGTTCCCTCTGTTTTTTAAAAATAAAGGAAATAATTTCATTTCTTGTGTTATCTGCTATATCAATATAGCCTATGGCTAACTCATATTCATTCGTTACGGAACTTCTTACAGCCCTTATTACTTCCCCCACTACAGTAACAGTTTTGCTTTCTTCTAAGGTTATTGCACACTCTACTTTCTGTCCTTCATTAAAAAGTTTTTTAGAAACAACTTTCATTCCACCGCCGCTGATATCCTTTGTGTAAGTTTCCACCGCCTCAGTCTCACCAATGCCTTTAATAAGCACTTTTGTTAAAGCTTTCAGCCTAAAATAAAATCTTCTTTGTGTCTTCTCTGGAGAACTTATTGGCTGAATCGTATATATAGGTAATTGTATATCTATTCTCTGTATAACCTCTCCTTTAAAGCTATAGACCCCCTTCTCATCTCGAAAAAATAGGATGGTTATTTTTTGACCTACATGTAAAGGGTATTTCATTCCTTGCTTTATAGGACTAGATATAAATAACAAATCATCTTTTATATCTATAAGCTGACTTACGATAGGCTTTGAAATAGTACTTTCCCCACTTCTAATAGGTTCAATCTCCAACTTATCTCCTACTTTAAGTACCATTGATAAATCCATTGACACATCTCCCTATCTAAATAAGTTAAGTATTTTACTAAAAAAGCTATCTGCTTTTAAACCCTCTTGCTCTTCTATAGCATGCTGCATAACTTTTGATGCTATTGTTTCTATATTTTTACTAACTGCGCTACCAGGATATTGTAAAACAAATGGTTTTTGTAGCTTAACAGCTCTACTGACATTATAATCTTCAGCAATAAAACCTAACTTTTGAATTTCTAAATCCAAAAATTTTTCTGCAGCATTTTTTAATTTTTGAAAAGCAACATTACCTTCATTTATATTTTCAACACGATTAATAACCACTTTAATATTTTTATTTTTATCCTGAAGTCCAATTGTTTTTATCATGGCATATGCATCTGTTAAAGATGTAGGCTCTGCAGTAGTAACAACAATTACCTCACTAGCAGCTAAGACAAAAGAAACTACAGATTTTGACAATCCTGCCCCCGTATCAATCAAAATGATATCTGCATAATCATTAATTTTATTCAATTGGTTGATGAGTATATTCAAATCTTCATCTGACATATCGACTAAATCTAAGATTCCCGACCCTCCAGATATAATTTTTATTCCATTAGGCCCAGTATTCATAATCTCTATAATATTCTTATTATTTTTCACAACATCCAACAAAGTATATTTAGGTATAACCCCTAACATCACATCAACATTTGCTAAACCAAGATCCGCATCAATAACAACAACACGTTTGTCTTGCTTGGACAAAGCTATGGCTAAGTTTGCAGTAAAGTTGGTCTTTCCTACACCTCCTTTTCCACTAGTTATACAAATTACTCTAGCATGATGTTGTTTTTCCTCATTTTGTTGTATAGAAGCACTAGGGATAATGTTTTTCTTCCGAATTAACTCCCTCAATTTTGTTGCTTGATCCATCACTCAGTGGCCTCCTTTGTCAGAAGGCTAACAATTTTTTTAATGTCCACTTCTTCAATATCGTCGGGAACGCTTTGCCCTGTTGTCATATAGGCAATAGGTTTTTGTGTTTCCTTGGCTGTATTAATGATCGTTCCAAAAGCAGTGGCCTCATCAACTTTTGTAAAAATGATATTATAATTTTCAATAAAATCATAAGTGTTAATAATTTCTTTGATATCCTTCTCTCTGGAGGTGCAGCTTATTACAAGATATGTTTCTTTTTCTTGTACTTCATTTAATAATGACTTCAGCTCCAAAACTTGTTTTATATTTTTATGGCTCCTACCAGCGGTGTCTACCATAATAATATCTTTATCCCTTAATTCTTCTATTGCCTTATGTATTTCAGTAGAATGGTAAATCACCTTTAAAGGTATGTTAAGAATATCACTGTATACCTTCAATTGTTCAACCGCTGCAATCCTATAGGTATCTGCGCTAATCAATCCTACTGTCTTTCCTTCATTTAAAGCATAATGTGCTGCTAATTTTGCTATAGTAGTAGTTTTTCCTACACCGGTAGGTCCTACAAAAAACATCGTTTTAGCATTGTGATGTCCCTGCTGCGACATAATATACTTTTTAAGCACTTCTTTAATCTGATCTTCTACAAATTCTCTGCTTTGTTTATTTTTATCCTTTTGGTCTTGTATTGAAACATAATGATGAATAATTTCCTCTAAAAGAAATGCATCAAGTCCTTGATCTTTTAACGTATGAAACACTTTAGAAGTTTCTTGGTCTTCTACATTTTTCAAAAGAATCGGTAAATCTTGCTGATTCATCTTAGAAACAACTGTCTGTAGCATCTCTTTCATTTCTTCCATTTCTTTTGAAATACTTTTTGTTATTTCCCCTTGATATTTATTCTCTTGTGGTTTTTTATCTAGGCTTTTTGCTACTTCAACAAAATCATTAGCCTTGTCAGATGCGTAGCGGGAAGTTTCTTCTTTAGCTGCCACTACTTCAATAATAGGTTTTTTAAAAATCCCAAAAATTCCTTTGGGTTTTACCTTCCTTTGGTATAAAATAATAGCTTCTGGCCCTAATTCATTTTTTACTTTTGATAATACTTCTTGGTTATTGTTGGCAGAAAACTTTTTTACCTTCATCTATATACTCACCGCCCCTACTGATTGAATTTCTACGGAAGGATCTACTTCATTATAGGATAAAACAACTAAATCTGATGTAAGCTGTTCTGATAATCTTTTAAAGTAGAGTCTCACTATGGGAGCCGTCACAATAATAGGATGCTCTCCTATAGAAATCAGCTTTTGTACTTGTTGAGAAAGATTATTGATCATTCTCTGTATCACATCAGGGTCCATTGAAATATAAGTACCGCTTTCTGTTTGCTGTATGGAGTCCATAATTTTTTGCTCTAATTCTTTTGTAACTGTGATTACTTTAGCAGGGTGAGATACAATAAATTGTTTTGTAATAGCTCTACCTAGTGCTTGTCTTACATATTCTGTAAGCATATCCGTATCTCTGGTAATAGTAGCATAATCTGCCAATGTTTCTAAAATCGTCACCATATTTCTAATGGATACGCCTTCTTTAAGCAGATTAGCCAGTACCTTCTGTATTTCTCCTAGCCCCAATTGATTAGGAATCAGTTCTTCCACAAGAACTGGATGATTTTCTTTAACATTATCAATCAGTTTCTTAACATCCTGTCTGCCTAACAGCTCAAAAGCATGCTTTTTAATAATCTCAGTTAAATGTGTAGCAATAATAGATGGAGGATCTACAACTGTATAGCCTAATATTTCTGCTTTTTCACGCTCCTGTTCATTGATCCACTTGGCAGGAAGGCCAAAAGCAGGTTCTACTGTATCAATCCCTTCTATTTCTTCATCAATCATACCAGGATTCATTGCCAAATAGTGGTCAAATATAATTTCGCCAACAGCTATTTCAATTCCTTTTATTTTTATGATATATTGATTCGGTTCTAATTGAATATTATCACGCAATCTAATCATAGGAACAATGATCCCTAACTCCAAGGCGCATTGTCTTCTAATCATTACTAATCGATCAAACAGGTCTCCTCCCTGACTAGCATCCGCTAAAGGAAGAATACCATAGCCAAACTCTAATTCTATTGGGTCAACATTTAAGAGTGGTAAAACATTTTCCGGTTTTCTTTTCTCTTCAACCGCTTCCTCTATTTCATCAGGAATCTCTTCAATTTCTACAGCTAATGCGTTTTTCCTTAAAGTTAAACCGAGAAAAAGAAAAGCAGCTGATAAAAACATAAAAGGCAGTACTGGTAGTCCAGTAAAGCTAAAAAACAATAAAACACCAGAAATAACAAACATAATTTTAGACTTATTAAAAAGCTGCTTGATTAAGTCGGTACCTAAACTTCCTTCTGATGCCGCCCTCGTAACTACAATACCAGTAGCTGTAGATATTAAAAGAGCAGGAATTTGACTTACTAACCCATCGCCTACCGTCAACAATGTATATTTTTGAATAGCAGCACCAAAGTCCAGCCCTTGCATGGATACACCTATAATAAAGCCTGCTATAACATTGATGATGGTTATGATAATTCCAGCTATGGCATCACCTTTAACAAATTTACTGGCTCCATCCATAGCACCATAAAAATCTGCCTCTCTTTGAATTTTTGTTCGTCGTTGTCTAGCTTCACCATCGTCAATGAGTCCGGCATTTAAGTCAGCATCTATTGCCATTTGCTTCCCTGGCATCGCATCCAATGTGAATCTTGCAGCCACCTCAGCTACCCTTTCGGAGCCCTTCGTAATTACTAAAAATTGTATAATAACTATGATTAGAAATACAATAAATCCTACAATTGCATTTCCTCCCATAACAAAGTCGCCAAAAGTAGTAATAACATCTCCCGCAGTCCCTTTTGATAATATATACCTGGTGGTTGTAATGTTTAAAGCCAACCTCAGTAAAGTAGTAATTAGCAGGATTGATGGAAATATGGAGAATTGCAAAGCTTCTTCAGTATACATAGCTATTAATAAAATTAATAATGCTAAAGATATATTGAAACTCAATAGTATATCAAGAGCCCCTAGAGGGATAGGAATAATGATGATAATGACAATGGCAATAATCGCTAATGCTACTATGATATCTCCGTGTTTCAAATGCGTCCCTCCTTAGGTTCTATTGTTCATCTGATAAACATAAGCTAGTATTTCTGCTACTGCCTGATATAACTCTGGTGGTATAAACTCACCAATCTCTACCGTATCATATAGCGTTCTAGCCAGTGGCTTATTTTCAATAATAGGCAAACTATTTTCTTTGGCAATTTTTTTGATATTCTGTGCTATTAAATCCTGTCCCTTTGCTAAAACTTTTGGCGCATCGAAATGTTTAGGATTATATTGGATGGCAACTGCAAAATGGGTTGGATTTGTGATAATAACGTCTGCTTTCGGCACTTCCTGCATCATTCTCCCCATAGACAGCTGTCGTTGTTTCTCTTTAATTTTTGATTTGATTTGGGGATTGCCCTCTGTTTGTTTATATTCTTCTTTAATTTCTTGTTTCGACATTTTAAGATTTTTATCATAATCGTATTTTTGATAGTAATAGTCTAATACTGCAATCACCAACAAAACAACAGCAGATCTCAAGCCAATATTAATCGTTATATGTATTAGGGTTTCTACAATAACACCAACATCCAACAACATCATATTGAAAATTGTGCTTAACTGATTTACAGCATAACGGTAAACGATATAGCCGATAAAAATAATTTTAATGAAGGATTTAATGAGTTCTACGAGGGATTTCATAGAAAACATTCGTTTAAAACCTTCTATAGGATTTAGCTTACTAAACTTCACAGCTAAGGTTTTTGTCGTAAACAGATAACCTACCTGCGCATAGCTACAGATCACGCCAATCAATAAACATACAATACCAATAGGAATACTAATCTTTAAAAGATGATAAAGGGTAATCAAGGTTAATCGGCTGATGTTTTTAAGAGAAAACAAATAGTCTATGTTCAAATATTGATCATATATATATCTGGCGAATCCCCTCATTGACGCCCCTATATACCCTGCTAATAAATTTAGGGTCACAAACGCTCCCAATAAAACTAAGGCAGAATTTACTTCTTTACTTTGTAATACCTGACCTTTTTCTCTTGACTCCTTCACCTTTTTCGGGGTTGCTTTTTCTGTCTTTTCTTCTGTGAATAACTGTAGGTTAATATGAAATTTCATAAAATCATCCTCTAGATATGATGTCAATGAAAACCTGTAGGCTATGAAACATGCTGTCAAATAATCTTTCTGAAAAAGGTACAATAAATTGCAAAGTAATTAAAACCGTCAGTAAGCCAACCATAACTTTTAGAGGCATTCCTACAATAAAAACATTCATTTGAGGCATCGTTCTAGCTAAAATTCCTAATAATACATTTGCTAGAAAAATCGTAGCTAGAACTGGTGCACTAAATCTAAAAGCTAATATAAATACCTCCATCAGAATTAACGTTAGACCATAAATTCCTTCTTCTCCTATGGTAAAAGCAACGCCTACTGGCAACATATCATAACTATATACCAAAGCCCGTATAAGAAAATGATGACCATCAAAGAGCAGGAATAACAGCGTAAAAAGAATATTATAGTAGTTTCCCATAATTGGCATTTGTGTGTTGGTTTGGGGGTCTAACACATTCACCATACTAAAACCCATCTGGGTGTCAATAATCGTCCCAGCTAGATATAGGGTGCTGAAATATAAAAAACCTATAAAACCAATAATTATTCCTATCAAAAACTCATTAACACTATAAATTGCTAACTCTATAAAATTGCTATAATGAATAGAGGCAGAGGTTGAAAGAATTGGCAACAATATAAATGCCATTAACAAAGATATCCCAACCTTCATCGTCATGGGTAAATTGTTTCGTCCAAATACGGGTGCTATCACAAAAATACCAGTAACTCTTATCAAAATAAGCAACAAGAGATCTATGTTCAGTAAAAGAAGATCGTATATATTATCCACAGGTATCCTCCCACTTTACTGTATAAAATTGCTCATATTTGTATATAATGTTACTGTAAAATTAATAATCGTTGAAAGTAGCCAAGGCCCAAAAATTACAACAGATCCTAAAACAGCAATGATTTTAGGAATAAAAGCCAGTGTAGCTTCCTGTATTTGCGTTGTAGCTTGAAAAATACTTACTGCTAACCCTATGATAAGGCCTATACCCAACATTGGCGCTGACATTAACAAAATCGTAAACATTGTCTGTTGTCCCAGTTCGACAACCATTGCTTCGTTCATATGGTCACCTCTATCTAAAGCTTGTTATTAAAGAACGGATTAATATGTTCCAACCATCTACCATGATAAATAACAAAAGCTTAAAGGGTAAAGAAATCATGGCAGGAGGTAACATCATCATTCCCATAGACATCAACGTACTTGCCACCACCATATCAATGACGATAAAAGGAATAAACAAAACAAAACCTAATTGAAAAGCAGTTTTTAGCTCACTGATAATAAAAGCAGGTATTAATACCGTATTGGTAATTTCCTTAACTTCTACAGGACCCTCTACATTTGCAACTTCTGCAAACAAAGCCAGGTCCTTCTCTCTTGTTTGCCTCAGCATAAATTCCCTTATAGGTTCCATTGCAATGGTTAGGGCCTCCCCTTGACTGATTTCCTCTTGAAGATAAGGCTGCAATGCATTTTGATTGATTTCAGAAGCAATGGGCCCCATCGTAAAAAAAGTTAAAAATAGCGCTAACCCAATCAGCACTTGTGTAGGCGGTGTTTGCTGTGTAGCTAAGGCATTTCTTAAAAAAGATAATACGATAATAATCCTGGTAAAACTAGTCATCATAATGAGTATTGCTGGAGCAAGAGACAAAATTGTCAGTAAAAATAAAATTTGAATGCTCGTTACTGCCTCTTGAGGGTTTTCTGCATCTTCAATGGTCAACCCTATTCTAGGTATCGGCAAATCCGGTTGTGCATAAGCACTTATTGTGCTCATTATAAACAAAATAAGCAACACCGTAATTAAAACTATGAACTTTTTGTTCTTCTTATATTGTTTTTTCCTTGTATTTGTTTTCATGATTTCTACTTTCTATCGCTTTTTTTATTGATTTTTTTCATCATGACTGCAAGCTTTTCTTTCATTTCCCTCCAAATATTATGGGAAATTTTTAAAAAATCTTTGTTATTTTGCAAAGCATCACCTTGCGTTTTTTTAAAGATGTTCCACGCCTCTATACTTAGCGTGTCTAAGATTTCCATGTTCTTATTACAAACAACTAAAATATATACTTTGTCCATTACTTGAATAACCATTAAGTTTAAGTTTGGAGCCAAAGTTGTACGCTCTAGAACTTTGGCTGTTCGCCCTTGAAAGTATAAATTGGATTTTTTGCCAATAACCCTCGTGGTATAATAGGCAAGAAAAATCACACAAACAGCTATAATCACCATCATGAAAAACGTATAAATAGTATTTATCATTATATCTCCTAACTAAAGTTAAGATAAATTAACCAATGACTTTTTTTACAGCTTCAATGACACGATCCGCTTGAAATGGTTTAACAATAAAGTCCTTCGCCCCCGCTTGAATGGCTTCAATAACCATTGCCTGTTGTCCCATGGCAGAACACATAATAATCTTAGCATTAGCATCTATTTTTTTTATCTCTTTTACTGCTTGAATACCATCCATTTCTGGCATAGTAATATCCATAATCGTTAATTGTGGTTGCAGCTCTTTGTATTTTTCAACTGCTTTTTGACCATTTTCAGCTTCTCCAATAACTTCAAATCCATTTTTAGTCAATACATCCTTCACCATCATTCTCATAAATGCAGCATCATCAACTATTAAAATACCTTTAGACATAATTTTCTTCCTCCTTGATTATCTTTTAATACTTATCTAGCACATATAAATATTAATAAAGGTTACTTTCATTTTATATTAATATTACTATTATGACAATTTAATTTCGTCATAGGACTTTAGAATTTTTTATAAATGACTCTATATTTTCTCAAAACGTCTATTTGCATGAACAATATCTGTTATTCTTATGCCATAATTTTCATCAATGACCACAACTTCTCCCTTAGCAACATATTGACCGTTTACTAATATATCTAAGGGTTCCCCCACCAATTTATCTAATTCTATAATTGTTCCTGGGCCAAATTCTAATACTTCATTAATTCTTTTTGTGGTTCTTCCAAGCTCAACCGTAACCTGCAGAGGTACATCTTGAATTAAAGCAATGTTTTCAGGTATCCCCTTCTGAGACCCTTCATCAAAGGATTGAAAGGTAACAGGTTGAACATTTATTTTCGTATTATGTTGAGGTCTTGTGCTCTCTTGATGCTTTTCAGAATTTAATGGCATGCTAGGGGTTTCCTGATTACTTTTCATTTCTAAGTTTTGACTATTTGGAGCATCATAATAAGGTTCTGGTACTGCAACGGATTCTTGAATATCAGTAGCATTGCCAGCAGGCATAAGAATGCTCACCATTTCTTTAGCAAAATCCATGGGAATTAATTGCATAATTTCACTATCAATTAAGCCTTCAATTTCCATCTTAAAAGCAATTTTTATAACACTTTCTTGTTGATCACTAAGAATCCCATTGATATCATTTGACTGAAAATCCAATTCAAATGCTCTAGGAGGATGTATATCTATTTTTTTAGAAAACATTTCTGATAGAGAAGTAGAAGAAGATCCTACCATTTGGTTCATAGCTTCACTGATGGCACTTAGATGTAACTCAGATAACGGATCTTCAGTAACTGTACCACTTCCCCCCATCATTAAATCAGTAATGATCTTCACATCATCTACCTTTATAATTAAAAGATTGGTCCCTCTAATGCCTTCTTTATATCTAACATCTACTGCTACAAAAGGTATCGTATATTGCTCCGAAAGTTCCTCCATTGTAATAACAGAAACTTTTGGTGTTGTAATACCTACTTTATGTCCAAGCAATGTAGATAAGGTCGTTGCAGCAGTTCCCATGCTAATATTGCCGATCTCACCAATCGCATCTTTTTCTATATCTGTAAACTCATCTATCGCTTCTTTCATCGAATCCACTGTATTAATATCACTTCCACTAAGGAGAGCATCAATTTCTTCTTGAGATAACATATCACTCATCTAGTTCATCTCCTCCCTTGTCAATTTTAGTTACTTTTATTGCTATCTTATTTTTTACCGTCCCCGGTATGCCAAAGTATTTTCGTTTATCTCCTACCAAAATTTCTATCTCCTCATTTGCTAACTTATCCAAAACAATGACATCACCCATTTGCAACTCTAAAAAATCCCTTACTGTTATATAAGTAGACCCTAACTGAGCAGCTATGTTTACCTTGCTTTTTTCAACACGTTTTTTTAAAGATTGTTTATCCTCTTCCGTAACAGTTTTACTAACACTGGAAAACCAAAACTTTGTGCTTAATTTTGTTAAAATAGGCTCAATAACAATATGAGGTATACATAGGTTCATCATTCCCATAACATCGCCAATGGTTATATTCAATGTTATAAGCGCAATAGTTTCATTTGGAGAAACAATTTGAGCAAACTGAGAGTTGGTTTCTATTTTTTCTAAAGATGGTTGTAATTCTATCACATTTTCCCATGGATCAATCATCAAATCCAGTATCTGTCTCATAAATTTCTTAATAAGCATAATTTCGATTTCAGTAAAAGTTCGACTCTCTTCATAGTTTTTGCCACTTCCACCTAGAATTCTATCTATTAAGGTGAAGGCAATAGATGAGGATAAGTCAATCATTATCTGGCCAGTTAAAGGCTGAAAATTTACAATAGACAACACTGCAGGATTAGCAATAGAATTACTGAATTCGTAGTAAGATAATTCTTCTACGGAAGAAACCTCTGCTTGAACATAACTCCTTAAATACCCTGATAAAAATGTATTTAAAGTTCTAGAAAAGTTTTCATGAATGATCTGTAAAGTCCTTAACTGATCCTTTGCTAATTTTTTAGGACTTTTAAAATCATAGCTCTTTGTTTTTCTTTCCTGTTTTTCCTCCTTAATTTCTTCTGCATCTAACTCGCCGCTATTTAAAGCTAGAAGCAAAGCATCTATTTCATTTTGTGATAAAACATCAGACAACAATATCACCTCCTATTGAATAATATAGTCAGTAAAATACACATTGGTGATTTTATCCGATGCCATTACCTGTCCTATCACCTGTATTAGTTCTTCTCTTAGTTGTTGCTGACCTTCTGGGCTCAAAATTTCCTCTGGTTTCTTTGCAATAATCACCTCTATAATACTATCTCTTAGTTCAGCATTTTTTTCATCAAATTTTGACAATAATTTTTTATCGGCTGTTTCAATAACAATCTCACCTTTGAAAAAGTTTCGTTGATGGCTTAAGTTTGTAGAAAAAGAACCTATGTGGAATTCATAAGTCTTTATATCTCTATTAGCTTCATGGGCCCCCCTAAAAAATGCAAAATATGCAATTGTACCAAAAACAACGCCTGATAGTATAAAACCTATTAATGAATATAGTACTATTTTTTTTACATTCATGTTGTATTAACCCCCGATTCATAGGTTGTAGGGTGCAGAAGTAGTTAACTCAGATTTCAAAATCACAATATCCACCCGCCTATTTTTTGCCTTGTTTTCTTGTGTATCATTAGAAGCCACCGGTTGATACTCTCCGTATCCCGACGCCGAAAATCTAGCTGGCTGTAAACCTATCTCTTCTATTAAAAATCTTACTACATTTGCAGCTCTAGCCACCGATAATTCCCAATTGGTTTCGTATTTAGCGTTTGGTCTCAACGGATCTGTGTCCGTATGACCCTCCACGTTAACAAACTTCTCTTGAAACTCAAGTTCCTCTAGAAATTCTGCTATAGCTGCCAGGATTTCCTTTGAGTCCTCTTTTATAATGGCTTTTCCTGAATCAAATAGTACATTATCTTGAAAACGCAGTACTAGCCCTCTGGTTTCCATTGTGACCAACACATTGCCCTCAAGCTCTTTGTCTTCCAGAAAAGCCTCTAACCGCTCTTGAAGCTTTCTAAAATCTTCCAGTTCCTCCAGTTGCTTTGTAGTCAGATCTTCATCATAAGCGCTAAAAATATAATCACTGGGTTCTATTGTCTTGCCAGCATCTAAAACCCCCAAAGATCCTTGAAAAGATTGAATAATCGCTTCAAATTTTTTTACATCAATTTCTGAAAAAGAAAATAATAATATAAAAAAACATAATAACAATGTCACCATATCTCCGTAGGTAGTCATCCACTCAGGAGAGCCCTTTGGGGCACTATCTTCACTGCGACTTTTCCTTGCCATTACGCCTCCACACCTTCCTCTTTTTGTTGTAGTTCTTTTCTGATTTTAGGTGGTAAAAAGGCTTTTAATTTTTCTTCGATAATTCTAGGGTTTTCGCCAGCTTGGATAGATAATAATCCTTCAACCATAATTTCTTTTCGTAAAATTTCTTCTTTACTTCTAAGCTTCAGTTTATTTGCTAGAGGAATAAATAATAAGTTTGCCAGCAAAGACCCATAGAAGGTGGTAATGAGTGCCACCGCCATACTTGGTCCTATCGTACTGGGGTCGTCCAATGTCCTTAGCATGTTAATAAGTCCAATCAATGTTCCAATCATTCCAAAAGCAGGAGCTAGGGAACCCATTGTTTCCAATATTCCTTGTCCCTCTTTATGTCTTTCTTCTACAAAAGCTAACTCCGTCTCCAATAAATTTCTAACTAACTCTGGGTCAGTACCATCTACAATTAACATAACACCTTTTTGCAGAAATTCGTCTTCTACCCCCTCTGCCGCTTCTTCTAAAGCCAGTAAACCTTCTTTTCTAGCAGTATTGGCTAAGCCATTAATGCTATGAATAATATCTCTAGGTTCTACTTTTTCTTTAGAAAACGCTTTAGATGTTATTTTCATGGCCTCTAATACCTTTGCTAGAGGATAAGCAACAAAAGTAGCAGATATCGTTCCCCCTATTACAATCAAAATTGATTCAAGGTTCAGATAGGTTATGACACTCCCTCCCGCCATAATACCTGCAAAGACAAATATCAGTCCCACTATTATTCCAGCAATCGTTCCTAAATCCAAGTCTACACCTCTTTTCTTTCACCAACTTAATCTTGAGAAATAGCATGAATTTTTTTCTTAAATGCAATGACTTTCTCAATGATTTCATCTGCTGTCTCTTTTACTACAATTTTATGACCATTTACTAAAGTAATCACAGTATCTGGTGTTTCTTCAATTAATTCTATTATTTCACAGTTTAGTATTACTTCACTATGATTTAATCGCTTTAACTTTATCATAAGCACCTCTTTTTCTTTTGTAAGAAATAGATGAAAAGCATTTATTTAAACCATGAGTAGAGTACATGATTTCCTCTACTCATGGTTATAAACTATCTCTTCATATTCACCACTTCTTGCAGCATTTCATCACTGGTGGTTATAATTCTTGAATTTGACTGAAAACCTCTTTGTGTGGCGATCATCGTAACAATTTCTCTTGACAAATCTACATTGGACATTTCCAAGCTACCGGCACTCAACGTTCCTAACCCTCCAACACCTGGATTGTCTTCTATTGGTATGCCAGAGTTAGAGGTAGCGCGATACATGTTTGAACCAATCTTTTCCAAACCCGCTGGGTTTCTAAAGTTTGCAAGTCTAATTTGACCCAATAACTTTCTTTCGCCATTGGAAAATATTCCTGTTATCTCTCCCGTTGGAGCAATAGTAAAATCATCTAAGGTTCCTAATGGAAAGCCGTTTGTTTCGTCGGCATGAGCAGTGGAAGAACTGGCAAACATCGTCAAATCCCTATGACTTAGTGTAAAGGTAGTTGCTTCTGCCCCATTGGTTAGACCTTCACCAATTCTTAGCTGCATCGATTGACCAGCAATCAACTTTCCTTTTGCATCAAAAGTTAAGATATTATTTTGAGGCGCTGTCAACGGATCATCTGCTTGCCCAGTAGCATGAATCATATTACCATCCTTATCCAGGTAAAAGGTTTCTACTCTAAACTGACTATTACCATCGGCATCATCTTCTATCCTGATATAAGCCTGTTTTATTCTGTGAATACCTCCTAGACCATCAAACACCTCATAACTGGTTTCTCTAGCCACAGAATCAGTAAACTCCTGATTAATTTGATAGACCACCGGGTTATAATTGTCTTCATTAGGATTTGGTTGATAGGCTGCATCTGGATCCTTTAAGACCGCTCTATAAACCATACCTTCATTTGGTCCTCCTGCTGCATCTAAGGCTTCTTGATTTCCATTAAATCCAGCAAGATTTGCCACTAAGGCACCATCTGCAGGTAAAGCAAATCGTTTTGTACCAGCGTCTAAGTTGCCTTTCATTGTTACTCTGTCCGTTGCCATCGGATTAAAAGTGGCTGATTTTGAAATAACCAAACCAGATAAATTAGGTTGAAGGACCCCTTCTTCATCTGCTCTAAAGCCTAATACCTTAAAGCCATCAGGTGTTACCAAATTTCCACTAGCATCAAGGGAAAAACTTCCTGCCCTCGTATAATATTGATTTAATGCATTTGCATCATCTGAAACAATAAAAAAACCATTGCCGCTAATCATAACATCTGTCATATATTCTGTTCTCTCTACTGTCCCCTGAATATGAAAGGTATCCATTGCAGCAACATCAATACCCAAACCAACCTGCTGCGGATTGGTACCGCCTCTACCATCTCTAGCTGCTGATGCTCCTTGGATTGTCTGATTCATCACCTCTTGAAATGTCATTCTAGATCCCTTAAAACCTATGGTATTCACATTGGCAATATTATTGCCGATTACATCCATCTTAGTTTGATGAGCCCGCAGACCTGACACAGCGGAAAACATCGATCTCATCATAGTTCATAACCTCCTCATTTTTTCTATTCTTTTCACTTCTTCTGTCATTCAGAAGTAATCAGCCTCCACAATTGGTCCGGCTTAAATAATTACAGCACCATCTATATTGGTAAATACATTTTCTTTTAGTTCTTCCTCTACAGCTACTGTAATCACTGTCTTATTCTTCACACTGGCAATAAACACTCGATTATCCATAATAATCAAAGTTTCTTTTATTCCCTTCTTTGCAACAGTATCCATAGCATGGTCCAGTCTTGTCATTTCTTGCGTCGTTAAATGGATATTCCTCTGCTGTAATCGTTCTGCAGCATGCTTAGAAAATTTCAATCCACCATTTTTAGTGATTTGTTCCTGTAAAACCCCACCGAAGCCTGTTGCAGCCTTTAAGTTACTGGACTTTGGTGTGCTATTTTGGGTCAACAGCGGTTTGTCATTAATTTTATATGTAATCATATTCATTCCTCCTTACTTCTGCTGTTGCTTAAGGAGTTTCTGTTTCCACTTCACCTTCATTTGGCTCTTCGCTTTCATTCTCACCTTCGTTTACATCTTCAGTTTCTTCATTGTTAGGCAGTAAGGCATCTGCTATTTTCCCAAGGGTTGTGTTAATACTGTCTAATGTTTCACTCATAAAGGTATGACTTTTTACCAGATTATTATTCATCATGGTGATATGCTCTGCTAAGGTTGTTTTCACATCCTGCAAATTATCATTCATATTCTGCATCTGCTCCAAGGAACTAAACTGGGCCATTTGGGCAATAAATTCTTTATCCTCCATGGGGTTTAATGGGTCTTGGTTTTTAAGCTGTGTAACTAAAAGTTTTAGAAAAGCATCCTTATCAAGATCACTGGATTTTTGATTCTTTGTTTCACTATCATAGTATCTATAACGATACTCCGTTTCAGTTGTACCATTTACATTACTCAAGGACTTCCCTCCTTATCCAAATTTATCAAAATCTGTAGTAACAATATACGGATTGATATTCTTTATTGTACCAAGCTCTTCATTACTTATCACACTATGAAGTTGATCCAAAGGTCTTCTAAACTTCATTTTCTGCTGTGTGAAATTTTTGTTTTGTTGGAAGTCATTGGCGTCTTGTCCTACAGTAACCTCTATGGTTAAAATATTTATGCCCTTTTCCCTTAAGGATTCTCTAAATTGATTTAAATTACTTTCGATCACTTCCTTTACCTGTAAGGATTCAACATAAACCTTAGCTTTTACTTCTTGATTGTTGCTAGATAAATCAATAGAAATTTTTCCAAGGTTTTCAGGCAGCAATTGAAGACTCATTTGATTTTTCCCGTTTTTAAATGACGTAAATATTTTATAGCTGATTTCTTCTAAAAAAGCGCTGCTGTATACTTCATCAACAACCAGTGTTTCATAAGGCATCGAGGTAACTTTTACTTGTAATTCCTTCTCTAAACCTAAAGCTTCTAAGTGCTGATTTGCATCCATCGTTTCTTGTGGTTTTGAAGTGATAATGTTTTTATCCTCTTCTATAGAAGCTTTTTGTTGTTTTGGTGCTTCTTTTTTATCAAGGTGTTTATCTGTAGCAGTTATGTACTCATCTTCTTTTAGATTTTTAGGTGTCTGGATAGCCTTATCCTCTTCCGTCTTTAAAAATTCTTCGAATTTTTCTTTTACTGCTTCTTTACTTATGCCTTTGAATTCTTCATCAACACCTATTTCACTTTCTAGGTTGATTTTTTCTTTCAATTCACCTAAAATATTCTTGTCAATCTCCCCATAGCCTTCTATTATCTCCAGAACCTTTAATAAATTACCTAAATTTTCCACAACAACAGATTCTATCAATTCCTCTTCCAATGCCTTTAATTCATTTTCTTCTATACACCCCTGCTGCTGCAATAAACATATTAGCTCTTGTATTAGCTCATATACTTTACAATTTTCCTGCTGTGTACCGTCATCTTCATCCGTTATTTTTATATCTGTTTTTGGCTTCTTGCTCATCGTAGAATGATGATTTACATGATCCATCAACTTAGTACCTTTATGCTGCATATTTTTTTTTGGTTCTTGAAACAAATTATTATGACGTTCTTGCATTGACTTATTTTTGCTTTTTAGGATTTCTAAAAAATCCTTTTCATTATTGTTTGCAACGGGTATAGATTTTTGGGAAACTTGCATGTTTATTGCATTTGTTATTCCGTTAAGCTCTATCACCTTCTCACCTCCTTTCTCTAAAATCTAATTTACACACCAATCGTCTTTTTATCTAAAAGCATTTACTACAAATTTTTGTGATAAATCTATCGACCTTTCTGTTTCTAATTTTTCTAGCAATTGTGCTACCTTATTGGGTTTAAGATGATTTAATACATCAACAACTAATTGTTCTTCTGTAAAAACAATCTCTTCATCCCCCACGGAATGCCTGCTATAGATTCTGTTGCTTCGCATCATTTCTTCCACAACATTTGTAAGCTCCTCTACAGACATTCTCTGATAAATTTCTACTAATTCTCCTACCTTTGTTTGATAGTTTTTATGAATTTCTACAGCTTCTGCTAAATGTACAGGTAGGTTGGTTTCTCTTTTGTTAAGGACTTCCAATGTATTGATTTGATCATATAATTCTGTTGCAAAGGCTTGTTCCTCTACAGAAGCTAAAATTCGGCCTCCAGTTTCTATCTTCATATTCTTGAATATTACTGCCAAGTCCTGCGCCCTAAACTTATTATCATTCCCTAAATCAAACACCTGTTCTTCAAGAGATTTCTTTTCATAAATACTAGCTAGAGCTTCCAGTTCTTTTTCTTTATTCTGGGTCTCTTGTATTTTTTTCTCAATGTTCCTTCTCGCTGTTTCTCTCAATTGATATCTTATAGCTTCTGTCAAAGCCGGGTCTAAGTAAAGCAAGAACCTGGCACTTTGATCCACCGAAATGTTTTCTAAAATGGATACTATTTCCTCTCTATCTAGTTCACCACTACGATAGGTTCTTTCAATTTCTCCTATAGCATCTGTTATTTTAAGAGAAGTATAATATCTGGCCAATTCATTCACCTTTTCAGTTTTTTCTTCATCAATATCGTCTAGAATTCTTTGTAATAGATTTGGTGTTAATTGTGCCTTTCTTAAATGTTCCCGCACACTTCTCATCTTCATTGGGTTTTCTCTGTTTAATAATAGTAACAGTTCATCATAAAGGTCTTTATCTTCACCCTTTACAATCAACAACTTATCTACTAACCTATCCTCTTCTAAGGAAATATAATGCTTAGCTATTTGCTGTTTTAGGTTTTCTTTCTCTTCCTTAGTGGGCATTCCTTTAAAATAGCTCCCTATGTTGCTAGGCAGCAAAGATAAATAGTCATTCATCGTATATCTAAGATTTTCACTGGTGAAATAAAGCATTATTATCGTCATGATAGGAATAAGTAGAAAGGCTATAACAATAATAAAAATTGGCTTTATTCGTCTTTTTTTCTCACTTTCTTGAAGGCTATCCGTCATTTTAACCTCCTTTGTTCGCTATGCTTTTATAGGTAACTAATTGATCTACTAAATTTGCTTCGTTTTTTAGTTGCGTGTTTACAAAGGTTTCATAATCCTTCTCCATTAGTTTTTCAAATGTTTTTGTTTGTTTCTTTGCCTCTATTAATTCTCCTCTTGCTTGATTTAATCTTAGCTCATGATTTTTTACCTTAGCCACCTGCTTTTTAATCAAATCCTCCACTAATTGAATATTGTTTGAACAATCCTGTAACGCCTTTATTTTTACTATGTTGTTTTGCTTTGTTTTGTTATTCCAGCTTTCAATAATGGATTCTCTTTTTTTTATAAGCATAGCCAAGTTTGATTTTTCCTTTTCTAAATCCTTCTGCACATCAGCAAATTGATATTTTTTGCTTTCTTCAATTTTTTCCTTTATTTTTAAAATGTGGTTAAACCGATAAACAAAGTTTTCCGCCAATAGAATCCCCTCTTTACTTAATTAATTGACTTAGCAAACCTAACACTTCATTGTAGTTAATTTTTTCATCTACATCCTGGTGTAAAAAACCGTTCACTGCAGCTATGTTTGCAATGGCATAGTCTATTTTTCTATTGCTACCCTTAGCATAGGCACCTATATTAATTAAGTCTTCAGCATCCTTATAGGTTGCTAAAATCTGCTTTACTTCATTGGCCCTCATTATTTGCTCCTTTGGAACGATATTAGGCATAACCCTACTGACACTAGAAATCACATCAATAGCAGGATAATGCCCCTGATTTGCTAACTTTCTGGATAACACAATATGTCCGTCTAGAATTCCTCTTACTGCATCAGCAATAGGCTCGTTCATATCATCTCCATCCACGAGAACAGTATATAAGCCCGTAATTGCACCTCTATCTGAGGTCCCTGTCCGCTCCAACAACTTAGGCAATACCGCAAATACCGAAGGCGTATAACCTTTTGTAACTGGAGGCTCTCCTATAGCCAGTCCCACCTCTCTTTGAGCCATCGAAAACCTGGTTAGTGAATCCATCAATAGTAAAACATTATGGGTCTGATCTCTAAAATACTCTGCAATAGCAGTGGCTAAAAGAGCCCCCTTCATTCGTACTAAAGGCGGTTGATCAGAAGTAGCCACAATAACAACAGAGCGTTTTAAGCCTTCTTCCTTAAGGTCATTATCAATAAATTCCTTCACCTCCCGCCCTCTTTCCCCAATAAGGGCGATTACATTAATATCCGCTTGAGTATTTCTAGCGATCATACCCAGTAACGTACTCTTACCCACCCCACTTCCTGCAAAAATCCCTATTCTTTGACCGTTACCGCAGGTTAATAACCCATCGATCGCTTTTATTCCTAAAGTTAAAGGCTCTCTAATTTTTGTTCTTTCTAAGGGGTTTAACGTTTTTCCCGCCACTGGGTAAGTTGTTGTCTGATGAAGAGGCCCCTTATTATCTATTGGATTTCCCAGCCCATCTAAGACTCTTCCCAATAGAGAATTCCCTACCTTCACCTCTAGAGAAGTTCCTAAAGCCTCTACTCTACTACCAGGACCTATACCCTCCATTTCTCCCAAAGGCATTAGCAGTACCTTTTTTTCTTTAAAACCTACAACCTCCGCAATAATAGGAGAATCATTTTTTAGCGTATATATTTTGCAGACTTCTCCTATTTTCACGGCTGGCCCTATAGATTCAATGGTCAAGCCTATTACTTGAGATACTTGTCCTGTATACTTTATCAAGTCTAAAGCTTCGAGGGATTTTCTGTATCTTTTAAGCATGATTTCTTTCATGAGATTCCTCACTTCTTAATATTTCTTCAAATAATGTTTCTATTTGTTTTATCTGTACATCGATACTAGCATCAACTTTACCCGAAAGGGTTTCTATTATGATACTACCCTTTTTCAGAGCAACATCACTTTTAATTTCTATGCTGTCAATTCCTTCTAACATCATATAGATTTTGTTTTTATAGGAATTTAAAACTTCGTAACCCTCTTCGCTGACACGTATTACCAGTTTTTCTGTAAATGTACACTTCTCTAACCCTTTTTTTACAAGATTAAGCAAAATTTCATTGTTTTCTTCCAACGCATAATCTATGACTTTTTTTACACAGTACACCACTAAATCAATAATTTCTTCTTCCAATTCTTTTACTAACTTTTTTCTAAAGTGATATACTTCTTGTTTTGCAGCAACTGCTTCCTCCATCAATTGCTGGAATTCGTGATAACCTTCCTGCTGCCCTCTTTGAAGTCCTTCTTGATACCCTTGAGCTTTAGCATCTTCTAAAATTTTTTTACTGTCTTCATAAGCCGCTTCTATGATGACAGCCGCTTCTTTTCTAGCATTCTCTATTATTTTTTTTCCTTCTAAATCTGCTGCCTCTAGAGTTTCTTTAGCCTTTTTTTCTGCAATTTCCTCTGGCGTTTCTTGTTGTTCCACAGCTTCTACTAAAAGAGGATTTGGTTGTTTTGTTATACTTTGATTTTGAAATTCAAGTTCTTTCTTATCTCCCAGTATAACCTCCATAGACTTATAAACTCTATACAATGATTTCATCTCCTCCACCACGAGCAATAATAATATCTCCGGTTTCTTCTAGTTTTCTTATGATGTTAACAATTTTCTGCTGTGCCTCTTCTACATCTCTAAGTCTTACTGGTCCCATAAACTCCATATCTTCTTTAATCATTTCTGCCATACGCTTAGACATATTGGTGTAAATAATGTTCGCCACTTCCTCTGTTGCTCCTTTTAAGGCAATAGCTAAATCATTATTATCAATTTCTCTGATAAATCTTTGGATAGAAGTACTATCTAAGTTAATAATATCCTCAAATACAAACATTCTCTTTCTAATTTCCTCCGCCAGCTCTGCATCTTGTATTTCTAACGTATCCATAATATTTTTTTCTGTCCCTCGGTCAACAGAGTTAAGTATATCAACAATAGATTGAATGCCCCCTGCTGAGGTATAATCTTGATTTACTAATGTTGAAAGCTTCTTTTCTAAAACCATCTCTACTTCTTTAATAATATCAGGAGATGTCCGATCCATTGTTGCTATTCTACGAGCGACTTCCGTTTGTTTTGCCTGAGGAAGGGCTGATAAAATCTGTGATGATTGTGTCGATGGAAGGTAAGATAATATTAAAGCAATGGTTTGTGGATGTTCATTTTGTATAAAGTTTAATAGTTGTGCCGGATCTGCCTTTCTTGCAAAATCAAAGG
This sequence comes from Clostridium formicaceticum, assembly GCF_001854185.1. Lineage (NCBI taxonomy): Bacteria > Bacillati > Bacillota > Clostridia > Peptostreptococcales > Natronincolaceae > Andreesenella > Andreesenella formicacetica. The sequence continues at coordinate 3,557,726 of NZ_CP017603.1, forward strand.
GTTTCACCTGCAAAGAAGCAGTAAGCTTATTGATGATATCCATTGCTTTTTGTGAACCTAATGCTTTTTCCAACACCTCTTTTGCATACCCAATACCACCTTCAGAAATATATTCTTGCGCTACACAGATTTCATAAAACTCCTCCATGATTTTTTCTTTTTCTGCAGGAGATACCTTTCTCATATTGGCTATTTCTAAAGTTAATTCTTCAATCTCCTCATTATTTAAATGTTTGAAAATTTGTGCTGAATACTCAGGCCCTAAGCTTATTAATAAAACCGCTGCTTTTTCCCGACCCGTCAGCTCTCCTTTTGCCCCTCTTTTAGCCATCCTTTTATTTCACCTCTACTCTTCACTAAGCCAATTTCTTAAAAGCTGCGCCACAGCATCAGGTTTCTTATTCACCAGTTTTTCTAGTTGCTGTTTTACTTGAGAACCCGATAACTCTAAGTCAATTTCTTCAATCAAGTCTTCTGATTGAATAGGCGTTTCCCTCATTATTTCTTCGGATGCTTCTTTCTTTCTTCTGTTGGTTCTCATAAGCAGGAAGAATCCTCCTCCCAACAGTGCAGCGGCTGCTAGGCCTAATGCCCATAGCGGTATTTTTTGTCCTCCAGTAGCTTCTGCCGCCTCCATAGCTAAGCGTATTTGCTCTTCTAAACTATTACTAAATTCCTGTGCTGCCACCTGTACAACTCTAGTATCTAGGCCAGCTGCAGCAGAAACAATATTTTCTAACTCTCTTCTTTCCTCATCAGTAAGCTCCCCACCATTAATAGCATTTTTATTTAAGTAGACAGCTACAGTAATATCCTGCACTTGTCCCTGCGCTTTAACGATTTTTTTACGCAACTCATTAATTTCATAATTGATAATTTGATTTGCTTCATAGTACAAGGAGTTTTCTTGATCCTCTACAACATACTGAGGAATATCCTCCGTATTTGTGTCGGTCCCTGGGGCACCTCCTGCTGGTGAATTTACTACCCTTTGCTGCAAATCCTGCATACTTCTTACGATGCCCTCTGTTTCACCGTCAATTGGGGGAGAAAATTCCTGTATTTCTGTAACCTCGCTATTAAAATCTAGCTTTACATTGGCCATAACCACGACATTGCCATAGCCATAAACTGTGGAAAGAAAATCTGTAATACTCTTTTCTAGGTCTTCTTTTACTGCCTGTTGTAAAGACAACTGATCAGTAGGTCCAAAGGTATCGGAAGAATCAGAAGAAGTGGTATTTAATACCCGTCCGTCTGGTCCATGTACCGTTACATTTTCTGGATTAAGCCCCTGTACAGCATTAGAAACTAGAAGTGTAATTCCTGTTACACTATTGGGATCAAGTGTAGTGTTGTAATCTAAGTTTAAAAAGACCGAAGCTGTGGCGCTCTGATCTTGTGTAGTACGAATAAAACCTGTGTTTTCTGGTATAGAAAGCGTAACATAGGATTTATTAATGCCAGGAATTTCTTCTATGATTTTACTAAGCTCATTACCCAGCGCAACGATAAATTCCTTTGATTTTTCTTCACTGGTTTTCATAAAACTATTTCCAGAAAAAAAATCCTCATAGGAGAACCTTGCTTGGGGTAGTCCTTCAGTGGCAACCACGACTTGTGCCCTTTGATAGTCTGGTTTTTGTACTAATATGGTGCTACTGGTTTCCCCAAGTTTTGCTCTTATCCCACTGCCCTCTAAGGTATTCATAATCTCTCCTGCCTGTTTAGCATCAAGATTGCTGTAGAGTACAACATACTGCGGCCTTGTAAAATAATAAATAATTGCTGTTAAAGTAATCAAAATTAAAGCTATTGCAACAGCTATTTTGATTTTCTGCTTTTTTTCTAGTCCTTGTAAGAATTCGTTAAATTGATTTCGTATTTGCTGCAATCCTTCCGCCATGTATTCACCTCTTTTCAGCTATGGTTAAATCTGCATTCTCATTATTTCTCTATATGCATCAAGAACCTTATTTCTAATCTCCATCATAAATTGAAGAGATACTTCTGCCTTCTGTGATGCCACCATAGCTTCATGAATATTCTCTATTTCACCGGATGCTAGTTTCATGGAATATGCTTGAGCATTACTTTCTAATTTATTTACTTCATTTATTGCACCTGTCAGAAGCTCCTTGAAAGAGGTATGTACTGTTTTACTGTTCTTATCATTAAATAATCCTAAATTAGTGCCTAATATTTTATTGTTTTCTACATTCAAACGATTTACCTGCATGTATTTACGCCTCCACTATCTTCCTAATTCTAGGGCTTTTAATGCCATATTTTTTGTTGCATTTAATGCAGTAATGTTCGCTTCATAAGCTCGAGAAGCGGAAATCATATTGGCCATTTCCGTAACGATTTCTACATTAGGCATTAAAACGTACCCTTGCTCGTCTGCATCTGGATGTCCAGGATCATGAATTTTTTTGAAGGGGGTTTGGTCATTGCGTATCCCTACAACCTCTACTCCTTGCCCATTACTGTTTCTTTTTCCTATAGCTTGATTAAAAATTTGTGAAAAAGAACCGCTATCTTTTTCCTTAAAAACCACCACTTGCCTCCTATAGGGTCCTCCATTTACAGTTCGTGTTGTAGTTGCATTGGCAATGTTTTTTGAAATCACATCCATTCTTAGTCTTTCAGCCGTTAAACCTGATGCACTTGCGTTAATCGCATTAAATATTGACATTCTCTATCTCCTTCCTTCGTTAATAACTGTTTTTAATCTTTTTATATCATTATTTAATTGGGTTGAAACGGTATTAAAAACGATGGTATTTTTAGCTAATTCTGCCATCTCAACATCAATATCTACGTTATTTCCATCTCTTCGTGTTTCATAGTTTTGCGGCGTAACTACCTTATGTGTTAAATTGTTCAAGTCTTTTATACCAATATTAATATGTCTATGATGGGTTGTGTTTCCTGCAATTTCTCCTCCCCTTAAATGTTTCTGTAACAATTCTTCAAAAACTACATGTGATTTTTTAAAGTTAGGGGTTTCTGCGTTTGCAATGTTATTTGAAATCACTTCATCTCTTTTCCATGCAGCATTTAATGCCTTTGTCATGATATCCATATTTTTAAAAAAACTACTCATAACTACAACTCCTTTAGTAATTAGTATATGTAGACATCTATTCGAAACTATTTTAAATTGCATTTGAAACAACTTATATTTTAAAATTCATTTCCTAGATAAACCATATATCTAAGTTTCTACAGCTCTTCATAAAACTCCTCCAAAATTCTACATTTTTTTGAGTTTTTTCCCGTAAAATCTTTGGAAAGTTTACTACAAATTTCCTTTGATTGTTGTAAGTTACAGGCTTATTCCGGCAAAAAAATAGCTCTTCTGGTTGAAATTCCTAGTTTTTCACAATCTCTACGCTTGCTTCTTTTGCTTAATTTATTTTACCAGCAGCACCTAAAATATACAAGTAGCAAACAAAAAGATAATGAATTTCAGGACTTTTTGCCTAATTATGTTATTTTTTGTAAAAAAATAGAAAGAGAAGTCATTTATCCTGTAAATAACTTCTCTTTCTATTATATTTGAATTGTCCTACTACTTAATATTATCGTTTTATTTTTCTCAATTCTTCTAACAATCTGTCATTTAATATTCTTATATGTGTTCCCTTCATACCTAAAGACCTTGATTCAATCACCCCTGCACTCTCAAACTTTCTTAAGGCATTCACGATAACGGAGCGAGTAATACCTACACGATCAGCAATCTTACTGGCTACCAAAAGACCTTCATTGCCGTCCAGCTCATTGAAAATATGTTCTACAGCTTCTAATTCAGAGTAGGACAAAGTATCTATAGCCATTTGCACTACAGCTTTTTTTCTAGCTTCTTCTTCTATTTCTTCTGTTTTAGCCCTTAGGATTTCTAGTCCTACTACTGTAGCACTATATTCTACCATGACTAAATCTTCATCTTGAAATTGATCCTCATGTCTTGCTAAAACCATTGTACCTAACCTTTTTCCACTACCGTTGATAGGCACAATCGTTACTAGCTTGTTGTAACTTTCAACATCATAGATAAATACCTTCAACAGTTCATCCTGTGTGATATTGGATTGTGTTTCTGTAATCTGCAACAATTGTTCATTATACTCTTCAGGAAACCTTTTTGTTCCTGTTTTTTCATCAACGATAATCGGACAATCTGAAGCATCTGTTAGACTAACCCCCAATACTTTTCCTTTGGAACTAGCAACATAAACATTTGCATCTAATATCTCACTCAATATTCTGCAAAGTTCATTAAAAGACACTGCATTCTCCCCAGATTTTTGTAATATTTTATTAATTCTCCTAGTTTTTTCTAGTAAGTTGCTTTTCATTACACTTCCTCCTTTGTTCATTATATAATATATTTATCTTCACTAAAAGTTTTCACTGTATTATCGAGTTTCTTCTTCACATACTGCTTATCTATGGTTATTTCTTTCTCTAATAGTTCTGGTGCTTCAAAAGAGATATCCTCTAACATCTTTTCTGTGATTGTATGTAGCCTTCTAGCACCAATATTATCCCCCTGCTCATTGCTTATATAAGCAATCATAGCAATCTCATCTATAGCTTCCTCTAAAAAATGGATTTTTATACCTTCTGTTTCTAACAATAATTTGTATTGGGTTAGCAAAGCATTTTGTGGTTGCGTTAATATTTTTTTGAAGTCTTCTATTGTTAAGTTATTTAAGCCTACTCTAATTGGAAACCTTCCCTGCAATTCTGGTATTAAATCAGAAACTTTAGCTATATGAAAAGCTCCGGCTGCAATGAAAAGAATATGATCTGTTCTTACAGGACCATACTTTGTCATCACTGTAGACCCCTCAATAATAGGCAAAATATCTCTCTGAACCCCTTCTCGTGATACATCAGGACCAGATCCTCCATGGCTACCAGCAATTTTATCTATCTCATCAATGAAAATGATTCCTTGTTGTTCTGCGTTGTTAACAGCAGTTGTTATCACTTCATCCATATCCACTAATTTTTGTGCTTCCTCTTCGATCAATATCTTTCTGGCTTCTGTTACGGTAACTTTTTTTCTTTTTGTTTTTTTAGGAATAATACCGCCTAACATATCCTGTAGGTTAATGTTCATTTCCTCGTTTCCCCCAGCAAATATTTCAAAGGTGCTGGGGCTACGATCCTCCATTTCTACTTCTACCAACACATTCTCTAACAAACCTTCTTTTAACTGTTTTTCAATTTGTTGTTTCTTTAGTTTTAAATCAGCTTCATATTCTCCTTTTCCTACAGGTTCTTCCATAGGATTATTGGTTTTAAATAACATCTCAAATGGATTTTTAAAAGACGCTTCTTTACGTGGTGCAGGGTCTAATAAATCCAACAAACGATGCTGGGCTAACCTTTTGGCCTTCTCATAATTCTTTTTTATATATTTTTCCTTTATAATCCTTATAGAGGCCTCCACCAAATCTCTAATCATAGATTCTACATCTCTGCCAACATAACCCACTTCTGTAAATTTAGTAGCTTCTACTTTAACGAAGGGAGCTTCTGTTAATTTAGCTAATCTCCTTGCGATCTCCGTTTTTCCCACCCCGGTTGGACCTATCATTAAAATATTTTTAGGCTTGATTTCTTCTTGAAATTCACAGGAAACCTTACTTCTTCTTACTCTATTGCGTAAAGCAATCGCTACTGCCTTCTTAGCCTCCTGCTGCCCTATAATGTATTTATCTAATTCCTCTACAACTTGTCGTGGTGTAAATTCCTTCATCCTTTTCACCTCGCTTTATTGTTGCTAAAGAGCCTCCACAATAATTTGATTATTTGTGAATACACATATATCTGCAGCAATTTCTAACGACTTCTTTACGATTTCACTACTAGATAAATCTGTGTTTTTTTTCAATGCAATTGCAGCTGCCAAAGCATAAGAACCACCAGAACCTATGGCAATCACATTATCATCAGGCTCTATGACTTCTCCTGATCCACTGATCACCAACATCGTCGTTTTGTTTAGTGCAATTAACATAGCCTCCAGCTTTGTTAATACTTTATCACGGCGCCAGCTTTGTGCCAGTTCCACCGCCGCTCTTTTCAAGTTGCCATCATGCTTTTCTAAAAAATTCTCAAATTTTTCTGCCAATGCGAAGGCATCCGCTACAGAACCTGCAAAACCTATAAGCACTTCATCCTTATAAATTCTCCTCACTTTTTTAGCACAGTGTTTTATCACTGTTCTTTCTCCCAATGTAACCTGCCCATCTCCCGCTATAGCACAATCTTCCTCACTTTTTCTTACCGCCACGATTGTCGTACCCTTTAACATCTTTTATTCCACCACCCATCATTTATCATGATTTTGCTTTTAGAGTATAAGACCCCCACCTCTAAGCGTTAGCGTAGGTGGGATTCTCAATCAGATGGAGTAGACTCTCCATCTGATTCCCCGATGTTCAGCTTTAGCTGGACGAGTTCACTTATGCTAAATAATAGAACAGGTACTTAAATAAGTATATAAATCCTACTAAGATTTCACTTCTCTAGTATATTTACACTCTTTATTGGTACACATGATTTTTTCGCTTTTTTTGTTTACTTTATGTGTAAGTAAACTATTGCAGTCTGGACATTTTTCATTGATGGGCCTACTCCATGAAACAAACCTACATTTTGGAAATTCACTACACCCATAAAAAATTCTTCCCTTTTTCGACTTTCTCTCTATAATTTCTCCATCTTCACATTTAGGGCATTTAACACCGATTTTATGAACGATAGGTTTGGTAAAAGTGCAATCTGGATAATTAGAACAAGCTAAAAATTTTCCATAACGTCCATATTTTATAAGCATCTTTGCATTACAAACTTCACAATCCTCATCACTTTCTTCTACCAAATCTATTTCTTCAATGTCCTCTTCTGCCTTCATCAACATTTTTTCGAAAAATACGTAGAAATTTTTTATAAGTTGACGCCAATCTTCTTTTCCTTCTTCAATGTAATCCAGCCTTTTTTCAAAATCTGCTGTAAAGTTGATATCTATAATATCCGTAAAATACTCTTCTAGTATTTCAGTAACAAGAGCTCCTAATTCTGTTAATATTAAATGTTTTCCGTCCTTTTCTACATAACCCCTAGAAAGAATGGTACTTATGGTAGGAGAATAGGTACTAGGGCGCCCAATTCCTAATTCCTCCATCGTTTTTACCAAAGAAGCCTCTGTATATCTTGCTGGAGGTTGCGTAAAATGTTGATTGGGTAGAATATCAAGAACATTTACCAAGTCCCCTACTTTTAAAAGGGGTAAATTTAATTCTTCTGAGGTGGTAGCGAAGGAGTAAATTTTTAAAAATCCATCAAAATTTAATCTCGATCCAGTGGCTTTAAAGATGACATTTTCCACCTTTAGCTCAATACTTAAAGTATCGTAAATGGCTGCTGCCATCTGACTGGCTAAAAATCTCTCCCAAATCAATTTATATAACTTATATTGATCCTTTGATAAAGAAGGCTTTATGTGATCTGGTTGCCGAATAACATCCGTAGGCCGGATGGCTTCGTGCGCATCTTGTATTTCTTGATTTTTTTTAGCAGCTGTTTTAGGTTTTTCGTTTAAGTACTTTTCTCCCAAGTGATCCAGGATGTATTGCTGTGCACTCTTCTTAGCCTCTTCTGATAATCTAGTAGAATCAGTACGAATATAAGTAATTAATCCAACGGTTCCTTCCTTTTCAAGATCAATACCTTCGTACAGCTGCTGCGCAACAGACATTGTTTTCTTTGTAGAGAATCCTAATTTATTAGAAGCTTCCTGCTGCAATGTACTGGTAGTAAAAGGAAGGTTAGGATTTCTTCTTTTACTGCTTTCCTTAACAGCTGTTACTATTAGATCTTTCTTCTCTATTAATTGAATGATCCTATTTACTTCTTCTTGTGACTTAATATCTTTATTCCCCAAATCATCGCTGGCAAACTTTACTTCAAACTTTTCTTTTTGATTTGTCTGTACTTTGAGCACTAAACTCCAATATTCTTCTGGAATAAAACTTTTTATCTCTTCTTCTCTATCTTTGATAATCTTTGTTGCTACAGATTGAACTCTACCAGCACTTAGGCCTTTACGCATTTTTCTCCAAAGAAGAGGGCTAATTTTATAACCTACTAGGCGATCTAACACTCTTCTAGCCTGCTGAGCATCTACCAAGCTTTTATCAATGATCCTAGGCTTTTTAATAGCATTTTTTACTGCATTTTTTGTAATTTCATTAAACTCAATTCTACAAGGAATATCTTCTTGAATATTTAAAGCATTCGATAAATGCCAAGAAATTGCTTCTCCTTCTCTATCAGGGTCTGTTGCTAAATAGATTTTTTTAGCTTTTTTTGCCTCTGCCCTAATTTCTTTTAATACTGGGCCTTTACCCCTAATTGTAATATATTGAGGATCAAAGTTGTTTTCTATATCAATGCCAAGCTTACTTTTTGGCAGATCTATAATATGTCCAACAGAAGCTTTGACCACATAATTATTTCCTAAAAATTTTTTTATCGTTTTTGCTTTTGCAGGTGACTCCACAATTACTAAGGACTTTGTCAATCACCTCACCTCCAGTACCTCATTGTTTTTGGAATAATTCGACAAAATTAATTCAATCCATTATATCAATTTATTTATTTGCTGTAAATGTTTTTCCTGGCAACTGACATATAAATCCCTTTAATTCCAATATCGTTAATATTGTATTTAACTGAGAAATGTTTATACCACTCTTATAAGCGATCAAATCTATATGAATAGGTTGCTCTTGAATCGTACGAAACACTTTCATTTCTTCCTCACTTAAAGTATTCTTTAACTGTTGCTTTTCCTTAAGATTCTTTAAAGGATACTTGTATTTAAGTTCTTCTATAATATCCTCTACATCTAATAAGATTTTAGCACCCTCTTTTATTAACTTATTTGTTCCTCTGCTTTGACTGCTGTTAATATTGCCTGGCAAAGCAAATACATCCTTGCCCTGCTGAAGGGCATGTTCCACTGTAATTAACGTGCCGCTTTTTTCACCAGCCTCAATAACCACTACTCCATCAGACAGACCACTAATAATACGATTTCTTGCAGGAAAATGATGCTTTAGGGGTTGCATCTTAGGGCCATACTCAGATAAGATACACCCTTTTTCTTCTATTTGCTTGTATAGATAATAATTGGACTTCGGATAGTATTGATCAATACCGCAACCTAACACGCCAATGGTATAGCCGCCCTTTTCCAGTGCCCCTTTGTGTCCTTCCGCATCAATCCCTAAAGCTAATCCACTAACAGTACCTACGCACCAATCTGCTAATTCTGCAGCAAATTTTTTAGCGGCCCATCTGCCATAAGCTGTAGACTTTCTAGCTCCTACAATTGAAATAAGAGGTTTATCAAAGTTTTTCTCTCCTTTTATGTATATTACATAGGGTGGATTGTATATACATTTTAATTTTTCGGGGTAATCTTCATCTAAAATAGTTATAACTTGAAAATCACTATGATCTATTTCCTCTATTAACATTTGTAAATATTGTTTATGTCTAGTTTTGAACAATTTTTTTGCTATTATACGGTGATTATGCATTACCCGATATAAATTTTCTTCTTCTACATACCACAACTCTTGAAGGTTACCAAAATGTTTTATAAAACCTAATATCATCTCATAGGTAATGCTCCCTAAAGAATTAAGCCAAATCAGCAGATTTCTTTCATTTATCATACCTTACCTCCACATGATATTGTTAATCTTTCTATATTGAAGCGCCTCTGCTAGATGATGTACTTTTATTTCATCACTTTCTTCTAAGTCTGCAATTGTTCTAGTGATTTTTATTATTCTATTATAGGCTCTAGCACTTAAGCCCATTTTGTCAAAAGCATTACTTAGAAGACTTTGTGATGGACTATCAAGTTGACAATACTTTTTAATAGCAGCAGGTGTCAGCTCACTATTGAAGGTAAATCTATTTTTTTTATATCTCTCTAACTGCCTTTGGCGAGCCTTTTCTACTCTTTCTCTAATTTCCTTAGAAGTTTCTGTCTTTTTATTGCTGGTTAAATCTTTGTAAGAAACTGCACTTGTTTCTACGATAATATCCATCCTATCCAATAAAGGGCCTGATACCTTTGCCGTATATCGTCGTACTTGTTGAGGCGTGCAGCTACAGTGATGCTGTGGCGCATCTGTTCCATGATAGCCACAAGGACAGGGATTCATAGCACATACCAACATAAATTTCGCGGGATAGGTAAAAGTTCCATTAACTCTAGATAGCGTAATAGACCCATTTTCTAATGGCTGCCTTAGTACTTCAAGCACACTTTTCGTAAACTCTGGTAATTCATCTAAAAAAAGTACACCATAATGGCTTAAGGATACTTCCCCTGGCTTAGGAACACGACCTCCGCCTGTTAGAGCAACCATTGAAGCTGTATGGTGAGGTGCTCTAAAGGGACGTTGTGTTATTAATCCCTTCTGTGATGTCAACAATCCAGCAACACTATAAATCTTTGTTATTTCCATTGCCTCCTCAAAAGTAAGCTTTGGTAATATAGAGGGCAAAGCTGCTGCTGCCATGGTTTTACCTGAACCTGGAGGTCCTATCATCATGAGGTTATGACTTCCAGCTGCTACAATCTCTAAGCCCCGTTTTAAACTTTCTTGCCCTTTTAAATCTTTAAAATCTTGATGAAAATCCTGCTGATCCCAACGATGAAAAATAGTTCCTATAGAGGTTTCTAGTTGAATTTCATTATTAATAAAAGCTACCACTTCTTTCAATGAAGTTACGCCGATACATTCTATGCCTTCTACCAGCTTTGCTTCTTCGATATTCCCTAAAGGCAGGAGTACTTTTGTAAAACCTCTAGTACACATTTCCAACAGCATAGGTAAAACACCATTAACAGGATTGATTTGTCCATCTAAGGATAGTTCTCCTAGTACGACAACTTCCGAAAAATCTGTTAGCCTTATTTGCTCAGAAGCTGCTAATATTCCTAAAGCAATTGGCAAATCAAAATAAGTGCCTTCTTTTCTCGTATCTGCTGGAGATAAGTTTACAGTAATCCTCTTTAAAGGAAAATCTAATTCACTATTTTTAATAGCGGCCCTCACCCGTTCCTTCGATTCCTTCAAAGCAGCATCAGGGAGGCCTACAATATTCATGGTTGGTAAGCCATTAGCTAAATCTACTTGTACCTCAATATCCGCCGCCAAAAGACCATGAATGCAACAGGTTTTAACTTTTGCAAGCATCTTACTAACACTTCCTATCCAAATTAGATTGATATTAGTAAGATATTCTATATAGAACAAGTTTTCCCTTTATCTATTTTCTAAATATTCTTTATTTCCTTCAAAAAGCATTTTCGATATGATTTATTTCGTATTGATTTTTATTCTCGTTCCATTGAACCTCCATCACATCAAAACGAAAATTCATGTTTTTTAATTTCTTGTATTGTATGTATTGTTCTGCCAACTTTATTAGCGTCACTTGTTTTTTATAGTTAACGGCCTCTCTAGCTAATCCAAAAGTCATTGTTTTCCTGGTTTTTACTTCCACAAATATAATCGTATCATCTTTTTGTGCAATAATATCTATTTCACCTAATCTTGTCCTATAATTGCTATTTAGTATGAGATAGCCTTTATTGATAAAATACTTTCTGCTTAATTGTTCTCCATAGTGGCCTGTTTTTTTCTTCATAGCGCCCCTCTCTCTCCAATTAAAGCAATATTTTTTTTAAAAAACTTTTTCTATGCATATCCGTGGCACCGTATTTTATGAGGGCCTCTCTATGGGCTTTTGTTCCATAACCTTTGTGCTGATCTATACCATAAAGGGGATACGTCTCATGCCACTCCTTACACAATCTATCTCTTGTCACCTTAGCTATAATAGAAGCTGCAGCAATGCCATGGACTAAATCATCGCCTTTAACAATAGGCTTTTGAGGGATACTGGTATCGATTTCTTCTGCATCAATAAGAATATAGTCAGGCGTTAATAAATTACCATTTCTGTCTTTCAAATTTAAAACAGCCTCTTTCATTGCATGTCTTGTAGCATTCTTTATATTGATTTTATCTATCATCTCTGGAGAAACCATACCAATCCCCACAGCTAAAGCATTTTCTAGAATAATGGAATACATTGCTTCTCTTTTTTTAGGAGATAGTTTTTTAGAATCCTTTACTCCCTCTAGTTTAAGGCCTTTCGGGAAAATCACCGCTGCGGCTAATACAGAGCCAAAAAGACATCCCCTTCCCACCTCATCACAGCAAGCTATTTTCTCATACCCTTCTTGCCATATGCTCTCTTCAATTTCTAATTCCATCCTATTGCCTATCCCCCTCTATTTTATAGCGCTATGTCTATGGATTTCCATACAATTACATATAGTTATACTGGTGTTTCTAAAGAAATTTTTCCAATTTTTCCTGCACGAAACTCATCCAAAACCATATTTGCTGTTCTCGTATAATTTATTCCTCCACCACCGATTATGCATCCACGATTTTTTGCGATCCTATCCATTACCTCTATAGGTAACTCCAGCTCTTCTTCTACCTTGTATCTCTCTACCACCTTTTCTTTTTCCTTCCTCCATAAACTTTCTATGAGTTTCAAAGCCAAGGTTTCCGTATCCATGATTTCATCTTTAATGGCTCCTGTAAAAGCTAAGTTTAATGCAACTTCCTCATCTTCAAATTTAGGCCATAGGATTCCTGGCGTATCCAAGAGCTCCATATTTCCCCTTAATCGAATCCATTGCTTACCTTTGGTAACGCCTGGCCGATCACCGGTTTTAGCACTTTTTTTCCCTGCTAATCTATTAATAATAGAAGATTTTCCTACATTAGGAATCCCTACAATCATAATCCGTATCGCTCTGCTTCTACGTCCCTTTTGTTTCAAAGCCTCCATTTTTTCCTTCACAGCATTTTCAGCTTCTATCGTAACTTCTCTTAATCCCTTTCCCTCAATAGTATTCATGGGAATCGCTTTTAAACCCTGGGCCTTATAAAAGTCTATCCATTGTCTTGTAATGTTATCATTCGCTAGATCAGATTTATTCAAAACAACCACTTTAGGTTTATTCCCGATGATTTCATCTATCATAGGATTTTTACTACTCAAAGGGATTCTTGCATCTAATAATTCAAACACCACATCTACTAGTTTTAACTGTTCTTTCAACAGTTCCCTAGTCTTCTTCATATGACCAGGATACCAATTAATATTCATTTTATCTCTCCTTTTAAAATCACCGAAGGATCATTAGAAGAATTACACAAGCAGCATTACTGATTTATTATTATGTAAAATAAAGGGACTGTAACCAGTCCCTTTATCTCTAGTACTTTTTCTTTTCTTTAATCTTAAAGGCAGCTTTACCAATTCTGTCTCTTAAGTAGAATAGCTTAGCTCTTCTTACTTTACCATGCTTCATTACTTCAATCTTTTCAATCTTAGGAGAGTGTAATGGGAAAGTCCTTTCTACACCAACACCATAAGAAATTCTTCTTACAGTAAAGGTTTCTGCAACGCTTCCACCTTGTTTTTTGATAACAATTCCTTCAAAAACCTGGATTCTTTCTCTGTTACCCTCTTTAATTCTCACATGTACTTTTACTGTATCACCAGTATTAAAATCTACTACTTCGCTTTTTAATTGCTCTTTTTCAATTGCTCTGATTAAATCCATAGTTGTACCTCCTTCCTTCCTAGACGTTCATATGATTTGCATAGAGGACCGTCCGTACTAACCTTGACAATTATATCATAACTATTATAATAGTTCAATAGTTAATCTCCATGATTTTTTAAAATTTCTATTATTCTTATATCTTCTTCAGTAAGCTCTGCTTTTTTTATTAAATCAGGTCTTCGATCAAGGGTAATTTCTAAAGATTTTCTCCTTCTCCATCCTTCAATCTCCCTATGATTCCCTGAAAATAATACTGAAGGTACTTCTAAATTTCTGAATTTTTTAGGACGGGTATAATGAGGATATTCCAACAAACCTGAATAAAATGATTCTTCTTGAAAACTTTCCTTTTGACCTAGCACCCCTGGTATCAACCTAGCTATGGTATCAATCATAACAGCAACAGGTAGTTCTCCTCCAGTCAATACAAAGTCTCCAATAGAAACCTCATCCGTTACTAATTCGTCAATGACCCTTTGATCAATGCCTTCATAATGACCACAAATAAAAACCAACTCTTTTTCCTTAGCCATCTCTATCGCCATCTGTTGGCTAAAGGTTTTTCCCTTGGGAGAACAGTAGATGGTTCTAGGTTTTGAAGTGCTATGAAGATTTTTTATCGTATTCTCATAACAATCAAATAGAGGTTGGGGAGTCATCACCATGCCAGCACCACCGCCATAGGGATAGTCATCTACTTTTTTATGCTTATTACTGGTAAAGTCTCTTATATTCACATATTCTATATCTAACAAACCTTTTTCCTGTGCGTTTTTTATGATGCTTACATTTAAAGGACCTTGAAACATTTCAGGAAATAAAGTCAAAACTTTTATAATCATTCTATCATTCCCTCAATTGGACGAACAATAATTTTACCTTTTTCTAAAGAGATTTCTGGCATAAATTCCTTTACAGCCGGAATCATGATTTCTTTTCCTTTATCATCTTTAATGATGTAAACTTCATTAGAGCCCGCTTGTAGCACTTGGACTACCTTCCCCAAATATTCATCCTGCAGGGTATAAACCGCCAGTCCAATAATATCTGCAATATAGTAGGTATCCTCTGGCAAGTCCCTCTTCTGACTTTCATCAATAAGCAAATATCTTCCTTTGAACTTTTCTACTAAATTAATATCCCCATAGTCTTTGAATGATAATAGGATATCTTTGGGGCGGTATTTTACTTTGTTGATATAAAATCTTTCTTCATAACCTTCTATGTACACCCACTCTAGCTCTTCAAATCGTTCATCATAATCTGTTAAAGAAAATATTTTCATTTCACCCTTTAGTCCATGGGTATTTAATATTTTACCAACTTTTAGATATTTCATAAGCTTACACCCTTTTAATTGATATATCTTAAGTATTGACCTAAAAACACTTTTTAAAACGCTTGTACAGAGTAAAATTTGAACAAGGATTAGGTTTGCCTAATCCTTGTGGGTTAAATAATTTCTACAATAACTCTTTTGTTTTCTTTGGTAGCAGCAGCCTTAACTACTGTTCTTATAGCTTTAGCAATTCTTCCCTGCTTACCAATGACTTTTCCCATATCTTCTGGGGCTACTTTTAGTTCTACTATAATTGATTGGTTGCCTTCAACCTCTGTAACAGTAACTTCTTCTGGATGATCTACTAGTGCCTTAGCAATTATCTCCACTAATTGACCCATGTGTATACCCCCCTAGTTTAAAAGATTATTATTCAATAATCCCATTCTTTTTGAATAAGTCCTTCACAGTATCAGTTGGTTGTGCACCATCATTTAACCACTTTGTTGCTTTTTCATTATCTATTCTAAGTTCCTTTGGTTGAGAAACTGGATTATAGTATCCGATTTCTTCAATAAATCTACCATCCCTAGGAGCTCTAGCATCAGCAACTACTATTCTGTAAAAAGGCTTTTTCTTAGCGCCCATTCTCTTAAGTCTAATTTTAACTGCCATCTTTTCACCTCCTTTAAATAATCACTTGTTTTATTTTCCAAAGAAAGGAAATTTAAATTTCCCACCTTTTTTTGCAGACTTTTCCATATCAGTAAACTGCTTCATCATCTTTCTTGTTTGTTCAAACTGCTTCATTAAGCGGTTTACCTGCTGTACTGTAGTACCACTACCAAGAGCAATCCTTTTTCTTCTACTACCATTAATCATGGATGGGTTCAGTCTTTCTTCTCTTGTCATAGACTGGATGATCGCTTGTATATGAAGTAGTTCTTTCTCATCAACTTCAAGGTTTTTAAGCTGTTTACCCCCAACCCCCGGAATCATTTCTAAAATTTGACTAAGAGGTCCCATGTTTTTCATTTGCTGTAATTGTTCTAAAAAATCTTCAAAGGTAAATTGTTGGGTTTTTATTTTGTTATGCAGATCCTTTGCTTTTTCTGCATCAAAGGAAGCCTGCGCTTTTTCTATAAGGCTTAAAACATCCCCCATACCTAATATCCTAGAAGCCATTCTATCAGGATAAAAAGGTTCTAGATCTTCAAGTTTTTCCCCTAACCCAACAAACTTTATGGGCTTATGGGTAACCGACCTAACAGATAGGGCAGCTCCACCTCTAGTATCTCCATCAAGTTTTGTTAAAACCACACCATCTATACCTAATTTACCATTAAACTCTTCTGCAACATTTACAGCATCCTGTCCTGTCATGGAATCTACTACTAATAATATCTCGTGAGGCTTAATCGTAGATTTTACATTCTGCAATTCTTCCATCAGTTCTTCATTAATATGAAGTCTGCCGGCGGTATCAATAATAATAACATCATTACCATGATTAACACCATGTTCAAACCCTGCCTTTGCAATATCTACAGGACTCATTTTGTCTCCCATTGTAAATACTGGAACCTCTACTTGACCCCCAACTACCTGCAACTGCTTAATAGCAGCTGGTCTGTAAATATCCCCAGCTATCAACAAAGGTCTTTTTCCTTGCTTTTTTAACAGTCCTGCTAACTTACCACAGGTAGTCGTTTTACCTGCCCCCTGTAGCCCCACTAACATAATCACCGTTGGCGGCTTAGAAGCAAAGGTAAGTTTGCTTTGGGTTTGCCCCATAAGCTCTGTTAGCTCTTCATTAACAATTTTTATAATCTGTTGCCCCGGTGTAAGACTTTCCAGCACTTCTGCGCCTACAGCCCTTTCCTTCACCTTTTGCACAAAATCTTTAACAACCTTAAAATTTACATCGGCCTCTAAAAGAGCTAGTTTCACTTCCCTCATCGCCTCAGCTACATCTTTTTCTGTCAACTTTCCTTTACCCTTTAACTTTTTTAGGGTATTTTGAAGCTTCTCCGCTAATCCTTCAAAAACCATTTTTTCACCTGCCTCGGGGACTCAATTATTTAATAACTCATCAAATACCAACTTCATAGCATTTATTTCTTTTTTTAGTTCTTCTATCGATGCGCCTTCATTAATTTTGTTTTCTAAGGCAAATACTTTTTCCTGAATTTTTTCTATATTGATCATTTTAGAATGAAACAAATGAAAGAGTTTTAATTTTTTTTCATAATCATACAAGATTTTTTCTGTTCTTTTAATGGTATCATAGACCGCCTGCCTTGACACATGAAGATCTTCTGCTATCTCTCCCAAAGATAAATCCTGATTATAATATAGGTCAATCATATCTCTTTGTTTTTCTGTAAGAAGTTGACTGTAAAAATCATAAAGCATAGATATTTCTACTTTTTTTTCTATCACCACAGTTCACCTCATACTTTTAATGTAAAGTATATTTCCTTTACATTAGGATTTTATACTAAAACATCTTAGCTGTCAAGTATTTTTTATTGACATTTTTTTTACTCTTCCCCAAATAGTGCCTTTACAAAGGCTTCTGAGGAAAACTCCTGTAAATCCTCCATTTGTTCTCCTACACCAATTAACTTTACAGGAATATTTAGTTCTTTGCTAATAGCAACAACAATTCCTCCCTTTGCAGTACCGTCTAACTTTGTTAAGACCAAACCAGAAATATTTGCTACTTCTTTAAATGTTTTAGCTTGCTGTATGGCATTCTGTCCTGTAGTGGCATCTAGCACTAATAACACTTCTTTGGTTGCTTGTGGGAACTCCCTTTCCACTACCTTAAACACTTTACCTAACTCATTCATAAGATTTTTCTTGTTATGAAGACGTCCAGCTGTATCACATATTAATACATCTACACTTCTAGCTTTAGCTGCTTGAATAGCATCATAGATAACAGCAGCAGGATCAGAACCCTCCTGGTGCTTAATTACATCCACCCCTACTCTATCCCCCCATATTTTCAATTGATCGATAGCAGCAGCTCTAAAGGTATCTCCAGCAGCCAACAACACCTTTTTACCTTGATTTTTTAACTTATGAGCAATTTTACCAATAGAAGTTGTCTTACCTACACCATTTACTCCCACAACTAAGATAATTGAAGGGGTTGGTTCAATATTCAAATCACTAGAAGCCAGTTTATCTAAAATTTCTGCTAGCTTTTCCTGTAATAGTTTTCTAATTTCCTGAGGATCAGTAATCTTTCGTTCTTTGATAGTATCTCTTAAATCATCAATTACTTCCATTGTTGTGTTTACGCCAAGATCTGCTGTGATAAGTATTTCTTCTAACTCTTCAAAAAGTTCTTCATCTATTTTTTGATAAGATTTAATAAGTACATCAATCTTATCAGTAATACCTTTCTTGGTTTTTGATAAGCCTTCCTTTAATCTTGCAAATAGGCTGACCTTTTCTACTGGTTTTTCTTTTTCTATTTCTTCTTCTATTTCTTCTTCTACTTCTTCTTCTATTTCTTCTTCTACTTCTTCTTCTATTTCTTCTTCTACTACTTCTTCTACTACTTCTTCTACTACTTCTTCTACTTCTTCTTCTATTTCTTCCTCTACTTCTTCTTCTATTTCTTCCTCTACTTCTTCTTCTATTTCTTCTTCTACTTCTTCTTCTATTTCTTCTTCTATTTCTTCCTCTACTTCTTCTTCTACTTCTTCTTCTATTTCTTCCTCTACTTCTTCTTCTA
The DNA here is from genome assembly GCF_001854185.1 of Clostridium formicaceticum. NCBI lineage: Bacteria > Bacillati > Bacillota > Clostridia > Peptostreptococcales > Natronincolaceae > Andreesenella > Andreesenella formicacetica. The sequence continues at coordinate 3,576,524 of NZ_CP017603.1, forward strand.
CTTCTACTTCTTCTTCTACTTCTTCTTCTACTTCTTCTTCTATTTCTTCTTCTATTTCTTCCTCTATTTTCTCTACTTCGTCATTCTTGTTAAGTAGTTTATTCCATAGTTTCTTAAACATTAAATTTCCTCCTAACTAGCTATTTCTTTTTTTATTTCATTCTTCAATTTTACAGAAACAATCTTAGATATACCTTCTTCCTCCATAGTAACCCCATATAGCGCATCTGCATTTTCCATAGTGCCCTTCCTATGGGTTACAACAACAAATTGTGTCTCTTGGGAAAGTTCCTGTAGAAACTTTGCAAACCTACTGACATTGGCATCATCCAGTGCTGCTTCTATTTCATCTAAAATACAAAATGGAGTAGGTTTCACCAATAATATACCAAACAACAGTGCTATAGCTGTCAAAGCCCGCTCTCCCCCAGATAACAACGATAAGCTTTGCAGCTTTTTCCCAGGAGGCTGAGCAATGATTTCAATGCCACAGCTCAATAAGTCCTTCTCCTCTTGTAAAATCAGCTCTGCCTTACCCCCAGCAAAGAGTTTTACAAATACCTCATTAAAGTTCTTCTTAATTTTGTTAAACTCCTCAAAAAATTGCTTTTTCATGGTTTCTTCCATATCTATAATAACTTTTACTAAAGCTTCTCTTGCTTTTTCTAAATCATCTTTTTGCTGTCCTAAAAATTCGTACCTCTCTTTTACATTTTTATAATCTTCAATAGACTGAAGATTGATGGGCCCTAAATCTTTTATTTGATCCTTTAAAGCTTTAATTTCTTTCGTGATATTCAGTTGTTCTGGGATATCTTCTCTTATTTCCTTGGCATTGCTATAGGTCAGCTCGTATTCTTCCCATAACTTATTATAGAAGGTTTGTTGTTGCATTTCTAATCTAGTACACTTCATATCCAGTTTATAGATACTGTCATTTAAATCCTTTATTACTTCTTCAATTTGACCTAACAGTTCTTTCCTCTGGTTTTGCACCTGTAAAAGGCCATGTTTATCATTTTTTAGCTTTTCTAATTTATTCTGTAGGATCTCTAAGTTTTGGTTGAATTGTTGTAATTGATTTTTATTTTCACAAAGCTGCTGCTGTAACGCTTCATATTCTCTATTGCTCTTAATAATTTCTTTTTCTCTTTCCTGCGATTGAACTTCATTAACGCTAATCAGGGTTTGTAAATTCTCGATTTCCTGTAAAATTGATTTTTTTTGCTCCTTCATAGAGGCCAGATTAATTTTAACTTTGGTAATCTCATCCGTCAATATTTCCATTTGTTGTTTTCTACATGAAAGGTGTTTTTCATGGTCCTCCAACGTATGTTTTGTTTCAGAAATCTTCTCCTCCATATTTCGGATCTCTTGATGTATTTTCGTGTATTGTTCTAAGGTAGTCCCTTTAGCTGCTATAAGCTCTTCTGTTTCCCTTTCCATTTGTCTCATTAGACCAGCAATATGCCTGTTTTCTTCTTGTGCCTGTTGTATTTTGCTTTCCAGTGTTGCTTGCAGTATTTTATTTTCTTGTTGCTCTTCATACAAAACTTTTAATTTTTTATCTAGAATATCTATCGATGCTGCTAGGCTATCATACTTTGTTTGAATACTTACTTCTTGTTTTTTTAGCATTTCGATTGTCCCACTTAACTCCTCTAACTCTCTTTTTCTACCCAAGATGCTATTTCCTTTGAAGGCTGAACTTCCCCCCGTTAATGCTCCGCCTACATTCATCACATCTCCGTCCATTGTTACAATTTTAAATTTATATTTTAGTATCTTGGCAGCTTCTGTACCTACGTCCAAATTCGGAACAATCAACACCCTAGATAATAAACTAGAAAAAATCTGACTAAATTCATCATTAAAGTTTATTTTATCTATGGCGACTTCCACATTAGAAAGTTGCTTTAGAAGGCTTAATTCCTCTTGATTTATCTGTTTTTTTTGTATAGAAGTTAGTGGTAGAAGTGTAACTCTTCCTAAGTTATATTTTTTCAAATAGTGAATTAACCGCTTAGCATCTTCTTCATTTCTGGTAACAATATTTTGTATTGCTGGACCCAAAGCCGTTTCAATAGCAATCTCATAACCTTTTGACACCTTAAGCAAATTAGCTACAACACCGTAAATACCTTTCCCCAGCCCCAAATCCTTTTCACAAGCCCGTAAAGCATTTTTGACACTTTTATTATAGCCGTCATGGCCTTTTTCCATTTCTTCAAGAATACTTTTCTTGGATTTCTTATGGTTAACTTCATTTTTTATGGATTCCAGTTCCTTGTATGCTTGTTTTTTTTGATTTTCAAGATCGATTTTCTCAGCAGTTATTTTACTTACTTCTTTATTCGCATGACTTAAAACACCAGTTACTTCTTTTAAGTTTTGTTGTAACCCTCCGAACTTTTGTTGACCCTCTTCCCTCTTTCTTCTATAATCCATCTTATCTTTATCAACCTGTTCTATCCGTTGCTGCATTGTATTTATTAAGGTTTTAAAACTATTTTCTTCGCTCTTTTTATCCGCAATATCGTTTAAAGCATCAATAATGTAGGATTTTGATTTTTCCATATCCTGTTCCTTTAATGCGCTCAAATGGGATAAGTTTTTATATTCTAAAGTCTTATTCTCTAAGACACCAATCATATCTTGTATATCTGTATCGACTTTTTTTAATATATCAAGCTTCATCTCTAGCTCCTGCGTATTTTTGATGGTAGCCTTATGAATATCGTCAATTTCTCCTTTTAATCGCCCCTTATTTTGATCTAAGTGCATCAATTTCTCTTGATTTAAGTTGATCTCCCCCTCCTTTCTACCGATTTCATTCTGCGTATGGTGAAACTCACTTTGATAGATTTGTATTTCTTCTTCCCATGAGGTTATTTGCTTCTGCACTTCCATTAACTGTGCCTTATATGTTTCTTTTTCACTCTTTTTAAGGGCTAAGGACTTCTTAATCATCTCCACTTGTTGATGAATATGTTTCAATTCTATATCAGTTTTATCGATTTCCTTTATAAATAAATTTACTTCTAATTTTAATAGCGCTTCTTTAAGCCTCTTAAACTTTTCAGCTTGTATACTTTGGTTTTCTAAAGGCTTTAATTGTTTTTCCAGTTCTTGCAGTATATCTGTAAGTCTTGTCAGATTATCCTTTGTATTATCTAATTTTTTTTGTGCTTCATGTTTTCTATGTTTATACTTGACGATTCCCGCCGCCTCTTCAAATAATTGTCTTCGATCTTCTGATTTGCTACTTAATATCTCATCAATTTTTCCTTGGCCAATAACGGAGTATCCCTCTTTTCCTATGCCGGTATCCATAAATAATTCTCTAATATCTTTTAATCTACAGGAGGATTTGTTTAAATAATACTCACTTTCTCCAGAGCGATACATTCTTCTAGTAATGGTTACTTCTTCATAAGCTACAGGTAAAATTTGAGAACTATTATCCAGGGTTAAAGAAACTTCCGCTATACTTAAAGGCTTTTTGCTACTGGTACCTGAAAAAATAACATCCTCCATCTTACTACCTCTTAAGGATTTAACGCTTTGTTCCCCCAAAACCCATTTTATAGCATCAGAAATGTTACTTTTTCCACTACCATTAGGCCCTACCACAGCAGTAACTCCTTCTTCAAAATTCATCTCTATTTTATTTGCAAAGGATTTAAACCCATAAATTTCTAGTCTTTTTAAGTACAAAGAACCTACCTCCCAAACTTGCCTCAAAATAATTATAAAGCTATTTTAGCATAGAACATACAAATGACTCCATAAAGATTTTATAGATTTCTATCAAATATCAAAGATATCCTTATTTCTCCTTTAGGCATCTCAAGACAGTGCTTAATTATCATTTTTGATATTTTATATTTAGCAGCGAAATACTTTTTATTCCCCTGTTTAAAGCCAGCTACCTTAGAAGCGATACTAGGATGACAGTAGACCAGCAACATGGCTTCTCTGTCCTCATAAACACTTTTAAGCTTTTCTTCTATCAAGTCCTTGTAAATCTCCCCTTCAACAATTTCTCTAAAAGCAGGATGATAAGGTCCTGCTACAATCGTTTTTCCATGAGAAATATCTTCAGTATTCTGAAGACCTAATCGAATCACTGGTATATGATTTGCCTGAAACTGTAGTAAAAGTTCTTTGCATATAGCTACTGTTTCTTCAAAAGAAAAAGGCGTATATTCTCCCTGATAGTATAGGGCTTCTAAATGCGTATCTTTGATAACCATTGTAGGATAGATTCTAACAAAATTAGGTTTTAGTGAAATAATATCTTTCGCTGTCTGATGTATACTAGCGCTATGATCTCCAATGAGTCCCACCATCATTTGAAGGCCCAATCTAAATCCATAACCTTTAATTAGCTCTGCTGCATAAAAAACATCTTCTCGTTTATGTCCTCTACGGTTTAGTGCAAGAATCTCATCATCTGTAGATTGAACCCCTAGTTCAATCGCAGAAACACCATAGCTTTTAAGCAAATCCAGCCTATCTTTATCAATATAGTCAGGTCTTGTAGAAACCCTTATAGCATGAATGCAACCCTTTTTTTTCATTTTAAAAGCTGGTTTCAATAATTCAAGCTGCTTTCTTATAGGAATTCCCGTGAAACTTCCTCCATAAAAAGCCACCTCTTTGTTTGCAGCGTCTTTAGGGAATAGATTTAAATAATCGTCAATAAGCTGATAAACTTCTTTTTCTGTAACATCTTCAATTTCTCCAGCTATCTTCTTCTGATTACAAAAACTGCAATCATGGGGACAACCTTGATGAGGAATAAAAATAGGTATAATATAATTCTTCTTAGACATATTTCTTTAACCTCGCTTAATCGCTTCCTCAGCTGCTCTTTGCTCCGCTTCCTTTTTACTCTTTCCACTACCCCGTCCTATCACCTTTTCTCCTATTAAAACTTCTACATCAAAGCTTTTATTATGGTCTGGTCCATACTCTCTCACAACATTATAGGTAATTTTTTGCGAAGTTTTACTTTGTAGCAACTCCTGCAGATGTGTTTTATAATCCCGAAATAATATCCCTTTTGTGGCAAGATCTATACTCTCTAGGAAATGACTTAAAATAAATGCCTTAGCCTTTTCAATACCTCCATCTAAATAAATAGCTCCAATAACAGCTTCAAAGGCATCTGCTAAAATTGATTCCCTTTGCCTGCCTCCAGTAAATTCCTCACCTCTACCTAAAAATAAGTACTGACCTATATCTATTACTCTACCCTGAGCTGCTAAAGAAGCTTCGCAGACAACATTAGCTCTTACCTTTGTTAGTTCTCCCTCTGGTAAATGCTTGTACTTTAGAAAAACATATTCACTTATCACTAAGCTTAAAACAGAATCACCTAAAAACTCTAGCCGTTCATTATATCTAACTTTTTTATTTTTAGATTCATTTGCATAGGAGCTGTGGGTTAAAGCCTCTTTTAATATATCTATATTTCTAAACCTGTAGTTCAATGTTTCCTGTAGCCTCGAAATATATTCTTCCGTATGACTATTTATATGTGGCATCCTTTTCCCTCCAATAGTTGCTAGTATATTTGTTTTCTATTTTTAGTTTAAAATACAAGGGTTTCTTATATGCAAACAAATGATATATTCTTTTATTAAATCCATGTGTAGGTATATGCCTATATGGACCTGCAACTGTATTACCTTGATCTTTTTATTCGTTATACAAACACATATCTATAATATTTTACTATTAAAGTCTTTCAAATGCAAAAAATAATTATAGAAATCCTAGGAGATTTCTATAATTATTTTTTAAACCTTAAGGCTGATACTTTTTAAAAGCAATGGTTGCATTATGTCCCCCAAAGCCAAAGGAATTAGATAATGCATAGTTAACCTCTTTTTCCCGGGCTTTATTCGGTACATAATCCAAATCACATTCTTCATCAGGGGTCTCATAGTTGATTGTGGGAGGTACCATATTATGATAAATCGATAATGCACATACCATCCCCTCCACGCCACCAGCTGCACCTAACAAATGACCCGTCATTGATTTTGTTGAGCTAACGCATAATTCTTTTGCATGCTCTTTAAAAACCTTTTTTATTGCCAAGGTTTCAAACTTATCATTATAAGGGGTACTGGTACCATGGGCATTGATGTAGTCCACCTCTTCATAAGGGATACTGCCATCTTTAAGAGCATTTTCCATTGCTCTAGCTGCACCTTTTCCTTCTGGATCTGGGGCAGTAATGTGATAAGCATCTGCACTCATACCATACCCTACAATCTCAGCATAAATTCGCGCCCCTCTTTTGAGAGCATGATCTAAGTCCTCTAGAATCAACATCCCAGATCCTTCTCCCATCACAAAACCATCTCTATTTAGGTCAAAAGGCCTGCTGGCTTTTTTAGGATCTTCATTGAAGGTAGACATCGCTCTTAAAGAGCAAAAACCTGCCATAGAAAGAGGCGTAATAGATGCTTCTGTTCCACCAGTAATCATGATATCAGCATCTCCTCTTTCAATCACCCTAAAAGCTTCTCCAACGGCATTCGTAGAGGATGCACAAGCAGTGACCACGGTACTATTAGGACCTCTTGCATTAAAGAACATAGAAACTTGACCAGAACCAATATTGGTGATCATCATTGGTATAAAAAAAGGACTAATTCTTTTCACACCTTTATCTAAAAGCTTTAAATTTTGTTCTTCAAAGGTTTCTATTCCTCCTATGCCGGACCCAAGGATTACCCCAAACCTCTCTGATTCAATTTCTTCCACATTTAACTGCGCATCTTCAACCGCTAGCTTTGAAGCAGCAATAGCAAACTGAGTGAATCGATCCATTTTTCTTGCTTCTTTTTTATCTATATAGTCTTCAGGCTGAAAATCCTTCACCTCTGCTGCAATTTTCGTGGGATAATCTGTGGTATCAAACTTTGTAATATAATCTATGCCCGAAACTCCAGTAGTAAGATTTTTCCAAAAATCATCCTTGCCCTTGCCTATAGGCGTAATACATCCCAGCCCTGTTACAACAACTCGTCTTTTCATATGGTCCTCCTTTTTCCACCTATTTCCAATTTTTATCCATAGGGGACTTTAGAAATGTTTATAAGTTTTTCTCTACATAGGCGATGATATCACCGATATTTTTGAAATTTTCTGCTTCATCATCTGGTATTTCTACACCAAATTCATCTTCAATCGCCATAATAATTTCTACAGCATCTAATGAATCTGCTTCTAGATCTGCTATTAATGAAGTTTCTTTCGTAATTGACGCTACTTCCTCAACACCTAATTGTTCAGCAATAATATTTACAACTTTTTCAAATACCATAACAAATTCCTCCTCATAATTTTTTTGATTTTTATCCCTAAATAGCCATACCGCCATCCACATGAATTACCTGGCCGGTAATATAGTTTGCTAAGTCACTGCTTAAAAAAGTTACAAGTGCTGCTATATCTTCAGGCTTTCCATATCTTTTTAGTGGAATACCTTCAATTAATCCGTTTTTTATATCTTCGGATAATACAGCTGTCATATCTGTATCAATAAATCCTGGCGCAATGGCATTGACATGAATGTTTTTGCCAGCAACTTCTCTAGCTACCGATTTAGTAAAGCCTATAACACCAGCCTTTGAAGCTGCATAATTCGCTTGGCCAGCATTTCCTACAACCCCCACTACAGAGGATATATTAATGATCTTACCCTGTTTTTGTTTCATCATTTTCCTAATGATGGCTTTGGTACATAGAAAAACACCCTTTAAATTTACGTCCATCACCTGTTGCCATTCTTCTTCCTTCATACGTAACAATAAATTATCCTTTGTAATACCAGCGTTATTCACTAGAACATCTATGGTATCAAAGTTTTCTTCCGCTATCTCTACCATTTTTTTTACATCATCACTATTGGTCACGTTACATTGAACTGCCAAGGCCTTAACACCATAACCTTCCATCTCCCTTACCACTGCTTCAGCAGCCTCTTTATTACTGGTATAGTTAATCATGACATTTGCCCCATTTTCCGCCAATCCTAGAGCAATTGCTCTACCAATCCCTCTAGAACCACCTGTAACAATAGCATTCTTACCTTTAAGGTTCAATTTTATCCCTCCTTAGTAATTTGGAATTAAATCCTTTAAACTCTTCATATCTTCTATGCTATAAAGATTTACTTTTACATCAAAATTTTTTGCTATTCTTTTAATAAAAGCCGCCAGCGTTTTCCCTGGACCAACTTCAATAAAGGTATCCATCCCATTTTTTATCATCAATTCAATAGAGTCCTGCCATAATACAGATCTACTGACTTGATCTACCAGCGATGGTATAACTTGTGTCTTACAATTTAATATTTTTGCTTCTGCATTGGTTACAATAGGGACTTTTGGAGAATGAATCTCTAAACTTTCTAAGTCTGCCTTCAATCTTTCTCCCGCCGGCTTTAATAAACTACAGTGAAAGGGAGCACTTACAGGAAGAACCACTGCCTTTTTAGCACCTAGTTCTACCGCTTTTTTCACTGCCATCTTTACTGCCTCTACCTCACCAGAAATTACAATTTGCCCAGGACTATTATAATTTGCAGCTTCTACAATGCCATACTGTCTACAGCTATTGATACATTCCTGCAACGGTTGCTTTTCTAGCCCTAAAATAGCCGCCATAATCCCTACCCCTTGAGGCACCGCCTCCTGCATATATTTACCACGATTTTTCACTAATTTCACCGCGTCACCAAAAGCAAAAACATCAGATTTTACTAAAGACCCATATTCACCTAGACTTAATCCTGCTGTCATTTGACATTCAATACCTAACTCTTCCAATACTTTTAAAATGGCCACACTTGTAGTCAAAATAGCCGGTTGTGTATTTTCAGTCTTTAACAATTCTTCCTCAGGCCCATCGAAGCAAAGCTTTTTCATATCTAGGCCTAAAACATCACTGGCCTCTTCATAAGTAAGTTTTGCAGCTTTAAAATTATCTGTAATGTCTTTTCCCATTCCCACATACTGTGCACCTTGACCAGGAAATACAAAGGCAGTTTTTCCCATATTACAATTCCTCCTTGCTTAAAAACTTCAATCTCTGTAATTGCACCTTTGCGTCATTTATTACTTCATCTATAATTTCCTCACAGGATTTAATGTCTTTTACCATAGCAGCGATCTGTCCCGCCATAACAGAGCCGTTTTCAATGTCTCCTTCTACTACTGCTAGCCTTAGCTTCCCTATACCGATTTGTTCCAACTCTTCGAAGGGAACATTTTCTTTTTCTAACCGGGCAATTTCTTTAGCAAATTTATTTTTCAGCACTCTTACAGGGTGTCCACTGCTTCTAGCAGTAACAATAGCATCCCTGTCCTTTGCCTTAATCACCATTTCCTTATATTTTTCATGAGCAGTACATTCGTTAGAGCAAATAAATCTCGTCCCCATTTGCACGCCTTGAGCTCCCAGTGCTAAAGCTGCCACCAAACCTCTTCCATCTGCAATACCTCCAGCAGCGATTACAGGTATCTTCAATTCATCTACCACCTGAGGTACTAAAGCAAAGGTGGTTAGTTCTCCAATATGTCCTCCAGCTTCAGTTCCCTCCACAATCACTGCGTCTACCCCTAAGCTCTCCATTCTCTTTGCAAGAGCTACCGAAGGAACCACAGGAACGATTTTGGTTCCTATTTCTTTTAGCTTTTTAATATATTTGCCAGGATTACCTGCCCCTGTAGTAACAACAGCTACTTTATACTTATAGATGATTTCCATTACGTCTTCAACAAAAGGAGATAAAAGCATGACATTCACACCAAAGGGTTTATCCGTTAGTTCTTTTGCCTTTTGAATTTCTTTCTCTACAATATCACCAGGAGCATTTCCCGCTGCAATAATCCCTAGTCCACCAGCATTCGATACTGCTGCTGCTAACTCCGCTGTAGCAACCCATGCCATGCCTCCCTGGAGGATTGGATATTCAATATTTAAAACCTCGCATAAATCTGTACGTAACATTTATATCATCCTTTCTTGATCATTCCTTGCACCACTTTACTACTGTAGATCCCCATGTCAGTCCTCCCCCAAAGGCTACCATAACAACAGTATCACCTTTTTTTATAAGACCTTTCTTCACAGCTTCATCTAAAGCTACTGGTACAGAAGCAGCTGACATATTTCCATATTGATCTAAATTAACATAGACTTTTTCCATAGGAAGCTTTAACCTCTTGGCTGCTGCTTCTATAATCCTAATATTGGCCTGATGGGGTATTAAAAAGTCCACTTCTTCTAAATTTATATTGCTTTTTTCCAGAGCCTTAAGCGCTGCACTTGCCATCACCCTGACAGCAAATTTAAACACCTCGCTGCCATCCATTTTTATGCAATGTAATCGATTATCCACGGTTTCGTAAGTTGCTGGTAGTCTAGAACCGCCTGCCGGTATTGTTAAACAATCTCCACTTTCTCCATCTGCTCCTAAATAAGAAGATAAGATTCCCATGCCTTCTTCTGTTTTTTCTAGCACTACTGCTCCCGCCCCATCACCGAATAGTACGCATGTATTACGATCCTGCCAATCAATCACCTTCGACATCGTTTCAGCCCCAATAATTAACGCATTTTTGTAAAAACCTGTCTTTATAAACTGTTCCCCCACAGTGAGAGCATAGACAAACCCTGTACAAGCTGCTGAAATATCTAAGGCAGCTGCGTTTACAGCAGCAATATTTTTTTGAACAATACAGGCTGTAGAAGGAAATGCCATATCTGGTGTGGCAGTTGCAACAATAATTAAATCTATCTCTTTCGCATCCATACCAGCATCTTCTATGGCTTTTTCTGCAGCTTTGGTAGCTAAATCAGAAGCAGCCGTTTTTTCATCAACAACTCTTCTTTGTTTGATACCCGTTCTCGTCACAATCCACTCATCAGAGGTTTCTACCATCTTCTCTATGTCGCTGTTGGTGAATATTTTATCTGGTAGATAACTTCCTATCCCTGTTATCCCCACAGCAAATTGTTTAGTCAAATTAATCCTCTCCTAGCCCATCGATTTCCTTGAAAATTTCTTCTACTACATTATTTTCTACAAAGGCCTTCGCCTGTCTAATGGCATTTTTAATAGCTTTAGCATTGGAGCTTCCATGAGCTTTAATCAAATTTCCTTCTACACCTAAAAAGGGAGCTCCGCCATATTCTGTATAGTCAAACCTTTTCTTAAAATCCTTGAGTCCTGACTTCAAAATCCCAGCAGCTAGTTTACGTAATGTGTTTTTAGTAAACTCTTCCTTCAATATACCAAATATCGTTGAAGCTATACCTTCAGTTAGTTTTAATATAATGTTTCCAGTGAATCCATCACAAATAATTACATCTGCATAGCCCGAAGGAATATCTCTTGCTTCTATATTGCCTCCAAAATTAAACTTTGCCTTTGCACAAAGTTGATAAGCTTCTTTTGTAACATCATTTCCTTTGGTTTCTTCAATCCCAATATTCACAGTACATATTTTTGGATTTTGTATGTTCAATACCTTCGAGGCATAGACTTCACCCATAATACCAAATTCCAAAAAATTTCTTGGCTTACAATCAGCATTAGCACCACTATCTATCAATACAGAGGCTCCTTTGGTTGTTGGGTAAGCCGTAGCCAATGCAGGTCGATCAATTCCTTTAATCCTTCCTAGTATAAACAATCCTCCCGCCAATAATGCACCTGTGTTTCCTGCAGAAATGATGGCGTCAGCTTTTTTTTCCTTTACTAGGTTTAGCCCAACCACCATGGAGGAATCTTTTTTCTTTCTAATAGCGGCTACAGGCTTATCTTCATTGGTGATTTCTTCACTACAGTGAAGAACTTCTATCTGCTTTTTAGGATACTGATACTTGCTTAATTCTTTTTCAATTTTGTTTTTATCTCCGGTTAAAATAATAGTTATAGGGTATGCTTTAACAGCTTCGATAGCCCCTGGTATTGTAACAGCAGGACCATGGTCTCCTCCCATTGCATCTACAACCAGTTTCATTCTATCCCTCCCTCTTCAATAACGACCAATATAAACTTTCCTCTAAATACTTGTACTTGATCTACTTTGGTCCGAACATGTACAAAATGGTTATTTCCCCTAACCCTTACGACTTCTGCCTTAGCTACTAACTTATCTCCAGCCTTTACAGGATTTAAATATTTAATGTTCGACACACCGGTTAGTGCAACCTCTGCATCAATGACTGCCATAGCTAATGATTCTGCTTGAGAAAAAATATGATGCCCCCTTACAAGGTTTGTTTTACTAAAAGCCATATCCTGAGTAGTCTGCAGTACAGATATACCGCTGACTCCTAAGTTTAAATCAATTAATTCTCCTACAATCTCTGTTCCAATAATACTTCTAACCTTTTTGTAGTTTTTTTCCGCGACATTTTTTATTCTTTCTCTAAGTTCCGGTATCCCTAACTCTAATCTATCTAATCTTATGGTCTGTATACTAACACTAAATTTAGTGGATAAATCTTCATCCGTTAAAAAAGGTTGTTCTTGAATCAGCTCCAGTAACTTTTTTTGGCGAACTGATTTGCTAGCCTTACCTGGCCCTTTCATTTCTATCACCTCGTAATTAGTACTAAAGATTAGTACCTGATACTAATATTTAGTATATATTATTCCCTATGAAAAATCAAGAACTTTATGGTTAGTATTTAAAAAACAACTTCAAGTTATTTATAATAATTGTAAATAAAAAAAGCAGCGAAGTTTATTATTACTACTTTTAAAATGCATAAAAAAATAGTAATGAGCCTTCATTACTATTTTTTCATGATTATTATTCATTTACTGTAATTACCTCTTTGTTTTTGTAATATCCACATTCAGGACATACACGGTGTGATAATTTAGGTTCGTGACATTGTGGGCACTTTACATACCCTGGTGCAACATATTTAGAATTTGCTGCTCTTCTCATATTCTTCTTTGATTTACCTGTTTTACGCTTTGGTACCGCCATGTTTAACACCTCCTTAATCTTGTTGTAACAATTCCTTTAATTTAGCAAATCGAGGATCTATATTATCTTCACTATCTTGATTACATTTACATTCTTCTAGGTTTAAGTCTTTACCACATGTTTTACACAGTCCCTTGCAGTCTTCACTGCATACCACCTTCATAGGAAGATTCATGATAATTTGTTCTTTTATCATTTCATTAAAATCTATGCTATTATCACGATAGATAGCAATGTCTTCTAAATCATCATTGTCCTCCAACTTTTCCTCTTCAACTAATTCAACGTCAATATTGTTTTTTAGTAAATGAGTAAAGGGCTTTAAACATCTTCCGCAGTGAACCTCTAGTTCTGTTTCAATATTACAGGACAGAAAAATTTTTTTCCCAACACTATATATTGTTCCCAAAACATGTATAGGCCTTATCACCTTAAGAACATCACCATAATAGTTTATATTATCAAGGTCAACAGTAAAGTCTATATTTAGTTTATCATGTTCCCCTCTTTTTATGGTGTTTAAATCAAACTTCAACATCCTCACCTCTATTAAGTATACCACAGTTTTCTCTATAAAAGCTTTAAGAAAATAGCTTTTACGAATATATCAACAAAAATGATTATACAAATCAATTGATTGTTTGTCAAGCATTTTATCTTGATACGTTAAAGGAATCATAGAATTTCAAATCGAAAGGCAAATATCCCTCTCCTTCATAATGAAAAGGTAGAGAGTTTTCCCTACCTTTTTGCTTTGATTATCCTACAAGGGTCTTTGTATCTCTTGCGATCATTAATTCCTCATTCGTTGGGATTAATAATACCTTTACTGCAGCGTCATCTGTTGAAACAACAGTTTCTTTGCCACGTACATTATTTTTCTCATCATCAATCTTAATACCTAAAAATTCAAGACCTTTACAAATCTCTTTTCTAGCTATAAAAGAATTTTCGCCTAATCCCGCAGTAAATACTACTGCATCTAAACCGCCCATTTCAGCAGCATAAGCTCCTATGTACTTCTTTACTCTTTGATAATATAAGTCTAAAGCTAATTGTGCTCTTTCATTTCCTTTTTCTGCAGCTTCTTCAATATCTCTGAAGTCACTACTAATTCCTGATACACCTAACACACCAGATTTTTTGTTCATTGCATTGGTTGCCTCTGCTATTGTTAGGTTTTCTTTATTCATCCAGTAGTCAATGATGGCCGGATCTATGTCACCGCATCTTGTTCCCATTGCTAATCCTTCTAATGGTGTAAAGCCCATACTGGTATCAACAGATTGTCCATGATTTACTGCTGCAATACTGGCGCCGTTTCCTAAGTGACATGTAACAATCTTTAAATCTTTTAGTGGTTTTCCTAACATTTCAGCTGCTTTATCTGAAACATACTTGTGAGAAGTACCGTGGAAACCATATCTTCTTACTTTATATTTTTCATATAATTCGTAAGGTAGGGCATACATATAAGAAGCAGCAGGCATGGTTTGATGGAATGCAGTGTCAAATACTGCCACCATAGGTGCTTGAGGTAAAATTTCTTTACATGCATTAATTCCCATTAAGTTTGGAGGATTATGTAATGGCGCTAATTCTGCACACTCTTCTATTGCTGTTTTTACTTCGTCATCAATTACCACAGAACTAGAGAATTTGTCTCCTCCATGAACAACCCTGTGACCTACGGCAGAAATTTCTTCCATAGATTGAATTGCACCATACTCGCTATTTGTTAAAGCATCTACAACGATTTTGATAGCTGCTTTATGGTCATTCAATGGTTCTTCAATAACAACCTTCTCTTTACCTGTTGTCTCATGTTTTACAAAAGAACCATCTATGCCAATTCTCTCTGCTATTCCTTTTGCTAATAATTCTTCATTTTCCATATTAATAAGCTGGTACTTAAGTGAAGAACTTCCACAATTCATAACTAATACCTTCATTTTAATTTAATACCTCCTATTTAATTGAATGTAAGTAATTTGATAAATACTTGTCAGAAAATCTCTTAACATTACAATCATAATAAATTTCTAATGTTTTTTCAAGTTTTTCGATGATTTTTATTAAAATTTATCTTTCATTTATATTTTTTCTTCAAACAACTACATTATTATCTGTTATATTTACTATCGGTATACGCCTTGAAACTTGAATTTTAATATCCAAGATCATATGATTTCGCCTTAGCTAAAAAACGTAGCCAAGGACTGCAAATGTAACCCTTAGTATATTAAAATCCATAGGCGTATGTCTATAAAATAACCTTATTGATAACAATCTATACATGATTAAACATTCGTGTTATATTTTATTAAATAGATTCTTTTTATTCACCGATTATAAAAAAGCGATATTTACATATAGTAAGTTTTAATAATTTCGATAAAATAAAAATAATGGAGGTTTTTTTATGAAGGTATTGGGCTTAATCACTGAATATAATCCTTTTCACAATGGACATCTATATCATTTAAATGCATCTAAGGAACTTACTGGTTGCACCCATGCGGTGGCTATCATGAGTGGAAACTTTCTTCAAAGAGGGGAACCTGCCTTAGTTCATAAGTGGGATCGAGCTAAAATGGCGGTACAAGCTGGTGTTGATTTAGTTATTGAACTTCCCACCCCTTATGCCTGTGCTACAGCAGAGTTGTTTGCCTTTGGCTCAATAAGCCTACTTCACGCTATGGGGGTAGTAGATGCATTGTGTTTTGGAAGTGAATACGGAGAAATTTCCTTGCTAAAAGTAATTGCCAATGTTTTATTTTTATCGCCTCCTAAATTCAAAATTTTTCTCAAAAACCACTTAAAAAAGGGCTTATCTTTTCCTTCGGCACGAACAAAAGCTTTGGCTGATTATTTTAATCTAGATGACGATTGTAATCTTAAAACCTCAGACTTAGAAGTCATAGAAATGATTATGAATAGTCCTAACAATATTTTAGCGATAGAATATATGAAGATGTTAAAGAAATTAAATGCTTCTATTCTTCCCTATACGATTCCTAGAATCAAGGCCGCCTATCATTCAACTAAACTTGAAGGCAGCATCGTAAGCGCTACTGCTATTAGAGAGCATTTTTATAGAAAAAATCATCTTCAAGAACTAAAAGGAACCATGCCCCCCTCCTCCTTGAATATCTTGGAAGAAGCTTTTGAGAAAAAATTGGCCCCTATCTTTAAAGAGGATTTTGAAAAAGTTATTTTGACGCTATTAAGGCGGGAAAGTAAGGAAAGCCTTTCCCATTATTTTGACATAAGAGAAGGGTTAGAAAACAAAATTTTTCAGTGTAGTCATCACTGTAATTCCTTAACGAATTTATACCATTGTGTAAAAAGTAAAAGATATACACAAACTCGTTTTCAGAGGATTTGTATGCATGTGTTATTAAATCTTAAGAAAAAAGATATTATAGATTTTACTTCTTCCGGAGGTCCCCAATATCTTCGGGTTCTTGCTCTAAATAATAAAGGCAGGGAAATTTTAAAGGCCTGTAAGTTAAAAGCTACTTTGCCTATTATTAATAAGATTAATCAATATGTTCCCTCAAATGAAATCGCTAAAAAAATGTTAGAGATAGATATAAGAGCAACGAATCTATATGCCTTGGCTACAAATAACGAAGATTATTCTACCCGTCCTTTAGACTTTTATATAAGTCCTTATTACCAAGTAACATAGTAATTAATATCTTATTCTCCCTATATAAAAGAATATATACTTTTAAAAACAAATATATATTTATTAAAGGTTTATTGTCAATTTTATATAGATACGCGCTTCTAAAGTTAAATTTTAATATACACGGTCTACGGTTTCGCCCCAAAACCGTGGGCTGCAAATGTAGCCCTTAGTATATTAAAATTTAAGGGCGCACATCTATAAGCATATTAACTTTAACCTTACATCCTTCTTTGAAGGATCCATCTTATCTAGGGGGAATACTATGTCTAGCTTCTTTATCCTGCTACTGATGTTGGTAGTAATTATATTTTTCATTCGTTTTAAAGATTACAGAAAAAGGTTTCAAAAACTTGTGATGGACTACTTCATTATATTGATGGTTGTTGTCCTGGTGGTTTGTATTATTATTTTTCCAAATCAATCGGTAAAAGCAGCTTATGAAGGACTAAAGGTCTGGTTTGCTGTTGTATTACCTGCTTTACTTCCCTTTTTTATTGGCTCAGAATTACTGGTAGGATTAGGTGTTGTTAAGTTTATCGGTACATTATTAGAGCCTATTATGCGTCCACTTTTTAACGTTCCAGGGGAGGGCTCCTTTGCCTTTGCTATGAGTGTCACCTCTGGTTACCCTGTTGGGGTGAAAATCACTACGAAATTGCGGTCAGAGGGATTATTATCAAAGATAGAGGCCCAACGTCTCGTATCCTTTTGCAGTACTTCAGGACCACTGTTTCTTATTGGTGCTGTTTCTATCGGGATGTTTCAATCCTCTGAAGTAGGCTTACTTTTAGCTATTTGCCACTATACAGCAGCTATTGTTGTTGGTCTTTTTTTTAGCTTTTATAAAAGGTCCTCTAGTGAAGATACTTCTGCTTTTTTATTGTCAAAACATAAAAACTTAATTAAAAAGGCTTTTGTACAATTAAATATTGCCCGTAAAAAAAATCCTCCCTTTGGAATTTTATTAGGCAATGCTGTCAGAGAGTCTATCAATACGATGTTGATGGTAGGAGGATTTATTGTTTTATTTTCTGTCATCATCAATATCTTTGATATTGTTGGCTTGATTGATGTGGTCGCCAATTGTTTATATTTTTTGTTTCAAGCGCTTCCTATAGATTTTTCTATTATCAAAGGGCTCATTACAGGCCTTTTTGAAATAACAATAGGTTGTAAAATGATAGCAGATACTTTGCATGCTGCTCTTATTCATCGCATTGCTGCTGCTGGATTCATCATTGGTTGGAGCGGCTTTTCAATTCATGCACAATCTATTAGTATTTTGAGCACTACTGATATTAATCTCTGTCTTTACATATTTTCAAAGCTATTGCACGGCATTTTTTCTTATCTTCTTGTTTATTTGGTTTATCCTATATTTACAGTGCTTTATGCTTTTACTACCCCTACTTTTTATCATCACGAGGAATTATCCCTATATGAAAAAATTATTAACAACTTAACCCTTTCAATAGAAATTTTTCTGATGCTCTTTGTTGGCGTTTTGTTGATTTCTTTACTTACTGGTTTTTTTATTATGACTATAAATAATTTTAAAGGAAAAAAACGAAATAAATAGGATGAATTAAAAGGGATGAAGAAAATTACTTCATCCCTTTTAATTCATCTCTATTGTTTTTTACAGTTTCCATTAACCCATTTAAAATCTCTTCAATATTGGATAATATTTCATCTGCATAATCTCTAGCGCCTAAACGCATTTCCTTTGCCCCTATTTGAGCTTCAGTAATGATTTCTTCTGCCTGTCTATGGGCTATCTTTGTAATTTCATCTTGCTCTACCATAGCTATTACATGTTCATTAGCTTCCTGTATGATGGTATCTGCCTCCTGCTGCGCTTCTACTAAAATTCTTTGTCTTTCTTCCTTAATCCATTGTGCTTGTTTTACTTCATCTGGTAAATGTATTCTAATTTCCTTAATAACCTCCAGCATTTCATCTCTATCTACCAGAACTTTATGGGCAAAGGGTATTGACGATCCACTTTCTACAATTTCTTCTAACTCCTCTAACAACTTTAATACTTCCACAATCATTCCCCCTATTTATTAAAAAATTTACGTTTTTAAATTTTTTGAAAGATTGCTTTTTTAGTTGATTCTGGAACTAATCCCTCTATGCAGCCGCCAAACTTAGCTACTTCTTTCACTAAGCTAGAACTTAGATAAGAATTTTCACTGCTGGTCATCAAGAAAATTGTTTCTACATCCGGTGCTAATTTTCTATTCATCAATGCCATTTGAAATTCATACTCAAAATCTGATACAGCTCTTAAGCCTTTGATGATGACTTTAGCATCATTTTTTTTAACATAATCTATTAATAAACCAGAAAAACAATCTACTGTAACATTTTTATAAGCAGCTACAGCTTCCTTTATTAAAGTAACTCTTTCCTCTAAAGAAAATAATGAATTTTTATTAGGGTTTTGTAGTACAGACACAATAACTTTATCACATAATTTAGATGCTCTTTCAATAATATCTAAATGTCCATTGGTAATCGGATCAAAACTCCCAGGATAAATACCTGTTTTCATTGAACTTCCTCCTTTTGTTTGTAAAAAGTAGCACTTGTATTACCGTAATTTTTGCAGCGAAATTGTAGAATAGAATCTATCTCCCCGGGTATATCCTCGTTTTTATCATGCTCCACAACAACGATACCTAAAGGGTGCAGGAGCTTATTTCTAATGATTTCTTCTAAAGCAACAACTGCTAATCCTTGCTTATAGGGCGGATCCATAAAAATAATATCAGCTTGTACATTTTTATTGGCCAGTTTATGAATAGCAGAAACTACATCTGCATGCAGTACTTCTGCCTTTGAAATAAAATTGGTTTTATGTAGATTTTTCTTAATAATCTCTATGCTTTCTTGACTTTTATCTACAAAGTATACTTTTTGAGCCTTTCTTGATAAAGCTTCTATACCTAGATTTCCTGTACCAGAAAACAAGTCAATAACAGTACCATCATATAAATAGTTCTGTACTATATTAAAAATCGATTCCTTCACACGATCTGACGTAGGCCTTATCTGTAAGTCCTTTGGTGTAAAAAGCCTAAGCCCTCTAGCCTCTCCAGCAATAATTCTCATAAATTTCCTCCTTAAACAGCTCTATCTATATTTTAACATACCAACTATTGGTTAACAAAATATTTTTCTAATATATAGGAGATTCCATAAATCTTCTTCTTTGTACTTAAACTTTATTCTATATATAACTTATTCACTCTATATCTCACATTGTACAACTTTTTTATGCCTTTTATACTAACAATAAAAGGAACAACCTCTGCTGTCCCTTGTTATCAATTAAGTTCCTTCAAATCCCTTGAATTTTTCTTCTAACTTTTCTTTTAATAAAGGATGTTTTTCTAAGGTTAAGTAAGGATCTTCTTTTAGCAACTCCTCTACTTGGCTTTGCACCTTTTTTAAAACCTTCATATGCTTAAATAAGTTAGCTATTCTCAAATCTGGTAATCCATGTTGTCTTATACCAAAAAATTCTCCAGGGCCCCTGATTTCCAGATCTTTTTCAGATATAATAAACCCATCTGTTGTTTCTTCCATAATCTTCATTCGTTCCTTAGCTATTTTACTTTTATTATTATGTATTAATAAACAATAGGATTGAAAGTCTCCTCTTCCAACCCTGCCTCTTAACTGATGTAATTGGGCTAAACCAAATCGTTCGGCGTTTTCTATAATCATCATAGTCGCATTGGGTACATTTACACCTACTTCTATAACAGTAGTCGATACCAATATATGTATCTTATTTTCTAAAAATAACTTCATCACCGTTTCTTTTTCTTTGGGATGCATTTTACCATGCAATAGTCCTACCTCATAATCTGAAAAATAAGTGGCAGCCAATTCTTCTTTTATTTCTGTGGCAGCTTTAGCCTCTATCGCCTCAGATTCTTCCACCAAGGGACATACCACATAAGCTTGTCTCCCTAAACGCAACTCTTTTTTAGCGATATGATAGACCCGCTCTTTTTCTTCTGAGGTTAAACTACGGGTTTTTATTTCTTTTCTCCCTGGAGGAAGCTCATCAATGATGGATATATCCAAATCCCCATAGAGTATCAAAGCTAATGTCCTTGGAATAGGTGTGGCCGTCATAACCAAAATATGTGGATTATCACCCTTCTCTGCAAGGATTGCTCTTTGTCTCACCCCAAAACGATGTTGCTCATCAGTGATAACCAGGGCCAATCGATAAAAATTTACAGTTTGTTGAATAAGTGCATGTGTGCCTATAATAATATCAATTTTGCCTTCTTGTATTTCCTGTGATAATTGCTGTTTTTTTGCCTTTGTCAAACTGCCGATTAATAGACCAATCCTTATTCCTAAGGGTTCTAATAGCTGTTTCAAAGAATGATAGTGTTGCTCTGCTAGTATTTCTGTAGGCGCCATAAGAGCCCCTTGACAGCCATTTATAACAGCTTTATATAATGCAATAATAGCCACAATGGTTTTTCCAGATCCTACATCTCCCTGCACTAATCGGTTCATAGGAACCTCTTTCCCTAAATCTTCTAAAATTTCCTTTAGGACAGCTTTTTGAGCCATTGTCAAAGCAAAAGGAAGTCTCTTCAGAAAAACATCTATTCCCTCATTATTTCTAAGAGGAATACTTTTTTGCTGCTTTATTGTTTTTTTCTTTATTTTTATCAGTGCCAATTGCAATAGTAGCAACTCTTCAAAGACCAGCCTATATTTTGCTACCTTTATCTGTTGCAATGAAGTAGGAAAGTGTATATATTTTAAAGCAAATTGTAAGCTACAAAGCTTATTTTTTTTAACAATATCCTCCGGAAGATAATCTACGATCTCTTCAACGACTTCTATGATATTTTTTTGAATATCAATAATTTGCCTTTGTGTTAGCCCCTCCGTAGTGGGATAAACAGGAACAATTCCCTCCTGCATCGTTACTTTATTAGCCTCCATTATTTCATAAATAGGGTTGATCATTTCTAAGCCTTGAAAACTTTTTTTTACCTTCCCATAAAGCATTAAATGGTCGTTAGGCTTAAATTTATTTTTCATATAAGGCTGATTAAAAAAAGTAATGGTAATAGAACCAGTTGCATCTTTTAATAAATATCTATTAATATTTAACCCTTTTCTCACATAAATTGACTGGCATGTTCCCACGACAATACCATATATTGTCGTTTGGTCCCCTGGTTGTACTTCAATAATTTTTTTAGAAATGCTACGGTTCTCATAGTCCCGTGGAAAATGATAAAGCATATCTTCTATGTTAGAAATTTTTAGCCTTTTTAGCAAAGATAGCCTCTTAGGACCAACGCCTTTAATGTATTGAATATCTTTTTTTAGCATTTCCATTATTTTATTCACTCCTAAAACGACAATTCTTATATTAGGCTATTTTTCATCACTCTATAGAAAATATATAATAATACAAAGGTTGTCCTCCATAGTATAGCTCTACATCACAGTGAGAAAAAAGCCCTTCTAATCTTTCTTTTAATTGATGAGCAACCTTTTCCTCCGTTTCTTCACCGTAAAAAATTGTAATCATTTCATCCTCTTCTGTCACAACTTTATTTAATAGTTCAACAGACACATCAAATATTTCTCTACCTACAGCTCGAATTTCACCTTCTCCTATCCCCAGTATATCTCCTTCGTGAATAGCAATATCATTATAACTAGTATCCCTGACAGCATAGGTAACCTGTGCAGTTTTTACATTTTGGATGGCTTCTAGCATCTCTTCTTCATTACCTTGTGGTGTGTTTTCTAAATTAAATGCCATTAAAGATGTAATCCCTTGAGGGACAGATTTTGTTGGTATGACTCTGATATCTTTTTGAGAAATGCTTTTCGCCTGATTTGCTGCCATAATAATGTTACTATTGTTAGGCAAAATAAAAATGGTTGTCGCATCAACGGTATCAATCGCCTTTACAAAATCCTCTGTACTAGGGTTCATCGTTTGACCCCCTTCAATGACACAATCCACATCAAAATCCTTAAATATATCTGTTAGACCTTTACCCATCGTTACAGTAATAAAGCCATATTGTTTCTTTTGTGATTTCGGTCTTATCTCTTCCGTCTCCTCAAAGTTTTGATGCCTATGTTGCAATCTCATATTATCTATCTTTATATCCTTTAAGCAGCCTAGCTTTAACCCATGCTCTAGTACCTCTCCTGGATGATTTGTATGGATATGAACCTTCACAACATTTTCATTTCCCACCACCAACATAGAATCTCCATAATTCTTTATCGTGTTTTTTAGCGCTTCTATATCAGCATCTGCAACATTGATAATAAACTCTGTACAATAACCAAATTCTATATTACCTTCTACAAGCTCTTCATGTTCAACAGTTCGCTGTATAATTTCTAAATCTTCTGTTGTTGGCGTATTCCCTGTAAGTACAGCTAATGCACCTAAATAAATGTAAATTAGACCTTTCCCTCCAGAATCTACTACCCCTGCTTCCTTCAATACCTTTAACATATCCGGGGTTTTTTTCAAGGTTTCTTCTGCTTCTATAATCACTTTTTCCACAAAGGCAATGATATCTTTTTCCTTTTTAGCAATGACTATCGCTTGTTCAGCACTTTCTCTTGCTACGGTTAAAATGGTTCCCTCTACAGGCTTCATAACAGCCTTATAGGCTGTATCAGAAGCCATCTTGAGGGCATTAGCTAAATCTTTTGTTGTA